>CBDFKL010000006.1:0-937500 GCA_965248825.1 Alphaproteobacteria bacterium | reverse complement strand
CCAAGGAAAACCCCTGAAAATATTTATATTTTCAGGGGTTTTTCATATCTGGAACACACTGAAGATATCCGATTGGGAATCAACAGGAATCAAATTTCAGCGCATGCATGGGTCGGATATCCCCCGTGGTGTTCGTGGGGGAGAAGCTGCGGACCGTGGAGGAGACGCTGACCGGCGGAGACAGGGTCTCGGCCGTGGCGCGACGCCATGGCGTTGCGCCGAATCTTTGCCATGATCAAACTCGCAACCGTCACGATCTGGTTGCGTGCTTATGAGTCCTAGCAAGAGCCCTTTTGAAGAACCCCGTCGCAACTGCGCAGGAGATTGGTTTCGAGCCACTTCACGGTGAAAATCGTATCGTCATCGGTGTGGCCATCGCAATATGTAGTGAACTTGCAGTACCTGTCTGAGGCAACAACATCCACATCCGGTGGATCGCAAGTTGCGCCAGCAGGGCTTTCCACGAACCGTTCAAGGCACGAATCCTCGTTGACTAATTCCGAAAGGTTGCAGAGATCGCTCAGGTCCGTGCAGCAGAAGACGCCTCGGATATGTGCCATGCCTTTCCATTCGCTTTCGTCGTTGGTCGTCAAATGCCATGTTTTGTCCGACCATGACTTTAGATCGACTTTTGCAACGACCTTGCCATATTCCCAGCAATCGTTCTGCCCTTTGGCTTCATTGTCTTTAAAAATACCGGTATTGTTATAGCTAGCGTCCAGGCAATTGGAGTTGTAGTGCTGCATTCTATCGCCTTTGCCGCAAGCGGCATGGGCCTGGCCGGCAAGCAGCGCCGCCAATGCGAGCGCAAACACCGCCGAGACCGCATGGGCTGCATTCCACTTCATTTTCGAGTCCTCCTGTTCCGTACCGGGGCGTCACTGTGACACAGGCCGGGCGCCGGGCCTGCGCCCGCGGCGTTCACCTGCCGCGGGCGGGATTCTCCGGCGGTGGCAGGCGCCTGTCAAGCCGATGTGATAACATAAGGGTATTTTGACACATTTGATTGGGGTTGGTAGCCCCGGATCTGGTTAGGCTTTGTGTTGCGATTTGAAGCTCTACCAGACGAGAGGAGCCACCATGGACGAGGATAGTACGAGGGTGTCTGACCATCCCCCGCGTTTAGGGCCACGTCGTTTGAGAGTATTCGGTGGTGATCATAGCGCTCAAGGGCAGCTGAGCGGAGCCGTTGCGTAGCTCAAGCGACGCTGCCCGTTTTGCCAGCCAGGATGTCGGCGTTTGGTAGCCGAGGACCGAATAAGGTCTGCTCCGATATGCCGCGGCGGCGACAGATCTCCCGCGCCGTGCCGCCGGCCTCATGCTCGGGGGGCGCCGCTGCGGAGCGCCGTTAACACGCGGTCGGCCGTGATCTCCGGCAGATCTCCGGGGCGCGGTCTTATGGTTGGCAGGCCGTAGTGGGAGATCTGCGTCTGTAGGTACCGGTTGAAGGCGGCTGACCGCGCGGCAAACCGCCCAATCAATTCGGCCTGGTCCCACGCGCCCTTGTAGAAGGTCGGGCGTGTCCTGAGCCGCTGCTCGAACTCCCCGTCGTCAACCACCAGCCAGACTGCCCCACAGTTCGCGGGCAGCGCGCCGGCCACCGCCTCCGGAAGGAGCGCCCAGCCCTCCATGATCGCCGGATCTCCCCAATCGGCGCGGGCCAGGACCACCGCCCGGATGGCCGGCCACAGGGCGCGATGGGCCGTTAGGGCCTCCTGCATCAGGGCCTCGATCCCCCGCCGGAGGTAGTATTCCCGGTAGTCCTCGCCCGCCATCGGATCCAGGCCATCTGCTTGCCGGCCGCGACCCGCCGCCCTCACCGCCGTGCCGAAATCGTCGGTGTGCAGGAGATCGACGTCAAGCCGGCCGGACAGCAGACGGGCGACCGTACTCTTTCCGGAGAACGGCGCCCCACCAAACAGAATGACCTTCGGCAATCCGGACTCGGTACCCGCCACCCCTGCTTACCCCGCACAACCGCGCCGTTCCGACGGGCAGGCACATCGGCCCCGTCCTGCCGGAGCTCGGCACTGCGTATGGAGCGCCTGCTCGCGCAGAATGCCGATGATCTGCTCTTCACTGAAACGGGAACGCCTCATGTCCATCTCCTCTCAAGGCAGTGGACTCTACTCTAAACCGGAGGAAATTCCGGGGCTCAGGGCAACGCCTCCTCCTCTTCCCCACGCACCCGATGAGATGGTCGCGGAGATCGCCTCGATCCCGGCGCGAGGCTATCTGGGACAAGCCGAGTTGTGGTTGGTTCCCCGCGACTACAACGACATCTTCTTCCCGCTGGAGCCCCGAGCTGGGGACCGCGCTCCGGATTCCGTCAGGGGAGCACGTGAATGTGCGTCTCATCGGATGAGGCACACAAGCGTTGGGCGGGAAATTTTTATGGAGATTATGCATTATAAATGCATAATCTCCAGTCATGAAATGCGTCGCGAGTTCTCTGTATATCAAACGCTCGCTGGAGCCGGTCCTCAAGAAGGCGGCGTCGGAGTTTCCGGCCGTGGTCCTGACCGGGCCGCGCCAGTCCGGCAAAACGACCCTGCTGCAACATCTCTTCGCGAGGCGTTGCCGCTATGTGTCTTTGGAGCCACCGGATGTTCGCGCGGCCGCGTCGCAAGACCCGCGCGGTTTCCTGGAACTGTATTCGCCGCCGGTGATCTTCGACGAGGTGCAGTATGTGCCCGACCTGCTTCCCTATATCAAAGAGAGGATCGACGCGGCCCGGGACAAGAACGGTCAGTACCTGTTGACCGCCTCGCAGAATCTGTTGCTCGCGGAGAAGGTGACCGAATCGTTGGCGGGTCGCGCGGCCATGCTCCGCCTGCTGCCACTTTCCCGGCGGGAAGCGGAGGGACGGCCGCGGGTTTCCCTTGCCTGGGAGCGCGGGTGCCGGCCGTCTTCGCAATCGTCATATGTTTTTGACGGACTGTGGAAGGGCTTCCTTCGGGGCGGGTACCCGGAGCTTGCGAGACAACCCGACCGGGACGCATCCCTTTGGCATGCCAGCTACATCCAGACCTATCTCGAACGGGACGTGCGGATGCTTCGGCAGGTCGGGGACCTGACTCAGTATCAGAATTTCCTCCGCGTTCTGGCGGCCAGAAGTGCACAGCTTCTGAGTCTTACCGATGTCGCCCGGGACCTCGGGGTTGCGGTCAATACGATTAAGGCGTGGCTCTCGGTGCTCGAAGCCACCTACCAGGTAATCGTGCTGCGCCCCTACTTCGCCAATGTCGGGAAACGGCTCGTCAAGACCCCGAAAGTGTATTTCACCGACGTCGGCACGCTCTGCTACTTGGCGGGTCTCAAGGACTCCGCCCATGCCGCCTCAGGTCCCATGGGAGGCGCCATCATGGAAACGGCCGTGTTGGCCGAAATTGTCAGGACCCTGACGCATCGGGGGATGGACCCGCAGGTATACTTCTGGCGGACCCTGGCGGGAACGGAAGTGGACTTCGTGGTCGAGACCGGCGGCGGGCTCGTCCCCATCGAGGTGAAGCTGTCCGCTACGCCCCGTCCGGCCATGGCCGCCGCCATCAAGATGTTCCAAGGGGACATGGCAAGCGCGGCGATGCCCGGATATGTCGTTCATCCAGGCGATATACGCCTGCCCCTCAGCTCCGGCGTGACCGCGCTGCCCTTTGCCGATCTGTAGCGGTCCGCTTCCGAATGGTCCCTTCCCCTCATGACATCTCGGACTTGACTCCTCTCAAGGCGATGGACCCCACTCTGAACCGGAGAAATCCAGGGGCTCAGGGCAGCGCCACCGGTGGTCAGCGGGTGTGCCAGGGCTCGGTCAGCGGCTTCGCGCCGTTGAGCTCGCCGTAGCCGGCGCCGGTGGTGCCGCCGGGATCGGCGCCGAAATAGCGCGGGTCCTCGGGCTCGCCCGCGGGCTGAAACCGGACATCGCTCGAGAGCCGGATGCGCCCGATCGGCGAGTGGTTATCCAGTGCGCCATGCCAGGTGAACATGCCGAAGACGAGGATGTCGCCGGCACCGAAGTCGGCGCTCAACAAACGGGAGCCGCGGGCACGGGCAAAGGCGATGTGATTCTCGGGCCGCGTCGCCCTGCGGTCGGTGTCGCGGGCGACGTCGAAGCCGCGGGCCGCCTCGACCAGATCGTCGAAACGGTGCGAGCCCTCGACGACGACCACCGGCCCGTCACAGAGCGGGACTTCGCCGAGCGCGGTCCACACCGTGACGACCCGCTCGGTGGCCCGGGTGAAGAAGGGATAGTCGCAGTGCGGTCCGGTCGCGCGCCCGACCGGGGCGGGCCGAAGGAAGATGTAGTCATGGGGCCGCACCGGCTCGCCCAGGATGCGGCCGACGATCTCACGGATTCGGGGGCCGTGTGTGACCGCCCGCAGACGCGGTCCTTGGGACACCGACTGCCAAAATGCGCCGAGGTCGCCCGCCATTTCCCGGCGTCTGCTTGCGCCGGTGAAGATGCCGTCGAGCGCCGGCGATTTGACCTCGCCGACCGCTTCGAGCCGCTCGAACACCTCCCGCCGGGCGTCCATCACCGCGGCGACGTCGTGGAGGCCGCGCAGGAACAGATAGCCGTCCGCCTCGAATCGCTCGCTCAGGGCGGCGGTGTCGGGGAACAGCCCGCTCGAATCGACGAACTCGCCGATCATGGAAGCGGGAACCGGCTCTCCCTGCGATCTGCAGTTCAGCATGCGTCCTCGTCGAAACCCCGGCGATTGAATTTGACGATCGGACACCTGCCGGTCGAGCGGCCGGTCAAGCGAGTGCCGCCCCGCCGGCGCGCCGATCGACGGCTGCTGGGATTCGACCCACTGGTTCCCGCTCTCGGGCGCCAATGCGGCGGGCGACATCATTGCGACGCCGCGCGACCTGATGCATTGGATCGACAGTCTCTTTGTCGGCAAGGTGCTGGACGCTCCCCGGCTCCACGAGATGGCCGGCAACCTGAAGACGGCAAGTTTCCCCGGTGCGCCGATCACGGCGAACGGGCACGGTATCCTGGTCTCGACGATCGACGGTCTGGAAATCAAGGGACATATCGGCCAGCTGCCGGGCCACACCACCTGCACGGGTCATCACGAGGCGAGCGGCGTCAGTGCGACGCTCTGCCAGAATTCGGGCGCGGGCGATTTCGAGTCGTTCTATCTCACCGCCATCCACGCTCCCTTCGCCGCCTGCATCCGCGCGGCCGGCGCGCGTTAAGCGCCGCAAACGGTCCGGCCGATCGCCGCGTCGACGGCGAAAAGGTCGGTGAACGTGCCGCCCACATCGATACCGACCTGCCACATCGAGCGCCCTCAGACCTCGACGCGCATTCGGCCGACTGCCTTGGTCTCCGTGACCTTGAACCGTTGAATGGCGTTGTCGGCGTCCATCAGCGCTTGCGGGCCGAGCACGCCGGGGCCATCGCCGGCCGTCCCGTTCAATACGTCGTTCGGGTGCTTGTGGTCGACGAAGCCCAGATTCACCGTGCCGAGGTCATAGCCCATCAACGTCTGAAGCTGGCGCGGAAAGCCGCGCGCTTCCGCCATCGGCACGGCGAGATACTGGTTCTCCTCCTGGCGTAGCCAGCCCAGGCTGTAGTGGAGAGCCACCCCGCAGCGCGCGGCGTTGCCGCGGTTGGCGCCGCCGCCGTGGATCATGCCGCCGACATAGACCAGTACCGAGCCCGCCGGCATCTCCGCCGCCGCCACCTCCTCGGCTAAGGGCACCCGCTCGTCGGGCCATTGGTGGCTGCCGGGCACCATGCGGGTCGCGCCGTTCTCGGCGGTGAAGTCGGTGACCGCCCACATGGTCGCCAAGGAAAGCGGCGGGGCCGGGTTCTGGATTGGGTATAAACCGGTGTCGCGGTGCATCGTCTGCCCGGTCTCGCCGGGCTCGATATACATGACCCCGGTGTAATTGATCTGGTAGCGCGCGCAATAGGGGCCGAGCACCGCGTCGGCCGTCGCCAAAACCAGCGGATGGGTAACCATCCCGCGCGTGGTCGGGCATCGCGATAAGAGCGCGCCGAAGCGCTTGGTCTTGTGGCCCATGAAGGCATCGTCGCCGCTCGATGCCACGGCCTCGAGATGCGGGACCAGCTCGCTGGCGAGCCTGGCAAGCGTCTCCTGGTCGAGCAGGCGGTGCACGATCGCGTAGCCGTGGCGCGTGATCGATCCGGCCAGCGTCTCGGCCGATGCCGCCGTGTCGAAGCGTTGCAGATCCGCCGTCATGCTCGGGTCTCTCCTCAGGTCTGGTCCGCCCAGCCCTCGCCGTGCGACGCCAAGAATTTGCCGTCCACCTTGATATGGGTGAACAGCCAGCGGCCGTCACGCTTGACCAGATAGTCGTCATATTCAGCCGCGAACCAGCGGGCTTCCTTGCGACCGTCGAGGTTCATGGTGCACCACATAATGAGCCACCATTTCGCATTTGCGGTATCGCCGTCGACCGTGATGATCGGGTTCATCACCGGGTGGATCGCGAACACGATTTCGCTCGATATCCCGGCGAAGAATTCCTTGATCGCCTTCACCCCCTCATAACGGCCGAACTGGCCGCCGTCCCAGATGGCGTCCTCGACGAAAAGGGTGCCCATCCCTTCGGGGTCGTAGCCGTGATCCGCGTAGGCGCAATATTGCGCCTTCATCTGCTTGATGTCCTCGATCGCCGCGAGGCGCGCGACCTGCTGCTCCAAGGTCAATTCGGCCATTGCCATCTCCCGTTTTGAAGCGCGGCGCTCGGCGGCCGCGTCCTGATTTTCCGCCCGGTGCCAGCGCTCTTATTCCGCCGCCTGCGCGACCCGCCCCCCATTCGCTGCGCCAGCGTTCTCGCCCTGACGACGCAGGCAAGGATACCGCATTACACTGGGTGGCACGCCCGGCTAATCCGCCATCTGTTTTGCTGATCGGCACCCTGTTCGAAACCAGCCTGGAGGAGCGTCCCGGCCAGATCGTGCGGGTCGTGTGTCCCACCGGCCCGGCGGCCGGTCAGCGTGGCCTCATGTCTTCAAGGCGGTGCCCAGGTGGTCGACGGCCGCCGCGACACCGCCTCGGCCATGGGGAATATCGAGCGCAATGAGCCCTGCTTCCAGAACGCCCAGTGTGCCGAGAATCATCGGTGCATTGATATGACCCATGTGAGCGATGCGTAGCGCCCGATCGGTGAACGGCCCGATCCCGATACCAAAGGTGACGTTGCAGGTCTTTCTGCACCACCCCAGCAGGCGGCTCAACTGGGGCTCTTCCAAGAGAACCGTGGTCACCGAGTGGGACCGCTCGGCAGGCTCGACGACGTTGAAATCGAGGACCTCTGCCGAGCGCCAGCGTTCGATCGCCGCATGCGTTGCGCCGGCCAGGAGTTCGTGACGGCGAAAGGCGTTTTCAAAGCCCTCCTCGAACAGCATGTCGAGGGACTTGCGTAAACCGAACAACATGTGCTCGGGCGGTGTGCCGCAATATTTCATGTAGTGGGCCTCGCCCTCGCGTGCGGTCCAATCCCAGTACCGTGTCCTTAGATCGGCATGTTTGTGGGCGGCGAGCGCTTTTTCCTGCGCGGCGATAAAGCTCAGCCCCGGCGGCAGCATGAGCCCCTTCTGAGAACCGGTCACCGCGACGTCGACGCCCCAGTCATCCATTTCGAAAGGCATCGTGCCCAGGGAAGCGATGGCGTCGACCATGAACAGTGCGGCATGGCCGCTCGCGGCAATCGCGCTGCTCAGAGCCACGATGTCGTTCACCACGCCGGAGGCTGTATCCACCTGCACGACCAACACGGCCTTGATATCGCCCGCAATATCGGCACGCAGACGCTGCTCCAGCGCCTCCGGTGAAACTGCCCGTCGGGGTCGAGCGTTGAGCACTTCGACCTCGATACCGAGTGCCTCAGCCATCTCGCCCCATCCGATGGCAAAGTTTCCGCTCTCCAGCACCAGCACTTTGTCGCCTCGGGACAGGACGTTGGAGAGCGCTGCTTCCCAGGCTCCGTGCCCGTTGGCGATGTAGATGTAGGTCCGCCCCTTCGTGCGAAAAGCGCGCCGCAAATCGTCCAGGCAGCTCTCCGTCAGCTCGATCAGACTGTCGCCATAGATATCGACGGCCGGCTGGTGCATGGCCGACAAGACCTCATCGGGAACGGTGGTCGGACCGGGAATGGCCAGAAACTCGCGGCCGCGGCTTACGGGCATGGCATACCTCATTGAGTTCGGCGGCCGGGCGAGCCGCCGAGTTCTGCCCTACTCGTCCCGCGTCGCTTCAGCAAGCCTGACCACCATGCGTGCTTACGGCGTGACGATGAGAGCGCTCTACGAGGGCGGCAGCGAGCCGCGGTCGGTATCCGTGCGCGGCCGCCCGGGCAGCTCAGCCGATCGGCGGGGTGCGCACCGTCATCTTGCCGCGCATCGCGTCCGGGGTCTCTTCGTCGGGCACCGCGCCCTTGGCGCTCGCCTGGTAGGCACGGGCGTAGGCGAGGACGTCGGCGGCGTTCTCCGGGGTCAGTCGGCTGAATCGCACATGGTGCTTGCCGGCGGCGCGAAAGCCGACATTGCACGGGCTCTTGCAGCCGTTCAGGCAATAAACCGCGCGCAAGGCGAGGCTCTCCGGCAGAGGCTCGGTCTCGATCAAGGACCGCACCGCCTCGAGCAGGAAACTGCCTTGGCGCTTGCCGTCGCGCTCCCGCTGGTCTTCCGACCAGACACACGACCGGCAGACATAGAAGGTCGCTTGCGTTCCGGCGGCAGCCGGACGCGCCGCGGCATGCTTCCGTCTCGCTCCCCGTTTCGCATCGGCCGGCCGCTTCCCGGCCGCGCCCGCACGCGGCTTTCGGCTCCCTCGTCTTGCGGGCGTTCGCGAGGCCATGGGCCGGTCACATATTGCCGTGGAAGTTGAGCAGCGAGGCGTTGACCTGGGCAGGCTTCTCGATCGGGGTCCAGTGGCCGCAGCCGGTCAGAATGATAAGGCGCGAGCCTGCGATCCGGTTGCCCAGCGCCTTGACCGTCGGCGGCGGCGAGACGCCGTCCTCGTCGCCCGTGACCAGCAGGCTCGGGCATCGAATCTTACTGAGATCGGCGCTCTCGGCATCGGCGAGCGCTTCGCAGGTTCGCGCATAGCCCTCCGCGTCCTGGCGCATCAGAATCTCGCGCACGAAGGCCGCCGCCGCCGGCTGATGCGCCTTGGTCTCGGCCGAGGTCGCGACCTCCACCAGGGTGTCCGCGATCGGCACCATGCCGTCCTTTCGCGCCAGCGCCGCGCGGTCTCGGATGGCGCCGCGCGCCGCTTCCGGCGGCTCCGCGAGGGGGCCGAAAAGCGCGAGACTCTTGACCCGATCGGGCTGCTCGGCGGCGATGTGCTGGCACACGATCGTGCCCATCGAATGGCCGCATAGATGAGCCGCCGCGATCTCGAGCTCGTCCATCACCGCGACCACGTCGGCGGCGAAAGACCCGATCGAGAGCGCGCCCATGGCGGGCGAGCGGCCCGAGCCTTCGAGGTCGAGCCGGACGACGCGAAAAAATCTGGCCAGCGGGGCCACCTGCGGGAACCAGCTATTGCTGGTGCCGCCGAGGCCGTGGACCATCACCACGGCGTCTCCCTCGCCGTGCTGCTCGACCGCAATCTCTTTGCCGTTGACCTCCATCGCTTCCCTTCTCCCGTGGCGATCGTTCGGCGGGCCGTTCTTTGGCGTGCCAAGGACGATCCCGAGCACATAGCATGCGGCGACGATCATCGGGTAGGGCATTTCCCCCTTGCCGGAAATCGTGCCGGCCTCCGCCGGCTCAGCCGAGGCGTGCCGGCTCGATCGTCCGGTAATCGGCGAGCGGCCGGAAGAAGCGCTGGCCTTCGGTCTCACCCGGCGTCGGCGCCTCCTGCGCGGCAAGCTCCTGCGCGGCGAAAAGGCGTGCGACGATCGCTTTGCGCGCATCGCCCGCGGCCCAATCGGCGGCGGCCTCTTCGATCAGAAGAGCGGCCGCGAGCGTCTTCGCCATTCCGTCCATCAGCCGGTGCGCCTGGCGCGGGGCTTCGGCCCGGTCGTCGCGGATCAATGCGATCCGGGCCGCGGTCTCCCGGCGCGCTTGCGCGATCAGCGCGCGGGATGCCGCGAATGCCGGATTCTCGGCGGCGATGCCGGCGTCGAGAATCGCGTCGAGCCGCGCCTCGAAGGCCTCGAGGCCCGAGGAGCGGGCGCCTACGAGACGCAGCAGCTCAAGAGCCTGGATGTTGGGCGGGCCCTCCCACACGGTGAGCACCTGGGCGTCGCGGAACAGACGCGCGGTCGGATATTCTTCGGTATAGCCGTTGCCGCCGAGGATCTCGATCGCACGGCTGGCCGCCGTGATCGCCCACGCCGCCGAAAGATATTTGGCGAGCGCGGTGACGAGCCGCATCCAGGCCTCTTGCTCCGGCTGCTTCTGCGCCGCGTCGAAGGCGTGGGCTGCCGCGAAGGCCAGAGCCGCGCTCGCCTCCATCCGCGCCAGGATCTCGACGAGCTGGTCCTGCACCATCGGGTAGGCGGTGAGGTGTCGGCCGAAGGCCTGGCGCGTTTCGGCATGGTGCAGGGCCTCGGCGAAGGCGCGCCGCTGCACACCGGCAGAGGCCATCGCATTGTGGATACGGCTGTAACCGAGCGCCGCCATCATCGTCTTGAGGCCGTCCGGCGGCGGTGCGACCTCCACCGCATCGGCGCGGTCGAGCTCGATCTCGCCGGTCGCGAGGCCGCGGGTGCCGAGCTTGTCTTTCAACCGCCGGATCCGGTAGCCGTTATGCGTGCCGTCCTCGCGGCGGGCGGGGACCAGGTAGAGACCGAGCCCTTCGGTGCCGCCGGATGCGCCTTCGGGCCGGGCGAGGGTAAGCGCCAGTCCGCCATCGGCATTGCTGGCGAACCATTTGAGCCCGCTCAGGGCAATCCCGGCATTGCTGCGGCGCGCGATCGTCTGGGTGGCGCCGACATCGCTTCCGCCCTGTTTCTCGGTGACCCAGGTGCCGGCGGTGGTCGCAGCGCCGTCCATCCGCACCAGGTCGGGCAGATAGGCTTCGCTCACCGTTTGCGGTGCGAAACGGTCGAGCACATAGGCGACGGCGCCGGTAAGCGTGACCGGGCAGTGGATCGAGATATCGGATTGGGCGAGCAGATAGCCCATCGCGAAGGTCAGGGTGAAGGGACGCGGCGCGGGCCCGTAGTTGAGCCCGACGATGCCGCGCTCATAGACCTCGCGATGAACGGCGGCGTAGAGCGGATTGTGGCGGACCACCGAGCGCGGCCTGCCGCCCTCATCCAGGGTTTCGAGAACCGGCGGCGCGAAACGGTTGGTGTAGTCGGCCTGTCGGTCGACCGCGGTCGCGACCCAGGCCCCGAAGCCGCTCAGCCGATCTTCATCCGCGTCGGTCAGCCACGGCGCGCTGCGGCGCAACAGAGCCTGCAGGTTGCGATCGACGAGATAGACATTGTCTCCGTGGTGGTCGGTCCGTTCCGCCATGGGCGCTTGGCCTCCTCCCGAGCTTGAACACCGCCCGGCCGAACCCATCCGTGGCATCCGTCGATGGCCCGGCTTCCGTCGACGGTTATAGTCTGTTAAGCGGTATCCGTCCGGTCCGCGCCCGCCGGCGCGCGAGATGAGGGGGCAGACTCGCATGGCGAGACTCGAAGGCAAGGTGGCGATCGTGACCGGCGCGACCCGCGGGATCGGCGAGGCGACGGCGCTGCGCCTCGCCGAGGAGGGCGCGGCGGTGCTGGTGACGGGACGGGATGAGGAGCGCGGCGCGGCGGTCGCCGCGGCCATCACCGCGAAAGGCGGCACGGCCCGGTTCCACCCTTTCGAGGTAACCGACGAGCCGGCCTGGCAGGCGGCGATCGACGGCGTCATGGCGGAGCATGGGCGCCTCGACGTGCTCTTCAACAATGCCGGCATCACCCGATCCGAGCCGATCGAACAGGTTTCGCTGGCAACCTGGCGGCGGATCATGAGCGTCAACGCCGACGGCGTCTTTCTCGGCACCAGGAGCGCGATCCCGGCGATGCGCCGCTCGGGCGGCGGCTCCATCATCAACATGTCCTCGGTGCTCGGGATGGTCGGCACGATGCATCTTGCCGCCTATACGGCCTCGAAGGGCGCGGTCCGCTACTTCACCAAATGCGTCGCGCTCGAATGCGCGCGCGACGGCAGCGGGATTCGCGTCAACTCGATCCACCCTGCCTTCATCGACACGCCGATGATGGAAGAAACCGCGATCCGCATGTACGGCGACGTCGCGACCGGCGCCGAGGAATTCGGCAAGCTGCACCCGGTCGGCCATGTCGGCGAGCCCGACGACATCGCGAACGGCGTGGTCTACCTGGCCTCGGACGAGGCGAAATTCGTCACCGGCACCGAGCTGGTGATCGACGGCGGCTACACGGCGGAGTAGCCGGCCGCCGCCGCCGCGCCGATCCGTGCTAGGCTGCGCCGCGGCGCGGGGATCGCCCGAGGCGGAGACCGATCATGGCGGATGGTTTCAGAGTGTACTGGCAGCCGGGATGCTCGAGTTGCCTCCGGGCCAAGGAGTTCCTGACCTCCCACGGCATCGCCTATGAGTCGATCAATGTGCGGGCGCGGCCGGGCGCCATGGACGAGCTCGCGAGCCTCGGCGCCCGCTCGGTTCCGGTGGTCGCCCGCGGGCAGCGCTTCGTCTTCGCCCAGGATCTCGGCGATCTCGCACGCTTCGTCGGCGTGAGGCTCGAGCAGGGGCCGCTGCCGCCGGCCGCGCTGGTGCGAAAGCTGGACCTGATCCTCGCCGCGACCCAGCGCTATCTCGGCCAGTTCCCGGTCGAAGCCTTCGGCACGGCGTTGCCCGGCCGCGACCGGGACATCCTCGATCTCGGTTATCATATCTTCGTCATTCCGGTGGCGTTTCTCGACGCCGTGGGCGGTAAGCCGCTCACCTTCGACTATTTCGAGCGCAAGCCCGGCGCCGACATGCGGACCGCGGCGGCGGTCGCGGCCTATGGCCAGACCGTGCGCGACGCGCTGTCTGCCTGGTGGCGATCGGCTGATGGCGCCGGGAGGCTCGGCACGCTCGACACCTATTACGGAACCCAGAGCGCCGAGCGTGTGCTCGAGCGCACGGCGTGGCACGCCGCGCAGCATGCGCGCCAGCTCATGGCCCTGCTCGATCAGCGCGGGATCATACCCGACGGCGCTCTCGGCGACACCGAGCTCGACGGCCTGCCCCTGCCCGAGGCGGTCTATGACGACGAGGTCGCGCTCGGCGCCGAAGCGAGCGGATAATCCGGGCGGACGCGAGCAGCCAATCGGGAGGCGTGTCGGCGCGCTACCAGCCGCCGGTCTCGAGCCAGCGGTCCACCTGATCCAGGCGGTCATTGCCCCAGAACATCTCGTCGCCGACGAAGATGGTGGGCGAGCCGAAGATGCCGCGCGCGAGCGCCGCATCGTTCTCGGTACGCAGCCGGTCCTTGACCGCCTGGTCCTGAAGCGCGGCCGCCAGCGCATCGCCGTCGACGCCGAGCCCGCGCGCGGTCTCGATCACCGTCTCTGGCTTGCTCAGGTCGCGGTTGTCGGCGAAATAGCCGCGGTAGAGAGCCTGCGCCAGGGCGTGCGCCTGCACGGGGTCCCGGTCGGCCAGCCAGTAGAAGGCGCGGCACGCGGCGATGCTGTTGACCGGGAACGGGTCGGGGACGTTGAAGGTGATGCCGCGGAGGCGCGCCGAGCGCAGCATGTCATGGCGCGAATAGGGGCCCTTCATCGGCTGATCGACCAGCGGCGTGCCGCCGATCTTCTGAAACACGGCGCCGAGCAGGAACGGCCGCCACGCCGCCGCGCGTCCGTGCCGCTCCGCGATCGCGTCGATGCGCTCGGCGGCGATATAGCCGTAGGGTGAGGAAAAATCGAAGTAGAAATCGAGCCCCGCCATGGTCCCTCCACAAGCGCCGCGCCGGCGGCGCGGTCATTCCGCGGCGAGCGCTCGGCTGATCACGAGCCGCTGCACGTCGCTGGTGCCCTCATAGATCGTGCAGACGCGCTGGTCGCGATAGATGCGCTCGACCGGAAAGTCGCTCAAATAGCCGTAGCCGCCCAGGGTCTGGATTGCCCGGGAACAGACCCGCTCGGCGGTCTCGGAGGCGAAGAGCTTCGCCATCGAGGCTTCCTTGAGGCAGGGCTCGCCGGCGTCGCGGAGCCGTGCCGCATGAAGGGTCAAGAGCCGCGCCGCCTCGATCTCCGTTGCCATGTCGGCGAGCCGGAAGCCGACCGCCTGATGCTCGATAATCGACTTGCCGAAGCTCTGGCGCTCCTTGGCATAGGCGAGCGCGGTCTCGTAAGCGGCGCGCATCGCGCCGGTGGCCTGGGCCGCGACCCCGATCCGGCCGCCTTCGAGATTGCCGAGCGCGATGGCGTAGCCCTGGCCGGGCTCGCCCAGCATGAGGTCGGGGGTGATTCGCAGGTCCTCGAAGACGATCTGACAGGTGTCATGGGCGCGCTGGCCCATCTTGGTCTCGTGGCTCGCGACCCGGTAGCCCTCGGTGTCGGTCGGCACGAGAAAGCAGCTGATCCCTTTCTTGCCGGCTTCCGGGTCGGTCGCCGCGAAGACCAGCGCGAGGTGGGCCTTGGAGCCGCTCGTGACGAATTGCTTGGTGCCGTTGAGCAGGTAGGCATTGCCGTCTGGCACCGCGCGGGTGCGGAGCGCCGAGGCATCCGAGCCGGCCTGGGGCTCGGTGAGGCAGAAGCAGCCGAGCATGTCGCCGCGGGCCAGCGGCTTGAGGAAGCGTTCCTTCTGGTCGGGCGAGCCGGCCGCCAGCAGGCCGGCGCAAACCAGCGAGTTGTTGACGCTCATCGCGGTCGAGGTGCCGACATCGCCGGCCGCGATCTCTTCCATGGCAAGCGCGTAGGACACATGGTCCGCGCCGCTGCCATCGAAGGCCGGCGGCACCAGCATGCCCATCAGCCCGAGCGTGCCCATTCTGGCCAGGATGTCGTCCGGATAGCCCCCGTTCCGGTCCCAGTCGCCGGCATGGGGGGCGAGCTCCCTGGCGGCGAAATCGCGCGCCATATCGCGGATCATCCGCTGCTCGTCGGTGAAGAATGCGCCGTTGCTCGACATGGGCGGCCCCTACAGGCGTTCGAAGGCGGCGTCGCGCGGGGTGCAGTCCACGCCGTTGATCGGGATGATGTCCTGCGGGCAGCAGGAGAAGGCGAGCGCGATGTCCATCTCGGCCCGCAGCACCACGTGATCGCCGGGCCGGGCGACGGTCGGCTCGAAGCTGACCGAGCCGTCGGCGCCGACCGGGATGTTCATCCACATGTTCCAGGGCGCCGGCGTCTCGGGCGCGGCCATGTCGAGCGCCGCCAGGGCGGCGTGGAGGTTGTCGGTGCAATTGTCGTGCTCGCCGGCGCCCAGGAGCTCGTAGCGGTAGCGGTCGCAGGCAGCGATCAGCGTGTCGTGGATGCCGGGCGAGCTGTCCTCCACGAGGGTTAGAATCGGGCGCCGCTTATTCGTGACCATAGTGTCGCCGGGCCTCGGGATGATCTGGCCGATGGCGACCCGCGAATGCTCCATCGACATGCACTCGGCCATGTCTCCGGCGTTGAAGGCCCAGGTGTCGACCACCTGGGTGCCGTGGGTGTTGATCAGGCGAACGGCGTCGCCGGCGCCGAGCCGGAGCGCGCGGCCGCGCCGGGCGGGGATCGTCTCGCGGGTGCCCGGCATCGCCGCCCCGGCCCGCCCTAGTGGACGCGCTCCACGGCAATCGCCGTGGCTTCGCCCCCGCCGATGCAGAGCGCCGCGACGCCCTTGTCGAGGTCGTATTTCTCGAGCGCCGCCAGCAGGGTGATGATGATCCGCGCGCCGGAGGCGCCGACCGGGTGGCCCAGGGCACAGGCGCCGCCATGGACGTTCACCTTGTCGTGGGGGATGTCGCAGTCCCGCATCGCCGCCATGGCCACGACCGCGAAGGCCTCGTTGACCTCGAACAGCTCGACATCGTCCTTGTCCCAGCCGACCTTGTCCAGGAGCTTCCGCAGCGCGGGCCCCGGGGCGGTGGTGAACCATGCCGGCGCTTGCGCATGGGTCGTGTGGCCGTGAATGACGGCGAGCGGCGCTAGGCCGCGCTCCTCGGCTTCGGAGCGGTGCATGAGCACCAGCGCGGCGGCGCCGTCGGAGATCGAGCTCGAATTGGCGGCGGTCACCGAACCGTCGCTGGCGAAGGCCGGGCGAAGCGTCGGGATCTTGTCGAGATTCGCCTTCAACGGCTGCTCGTCGCGCTCGACAACAGTTTTGCCCTTGCGGCCCTTGACCGTGACCGGGGTCACCTCCTTGTCGAAGGAGCCGTCCTCGATCGCTTTTTTCGCGCGATTCAGGGAGGTAATGGCGAACGAGTCCTGCTGCTCGCGCGTGAACTGGTATTTGCGCGCCGTCTCCTCGGCGAAAACGCCCATCAGCTTGCCCTTGTCATAGGCATCCTCCAGGCCGTCGAGGAACATGTGGTCCTGAACCGCGCCGTGCCCCATGCGGTAGCCCGCGCGCGCCCGGTCCAAGAGGTAGGGCGCGTTGGTCATGCTCTCCATGCCGCCTGCGACCACGATCGCGCCGGAGCCGGCCTTGATCAGGTCGTGGGCGAACATCGTCGCTTTCATGCCCGAGCCGCACATCTTGTTGATCGTGGTGCAGCCGACATGGTCGGGGATCTCGGCGCCGATCGAGGCTTGACGCGCCGGCGCCTGGCCTTGGCCGGCCGAGAGGATATTGCCCATGATCACCTCATCGACATCTTCCGCGGCCACGCCGGCGCGTTCCAGCGCCGCTCTGATCGCCGTGGCGCCCAACTCGGGCGCGCGCGCGTCCTTCAAGTCACCCTGAAACCCGCCCATGGGGGTGCGCGCCATGCCGACGACGACGATAGGATCGTCTTTCATGTGATTTCCTTCAGCTCCCGGGCGTCGAGCGCCGCTTTATCGGCGCGATTGTCCGTCGCGACAAGGGCAAACGCAATAGCTTTGGCCCCGCAAAGACGATCCTGAAATCCATTGAATGCAATGAGTTAGAAGACAGTAACGTCCGATCCCTCTTCTTCGTGCGCGGCGGGCGGGATCGCCGACGCGCCGGAGACGTTACGCCGTCTCCTCGAACAATTCGCGGCCGATCAACATGCGGCGGATCTCGCTGGTGCCGGCGCCGATCTCGTAGAGCTTGGCGTCGCGGAGCAGGCGCCCGGTGGCAAACTCGTTGATATAGCCGTTGCCGCCCAGCGCCTGGATCGCTTCGAGCGCCATCCAGGTGGCTTTCTCCGCGGCATAGAGGATCGCGCCGGCGGCGTCCTTGCGGTTGGCCTCCCCGCGGTCGCAGGCGCGCGCCACGGCGTAGACATAGGCGCGGGCCGCATTCATCGTCGTGTACATGTCCGCGAGCTTGCCCTGCATGAGCTGAAACGTGCCGATCGGGCGGCCGAATTGCTCGCGTTCGTGGACGTAGGGCACCACGATATCCATGCAGCTCTGCATGATGCCGAGCGGCCCGGCGGCGAGCACCGTGCGCTCATAGTCGAGCCCGCTCATCAGCACGCCGACGCCGCCACCGACCGTGCCGAGCACGTTCTCCTCGGGTACCGCGCAATCCTCGAAGACCAGCTCGCAGGTGTTGGAGCCGCGCATGCCGAGCTTGTCGAGCTTCTGAGCGGTCGAGAAACCAGCCATCCCCTCCTCGATCACGAAGGCGGTGATGCCCCGACTCCCGGCCTGCGGATCAGTCTTCGCATAGACCACGAGGACCTCGGCATCCGGCCCGTTGGTGATCCACATCTTCGAGCCGTTGAGGACATAGCGGTCGCCCTTCTTCTCGGCCCGGGTGCGCATGCCAACCACATCCGAGCCCGCGCCCGGCTCGCTCATCGCCAAGGCCCCGACATGGGCGCCCGAGATGAGCTTCGGCAGATATTTCTTGCGCTGCTCTCGTGAGCCGTTGAGGCGGATCTGATTGACGCACAGGTTGGAATGGGCTCCGTAGCTGAGCCCGACCGAGGCCGACGCGCGGCTCACCTCCTCCATGGCGACGACATGCTCGAGATAGCCGAGGCCGCTGCCGCCGTCCTCTTCCTCGACCGTTATGCCGAGCAGCCCGAGCGCGCCCAGGCGCGGCCAGAGATCGCGCGGGAACTGGTTGCTGCGGTCGATCTCCTCGGCCCGCGGCGCGATCTCCGCGGCGGCGAAGCTCTCGACGGTATCCCGGATCATGTCGGCGGTCTCGCCGAGGCCGAAATCGAGACCGGGCATGCGGTTCGGAATCATGGCCCCACCTATCCGTTCGTTGGAAGTGAGAGCGGCGGCGCTTTCTCGACCACCATCAAATCCCGTGCGTCCGCTCCGGCGATACCCGTCCGTGGTTTTCATTTTCGAGCATGTGCACAGGAATTGCCTCGGTTTTTTTGATTCATCAGAGAAGGAGCATGCCGGCGAGGCCGAGGAAGGCGAGGAAGCCGATCACGTCGGTGATCGTCGTGAGCAGCACGCCGGCCGCGGTCGCCGGGTCGATCTTGAGCCGCCACAGCGCCGCCGGGATGACCAGGCCGAACAGGCCCGCCACCAGCATGTTGATGATCATCGCGGCGCCGATCACGATGCCGAGCGCGATGTCGCCATACCAGGCCGTCGCCGCGCCGCCGGTGAGGATCGCGAAGACGATGCCGTTGATCCCGCCGACGATTATTTCCTTCCACAGCACTCGAAACAAATTGCCCATGGTGAGGTCTTTGGTGGCGATGGCGCGCACCGCGACGGTCATGGTCTGAGTGCCGGCATTGCCCCCCATGGAAGCGACGATCGGCATGAGGACGGCGAGCGCGACCATCTGATCGATTGTCCCGTCGAACTGGTAGATCACGTAAGAAGCCAGGATCGCCGTGCCCAGATTGACCAAGAGCCAGGTGAAGCGGCCGGCCGCGGTCCGCAGCGCGGCGCGGTAGATGTCGGGTTCCTGCACGCCGCTCAGCCGCAGGATGTCCTCTTCCGCCTCCTCCTGGATGACGTCGACCACGTCGTCGACGGTGATCACGCCGATCAGGCGCCCGCTCTCACCGACCACCGGCGCCGAGACCAGGTCATATTGATCGAACACGTGACCGACCTCCTCCTGGTCGGTTTTGGCGGGGATCGTCTTGAGGTCGGTCGTCATGATGTCGCGCAGCAGGAGCGGGCGGCGGGTGCGCAGGAGCTTGTGAAGCGGGATTCGCCCGATCGGCTCGTGGCGCGGGTCGATGACGTAGATCTCGTAGAATGCGTTCGGCAGGTCGCCGGCCTCGCGCATATGGTCGATGGTCTGGCCGACGGTCCAGAACGCCGGCAGCGCGACCAGCTCGCGCTGCATCAGACGGCCGGCGCTGTCTTCCGGATAGGTGAGGCTTTCCGCGACCCCGACCCGCTCCGCGCTCGAGATCGCATCGAGGATCTCTTTCCGCTGCGGCGCATCGAGGTCTTCGAGCACGGCGACGGCATCGTCGCTGTCCATGTCCGCGATCGCTTCGGCGGCGCGCTCCGCGCCGATTTCGCCGATCAGCTCCTCGCGTATCTCGTCTTCGATGTGGGCCAAGACATCGCCGCTCAAAAGGTCATGAGCGATCGAGAACAGACGGCGGCGCTCATCGGGGCGGAACCGCTCGATCAAGTCGGCGATGTCGGCCTCGTGCAGAGGCGCCATCAGCGCGCGGATGCGTTCGGCGTCGGAGGCCGCCAGCGCCTCGCGCACGGCCCGGACGAGCCCGGTGGTGAGGCCGTAGAGGCCTTCCCTTCCGTTCCTCTCAGGCGCCGCGACGATCTCCGGCGACGGGCCGGGCCGGGCCATCTTGGACTCGTTCAGTCGGCGGTCGCGGCGACGGCGGCCGCGATGCTGCTTTCCTCCGCCCGGGTCTGGGCCTCGACAGCGGCGACTGCGGTCATGTTGAGAACGCCGCGGGTCGTGGCGGAGCCGTGAAGCACATAAGCGGGCGCGGCGAGCCCGAGCAGGATCGGGCCGACGGAGATGCCGTCGGCCAGCACCTTGACCATGCTGTAGGCGATATTGGCCGAGGTCAGGTCCGGCAGGATCAGCGTGTTGGCCTGGCCCTTGAGCCTGGAATTGGGAAACATCTCGGCGCGGACCGCCTCGTCGAGCGCCGTGTCCGCGTGCATCTCACCCTCCGCCTCGAGGGCGGGCGCGCGATGGTGGAGCAATTGCAACGCGTCGCGCATCTTCACCGATTGGGCGAAGTCGTTGCTGCCGAAGTTGGAGCCGGAAAGCAGCGCGATCTTCGGCGTCATGCCGAAGCGCCGCACCTGCTCGGCGGCCAGCACGGCGGACTGGCAGATCTGCGCCGGGCTCGGGTCCTCGGTGACATGGGTGTCGGCGATGAAAAAGATGCCCTTGGTCAGGATCAACACCTGCAGAGCCGCCGCCGAGGCGACGCCGTCCCTCAGCCCGATCACGTCGAGCACGTGCAGCAGCTCGGGGCGGAACAGCGTGACGGGGCCGGCGAGCATCGCGTCGGCGTCACGGCAGCGCACCATCATCGATGCGATTACCGTCGCCTGGGTGCGCAAGATCGTGCGCGCCGCCGCCGGCGAGGCGCCGCGCCGCCCCATCAACTCGTGATAGAGCCGCCAGTAGGCGTCGTACTTCTCGTAGCGGGCGGGATCGATGACCTCGACGTTCTCGCCGATCTTGAGCCGGAGCGAGAGCTGATCGATCCGTTCCTCGATGCGGAACGGCCGCCCGATCAGGATGGGGCGAGCGATCCCCTCGTCGATCGCCTGCTGGGCCGCCCGCAGCACGCGTTCGTTCTCGCCGGCGGCGTAGACGACCCGCTTCGGGTCCTTTTTTGCCTGGTCGAACACCACCTTCATCAAATAGCCGGTGCGGAACACGAGGCTGTCAAGCTCCTCGCGGTAGGCCGCGAGGTCGGTGATCGGCCGGCTCGCGACGCCGCTCTCCATCGCGGCTTCGGCGACGGCGACCGGAACGGTTTGGATGAGCCGCGGATCGAAGGGCTTCGGAATGATGTAGTCGACGCCGTACTTCAAAGACTGATCGCCATAGGCCGCCGCCACGATATCCGACGATTCGGCTGTGGCGAGATCGGCGATCGCGTGCACGCAGGCGAGCTTCATCGCCGTGTTGATCTCGGTCGCACCGCAGTCGAGCGCGCCCCGAAAGATGAACGGGAAGCACAGCACGTTGTTGACCTGGTTCGGATAGTCGGAGCGGCCGGTCGCGACGATCGCGTCGGGTCGCACGGCGAGCGCGTCTTCGGGCATGATCTCGGGCGTCGGGTTGGCCAGGGCGAGGATGATGGGCTTGGGGCCCATCTTCCTGACCATCGCCTGGGTCATCGTGCGCGGGCCGGAGAGGCCGAGAAACAGGTCGGCTCCCTCGATCGCGTCGTCGAGCGAGCGGGCATTGGTGTCGAGCGCATAACGCCTCTTCTGCTCGTTCAGATCTTCTCGATCCGCGCGGAGCACCCCCTTGCGGTCGCACACCGTCATGTTGTGGCTCGGAATCCCGAGTTCTCTCAGGAGGTCGAGGCAGGCGATGGCCGATGCGCCGGCGCCCGAGCACGCCACCGTCACATCGCCCATCTTCTTGCCCACAATGCGGAGCGCGTTGAGCGCCGCGGCCGCGACGCAGATCGCGGTGCCGTGCTGGTCGTCGTGGAACACCGGAATATTGAGGCGCTCCTTGAGGCGCCGCTCGATCTCGAAGCATTCGGGCGCCTTGATGTCCTCGAGATTGATCGCCCCGAAGGTGGGCTCGAGACGGGCGATCGTCTCCACGAGCTGATCGATGCCGTCCTCGTCGATCTCTATGTCGAACACGTCGATATTGGCGAACTTCTTGAAGAGAACCGCCTTGCCTTCCATCACCGGCTTGGCGGCGAGCGCGCCGATGGACCCGAGCCCGAGCACCGCGCTGCCATTGCTGATCACCGCGACGAGGTTGGCGCGCGCGGTATAGTCCCAGGCACAAGCCGGATCTTTCTCGATCTCCTCGCAGGCCGCGGCCACGCCTGGGCTGTAAGCGAGGGCGAGATCGCGCTGCGTGGTCATGCGCTTGGTGGCGTGGATGCCGAGCTTGCCCGGCTTGGGCTCGCGGTGATAGTCGAGCGCCGCTTGACGCAGGTCCTCCGCCATGCCTCGCGCCTTTCCGTTCGTTACCGCCTTGCGAAGGCCGGCGGGACTTTGATCTCAACGCGATCAGATAGCAAACGGTTTCACGTTCAATCGGCGCGGCCTGCGCCGTTGATGTTGGTCCCGGCCGCCATCGGCTCTAAGATCGCCCGATTATTGCGCGTGAGCCGAGCGAGAGGAGGCGGTCATGGCGTTTGCGGAGGTCAACGGCGTCAGGCTCTGGCATGAGGAGACGGGGGAGGGCGAGCCCGTGGTCCATATCCACGGCGCGGGTTTCGGTCACTTCAATTTCGCAACCGCGACGCCGGTCGCGTCGAAATATTTCCGTTGTATCGATTTCGACCTGCGCGGCTACGGGCAGTCCGATCAGCCCATCCAGACCTACGACATGGAAGTATGGGCGGATGACGTCGCCGGCCTCCTGGACGTGCTCGGCATCGAGCGGGCGCATGTCCACGGCACGTCGATGGGAGGGATGATCGCCCAGGTCTTCGGCGCCAAATATGCCGAGCGAACGGAACGGCTGGTCATCAATTGCTCGGCCGCCAAGCTCGACTATGCCGGCCGTCTCACCTTCCAGACCTGGATCGACATCGCCGAGGTGCATGGCTGCGGCGGCCGCACCCTCGCGGAGCTGATCGCGGTCCAGGCTCTGTCACGGAAATTCCTCGACGGGCCGGACGGCGCAGGCGCCGTCGACATGATCCAGGACATCCTCGAGCGTTCCAACCGCAAGGAGGTCTATCAGCGGGCCTGTCGCGCGATGATGGACATGGACCTGCGGCCGTTCGCCAAGCGGATCACCGCGCCCACCCTGGTGATCGGCGGCGATGAGGACATCATGACGCCCTGGGAGGTCGGCCCGACGGGGGCCGGTCAGGCCTGGCTTGCCGAGAACATCCCGAACGCCGTCAAGCACGTGGTCCGGGGCTCCAACCATTCGACACTGTTCGACAACACGGAGGAAAACATGCGGGTGGTGGTCAATTTCCTCCGCAATACGAACGACCTCCTCGCACCGCTGCCGCTCTGAGGCGATCAGCCCGAGAGCGCCGCGGCGAGCTCGGCGCAGGACACCCGCTCGGCAATATTCTGGAGCGCGTAATTGATGCCGGCGTTCTGCCACTCGTCGTCAATGGTCGAGGTGCCGTCGGTCAGCACGACGGCGCGATAGCCGGCATCGGCCGCGTGGCGGGCGGTGTGCTCCACGGAGAAATTGGTCCACGCGCCGGAGATCACGACCGTGTCGATGCCGAACCCCTTGAGGATGGTGTCGAGATGGGTGTCGTGAAACGCGTTCATGCGCATCTTCTCGACCACGAGATCGCCATCCTGGGGTTCGAGCCCGTCGACCGCCGCCGCGCCCCAGCTCCCGCGCACCAGCGCGTTCGCTTCCGCGACGCCTTGAAAGAGCGGCGCGTTCAACTTCAATCCCGGCGCCCCCTTTTCCACGATGTAGTGGACGTGGATCACCGCCATGCCGGTTTGGCGCGCCGTTTCGGCGAGGGCCTTCACGTTCTCCACCACGTTCTGCGACTGGGCGTGCTTCGGCGCGCCGGAATCGGCGAACGCGCCGCCCTCGGCGATCACGTCGTTCTGCAGATCCTGGATGATCAGCGCGCTCTTACCCGGGTCGATGTCGAGAGCCATGATCCGTCTCCTACATGTAGCTCAAGCGGTTGCCGGCGACCTTGAGCGTGATCCGGTAGACCGAGGTCGCGCAGGTGCAATAAAGCTCGTTCCACCCGGTGCCGCCCCAGTTGAGATTGGCCGAGTGTTCCGACATCCTGATCAGGCCGAGATGCTCGCCATCCGCGCCGAAGACCCAGAACCCGCCGGGTCCTGTGACGTAGATATTGCCGCGCTCGTCGCACTTCATGCCGTCGACCACGCCTTCTTCCAGAACGCCGGTGCCGATGCTCTCGGCGAACATCCGACCGTTTGAGAGCGAACCGTCGGCGCCGACGTCGAACACACGAATATGGGCGCGCGTCGTGTCGTTGACATAGAGCAGGCTCTCGTCGGGCGAGAAGCAGAGTCCGTTCGGCTGGTCGAAATCGTCGACCTGGCAGCTCAGCTCGCCGCTCGCCGAAAGCCGATACACCGCTTGGAAATCCAGCTCCTGCTCCCGCTCGAGGCCGAACACCGGCATGCGCCCGTAGCTCGGATCGGAGAAATAGATCGAGCCGTCGGATTTCACGACCACGTCGTTGGGGCTGTTCAGCTCCTTCCCCTGCCAGTGCGACGCGAGGACCTGGCGCTCGCCGGACGGCGTTTCGCGAATCAAGGAGCTCGTCACATGCTCGCAAATATAGAGGTTGAGCGCGCCGTCGAGGGTCATGCCGTTGCCTTTGTTGTTCGGATGATTGACGTCGCTGACACCGTCAGCCGCGCTCCAGCGGCGTCGCGTGTCCGCCGGGATGTCGCTGAAATAGAGGCATTGTTCCTTGGGGTGCCAGATCGGCCCTTCGGTGAACTGGAACCCGGATCCCACCTGCTCGACTGTCGCGTCCTCCGCGACGAGATCCAGCAGCCGCGGTGAATTGACCTCGATCATCATCGTCTCTCCCTGTCCGACAGCGCCCGCCCCGCTCGTGCCGGGCGGCAATCCAATCGTAGCACGCTAATCCGCACCCGCACCGATGATCGCATCGGCGTCGATCTCGACCAACATCTCAGGCGAAACCAGCGCCGAAACCTCGACCAGTGTCGAGCACGGGAAATCGCCTGTGAAGAACTCCCTTCGCGCGGCGAGGAACGCCGGCCGGTCACGCTCGAGGTTCTGGAGATAGATCCGCATTCGTATTACGTCGCTGAGCCCGCCGCCGGCGGCCGTCAGATAGTGTTGTATGTTCCGGAAAATGATTCGCGATTGCTCGGCCGGATCGCCCACCGCCAACACCGTAAAGTCGGCATCGACGGCGACCAGCCCGGCGATGTAGACATGGTTGCCGTGGCGCAGGCAGTTCGACCAAAGGCCGGGGCCGGGCTCGGCCACATCGGGCGTCAGTACGCGTTCCATCTTCATCGTCAATCCTTCCTTTCGACGCGGTCTTCTCTTCCTAAAGCCGGTATACCCGCCGCGCGGTCTCGGAGAATATCGCCGCTCGATCAGCCTCGCTCAAATGGGCGAGCGAGCCGCGATAGACGTCGCACAGGCCGGCATAGTCGGTCCACAGCTTCTCGATCGGGAAGTTGCTGCCATAGAGGCAGCGCGCCGGCCCGAACAGCGCGAGGGTGTCGCGCACCGTCCGCTCGATATGGTTCCGGTCGAGCCTGTGGATGAACGTGCCGAGGCCGGATAGCTTGACGAAGACGTTGGGCGCGGCGGCGAGCAGCGCCATGCCCTCACGCCAGGCCCGCCAACCCTCCGGCGAGAGGTCTTCGGGCATGCCGCAATGGGCGAGGACCATCGGCACGTCGGGGAACGCCTGAGCGAATGCGGCGCCGTCCCGCATCTGGGCGGTGAAGAGCTGTAATTCGAAGACCAGACCGTGCTCGGCCAGCAACCCGAAATGGCGGCGCACCGCGGAATCGTTCATCACCGCCGGTCCGTCGGCGAAGCGGTATTGCGGGTTCTCATGCCAATGCAGTTGCATGCGGGTACCGCGGAAGAGCGGGTATTCGAGCTGCGCCCGCAGAATCGTTCCGACCTCGGGCGCGCGGAGGTCGGCATAGCCGATGATCGCGTGCGGAAAACCGGTTCGATCGGCCTCGGCCTGCACCCACGCCACTTCGTCGACGGCGCGGGCGGGCGCCCAATTGGCCTGCACATAGACGGATTTCTCGACGCCGCTTCCCTCGATATCGCGCAGATACTCCTCGATCGGATAGTCGCGTCGGATCGGCTCGTAGGGACCGAAGATGCGCGGCTGCATCGGGCCTAAGAGCCACGGCAGGTCCCTCTGCCGCCAAATGTGATGATGGGCGTCGACGATCCCCGACATGACGCGCATGGTGGCCCGAGATGGACGCCGAAGCCAGGGCGATCCGAACCGGGATGCGAACGGGCTTCACCGAGAGCCGGTAGAAGGCGAGAAGGCGCCGCGTGCATGGGTTATTCCTTATAATTACTTCTTTTATTCACTTAATATTCCGAGCAAGGGGCAAGTTGCGAGCCGCGCCGGCCGTTGCCGGGCTGCTGTGCAGGGTTGACAATGCGCCGCGGCTTTCGGGTCATGGTCCGGCATGGGCGAGGAGAGTGGTTTCATGAACAGAATCGACGTGGACGGCAAATATGCGGTCGTGACCGGCGGTGCGCAGGGCCTCGGTCGGGCGATCGGCGAGCGGCTCCAGTCCTCCGGCGCCGGCGTGTTCGTCTGGGATTCGGATCCCGCTGCCATGAAGGAAGCCCGGCGCGAGTGGCCGCAGGGTGGGCCCGTGGGATGGATCGAGGTCGATGTCTCCGATCCCGCGGCTGTCGAAGCGGCGCTCGGCGAGACCCGCAAGGTGGCCGATCGCATCGACATTCTGGTCAACAATGCGGGCATCTCGGGCCCGAACGTGCCGACCTGGGAATACGCCATCGAGGATTGGCGCCGGGTGATCGATATCGATCTGACCGGCCCGTTCCTGGTCAGCCGGGCGGTGGTGCCGCTCATGCGCGACGCCGGCTATGGACGGATCGTCAATATCGCCTCGGTCGCCGGCAAGGAAGGCAACCCCAACGCGCCCGCCTACAGCGCGGCGAAGGCCGGCGTGATCGCGCTCACCAAGAGTCTCGGCAAGGAGCTCGCCGGCACCGGCGTCGTGGTCAACTGCGTCACCCCGGCAGCCGTGGAGACCCGCATTTTCGCCCAGATGAGCCAGGTCCACATCGACTACATGCTGTCCAAAATCCCGCTCGCGCGCTTCGGCCGGCCCGAAGAGATCGCCGCCATGGTCGCCTGGCTCTGTTCCGAGGAATGCTCGTTCTCCACAGGCGCCGTGTTCGATCTCTCCGGCGGTCGGGCCACATATTGACCGGCCCGGCCCCCGCCCTCACACTCGCCGCCGCGGGCCGAGGGAGCGGCCGCGCCCAACGACGAGAGGGAGATCATGAAGGAACACGAGGAAGGCTACTCGATGCCGCTCGCGGCGCCAACCTACACCAAGCCGCCGTTCTACGCGACTCCCGACAGCCGCATCATCATGATGGCCTACCGCGCCGATCCGGCCGCCGTCGCGTTCGAGGTGCCGGAGCCGCTCGAGCCCGTCGAACCGAACCTGATGCTCGCCTGGATCGGCGATATGGGGCAGCCGACCCACAGCATCGATCTCTATCACGAATGCCTGACCGGCATTAAGGTCCGCTTCAAGGGGTGGTCGGGCTGGTACATCAACTATATCTGGGTCGATCACGACATGGCGCTCACCTTCGAGCGCGAGATCTACGGCTGGCCGGCCAATCTCTGCGACAACGACCCCCTCGTGTTTCACGGCAGCCAGGTGATCGGCCACTGCAACCGGGCCGGTGAATCGCTGATGCGGCTGAGCATGAACGTGACCAGCGCGCCGGCGGTCCGCCGCAGCGACAGCGCGATCGAGGACCGCTTCGGCGAACTGATCGGCGGCGACTGGCTGCAAATCCGCAAGTTCCCGGCGCCGGACGAAGGCGGGACGCCGATCAAGCAGGTGCTCCTGATCCCGCCGGAGGATTTCAGCCTTCACGAGATCTGGTCGGGACCGGGTCACCTCGAGCTCGGCAAGTCGGGCCTCTACCCGCACCTCCACAAGCTCGCGCCGCTCGAGATTCTCGACACCTGGTACATGAAGGCGTCCTGGGTCGTGCCTTACCCGACGGTGGTCTGGGACAACCGGTCGGGATGATCGGTCAGGTCGAGATCATCTTCTTCTCGATCCCGACGCCGGCCTCGACGGCCCGCTGATATTCGAGCGGGACCGTCGCCGAATCCTGGATCGCGATCCCGGTCGAATCGAAGAGCGTGATCTCGGCGTCGCTCGTGCGGCCCTTCGCTCGGCCGCAGATGACGGCGCCGATCTCTGCCGCCACGTCATCGGCGGTGATCAGCCCTTCCTGGATCGGCACGTTGATCTCGCCGTCGGGAACGCATTGCCTGATATCGTCGACGAAAATGCGCGCCCGCGCCGCGATCGCGCTCTCGAGTTCCTGATTGCCGGCGAGGTCCGAGCCGAGGGCGGCGATATGGGCGCCTTCGGCGATCCAATCGTCCCTGACCACCGGGGCAGCGCCGGTTGTCGTCGTGACCACGGCATCGGCGCCGCGAACCACCGATTCGAGATCGGTCGAGGGCTTGAGGGCCAAGCTCTCGTGACGCGGCGCCTCGCTCTTCATGAACGCATCGAGGGTGGCCTGGGTGCGGCTCCAGACGCGAACCTCGGACCAGTCGCGAACCCCGGCGCAGGTCCTGAGCGAGCCGATCCCCACATCGCCGGCCCCGACCAAGGCGAGCACCTTGGCGTCCTCACGCGCGAGCCATCTTATGGAAACCGCTGCCGACGCGCCGGTGCGCATCATGGTGTGGTAGCTGCCGTCGACGATGGCGAGCGGAAACCCGGTCTCGGGCTCGGTGTAGATCAGGATCGAGAACACCGTCGGGAGATCGAATCTGGCCCGGTTATGCTCGCGGATCGAGACCCATTTGCACGCCGCCGCCTCGGCGACGCCGGCGCCGGCCGGCTCCTCGATATAGGACGGCATCACCTCCCACTCGCCCGGATATTTGTCGAGCACGATATGACCCTTGGGCTCCAGATAGCAGCGCCCCTCGCCGTGCCGGCGGAACGCAGTCTCGACGCAGTCGACGTATTCGCCGGGCTCGAGTAGGCCCATCATGTCGCTGCGGCTGAGGATCAAGGTCTTGCGGTTGCGCCAGCTTGTCATGACCCGCTGATTCCTTTCCCGTCTCATTGCCGACGTTGCAGGATGCGCCAGATCGTTTGCGGCGTGGCCGGCATGTCGATCGCCTGCCCGCCATGGTCGCGGAGCGCGTCGGCGACGGCGTTGACCACCGCGGGCGGCGCCGCGATCGCTCCGGCCTCGCCGCACCCCTTCACGCCGAGCGCATTCGTCCGGCACGGTATCACGGCGAGGTGCCCGGCGAAGAGCGGCAGATCGTCGGCCCGCGGCAGGGTGTAGTCCATGAACGAGCCGGCGAGGAGTTGGCCGCTCGCCGGATCATAGACCGCATGCTCGGTAAGCGCCTGGCCGATCCCTTGCGCGATCCCGCCATGGCGCTGCCCCTCGACCAGGAGCGGATTGACGATCCGCCCGAAATCGTCGACCGCGGTGTAGCGGACGATCCGCACGATGCCGGTGTCCCGCTCGATCTCGACTTCGCACACGTGACAGCCGTTGGAGTAGGTCACGGCGCGCGCCATGTGGTGTGCCTGGCTGTCGAGGCCGAGCTCCGCCGCCTTCGGGCGCAGCGCCGGGTCGAAGGAGGCGCGTACCGTCTCGGCGAAGCCGATCGTCCGGTCGGTCCCCTTGACCCGATAGCGCTGGTCGGCGAACCCGACATCCTCTTCTCTCGCCTCCAGCAAGGCCGTGGCCACGGCGCGCCCGCGCGTGACGGCCTTCTCCGCGGCACGGAGCACGGCATTGCCGCCGATCGGCAGTGAACGGGACCCGCTCGTGCCGCTGCCGTGAGCAACGAGATCGCTGTCGCCCTGGAACACGCGCACGTTCGCGAGCGGCAGTCCGAGATGCTCGGCGACGATTTGAGCATAGGCGGTCTCGTGGCCCTGACCGGTCGACTGGCTGCCGATGAGAACCGTGGCCGAGCCTTCCGCGTCGAAGCGGAGCGCAGCCCATTGATCTCGGTTGCCGCCGCAAGGATCGACATAGAAGGCGAGGCCGATGCCGCGCAGGGGCGCATCGTCCTTCGCCCCGGCCGGGCGGAGACGCGCCTCGTGCCAGCCGCTTGCGCTGCACGCCTTTTCCAGAATGGCGGGGAAATCACCGGAATCGTAGGTTTGGTCGAGCGGCGTCCGATACGGAATCGAGGTGCCGGGAATGAGATTACGGCGGCGAAGCTCGGCGGGATCGAGGGCGAGGGCGTGCGCCGCCCGGTCGATCAGGCGCTCGAGCAGGTAGACGCATTCCGGCCTGCCGGCCCCGCGATAGGCATCGGTCGGCGCCGTGTTGGTATAGGCGGCGCGGACGCGGGCGTGGATCGCCTGCGTGCGGTAGGGGCCTGCCAGCGCGCGGGTGCCACCGGCGGTCGGGATGAACGGCCCGAAGTTCGAGGCATAGGCGCCGAGATTGGCGATGTTCTCGACCGAGAGCGCGAGAAAACGCCCGTCCGCGTCGAGCGCCAGCGTGGCCCGCGAGACGACGTCGCGGCCCTGGTGATCGCTCGCCATGGCCTCGCCCCGGTTCGCCACCCATTTGACGGGACGCCCGAGGGACCGGGCCGCGAACAGCACCAGCACCTGCTCGGGATAGACCCAGAGCTTGACCCCGAACGCACCGCCGACGTCGGGCGTGACCACGCGGACGCGTCGCGCCGGCAGCTTCAGAACATCCCGCGCGAGGATCTTCCGGAGCAGATGGACGCCTTGGGTTCCGGTGATCAGGGTGTAGACGCCGGAGCCCGCATCGAAGCTGCCGAGCGCCGCTCTTGGCTCCATAGGGCAGCCGGTGAGCCGCTGATTGCGGGTCTCGATGCTCACCCGGTGCGCTGCCCTGGCGAGCGCTTCATTTACTGCCGCGCGCTCGCCGATCTCCCAATCGACGCAGAGATTGCCCGGGACGGCGGCATGGAGGCGGGGTGCATCGGCCTGCAGCGCGGCCTCCGCTTCAGTCACAGCCGGCAGTGGCTCGTAGGAGACGGCGACGGCATCGGCGGCATCGCGCGCCTGCTCGGGGCTCTCCGCCACTACGAAGGCAATCGGGTCGCCCACCATCCGCACGGTCTCGGCCGCAAGCACTGGGCGCGGTGGAGTAGCGCAATCCGAGCCGTCCGCATTCTTGGGCCGCATCACGCAGGGGATCGGCCCGATGCCGCTCTCCGCCAGGTCTGCGGCAGTGAAGATGGCGCGCACCCCCGGCATGGCCGCCGCAGCCGCCGTCCCGATCTCGTGGATCCGCGCATGGGCGTGGGGCGAGCGCACCACATGGCCATGGGCCTGGCGGGGGAGGTCGAGGTCGTCGACATAGCGTCCGCGGCCGGAAAGGAAACGGTCGTCCTCCTTCCGCCGCTCCGCCGCGCCGATACCGCTTGCCATCTCGCTCCCCGCATTGCCGTGCACGCGCGGGCACGTTAGATAGCCGAGCGGAACGCCGCAATCGCCGCGAGACGAGGAACGTGACCGGTGGACGCCGGAGGCGATAGCTACGACGTGATCGTGGTCGGCTGCGGGATCGCCGGGCTTTCCGCCGCGGTCAGCGCGCAGCAGGCCGGCGCCCGGGTGGCCCTGCTCGAACGCGCGCCGAAGGAGGATCGCGGCGGCAACACCCGCTACACCGAATCATTCTGGCGGATGCGAAGCCGCGACGCTGTCTCCGACGACTTCGAGGAGCGCTTCGCCGAGAATGCGGGCGGCCATCTCGATCCGGCGATCATCCAGGAGACCGTGAAGCCTTACGAGCAATGGCCGAGTCTGTTGCGCGCGCTCGGCTTCATCGATCCCGAGTTGGTGACGGCGCTCGCCGACAATGCCGGGCCGACCATGCGTTGGCTGACCGGCTTCGGGGTCGATTTCGACTTCCTTCCCAACTACTTCATCACAGAAAGCACGACCCGCATGGCGCCCGCCGGCGGCGGTCTCGCGCTGGTGGAGGCGCTCGCGGCCCATGCGGAGTCGGTCCCCGACGGGATCACGATCCGTTACGAGACGACCGCGCGCCGGCTGATCCAGGATGACGACGGCCGGGTGATCGGCCTCGAAGCGACCGGGCTCCGCAACCGAACCGTCAGGCTCGGTGCGCGTGCCGTGGTACTCGCCTCGGGCGGATTCCAGGGTAATCCGGAAATGCTGAGCCACTATGTCGGTCCGCAAAGCCAGTTCATCCGCCCGGTCGCGAAAGGAGGCTACTACAACCGCGGCGAAGGCATTCGGATGGCGCTCGAGATCGGCGCATCGCCATGCGGCGACTATGGCAGTTTCCACGCCCAGCCGGTCGATCCGCGCTCCGGGCGGCACGAACCGGTGGTGCTCAACTATCCCTACGGGATCCTGGTGAACCGCAGCGGCCTGCGCTTCGTCGACGAAGCGCCCGCGACGGTCGACGCGAGCTACGAGGCCGTCTCGCGGCAGATCATGGCGCAGCCGGAGGGCATCGCGTTCGCCGTCACCGATGGCCGCCTGGAGGATGTGCCCAATTGGCGCAAATCCGTGCGCTCCGACCGGGGGCCGGTCGAATCGGACACGGTGGCCGGCCTCGGCGAGCCGCTCGGGCGCACCGCCGACGCTTACAACGCGGCCTGCCGGGGCGAGGACCAATTCCGGCCGCTCGCCCTCGACGGCCTCGGGACCGACGGCCTTTCGCCGCACAAATCCAATTGGGCGCGACCCATCGACCGCTCGCCGTTTCGCGCCTGGCCGATCATCGCCGCCAACTGCTTCACCTTCGGCGGCCTGAGGATCAATCCCAGCGCCCAGATGCTCAATATGGACGGCGAGGTGATCCCGGGCCTGTATGCGGCCGGCGAGACCGTCGGGCTCTATTATCGCACCTACACGGGCTCGACCTCGGTGATGCGGGGCGCGGTATTCGGCAGGATCGCCGGGCTCGACGCGGCGGCGCGCAAGAATCGGCCGGCGTGAGCCAGATCGCGATTCCCGCCGTCTTCATGAGGGGCGGCACGAGCAACGGGCTCTTCTTTCACCGCCGCGATCTGCCGTCGTCGCGGGCGGTGTGGGACCCGATCTTCCTCGCCGCTCTGGGCAGTCCCGACGCCTACGGCCGTCAGCTCGACGGCATGAGAGGGGGGGGGCTCTCCTCGCTCAGCAAGGTGGTGGTGGTGAGCCCGAGCGCGCGAGACGGCGCGGATATCGATTATCTTTTCGGCTAGGTCGCCGTCGATCGCCCTACCGTCGACTATCGGAGCAATTGCGGCAATTTGACCGCTGCGGTCGGGCATTTCGCCGTGGATGAAGGGCTGGTCGCGGCGAAGGATGGCGAGGCCGTTCTTTCCCTCCATAACTGCAATCTGGGCCAAGAGATCGAGGCCCGCTTCCCGGTACGCGGCGGCCGCGCGGTCGTCGAGGGCGACACCGTGCTCGACGGCGTCGCCGGGCGAGGCGCGCCGGTTGCGCTTGCGTTCAAGGATCCGGGCGGTGCGGTCACGGGCCGATTGCTGCCGACGGGGCGGGTCAAGGATGCCCTCGACGTGCCGGGTGTGGGGCGGATCGAGGCGTCGCTGATCGATGCCGCCACGGCAATCGTCTGCGTCCACGCGGATGCGGTGGGCGCGACGGGAGTCGAGCTTCCCGAGGCCATCGAGGCGGACGGCGATCTCATGGAACGCCTGGAAGCGGTGCGCCGCGCGGGCGCCGCCGCCATGGGAATCGCGCCGGAAGCGGCGAGCGTGCCCAAGATCGGCTTCGTGGCCCGGCCCGCCGACGCGACCACGCTGAGCGGTGCCCGGCAACCGGCGGCCGCGGTCGATATATGCGCGCGGATGATCTCGATGGCCCGCCCGCACCGGGCGCTGCCTCTGACCGCGTCGATGGCGCTGGCCGCCGCCGCGCGCCTGCCCGGCACCGTCGTCGCCGAGGCCACCCGGCCGAGGACCGGCGGGCGTTTCCGTATCGGCCACCCCTCTGGCGCAGTCGATGTCGCGGTCGACCTCGCCGCCGGCGATCCGCCGCATCTGGCATGCGTCACGGTCGAGCGAACCGCGCGGCGGCTCATGGAGGGCCGGGTCCTGGTGTCGGCAGACCGCATCGCCGGCGCAGCGAGCGCCAAATAAGGCACCAGCGAGCGACGCCCGAGGCCTCGCCCGCTCAAGCGAGCATCGTCTTCTATCGTTGATCAGAAGGCGTTCCGTCGCTATTTGATAGCGCTTGATCGGCGAAACGACCCTGTGCGGCGCGGTGCGCGGATGCGCGGGGCAAGGGAGAGCGCGCCATGCAAAAGCCGCTCAGTGGCGCGGCGGCGAACGGAACGATCGATTCCGAAGAGATCGCGCGGGTACTGGCCTCGCACGCCCTCTGGCTCGAGAGCGGCACCGCCCGCGGCGCCCGCGCCGATTTCACGGGGATGCAGATGCCGGACGTGCGCTTCCCCAGAGCGGATTTGCGCCGCGCACGTTTCGTCAAAGCCAACCTTTTCCGCGCCGATTTCGCCGGCGCGGACCTCTCGGAGGCCGATCTCACGAGCGCGAATCTGAACCGCGCCGATCTGGCCGGCGCGACCCTCCGGGGTGCGGTCTTCGATCATGCTGACCTCTCCGATGCGGCGCTCGGTGACGCGCGCCTCGAGAACGCCTCGCTGATCGAGGCCAATCTGCAGCGCGCCTGGCTCGGGCGCGCGCATCTGGAAGAGGCTACCCTTGCGGGCGCGGATCTCCACGGCGCCTGGGTCGGCCGTGCCAGCCTGGAGCAGGCGAATCTGGAGGGCGCGATGCTGGTCGGCGCCGAATTCCCGGGCACCAGCTTTCGCGCCGCGAATCTGCGCAGCGCCTATTTCGGCGGCGTGAGCCTGGTCGAAGCGGATCTTTCCGGCGCCGACCTCGGCGAAGCGCGCAATCTGACGCAAGCGCAGCTCGACGCGGCGACCATCGACGACGGGACGGTCTTGCCGTCGGAACTCGGCCCTGGCCCCAGGGGCGCGTCTGCGGCAGGGTGAGGCCGGAGCCTGGGGAATGAGCGGAACGGCGGCTGAGGCCGTGCGGTAGTTGGAACACTGAGAGCGGCGGGAGGCAACTGTGACCAAGCTGAGGGTAGCAGTCGATATCGGTGGCACGTTCACGGATATCTGCATTCTGGACGAGGATACCGGTGAGCTCAGGGTCGCGAAGACCGCGTCCACGCCCGAGGATCCCCTGATCGGCGCCATGCAGGGGCTCGAGGAGGCGGATGTCGACCTCAAGGACGTCACCCTGTTTTCCCACGGCACGACGGTCGCGACCAACGCGCTGATCACCCGCAAGCTCCCGCCGGCGGCGATGATCTGCACCGAAGGTTTTCGCGACGTCATCGAGATCCGGCGCTCCAACAAGGAGGATCTCTGGGATACCTACAAGGACGTTGCCCAGCCCTATATCAGGCGCCGCGATCGGCTGATCGTGAGGGAGCGGATCGACCATGGCGGCCGGGTCACGATCCCCCTCGACGAGGTCGACGCCCGTGAGAAAGCCCGGATCCTGAGGAAGCGAGGCGTGCAGGCGGTCGCGGTCTGCTTCATGAACTCCTTCATCAACCCGGATCACGAAACCCGGATGAAGGAGATTCTGGAAGAGGAGCTGCCGGGGGTCGAGATCACCACGTCATCCGAGACCCTGCCGGAAATCTTCGAGCACGAACGGTTCTCGACCACGGTGGTGAACGCGATCCTCAGCCCCGTCGTCGGCGGCTACGTCGCGCGCATGAACGACGCGCTGGAAAAGGGCGGCTATAGGAGCGATCTGTTGATGCTCCATTCCGGCGGCGGGGTCATGACGCCGGCGACCGCCGGACAGTTTGCCGGGCGCCTTGCAGGCTCCGGCATCGCCGCGGGCGCGATCGCGAGCCGCCACATCGCGATGCTTTGCGGCTATGAGAACTCGATCGGCCTCGACATGGGCGGCACCAGTTGCGACGTCTCCCTCGTGTTCGGCGGAGAATCGCGCGTCACCAAGGATTGGCATATCGAATTCGGCTACCCGATTCGCTTTCCCAGCATCGAGGTGCTGACGATCGGCGCCGGCGGCGGCTCGCTCGCCTGGATCGACGACGCCGGTTCGTTGCACAACGGACCCCAGTCCGCGGGCGCCGACCCCGGGCCGGCATGCTACGGCCGCGGCAATACGACGCCGACCAACACCGACGCGAATCTCGCGCTCGGCCGTCTCGGGACGACGCTCGCCGGCGGGCAGATCATGCTCGACCGGGCCGCCTCGGAGGAAGCGGTCCGCACAGGCGTCGCCGAGCCCCTCGGGATGGATCCGACCGCGGCGGCCAAGGCGATCGTAAGCGTCGCGAACGCCAATATGGCGGACGCGGTTCGGCTGATTTCCATCAGCCGCGGCTATGACCCGCGGGACTTCGCGCTGGTTGCGTTCGGCGGCGCCGGCGCGTTGCACGGTGTGGCGCTCGCCAGGGAGCTTTCGATCCCGACCGTGATCGTGCCGCCCAATCCGGGGGTCACTTCGGCGCTCGGCTGCCTGCTCGTCGATGTTCGCCACGACCTTTCGCAAACCTATCTCGCGCCGGCAGCCGATGCCGATCCCGCGGATATCGAGGCGCGCTTCGGTGTGATGGAATCGGAGGCGCACAGCCGGCTCGAGAAGGAAGGCGTGCCGGCGGCCGACATGGTTCTGCAACGCAGCATCGACATGATGTATCAGGGCCAATGGCGCTCGCTCCAGGTCCCGGTCGCCGCGCCGTTCACCTCGGTGGCGGATGCCGTGAGCGCCTTTCACGCCGATCACGACCGCGAATATGCGTTCCGGCGGGATGATACGCCGGTCGAGCTGTTCCGCCTGAACCTTGCGGCCATCGGCACGGTGCACAAGGCCGAGCTCATGCGCCACAAGGCCAACGGCGCGAAACTGGCCGCAGGCGCAACCCGCAAGGTCGACTTCGACGAGGTTGAGGGGAGCGTCGAGACCCCGATATACTCCCATGACGGGATTCCGGCCGGCTCGGCGATCGAAGGGCCGGCCATTATCGAGCAGCTCGATTCGACGACGGTCATCCCGCCCGGCGTGCGCGCCGAAGTGGACGAGTGGCTCAACGTCCGAATCTATGTTGCGGAGGCAAAGACATGAGCAAGCACGGTTCAGGCATCACGCTCGATCCGGTGACCTTCGAGGTTCTGAAGAACTCGTTCATCACCACCGTCGACCAGATGGCGGAGCAGATCCTGCGAACCTGCTACTCCTTCGTGATCTACAACCGCGATTTCTCTTCCGCGCTCAACGACGCGAACGGGGATTCGATTGCCCAGGGCAACATGGACATCGCCGTCCATGTCGGGACGCTGCACTACACCTGCAAAGCGGTGATCAACACGTTCAAGAACGACATGCGGCCCGGCGACGTATTCATGACCAACGACCCCTACGCGGGCGGCACCCACTTCAACGATGTCCGGATCATTCGGCCGGTGTTCGTGGGCGATGAGATCATCGCCTTCGCGCAATCCAACGGCCACTGGTCGGATGTCGGCGGCAGCACGCCGGGTTCCTTCGACGTCCTCGCCAAGGAAATGTTCCGCGAAGGCATTCGCATCACGCCGACGCGGCTGATCGACGAGGGCAAGTGGCGCCATGACTTCGCCAACATGATCGCGGCCAACACGCGCGATCCGGAATCGATCATCGGCGACATGAACGCGCAAGCCGAGGCAACCCGCGTCGCCGAGCGCGAGATCCTGAGGCTGGTCGAAAAGTACGGCAAGGACACCGTCGTCACCGGCTGCAAGGAGGTCCAGGACTATGTCGAGCAGGCAACGCGCCAGCGCATCGCCGAGCTGCCCGACGGTACCTGGGAGAACGTCGACTATATCGATCGCGACCCGGCGCTCGGCGAGGGGATGATCCCGATCAAGGTGAAGCTCACGATCAAGGGCGACGAGGTCACCTACGACTTCACCGGCAGCCACGGGACCATCAGCACCCTTTACAACTCGGCATTCGGCGGCACCTTCTCGGCCGTCGTCGCCGGCATGAAGACCTATTTCCCGGACCTGCCGCTCAATTCCGGGTTCTATCGGCCGATCAATGTCATCGCGCCGGAGAACTCGATCGTGGACGCCAGGTGGCCGGTCGCGGTGACGGGCTTCCTCATGCCGTTCGAGAAGATCATGAACTCGATCTACGAGATCTGGTCCGACATCATGCCGGAGCGGGCCATCGCCTGCGCCTTCAACTTGGAATATCTGCTCACCGGCGGCCGCGACCTCCGCACCGAGGACCGCAACATCTTCATGTTCTACGACTGGCTGCCCGGTGGCTGGGGCGGGCGCAACGGCAAGGACGGCTGCAACGTCACGACCGCGTGCTTCGGCACCGGCCTGATGACGCAACCGGTCGAGGGTCAGGAACGGCTGTGCCCGATCATCGCCGACGAGTATCAGATCAAGACCGATTCCCCCGGCCCCGGCAAGTGGCGGGGCGGCGCCGGCGTGGTCAAGACCAGCACGCTACAGGACGCTGAAGGCACCGTTATTTCTTATATTTGCGACCGCGAGCGCGCGATCGTCTGGGGCATAAAGGGCGGGCTGCCGTCGATGCCGCATGGGCTCTACATTCAGCGCAAGGGCAAGAACGAGCGCGAGTGGCTGGGCTCGATCTTCTCCGACGTGCCCATCGAATCGGGCGACGTGTTCTCAAGACCGACGGCGGGCGGCGGCGGTCTCGGCGACCCGCTCGAGCGGGATCCGCTCGCGGTGGTGCGCGACGTCGAGGACGACTATGTGTCGGTGGAGCGCGCGCGCAAAGACTATGGGGTCGTGCTCAAGGTGATCGACGAGGATCTCGCCCAGTACGAAGTCGACCTCGAGGCGACCCGGGCCGAGCGGGCCGCCATCGCCAAGGCGCGGCGAGGTTGGCTCGAGGAGGATGGGAGCAGCGTCGCCGAGCGCTACCGCAAGGGCGAGCTCGACGAGTTCGACATGGTGCGCCGCTACGGCGTGATCGTCGATTGGGGCACGGGCGCGTATCTTCCCAAGACCACCGCCGAGTTCCGAACGATGATGAAGAAGCGCTCGGCCGACCACTGGAACGACGCCATCGCCGAGTTCGGCCAAGCCGCCGAGTAGGGGCCCCCGCCTCGCGCCGACAGCAGCCTCGGGACCGCGGGCGCGCGCTGGCGGCGGCGGTCAGCTGCAGAACGGCCAGAGCTGGTACCAGGAATCGCAGCGAAAACGCGGTTCGCAACGTGCGAGCTGCGCCTGGTAGCGGCGCGCGGTCGTGGCCACCCTCTCGGCCGCTCTCTTGACCTCGGGCTTGTTCTTCCAGGTGCCGCGCTTATAGCCGCCCTGCCCCTCGTGATAGGCGAGATAGAGGTGGTAGGCATCGCTCCGGGAAATGCCGAGCCTGCGCCACGTGTTGTGGTTGTACCAGCCGATGAAGTCGAGCGCATCTTCCATATCGCCGCGGCTCCGAAACAGCCACCCTCGCTCGTCCTGATACTCGCCCCAGACCGGATCCTGCGCCTGTGCATAGCCCTTGGCCGAGGACGCCCGGCCGAGCGGAATGAACAGGAACCATTTGCGTGGCGGCCTGGCATCGCCGCGGTAACTCGATTCGTGGCGGACGAAGGACATTTGCACATGGATCGGCGTGCCCCACTGCTCCGCCGAATCCCGGGCATAGTCGTACCAGTCGGGATACTGCTCGAAGACCTCGCAGATATTGCTCTGCTGGGCCGGCGGCGTCGGAGTCCCGCAGCTCGTCGCCAGCAACGCAAAGACGGCGAGAAGGACCACCGCGAAGGGTTGCCGTGCGACCGACAGAGAGAATCGGCGCCTCGCCGAGCCTCTGCATCCTGGTTTCATCTCGTCCTCCTCAGCACATCTCCGCGCGGTGTCAGCCGGCGAAGCGGGATTCGGTATCGGCGGTGCCGAACTTCCGGCGGCGTTCGTCGCTCCATTCCTCGCCCGTTGCTTGGGCGGCGAACTTCTCGATCATGTAGTCACCGGCAGTGATGGGCGGGTATTTCGTCGGCCGGCCGAGGCCGCGGCAGGTCGGTAGGCATTCGATCACGGCGTCGTAATGAGGCTCGACGAAATAGCAGAAGGATTGCCGGCGGCTGCCGCCGCGCGTGCGCGGCGGGTTGACCACGCGGTGCCGGGTGGAACGCCAGCGGTCGTTCGTCCAGCGCATCATCAGATCGCCGATATTGACCACGAACGCGCCGGCGACGGCGGGCGCGTCGATCCAGGTGCCGTCCGGGCTGCGCGCTTGCAGGCCTCCCGGCTTGTCCTCGATCAGGCAGATGGTGAGATTGTCGTAGTCCGAATGCTCGCCGGCCCGTAGCTGGCCCCCCTCGGGCTCGTCTTTCTGCTCCGGATAGTTCAGCACGCGAAGGATGCTGAAGCCGTTGTCGAGCTTGTCCTCGAAATGGTCTTCCGGCAGATCGAAGGCGAGCGCCGCGAGCCGGTGGAGATCGCGTCCGAGCCGTGCCATCGCCCTGATATAGTCTTCGATGACGGGCCGGAAGGCCGCCGGATGCCGCGGCCAGATATTCGCGGCGTAGTGAGGCGCGGCCGCCTCGGTGTGACAGGCGGGATCCGCCGGCACCTCGAGCGGACCGAAGGAGAGCGATTCCTTCAGGTCGGGCGGCGTCAGCCTGCCGATCGTTGCTGAGAGTACTTCCGTGCCCAGCGGCTCGTAGCCTCGGTTCGCCTTGTCGTCCGCGCGTTGCCTGATCCTGAGCCTCTCTTCGACCGGCAGGTCGAAGAACGCCCTCGACACGCGGCGCGCCCGCTCGCAAAGCGCCGAATCCACGCCGTGGCCGGTGATCAGGAAGAAGCCGATGCGCTCGCAGGCCCGGTTGATCGCCTCGGCAACCCGGTGCTTGTCTGCCAGCCCGCCAGCGAAATAGGGGCCGAGGTCGATCAGCGGAATCGCGGAGAGGGAGCCGGCGGGCGTGCGAGAATCCTCCAGCAAGGGCGCGCGCGCTAGCCCCAGAGCCGCTTGGTCGCGAGCGCGGCGCCGTCGGCGAGCATGCGGAGCTTGGCCCAGCAGACGTCCTCGGCGACGAACATGTAGCTCGCGAAGGTGCTGAAGCCGCAGTCGGTGCCGGCGATCACGCGGTGCTTGTCGCCCATCACCTCGGCATAGAGGCAGATCCGGTCGGCGACCACCTCGGGGTGCTCGAGATAGTTGGTGGTCACGTCGATCACCCCTGGGATCAGGATCATCGGCGCGGGCGGCGGGTTCTTCTTGAGCGCTTTCCACTCGTGCTGATGGCGCGGGTTGGCGCAGGCGATGCTGAGCGCGCCGACCTTGGCCTGGTAGATCAGCGGCAGCAGCGGCGCGAGGTCGCAGTCGTCGATATGCGGCCCGTCCCAGTTACCGAAGCAGACATGCAGCCTGACCTTCTCCGCCGGGATGTCGGCGAGCGCGACGTTGAGCGCTTCGATGTGAAGCGCGACCCGCTCGAGGAACGCATCGAGCGGCCGGTCCTGATACATGAACTGCCGCTCCATCGCGAGGTCGGGCGCGTCGATCTGCAGGAGGTGCCCCGATGCGATGATCTGGTCGTACTCCTTCTTGAGCTCGTGCCCGAGGGCCATGACGTAGTCCTCGTCGCGCGGATAGTCCGGGTTGTCCTCGGCGCGCAGCATGGTGGTCGAGACGATGCCCGGCGAGGCCGCGGTCATGAAGGTCTCGACGAAGGGTCCGGCGCGGCGCTCGAGAGACGCCGCGAACTGCGCGATCTCGAAGCGAACGTCCGCGAGGTCCGGTTCATAGACCACGGCGGTCTGTGCCTGCGGCGCGTTAAAGACCTTTGGCCGCTCCCCGTCTCGGCTCCAGATGCGCTCGGTGAACATCTCCGCATAGCCCGGGAACTTGACCATGTCGGTGAGCATCTTGCGCTGGGATTCGCCGCCGAAACCGGACATGCGCTGGGGCACATAGGTCTGGAACCCGACACGGGATTCCTCGCCGTCATTGCCGATATCGACGCCGCTCTCGATCTGCTTGTCCACGACCCAATCGATGCCCGCGGCGACCTCGCTCTCGAACGCGGCCTGGTCGAATGGTTGCCCCCGCTCGCGCCGGATCAGGAGGGTCTCCAGCGCGGCAGGTCTCGGCAGGCTGCCCGCATGCGTGGTCAACATCCGGTCGTCGCTGGTCAACATGGGCTCTGTCTCCGATTCCCGTCTCGGACAAGCGTAGCTTTCCGCGATGCGGCTGCGCAACCGGCCTTCAGGCCAGGTTTATCCACTTGATCCGTCCATGCCGGTGTCGCGAGGGAGCCCCGCTTCGGGCTTCTCGTCGCGGCCCGGGCGAGGCATGATACGGGTAACGGTATCTCGCGAGGAGATCGGAGCATGGCTGGGACATTCGACATCAACATCGATTGCGGCGAGAGCTTTGGCAATTGGATCATGGGTGCGGACGAGGCGCTCATGCCCCATGTCACGACCGCGAATGTCGCCTGCGGCTTCCATGCCGGCGACCCGGTCACCATGATGAAGACGATCGAGCTCGCCAAGGAGAACGACGTGGCGGTCGGCTCCCATCCGGGACTGCCGGACCTCATGGGGTTCGGGCGCCGGGTCATGGCGATCACGCCGGACGAGCTCTACGCCTATGTGGTCTACCAGACCGGCGCGCTTCGGGCGGCGCTCGAGGCCCACCGCATGGCCCTCCACCACGTCAAGCCGCACGGCGCGCTCTACAAGATGCTCAACGGCGACGAGGCGCTGGGCGAGGCGTTCGCCCGCGCGGTCATCGACCTCTGCCCGGAGCCGATGATCTACTATCCGGCGCCGGTCGAGCGCCACGCGGTCACCAGGATCGCCGCCGATATGGGCATCGACGTGGTGCCCGAGCTCTATTTCGATCTGCCCTATGATGACGACGGCACGCTCGTTCTGAAGCGTTCCAACGAGGGCGCCGATCTCGACGATACGCGCCGCAAGCTCGGCCAGTTCCTGGAAACCGGCGAGACGATCAGCGTCAACGGCGCGCGGGTGCCGATTTCGGCGCGCAGCATCTGCCTCCATGGCGATGGTCCGAATGCGGTCGATCTGGCACAGACCATCGGCGCGATATTGTCGGAGCGAGGCTATGCGTTGCGGCCGCTGACTCCGGCGCCGGCGGTGCACGGCCGCGCCGCCGAGTAGGGCTGGCGTCGCGGCGCCGGTTGAGGCACTGTGCCGCCCGCGCCGACCAGATTCGCGGCGCGGGCCTGTGAAGGAGGAGAGGTCGATGAGCGATGAGCACGGTCCCTCGCTTGAGGAGCTGACCCGAGCACGGATCCCCTATGTGGCGGTGCTCGGTCTCGTCGTCGCGATCATCGGCGTGCTCGCAGGCCTTTCGGCAATCGGCCTGGTTCCTTAAGCGCCGGGGCGGGCCGGAAGGAGGCCCTCCTCGCGCATCCAGGTGCAGAGGTCGGCGAACATGGTGCGCAGCGGCACCGGCTTGAAGCCGAGCTCGTGGATCGCCTTGTCGCAAACCAGAAGCTGGTTCTTGCTCATCGCATATTGGACCTCGGGGCTGGCGTTCGGGTCCGGTTCGCTCGACGGCTCCGGCGGCGCGACGCCGATCAGCTCGGCCACCACGCCCGCGACGGTCGCAAAGCGTTCGGTGACGCCGGCGAGCAGGTAGCGTTCACCACGCTTGCCCTTGCGGTAGGCGCTGATGTGGGCTTTGGCGGTCTCGTCGATATGGCAGAAGCTGCCGCCGCCCGTGCCGATCGTGGTCATCGCGCCGCTCCCGATCGCCTCGACGAAGGGGCCCCAGATGACCCGGTCATAGGGCCCGACCACGCTGCCGGGATTCACGCACACCGCATCGAGGCCGTCCGCCTCCGCCTCGAGCACGATGTCCTCGGCCGCTTTCTTGGTTTGGACATAGTTGATCGGGATCTCGGCGGCATTGGAGGGTGCGCTTTCGTCGATCGGTACGCCGTCATGGAGACCGAATACCGCGCCGGTCGAGGTGTGGATGAAGCGGCCGACGTTTTTCGCCCGCGCGACCTCGACGACAGCACGGGTGCCCTGCACATTGGCGTGGGTCTGGGCGACGTCGCCGGACGACGCGAAGCTGACATTGCCCGCGACGTGAAAAACGGCATCGACACCCTCCGGCATGGCTCGGATCAGGGACTCCCGATCCGCGATGTCGCCGACCGTCAGCTCTGCCGGGAAGCGCCGCAGATAGGTGAGGTCCGAGGTCTCGCGGTGCATCGCGATCACGGACCAACCGGCTTCTCCGAGCTGCTTCACCAGATTGACGCCGATGAATCCCGAGGCGCCGGTCACGAACGCGGTTTTCTGACTCATGTCGATCTCCCTTGGTCTGGGCACCGGCCCGGCGGCCCGGTTCCTGTGGCGGCGACCGCGCCGGACCGCCCAGTGACGCCGCGGCTTATCGCCAAATCGGCTTGCCGGAGCCGGGCAGGCCGTAGGACGCCCATTTGCCGGTCACCGCCTCCACGATGTCGTCCGCCATGCGGATCCGCGTTCCCCATGTCCGGCTCGTCTCGGGCGGGATCTTGGTCGTCGCGTCGAGGCCGATCTTGGCGCCGAGGCCCGATTGCGGACTGGCGAAATCGAGGTAGTCGATCGGCGTATTCTCGACGATGGTGACGTCGCGCGCCGGGTCCATGCGCGTCGAAACGGCCCACATCACATCCTTCCAATCGCGCGCATCGATATCGTCGTCCACCACGATCACCCATTTCGTGTACATGAATTGCTGGAGATAGGACCAGACCGCCATCATCACCCGCTTGGCCTGGCCGGCGTAGGATTTCTTGATCGCAACCACGGCGATCCGGTAGCTGCAGCCCTCGGGCGGCAACCAGAAATCGACGATCTCCGGGAATTGTTGAATGAGAAGGGGGATGAAGACTTCGTTGAGCGCCTCGCCGAGGATGCTCGGCTCGTCCGGCGGGCGCCCGGTATAGGTCGAGAGGTAGATCGGGTCGCGCCGCATGGTGATCGCCGACACCGTGAACACCGGGAATTGCTCGACCGCATTGTAGTAGCCGGTGTGATCGCCGAACGGGCCTTCGTCTCGATAATCGTCGAGGCTGACATGGCCCTCGATGACGATCTCGGCCTCGGCCGGGACCTCGATCGGCACGGTCTTCGCCCGCACCAGCTCGACCTTGCGACCGCGCAGAAGCCCGGCGAACTGGTACTCCGACAGGGTGTCCGGCACCGGAGTCACCGCCGCGAGAATGGTGCCCGGATCGGCGCCGATTACCACCGCCGCCGGAAGCGGCTCGCGTTTCTCGGCCGACCAGCGCCGATGCTGCTGGGCGCCGCCCCGATGCTTGAGCCAGCGCATCAACGTCTTGTCCCGCTCCAAGACCTGCATTCGATAGATGCCGAGATTGTAGCTGTCGATGCGTGCGCTGCTCGGGCCCTTGGTCACCACGAGCGGCCAGGTGATCAGCGGCGCCGGCTCGCCCGGCCAGCAGGTCTGGATCGGCAACCGGGCGAGATCGATCGCCTCGCCCGTGAGCACCACCTCCTGCACCGGGCCGTCGCCGACGATTTTCGGCTTCATCGCCCGTACCGACTTGAGCAGCGGCAGCATCTCGATTGCCTCGCGCCACCCGGTGGGCGGCTCCGGTTGCCGCAGGAAGGCGAGCATCTCGCCCACTTGGCGGAGCTCGCCGGGCTCCCGGTTCATGCCCCAGGCGACCCGCTCAACGGTTCCAAACAGGTTGACCAGGACCGGGGCGTCGTAACGCGCGCCGTCCTCGCGCACGACGTTCTCGAACAGGACGGCGGGTCCATGCTCCGCGATCAGGCGGGTCTGAATCTCGGTCATTTCGAGATCGGGCGAGACCGGCGTCGAGACCCGGCTGAGCCGGCCCGCGCGCTCGAGGCGGGCGATGAAGTCGCGAAGCGATCGATAGGCCATGGGCCCCCCGGGCGGTTTGCCGGCATTCACCAGGATGCCCCGGCGCGCGTCAAGCCCATGGACGGGATCGGCGGCGCCGCTCTACGATCGCGCGGTGCTGCATTGGAGCGGACCGGTCGGTGATTCCCCCGCAGGCTGCGCTGATCGAAACCGCGAAGAGCTATCCCTTCGCGCGGCCGGCGCATTCCTACCTCTTCGTCGATGGCGAGGCGCTGCCTCTGCTCTCCCTCGACAATGCGCTGACGGGCGCACGGGTGGAGGTCGGCGGACGAGCCGTGTCCGCAGGCGAGACATTACGCCGGCGCCGGATCGGCCGCGTCTCACCCATGGCGCGGCGCGAGCCGGTGCTGGCCTACGGCGCCAACGCCGCGCCCGAGCGCCTGCGGTTGAAATTCGCCCCGTGCGCGCCGGCGGTCTTTCCGGTCCTGCGCGCCGCCCTGCACGACTTCGACATCGTGCATGCCGCCCATCTGTCGAGTTACGGCGCCGTGCCGGCGACGATCGAGCGATCTCCCGGCACGATCTGCCACATCGCCGTCACCTATCTCGACGCGGGACAGCTCGCGCGCATGCATGAAACCGAATTTCGCCGGCGCACCTACCGCTTCGGGCGGCTCCGGAGCATCCGCTTGCAGCCCGACCTGGTGCCCGCGCTCGACGCGGTCGGCAGCTATGTCGGCGGCTACGGCCACATCGCGCCGGATGGAGAGCCGCTCGCGCTGGCCGCCGTTCCTGCCGCGGGCCGGCGCTTTCGCGCGCTTTCCCAGGCCGAGATACAGGAGGCGATTCATGCCATGCTCGGCGCTGCGGCCCCGCTCGACGCCTTCATCCATGAGGCGATCGCCGACGACGCCGTGCGCCGCCGCCGCACGGCGCTGCTCCAGGCGCGGGCACGCCCCTTCTCGCACGTCGATTTCGAGCCGTTGGCGGAATAACGCCTAGGCGAGGCTCCGCGCCGCGACGATGCTGGCGAAAATCGAGAGGCCGACCCAGCTATTGGCCTTGAACTTCGCCAGGCAGTCGGCGGGGCTGTCGATCCGGACACGCCATGCCTGCCAGGCGAGCAGCAGGGCAGCCAGCGCCACGCCTGCGAAATAGGGCCAAGCCATCGATGAAGCGGCGCCGGCGGCGGTCAAGCCCGCGACGGTGACGGCGTAGAAGCCGATCAGCCATGGTCGGGTGCGTGAGCCCAAGGCAAGCGCGCTCGACTTCACCCCGATCAGGAGGTCGTCTTCTTTGTCCTGGTGGGCGTAAATCGTGTCGTAGCCGAGCGTCCAGGCGATGCCGGCGACATAGAGCAGGCCGGCCGACCAGCCGAGGCCGCCCTGAACCGCGGCCCAGCCCAAGAGCGCACCATAGTTGAAGGTGAGGCCGAGAAAGGCCTGCGGCCAGTAGGTGATGCGCTTCATCAGGGGATAGGTGAACACCAGCAGGAGCGAGCCGGCCCCGAGCAGGATCGCGAACAGATTGAGGTGAAGCAGAATGACGAGGCCGATCGCGAGCAGCACCGCCATGAAGGCCACGGCGCCCTTGAGCCCGATCGCGCCGGAGGGCAGGGGGCGCCCGCGGGTGCGTTCGACGCGGGCGTCGAAATCCCGGTCGATGATGTCGTTGTAGGTGCAGCCGGCGGCGCGCATGACGAAGGCGCCGGCGGTGAAGAGCACCAGGAGGCCGAGGTCCGGCAGGCCGTCCGAGGCGAGGCCGATCGCCCACAGGCAGGGCCAGAGCAGGAGCCAGACTCCGATCGGCTTGTCGAGGCGTGCCAGCGCGACGAAAGGGCGGAACGGACGCGGCATCGCGCGTTCGATCGGCCCGGCATCCGGCGCGAGCGCGCCCTCGCTGCGCAGGCTCTCGACCATGGACGCTGGTGTATCGTGGCACCGGTGAACAGGCAAGCGGGGGGCGGTTCGATGGACCAGCCGGGCCAGGAACGTGAGCGGGGTGCGATCCGCCTCTTCGTCGATGCATCGCTCGAGCCGGATGCCCTCGTCCTGCTGCAACGCGCACAGGCCCATTACCTCCGGCATGTGATGCGGCGAGCGCCGGGCGATCGGATCCGGCTGTTCAACGGGCGCCAGGGGGAGTGGGAAGCAACGATCGAAACCATCGACCAGCAACGCGCCGGCGTTCGGCTCGGCGCCAAGCTCGCCGAGCAGGACTCGGCGCCGGATCTGTGGCTCCTGTTCGCGCCGCTCAAGGCGACGCGGACTCGGTTCGTGATCGAGAAGGCGACTGAACTCGGGGTCGGCGCCATCCATCCGGTGCTGACCCGCCGCAGCCAGACCCGGCGGGTCAACATCGATCGGCTTCGAGCGCAGGCGATCGAGGCCGCCGAGCAATGTGGCAGGCGGGAGGTGCCGTCTGTCGCGGAGCCGCGCGCGCTCGAAGACATGCTCGCCGCGTGGCCGCCGGCACGCCGGCTGCTGGTCTGCGATCCGTGCGGCGAGCGCTCGCTTGCTCAGGTGCTGGCGGGAACGGTCGGAGAGCCATGGGCGATCCTGGTCGGACCGGAAGGCGGCTTCGCGCCGGATGAGCGGCGCATCCTGGCCGATCACCCGGCGGTCGTCCGAGCCCATCTCGGGCTGCGCATCCTGCGCGGCGAGACCGCGTCCATGGCGGCGCTGGCCTGCTGGCAGGCGCTCGCCGGGGACTGGCGCGGGGATCACGCATGACGCGGGTGCAAGCCTGCTATGCCCTTGATTCGGCGTGTCAGCGCCCAACCTTCATGCTACAGACACCGCTTGGGCGCCAACCGGGGAGAACGTCATGACGGGCGTCGTGCCACTGGCGGCTGAGGAGGGCGCCGCCGTCACCTACCGCGATCTGGTCGGGTATCTCGAGGCGGGCTGCAAACCCCGTCGAGAGTGGCGCATCGGCACGGAGCACGAGAAATTCGGCCATCGTCTGCCGGACCACGCGCCGCTGCCCTATGAGGGGCCGGCCGGCATTCGCGCGCTCCTCGAAGGGCTGCAGCGTTACGGTTGGAAGCCTTATCTCGAGGACGGCAAGCCGATCGCGCTGCTCAAGGATGGCCAATCGGTTTCGCTGGAGCCGGGCGGCCAACTCGAGCTCTCGGGCGCGCAGCTCCGGAATCTACACCGGACCTGCGACGAGGTGCATGCCCATCTCGATCAGGTCAGGACGGTCTCCGAGGAGCTCGGTATCGGCTTCTACGGCCTCGGCTTTCGACCCAAATCGCCGCGTGAGGCGATCCCCTGGATGCCGAAAGGCCGATACGCGATCATGCGCCGCTATATGCCGACCCGCGGCGATCACGGCCTGGACATGATGACCCGGACCTGCACCGTCCAGGTCAATCTCGATTTCGACTCCGAAGCCGACATGGTTCGCAAGATGCGCGTCGGCATGGCGCTCCAACCGGTCGCCACCGCGCTGTTCGCGAACTCGCCTTTCGCCGAAGGCGAGCCGACCGGCTATCAGAGCTATCGCAGCCAAGTCTGGACCGATACCGATCCCGACCGCTGCGGCATTCTGCCCTTCGTCTTCGAGCCGGGCATGGGGTTCGAGCGCTATGCGGACTATGTGCTGGACGTCCCCATGTATTTCGTGGCGCGCGACGGCGGCTTCGTGGACGCCGCCGGGCAATCGTTCCGCGACTTCCTCGCCGGCCGGCTTGCGGCGCTCCCGGGCGAGCGGCCGGAGCTCAAGGACTGGGAGGACCACCTGACCACGGTGTTTCCCGAAGTTCGGCTGAAGCGGTATATCGAGATGCGCGGCGCGGACAGCGGACCGTGGGGCAAGGTTTGCGCGCTGCCGGCGCTTTGGGTCGGCCTGCTCTACGATTCGACGGCGCTGAACGAGGCCGAGGCATTGGTCGCGCCGTGGTCCGCCGAGGAGATCTTGCGGTTGCGCCGCGACGTGACCCGGGATGCCTTGCGCGCCACGATCGGCGGGCGCACGGTTCGCGAGGTCGCGCGCGACGCGGTGGAGATCGCGGCCGGCGGCCTCAAGCGGCGGGCGGTCGCCGGCAATCTCGACGTCGACGAGCGCTGCTATCTGACCTATCTGCGCCAAATCGCCGAGACCGGACGAACCGCGGCCGACGATATGCTGGACGCCTATGAGACCCGCTGGGGCCGAAGCGTCGAGCCGATCTTCGAGGAATACGCCTACTAGCGGCGGGCGAAAACCGGCACCGGCGGGTCAGGAATGCCCTATCGCATCAACGCGGCGCTCCGTGCCGTGGTGCCGCCGCCGATCGCCGAGATCCTCGGCCGGGTCGCGGGCCGCGACTTCCCGCCCGAGAAGCCGTTGCTCGATCTGGCTCAGGCGGTGCCCAGCTATCCGCCCGCGGCCGTCCTCGCCGACCATCTCGCCGCCGTGGTGCATCACCCGGAGACGGCGCGCTATACCGAGATTCTCGGCCGCGACGAGTTGCGGAGTGCGCTGGCGGCCGCCTTGTCGGAGGTTTATCCCGGCCGGGTGGCCCCGGATCAGGTCGCGATCACGGCCGGCTGCAACCAGGCCTTCTGCCTCGCGCTCATGGCGCTCGCCGGGCCCGGCGACGAGGTGATCCTGCCGGTGCCCTATTACTTCAATCACCAGATGTGGCTTGAGATGCTGCGGGTTTCGCCCGTCTACCTGCCGTTCCGCGCGGAGCGGGGCGGCGTGCCCGACCCGGCCGATGCCGAGGCGCGGATCGGCTCCCGGACCCGGGCGATCGTGCTGGTGACGCCGAACAATCCGACCGGCGCCATATATCCGGTGGCGGTGATCCATGCGTTCCACCGCCTCGCGCGGGCGCGGGGCCTCGCCCTGGTGCTCGACGAGACCTATCGCGACTTCCTGCCCGGCGCCGGCCCGCCCCACGATCTCTTCGGCCTCTCCGACTGGACGGACACGCTGATCCACCTCTACAGCTTCTCCAAGGTCTACGGCCTGACCGGCTATCGGGTCGGTGCGTTGGCCGCGGCCGGCACGCTGCTTGCCGAGATCGCCAAGGCGGCGGATTGCGTGGCGATCTGCGCGCCGGCGATCGCCCAGGAGGCGGCGCTCTTCGGCCTCCGGAACCTGGCCTCGTTCCGCGCCGACAAGCGGGGCCTCGTGCTGGATCGGGTCGCGCGCTTCCGCGCCGTGTTCGAGCGCAACGACCTCGCCTACGAGCTGGTTTCCGCCGGCGCCTTCTTCGCCTATGTCCGTCACCCCTTCGCGGGCGTGAAGGCCGCCGAAGTCGCCCGGCGGCTCGCCGAGCGGGAGAACGTCCTGTGCCTGCCCGGCAGCGTGTTCGGGCCGGACCAGGAACCTTATCTGCGCTTCGCCATCGCCAATATCGGCGGCGAGGCGATGGAAACGCTCGGTGACAGGCTGGTCGCGAGCCAGGATTAGCCCGGCGGCTTGCCGGGTTGTGCCTCCCCTCCATTTTCGGCGAAGCGGCCGATATCGAAACCGTCGATCGAGGTCGTGGTGCGGCCGTCGAGGGCGAGCTCGGCGGCCACCGCGCCCGAGGCCGGACCGAGGCAGAAGCCGTGGCCGCTGAAGCCGAAGGCGTGCACCAGGCCGGGGGTGGTTCGGCTCGGGGACAAGATCGGGAGGTGATCGGGGGTGCAGCCTTCGACGCCGCTCCAGAAGCGGATCACGTTGATGCTGGCGAGGCGGGGCACGAGCTCGGCCGTTCGCGCGAGCGTGCTCAAGCTTTCTTCGGCGTTGACCTTGCCGAAGCCGACATCGAGATCGGCGGTGGTGCTGCGGCCGCCAAAGATGACGTTGCCGCGCGGGATCTGCCGCGCATAGATGTCGCCGCCGACCACCCCGAGCGCCGGCTCCATGAAATAGGGCACGGGCTCGGTGACCACCATTTGCGGCTCCATCGGCCAGATCTCGACCGGCTCGCCGAACAGCGCCGCCATGCGCCCACCCCAGGCGCCGGAACTGTTGATCAGCGTCCGCGCCCGCAAAGTCCGGCCGGTTTCGGTCTCGATGATGAAGCCGCCGCCGTCGCGTGCCACATGTCGGGCGCCGTCATGCTCGAACAGAATGGCGCCCGCCTCGCGCGCCGCCCGCGCGAAGGCCGGGCCGACGAGGCGCGGATTGGCCTGCCCGTCCGCGGGACACCAGGCGGCGCCGACTGCGCATGCGCCGAACCACGGAAAGCGGGCGAGCAACGCGTTGCGGCTCAACATCTCGACCTCGACTCCATGGTCGGCCTGTGCCTCGGCGTGCGCCGCCATCTGGATCATGTCCTGCTCGCCGCGCGCGACCTTGAGGTGGCCGGTGACGGCATATTCGCAGTCATGGCCGACCAGCGCGGGCAGGCGTTTCCAAATTTCCAGGGCGCGCGCCGCGAGGGACAGCTCAGCGAGCTTGCGCCCATTGCGCCTAACGCCACCGAAATTGACGCCGCTCGCCGCCGCCCCAAGCTGGTTCTTCTCCACCACCGCGACGCTCGCGTCGCGCTGGCGCAGATGCAGAGCGGCGGAGCAGCCGACGAGGCCGCCGCCGACAATGGCGATGTCGGTCTCGGTCACGCTCATATCGACGACGCCCTGGCTCGGTCTTCGACCGCGGCGCGGGCGGCCATTCCGATGTCCAGCGGCTTGACCGGTGCCTGGCCGCGCAGGCGGCCGACGTCGGCGACCGCGCATCGGCGCTCGGCGGCGAGAATCTGCGCGGCGGCGAGGCCGCACACCCGCCCTTGGCATCGTCCCATACCGGTCCGCGTAAAGGCCTTTGCCCGGTTCATCTCCGCCGGGGCCAGCGATTGACCGCGGCGGATCTCGCCGGCGGTGATCACCTCGCAGCGACAAATCACCGTGTCGTCGGGGAGCGTGCGCGCCAGGTGATAGGGAGGCGGAAGCGCGCGCTCGAGGGCGTCCCGGAAGCGCATGATGCGTCGGAGCCGGGCGCGGAGTTGCTTTTGCACCGCGCGATCGACGGCGATGTCGTGATCGGCGAGCAAGGCGAGCGCCGCGAGGCGGCCGCGCAGCTCGGCCGCATCGGCGCCGGCGACACCTGCGCCGTCGCCGGCGAGATAGAGCGCGCCGCGGTCTGCGCGGCCGTCCCTATCGGTCACCGGCAGCCATTGCTGCGCGAGCCGGTCGAACGTCATCTCGCAGCCGGCAAGCTCGGCGAGCTGAACCTCGGACTTGACGCCATAGCCGAAGCCGAGGCCGGCGCAGGCGATCCGATGCTCCCGCCCCCGTCGATCACGGTACCGCACGGCCTCGAGCCTCGCGTCGCCGTCGGCGGCGACCGGGATCACGTCGCGGCGCACCGGGATGCCGGTGCCGCGCAGCCATGCCATGTACCAGAGCCCCTTGGCGAGGGTCCGCCCGCCGTAGAGCAGGCCAGGCAGCGCGCGAAACGCATCGCCCGCCCGCGCGGTGTCGAGCACGGCCGCCACCGTCGCGCCGGCATGGGCGTATTGGTAGGCGACGAGGTAGAGCAGAGGGCCGCTACCCATGAACACCACCGGCTCGCCGATCGCGCAGCCCTGCGCCTTCAAGGCGACCTGGGCGCCGCCCATCGTGAACACGCCCGGCAGCGTCCAACCCGGGAACGGGATGATCCGATCCATCGCGCCGGTGGCGAGGATCAGAGCGTCGAATGCGATCCGCTCGATTCCGTTCGGACCATGGGCATGAGCGCCGCCGGTTTCGATGCTCCAGATCAGGGTATTCGGACGGTAATCGAGGCGGTCGCGCAGCGCCGCGAGCGCGGCGTGCACGGCCTCGGCCTTGCGCGCCTCGAAGCCGTACAGTGTGCTGGCCGGGCGCTTGAAGCCCTCCGGCGGCCGGCGATAGATCTGGCCGCCATTGCGCGCCGCCTCGTCGACCAGGATCGGCGCAAGACCATGGGCGACGAGGGTCTCGGCTGCCCGTGTCCCGGCCGGTCCCGCGCCCACGATCAGAACCCGAGGCGCCTCGGCGTTCATGACGGCGCGTCCGGCGCGGCCACGCGCATGCCCTCCCGCACCTCCGTCGTGCAGGCCCGCACCCGTGTCCCATCTTCGAGCGCGACCCAGCAGTCCTGGCAGGCCCCCATGTTGCAGAAGCCGGCGCGCATCCCGTCGCCGAACTCGGATCGCCGGATCGCGGCGCCGTGGCAAAGCAATGCTGTCAACAGGGTGTCGCCCGCGAGCGCAGCCAGCGGCCGCCCGTTATGGAAGATCGTGACTGCCGGCCGATCGGTCTCGGCCACGCGCACGAACCGGCACGCCGCGTCGGGTGTCTGCTCGGCTCGCTCAGGCATCGCCTCGTGCTGACACGCCGCTCCGCGCTCGTCAAGCGGGCCTGACGTGGGGCTTGCTATGCGGCGCGGGCACGACCGAAAACTCTCAGCCAAATTGGTGCTAATCCCGGGGAAAGGGGTCCGCCGGCAAACACCCGCTGACTCCGACGGCGGGACGGGTATAAGATCGGGCCGATGACGTGCCGATACGGCCAATCAATCGGCCGTATCGGCCAATGACACGAACTCCGAATAGCACGGGGTCGGTTGGATCAGTTTCATTGTCATCGTGAGAGGGAGGTTCAGATGTTGGATTGCAAGCTAGTCAGGCTCGGCGCCGTGGCCGCCCTTGCCGTGGCCGCGAGCTTTGGCGCGCATAGTGAGGCGTTCTCGGCAGAACGGGCGGTGGAGATCGCCGGCTTCGGAGCCAAATCCGGCGTCGTCCGCTCGTTCGGCATTAACACTGAAGCGGTGTTGAGCGGCGCGATCGAAGCCGTAAACGCTGCGGGCGGCGTCAAGCTGGCCGACGGCACCATGGCGAAGATGGAGCTCACCTTCTACGACGATCGCTGCAATGCGGAAGAGGGCATTTCGGTGCTGCGCCGCATCGCCGGCAGTGATGCGGTCGTCGCCATCGGTCCGACCTGCTCGAACGTTGCCGAACCCCTGTTCGGCATTCTGCAGAAGACGGTCGGCGACGCGGGAGATTCGGGGCTTCAAATCCCGGTCTTCACCGATACCGCCATCAAGGGCGGGTTGGCGAAGATCTCCGAATGGGCGTTCCGCAACGTTCCCAATGAGAACCAGATGTACAAGGCGTTGTTCGAATGGATCAGCGTGGAGCACCCGAGCCTCAAGACCGTCTATGGCGGTGTCGAAGAGGATTTCGCCCATTCCCGCTTCACCTGGCACAAGGTGATGAAGACCCGTTCGCCCGAGGCGGGCTACGAGGTCCTCGGCGAGTCCAAGTGGCTCCTGAACGACACGAACTTCACCACCCAGGTGCGCCAGATGAAGAAGGCGAAGGCCGATATCGTCGCCATCTCAGCGCATCCCTTCACGACCTGCGGCGTGCTGAAGGAAATGAAGCGCCAGCGCGTCAAGCCGCAACTGCTGGTCGGCCTGACCAGCTCGTCGAGCATGGAGACGCTGCAAGGCTGCGCTGAGCAGGCGGAGGGCATCATCATCCCGACCAGCTTCGCGCCGGTCACGGATGCCGCCAAGGCCGCGGCCGCCGCGGCGGCGAAGTTCGACGGCAGCGCGGATCTACACAGCGCCGCCGCCTGGGAGATCGTGATGATCCTCAAGGATGTCATGGAAGCCCAGGGGATCACGGGCGACGGCGATGTGGTGGAGGCGGACCGGCGCAAGATCCGCGACGGGCTGGCGGCCTTGAAGGAAACCGACGGGCTGCTCGGCAAGATCCAGCGCACGGACGAGGGCGAGGCGGTCAAGCCTTACCTCTACGTGCACGCCCAGGCGGGGCAGTGGGCCATCCTCCACGATCCGTCGCAGTAGTCATCTTCGGGCGGGTGTGCGCCGGCCGGGCCGGCGCACACCCGCTCGCATATTGCCGACCAGTCTCACGCGGGGGATGACCCGGTGGACCTGCTCGACTTCTTTCAGTCGATCACGGACGGCCTGCTGTTCGGTTCGATCTATGCGCTGATCGGCATCGGTTTCACCCTCATATTCGGGGTCATGCACAAGCTGAATCTGGCCTATGGCGCCGCCTCGATCGCCGGCGCCTATGTCAGCATCGCTGTTGCCGCCTATGTGCCGTTGCCCGCCATGATCACGTTCCTCATTGCCGCAATCGGCTCTGGTGCCATCGCCTACCTGATTTACCTCGCCAATTTTCGCTTCATACCGCTCGCCAGCCCGCTGGCGACATTGATGGCGACCGTCGGCATGTTGATCTTGATCGACGAGATCGTGGTCCATGCGACCGACGGCATGCCCCAGCCTTACCCGGCCTTGTTCGCGGACGTCTATATGGAATTCGGCGACTTCGGCCTGCGTGGCGATTTGCTGTTCATCTTCTTTCTCTCACTGATCGCCACGGCCGTGCTCATGTTCATGCTCTATCGCACGCGGCTGGGCATCGCCACCCGCGCGGTGGCGCAACAGCCGGTTGCGGCTCAGCTCGCCGGCATCAGCCTGGAACGTACGAACGCGCTGACATTCGTCATCACGGGCATGTTGGGCGGGCTGGCCGGCGCCATGATCGGCGCCTCGGTCGGCGTGCTTTCGCCCCTGCTGGTCCTGCCGATCACGGTCAAGGGCCTGATCGTCTGCGTTATCGGCGGCCTCGGCAGCATTCCGGGTGCGATCGTCGCCGGCCTCACGGTCGGTGCATTCGAGAACTTCTTCCTGGCGCTCAGAGGGGTCACCGAACGGGACATGTATGTCATGCTGCTGCTGTTCGTGTTCCTGGTCTTCCGGCCCGGCGGCATTTTCTCGCGTTCGGCGGTACGAGACTGAGCGGGGGAGGCGGCGATGGACTTCTTCCTCGGGCTCGCTCAGATGATCGGCGTCCACACGCTCCTCGGGCTGTCTGCCTATGTCGTCCTGCAGACCGGCCAGGTCACGCTGGCGCAGGCGGGCTTCTTCTCCATCGGCGCCTATGTCTCCGCCATGCTCACGGTGCTGGAGGGTTGGCACATCGTCCCGGCGCTTCTGGTGGCTGCCACGATCGCCGGTATCGTGGCCGGCATCGTCGGCTTTCCGGTACTCAGGATAAAGGGCCTGATACTGGTGGTCGCGACGATCGCCTTCGGCGAATTCATCCGCCTGTTCTGGTTCAATTTCGATTACCAGATCGCAAAGGAGGGCATCAGCGTCGGACCGCAGGGCGGCGAAGGGTTCAAGCAGATCCGCTTCTTTCCCGAGAACGGCTGGACCACTCTGGATGTCGCGATCTTCATTTGGGTGATCGTCGCCCTCGTCATGCTGGCGCTATGGTGGACCGACCGGTCCCGCGCCGGCGCCGTGCTGCGGGCGGTGGGCGAGGACGAGCTTGCGGCGCAGAGCGTCGGCATCAACCTGACGGCAGCGAAGGTCGGCGCCTTTGCCGCCGGCGGTTTCATCGCCGGCATCGGCGGCGCGATCTATGCCCACTACACGACACACATTGAGCATCTGAACTTCGGCGTCATGCTGGCGACCTTCGCCATCGCCTACCCGATCCTGGGCGGTCTTTCCAACGTCTTCGGCACGGTCGTGGCGGTGATCTTCATCCAGGGGATTCTCGTCGAAGGCCTGCGCTTCATGGGCGATTGGCGAAACCTGCTGTTCGGGGCGCTGATCGTGCTGGTAATGAACATCCAGCCGCGCGGGCTGATGGACGAGCGCGCCATGCGGCTCATCCGAGGGCTGTTCACCCGCGGCTAGAGCGATGTCGATGCTGCAACTCACATCTCTCAGCAAGCATTTCGGCGGCGTTCATGCCGTCGATGAGCTGGACCTCGCGATCGAAGGGGGTGAAATTTTCGGTCTGATCGGCCCCAACGGCTCGGGTAAGAGCACCACGGTCAATTTGATCTGCGGCGTCCTGCCGGTCACCGGCGGACGGGTCGTCTTCGAGGGACGCGATATCACCGGCGCACCGCCGCACCGGGTGCTGGCGGCGGGCGTGGCGCGCACCTTTCAGAACATCCGCCTGTTCGGCGACCTGTCGGTCTGGCAGAACCTGTGGGTGGCGCAAAATTCGGTGGTGGACCGGCGCCGAGAGAATTTCATGAAGCGATGGTTCTTCGGTTCGGGCACGGCGCGCGATGCGGTGGAGGAACAGCTTGTCTTCGCCGGGCTGACCGGCAAGCAGGACGAGCTCGCCGCCAACCTCTCCTTCGGGGAACAGCGGCGCCTCGAGCTGGCCCGGGCCCTTGCCGCCAAGCCCAAGCTCCTGTTGCTCGACGAACCCGCCGCCGGAATGAACCTGGAGGAGGTGCACGCGCTGGACGGCCGCTTGCGTACCCTTCAACAGGCGGGCATGACGATCGTTCTGGTCGAGCACGTCATGGAACTCGTCATGGGCGTGACCGACCGCATCGCGGTGCTCAATTTCGGGCGCAAGATCGCCGAAGGCCTGCCGGCCGCGATCCGCCAGGACGAAGCCGTCCAGCAAGCCTATCTCGGTGGCAGCGTGGGGACGGCGAATGCTTGACGTCAGGGACATCGCCACTTCCTATGGCAATATCGAGGCCTTGCGCGGTGTCACCTTGTCGGTGGAAGACGGCGGGATCACCTGCCTGCTGGGTCCGAACGGCGCCGGCAAGACGACGTTGATGATGACCATCGCCGGCATTCTGAAGCCGAGACGCGGCGCGATCAGCTTCCTCGACCATGACATTACCGGCATGAGGCCGAGCGGGATCGTGCGGCGGGGTATCGCACTGGTTCCGGAGAACCGGCTTGTCTTTCCTGACATGAACGTGCACGAGAACCTGATCGCGGGCGCCTATCTCCGTCTCGGCAAGAGCAAGGCGCAGGTGCAGCAAGACGTCGAACACGTGTTTGCCCGCTTTCCCAGGCTGCAGGAACGGTCAAGGCAGCTGGCAGGCACGCTTTCCGGTGGCGAGCAGCAGATGCTGGCCGTCGCCCGCGCCTTGATGGCGCGGCCCAGACTATTGATGATGGACGAGCCCTCGCTCGGCCTCGCGCCTCTGATCGTCGAGGAAATCTTCCGGATCATCAGCGATCTGCACGCGGACGGCACCACGATCTTCCTGGTCGAGCAGAACGCGCATATGGCGCTACAGGTGGCCCATCACTTCTTCCTCCTTGAACAGGGGCAGGTGTCCTTCAGCGGCAAACCCGGGCAGCTCTCCGAGCACGAAGTGATCCAGCGCGCCTATCTGGGAAAGAACGTGCAACGCGATCCGCCTGCCGGGGATCGGGGCCGTCCCGACGGGACCACGCACTAGAACGGTTGAGGCCGATGACCAGACCTCCGACAGGGGCGCGGGAAGAGGTCGGTGGTTGATTTCATCCAAAACTGCCTCGACGGCATCATGCTGGGCTCGTCCTATGCGCTGCTCGCCATAGGATTCACCCTGATTTTCGGCGTCATGCGCCGGCTCAACCTGTCCTACGGGCCGTCGATCATGGTCGGCGCATTCGTCGGCACGCTGGTCTATCTCGAGTTCAAGGCCAATGCCGTTGCGATCGCCGCGGCCACCGTGGTCGGCGCCGTGATTGCCGGTATCTATGTCGAGCGTCTGTGCTTCCGGGCCATTCGCCAAGGTGCAGCCGCGGCGTCGATGGTCTCAAGCTTCGTCATATGGATGCAGCTCGAAGAAATCGTGACCGTCGTGTTTCCGGGTCGGACCTATGCTTTTCCGTCCTTGGTGAGCGCCGATCCGATCGAGTGGGGCCCGTTCTTCTTCAAGCTGGAGAACGTCGTGATGTTCGCCTGTGCGGCCGTCATGACCGTCTGGCTCCACTGGCTGCTGCAGCACACGCGTTTCGGTCTGGCCGTGCGAGCCGTTTCCGAAGACCCGCGCGCGGCGCGCTTCATGGGCATCAATGTCGGCGCGGTCATGTCTCTGGCCTTCGTCATCGCGTCCGCCTTCGGCGGCGTTGCCGCCTATCTGATCGTCAGCGCGGACGGGCAGATCACGCCGCTCTTCGGACTCTGGGCTACATTCAAAGGGCTGATCGCCATGATGCTCGGCGGCATGGGGTCGATCCCGGGCGCCATCCTCGGTGGGTTGCTGCTGGGCGTCGTCGAAGCCCAGAGCCTCTGGTATCTGGGTGCCGAGTACCGCGATCTCTCCGCCTACTTCCTCTTGTTCCTGTTCCTGGTGTTCCGGCCCGGCGGGCTCATGGGCCAGCTCGCCGTGGAGCGCGAACAGGCGGCGACGCGGCGGGTATGAGCGATGGAAGGCGCCTATCTCATCGCGGTCCTTTCCAACATCGGCATGATCTCGTTCATCGCGCTCTCGGCCTATCTGCTGCTCGTCGTCGGCGAGATCTCGTTCGGTCAGCAGGCGTTCTTCGCCGTTAGCGCCTATGGCTCCGGCATCGCGACCGCGATGTGGGGCTGGCCGTTCTGGCTCGGCCTGGTGTGGGGCGCGCTGCTCGCCGGGGGGGCGGCGCTGGTGGTGGCGATCCCGACGGTTCGGCTGCGCGGGCTCTACTTCTCCGTGGCGACGCTCGCCTTTGCCGAGATGGTGCGGCTGATATTCGAGATTTTCACCTATCAGGTCGAAATCGACGGCGAGCTGGTCGGCCCCAACGGGTCCGACGGGTTCCGCGACATCCGAGCCATCTATGACAGCAACGTCTCGGCGTTCGAGTACTTGCTGATCATCTATGGGCTGCTGGCAGTGGTCCTCCTCGCTTTTCTGTTCCTCGAGCGCTCCCGCCTCGGTGCCATCTTCCGGATGATCGGCGAGGATCCGATGCTCACGGAGATGCAGGGGCTGAACGTCACCGCATACAAGATTCTGGCCGTCGTCATGGCCGGTGTCGTCGCCGGCATCGGGGGCGCTCTTTACGCCCACCTTACGACCTATGTCGAGCCCAAGATCTTCAACGTCATGCTGGGTGTGCACGGGCTGGCCTATGGCTTGATCGGAGGCCTGGGCACGGCGTTCGGACCGTTGATCGGCGTTGCCATCGATATCGGCTTGCTGGAGTCGATCCGCGCGATTTCCGGCTATCGCATGATCGTCTTTGGCGGTCTGGTCGCCGTGCTGCTCATCGTGCGCCCCCGCGGTTTGCTGGACGAAGCCGCCGTGCACTGGTTGCGCGCGCGTTGGCGAGGACTACGGCGTGCTGAATATTGATCGCCTGAGCCGGTCTTTCGGAGGCGTCGCCGCCTTGGACGCGCTCGATCTCACGGTCGGCGAGGGCGAGGTGATCGGGCTCATCGGCCCCAACGGCTCCGGCAAGACGACACTGTTCAACGTGATCACCGGCGTTCACACGGTCGATTCGGGCCGCGTCTTCCTGCGCGGCGAGGACATCACCGATCAAACGCCGGCCCGGATCGTCCGCCGAGGCATCGCGCGAACCTTCCAGAACCTGCGCATCTTCCAGCGCATGAGCGTGCACGAGAACGTCTGGGTGGCGCAGCACAGCCTGCCCGGTGTTGGGCCCATGGAACTCCTTTCCAATCGCTCCGCAACCGAGCGGGCACGCAGAGCCGAGGTCGACCACCTGCTCGACGCCGTCGGCCTCGTGGATCGGCGGGACGTTCTGGCGGGCAGCCTGCCGCTCCCCGATCAGCGGCGGCTCGAACTTGCCCGGGCGCTCGCGCGTTCCCCGGAATTGCTGCTCTTGGACGAACCGGCAGGCGGCATGACCCCGGCGGAGACGGCCGAGATGGCCGCGCTCATTCGAGAGTGTGCGGTCCCAGGGCGCACCTGCATCGTCATCGAGCACAAGCTCGACCTGATTTCGGAGCTGTGCCAGCGCCTCTGCGTTCTCAATTTCGGCCGCAAGATCGCAGATGGCGTACCGCAAGAGGTCCTGCAGCAAACCGACGTGCTCGAGGCCTATCTCGGCCGGGATTCAATCGATGCTTGAGGTCCGCGACCTGCAAGTCAGCTACGGCAAGGTGCGCGCCGTCCAGGGTGTGTCGATGGAGGTCGAGGAGGGCGAGATCGTCGCCCTGATCGGGGCCAACGGCGCCGGCAAGAGCTCGACGATGCATGCGGTGTGCGGCATCGAGCGGCCGGCGGGCGGGCAGATTCGGTTTCTTGGACGACATATCACCCGCTTGCCGTCGCACCGGATCATGCGGCGCGGAATCGTACAGGTGCCGGAGGGTCGCTTGATCTTCGGCGGGCTGACGATTGCGCAAAACCTGCGTCTGGGAGCCTATAACGTGGCCGGCCGCGCCACGGCCGAGGCGGACATCGATCGGGTGTTGGCGTTCTTCCCGATGTTGCGGGACCGGCTCGACGAGCGTGGCGCGGCGCTGAGCGGCGGCCAGGCGCAAATGCTGGCGCTGGCCCGCGGGCTGATGGCCCGGCCGAAGCTGCTGATGCTGGACGAGCCCTCGCTCGGCCTTGCCCCGATCGCCGCGCAGGAGGTCTTTGCCTTGATCGCCAGGTTGAGAGACTCGGGCGTGACGATCCTGTTGGTCGAGCAGAACGTCCGTCAGGCTCTGTCGATCGCGGACAGAGGCTATGTCCTGGAAAGCGGGCGGATCATACTGGACGGCAAGGCCACGGAGCTTGCCGAACACGAGCTGTTGGTCAGCGCCTATCTGGGACTGCAACGAGGAGAGTGAGCGATGCACCTCTTAATTGCGGGTCTGGCCCTCTCGGTGATGCTGATGGCGAGCGGCCTCGCTTCGGCGGGCGAGCGCGTGGCGGCCGATATAAGCTGTACGGCGTCGGCGAAGAAGCTGACCTATGATTGCATAATCACGCTTAAGGGCAGGAAGAGCGGCATGCCCATGGGCGGCGCCGAGATCGTCATCAAGGCCGACATGCCGTCCATGCCGATGGTGCACAATGTGGCCCCCGTGATGGCGGCGCCCGGTTCAATGCCTGGCCACTACACCGCCCAGTTGGAACTCGAGATGCACGGCGAGTGGGCATTGATTGTGGACGTCAGCGGCCCGACCCGGGACCGGGTCGTCAGGAAATTGCGATTTGGCGCCGACGCTGGCCAAACCGAGCACATGCGTGAAGAGATGAAGGACCACGGCGGCAACATGCATCACGATGAGATGAAATGAGGGACGCGCAGTAGCCGGCCATTCCGGGCATCCCTCCTTTCCCGAGTCGAACGAGGGCCGGTGCACCGGCAAAGGACCAACGAGGCGGAGGATCAGGAGGCCGTGTCGCGTGACGCCGCGGTGCGCGCGTAGATCCGCCCCTTCCACTCGCTCCGCCGGCCGCCCCAGTGGCGGAGCGCCGAACGCCAGGTCATCGCGAGGAAGAGCGTGCCGATGAGCGGCATCGGCAGCGCCCAGCCCGGCGCCAGTCGGTAATAGCGGATCGTCGGCAAATAGCAGCCCGTCATGGCGGCGAGGCCGATCCCGCCGGCAATCTTGGCGGGCAGGGGGCCGGCGAGCCCGATGACGGGCATCCAGAACGCCAGCGTCATGAGCAGCGTGCAGACGAGCAGCAGCGCCGGTGAATAGAGGAGCTGAGTGTAGGCGGTGCGCGCGACCATCCGCGAGATCGCGCCGAACGTGGGATATGCCCGCTGGCTCGCCGCTCCGTGAGTCACGCCGACCCAGGTCCGATACCCTTCGTTCTTGACCGCCCGCGCCAGCGCGCAGTCGTCGATGATCGCATCGCGGATCGCACCGAAGCCGCCGATCTCGGCGAGGACCGCGGTTTCCACGAGAATGCAGCCGCCGGCAGCCGCGGCGAACCGGCGGCTCTTTCCGTTCGCGAGACCGAAGGGATAGAGCAGGCGGAAGAAATAGACGAAGGCGGGCATCAAGAGCTTTTCCCAACCGTTTGCCATCCGCAGCGCCGCCATCAGCGAGACCAGGGCCGCGCCGGTGCTCTCCTTCTTCCGCAGCAATGCCGCGATCATCCCCGGCTTGAGCGCGATGTCGGCGTCCAGCAACAGGGTGAGCGGCGTCTCGACCCGACCGCGCCCCTGCTCGAGGGCCCACAGCTTGCCGGTCCATCCCTCGGCCAACGGTGCGCCGCGGCGGACCTCGAGGGAGAGCGATGCCGGCGCTGCCCGCTGCGCCCGCTCCATCGTGTCGTCGCCCGATTGGTCATCGATCAGGATCACGCGCAAGCCCCGGCCCTGGCGTCCGAGCGCGATCAGGGTATCGCCGATCACCGCCGCCTCGTCGCGCGCGGGGATCAGGACGGTGATGCCGCCGAGGTCGGCCTCCGCGGTCGCGGGCTCGGGCTCCAGCCGCTCGCGGTTGCGCCAGGGCTGCCAGGGCAGTCCGAGAATGCAGAGCCACACCGCGCCGCCTGCGGAAGCGAGGCCGGTCCAGAGGATCTCGATCGTGCTCACCGGCGCGGCCCGCGGGTTAGAATCGATCCACCGTCAGGCCGCTCAGGTCGATCGCGGGCTCCCGCCCCGAGACGATGTCGGCGATGATCCGCCCGGACCCGGACGAATAGGTCCAGCCGGTGCTGCCGTGACCGGTGTCCATGTAGAGCCCGCGGACCGCGGTCGCGCCGAGAATCGGCAGGCAGTCCGGCGTCATGGGCCGGAAGCCGATCCAGCTTTGCGCCTTGCTCGGATCGCCGCAGCTCGGGAATACGGCCATGGCGGCATCCAGGGTGGCCTTGGCCCGGTCCGGGCGTATCGTCCTGTTGTAGCCGTCGAGCTCGGCGGTGCCGGCGCAGCGCAGGCGGTCGCCGAGCCGGCTCATGACGATGCGTCGGTGGCCGTCATGAACGCCATGGGTCGGCGCGCCGTTGTAGCCCTCGGTGGGGATGGTCACCGAATAGCCCTTGAGCGGGTAGATCGGCACCCGGATGCCGAGGCGCTTGAGAAAGAGCGGGCTGTAGCTGGCGAGGCTCATGACCACCGCATCGGCCTCGATCGTGGCTCGGTCGGTCTCGACGCCCGTCACCGCCCGGCGGTCGCCGACGAGCCGCCGCACGGTTTCCCCGAAGCGGAAGGTCACGCCTTTGGCTGCCGCGACCTCGGCCAAGCCCGCGGTGAACTTGTAGGCGTCGCCCGATTCGTCTCGCGGAAAGAACAGCGCGCCCGCGAACCGGTCCGCCGTTTGCTGCAGCGCCGGCTCAGTTTCGAGCAGCCTGTCCCGATCGAGGCGCTCCGGGTGGAATCGCGTATCCGCGAGGCGGGTCTCATAGGCGTAGGCCGCGTCGAGCGCCGCCGCGTCGCGATGGAGATGGAGCACGCCCTCGGCGCGTTGATCGTAGGCAAGCCCCTCCTTCTCGCGGAGCGTCGTGAGGCATTCATGGCTATAGGTCGAGAGCCGCAGCGCGATCCGCTGGGCGTGCTCGAAGCGCGTCCGGGTGCATTGTCTGAGAAAGCGAAGCGCCCAGCGCCATTGCGCGAGGTCGGGGCGGAGGCGAAACAGATAGGGCGCATCTTCACGCCCGAACCACTTGATCAGCATGGAGGGCACTTCGGGATGGGCCCAGGGCCGGGCGGTATAGGCGCTGACGATGCCGCCGTTCGCGAAGCTGGTCTCGAGGCCGGCCCCCGCCTGCCGCTCCACCACGGTGACCTCGTGGCCGGCCTCGTTCAGAAAATAGGCTGCCGCCGTGCCGACCACGCCGGCGCCCAGCACCAGGACTCGCACAACGCGCCTCCGGCTATCGCTCCGGCCTTGTCGCATGGAACGGAGCGGCTCTCAACCGGGCTCTCAGCGATGCGAAGTCACGATTCATCGACAGAGGGCCGGCAGGTGCTACGCTTGCGGGCATCGCGCATGGTGTCGGGGAGGGACGGATGGCGTGGGACTACATCATCGTCGGCGCGGGCTCGGCCGGATGCGTGCTCGCGCACCGGCTCTCCGCCAAGCCCGAAAACAAGGTGCTGCTGCTTGAAGGCGGCGGTCCCGACTCTTCGCCGCTGATCCGGATTCCCGCCGGCGAGATCAAGGCGATCCTGAACCCGCGGTTCAATTGGATGTATATGAGCGAGCCGGACCCCTCTCTCGACGGACGCGACAATATGTGGCCGGGGGGCAAGGTGCTCGGCGGCTCCAGCTCGATCAACGGCATGATCTATCTGCGGGGCCAGCATGAGGACTATGACGACTGGGCCCGCCTGATCGGCAATACCGGCGAGTGGAGCCATCACGACGTTCTGCTCTATTTCAAGCGCATGGAAACCAACCCCCTCGGCCCGAGCGAATATCATGGCGACAACGGGCCGCTCCGTGTCTCGGACGTGCCGACGCCTCATCCGCTGGTCCGCGTTTTCTGCGAGGCCGCGCAAGAGCTCGGCATCTCCTTCAATCCGGACGTCAACGGCGAACGCCAGGAGGGCGTCGGGCCTAATCAGGGGACGATCCGCTTCGGCCGCCGCAACAGCACGGCACGCGCCTACCTCAAGCCGATCCGTGGCCGCGCGAACCTCCGCGTCGAGACCGAGGCGCGGGTCGAGCGCGTGCTCTTCGAGGGTAAGCGCGCGCGTGCGGTCTGCTACAGCCGGAACGGCGAGCGCCGCGAGGAACCGGTGGAGGGCGAGATCATCCTCTCCGCCGGCGCCATCGCCTCGCCCGCGATTCTGCTCCGCTCCGGGGTCGGACCGGGCGCCCATCTCTCGGAGCTCGGGATCCCGGTGGTCGCCGAATCCCCCGGGGTCGGCCAAAACCTCCAGGAGCATCCGGTCGCCTGGGTGAGCGGCTATGTCGACGTCAGCACCTACAACACCGAGGTCACGGCCTATAGCTATGTGAAGCACGGCCTCGACTGGCTCTTGCGCGGCAAGGGACCCGCCGCGAGCCCGATCGCCCAGGCGGTGGCGTTCATTCGGACCCGGCCCGAGGAGGAGGACCGCCCGGATATCCAGCTCCACTTCGTGCCAACCGGATACGCCTTCGGGCCGGACGGCATCGCCCTCCTCGAGCGCCCTGGTGTCACCATCCCGATCAATGTCTGCCGGCCGAAAAGCCGCAACGCGCTTGCGCTCCGCTCGCCCGACCCGAGCGAGCCGCCGCGCATCTTCTCAAACCTCCTCGGCGACGAGGACGACGTGAAGCGGATGATCGACGGCTGCCGGATTTCGCGCGCCATTTTCGAAAGCGCGGCCTTCAAACCGCATTTTCAGGGGCTGTGCCTACCGTCGCCCGAGGTTCGGAGCGACGCGGATCTCGAAGCCTATCTCCGGCAATACACTCTGCCGTCCTATCACCCGGTCGGCACCTGCAAGATGGGCATCGACGAGATGGCCGTCGTCGACCCGTCTCTGAGCGTCATCGGCGTCGAGGGCCTACGGGTGATCGACGCCTCGATCATGCCGGTGGTGACGAGCTCCAACACCAACGCGCCGACCATCATGATCGGCGAGAAGGGCGCGGATATGATCCTCGGGCGGTAGCCGCCGCCCGGCTCATTCGATCTCGACCGCGAGCTGGCCGACGTCGACGGCGTCTTCTTCGTTGACGTGGAGCTTCTTCACCACGCCGTCGCTCTCGGCGTCGTGGGGCACCTCGGTCTTCATGACCTCGAGGATGAACAGCGTGTCGCCGGCCTTCACCGAATCGCCCTCCTTCACGAGGACTTTCCACACATTGCCCGGTGCCTGGGTCAGAATCTCCTCCGCCATCAACTGGCCTCCCCCTGTTCGATGCTGTCGAGCGTGCAGGTCTCGTCGAGCGCAGAGCGCAGCGACTGTGCGTGCGTGACTGAGACCTCGCGAAACATGATGAACTCGTTGGGCTTCATCTGGCCGAGCTTCCAGAACGCGGCGGACGGTACCGTGTAGGGGCATATGAACCCGCCCATGCTGGGCCCGTCGTTCATCAGGATGATCGGCGTCTGGCCGCCAAGATTGACCGCGCCGAGCGGATAACCCTGATCGATGATGTTGGAGGGAAAGTCGCCATGCTCCGGCAGCTTGTTCGTGGCCTTTTCGGTAAAGGTCCAGTCCGGCCCCTGGAGGCGATATCCGGTGCGGTCGCTGCGTGCCTCGAGCTTCCACGCGGTGGCCTTGAATTGCTCATGGCCGGCATCGTCGATCCAGTCGTCGTTGGGCCCTCGCACCGCTTCGACGTCCCAGGTCTTTTCCGTCGCGAAGCGCGGGCGCGCGCGCGCCGCGACCCGCCGGCCCGCGGTGCCGTCGGCCTCCTTCACCGGGAGGATCTGTCCGGCCTTGACCGCATGCCCGTCCAGCCCGCCGATGCCTGCCTTGTGGAAGGTCGAGGCCGAGCCGAGCCATGCCGGGGCGTCGATGCCGCCGGCGACCGCGAGATAGCCGCGTGCGCCAGCGACCGCCGGTCCCATCACAAGGGTCTGCCCCGCCTTGACCGCGATGCTTTCCCACAACGGGACGGCGTCGCCGTCGATGGTCGGGCGCATGTCGGCCCCGGTCATGGCGATGACGCCGTCGCGCTGGAAGCGGATCGTCGGTCCCATGAACTGGGCCTCGAGCCCGGGCGCGCCCTCGTCATTGCCGACCACGAGGTTGGCGAGACGGAATGACCACATGTCCATCGGACCCGAGGGCGGAAAGCCCTGATTCCAATAGCCGATGCGGCCGGGAAAATCCTGGATGCTGGTCTCGAGGCCCGGCTTGACGATCTCCAGCATGGAGACGACCTCCTAATGCAGGTGCTTCAAATATTGGGCCACGAAGTCGAAGCCGACGAACTCGCTGTACTGCTTCGTGAGCTGCTCGGTGAGCGGGCCGGGAATGCCCCGCTCGGCGAACGGCACGTTGTTGATGGCGGCGACCGGGCAAATGCAGAAGCTTGTCGAGGTGATGAAGGCCTCGTCGGCGGCATGCGCGTCATAGAGGTCGAGGTCGGTCTTCACCACCTCGATCCCGGCCTCGCGCGCGAGCGATATCACGGTCTCGCGGCTGATGCCGCAGAGCACGTAGCGATCCTGCGGCGTGTAGAGCACGCCGTGGTCGACGAGGAAGATGTTGGAGCCGAGCCCCTCGCAGAGATTGCCGTTGTGGTCGAGGAGCAGCGCCCAGGCGTTCGAGTCCCTGCGCCGGATCTCGTCATGGCCGATGATGAGGTTGAGATAGTTATGGGTCTTGGCCCTGGGCGAGAGCGCCTCCGGCGCGGCGCGGCGCGTCGAGGGGATCATCAGCGGGATCCCGTCGCGGAAATAATGGGCGCGCTGCACAAGCGGGAGCGGCGTGCATTCGATGATGACGGTCGGCCCGCCTGAGCCGTGAACGTCGCCGCCTACCGGCTCGACGCCGCGCGAGATCCGCTGGGTGACCCAATAGTCCTCGTCGGGGCCCAGCAAATGGAGGTTGCGCGCCAGCACCTCCTCGGTGTGCTGCTTCATCTCCGAGGGCGGCATACCGGGGTCGATCCGCAAGTAGCAGAGGCTCTTGTAAAAGCGGACGATATGCTCTTCGAGTTTGAAGATCCGGTGTCCGAAGGTGCGCGTCGTGTCGAACGCGCCGTCGCCATAGCGAAAACTCCGATCGCGAAACGAGACCGTCGCGCGGCTTTCCGGCACGATCTCGCCATCGATGTAACAGACCCGCTCGTTCGTCAGCTCAACGGCCATCGATTCTTCTCCCAGCGTTCAATGGCTTCGCTTCTTCCGCCTCGCCGTCCGATGATGGCGCAAAAGCCCGCACCGCGCGAGCGCCATCGCCATCCTCGGCTCGCTACGGGGCCGCCGGCGGCTGGCGCACCACCAGGCACCGCGCCATCATGTCGTGCAAGCCCCGCTTGCGCGGAGTAAAGGCAACCGCGATGCACGCGGCCAACGCGATCAGCGCGACGACGGCGTCGAGAATACCGACCACACCCATGATCCCTGGAAGCCAGCGCGGCCAGCTTCGATAGCTCGCCGTGAGCAGCGAGACGCGACCGCCGTCGAGTCCGGTGACGCGCAGCCTGAGGATCCGTTTGCCGAGCGTCGCCTGGCGCGGCCCGCACTCCTGGAGCGCCGCATAGGCCCAGACGGCGATGCCGAGGACGACCGCACCGATCTTTGTCGGCGCATAGCGCACGGTCTGCAAGCGCGCGCCGTCGACCTCGCTGACCAGAGCCGTGGTCTCGACCAGATCGGGCCACAGATAGATCCCGACGAGGAAAAATCCCACCAGGATGACCACCCCGTCGATGAGCCAGGCGGCAAGGCGCCGCCAAAACCCGCCAGGGGGACCGGCGATGGGCGGGCTCGCCCGATACTCGCTCATGCCGGCCGCGTAGGCATAGCCCGTCCACGGAGCCCCGAAACGATGGAAGGGCCGCCCGTCCGGGGCGACCCTTCCTTGTCAGACCGCGATCCGCGGATCGCAGCGGCACCCTCAGGTGCGGATCTCATCTAAGGGTGAGACCCAGGTCACGGCGTCCGCCGATCGAGGTTCATAACATTCAGACACTGGATCACCTCCTTTCCTTGTGGGCAGGTGTCCCGTATATGGCGCGCCCGATTCTCCGAAGCAAGCACTTTAGTACACCGCGCCGCGCCTCGATTCCGTGATTGAGTCCAAACGGTTGGGCGACGGCGCAGGGAAAGGTGGCGCATCACGGCCGGAGCGCCGCTCGTCGGTGCGCCGATCCCGCTCGTCGCGACGCCTCGGCCGCGCTACCCTCCGCCGCAGCAGATCACGCGACGGAGACGTATCATGGCCGCCAATCGCCGACCGATCGGAGTCTTCATCCTCGGCGACACGCCGCCCGACAGGCTCGTGGAGATGAGCCGGCGGGTCGAGGACGCGGGCTTCGACGAGCTGTGGTTCGCCGAGGACTATTTCATGATCTCCGGCTTCGCGAGCGCGGCGATCGCGCTCGGCGCGACGACGCGAATCAAGGTCGGGATCGGCGCGATCTCCTCGCGCGTGCGCCATCCGGCGGTCGCCGCGATGGAGGCCGCGACCCTCGCCGGCGCCTATCCGGATCGCTTCGACCGGCTCGGTATCGGCCACGGCGTGCCCGCCTGGGTGCGGCAGATGAGGCTCACGCCGAAATCGGTGCTCACCTCGATGCGCGAAGCCGTGACCGGCGTCAAGCGCCTCACCCGAGGCGACTCATTGACCGAGCAAGGCGCCTATTACGGCTATGACGCCGTCGCATTGACCCATCCGGCGCCTGCGCTCCGGGTCCTGACCGCCGTGGTCGGCCCCAAATCGGTCGACCTCTGCGCCGAGATCGCGGACGGGCTTCTGATCTCGGTTCTCGCGGGCCCGGCCTATGTCGAGACCGTCGCCGCGCGCATTGCCGAGGCCCGCGCGGCGGCCGGGCGGCCGGGCGGCTTCGAGATCGTGACCTACGCGCTGGCCTGCGTCGGGCGCGACCGCGCCGCGGCGCGGCGCAAGCTGCGTGCTGTTGCCGCGTTCTATCTGGAGGCCATGGGTCCGACTCTTATAACTGAGGTCTATGGCGCGAACGACGCGCTCGCCGCGATGCTTGCCGAGGGCGGCCGGGCGGCGCTCGAGGCCCAAATGCCCGACGAGTGGCTCGACTGGCTCGCGATCGCCGGCACGCCCGCCGACTGCGTCGCGCGCATCGACGCCCTCTTCGCCGCCGGCTCGACCTCGGTCGTGCTCTGTATCGTCCCCTCGGACGAGCTGCCTGCGCAGCTCGATCTCTTCGGACGCGAGGTCCTGCCGGCGGTCTGAGTTCTAAGCCGGCACGGCCTGCTCGGGCGCCGCCGCGATGGCCGCGAGGAAGGCATCGCCATATTTCTCGAGCTTGACCGCGCCCACGCCGTGCACCGCATGCATGGCAGGCCGTGTCGTCGGGCGGGCATTGGCAAGTTCGATCAAAGTGCGATCGGGGAAGATGACATAGGCCGGGACGTTCTCTTGCTCCGCCAGGCGGCGGCGCAGCGCCTTGAGCGCCTCGAGGAGCGCCTCGTCCGCGACCGAGAGGCGCGTAGCCGCGAGCGGAGCCGCCTCGACACCGCGCGCGCGTCTGGCCTTGGGCGCCGGCGCGGCGTCGCGGCGTATCTCGAGCCGGCATGTGCCCCGCATCACCGTGCGGCCCTTGTCGGTTATAGTCCAGCGGCCATAGTCCTCGATCTCGAGGGTCAGGCAGCCGGCGGCGTAGAGCTGGCGGAAAATGCCGCGCCAGTCGGCCTTGCTCCGGTCCGCGCCGACCCCGAAGGTCGGCAGATGGTGGTGGCCGAAGCGGCGAATGCGCTCGGTCTGCTCGCCCCGGACGAGAGCGATGATGTGCTCGGTGCCGAAGCGCTCGCCGGTCCTCGCCACCGCGGAAAGCAGCTTCTGCGCATCGACGCTCCCGTCGACGACCTCGATCCCGTCGATGCAGAGGTCGCAATGCCCGCACGCCTCGGACCGTTCGCCGAAATAGGCGAGCAGCGTCTGGCGCCGGCAGCGCGGCGCCTCGCAGAGCGCGATGAGCGCGGTCAGCCGCTGATGCTCGATGCGCTTCTTTTCTTCCGAGGCCTCGCTCCCCTCGATCTGCACGCGCCGCAGCCTCATATCGTCCAGTCCGTAGAGCGTGAGTGTCTCGGCCGGCAATCCATCGCGGCCGGCGCGCCCGATCTCCTGGTAGTAGCTCTCGATCGTCTGCGGCATGTTGGCGTGGCAGACGAAACGCACGTCCGGCTTGTCGATACCCATGCCGAACGCGACCGTCGCGATCACGACGACCCCGTCCTCGCGCAGGAACAGGTCCTGATTGGCGTCGCGGGCGGCCTTCTCCATGCCGGCGTGGTAAGGCACGGCGCGCAGGCCCTTGGCGACGAGGACGCCGGCCAGCGCGTCGGTTCGCTTTCGCGAAGCGCAATAGACGATGCCGCTATGCCCCGCGTGACCGCCGAGGAACGCCAGAATCTGGTGGTTCGCGTTCTGCTTCGGCTGCATCGCGAGCTTGATGTTGGGCCGGTCGAAGCCATGGACGAAGATCCGCGGCGCGCCGGCGAACAGCCGGCGCTCGATGTCCGCCCGGGTCGCGGCATCCGCGGTCGCGGTCAGCGCGATCAACTGCACGGAGTCGAGCGCGGCGCGCAGGGCGCCGAGTCCCAGATAGTCGGGCCGGAAATCGTGGCCCCATTGGGAGATGCAATGAGCCTCGTCAATCGCGAGCAGCCGCACCCGGGCCCTGCGTAGGAGCGCGACGGTCTCCCGCTGCAGCAGGCGCTCGGGCGCGGCGTAGAGCAGCGCGAGCTGCCCGTCGCGCACCATCTCGATGACCCGGCGATTCTCGTCGGGGGTGTTGGAAGAATTGAGGGCTGCCGCCGCTACGCCCGCCGCGCGCAATTGCGCGACCTGGTTGCGCATGAGCGCGATCAGCGGCGAGACCACCACGGTCAGCCCCTCGTCGAGCAGAGCGGGCAGCTGGTAGCAGAGCGACTTGCCGCTGCCGGTCGGCATGACGGCCAGCACGTCCTCGCCGGCGAGTAGCGCCGCAATCACCGCCTCCTGCCCGGGCCGGAAGTCATGCAACCCGAATACCGACCGCAACTGCGCGCGCGCCGCCTGAATCGACCCTCGCACTGGAATGTCGCCCGACCCCTCCGCCTGCGCTGCCGATTATTGCCGAAGCCGGGCGGCATGTCTCGCGAAAGCGCCGCAGCCCCAAGCGAAAATTTTTTAAATAGCTGAGATGGAATGAGCTATTATTGTCTTCAACAGGTTTTAACGGAGTTATCCACAGAATTCATCCACAATTTTTTGCATGTACGATCGCTTTTTTCTTGTCATGTGCCAGGCAGTTCTATTCAATGATCCTTGGCGCTCGTGAGGTTCAGTGGACGCTTCGGGAGCCGAACGGAGCGAGCGTTGGGAGGGTGGCCCGAGCTGATCGGACGCTGGCGTCAGGCGGAAGAGAGGCGAAGGGCTAAGGGCTCAGCCGGGGGCGACTGAGCCTTTTTCTTTTGGGAGGGAGCGGTCCGTTTCGATCCGGAATGGGGCGCTCTTTTCTCGCTGATCCGCGCGAAACCGTCCGAGAATCGACCTGGTCATGGCCGCGCAGGCCGCTACGAGGGCGATGATCGGCTTAGATCAGCGCAGGCCCGGTCTTGTCCCACCACTCTTTGAAAACGGCGAAGGTCTCGTCCCCGAGCAGGCGCTGGTAGGGGCGGTTGCGCTGCTCCGTCGGGGTCGCGACTTCGGTCTCGAGGGCGCCGATGTCGATGCCCAACCCGGCCGCGTCGGACAGGAGATTGCCGTAGAAGACCCGGTCGATCCGCGCCCACCAGATCGCGGCCGCGCACATCACGCAGGGCTCCCATGTCGTGTAGAGCGTCGAGCCGGACAGATCCCAACTCCCGGTGCGCCGGCCGGCGTCGCGGATCGCGTTGATCTCGCAGTGACCGGTCGCGTCGTGGTTCTCGGCCACATTGTTCCACCCTTCGCCGATCACCGTGCCGTCGCGCACGATGATCGTCGCGCAATAGCCGCCACTGCCGGCCTCCATCTTCTCCTTGCAGAGGGCGATCGCGCGGCGCATATGGTCCGTGTCGTTCATCTTCGGTTCCTCCGTCATCGGTTCCGGCCCGCGACCGCTTCTGCGAGCACGCAGAGTATCTCGAACATCATGGTGGCGCCGACCAGCGCGGTGTTGCCGCTCGGGTCGAACGGCGGCGCGACCTCGACCACGTCGCCGCCGATCAGGTTCAGGCCGCGCGCGCCGCGAACCATGCGTTGCGCCTCATAGGTCGAGTAGCCGCCGATCTCGGGCGTGCCGGTGCCGGGCGCATAGACCGGGTCGAGCCCGTCGACGTCGAAGCTGATATAGGTCGGCCCGTCGCCGACCACCGAGCGGGCCTCGGAGACCACCTTCTCCCAGCCGAGCGCGAAATATTCCTCGATCGTGACCACGCGCATGCCGGCGTCCCGTGCGAAGTCCATGTCGTGTCCGTCATAGACCGAGCCGCGAATACCGATCTGAATGGTTCGTTTCGGGTCGAGCAGGCCTTCCTCGACGGCGCGCCGGAAGGGCGTGCCGTGGGTCAGGGTGTAGCCGCCGAAATAGCTGTCCCAGGTGTCGGAATGGGCGTCGAAGTGGATCATGCCGACCGGCCGGTCCTTGGCGATGGCGCGCATGATCGGCAGCGTGATCAGATGATCGCCGCCGGCTGAGAGCGGTGCCGCACCGGCCCGGTGCAGGTCGGTGAAGAAGCGCTCGATGCGCTGGATCGTGTCGGTCAGGTCGACCGGGTTGATGCTGGCATCGCCGCAATCAGCGACCCGGCACAGCTCGTAGGGGCAGATGCCGAGCGCATGGTGGGCGCGCCGCATCAGGCTCGACATGTTGCGGATCTCGCGCGGGCCGTGTCGGGCGCCGGCCCGGTTGGTCGTGCCGCCGTCCCAAGGCACGCCGACCAGCGCGATGTCGACGGCAGCGAAATCCGTGACGTGGGGCAGCCGCATGAAGGTCGGCACGGCGCTGAAGCGCGGCATCTCCATGCCGCTGATCGGTTCGTAGAACCCGTGGCTCATCGGCGGTTGCCTCCGCTGGCTGGCCCACTACTCGGCCGCGACGGCCTGTTCCTTCGGCCCGAATACCTCGACCAGGGCGGCCGCCATGCCGTCGACATAGTCGGCGACGAAGCGTTCGCCTTTTTCCGCGCTGGCGGTGGCAGACGGCGAGAGCGCGCCGGTCGCGGGCACCAGCGCGGGATCGGTCGGATAGACGTCGTGGATCGGGAAGTCCGCCGGCGCATGGGCGGGCGCGGCCTCCATGGTCACGAGCGCCGGGTGCAGGTGCAGCATGACCGAGGTCTCCATGACGCCGGCATGCTCGAGCGGCCATCCCGGAAAGCCCTCGGGCCAGGCGAGGCGCAGGGTCTCCTCGGTGACATATTCCCAATAGGGAAGCTTCGCGATTCGCATGTCGTGGATGCCGTCGCGCCGGAGCCCGCGCAGCGCGAGGTCGACGCCCTCCACCAGAAACATGTTGTTCTCGTAGTGCCCGTCGACCAGCGCCATCCGGCGCACGCCGTGGCGGGCGAACTCGCCGATGACGTCGCGCACGGTGTGGATCAGGGTCTCGGCGTCGAGGCTCGTGGTGCCTGGAAAATGATTCCCGCCGCCCGATTTCGGTTGCGACTTGTAGCCATAGCAGATGGTCGGCGCGACCAGGGCGCCGGTGCGGGCCGCGACCCGTTCGGAAAGCGCGGTCGGGATCAGTGCGTCGCAGTTCATGGGCAGATGCGGCCCATGCTGCTCCAGCGATCCCACCGGGAGGATCACCACCGGCCGCTCCTCGCGCACCCGGCGGTCATAGTCGGTCCAGGTGATCTCGGCGATACGCACGGATCGAGTCATCGCCGATCCTCCCTTGCTTGAGCCGGCATGCGACTACCGGTTGGTCGGCCAGCGCGGCTGGTTGTCGCTGCCCCAGCGGTTGATCCCGATGTCGGTCTCGGCGCAGCGCCGCCAGACTTCCGCGAGCGGCGGGATGAACGCCTTGTTCTTGGCCTCAAGACGCTCCTGATCGGCCCTGATCGTCGGCATCATGTCGCGCAGCTCGTCCATCAGCTCCTCTTCATCGACCCGGGTGAGCCTGCCGTCCTCGACCATGATCTCGCCATTGACGATCACGGTCTCGACGGAGCTTCCGTTCTCGCAATAGACGAGATGATTGCGCACGTCGTTGAGGGGCGTGAAATTCGCGTTGCGCAGGTCGAGGATCACCATGTCGGCGCGCTTGCCCGGCTCCAGCGAGCCGATCTCGTCTTCCAGGAGGACGCTGTAGGCGCCGCCGAGGGTCGCCGCATGGAGCACCTCATGGGCGTCGAGCCAATAGGCGTTATCCGGCGAGGAGATGTTGTGCATCAGGCCCGCACACTGCATCACGCTGAACATGCGGGGCGTGTCGCTGGTCGAGATGCCGTCCGAGCCGAGCGCGAGATTAACCCCGGCATCGAGCAGACGGCGGACGGCGCAGATGCCGGAGCCGAGCTTGAGGTTCGAAAGCGCATTGTGAACCACCGAGCAGCGCGCCTCGCCCATCAGCTCGATGTCCTCGTCGGTCAGCCAGACGCCGTGGGCGATGGTGGTGTTCCGGTTGAGCAGGCCGAGATCATGCATGTAGCGAATCAGCGTCTTGCCATAGAACTCCTTGCCGGTGACCGCTTGCACCTTCGATTCGAGAATGTGGGTGTGAAACGGGACGCCGTTCGCGCGGGCGAAGGCGTCGGTCGCCTCCATGAGTTCCTCGGTGCAGCGCTGGGGGCCCGAGGGCGCCGGCATGAAGCGGAGCCTTCCGGCCCGGTTATGGTAGAGCGAGAGCGCCTCGGCGCAGAACGCGGTGTACTCATCCACCGACGGCGGCACCTGCTCGTCGATCTCGCGCTTCAGCTCACCCGGCAGAAGGTCGTTCAAATAGACGATCGTGTCGGGCAGCTTGCGATCGATCACATGACCCGAGATCGAGGCGCGCAACCCCACATCCTCATAAGCCTGGAACACGGCGCCCATGTTCTCCATGGATTGGAGCGGGAACTCGAGGATGTCGTCGGAGAAAAAGGTGACGCCGCTCTTGATCGCGTCCATGGCGCAAAGCGCGGAGCGCAGATAGATCATGCGCGGGGTGAGCTCGGCGGTGCCGAGGATGCCGTAGGCGAGGGTCATCCACAGCTCGAGCGGCAGATTGTCGTAGCGCCCCTTGGCGAAGGCTTCCGGCGTGTGGATGTGGCCGTTGACGAGGCCCGGGATCACCAGCTTGTCGCGTCCGGAGATAACGCGCTCGGCCTGGACATCGGCGGCGACGGCCCCGATCCCGGCGATGCGGTCGTCCTCGATCAGGATGTCGCCTTCGAAGGGTGCGCTGCCATGCTCGGCGTCCATCGCGACGATGGTCGCACCGCGTATCAGTATCGACATGTTCTCGGCCTTCCCAGTGTTTCGGCGTTCTCCGGTCACTCTGGCAGGACGTAAGTGTCCTCCGCGCGCCAGGATGCGCTCAACGACTGGCCCGGTGCAATCTCGATGGTGTCGAGCTCGTGCGCCTGCTTTTGGACGCGAAACACCGCGCCCCCGCCGATATCGAGGTGAAGCGTCACCACCGAGCCGATGAACTCTTCGCTGATCACGGTGCCGGAGATCGCGTTGGCGTGCGCCCCGGCCTGCGCGGGCAGAGCGACGCGGTCGGCGCTGACCACCAGATTGACCGCATCGCCCGGCGCGAGCGCTCGGTCCGCCGGCGCCGCGGCCTCGAAATCGCCGTGGATCGTCTCGACCGTGATGCGCGCGCCGGCCCCGGCCCGGATTCGCCCTTCGATGATGGTGTTGGTGCCGATGAACTCGGCGACGAAGCGGTTGGCGGGCGCGCGATAGACCTCGCGCGGCGCGCCGACCTGCTGGATGCGGCCCTCGTCCATGATCGCGACGCGGCTTGCCATGGCGAAGGCTTCCGACTGGTTGTGGGTCACGTAGACGAAGGTGATGCCGAGCTGGCGCTGCAACTGGGTGATCTCGGACTGCATGAGGACTCTGAGATGGGCGTCGAGGGCGCTCAGCGGCTCGTCGAGCAGGAGAATCTGCGGCTCGGTCACCAGCGCGCGGGCGAGCGCGACCCGCTGCCTCTCGCCGCCCGAGAGCTGCGCGATGTTCCGGTTCGCAAAGCGCGCGATGCCGACCTGCTCGAGCCATTTCATCGCCCGCCGCCGGCGTTCCTTGGCCGAGACCTTGCGCATCCTGAGGCCGAATTCGACATTCTTGAGGACGCTCAAATAGGGGAAGAGCGCAAGGCTCTGCCACACCATCGGCGTGTCGCGCTCCCAGGGCTTGCGCTCGTTGACCCGCTTGCCGTCGAGGCGGATCTCGCCTTCGCTCGGCTCCTCGAGGCCCGCGATCATGCGCAGCGTCGTGGTCTTGCCGCATCCGGACGGACCCATCAGAGCGATGAACTCGCCCCGTGTGATCTCCAAACTCACACCGCTCACGGCCTCATGCTCGCCGAAGCGCTTGGTCAGCCGGTCGAGAACGAGCAAGGCGTCGGACATCGCTCCCACCCTAGACCGGCGCCGTGACGCGGCCGCCGCCGCGGCGCGTCAGCAGGAAGATCTGCGCGAGGATCACGAGGGTCATGGAGATCGCGAACACGAAACTGCCCACGGCGTTGATCCGCGGGCTGACTTGGCCCTGCATCATGTTGAGCACGCGCACAGGCAGCGTCTCGTTCACGCCGCCCACGAAGAACGCGATCATGAACTCGTCGAACGAGACCGCGGCGGTGAGGAACAGGGCCGCGAGGATCGCCGGCAGGGTGAAGGGCAGGATGACGTCGCGCATCGCACGCCAATTGTTCGCGCCGAGGTTCCAGGCCGCGCGCTCGAGATCGGGGTCCATCTGCGAGAGTCGGAGGCGGATCAGGGCCATGGCGAACGGCGTGCAATAGACGACATGGGCGACGATCACCGAATGGAGCTCGCCGACCAGGCTCACCCGGCCCAGGAACATGAGCATGGTCAGCCCGAGGATCAGCACCGGGATCGTCGGCGGCAGCAACGCGAGCGCGAGATAGAAGCTCTTGCCGAGGAAGCGATAGCGGAAATCGGTGTAGGCGGTCGCGAAGCCGATGAAGGTGGAGATGAAAGCGGCCGAGGCGCCGACGATGATGCTGAAGCGAAAGGCGCGCGTCACCGGCGCCTCGTTCCAGATCGCCTGGTACCAGACGGTCGAGAACCGTTCGATCGGCAGGATCGGAAAGCGGCCTTCGTTGAACGAGAAGATGAAGCTGATCACGATCGGCACGAACACGAAGCCGAGCACGACGAACACATAGCCGCCGAGCGCCCGTCGGATGATCCGATCGAGGCTCACCCGCGTGCCCGCCGATTGCCATAGGCGAAATAGAGCGCGGTAAAGGCGACGGCGACCAGGGTGACCACCATAGTCACCGCGACCACCGCGGCGCGCGGCCAGTGATTGCCCTGCTTCACGGTGTCGACGATCAGGATGCTGAGGGTCGGCGGCTTGCTTCCGCCAAGGCTGACCGGGCTCACGAAATCGCCGAAGCAGAGGATGAAGGCGAAGGTCGCGGCCAGGATCAAACCGACCTTGGCCGACGGGACGATCACCAGAAACACCGTCTTGATCCGCCCGCAGCCGAGATTGTGGGCGGCCTCGATCAGGTTGCGATCGACATTCGCCAGGCTGAAGAGCTGCAGCAGAATCACCAGTGGCAGGCAGAGGGTCAGATAGCCGACCACGGTGCCGAACAGCGTGTTCAGCATCTCCACCGGGCCGAATCCGAGAAAGCCGAAGAAGGTGTTGAGGACGCCGCTCTCGGAAAGGACCGCCTGCCAGGAATAGACGCGCACGATATAGCTCGTGAAGAACGGCGTGATGAGCAGGAAGATCCCGAGCCGCCTTGTCGCAGGAGAGACCTTGAAGGCGAGCGCATAGGCGGCCGGAAAGGCGACCAGGCTGGACACCGCGGCCGCGAGCGCACCATAGCCGAGGGTCCGCAAGTAGGTGTCGACCACATAGCCCTTGCTCCACATCTTGGTCCAGTTGACGGTGTCGAAATCGGGCTCGAGCCGGAAATTCTCCACCGACCAGAAGGTCATCACGACGAGGAAGCCGAGCGGCGCCAGAAAAAAGGTCGCTTGCCAGAGCGCGAGCGGCATCCCCCAGAAGAGCGCATAGCCGTCGACCTTGCCGCCGCGACCGGCGGCGGGATTGGCGCCGGCACTGGTATCGACGGCGGCCATGACGGACGAACTCCGCGGGGGTCGAAGGGGAGGGGCCGTTCGTGCGAACGGCCCCTCCGGACGCTAGATGTTCTTGTATTCGTTCCAGACCTCGGACCAGTCCTCGATGGACTGCTGGACCGGGGTCTTGCGGAGCTGAATCTTGCCGTCCTTGTATTCGTCCATGACGTTCCGCTTGTCGAATTGGTGCCGCAGCATCTCGGCCGACTGCGGATCGTTCTCGTTCAGCGCCTGCCAGCCTTTCTTATTGGGGATCGAGGCGTTGTAGGAGGACTTGGTGGCCACGCGCCACTGCCCTTCCGGACCGGTCAGATACTGAATGAACTTCCTGGCCAGATCCGGCTTCTCGGAGCCGGTGCCGATCGAGACCGATTCGGTCCACTGGATGCCGCCCTCGTCCGGAATGATGGTGGTCACCGGCAGACCGTCCTTCGAGAGAAGGAGCGAGATCCACTCGCCGATCCCGGGCATGAGCCAGGCCTGGCCGTTGGTCATCGAGGAGAACACGTCGGCCATGGCGTAGAAGCCCGAGAGCTGCGGCTTGAGCGAGAAGGTGGTCTCGCGCAGTTTCGCGAACGCCGCGTCGTCGATGTTGAACGGGTCCTTGTTGCCGTTATAGAGGCTGAGGCAGCCCATGGTGGGAAGATACCAATCGAAGTGGCCGAGCTTGCCGGCCACCTTCTCTTCCCACATCACCCCGTAGGTGCTGCACTCTTTCGCGCTGAGCTGGTCGGTGTTGTAGACGATTCCGAGATAGCCGAAAGACTGCATGACCGAGTAGAGATTGCCGTCCAGCCAATGGCCCTCCAGATTCTGGAATTCGGGCCAGAAGTCGTCGAAGGGATAGTTCGCCGGGTCCAGCTTGTCGATGAAGCCGGCATCGCGCAGCTGCACGATATATTCGCGGTCCGAGAGGATCACGTCATAGGTACCCGGCGGCGACTGATTGACGAGCGCGAGCATCTGCTCACCGCCGATATATTCCTTGCTGACGATCTTGACGCCGTGCTCCTTCTCGAAGGGCTCGACGATGAAAGGATCCGCGTGGCCCGGCCAACTCAGATAGCTCAGGGTCTGCTCCTGAGCGCCGGCGCGCCCCGCGAACGCGCTGGAGACCGCGGCCGTGCCGGCGAGCGCGCTCGCCCCTTTCATGAAGCCGCGCCGTGACAGCCGCCAACCGCGCGGATCGTTGCTCCAGTGGTTGCCCATGATCACCTCCCTGTTTGTCGTTGGTCGATCGATCGTCGAAACACGCAGAGGGCGGCCCCTTTCGGCCGAGGCGCGCGCCCCTCCCAATGTCTGCGGTCATTAAATCAGAAAACCGGACGCCGTTGAACGGCGGTCAATTAGGGCCCGGCCGCGCCGGCTTCGCGGGACGGGGGTGCGTCGACCTGATACCATCGCTTTGAACGCCGCTGAGGGACACCTCTCGGCATCACGGGCGTGGGAGTGGAGAGCATGGCGTCGAAACCCATCGGCTGGGGCATGGTCGGCACACGCGGCTGGAGCGACATGATTCTCGGCCCGGCGGTGAACGCGGCCCGCGGAGCGCGGCTGAACGGCGTGCTCAGCTCCAAGCGGGCGAATGCCGAGCGCTATTGTGCCCGCCACGGCGTGGCCCGGGGCTATACCGATATCGATGCCTTCCTTGCCGACCCCGCGATCGATGTGGTCTGGATCGCGAGCCCGAACCACCTCCACAAGGATCAGGCGATCGCGGCGCTCAAGGCCGGCAAGCATGTCCTGTGCGAGAAGCCCATGGCGCTCGAGGTGGCCGAATGCCGGGCGATGATGCGCGCCGCGAAGAAGGCCGGCCGCCTGCTCACGATCGGCTACAACAGCCGCCACCACCCGAAGCTCAAGGCGCTACGGGCCGACTGGATGGCGGGCCGCTTCGGCGAGCCGGTCCACGTCCACGGTCAGTTCCACTTCCGCTACCCGGAGGTCCCCCGGAACTGGTGGCGGCTGAGCGACAAGAAATCGGGCGTCTGGGTGCTCGGCGATGTCGGCACCCACTTCATTGATCTGCTCCGCTGGTATCTGGGCGATGCGAAGACGGTGCACGGCCATCTTTCCAACAAGGCTTACGGCCGCTCCGCCGATTACGCCTTCCTCACCATCGGCTTCAAGAACGGCGCGGTCGGCACGGTGTCGGCCTCGCTTGCGGTCACCGTCGGCGGCGGCATGGAGCTGCTCGGCACCGAAGGCTATTGCCGGATCGAGGGCGGCTTCGTCGGCCTTCCCGGCACCTTGACCACGGTGCTGGGCGGCGGCAAACCGCGCCCCGTCGCGCTCGCGGCTCACGACACCTACAAGGCCCAGGTGGAGAACGTCACGCGGGCGGTGGCGCGGGGCGAGCCGCTCACGGTCAGCGCCGAAGACGGCCTCGAAAATGTCAGGATCATCGAGCGGGCGCGCGGCTGGTAGGCGACGCGCCGGGGGAGCCGTGGTCGAGCGCGGTTGACCCGCTTCGCGAGCCGTGGAACCTTCGCCGAAGCCTGAGAAAACCTGGGAGACGGGATACGATGAGCGGCAAATGGGTCCCGATGGCACTCGCCTGGTACGATACGCGGATTTTCAATTGCTCCTTCTGCGGCATCATGATGGCGCGCGAATATTGGACCGACGACGAGTTTCCCGGCGAGAAATTCTGTGAGGAAAGCTGCGCGGGCGTGAAGCGCCGTTTGATGGCGGAAATCGCCGAGGCAAACGCCTCGAAACGCGTGAAGGATGCAACCGATGTATAGAGTCGGCATCGACACGGGCGGCACGTTCACGGATCTGGTCGCCCTCGACGATCAAAGCGGTCGGATTCGCACCGTCAAGGTTCCCTCGACGCCGCGGGAGCCGGCCAAGGCGCCGCTCGCCGCGCTCGACCAGAGCGCGCTGGCGCCCGAGGAGATCGGCCGCATCGTGCTCGGCACGACGATCGCCACCAACGCCCGGCTGCAGAAAAAGGGCGCAACGGTGCTCTATGTCGGGACGGACGGCGTCCAGGACGTCCCGATCATCGGCCTGATCGCGCGCAAGGAGGCCTATAACCCGGCTTGGGAAAAGCCCAGCGCCGGGGTTCTCCGCCGCCATGTCTTCGGTATCAAGGAGCGGGTCGATCACAAGGGCAACACGCTGATCGAGCTCGCGGAGTCCGAGCTGGAGCGGCTCGGCGATTGGATCGGCGAATGGTTCGCGAGCGAGCCCGGGACGGATTGGGCCGTGGCGGTCAATCTCCTCTTCTCCTATGTCGATTCGCGCCATGAAGAGGCGATCGGGGCCTATCTCGGGGATCGCTTCCCCGATCTGCCCGTGTCGCTCTCGAGCCATGTCTGCCCGATTTGGCGTGAATATCAGCGCAGCGCGACGGTGATCACGGACGCCTTCATCAAGCGGATCATCGACCGCTTCGTCAGCCGACTCTCGGCCGATCTTCGGGATGCGAAGATCGATGCGCCGCTTTCGTTGATGAAATCGAACGGCGGCCACCTCCAGGCCGAATCGGCCGGCGATGCGCCGGTGCAGTTGCTGCTCTCCGGCCTCGCCGGCGGCGTCATCGCCGGCGCCCGCTTCGCCCGCGATCATGCGGGCGGCAACGGCGTCACCCTCGACATGGGCGGCACCAGTTGCGACGTCGGCCTGGTCACCGACGGCGCCTTCGGCTCGACCACGGAATACGAAGTCGAATGGGGCGTGCCGGTCAGCGCGCTGTTCATCGATTACACCACGATCGGCGCGGGCGGCGGGTCGATCGCCTATCTCGATGCCGGCGGCCTGTTGCGGGTCGGGCCGCGAAGCGCCGGCGCCGATCCGGGCCCCGCCTGCTACGGCCAGGGCGGCACCGAGCCGACGGTGACCGACGCCAATGTCGTGCTGGGCCGGCTCGATCCGGACTATTTCCTCGGCGGCGAGATGCCTCTCGACGCCGGAAAGGCCCATGAGGTGGTGGCGGCGCTCGGGGACAAGCTCGGCTTGACGCCGGTGGAGACCGCGCGCGCGATCCTGGAGACCGCCGCCGAGAACATGGCGGATGCCATCCGGCTGATGACCGTCGAGCGCGGTATCGATCACCGCGACTACGCGCTAATCGCATTCGGCGGGGCGGGCCCGTTGCACGCGGTCGATGTCGCGGCGCCGCTCGAGATGCAGAAGGTCGTCATCCCGCCTCACCCGGGCCTCTGCTCCGCCCTTGGCACCTTGCTGACCGACCTCAGGGTCGATCGGGCGCGCACGGTCAATCACCGCTCCGACGCGGTCGACCTCGACGAGTTGAACGCGCAATTGGAGGCGCTGTCCCGCGAGGCGGTCGACGAGCTCGTGCGCGACGGGCTCGAAGGCGAGGCGCAGGTCACCGGCTTCATCAATATGCGCTACATGGGCCAGAATTTTGGCGAGCTGGTGCAGCTCGACACGCTCAAGCTCGACGATGCCGGGTTCGCGCGGGCGCTGGAGGGTCTGCATCGCCAGCACGAGGAGCTCTACGGCTACGCGCTCCGCGACAAGGTCGCCGAGATGACCGAGGTGCGGGTGATCGCGATGGGCGAGGAGCGCATCGAAGCGACCTTACGCGCGCCCGGTTCCGGCTCGGGCAAGCCCCATGCCCATCGCGAGATCTATTTCGACGCCAGCGAGCCGATCGAGACACCCATCTATCGCCGGGCCGTGCTGCCCACCGGGACCACGATCAGGGGGCCGGCGATCATCGACGAGATGGACTCGACCACCCTGGTCCCGCCGCGGAGCGATGTCGAGATCGGCGCGGACGGCAGCCTCATCGTCAGCCTGCCGCAGACCGCCGCTGCCGCCCTCGGCACCGGGCGCCTCGCGCCGGAGCGGGATCCGGTCACGCTGACCGTGGTCAACAACGCCCTCGGCAATATCTGCGACGAGATGGAAAGCGCCATGGTGCGCACCGCCTATTCGCCGATCTTCAGCGAATCGCGGGACTTCTCGTGCTGCCTGTTCGACCGGCGTTTGCGGATGGTCGGACAAGCAGAGATGAACCCGGCGATCATTTGCGCCGGCCTCCACACGGTGCCGCTCTGCGTGAAGGAGATGGAAGAGCCGATCGAGCGGGGCGACGTGATCGTGCACAACGATCCCTATCGCGGTCAGTGCCACATGCCGGAGCACCTCCTGATGAAGCCGGTGTTCGTCGGCGACACGCTGATCGGCTACGCCGCCAATATCGCCCATATCGCCGAAATCGGCGGGATGGCGGTGGGCTCGTTCGCGAGCACGGCGACCGAGGTGTTCCAGGAGGGACTTCGGCTGCCGCCGGTGAAGCTGATTTCGCGCGGCGAATATGTGAAGGACGTCTGGCGGATCACGCTTGCCAACCACCGCACGCCTAACACCACGTGGGGCGACTTCCACGCGATGATCGGCTCGCTCAACACCGCCGAGCAGCGCCTCGGTGCGCTGGTCGAACGTCTCGGCATCGACACCTTCGAGAAGATCTGCGATGCGCTCGTGGACCACGCCGAGCAGTGGATGCGGAACGAAATCCGGAAACTGCCGAACGGGATCTACAAAGCCGAGGATTATTTCGAGGACGACGGCGTCAGCACGAAGCGCTTCTACTTCCGTCCGACCGTGCATATCCGTGACGAGGAGATCGTGGTCGACCTCTCCGAATCGGACAAGCAAGCCCGCGGACCGATCAACGTGACCTATGTCGCCACCGCAGCCGCCAGCTGCACTGCGGTGCTGCAAACCCTCTGCGCCCGCGAGGTGCCGTTGAACAGCGGTTGCTTCAAGCCGCTCCGGGTGGTGTCGCCGCCCGGCACGGTGGCCAACCCGGTGTTTCCCGCGCCGAGCGTCGCGGGCAACACGGAGGGCCAACCGCGCATCATCGCCGCGGTGCAGCACGCCCTCTCCAAGGCGGTGCCCGACATGGTGGGCGCGGCCGAGGGCGGGACCGCGTGCAATCTGCTGCTCGGCGGGATCCACCCGGATACCGGCGAATACTGGACCCACTATCAGCTCGAAGGCGGCGGTTGGGGCGGCCGCCTCGGCAAGGACGGCAACACCGCGCTGTGCTGCGCCCATGCGAGCACGATCCGGGCGACGCCGATCGAGGTGTTCGAGACCCGCTTCCCGCTCCGGGTCCTTAAATACGAGATCCGCGCGGATTCGGGCGGGCCAGGCACCTGGCGCGGTGGGCTCGGGTGCTGGCGCCAGTTCGAGGTGACCGCCGATGAGATCAGCGTCAGCGCTCTGACCGACCGCATCACGGAGGGCCCTTTCGGCCTCATGAAAGGCCACCCTGGCGCGCCGACCGGCTTTTTCGTCAAGCGCGTGGGCGACGAGGATTTCCGCACCTTCAAGGAGGTCTTCGGCACGGTGAGCCCGACCAAGTTCGTCAACATCCGCCTGTACTGCGGTGATCAGATCCTGGTCCGGGTGCCGGGCGGCGGCGGCTACGGCGACCCGAAGGAGCGGGCGGACGAAGCCCTGCGCTCGGACTTGCGCGACGGCTTCGTCAGCATCGAGGGGCTCGAGGCCTATGGCCGCAGCGCCGACTTTGCCACCGCTCTGGAGGGCGCGATCGCGGCCGAATAGGGAAAGACGACCGGCTATCTGGCGGGCGGCGCGGCCGGGTCCGAAACCTGGCTTGAGCTGAGGGCGAGAACCAACCCGGCGACCGAAATCGCGCCGACCGGCTTGCCTTCCCCGTCCACGACCCGGGCCTTCTCATGAGGCGCCGCGGTCACCAGCGGCAATGCGTCCTCCACCGACATGTCTGAGCGGCAATCCGGCACCCCCTCCAAGTCGGGTTGGGCGGGCTCCATGATCGAGCCGACGCGAATGACGCGGCCCCGGTTGATGTTCTTGGTGAATTCGGCGATGTAGGAATCGGCCGGGCGCAGGACGATGTCCTGGGAATCACCATTCTGAATGATCTCACCGTCGCGCAGGATCGCGATCCTGTCGCCGATCTCGATGGCCTCTTCGAGATCGTGGGTGACGAATACGATGGTCTTCTTCAATTCATGCTGCAGCTCCAGGAGCAGGACCCGCATGTCCGAGCGGATCAGAGGGTCGAGCGCGCTGAACGCCTCGTCCATCAACAGGATTTCCGCATCGGTGGCGAGCGCGCGGGCGAGACCGACGCGCTGCTGCATGCCGCCCGAAAGATGATGCGGATAGGAGTCCTCATAGCCGGTGAGGCCGACCCGCTCGACCCACTGCCCCGCCCGGGCGGCCCGATCAGCTCGGGCGATCCCCTGCATGGACAAGCCATAGCCGACATTCTCGATCACGGTTCGGTGGGGAAACAGCGCGAAACGCTGGAACACCATGCTGACCCTGTAGCGCCGAAGGTTCTTGAGCGCCGCGCGATCGAGCGCGAGCAGGTCTTCGCCGTCGATCCGGAGTTCGCCTTCGGTCGGGTCGATCAGCCGGTTGATGTGGCGCACGAGGGTCGATTTCCCCGACCCGCTGAGCCCCATGATCACCTGGATGCTGCGCGGCGTGACGCTCATATTGATGTCGCGCAGGCCGAGCACGTGGCTGTGGGCTTCCAGCAATTCCTGCTTGGCAACGCCGTCATGGATGAGCGGCATCATCGCTGCCGGGTCGGCGCCGAACACCTTGTAGAGCCCGCCGATATAGATCCCTTCGTCGTCGACCACGGTCATGCCTGCCGCTTGGCCTGTATGCGCCGGCCGTAGCTCTGCGTGACTCTGTCGAACACGATCGCCAATCCGACGACGGCCGCGCCGTTGAACAGGCCGAGCGCGAAATACTGGTTGGTGACCGCCTGGAGCACGGGCAGACCGAGGCCCTTGACGCCGATCATGGACGCGATCACCACCATCGACAGCGCCATCATGATGGTCTGGTTGATGCCGGCCATGATGTTGGGCAGCGCGAGTGGCAACTGCACGCCGAAGAGCCGCCGCCAAGTGCCGGCGCCGAAGGCGTCGGCGGCCTCCAACAGCTCCTTGTCGACCAGCCGGATGCCGAGATTGGTGAGCCGGATCACCGGCGGCACGGCGTAGATCACCACCGCGATCAAGCCCGGTATCTTTCCGAGGCCGAACAGCATGACCACCGGGATCAGATAGACGAAGATCGGCATCGTCTGCATGACGTCTAGAATCGGCGTCAAGATCGACTGAACCCGATCGGAGCGTGACATCGCGATTCCGAGCGGAATGCCGATCGCGATGGCGATGAGCGTGGAGACGAAGATGATCGCGAGCGTGCGCATCATGTTGTCCCACATGCCGAGATAGCCGATGACGAAGAACGCGGCGGCGACGCCAAGCGTCAGCCGCACGCGCCGGCTCGCGGCGAAACAGAGCCCCGCGATGACGGCGATCACCACCCACCAGGGCGCGTTGAGCAAGAGCCACTCGAATTTAATCAGGAGATAGAGCAGCGGATCGAAAGCGCTCTCGATCGGGTCGCCGTAATTTCGTGAAAATGTGCGGTATGCCGCGTCGATGGACTTTTGGACGGAGCGCAGCGTGGCTACGTCGAGGGTCGGGAAATCCTGGACCCAGTCGGTCACGGCTCACCCTCCTCGCGTTACGCTCCCCGAGGTGATCCCCGTTCCGCCGAAGTCGCGCCGGCCCGATCCCCGCGCCCGCTCCGGCGTTGCGGCCGGTGTGACGGGGCTGGGGAGGGGGAGCGGGCCGGCGCGAACGGCGTCACTATGCGGCTGACCGGCCTGCCGGGCTACATCATGCCCGCCGTCACCTTCGCCGCGACCTCTGCGGGCACCCAGGCGCTCCACACGTCCTCATAGTTCTTGATGAAATGTTCCGCGGTTTCCTGCGGCGTTGCCTGGTTTTGGTCCTTCCATGCCAGCAGGCTGTTGAGGAACGCGTTCGACCACGAGACCTTGGAGACGAACTCGAAGGCTTCCGGCGCCTGCTCCGCGAAACTGGAGGTCACCACCGTATAGACCACCGATTTCGCGTACATGTTCGGCTGCGGATCGGCGCAGTCCTTGTCGATGGTGCACGGCCAAGTTTCGGGATCGTGCATCATCCCGCCCAGCTTCACCATCGGGTAGTTGCCAAGCAATGCGGTCGGTGCCCAGTAATAGGCGAAGATCGGATTACCGCGCTCATAGGCGCTGGCGATGGCAGCCGCCAGACCCTCTCCGGAGCCGGGGTTGAACAGGGTGAACCCGGCATCGTCCACGCCATAGGCCTTGTAAAGGTTATTGTTGATGATCTCGCAAGCCCAGCCCGGCGGGCAGGTATAGAATCGGCCCTTGCCCGGCTCTTCCTTGTCCGGGAACAGATCGGGCCGCTCGATGACGGCCTGCAGGGTGGTCAGCTCCGGATTCTGCTCCACGACGTAATTCGGGACCCACCAGCCTTCCTCGCCGCCATCCGACAGGATCTCGCCGGCAATCGCGAGGCGGCCCTCGGCCACGGCCCCCTCGACGACCTCGCGCGCGGAATTGATCCAGACCTCCGGTGCGATATCGGGCTCGCCCTTTTCGGTCATGGACGTGACCGTGGGCACCGTATCGCCAGGCACGACCTCGGTCTCGCAGCCATACCCCTTGGAGAGAATGATCTCTTCGACATGGGCCGCCACGCCGGCCGAGGCCCAGGTCATTTCGGCGATCGTCACTTTGCCGCAGGCCGCGTCGGCCCCCCGGGCCAAGGTGAGGCCGCCGACCAACATGAGCGCCGCCGCCAGTGAAACTGCTAATCTCGACATTGAACCGCTCCCTGGTTGCGTCGCATTGGTTCGGTGTTGCGACGCTTGTCCTCCTTGGGCCCGACGACATGGCGGACCCTTCCTGAACCCGATCATAATAAGCCTTCCCGGCAAATAGCAAATCAAGCTTGGTCGGGTGTTAGCCCATCGCCCTGGCCGCAGGCCAAGACGAGGACGTTCCACCCGAAGCCGGGAGCGCCGGTCTGAGGGCGCAAGCCCGAGCAGTCCCCGCCATGCCCGAAGGCATGGCCGACGGGGGTGCGACAGGCGTTGGTCAAGCGGCGAGGAAGCGGTTCCACTCCTTGATGAAGAGCGTGATTTGGCGCGGCCAGATCATCCAATAGGCGATATTGGACTGGCGCCGGAGCTTGGGCCCGGTGTCGCGCCCACGCCCTTCGTACCACTTCAGCCATGACTCGTCGGTCATGTACTTCTTCGCCGTGTCGGGGCAAGGCGAATAGTAGCCCTGCTCGGCATCGGCGGCGCCGCGCCAGCCCTCGAGACACCAATCCATATAGGCCATGGCGACCTCGGGCTGCGGCGCCTCGCTGGACAGGCACATGCCGTAGTACCAGGCGGACGTGCCCTCCCAGACGTCGACATACCAGCACGGAATGCCGCGCTTCTTGACGTCTTCGATGACCGGGTTCCAGCAGTCGATTCCCCAGACCTCTTCGGAGGCCAGAAGGTTCACGGCCTCGCCGTAGTTGGTCCAGAGCGCACGGAACACGCCATCCCGTTTGGCGCCGATCAGGAAGTCGATGACGTTTTTGAGCTCGTCCGGCTCGAGATCGCCGAGGCCCACCTTGGCCGGGTCCATCTTGCGATTCTTCACCAGATAGCTCGCCGCGCGCGGCGGACCGATCAGATCCTCATTCTGGATCGACACCTTGCCGCGCGCGTCCACGTCGCGCCACGTGCCTTCGTAAAGCACGCCGAGAGTATCGGGCGTGTTTCGGTCGGGCTGGGTGTCGGCAAATTTGTGGGGCAGAATGCCCAACGCGTCCGTGTTGTAGATCTGCGGCAGCATCTTGAACGCGGTGCGGCTTTCGTCCCAAAAGACCATCTCAACGGGCCACCCGCTGGTGTGGTCCGCGCCGACATGGTTAGGATCCGTGAACAGCGTGTCGGCGAACTCCCAATTGGTGATCTTTTCCATCGGGATCGGCGAGATCGTGCCGGCTTCCTGGAGCGCCGGCGTCCGAAACGCGTTGGTCTCGATCATCGAGAAGGTTTTGTAACCGCCGGTGATCCATTTCTGGACTGAATCGGCGAGACTCGCCACTTGGCCCGTGACCTGGAGCCCGCCAGTCATTTCCTCGAACTGCTTGAAGAAGCGCTCCTGAGCGGAGACACCGGTGCCGATGAGCTCCATCGGCTCGTCTTGGGTGATCCCCGCGACACGGTCCGTAAAGGCTGCCCGCGCCTCGGACGCCGCCAGACCGGCTGCCGTGACCATCGCCGTCGCGCCCGCCGCCGCCATGAACTGGCGCCGGTCCAGCCCTGCGGCTTGGCGCGATCGCGCATCGACGTCCTCGCAAAAACGCTCATGTCTTTTCTGAAGGTGTCCGTCGTCCATCTCTGCCTCCCTGGTGCTGCGGGGTCGCCCGGCTTTGGCCGCTTCTGGCCCGCCCGCCGGTCGATGGTTACTCGGCCGCGGCCTTGCCGATCGGAGCAGGCGTGCCGAAATGATGCATCATCCCGCTAAATGCCTTGTGCTCCGGAAACCTGTAGGTCTTGTACTTACTCGTCTTGCGGCCGATCTCGACGATGCTTTCGGCCGTCTTCGTGGCGCATACCACGCCGTCGAGCACAGGAATGCCGAGCTCGGCCTCGAGCCTGTCGGCGAACTCCGCGAAGCCGGCGCAGCCCAGGCAGATGGCCTCGGCATCGTCCTCGTCGCGGGCGCGGAAGCATTCCTGGCGCAGCTTTTCGAGCGAGCCTTCATAGTCCCTCTCGACGTCGAGCACATAGACCGGCGAGGTTCGCACGATCACCTTGTGGCTCAGACCGTAGCCTGCCACCATGTCCTCCACCGGCACGCGAAAACGCGGGATGATCGTGACGATCGCGACCCGCGCCGCGAGTTGACAGGCCATGTAGAGCGACGCCTCGGCAATACCGATCACCGGTTTGTCGGTCATCTCGCGCGCCGCGTGCAGGCCGGGATCGCCGTAGCAGGCGATCACGTAAGCGTCGAACCCCTGCTGGTCGCCCTTGCGGATCTCGTTCAACACGCCCGGCACGCAGAGATACTCGTCGTAGAACGACTCGATCGAGGCCGGCGCGTAGTCGGGCGTGACCGCCACGACATCCGTGCCCTCCCGCGCCACCGAGCGGGCGGCATCGGCATCGGCGTCGGTCATCTCCTGCGACGAATTGGGGTTGATGATCATGATCTTCATGATGGCAGCCTCCCGCTGAAAGCCATGGCTCATCGTGCCCGGCACGTCTCTTGAAAGCGTACCACCGTGTCCAAGCGGAAGTCCAGAAAGCCCGACCCCGGCAGCGGACAGGCTGCGCCGTCGCTAACGGGCGGAGCCGCTTCAGAGGCCGCACCAGCGGCGGGTCAGAATCTCATAGACCTCGGCCGCCTGTTCGATATGCGCGACGGGGCAATATTCGTCCGTCTGATGGGCCATGTGCATCTCACCCGGCCCGAGGATGATGGTCGGTGGCCGCCCGTAGGCCGGCGTGAGCGCCGAGGCGTCGGTGAAATAGGGTGCGCCGCGCGGTTCGATCTTTTCGCCGAGGACCCGCTCCATCACCGCGTAAATCTCCTGAATCCAGGGATCCGTGTGCGGCGTGTGAACGCCCCCCACGTCGACCAGGCGCGCGATCGTGTTTTCATCGCCGAGAAAACCTTCAAGGCCGGACAGAATCCTCACATGGTTCTGGTCGGGAAGCGTCCGGATATCGATGGTGAACTCGGCATGGTCGGGCACCGAATTCAGGTTGAGCCCCCCCTGCATGGTGCCGACGTTGAGCGTTGATTTGCCGAGCAGCTCGTGGGGCATGACGTTGAAATCGAAATCCTCGAGTTTGGTGACCGAGCGCGCGGCCTTGTAGAGCGCGTTGTCGCCGAACTCCGGCATCGAGCCGTGCGCGGTAACGCCCTCGGTTTCCACCTTCAGCCAGAGCGCACCCTTATGGCCGAGGATCGGATAATTCGAGGTCGGCTCGGCGATGATGATCGCGCCGGCCTCGCCGAGTGCGCCGACCTCGCTCAGATGGTAGGAGCCTTCGCAGCCCGTTTCCTCGCCCGCGCAGATCGCCATCACCACATCCGCCGCGCCGCGCTGGTCCTCGCGGGCGAGCTTCAACGCGACATGAACGAAAGACGCGACGCCGGCTTTCATGTCGGTGGTGCCGCGGCCGAACAACTTGCCGTCCACGATCTCGGCGCCGAAGGGATCGACCGACCATTCCTTGGCGCCGAGGGGGACCACGTCGATATGCCCGCCGAAGCAGAGCGGCTTCTTCTCGCTCCGGCCCCGGAGGATGGCGACCAGGCTCGTTCGGTCCTTGGCGAACTCGTGGTAGGAGACCTCGATCCCCGCCGCGCTGAGCATGTCGCCCAGATAATGGGCGCATTCCACTTCGCGGCCCGGAGGGTTGCGGGTGTCGATGCGGACGATGTCCCGGGTGATGTCCAGGGCGGATGGAATGGGCGACATGAATTGGGCTCCTCCTCCGTGGCGGAGACTGGTCCCCGCCCTCATCGTCACGCCACGGCAGCCTGGACGCGTCTGCCGGCTGAGCCCTATCGTTCCCGCGGCGGCGCACTACCGCAAGTATGGCCACGCACAAGCGTCGGGTCCAGGGCCTGGGAGGTCGGCGGCGAATTCCGGCGAATTCCTCGATTCCCAAGACCTCCAGTTCACCTGAGCCGCTACGGCGCGTTTGTGCTAATTGTCTTGCGGTTCAATAGATGCTCGGCACCGGTGCGGGCCGAGCCAGCGAGGAGCGGCCGATGCCTCGAATCGTGCGATTCCATGAGACCGGCGGGCCCGAGGTGCTGCGCCTCGACGAGGTGCCGGAGGCGGATCCGGGACCCGGCGAGGTACGAATCAGAGTCGAAGCGATCGGGTTGAATCGGGCGGAGGTCATGCTGCGCGAGGGGATTTATCACGAACAACCGGTCTTCCCGTCCCGTATCGGCTACGAGGCCGCCGGCATTGTGGACGCGGTGGGCTCAGGCGTCACCGCCGTCAAGGAGGGCGATCGGGTCGCAACGGTTCCCTCCTTCGCACTGTCCCAAACCCGCCAAGGCGTCTACGGCGAAAGCGCGCTGGTGCCGGCCGAGATTGCGGTTCCCTACCCCGAGCAGCTTTCGCCGGTCGAAGGCGCGGCCATCTGGATGGCCTACCTCACCGCCTATGGCGCGCTTGTCCACTATGGCGGCCTCGGGCGAAGTGACGCCGCGCTGATCACGGCGGCAAGCAGCAGTGTCGGTATCGCCGCGATCCAGATCGCGAAAGAGCGCGGCGCGACCGTGATCGCCACGACGCGTCGCTCCGCGAAGAAAGCGGCGCTCCGCGATCTCGGCGCCGATCACGTCGTCGCGACCGAAGAGGAGGATGTGCCGGCCAGGGTCATGGAGATTACCGGCGGCGGCACGCGCATCGTCTTCGACCCGATCGCCGGCCCCCTGTTGACGACGCTCTGCGCCGCCTGCGCGCCGCACGGAACGATTTTCGAATATGGCGCGCTGCATCCCGGCGAAACGGCCTATCCGCTCATGCCGATGCTTGCCAAATCGCTCACCATCATCGGGTATCAGGTGCTCGATTTCGTGCTCGACACCCGGCGCTTCGACGCGGCGCGGGACTATATCTTCGCCGGCCTCGCCGGCGGAGCGCTCGATCCCGTGATCGACCGCCGCTTTCCGCTGGAGCGGATCGCCGAGGCCCACCGCTACATGGAATCCAACGCCCAGTGCGGCAAGATCGTCGTCACGGTGTGATCGCCGTTGATGCCGCTCGCACCGCTCGCGCGCACGCCCGGCGGATCGTGCGTTGACGGTAATCCCGCGTCGGTGAGACACTGCGCACATTCGTAATCCTCCGAGCGTGATCGCGCGCGCCGCCCCAACACCCCGTGGAGACGATGCGATGACAAACAAGACGAACGGAAGCGGAACCGACGAGTTCGAGACCGATGTGGTGACCCGCGAGATCGTGCGCGGCAAGCTGCTCGCGGTGGCGGACGAGATGGGAGTGGTGCTCGCACGAAGCAGCATGAGCCCGGTGATTTACGAGGTGCTCGACTTCGCCTGCGGGTTTTGCAACGCGGACGGTGAGCTCGTGTCTCAGACCAACGGGATCACGGTGTTCACCGGAACCTTCTCGATCCAGATCAACATTATCAAAGAGAAGTTCGGCGAGCGGATCCGGCCCGGTGATATCTACATGCTCAATGACCCCTTTAGGGGCGGGACGCACTACAACGACGTGGGCGTGATCAAGCCGGTGTTCGTGGACGACGAGCTGTTTGCCTTCGCCATTTCCATCTCGCACTGGACCGACGTCGGCGGCAAGGCACCCGGCTCGCTACCGGCCGATGCGACGGAGATATTTCAAGAGGGCATCTGCTTCCCTGGCATCCATGTCTACAAGGAGGGCGAGCGCCAGGACGCCGTGTTCGAGATGATTGCGGCCAATGTGCGTCTTCCGAAAATGGCGCTCGGCGATCTTAACGCGGCCCTGGCGTCGGTGCGCATCGCCGAGAACCGTTGCCTTGAGCTCTGCTCCAAATACGGCAAGCTGGCAGTCAAAGAGACCTTTCACCACATTCTCGAAACCAGCGAGCGGGTGAGCCGCGAGGCCGTTGCGGCACTGCCGGACGGCACCTACACGGCCGAAGACTGGGTGGACGGCGACGGCATCACCGACGAGCGATTTCCAACCAAGGTGACGGTGCGAATCGAAGGTGACGATATCACCTTCGACTATTCGGGCTCCTGCGGGCAGCTCCAGGGCCCGGTCAACTGCTCGCGCTCGGCCTTGGTTTCGGCGGTCAAGACGGTCTTCAAGGCGATCGTCGATCCTCAATCGCCTTCCAACGAGGGCTGGTTCCGCCCGCTGAAGGTCGCAGCGCCCGATGGTACGGTGTTCACCGCGACCAAGCCGGCGCCGGTCGGCTGGTATTACGAGGGAACCGGCCAAGCCTCGGAGCTGGCGTGGAAGGCGCTCGCGCCGATCGCGCCCAAACGGGTCAGCATGGGCAGCGCCAACAGCCTGTGCGTTACCGTGCTGGGTGGCCACGACCGCGCCAAGGGCGAGCCGTGGGTGATGATCGAGCCAAGCATGGTGGGCTGGGGCGCCACGGACGAACGCGACGGCAATTGCGTGACCAGCGCCATTACCAACGGCGATACCTTCAACTATTCCATCGAGCTCCTGGAAGCAAAGTTCCCGGTGCGGGTAAACCAGTATGCCCTCAATACGCCGGGAGGCGTCGGGGCCGGCCGATACCGCGGCGGTTACGGCTCGATCCGAGAATACGAGATCCTGACCGACGATGCCGTGCTTTCGGCGAGCTATGGCCGCTCGATCGAGAGGCCCTGGGCGCGCGAGGGAGGCAAAGAGGGTTCGTGCAACTACTTCGATCTTCAGGTCGGGAACGATGCGCGCCGCGCCGCGCGGATGCCGACCACCATCATGAAGCGGGGCGACATCATCCGCATGTTCACCGGCGGCGGCGGCGGCTATGGCGATCCCTTCGAACGGCCCGCTGAGGACGTGCTCGAGGAGGTGCGTGCGGATTACATCTCCGCCGCGCAGGCGCGCGAAGACTACGGTGTCGTCATCGCTGCCGATGGGCGCGCCATCGACCAGGAGGCGACCGCAAAGCTCCGGACCGGCGTGTCCGCCTAGATCATGGGTCGGCTGGCGTCCGACATCGGCGGCACCTTCACCGATCTCGTTTATTTCGACGACGCGCGCGGCACGCTCAGCATCGCGAAATCCCTCACTACGCCGGGCGACCTGACTCAGGGCGTCGTCGACACCATCGAGCTCTCGGGTCTCGCGCCGTCCGAGGTCGACTTCTTCGTTCACGGCGGAACCACCGTGATCAACGCTATTACGGAGCGGAAGGGCGCGAAGACCGCGCTCGTCACCACCGCCGGGTTTCGCGATGTGCTCGAGATTCAGCGTGGCAACCGCCCCGACCTGTACAATCTCCGCTTCGACAAGGAGCGCCCCTTCGTGCCGCGCCTGTTGCGTTTCGAGGTTCGCGAGCGTGTGGACGCGACGGGCAAGGTCCTGAGACCATTGGAGACGAAGGATCTCGACCGGATCATCGAGCGCTGCCGGGAAGAAGGCGTCGAGGCGATCGCGGTCCAGTATCTCCACAGTTACATCGCGCCCCAGCACGAGGCCGAGACCGCGGCCTATCTGCGCGACCGGTTGAGCGGCGTCGCGGTCACCGCGTCCCACGAAATCACCCGCGAATGGCGCGAATATGAACGCGCCAACACGGCGGTCCTGAACGCCTATGTGCAGCCCATCGTCCATAGCTATTTCGGGCGGCTGGAGGAGACGCTCGATAGTGCCGGCGTCCTGTGCCCCTACGCCGCGATGCAGTCGAACGGCGGCACGACCAGCTTCGCCTGGGCAAAGGAACATCCGATCACCCTGATGGAATCGGGTCCGGCGGCGGGCTGCAACGGCGCCGCCATCGTCGGCCGGCTGTGCCGCGAATCCCGGGTGATCTATCTCGATATCGGCGGCACCACCGCGAAGTGCACCACCATCGAGGACGGTACGCCGAAGGTGACGACGGAATACCGGCTGGAATACAGCCGCACTCAGTTCGGCTATCCGCTGCGGGTGCCGGTCGTGGATATCGTCGAAATCGGCGCCGGCGGCGGCTCCATCGCCTGGTTCGACAAAGCGGGGCTTCTGAAGGTGGGGCCGGTCTCGGCCGGTGCCGATCCGGGACCTGCCTGCTATGGCCGCGGCGGCACCGAGCCCACGGTGACCGATGCCAAGCTTATCACCGGCGTCATCAACCCGACCAATTTCGCCGGCGGACAGTTCGACCTCGACGAGGACAAGGCCCACGTCGCGATGGAGAAGGTGGCGCGCGGCATTGGCCTTGACGTGGCGGCGGCGGCGGTAGCGGTGATCCGTACCGTAGAAGCCAATATGATCAATGCGCTGAAGCTGGTCTCCATCCAGCGCGGCCATGACCCGCGCGACTTCGCGATGGTCGTAGGCGGCGGCGGCGGGCCCATGCATGGCGCCGCGCTCGGGCGCGAGCTCGGCGTCAAGGAGGTCATCGTACCGCTCTATCCCGGGCTCTTCTCCGCTTGGGGGATGCTGGCCACCGAGCCCAGGCGCGATTTCATGCAGACCGTCCTGCGGCGCGCCGAAGAGGTGGAGGCGGGCGACGTGCGGGTCTTGTTCGCCCGCCTCAAGCAGGAAGCGGAGCAGTATTTCCGCACCGACGTCCACATGGCGGACGCGGAGATCGCCTTCGAAGGCCGTATCGACCTGCGCTATCTCGGTCAGGAACACACGGTCACGGTACCGGTGGACCTCGAAGCCGCGAAGGTCGAGAGCATTCTCGCCGCCTTCCACGACGCGCACGAAAAGACCTATACCTTCCGCCTCGACGATACGCCGGTCGAGTTCGTGACCTATAGACTCGCTGCTTCCGCCAAGGTCCCTCGGCCTGAGCTCAAGATGCTTGCATCCGAGGGACGTTCGCTGGAGGCGGCCCGCAAACCGGCGCGGACGGTCGATTTCGCGGAGGATGGCCGCCACGACGCCGCGGTTTACGAGCGTGACAGACTGCCTGCCGGCGCTACCCTGGAAGGACCGTTGGTCGTGGAAGAAGCTACCGCGACCACGCTCATCCATCCCGGCCAGACGCTTCGGGTCGACCCGTTCGGCTTTCTCCGCATTACCGACGCTTGAACGGCTCCACAAGCCCCGAATATTCGCACTACACCGCGTCGGGGCGGCGCGCGAGCGCGACGACGCAGTCCGACGAAAAGAGCTGACCGGCGGTGGCGGTTGCGTTGGTCAGTGCCGTCACGGTCACACGGGTGGCGTCGGCCACGCCGATCTCTCGATAGAGGCGGAATTCGCCCGTGCGGCCGTCGAAGCCAATCTCGTTCGCGGTCGCCTTCAACGCCTCGAGGGCGAGCGACGGCTCGCGTCCCGCATCCGCGGCGATGCGGCGAAACGGCTCCTGCAGCACACGGGCGAAAGCCGCGCGCACGCGATCTCTCTCGCCCGAGGCGGTTCTTTCGAGCGCGAAGGCCGCGCGGGCGAGCGCCACGCCGCCGCCTGCAACCACGCCTTCGGCCGCTGCGGCGCGGGCCGTGTTCAGCGCATTCTCGCAGCGCTTGTGGCGTTCCTTCCAGGCGGTCTCGGTGATGCCGCCGACACGGATGTTGGCGACGCCCGAGGCCAGACGCGCGAGACGCGCTTCCAGCTTGCCCCGGTCATAGCTCTTCGTCTCGCGGCCGATCGCATCGCGAAGCTGCGCGGCGCGCTCGTCTACCGCACCCTGCCCGCCACCGCCCCCGAAGATCGCGGTCGAGACGCCGTCAATGACCACGCGCTTGGCGGTGCCGAGCGCTCCGTCCTTGAGCCGCTCCGGCAAGAGGCCGAGCTCCTCGCCGATCATGCGCCCGCCCGTGAGCACCGATATGTCGTCGGTCTCGGCGTGACGGTAAATGCCGGAACCCGGCCCTTTCACGGCGGCGCAGCGGACCGTCCCCTCGCGGTGGTTGGTCAACATGATGGCGAGCGCTTGGTCGGAGACGTCCTGGGCCAGCACCAGCAGGCTGCGACCATCGCGCCGTGCCGCCTCCAGCGCCGGCACGAGCTGGCCCGCCTCGGTCAATGCGTCCTGGCACATGAGCAGGTAGGCCTGGTCGAGCTTGACCTCGGTCTCACTGGGGTTGAGCAGGAAGTTGCGCGACATCAGGCCATGATCGAAGGCCATGCCGCTCATGTAATCGACCTGGGTATCGACGCCCTGGTGGTAGGAGATGTTGATGACGCCATCCGGGCCGAGCCGCTCCACCGCCTCGGCTACGATGTCCGCGATCTCGTCGTCGCCGGCCGAGGCGACGCGGGCCAGTGTCGCGAGCATCGCGCGGTCATCGACAGGGGTGCTCTGCCGTGCCAGCGCATCCAGCGCGTCCCGCGCCAGGCTGTCGAAGCCGCGACGCACCGTCATCGGATCGAGGCCGGAAGCCACCAGGCGGATGCCGGCTTCTGCGAGGGCGCCGGCGAGCAGCACCGAGGTTGTCGAGCCGTCGCCGACGGAGTCGCGGGTCTTTTTCGCGCAGGTCTTGATCAGCTCCGTGCCGAGGGTCGCGAAGCGATCATCATCCTCGAGTTCCCGTATCGCGGTGTAGCCGTCCTTGGTGAGCTCGGGATAATCAGCACTGCGCTCGAGCGCGACACGGGCGCCGTGCGGGCCGAGCGTGAGGCCGGCGAGCCGCGCGGCGCGGCCGAAGCCTGCCATCAGCGCGGCGCGGCTCGCCTCCCCGGTCTTGATGTGCTTGGGCCGTTCGAGCGCCATCGGACTTTTCCCTCACGCGCTCGGAAGACGGTCCGCGGCGATTTTCCCGATGCCCGGTACCCTCTCGCGGTGTCGAGCGGCTGCGGCGGATCAGGCCGCGCTGAAATAGTAACCCTGCGGCGCCACCGCAGAACCCCACCAGCCGTCGAGGCACCAGTCCATATAGGCCATGGCAACCTCGGGCTCCGGCGCCTCGCTCGAGAGGCACATGGTATGGACCCAGGCGGCGGTGCCTTCGAAGACATCGACATACCGGCACGGAATGCCCCGCTTCTTCACGTCCTCGACGACCGGGTTCCAGCAATCCATGCCCCAGACCTCCTCGAAGGCGAGCAGGTTCACGGTCTCGCGGAGCGCTGGCTGGCGGTAGGCGTTGGTCTCGATCATCGAGTAGGTCTTGTTGCCTCCGGTGATGAACTTGCTGATCATTTCGCTCAGGCCGGCGACCGTTCCCGTCACATCGAGCCCGGTATCCTCCTTGAACTTGTTGAAGAAGCGCTCCTGGACGGAAACGCCGAGGCCGATGGTCTGCATGGCATCGTCCTGCTCGATGCCTGACACGCGATCCGCGAAACCGGCGCGCGCGGTGCCGGCGCTCAAGCCGGTGCCGACCGCCGCCGCCGCCACGCCCGCCGCGGCGAGGAAACTGCGGCGGGCGATGCCGTCCACGGTTCCCCCCCTGGAAAGTTTGCTCCGCTGGAGAGGTCGGTCCAAGTGTCGCTCCGTTAGATGGCCTTACACCCGATGCTCCTCCTGGCCGGTGAAGCGAGGCCGATAGCGGCTCGCGGTCATCAGGTAGCCGAAGATACCGATCACCGCGAACGAAATGAGCGTGATGATGACGCCTACGGCGAAGATGCGCGGTGTGATGCGTATCGTGGTTGCCCCAAGGACGTCCAGCGGCAGCGTGTTCTGCGAGCCGGAGAGGAGCACCGTGCGCGCGAATTCGTCGAAGGAAAGGGTGAAGCCGAACAAGGCGGAAGCCATGATGCCGGGCTTCATGATCGGCAGCGTCACGTGCCAGAAGGTCCGCCAGCTATTCGCGCCGAGACACATCGCCGCCTCTTCGGTCGAGCGGTCGAAGCGGTTGAAGATCGTCAGCATCACGATGAAGCAGAACGGAAAGGTCCAAAGGATATGAACCGGCAGCGTGGTGCCCAGCCAATGCTTGTCGATGCCGATGCCCTGCCAGAAGAGCGCGTGGCCGAGGCCTACGGTGACGCCCGGGATCATGATGCCGATCAGGTAAAGGTAGAAGATCGGCCCGGCGCCGATGAACTTGGTGCGCATGGCCTGCGCCGCCATGGTGGCGAGCACGGTCGAGATGCACATGGTCATGAGCGCGAGGATAAGGGAGCGGAGGCCGGCATTGCCGAAATCGCCCACATATTCGCCGATGTCGCGCGCCGTGCCCGAGGGGTCGAAGAGCCGCGCGTACCAGAACGTGCTCGACCCTTGCATGGGAAAGGTCGGCCCGCCGCGTTCGCCCTGAAAGGAGAGAATGACCATCACGATGAACGGCCCGTAGAGCATCAGCACGAAGATCACCACATAGACCGCGAGGACGATCTTCACCCAACCGAACTTTTCAACGTGATAGGCCGTGGTCTCGGGCACGACTTACAGCTCCTTGCGCAGGTTGACGAAGTGGAAAATGGCCACGATCACGGGGATCGACACCAGAACCATGACCACCGCCACCGCCGAGGCCATGGGCCATTGCAGCAGGCTTTGTTGCTGGATGAGCACGTTCGCGAGCATGGTCGTCTTGCCGCCGCCGATGAACTTCTGGATCGCGAACTCGCCCATCATGACGACGAACACGAACAGGACACCGGTCGCGAGCCCCGGCTTGGTGAGCGGGAAAACGATTTTCCAGAACGCGGTCCACGCCGAGGCGCCGAGGTCGCGCGCCGCTTCGATCACGTGGCGGTCGATCTTGGCCATGGAGAAATAGATCGGCCCGATCATGAACACCGACCAGATGATCGCCATGGAGAACACCATGGAGGGCTCGCTATAGAGCAGGAACTCGGCGGGCTCATCGACAATGCCGAGGCCCATCAGGACTTGGTTGACCAGTCCCTTGCGACCGAGCAGCGGCAGCCACGCCACCATCCGGATCAACGCGCTGGTCCAGAACGGCACGATGCACAGAAGCAGGATGTAAAGCTTCAGACGCTCGCTCTTCACGAAGAAGGCGACGTAGTAGGCCACCGGATAGCAGAGCAACACCATCAGCGGCAGCACGATGATGGCGATCAGGAAGGTGAAGCCGAGGGTCTGCAGATAGGTCGCGGTGGTGAAGAACTCGATATAGTTCTCGACAACGAAATCCGGCTTCATGCCGTAGGCCCACGGCTTGTAGAAGCTGAAGACGACCACCGAGACCAGCGGTATGCCGCAGAAGAGCGCCATCAGGGCCGTGGGCACGGCGACGAGCGCCAGCGCGCGGCGCGCGCGCTTCTTGGTCAGCGTCAGGCGGACGGGCGCCGCCAGGGCCTGAACGCGCTCCTCAGCGGCGGCCGTCATGGGGGCTCGCCTTCGTCTCGTTCACACGCTCTCCCTTGCGCCATACCGCCAACGCCTTCAATCGAACACGACCAGCGAATCTTCCGCTTTCCAGCCGATTCGGACCTTGTCTCCCGGGCGTAAGGCGGCGATCTCGGGCGCCGGCTCATATTCGTCCACGCGCAGGGAATGGCCGCTTGGCAGGTTGACGTTGAACTCGATCTGCGAGGTCTCGAAGATCGAGAACGCCACCTCGCCTTCGACCATATTGTCCGGCGCTTCGCCGTCGGTCAGGAGGTTGGTGAGGCTGGCCCGCACCACCAGGTAGCAGTTCTTGCGCTCCGGCGCGTCCTCGGGAAGCCGCGCGCGAAATGTTCCCGAGGGCCCAGCCACGGTGGCGAGACCGTTCTCGACGCCGGTGATTTCACCCTCGAGGATGTTGTTCTTGCCCACGAATTGGGCGACGAAAAGGTTTTTCGGGTAATGCGTCACCCTCTCGGGTGAGCCGACCTGCTCGATGCGGCCCTGGTTCATGATGACCACCCGGTCGGAGACGGCAAAGGCCTCGGTCTGGGTATGGGTGACGTGCATGAAGGCGACCCCGAAATCAGTGTTGAGGCGCCTCAGCTCGCGCTGCATCCGCAGACGCAAGTTCGCATCGAGCGAGCCCAGCGGCTCGTCCAGCAGCAATACGTCGGGACGCGTCACCAGCGCCCGTGCGAGGCCCACGCGTTGCTGCTGGCCGCCGGAAAGCTGCTGGATCGGCCGGTCGGCGAGGTCTTCGATGTCCACCGCGCGGAGCATTTCGAGAGCGCGTTGGATGCGCTCGGCCGAGGGCACGTTACGCATGCGCAGGCCGAACTCGACGTTCTGCGCCACCGACATGTGCGGGAACAGCGCAAAATGCTGGAACACCATGGCGGTGTTGCGCTCATGAGGCTCGAGGTGGGTGCAGTCGCGCCCGGCGACGAGAATCTGGCCGGTGGTCGGCTCTTCGAAGCCCGAGACCATGCGCAAGGTGGTGGTCTTGCCGCATCCCGACGGGCCGATGAAGGAGATGTACTCGCCCTGCTCGATATGCAGCGTCATGTCGTCGACGGCGAGGATATCCCTCCCGAAACGCTTGGTGACATTGACCAGATCGACAGCGATGTCACTCATGCTTTTTCCCGCCGTCCCGTCGCCGCCCGGCGCGTTGCGCAACGCAGTCTGCCAGCCTTGCTGCAAGCCATTGTTATTATTGCCTCCTGTCGCGAACAGGCAATGAGTCTAACGGTCGTTCAAGCGCGCCGTCAACACGATCACCCGCGCTTGTCGCTAACACACGATATGTCCGGTTTATGTACCAGGTGATCTGTCCGGATTTAGAAGCTCTCCAGGCTATGGAGGGTTTGGATGCGCCGGATAGAGCAGTTGCAGGAACTGAGATTGATGAAGTTCGAGGAGATTTACGGCCGCACCCATCGGGGTGGCTTGAGCCAAGCCGAGGCGGCGGAGGTTCTCGGCGTTTCGGAACGCACCTTCCGGCGTTGGCGTGATCGCTACCAGGCGGACGGCGCGGAAGGGCTCTACGACCGCCGTCTCGGCCGGGTCTCGGCACGGCGCGCGGCGGTCGACGAGGTGACGGCGCTGTTGGCGCTGTTCGACACCCGCTACTGGGACTTCACCGCCAAGCACTTCCACGAGAAGCTGGTCGCGGACCATGCCTTCAAGCGCAGCTACAACTGGGTGCGGCTGAGCTTGCAGGCCCATGGGCGAAGACGGGCGGCGCCCAGGCGCGGGGCGCACCGGCGCAAACGGCCGCGCCGCGCGCTGCCCGGCATGATGCTGCATCAAGACGGCTCAAGCCACCAGTGGGTCCCCGATCAGTGGTGGGATCTGATCGTCACCATGGACGACGCCACCAGCGAGATCTACTCGGCCTTCTTCGTCGCCGAAGAGGGCACCATGAGCAGCTTTACCGCCCTGGACGAGGTGATCCGGGCCAAGGGGCTGTTCTGCTCGCTCTATGCCGACCGCGCCGGCCACTACTGGCACACGCCTGAGGCCGGCGGCACGGTCGACAAGGACAATCCGACCCAGCTCGGCCGCGCCCTGGCCCAGCTCGGCATCGAGCTGATCCCGGCCTACTCGCCCGAGGCAAGGGGGCGCTCGGAACGCATGTTCGCCACTCTGCAGAAGCGCCTGCCCCAGGAGCTCAGGCTCGCCGGCATCACCGACATGGCCCAGGCCAACCGCTTCCTCAAGGAGCGCTACCTGCCAGGCCACAACGCCCGCTTCGCGGTGCCGCCGGAAGCCGAGGGTTCGGCCTTCGTGCCCTTCGCCGGTGCCCTCGACGACATCCTCTGCGTGCAGCAGGAGCGCACCGTCTCAAACGACAACACCGTGCGCTACAAACGCCTGGTGCTGGCGATCCCGCCCGACCGCCATCGCCGCCACTACGTCAAGGCAAGGGTCCGGGTCCACGAATACCCCGACCGCACCCTCGCCGTCTTCCATGGACCGCGCTGCCTGGCCCGATACCAGGCCGACGGGTCGCCCATCAACACAAGCCACAGACAGGCCGCGTGATCCGCTTCGACGCGACCGGCTGTGGCCCTGTAGGAAAGCCGCTACGCGCCTTACCCACAGGGCCACGGCAACCACAACTGAAGCGGTCGATTCATTTGGTACATAAACCGGTCAATTCACATTGTTCTCGACACACGATCACCCGCGCTCGGGCGCCGGGCGGATATCCCGTGTTTCGGATCGATGGCGCAATGCCGGACGGGTGGCGTGCGGCAGGTTGCCCAGGATACCCGGAAGCGCTCAGATGACGTCGCCGGCGCCGCTTCCCAAAGCGCGGCGCCACTTGGTCTCGTGGTCGGTGCCGAACACCAGGTCGGGATCGGCCTCGACGACGGCCCAATCGCCGCGGGCAAGCTCGTGTTCGAGCTGCGCCGGACCCCAGCCGGAATAGCCGAAGGCGAGCAGGCTGCGGTGCGGCCCCCGGCCAAGCGCCATATCGCGCAGAACCTTGGGATGGTTGGTGAAGGCGATCTCGCCGGCGACCATCCGGGTTCCTTCGATCGCGTATTCCGGTGAATGGAGAACGAAGCCGAGGCCGGCCTCCACGGGGCCGCCATAGTGCACGGTGATCGAGCCGCTGACCTCGTCGATGTCGACGTCGTCGCCGAGATCGATCTCGAAGCGTTCGAGGAGAGCCGCGATGGGCCCGGCGGCGAAGGGTTTGTTGATAATCAGACCGAAGGCGCCCTCGTCGTCATGCTCGACCAGGTAGATCACGCTTTCCTTGAAGCGCGGGTCGGCCATGTCTTCGCTCGCGGCCAGCACCAGCCCGCTGAGCGATTCCGCATGCGCAACGCCTGCGCCCGTGAAGAGGGCCGCGGCCAGGACCAGCGCCTGCAGGCAGCGCACGGCGCGTCCTCACCCAAGGCCCAGAAGCGCGGGAAGTTCGGCCAAGGTCGTGATTTCGGCGTCGGGTTGCGAAGGCAGGCGCTCCCGGCCCTGACCGAAGCGGTTGCACCAGGCGACCCGGAAGCCGAAGGCCGCCGCCCCATTGGCATCCCAGGCGTTGGAGGACTGGAAGCTGACACGCTCCGCCGGCACGTCGAGACGGTCGACCACCAATTGGTAGACCGACGGATGAGGCTTGTAGATCCCGACGTCCTCCACCGACAGGACGGCATCGAGCCGGTCGCCGATCGCGGCCGCCTCGACCGCCGCGTCGAGCATCCTGGGCTCGCCGTTGGAGAGGATCGCGGTCTTGAGGCCGTGCGCCTTGAGCGTCGCCAGGGTCTCGGGCACCTCGGGATAGGCATCCAGGGTGAGGTAGGCGTCCATCAGATCGGCGCGGAGCGCCTGGTCCTCGATGCCGAGCGCGGCCATGGCGTAGTCGAGCGCCTCGCCGGTGACCCGCCAGAACCCCGTGTACTGGCCCATGAGGCTTCGCAGCCAGGTGTACTGGAGCTGCTTGAGGCGCCAGGTATCGGCCAGCGCGCCGGCCCGGTCGCCGAGCACCGAGACGTGGCGCAGCGCCGCCGCGTTGTAGTCGAACAGCGTCCCATAAGCGTCGAACACGCAGACCGCGATGTCCTCGAAGCGTGGATGGGTCATCGCGCCCGCCCTCCCCTGGCGCGCGCCGCCGCCGCGCCGCCGTCTATTTGTGGCGGAAGATGATCCGGCCCTTCGAAAGGTCGTAGGGAGTCATCTCGACATCGACCCGGTCGCCGACGAGCACGCGGATGCGGAACTTGCGCATCTTGCCGGCTGGGCGCGCGATGATCTCGTGGCCGTTGTCGAGCTTCACGCGGAACATAGTGTCCGGCAGCTTCTCGCGAACGGTGCCCGAAAACTCGAGTAAATCCTCTTTGGGCATTAGCGAATGCGATATTTTCCCAATTGAAAGGCAACGAAACGGCGCACACGACATCCGAGACACGCCGAGACCGCCGAAATCCCACGCGGTTGTTGCATAAGAACATCCATTTGTTAAGCGCGTTCCACGCGCGCGATGGTAACGGCAAGCGGCGCGGAGCCTCTACGAGGCCACGGGCGATCACCAGTGCCGAGCCAGCGCGCCCCTTCGCCGTCTCGCGTTGGGAGCTCCGGGCTTCGATGCTATGGTGAGTTCACGCGGCATCGGCCGCGCGTGGAACGATGGCGACATGAGCTCCGGATCGGCAGCCTCGAGCCGCCGGGTGGGTGGAGCATACTGAATGGCGCAGCTTCGCCTGACAGCGTTGACCAAGAGCTACGGGTCGGTAGAGGCACTTCGCGGCATCGACCTCGAGGTCGATGACGGCGAGTTCTTCGTGCTGTTCGGGCCGAGCGCGGCGGGGAAGACGACCACGCTGCGGATCATCGCCGGGCTCGAGAAGCCCGACGGCGGTACGCTCATCGTGGACGGGCTCGACCTCGCAGGCGTGCCGGTCAAGCGGCGCGACATGGCGATGGTGTTCCAGAGCTTCGCCCTTTACCCCCACCTCACGACGTTTCAGAACTTGGCCTATCCGCTGCGCGAGATGAAGCTGCGCCGCGCCGAGATCGACGCTCGGGTGCGGGAAACCGCTGAGCTGCTACGCATCACCCATACGTTGACGCGGCGCCCGGCGTCGCTCAGCGGCGGCGAGCAACAGCGCCTCGCCATCGGGCGCGCCATCATCCGCCGTCCCCGGCTGTTCCTGTTCGACGAGCCGCTCACCAACCTCGACGCCAAGCTTCGCCACGACATGCGGGCCGAGTTCAAGCGGCTCCACCGCGAGATCGGCATGACCATGCTCTACGCGACGCCGGATCAACTCGAGGCGCTCAGCATCGGCGAGCGCATCGCCGTGATCCAGCAAGGACGGATCACCCAGGTCGACACCGCCGATCGACTCTACACAGCACCGGTCGATCGCCATGTCGCGGCGTTGATCGGCGATCCGCCGATCAACCTGGTCAAAGGGACCCTGAAGCCGGCGCCGACCGGCATGCCCACCGTCGTCCTGCCGTTCATCGAGCTCGACGCCAGCCGGTGGCACAACCAGCTTCAGGCGCTCGCGTCGGGCACCGAGCTTCTGGTCGGCATCAGGCCGCATGACCTCACGCTGGTCGAGGACGGCGGAGACGGCATCCCGGCGACGGTCGAGATCACCGAGCCGCAGGGCGACATTACGGTGCTCGATCTCAAGGCGGCAGGCGCGGCTCTGCGCATGGTCGTGCCGGAGGCCACTGGCGCGCGCTACGCGCCCGGCGACGAGATCCGCATCGCGCTCGCGGCTGCCGAGGCACGACTTTTCCTGAGCGACTCCGGCACGATGGTGGCGTAGGATGCGGCGCGCCCGCTGGAGCGGCCGGCCGACATGATCGACGGCAGGCACCGCCGCGGTTCGCGAGGAGACCGACAAGGGAGATGATGATGAGACTCATGACGAAGGGCAAGGCGGCCCTGCTTGCCGGCGCGATGGCGCTGGTCGGCTCGGCCATGTGGGGTGGTCCCGCTCAGACAGCGGAGATCACCATCAACATGGCGGCGCCCGACTGGCCACCGACGCGTATCATGCAGGATATGGCGAACGCGAGTTACAAGGCGCCGAGCGGCAACAGCGTGAAGCTCGTGATCGACTTCATCCCGTGGCCGGACTACTACACGCGGCTCGCGGCCTCGCTGACCTCGGGCGAGGAGAAGTACCAGATGGCGGTCAGCGACAGCCAGTGGCTGGGCGCAAATATCGAGGGCGGCTACTACATGAAGATCAACGACTTCATCGATGCCGACCCCGATCTTCAGGCGGTGTTCGAGGATCTTCATCCCAACCTGGTGGCGTCCTATTCCACCTATCCGCATCGCACGGAGAACTATTACGGCTTCCCGCAAATGCCGGACGTGCTGGTGGTCTACTACCGCGAGGACCTGTTCTGCCACGAAGGCGAGATGGCCGCGTTCAAGGAGAAGTACGGCTACGACCTGCCATGCGCGCCGGAGGCCATGAACGAAGTCCATTGGGACATGGTGGGCGACTTCGGCGAGTTCTTCCGCCGGAGTGCCGGTGATTCGCTGGGCGGCGAGACCCTGAACGACGACTTCTACGGAATCGCCTATCAGGCCGGCAAGGGCTACGACTTCTCCAGCATGCAGATCAACGGCTTCATCTGGCAGCACGGAGGCAGCATCTGGGACGAGACGAAGGAGCCCGAGGGCCAGGCTCTCGGCGTCGTGAACTCCGACACCGCCGTCAAGGCCTTCGAGCACTATCTCTCGCTGACCCAGCACATGCCGCCGGTGGTCCAGACCGGCTCGATGGACATCTTCAAGGTCGACGAGCTGTTCCGCGAGGGCAAGGTCGCCTGGATCATCCAGTGGATCGGCTTCGGCGAGTCTGCGATCTCGGCGGATACCTCGAAGGTCCACGAAAAGGTCAACTTCGCCAAGATGCCTGGCCTCAAGGTGGGCGACGAGATCGTGCGCTGGTCCAACATCGGCGGGCAGCCCTTCGTGCTGACCACCTGGAACAGCGACGAGGTCGTTCAGGAGGCGCTGGACTTCTGCAAGTGGTGGCTCTCCACCCCCGTGCAGCACGAGTTCGCCTCGCGCGGCGGCCAGAGCGGCCTCAAGAGCGTCTACACCACGCCCGAGTACATGGAGTATCGGCCGTGGAACCACGCCTTCGGCCCGAGCCTCGATTGGCAGCGGGACGTCTGGCACATCCCCGAGTTCTTCGAGCTGCTGGTGCAGCAGCAGGAGGAATTCGACAAGGCGATCACCGGACAGATCTCCGCCCAGGAGGCGCTGGACAATATCGCCATGTTCCAAGATGAGCTCCTGCGCGAAGCAGGGCGCATCGACTAGCGGCCCAGTTCGACGTCGGGGGCGGCTCTTCGTGGGGCCGCCCCCTCTCTTCTTCATGCGGGCCCCCCGTTAGACCCGAGCCATTGACCGCGCCCTGAGCATGGCCGCGTATCACGCCGAGCACGGAACCCTCCTCGAGCGCTTCTTCGAGCGCAACCGCGGGCCGCTCCTGGTCACGCCGGCGCTCGCCGTGCTGTTCATCATGAATATTTTCCCGCTGCTCTGGTCGTTCGGCCTGAGCTTCTATAGCTATCGGGCGAACCGGATCAAAGAGCCCGAGTTCGTCTGGTTCAAGAACTATCAGAAGGTGCTCACGGACCCGGTAGTCTGGGACCGCTTCCAGACGACGGCGGTGATCGTCGCGGTCGACGTGCTGCTCCAGCTTGTGGTCGGCTTCCTGCTGGCGCTCCTCTTCGAGAAGACGTTCCCCGGCCGCCGCGTGCTGCTGATGCTGGTGCTGACGCCGATGATGCTGAGCTTCGTCGCGGTCGGCGCCTTCTTCCGCTACTACTACGAGCCGACCTTCGGGCTCTTGAGCCAGGCGGTCAAGGCGGTCACCGGCGAGCCCTTCATCCTTCTGGGTTCCGAGGTCGGCGCGCTGGCCGGCATCATCTTCGCCGACGTCTGGATGTGGTCGCCCTTCGTGATGCTGCTGGTGCTGGCCGGCCTCGTCAGCGTGCCGAAGCACCTCTACGAGGCGGCCGAGATCGACCGCGCCTCCTGGTGGCGGCGCTTCTGGACGATCACCTTCCCCTATATCCGGGGCCTGTTGCTGCTCGCGATCCTGTTCCGCACCATCGAGGCGTTCAAGCTGTTCGACATCGTGTTCCTGATCACGGAGGGCGGGCCGGGCACGTCGACCGAGACCATCGCCGTCTACGTCTATCGGGTGGCGTTTCAGTATTTCAAGACCAGCCAGTCGGCGGCCCTCGGCTATATCCTCTTGTTCGTCGTCATCGTGTTGACCAACCTCTATTTGTTCTTCGTGCGACGAAGGTCGCAGGAGCCTTGAGCCATGGCGCGCAGGCGAGGTGAGATCGGCAAAGCGGGTTGGCGGCGGACCGCGGTCTCGACGGTGATCAGCTTCATCTACTTCTTCCCGGTGCTGTGGATCATCCTGACCGCGTTCAAGACCCACACCGATGCGCTCTCGACCCCGCCGAAATTCATATTCACGCCGACCCTCGAGAATTTCGCCAATGTCTTCTCCCGCGCCTATGAGCGCGGCGGCGCGGCGGTGGATACCGGTTTCGATCTGTTCTTCTTCAACAGCATCTTCATCGCCGGCGCCTCGGTCGCGGTGGCGCTGATCATCGGCACGGTCGCGGCCTACGGCTTCTCGCGCTGGCCGCTTAAGGGCAACGAGACCTACATGTTCATCATCCTGACGACGCGGATGCTGCCCCCGATCATCGTCATCATCCCGATCTTCATCATGTTTCGCGTGAGTGGCCTCTCAGGCAGCTATATCGGGATCATCCTGCTCTACGCCGCTTTCAATCTTCCGTTCACGATCTGGATGATGAAGAGCTTCTTCGATGAGATCCCGCGCGAGGTCGAGGACGCGGCCCGCATGGACGGCAGCTCGGAGACGAAGATCTTCTTCCGGATCTGCCTGCCGCAGGTCAAGGCGGGCATCGCCGCGACGGCCGTGTTCGGCCTGATCCTGACCTGGAACGAGTTCCTCTTCGCGCTCCTGCTGACCGGCCGGGATACGCGCACGGTGCCGGTCGCGATGGCGCAGACCATCGGCGGCGATATCGGGGTGCGCTGGGGGTTGCTCGCGGCGATCGAGACCTTGTTCCTGATCCCGGTCGTGTTCGTCACGTTCCTGCTGCAGAACCAGCTCCTGCGCGGCGTCACCTTCGGCACGATCAGGCGGTAGGGGATCGACATGCCTTATCGGAAGCGGTGATGGCCGACATCGAGCTGCGCGACTTGACCAAGCGCTTCGGCCCGCTCGCGGCCGTCGACCGGATCGATCTCGATGTCGAGGCCGGCGAGGTGATGTGCCTCTTGGGTCCGTCGGGTTGCGGCAAGACCACGACGCTGCGCATGATCGCGGGCCTCGAGAACGCGACGGAAGGCGACATCTTCATCGCCGGCAAGCGGGTCAACGACCTCGCGCCGGCGGAGCGCGATATCGCCATGGTGTTTCAATTCTACGCGCTCTATCCGAGCCTTACGGTGGCCGAGAACCTCGCCTTCCCGCTCCATGCAGAGCGAATCACCAAGGAGGAGATCGACCGCCGGGTGCGCGAGATCGCCGGCCTGCTCGACCTGAGCCATGCGCTGGACCGGATCCCCGGGCGCCTTGCCGAGGGCGAGAAGCAGCGCGTTGCGGTGGGCCGCGCCATTATCCGCGATCCGCAATGCTTCCTCTTCGACGAGCCGCTGAGCCGGCTCGATATCGCCGTGCGCCAGGAGATGCGCGGGCAGATCAAGCAGCTCCTGAACGGCCTGCACAAGGCGACCGTGATCGTGACCCACGACCAGATCGAGGCCTTGACGATCGCCGATCGCATCGCCGTCATGCGCGACGGCATCATCGAACAGGTGGCGAGCCCGCACGACATCTTCGCGCGGCCGAGCAACATCTTCGTCGCGGGTTTCATCGGAACACCGCAGATGAACCTGCTCGAGGCCCGTCTGATCCGGGCCGAAGAAGGAGCGTGGACCGTGCACATGCTCGATCAGGACATCGTGCTGCCTGTCGGTGGGGGAATCGCGGGCGGTCGGAGCGAGAAGAAGAACGGCTCGCTCACCGTCGGAGTTCGCCCCCGCGGCCTCGCGCTCAGCGCCGAGGCCGGCCCGGCCACGATCTCCGGCAGGATCGATCTGATCGAACCGATGGGGGCCGAGACCCTGATCCATCTTCGGATCGGCGAGGACGACCTGAGGGTCGTGACCGGCCGGCGGGTCCCGGCGGCGGTGGGCGAGACCATCCATGTCGCGCCGGCCGCGGGCCAGGTCCATCTGTTCGATCATGAAGGCTTGAGGATCGCGTCGTGAGCGAGGCGCCGGCACGCCCGACCATGTCCCGCCGCACGGCGCGGCTGATTGTGCTTGCGATCATCGGGCTTTGCCTGCTCGCGATCGTTTTCATCTTCCAACCGGTGTGGCGGCCGCTTTATTCGGCCGGCTGCGTCATGGTGGTGGCCGGCGGCCTCGCCTTCAATCTCGTGCCCTTCGCCAATACCCGGAATCCTCTGTCCCGGGTGTTGCGGGTCGGCGCCATCGTGCTCGCGATTCTGATCACCGCCGTGCTGGTCGCCATCGGTTTCGTCGAGGCGCTCCTGTAGCGGGCGCGCAGTGCGGGAAAAGGATGATGACGAGAGACGACTATGTGCGCCTCGTGGAGCAGGATTATTTCGCAAGCGTGAGCCGAGCCGACATTCCGGCGGTGCTCGCCTGCTTCACCGAAGACGCCACGGTCACGATCTATCACGGCGATGCGGCGCCCCGGGTCTTCAAGGCGGCGCCGGGCGCCGGCGAGACGCCGCTGGCGCGGTTCTTCGAGCATTTGCTCGCTCATTACGAGCCCCGGTTCACCGAGTTCGTCCATTATGTCGACCCGCCGAACGAACGCTGCGCCGCGACCTTCCTGGTCACGCTCACGCCGAAGCCCGATTCACCCAACCGCGCGGCCGGCGTGCAGCGGCTCCGCAATTGCAACTTCTTCCGCTGCCGGGACGAGCGTATCCGCGACATGATCATCTACTACAGCAATCCTGGCACCGCCGCGGGCGCTGGCGCCGATGGCGCCCGCCCGACCGGCTTCCCTCAGGCATAGAGAAGGGCATCCGGGCCGGCCGAGGCGCCGTTGCCATGGCGGGTCCCGAGACCGTCATGGCAGTAGGCGTTCTCAGAAGATCCCGTTCGCTTTCTGTAGCTCGCGCACGTAGCGCGTGATTTTCATGACATCGGCGTCCGTAACGCCTTCTACTGGGGGCATGTCGCCGAAGCGCCAATGATGCGCGCGAACGCCGTTTCTGGCAGCGCGTTGGAACGAAAGGTCGCCGTGATGGTTCGGCTCGTAGATTCTATGAACGAGGGGCGGCCCTTGGTCCGAACCGGTCGCGTATCGGCCATGACACGCAACACAGTTCTGATCGAACAGCGCTTCACCTTCCAGCGCTGCGGCCGAGAAGGCTGGGATCGTGAGAGCCGTCTTACCGCTCACGGAAGCCGGTTGGTCATTGCCGGGCCAAACCACCCATCCGACCGCGGCAGCGAGCGCCATGGCTCCTGCGCCGACGATGAACGTGTTTGTCTTCACCGCTCGTTCCCCGGCTTCGAGCCGGCGAGATCCTCGAGCATCGGGCAGTCCGGCCGATCGTCGCCATGGCAGCGCGCGACCAATTGTCGGAGCGTGCTGCGTAGCCCCTCGGGTTCCGCAATTTTGCGATCGATCCGGCGTAGATGATTCTCGGCCATGGCTTTGGCGTCGGCGCTGACGCGGCTGTGATCTTCATAGAGCGATCGGAGCGTGCGGCACTCCTCGATCGAAAAGCCGAGCGACCGGGCGCGAGCGAGGAACCTCAGCTTGTGCATATCGGTCTCGGCGAAATCGCGATATCCGTTCATGCCCCGCGCAGGCCGGACGAGGCCGATATCCTCGTAAAAGCGGATCGTTTTCGCTGGAAGTCCGTTCGCTTCGGCAACAGCGCCTATGTTCATGACCATCTCAGTGACCTGGAGATAGAGGTTCCAGTGGCTGCAATCTCCAGCTTCCAGGGGAGCGAGCCTACCCGACCGGGTTGCGCAAACCCTTGGCCTCGAGGCGCGGCAGCACCTCGTCCCGGAAATAGGGGAACTCGGCATTGTAGTCGACGAAGGTGATGGTGGTGCCGGCGAAGCCCGCGTCGTGGATGCGCGCCATCTCGTCCGCGATGTGATCGGGCGTGCCCACCAGGGGATAGACGCCGTGGCCGGCGGCGAAGCGGTTGCGAAAGTGGGTAAAGGCCTCCGGCGGAAAGCTCTTGGCGTGCAGGCCCTGGAGCGCCATCAGCCGGTCCACGGCCGGCCAGTCGGCATGCCGGTTGGCGTAGTGGTCGTGATAGTCCTCGGCCTCCTTCCGGCTCGGGCGGCAGACCACGTAGGAGGTGGTGAAGACGCCGATCTCCCGGCCATAGGCCTTGGCGCGCTCCTTGATCGAGACGACGTTCTGTCTGCCCGATTCCAGGTCGATCAGGACGGTGAAGAGATAGTCCGCGTTGCGGGCCGCGAAATCTCGGCCCTGCTCGGAGGAGCCGGCGTTCATCACCGGCGGGAGCGCGCCGCCGAAGGGCTTCGGATTGCCGTAGACGTGGCGCAGCGTGAAGAACCGATCCGACCAGTCGAACGGCTCCTCGCTGGTCCAGATTCGCCTGACCACGTCGAACCATTCCTGGCCGTAGCTGTAGCGCACGTCGTGTGAATCCGGCAGCTCGATATTGAACATGTCGTATTCGTGCTTGTTCCAGCCGCAGACGATGTTGAGGCCGAAGCGGCCGGCCGAGATCTGATCCATGGTCGCGCACATCTTTGCGGCGACGATCGGGTGGTGGAACGAGGCATGGGCGGTCGCGAACACGGTGATCTGCCTGGTGCAGGCGAGCAGGCCCGTGCACCAGGTCATGGTCTCGAGGGTGGCGCCCTGAAAGTCCGTCTCACCGCCGTAACCCACCCAGCGAGCGATGGGCAGGATGAACTCGATCCCCGCTTCGTCGAGCATGAGGGCGAGCGTTCGGTTGTTCTCCCAGCTCGCGTCCCAACGCTCGGGCACCGTGGTGATCGCCATCCCGCCGGAGCAGTTGGGCGAGAACACGCCGAGCTTGAGCTTGTTGTCGTTGAACATGCTGTTGTTCGTGCGTCCCATTGCTTCCTGCTCTCCGTCCGGTCCTCGTCACGCGAATTGGCGCCATTCGGTTTAGGTCACGCGCTTTCTCGGGTCGACCACCAGCCGAAGTCCGTCGCCGATCCAGGCGAAAGCCAGGGCGACGATGACGATCGCAACGCCGGGCAAGAGCGAGATATAGGGCGAGCTGTCGAGCACCGGCGCGCCGTCCGCGGTCATGATGCCCCAGTCCGCGGTCGGCGGCTGAATCCCGATCCCCAGGAAGCTGAAGCCGGCGCCGATGACGATCATGGCGCCGACGATCGTCGTCCCATAGACGATCAGCGAGCCGAGCACGTTCGGCAAGACTTCGCGGGCCATGATCCGGCTGGTGCTGCTGCCGCTCACTCGCGCCGCCGTCACGAACGGCTTTTGGCGTAACAAGGATGTCTCCGTGTAGACCAGCCGCGCCATGAAGGGCAGCTCGATGATGACGATCGCCAGCATGACATTGATCATGCCGTCCCCCAGAACGCTGACGATCGCCAGGCCGAGCAGCACCATCGGGAAGGCGAGAAAGACGTCCAGCAGACGCATGATGCCCTCGCCGACCCAGCCCAGAAAATAACCGGCGATCACGCCGAGCGGCACGCTGATGAGGAAGGCGAGGACCGTCGGCACGATGCCGATGAGAAGGGACATCCTGGCGCCCCACATGAGACGGGTCAGAATGTCGCGGCCTTGCCCGTCGGTGCCCAGAATGTGGCCGTCCACCAAAGGCGGCAGCAGACGGTTCGCACCGACCCCGGTCGTCGGCGCGTAAGGGCTGATCCACGGCGCGAAAATCGCGACCAGGCCGACGAATATGACGATCCCCAGACCGACCACGGCGAGACGGTCCGAGGCATAGGCGGACCACGCCTGCCGGGCCGCATCGCTCCACGATGCTTCCCCCTGCGGGACGCTCCGCGTTGCCTCAGGGCGTAGAAAGCGGGTCGATTTCATGATCACGACATGCCGTCACATCTTCTCCCGTCGCCTGGGATCGAGGCTGGCGGTGGCCACGTCGGCCGCGAGATTGGCAAGTACGAAAATGGCACCGACAACGAGAATCCCGCCGAGCGCCACGGGGACGTCGCGCGCGGACACGGCGTCGTAGATCAGGCGGCCGATGCCCGGCCAACTGAAAATAACCTCCGTGAAGATCGCGCCGCTGAACAGCCAGCCGATCTGGAGGCCCGATACGTTGACCGTGATCGGCAGAATGTTTCGCAGCGCATGGCGCCAGATGCGTGTCCGGGCCGGGATGCCGCGCGCGACCAATGCCTGCATGAACGGCGCCTCGAGGGTTTCGAGCAGCGATGCGCGGATGACCCGCGCGAGGATCGTCGTCGAAATACTCGCCGTGGTCAGAGCCGGCAAAATGAGGTGAACCAGGACCGACAGCGTTCTGTTGCTGTCGTGGAACGAATACATTCGGCTGGCGGGCAGGACGTCGAGAACCAGCGCGAAGATGTAGACCAGGACGAGCCCGAACCAGAACACGGGCATCATGCCGAGCACGACGATGATGCCCATTCCGATGCGATCGAACAGGCTCCGCTCGCGGAGCGCGGCGACAACGCCGAGCGGGATGCCGACGCTGAACATGATGACGGCGCTTCCGGCAAGCAGGATGATGGAGTTCAGCGCCTTGTCGAGAATGAGCAACGCGACGGGCTGGTCGAACCGGGCAGATTGCCCCAGGTCCCCCTGCAGGACGTCTCCGAGCCACACGAAATATTGGATGTAGGCGGGGCGATCGAGGCCGAGATAGCTTCGCATCCGCGCGACCGCCTCGGGGTTGCCGGCCTGGCTCCCCAGCAGGCTGATCGCCGCGTCCCCGGGGAGCGCCTGAAAGAGAATGAAGATCAGGACGGTGACGCCCCACAGCGTGAACAGCGCCAGCAAGGTCCGTTTTGCCAAGAATCGAGCCACGTCAGCTCCCTCTGCAAACCTGCGTCGGGGTTAGTGAGAAACCGGATCGACGATTCCCGGGAGGTGGGGGGTGAACCGCGGGCCGAGCCCGTCCGCTCGACGGCGCCGTTTGGCCGCCGAGCGGTCAGCCCGTCGGTTCGTCCCCCATCGGTTTCCCAGGACTCGTGCGGGCCGGCCGTCTGCTCAGCAGCTCAGCCAGACCCGTGCGACGAAGCCGGTCTGCCAATCCGATACGTGGGGATAGTCCCGGACGCAGGGGCTGAGCACGATCGGCGCCGTGTCGTTGACGATGGGCATGAACCAGCCCGACGCTTTCACCTTTTCGCCGACAGCGTGATAGGCCTCGTTCGCCGCGGCCGGATCGGTCATCTGATGGGCGGCGGTGATGTCATCGGCCACGCCGACATCCATCATCCCGTCCGGCTGGTTGCCGGGGTTCAGGAACATGTCCAGCCAATACCCCGCGGTCCAGCCCCAGGACATCTGGACCAGCGACCACTCGGGATCGAAGCCTTCGAAAAACTTCGCGAGATAGGCGTTCCATTCCATCAGCTCGATTTCGGCATCGAAGCCCGCATCGTTGAGATTGCGTTGGATCCATTCGGCCATCTTGGCCGGTTGCATCTGGCCCGAGCCGCTGGTCGAGGTGGCGAAGACGAGCTTGGTGCCGAGCGCGTTGGCCTCCTCCAGGAGCGCCCGTGCCTTGGCCGGGTCGTATTCGTGCCAGCGGTCGCTTGCCTTATAGGCCTCCGAGGTCCGGCTCAGCCAGCTTTCGCCCGGCAAAGCGGTGCCCTGAAGCAATTGATGGGCCATGCCTTCCCGGTCTATGGCGTGGTGGACGGCCATGCGCACCCGCTCGTCGGCAAAGGCCTCTTCGTGCTCGTTGAAGGACACCGTCCAGATGTGGGGCATCGTTCCTTTCGAAACGATGAACCCTTGTTCCTCGAGCTTGGGCAGGCTGTCGGGCTCCGGCGCGATCACCATGTGAGCCTCGCCGGCTCGAAGCGCGGCCTGACGAGCCGCGACGTCGGGCATGACCAGAATGATCAGCCGGTCGACCAGCGCCTTCCACTCGTCTTTCCAATATCCGTCGAACCGTTCGAAGATCATGTAGTCGCCCGGAACCCGCTCGACGAACTTGAACGGGCCGGTTCCGACCATGTTGGCCTGAACGCCGTCGTTTCCGTACTTCGCGACCGATTCCGGACTGATGATGCCCATCGGTCCGCAGTCGGTCTGAGTGAACATGCGCAGGAACGGATTGAACGCATGGGAGAGATGGAAGCGGACCGTGTGGTCGTCGACCGCTTCGACATGATCCAGCCCGGCGATATCCCACCGCCATCCTGCGGCCGCCGCCGCGGCCTCGTAGAAATGCGGCGCGTTTTCCCGGCCCACCGTGGTCTGGTCGAATTGCCGGTAGACGTTGAACACCACATCGTCGGCAGTGAAATCGGTGCCGTCGTGGAATTTCACGCCTTCCTTGAGGTGGAACGTGTAGACCTTGCCGTCCTCGGACACCTCCCAGGATTGCGCGAGGCCGGGAATGAGTGGCGGCGGAATGCTCTCCTCGTCGGTCATGTCCTGTTGCACCAGGGGCTCGGCGACGTGGTTCATCACCCACCGCGCGCTGCTGGTGGCACAGGTGATATGCGGATCCAGCTCGCCCAGCTCGGCTTCGTTCGCGACGATCAGCGTGCCGCCCGGCTTGGGCTCATCGGCCGCCACCTGTCCGACCAGCGCGACGGCAGAGACCGCGCCGATCGCGGCAGCGCCCAGTTTGCTAAATATCGACATACAGCTAACCTCCCTTATGCGTTGACTATTCGATCCGGCCGAGGTCACGGCGGCCGAAGCCTGTGCCGGGCCCGTCGCCTAGGTCGATGAGGCGACCAGTTCTCTGGTGTGTTCGTGTTTCGGGCTCAGGATCACCTCGTCGCAATCGCCGAGCTCCACGAGCCGCCCTCCATGCATGACGGCGACCCGGTCGCTCAAGTAGTAGACCACGTCCAGATTGTGCGCGATGAACAAATAGGTCAAACCGAGCTTGGCCTGGAGGTCTTTCAGAAGATTGATGATCTGGGCCTGGATGGTGACATCCAGGGCCGAGACCGGTTCATCGAGCACGATGAATTTGGGGCTTCCGGCGAGCGCTCGCGCGATGGCGAGCCTTTGCGCCTGGCCGCCGCTGAATTGATGCGGATAACGGGTGGCGTGCGATGGGCTCAGACTGACCATATCCAGGAGTTCACGAACCCGCTCCCGGCGCCGTGCCTTGTCCCATCCGAGGTTCACGAGCGGCAACTCGATCGACCGGCCCACCGGTATCTGCGGGTTCAGCGATGCGAGCGGGTCCTGAAAGATGAGTTGGGTTTCCATCGTGATCTGCCGCCGGCGCTTGGTCGTGGCGGCGAACACGTTCTGACCGTCGAAGATGATTTCGCCGGACGTCGGCTCGATGAGTCCGAGCATCATCATGCCGAGCGTCGTCTTGCCGGCACCCGATTGGCCGACCAGCGCCAGCGTCTCACCTTCGCGAACCGAAATCGAGACCTTGTTCACGGCGTGGAGCATGCCAACCTGCCGCGGGAAGAAAAGCCCCTCCTTGATCGGGATGTCTCGGCAGACCTCTCGTGTCTCGATGATGATCTTCGGGGAGGACATTGCCCCGTCTAGCTCGCCGGCGCCTGGTCTTCGGCTTCCACGGGCCGGTCACCTCTCAGGTGGCAGCGGGCAAGCCGGGCGGAATCGACGGGCTTGAGCTGTGGTTCGACCCGTTCGCAAAACGGGACCCGCTCGGCGCACCGGGGCGCAAACCGGCAACCCGGCGGCATTGCCGCCGGGTCCGGCGGCTGCCCGTCGATTTGCTTCAGACGCCGCGACCGTTTACCGATCTTGGGCACCGATTCCATCAGGCCGACGGTGTAGGGATGTTGCGGCGAAGAGAGAACGTCCGCGACCGTGCCCGTCTCGACGATCTTTCCGGCATACATGACGTCGACTTGATCGGCCATCTGCTCCACGACGCCGATGTCGTGGGTGATCAGAATGACGGCCATGTCGAACTCCTCCTTGACCTCTCGGAGCAGGTCCAGCAGGTCGGATTGAACCTTGGCGTCGAGCGCGCTGGTCGGCTCATCCGCAATGAGCAGTTTGGGCCGGCAGAGCAGAGCCATCGCAATCATCACCCGCTGGCATTCGCCGCCGCTCAACTGGTGAGGATGCGCCTCCACAATTCGATCGACCTGGGAAACGTGAACGGCGGCCAGATGCTCTTTCGCCTGTTCGCGCGCCGCGCGCCGGCTCAAACCCATTTGCACGGCCGCCGTTTCCGCGAGCTGGTCCCCGATCCGGAAGAATGGATCGAGGGCTGCGCGCGGGTGCTGAAAGATCATCGTCACTTCGGAGCCGCGGATTTTCTCCATGTCCTTTTCGCCGAGATCGAGCAGGTTGACGCCGTTCAGCGTAATCTCGCCGGCGACGATCCGGCCCGGAGACGGAACCAGCCGGAGGATCGACAAGCCGGTGGCGGATTTGCCCGATCCCGACTCTCCGACGATGCAGACGGTCTGGCCACGGGCCACGTCGAGATCGATGCCGTCGACGGCCCTGATCGTGTGGGACGACAGCTCGAAGTGGGTCGTCAGGCCGCGCACGCGGAGCACCGGCTCGGCGGCCCCGGCTCGTCCGGCATTCCCGTCGACAGGCGCTCTCATCGCCCCGTGGGAACGGCTTGCCGGTGCATCGCGCATAAACAACGTCGGTTCATGGCCCTCTTGCCACGCCTGCCTTCATGGGAGCCAGACTGGACCATGGCTTTGCTTGGGATCAAGCCCGGGCCGACGGGTATCGCCACGAGCGATTGATCATCCAACGAGCCGCGGGCTAGGTTGAAGGCGCCGAGACGATCGATTGAACCGATTGGCGGTTCCAGGGGAGAGACCTCGTGAACCTTGGGGACGAGGATTTTCGGCCGCTTGGCGAAATCGCCGCGCTTCGCCAGGAGCGCTGGCAGTCTCAGCGGGACTACATCATTGAGAAGTCGCCGTTTTTTGCGCGTCTGTGGGCCGACCGGCCGGCGCCGAAACGGCTGGAAGACCTGCCCGCTCTGCCCCTCTGCGACAAGACCATGCTGAGAGAAGCGCAAGCCGGCTCGCCGCCCTTCGGCGATTACCTCGCGGCCGGGCCCGACCGGGTCGTCCGGCTGCACCGGACCTCGGGCACCACCGGCCAGCCGATGAATATCGCCCAAACCCGGGCGGACGCGGAGCAAACGGCGCAAATTGGCGGCCGCTCCCATCGCGCCGCCGGGCTGAGGCCCGGCGACATGGCGATCCACTGCCTGAACTATCAGATGTGGATGGGCGGGGTGAGCGACCATCTGGCCCTCGAGGCGGCCGGCGCGACGGTCATTCCCTTCGGTGTCGGAAACAGCGAGCTCCTGGTGCGGACGATCATGGACCTCGAGGTCACCGCGATTCACTGCACGCCGTCTTATCCGGCCGCCCTCGAGCGGACGGTCGCGGAGCGCTTCCCCGATCTCACACCGCGCGATCTCGGCTTGAAGCTCGGCCTGTTCGGTGGTGAAGCGGGATTGGAAAATCCGAGCTTCCGGGCGCGCCTGGAACAGGTCTGGGGGTTCGCCGCGCGAAACGCCAACTACGGCGTCTCGGACATGTTCAGCAATTTCGCCGGTCAATGCGCTGAGAACAACGATTTGCATTTTCTGGGCCACGATGTCCTCCATGCGGAGTTGATCGAGCCGGAGAGCGGCGCTGTCGTGCCGTGGCAGGAGGGCGCAAGCGGTGAGCTGGTGCTGACGCACCTCGCCCGAGAAGCTCAACCGCTGGTGCGCTTCCGGACCAACGATGTGATCGTCGTGACCGGCATGGGCCCGTGCGCGTGCGCTCGCACGGCGCCCCGGTTCCGCGTTCTCGGCCGCAGCGACGACATGGTGGTGGTGCGGGGCGTCAACCTGTTCCCCACTGCCGTCGGCGGCGTGATCAACGAGTTCGCCGAGCTCTCCGGCGAGTTCTGCATCCGACTCAAAGGCACCGGTCCCTATGATCGTCTCCCGGTCGAGGCCGAAATCGCTGAGGGCATCGAGGCCTCCGATGCGCTTGCCGCCCGCCTCGAGGACGCGATCAAGGCCGTCCTGCGCGCTTCGGCCAGCGTGACCCTGCTGCCGCCGGTCTCGCTGCCGCGCTCCGAAGGCAAGACCCGCCGCCTGTTTCGGGAGGATTGACGATGCCCGGCACGGTTCTCACCGATCTCAAGAACGGCGTTTTCACGCTGACGCTCAACCGGCCGGAGCGCCTCAACGCCCTGAACGCCGAACTCCTCTCGGACCTCTGCACCGCTCTCGATCAGGCGCTCGCCGACGAGGAGGTGGGCGCGCTCGTCCTGCGCGGTGCGGGGCGGGCGTTTTGCTCGGGCGATGATCTCAAGGAAATCGAAGACCAGACCGGCGGCGGGGCGGCGACGAGAGCGTTCATCGAATCCATTCAGGCGGTCACGCGCCGCGTCGTGTTGGGCGACAAGGTCGTGGTGGGCGCGATCCATGGCTGGGCGGTGGGCGGCGGGCTGGAATGGGCGATCAATTGCGACCTCGCCGTCTTCGCCGCAAGCACGAGGTGCTTCTTTCCGGAGATCAAGTGGGGAATGTTCCCCACGGGCGGGATCACGGCGATCCTGCCCCGGATTGTCGGGTTGGCCAAGAGCCGGGAGTTGCTGCTGCTCGGCGAGACCTTCGGCGCGGCAGACGCGCTCGACATGGGACTGGCATGGCGGGTCGTGCCCGACGATGCCGTGTTCGAGACCGCGCATGAGGCGGCGGCGCGGATCGCCGCGTTGCCGCGGGGCGCGGTGCGAGACCTCAAGCGGGTGCTCAACCGGGCGGGCTCGATCGACGTCGAAGGCGCGCTGAAGCTCGAAACCGAGGCGACGATCAGGGGCTTTCTCGACCCCGAGACGGTCGAGCGGGTGCGGCGCTTCGGGGCCTGAGTTCGAAACCGAGTCACAATCGCCGCATGCTGATCGAAGACATCCTTGTTCACCGGCCCCGGGCCTTATCCCGAGAACAGCGAGAATTCTACTTCGCGCGGGGCTATCTGTTGATCGAGCGGTTTATCGAGCGCGCGTGGCTCGATCGCCTGCGCGGGGTTACGACCGCCTTCGTCGAGCGGGGCCGCGCCGCACCTCCGGCGGATGATGCGTTCGATCTGGCGCCGGGCCACAGCCCCGAGCGGCCGCGCCTGCGTCGATTGAACACACCCGATCAACGGCACGAAGTCTATTGGACGTTCGCGACCGGCATCATCGCCGACGTCGCGGCCGATTTGGTCGGACCCAACGTCGTCTTTCATCACTCGAAGCTCAATTTCAAATGGAATGACGGCGCCGACGGGGTCCAGTGGCATCAGGACATCCCGTTCTATCCCCACAGCAACTACAGCCCGCTTACCATCGGCGCCTATCTGACCGATACGGAGCTGGCCCACGGCCCGGTCGCCGTGATCGAGGGGAGTCACGAGGGCCCGCTCCACGACCACTATGACGGCGACGGCCGTTGGGCGGGCTGCCTGTCGGCGGCGGACGTCGCGGGCCTCGACATGTCGAAGGCGCGGTATCTGACCGCGCCGGCGGGCTCGATCACCGTCCACAACTGCCGAACCATCCACGGCTCTGCCCCGAGCGAGACCGGTGCGCCACGCCCGCTGCTGCTCAACGCGTACGCGGCGGCGGATGCGACGCCTTACGCGGAACTCGATCCGCCGGCCCGCTCTATCCATGGCGGTGAGATCGTCCGCGGCGTGCGGGTGGCCACCGCTCACATCGATCCCCGGCCTTGTCCCATGCCGCCCGATTGGAGCGGCGACCACACCTCGATCTACGCCAATCAGCGTGGCGAGCGCAGGATCGCACGGCCCGGTGGTTGACGATCTCTGCTATACCACCGCCCTCGATCTGGTCGGGCTCTACCGAGCGAAGTCCGTCTCTCCGGTCGAGGTCGCGCGCACGATCCTCGAGCGGATCGAGCGGCTCAACCCGATTCTCAATTGCTATTGCTATTGCAATCACGACGACGTTCTGGGTGCGGCCAGGCGCTCCGAAGATCGCTGGACGAACGGCGAACCGCTGGGGCCGTTGGACGGCGTGCCGGTCTCCATCAAGGACCTGCTCCTGACCGAGGGCTGGCCGACCCTGTGCGGCTCCCGGCTGATCGATCCCCGAGGCCCGTGGGACGAGGACGATCCGGCGGTGGCGCGGCTGCGCGAATCGGGCGCGGTCCTGCTCGGCAAGGTGACGACCCCGGAATTCGGCAATTCGGGCATTACCGACAGTCCGCTTACCGGCGTGACGGTCAATCCCTGGGATACCAGTCGCACCACGGGGGGCAGCAGCGGCGGGAGCGTGGCGGCGGTCGCGGCCGGGCTGGGACCACTGAGCATCGGCACGGATACGGGAGGGTCGATTCGCACACCGTCGAGCTTCTGCGGGCTCGTCGGTCTCAAGCCGACCTTCGGCCGCGTCGCCCAATACCCGGAAACGGACTGGGGCGGAATCTCGGTTTCGGGCCCGATCGCCCGGACGGCGAGCGATGCTGCATTGCTCATGACCGTTATCGCGCAACCCGATCCCCGGGACGGCAAATCATTGCCGCGCGACGACCGGGATTATCTGGCCGAGAGCGCGGGCGGGATCGAGAAATGGCGCATCGCCTTCAGCCTCGACCTCGGCTTCATGCCCGTGGACCCCGTCATCGCGTCCATCGTCCAGGAGGCCGCCGCGCGCTTCGAGGAGCTGGGTGCTCGGGTCGACGAGGTCGCGCCGCCATTCGACGATCCGATCCCCATCTTCAACACGATCTGGTCGCCGATCCTCGCGACGGGCCTCAAGGCCCAATTCTCCGACGACCGGCTTGCCAAGCTGGGTGACGAGACGCGCGCCGCGCTCGAGGAGGCGAAAACGATCGGCCTCGACGCGTTCGTCGAGGCCGAGCGGCAACGGGATCTCCTTGCCCACCGCATGCGCGAATTCCACGAAACGTACGACCTGCTACTGACGCCGACATCGATCGTCACGCCGTTCGAGACCGCTCATGCTCATCCACCGGAGTGGGATCCGGACCGCGCCTGGGTATGGGAACTGCCGACCTTTCCCTTCAACTTCTCTCGGCAGCCGGCGCTTACCGTGCCTTGCGGCTTTACCGATGCCGGATTGCCGGTCGGCCTGCAGATTGTCGGCCCGATCTACCAGGATGCGCGCACCCTGCGCGCAGCACGGGCCTATCAGGAGGCCTATCCGACCACCGATCGCCGGCCGCCGCTCGACTGACCGGGTGCGCGGTGAGCCCGTGGTTGTCTCGATGGCGCGCAGGCTCGCCCGCGCCGGTCACTATGAGGAGGCGTCTTCATCAAGGCCGGCGCGAAGCATGTAGAGGAGCTCGAGCGCCGCGCGCGGGGTGAGGTCATCCGGGTTTATTGCCTCGAGGCGGGCGCGGAGCGGATCCGGCGAAGCGGCCGTTGCCGGCGTCGCCGCGCGGGCCGCAAAGAGGGGCAGATCGTCCGCGAGTCGGGCGGCGGCGCCGGTTTGATCGCCCTGTTCAAGCAAGGCCAGCACCTGCTCGGCGCGGGCCAGCACGGCTTCGGGAAGCCCTGCGAGGCGCGCCACATGAATGCCGTAGGAGCGATCGGCAGCGCCCGGCGCCACCTCGTGCAGGAACACGACCGAGCCTTGCCATTCCTTGATCCGCATGGTGTGACAGGCAAGCCGGTCGAGCTTTTGCGCGAGCGCGACCAGCTCGTGATAGTGAGTCGCGAAGAGCGCTCGGCAGCGGTTGGTGTCGTGCAGATGCTCGATCGCGGCCCAGGCGATCGAGAGCCCGTCATAGGTCGCCGTGCCGCGCCCGATCTCGTCCAGGATGACCAGCGCCCGCTCGCCCGCCTGGTTCAGGATGGCGGCGGTCTCGATCATCTCGACCATGAAGGTGGAGCGGCCGCGAGCGAGATCGTCCGCAGCACCCACGCGGGAGAACAGGCGGTCGACCGCGCCGATGCGGGCCGCCGCGGCGGGAACGAACGAGCCCATCTGGGCCAGCACGGCGATCAGCGCGTTCTGCCGCAGAAACGTGCTCTTCCCGGCCATGTTGGGGCCGGTGACCAGCCAGATCCGGGCGTCTCCACCGAGGTCGCAGTCGTTGGGCACGAAAGACGCGCCCTCGCTACCGCCGAGCTCCTCGACCACCGGATGCCGTCCGCCGCGAATCTCGAAGGCGTCCGTTCGGTCGACGACGGGCCGGGCGTAGCGCTGCTCGACCGCGAGGTGAGCTAGCGCCTGCGAGACGTCGAGCACGGCAAGCGCGCCGGCGGTGCGTGCGATGTCGTCCGCGCGTCCGGTGATCTCGGCACAGAGATCGTCGAAATGCTTCTGCTCGAGGGCGAGAGCTTTGTCGGCCGCGCTGTTGATCTTGACCTCGAGTTCGCCCAACTCGACCGTCGAATAGCGCATCGCACTCGCCAGTGTTTGCCGGTGAATGAACTGTTCGGGCAGTTGGTCGGCGCGACCCGGCGGCACCTCGACGTAGTAGCCGAGCACGTTGTTATGGCGCACCTTGAGGGCGTTGACGCCGGTCTGAGAGCGATAGCGCGCTTCCAGATTTCCGATCAGGCGCCGGCTCTCGTCACGCAGCATCACCATCTCGTCGAGCGCCGGGTCGTAGTCGCGCGCGATAACGCCGCCGTCTCGTATGCTCGGCGGCGGGCTTGCCACGAGCGCCCGGGTCAGCCGATCGACGAGGATCTGGTGATGTCCGAGCGCCTTGGCTTCCGCGTCGAGCGCCCGTGGCGGGTCCTGAAGGCTCCCGGTCGGGCCGGGGCTCAAGGTGTCGCGGATGGCGGGAACCTCGCTCAGGGTGTCGCGCACCGCGGCGAGATCGCGCGGGCCGCCGCGTCCGAGGCTCAACCGGGAGAGCGCGCGCTCGATGTCGGAGCATCGGCGCAGCCCGTCCCGCAGAGCTTGCCGGGCGGCCTCCGAGTCGACCAGGAAGCCGACGGCGTCGAGCCGCTCGCCGATGGCGGCAGAATCGATGAGCGGTGCGGTCAACCGCGCTCGCAGGAGCCTCGCGCCGGCGCCGGTCACCGTACGATCGATTACGGAGAGAAGGCTCCGGGCGGAACCTCCGTCCATTGCGGACGTCAGCTCAAGATTGCGGCGGGTCGCGGCGTCGATCGCCATTGCCTCGCTCTCGGACGCCGTACGGAGCCGGGCGAGACGCGGCAGCTTGCCCTTTTGGGTTAGGCGTAGATAGCCGATGATGGCGCCGGCCGCCGCGAGTTCGGCTCGTCCAAAGCTGCCGAAACCATCGAGCGAGGCCACGCCGTAGAGCTCGGCGAGCGCTCGTCCGCCCGCGGCGCTATCGAACAAGGTCCGCGGCTGCGGGGTGAGCGCGCTCTTCCGCTCGGCGAAGAGCTCGAAGAGCGCCGCCGTCTCGAGCAGCGGCTCGGGCACCAGGAGCTCGCCCGGCTCCAGGCGGGCGAGCTGCGCGGGCAACGACGCCTCCGAGACGCCCATCACGGCAAATTCGCCGGTCGACATTTCGGTCCACGCCAGGGCGAGCCGGCCCTCGGCACGCCCGAGCGCCGCGAGATAGTTGGCTGTGCGCGGATCGAGCAGCGCGTCTTCACTCAGCGTTCCGGGCGTGACGAGCCGGATGACCTCGCGGCGGACAACGGCCTTGGGGCCGCGCTTGCGCGCTTCGGGCGGATCCTCGGTTTGTTCGCACACCGCGACCTTGAAGCCCTTGCGGATCAGGCGCTGGAGGTAGCTTTCGGCGCTATGAACGGGCACGCCGCACATCGGGACCGTGCGCCCCTCGTGGGTGCCGCGCTTGGTCAGCGCGATATCGAGTGCTTCGGCGGCGCGCGGCGCGTCGTCGAAAAAAAGCTCGTAGAAATCTCCCATGCGATAGAACAGGAGATGGTCCGGATGGGCGCTCTTGATCTCGAGATATTGCGCCATCATCGGCGTCGCCGACTCGATACGCCGGGCGCGCGGTTTGTCGCGCCGCGCGTCGCGCATGCGAGTCGGCGCTTTGGCTTCCTGCGCCTTGGCTTCTTCGGGCATGGTACGACAGTAGCATAGGCCGGCGGCGGCGTTGCGACGGCCGCCGCCGCCGCTCGCGCGCCTTACGTTTGTCATATTTTCGTCATGCCGAGGGCGGCTGCCGTTTGATAGAATCACCCGCCCTCGGAGCACATTGCGGAGGAGCTAATCAATGGCGGCGCGCGTTGTTCCGCTCGGCCGGTGGGCGCGCTCGAGCCTCGCGGCGTCGATACCGCTCGCGTTGGCGTTTCTTCTGCTTTCCGTGCTCGGTCTGATCCCCCCTGTTGCTGCCGTCCTCACCTGGGCGGGTCTTAGCCTGATTGCGGCGCTCTTAATCCGCATCCTGTTGGCGGAGCTCGGCACGCTGACACGTCATGTGGAAGCGTCCGTCCAGCAGGATGGAGCCGAACGGAGCGACCATACGCCGGCGGGGTTCCTAACTCGCGAGCTCTCGACATCGATCGAGCGCCTCGCCCGCGCGCGCATCGAGGGCAGGGCGCGGCTGGAGAGCGAGCGCGCGGAGCTCGAACATGCCCTCGACGCGTTGCCCGAACCGCTCCTCCTGCTCAACGCCGAGCGGAAGATCGTGCGCGCCAATCAGGCGGCGAACGCCCTGCTCGGTGATGACGGGCTCGGACGTGACATCGCGACCTCATTGCGCAACCCGGCTTTGATCGCGGCGATCGAGCAAACCATCGGTGGCGGCGGCAGCTACGATATCGAGTTCACACTGCAAGCGCCGGTCGAGCGCACCTTCGCGGCGCGGATCGAGCAGTTACCGGAATCGAGCAATGACGGCGCCGCGGTGCTGCTCGCTCTCGTCGATCTGACGGCGGTGCGTCGAACCGACCAGATGCGAGCCGACTTCGTTGCCAATGCGAGCCATGAGATCCGAACGCCGCTCACCACGCTCGTCGGATTCATCGAGACCCTCCGAGGCTCGGCCCGCGACGATCCGGAGGCCCGCGAGCGCTTCCTGGCCATCATGGATCAGCACGCGAAGCGAATGACACGGCTTGTCGAAGACTTGCTCTCGCTCTCTCGCATCGAGATGAACGAGCACACGCCGCCGACCGAGGAAGTACCGCTCCCTTCGCTTCTGACCCACGTTCGCAATACCCTCGCATGGCAGGCGGAACGGCGTGATGTATCGGTCACCATCGATGCGGAAGACACCTTGCCGCCTGTCATCGGCGATGGTGACGAACTGACTCAGGTGTTTCTCAACCTGGTCGACAACGCGATCAAATATGGCGACGCTCACAGCACCGTCACGGTGCGGGCGCGTCGCGTCACGGAGGCACCCGGCGCCGCCAGTTGGCGGGTCTCGGAGGACGGCGCCGTCGCGGTTTCCATTGCCGACCGGAGCGTGGGGATCCCGCGCGAACATCTGCCGCGACTGACTGAACGCTTCTACCGGGTCGATAAAGCGCGCTCGCGCGAGCTCGGCGGTACCGGTCTCGGTCTGGCCATCGTCAAGCATATCGTCAACCGTCACCGCGGCGCGCTCGCGATCGACAGCATCCCCGATGAGGGCAGCACCTTCACCGTTTATTTGCGGCCGGCCAGTGGTGCCCGGGAGGCTGCGCCGCGTGATGCTGCCTGACCTGCAGGGGTGGCGGGCTTCCGATTACACTTGTCATAAATCTGTCATGAAAATGACATAATTCTGCGGCCCCCGTTCCTAGAATCCTGGAGCGACACGCAACGGTGGGCCGAATAGCGTGCAACTCACCATTCTCCTCATCGCAATTCTGGTATTGGCGGTAATCGGCCTCTATTTCGGCCGCCGGCGGGCGCTTCATGCCGCCGGCACCAATCTCAGCAAGCTGCACTCGATGCCGGGCTATCACGGTTGGTATGTGGCGCTCTGGTGCGGCATTCCTTCGGGTCTTGTCCTGATCGCCTGGCTGATGATTGAGGCGCCCGTCCTCGAGGCGCTGTTGCTGTCTTACCTCGGACCAGAGGTGGCGAACCAGCCGCCCGAGATGATCGGCCTGCTTCTCAACGATGTACGTAATCTCGCGTCGGGCGATGTGGTCAGCCGCGAGGTCGATCCGGCGATGCAAGCGGCCGCCGATCGCTACGCCAGCATGAAGACCACGGCGCGGGCCGCGGTGCTGGCGGTCGGCTTGGCTTTCGCCGGGGCCGGCTTGGGCTGGGCCTGGCGGCGCATCTCGCCGGGCCTGCGCGCGCGCAACAAGGTCGAGCGGATCGTGAATATCGCGTTGGTCCTCTCCTCCTGCATCGCCATCGTCACGACGATCGGCATCGTTCTCTCGGTGCTTTTCGAATCGATCCGCTTCTTCTCGATCATCCCCTTCTGGGATTTCCTGTTCGGCCTCAAATGGAGCCCGCAGACCGCCATCCGCGCCGACCAGGTCGGCAGCACCGGCGCGTTCGGCGCCATTCCGCTGTTCACCGGCACCTTGATGATCACGCTGATCGCCATGCTCGTCGCGCTGCCGATCGGGCTCTTCTCCGCCATCTACATGGCGGAATTTGCGAGCCCCCGGCTCCGCAATGTGGTCAAGCCGATCCTGGAGATCCTGGCGGGTGTGCCGACGGTGGTCTACGGTTTCTTCGCGGCGCTCGTCGTCGCGCCGGCGATCAGAGGGTTCGGCGAGTCGATCGGCCTCAGCGTAGCTTCCGAGAGCGCGCTCGCCGCCGGTGTCGTGATGGGCATCATGATCATCCCCTTCATCTCGTCGCTGAGCGACGATGCCATCGTCGCCGTGCCGAACGCGCTGCGTGAGGGCTCCCTCGCGGTTGGGGCGACCAAGTCGGAAACCGTGGTCAAGGTGGTCCTGCCCGCCGCGCTCCACGGGATCGTTGCCGCCTGCCTGCTCGCGGTCAGCCGCGCCATCGGCGAGACCATGATCGTGGTCATGGCCGCGGGGCTCGCCGCGAGTCTCACCGCCAATCCTCTCGACGCGGTCACCACCGTGACGGTCCAGATCGTGACCCTGCTCGTCGGTGACCAGGAGTTCGACAGCGCAAAGACGCTCGCCGCGTTCGCTCTCGGGCTGATGCTCTTCGTGGTGACGCTGGTACTCAACGTCTTCGCGCTCCACATCGCGCGCAAATATCGGGAGCAATATGACTGATCTCGCTCAGCCGGCGCTTGTCGGCTCGTGGCAGGACGCCGATTGGACGGAACGCCGCCTGCGCCGGCGCTACCGCGCCGAACGCCGCTTCAAGGTCTATGGGCTGATCGCCGTCTGCATCGCCCTCGGGTTCCTCGCACTCCTGCTCGGGAGCGTCATTGCCAAGGGCTATCCCGCGTTCGTGCGGACTTCCGTCGCGCTCGAGGTGAATTTCGATCGCGAGGTCCTCGGCGTGAACGAGGCGCCCACCGCGGAGGCGATCAGAAAGGCGGACTATGGGAGACTCTTGCGCGAAACCCTGTTCGCCACCTTCCCCGAGGTCACCGAGCGAAGCGAGCGGCGGAAATTGCTCAAGCTCGTGAGCTCGGCCGCGCGCTTCGAGCTGCGCGACCTGCTTCTCGACGATCCTGCGATCATCGGCACGACACGTCGCATCTGGCTGACCGCGCGGAGCGAGGTCGACATGCTGATCAAGGGCAGCGCGCCGCGCGACGTGCCCGAGGATGAACGCCGCCTCGATGATCAACAACTCGCCTGGATCGACCAGCTCGACGATGCCGGGTTCATCGACACGGGATTCAACGGCGGCTTCCTCATCAACGCGGATTCACGCGAGCCGGAGATTGCGGGTATCGGCGGCGCGATCGTCGGCTCGCTCTTCACACTCCTGGTCACGCTGCTCCTGGCCTGCCCGATCGGCATAACGGCTGCTATCTATCTCGAAGAGTTCGCACCCAAGAATCGGATCACAGACCTCATCGAGGTCAACATCAACAACCTCGCGGCGGTGCCGTCGATCGTGTTCGGCTTGCTCGGACTCGCCGTGTTCATCAATCTGTTCCACCTGCCGCGCTCGGCACCGATTGTCGGCGGCCTGACGCTGACGCTCATGACGTTGCCGACGATCATCATCGCGAGCCGCGCGGCGCTCAAGGCGGTGCCGCCGTCGATCCGGGAGGGCGCCTATGGAGTCGGTGCTTCGCCGATCCAGGTCGTCTTTCACCACGTGCTGCCGCTCGCCATGCCGGGAATCCTTACCGGCACGATCATCGGGATGGCTCGAGCGTTGGGCGAAACCGCGCCGCTTCTGATGATCGGGATGGTCGCGTTCATCGTCGACATCCCCGGCGGCCCCTTCGACCCCGCGACGGCGCTGCCGGTGCAGATCTTCCTCTGGGCGGATAGTCCGGAGCGCGGCTTCGTCGAAAAGGTGTCGGCCGCGATTCTGGTGCTGCTGGCGTTCCTGATCTTGATGAACGCGGTCGCGATCTACCTCAGGCACAAATTCGAGGTCCGCTGGTAGCGAGTCGGGAGAACATCGTGGTTGACAATACCAATGCAGCGGTCCCGTTGGTGTCCGATGAGGATACCGCGTCGGGCGCCAGTGCGGCGGGCGCGCCGGCTGAGCCCGCGCGGATGAGCGCGCGCGGCGTCGACGTCTTCTACGGCGACAAGCAGGCGCTGTTCGACGTGGACATCGACCTTGCCGTCAATAAGGTGACGGCGCTGATCGGCCCGTCGGGCTGCGGCAAATCCACGTTTATTCGATGTCTTAATCGGATGAACGACATCATCGACATCTGCCGTGTGACCGGCACGATCACTTTGGACGACTGGGACATATACGGCCGTGATATCGATGTGGTGCAGCTCCGGGCGCGGGTCGGCATGGTGTTCCAAAAGCCCAACCCGTTTCCGAAATCGATTTACGAGAACGTCGCCTACGGCCCGCGCATCCATGGCCTGGCCGTCAAAGGCCGCGCGCTCGACGACATTGTCGAACAAAGCCTCCGGCGTGCCGGTCTGTTCGACGAAGTCTCCGACCGGCTGCATCAACCCGGCACCGAGCTCTCCGGCGGGCAGCAGCAGCGGCTGTGCATCGCGCGCGCGATTGCGATCAGCCCGGAGGTCATTCTGATGGATGAGCCCTGCTCGGCTCTCGACCCGATCGCTACGGCGAAAGTCGAGGAGCTGATCGACGAGCTCAGGCAGCATTACACGATCGCCATCGTGACTCACAACATGCAGCAGGCCGCCCGGGTCTCGCAGTACACCGCGTTCTTCCACCTTGGGGAGCTGGTGGAATTCGAAGAAACCGAACAGATCTTCACGAATCCGCGCGAGCAGCGAACCCAGGACTACATCACCGGGCGCTTCGGTTGAGCGCCGGCGCCGCGTGGGCCTCGAAAGGAGACCGACCTATGGTTGCTGAGCACACGGTCAAGTCCTACGACGAAGAACTGAACCGTATGACCAATGCGGTCCTCGAAATGGGCGGGATCGTTGAGCAGCAGCTCGCCGCGTCGATCGGCTCGCTGGTCCGGCTCGACGAAGGCCGCGCCTCACGCGTCATCTCGGACGACCGGCGGGTCGACGCGCTCGAGGGGGAGATCGACCAACTGGTGATGCGAATCTTGGCCCTGCGCCAACCGGTCGGGGGCGACCTCCGGGTGATCACCGCTTCGCTCAAGATCTCGAGCGATCTCGAACGCATGGGGGACCACGCCGCCAACGTCGCCAAGCGCTCGATCGCCATCGGCGAAATCCACCCGATACGCCTGACCCACGCGATCTCGCGCATGGCAGGCACCGTCCAGGGGATGATCAAGGATGTCCTCGACGCATTCCGGGATCGCGATGTCGAGAACGCCATGGCCGTTTGGCGGCGCGATGAGGAGGTCGATGAATCCTACAACAGCCTGTTTCGCGAACTCCTGACCTACATGATGGAAGATCCGCGGCGCATCACGCCGTGTACGCACCTCCTGTTCATCGCGAAGAACATCGAGCGGATTGGCGATCACACGACCAATATCGCCGAGACCATCAATTACATGGTGACCGGCACTCCGGTCGAGGAGGAGCGTCCCAAAGGCGATGTCACGCCGTTTCATTCAACGACCGATAGCCCCGAGGCGGAGACACCATGAAACCCTACATCCTGATCGTCGAGGACGAGGCGGCGCTGCTCACCCTGCTTCGCTACAACCTCGAGAAGGAAGGCTTCGAGGTGGGCGAAGCCGTCGACGGCGAAGAGGCGCTCCTGATGGTTGAAGAGCGGCGCCCGGACCTGATGGTGCTCGACTGGATGCTGCCGACGCTGTCCGGCATCGAGGTCTGCCGGCAGATCCGGCGCCGGCCCAACGCGCGCAATCTGCCGATCGTCATGCTGACGGCGCGCGGTGAAGAGGCTGATCGAGTCCGCGGTCTCAACAGCGGTGCCGACGACTATGTCGTCAAGCCGTTCTCACCGGTGGAACTCCTGGCCCGGATCCGCGCTGTCCTGCGGCGCCTGCGTCCGGCACTCAGCGACGAAGTGCTGAGCTATGCGGACCTCCGCATGGACCTCGCGGCCCACAAGGTCACCCGGGAGGACACGCCGATCCATCTGGGGCCGACCGAATTCCGACTGCTGCGCCACCTGATGGAACATCCGGGCCGCGTCTTCTCGCGCGAGCAACTCCTCGATTCGGTCTGGGGCCCGGATATCTTCATCGAGACCCGTACGGTCGATGTCCATGTCCGGCGCCTGCGGCAGGCCTTGAATAGCGGTCGGCGGCCCGACCTGATCAGGACCGTCCGCTCGGCGGGCTATGCGCTGGATACGGACGCCCGCTGAGCCTTCCGCAATTCGAGCGTCGGCAAACCCTCCCGGACAGGTTCTATCGAGGCGAGCCCTTCGCTTCATCGGCCTCCTCGCCTAAAGTGACGGTGCCTCGACGACCGCACTCTTCACGGGGGCGAATCAAGCGGCATGGTGAGCGGCACGACCGGCAAATCAGGCGTGAAACGGCGCGCCCGCGGGCCGGCCCCCTGGTCCGTGCGCGGGGTGTCGCAGGAAGCCCGGGCCAAGACCGCAAAGGCTGCGCAGCGGCGAGGCGAAACGATGGGCGAATGGGTCACCAACGCGCTCATCCAGGCAGCCGACGCCGAACTCGGCTCCGATCCTCAACCGCTTGAACAAAACGGTGGCCAGCCGCCGGCCCCGTCGCCAGCGGTCGAGACAAAGCCGGCAGTTTCGACAAGCCCCGGCGGAATCGAGTCCGAGGCCCTGCTCAGTGCGCTGGAACGCCGCCTGGCCCAGTTGCGCCGCTCCGAACGCGCGGTGGCCGATGACGGCATGTCGGAGCCCGAGTTGGAGGCGATGGCGCGGGCGCTTCTGGCGCTCGCCCAACGCGGCGAGCGGAGCGCGCGGCACGAGCGCCTGGTGCGGTCGTTGCTGGAGGTCCTCATCGCGCGCGTCGAGCATGACCGGCGACGGGGAACCTCGATTGACGGCCGCTTGAAGTCGGTCTTGCCACCCGAGCCTCAGCAGCCGGAGCGAATAGACTCGGGTCCTCGCGACGCGGGCGGCGGCCAAACCTCCCACCGCGAGCCGCCTGAGACAGGCCCGGTGCCGGTGGCCCGGCCAAGCCCGGACGCTGCACCGGCCCGGGGCGAGACGGACGCGCCGCACGGCGAGCCTGCTAGCCCCGGTCGCGAAGCGCCGCCCGAACGCGATCGGGCGTCGGGGCCGGCAACGCCTGCGACTCTCGACCGCGACCCGTTCCTCTTCGCCTATGACCGGCTGCACCAGCGGGCGATGGAAAACACCGAACGCCGCGTCGAGAAGGCCCGGCGCAGGCGAGGTCTCGGCTTCTTGGGGCTGCGCACTCGGCGCGATTGAGCATCGTCGTTTTTGGGAGAGGGGCTCCGGCCAAAGCGCGATCGCGCGCGAGGCCGTCGCTATCGGCGGCCGCCGGACGGCTTTTGCGGGCTCGGTCCAGGGCGCCGGTTGGCCAGCGAGAGCCAGAGCAGGAGCAGCAGCCCCGGAATGGCGCAAGCCGTCGTCAGTACGAAGAACGGCGTCCACTCCATCATATCCGCGAACCATCCGGCCGGTGTCGACAACGCCGTGCGCCCCGCCGCCATGAGCGAGCTGAGCAGCGCGTATTGCGTGGCCGTGTAGGCGATATTGCAGAGGCTCGACAGATAGGCCACGAACGCCGCCGTGCCCATACCGCCGGCCAAGTTCTCCAATCCCACCGTCACCGCGAGCATCGCCGTGTCATGCCCGACCTCGGCCTGGATCGCGAAGACCAGATTGGAGAGCATCTGGAGGAATCCGCAGATCCATAGCGACGTCAGGATGCCGCGCGCGCTGATCAACCAGCCGCCGACAAACAGGCCGAGCAGGGTCGCGCCGAAGCCGTAGATCTTGCCGACATTCGCGATTTCGGCATTGCTGAAGCCAAGCTCGACCATAAAGGGGCCGGTCATCGCGCCGGCCATTGAATCGCCGAGTTTGTAGAAGACGATGAAGATCAGAATGATCAGCCATCGAGGTCGCTTGGCAAACTCGGCAAAGGGCGCGATCACCGCTCCATAGAACCAGGCGACGAGCGCTGCGTGCCGCCCGCGGCTTGCGACCCGGCCGGCCAGGGCGACGGCGACGCGATCCCGATGAGCGGCCATTTCGGCCTCGGCGAGGCGCGGCTCCGGGCTCGCCAGGATGGTTACCACGCCCACGGTCACGAGCGCGGCCATCACGACATAGACCAAGCCCCAGTCCATGCCCTCCGCGAGATAGAGCGCGCCGGCGCCCGATGCCAGCATGCCGACGCGATAGCCATAGACCACCGCGACCGCGCCCGCCCCGAGCTTGCGCTCCTCGAGCAGCTCGATCCGGTAAGAGTCGATGACGACGTCCTGGCTCGCCGAGCAAAAGGACACCAGCAGTGCGAACACCGCCATCAATCCCGGCGTGACGATCGGATCAGTGCTCGCCATGGCAAGGATGCTCGCCATCAGCGCGAGCTGCGTCGCGATCGTCCAGCCCCGGCGCCGCCCCAGGAGCGTGGTGAGCGGCGGCAGGCGAAGGCTGTCGATCAGCGGCGCCCAGGCGAACTTGAATGTGTAGGGCAGGGTTACGGCGGCGAGCAGGCCGATCGTGGTCTTGTCGACCCCGGAGCGGCTCAGCCAGATCGCGAGCGTGCCCGAGGTCAGCGCGAGCGGCAGACCGCTCGAGAAGCCAAGGAAGAAGATCGCGACGATGCGGCGATCGGCATAGACGGCGAGGGAGGCGAGGAAGGGTGGCATTGGCCCGGGGGGCTCCTGCGTGGCAGAAGACGGCGTGACGCGGGCGTTGAGGGCGGGAGCGTTCCGCTCTTCAGAAGCGGTCTCTGTCGTGGTCTGCCGTGAGATCCAAGGCCGGTCCCTTCGGCACGATGCCGGTCGGATTGATGCTCGAATGGCTCCGATGATAGTGCCGTTTGATATGGCCGAAATCGCAAGTCTCGGCCACGCCCGGTACCTGATAGAGATCTCTCACATAGTTGGAAAGATTGGGGTAGTCGACGATCCGCCTCAGATTGCACTTGAAATGGCCGACATAGACCGAATCGAAGCGGATGAGGGTCGTGAAGAGCCGCCAATCGGCCTCGGTAAGCGTTCCGTCGCAGAGATAGCGCCCGCCTGAAAGGCGTGTTTCGACCCAGTCGAGCGCCGCGAAAAGCTGGTCGAACGCCTCCTCATAGGCTTCTTGGGTGGTGGCGAAACCGGTCCGGTAGACGCCGTTGTTGATGTCGCGGAAGACCCGCGCGTTGACCGCGTCGATCTCGGCGCGCAATGCCTCCAGGTAGAGATCGGGTTCTTGGGTCGCGATCCCGGGGAACGCCGCGTTGAACATGCGAATGATCTCGGACGATTCGTTGTTCACGATCGTGGCGCGCTCCCGGTCCCATAGGATCGGAACCGTCACCCGGCCACTGAACCGCGGCTCCGCGCGCGTGTAGATCTCGTGCAGATGCCGCGCACCGAGCACCGGGTCGGAAATGCAGTCCGGCTCCTCCGAGAAGGTCCAGCCCTGCTCACCCATGTCCGGGCCGACGATGGAGAGGGTGATTGCCTGTTCGAGACCTTTCAGGCGGCGGACGATCAGCGTTCGATGGGCCCAGGGGCAGGCCAGGGAGACATAGAGGTGGTAGCGTCCGGCCACGCCGGGAAAGCCGGAGCTGCCATCGGCGGTGATCCAGTTGCGGAACCGGGTCTCGGCGCGGACGAAACGACCGTCTGCGGCCGCGCGTTGGTCTGCGGCATGCCAGACACCGTCGATCAGTTGTCCCATGGTGGCGCTCCGCGATCGGTCATGTCATAGGGCGTCGAACACCTGCGGAAATATAGTGATCCAATCGTTCCCGCGAATGGTTGGTCAGCGCCCGACAGCGAGAGGATTCTCGCTGGCTTCGACGAACGTTGCGATGTCGGATTCCGGGCGGGCGCCGAAGTGCCCGATGATCTCGCCGGCTGTCAGCGCCGCGAGGCGGCCGCAGCGGGCGAGATCGAATCCATGGGCGAGGCCGTAGAGGAAGCCGGACGCGTAGAGGTCGCCGGCGCCCGTGGTATCGACCACCTTCGCGACCGGTGCCGGGTCAATGGCGTGGGTCGCGTCGCCGCTCACGATCACCGAGCCGCGGGCGCCCCGGGTCAGAGCGGCGAGCGCGCAGTGCCCGCGCACGGCTCGCAGTGCGCTGTCGAAGTCGTCGACCTCGTAGAGTGAGGTGATCTCCTGCTCGTTCGCGAGCAGGACGTCGACGTGATTTGCGACCAAGTCGCGGAACTCCGCGCGATGACGGTCGACGCAGAACGAATCGGAGAGCGAGAGGCAAACCCGTCTGCCGTGGGCGCGGGCGATCCCGAGCGCCTTGCGAAAGGCTTGTTTGGCTTCAGGCGGATCCCAGAGATAGCCCTCCATATAGGTAAGCTGTGCGCCTGCGATGAGGCCGGGATCGACATCCGCGGGGCCAAGCTCAAGACAGGCGCCGAGATAGGTGGTCATGCTGCGCTGGGCATCAGGGGTCACGAAGATGAGACAGCGCGCGGTTGCGGCGCCGTCCTCGGCGGGCGGTGTCGAGAACCGGACGCCGGAGGCCGTGATGTCGTGGCGAAATACCGCGCCAATCGCGTCGTTGCGCACCTTGCCGACATAGCCGACGACGGTGCCGAGCCGCGCCAGCCCGACCATCGTATTGGCTGCCGAGCCGCCGGAAACCTCGATCGCCGGCCCCATGCGGTCGTAGAGCGCCTCGGCGCGCGCCGCGTCGATCAGGGTCATCGCGCCTTTGGTAACGTCGTTTCCGACCAGGAACGCATCGTCGGCGCGGGCGATGACATCAACGATTGCGTTGCCGATGCCAACGACATCGAGCGCGGCTTGGCCCATCCGGCCTCCTCCAACGGCGGTGCCGCCGGTGATCGGCGGCGCGGCGACTATAGGGCGCGGGCCTTTTGCGGCAAAGCGGCCCGCGTCCCGTCAGGTTTCGATCCCCGGCGCATGGGTCTCGTGATTGCCCACGGACCCGGGCAGAGGCGGTGCCACCGATTCAAAGTGTTTGTATTACGCGCCGCTATCGCTCTATTGTTCCCGACCCCGGTCTCGGCTCCGATTGCGCTGATGGCTGCGACCGCCTCCACGGTCGGCGTCCGGCGCGGCACCGTCGGGAACGAAACCGGAGACGGAACGGGCCAGCACTGGACCCGACCGCGACCACGACGCGGAGGAGGGGATGTTCCGGCGCAAGAGCGGCGAGCCGGACGAGGCGCGCCGCGACCAGAAAGGCGACGGCGACCGTACGATAAGCGGTCGTGTCGGGAAGCTGCGGCGCGCGGTTCCGGGCGCCACCGGCACGACTGTCATGTTTCACCCGGACGTGCCTCAAGGCGCGCCGGAGGCCGCACCGGCGGAGGTGCCGCCGCGCGTGGAGGGCGACGCCAAACGGCTGACGGTCGGGCGGGAGACGACGATCAGCGGCTGCACAGTCGTCGATTGCGAGCGCCTGACGGTCGAGGGCGTCGTCGAGGGCTCGATGGCGGAAGGGCGCCTGCTTGAGATCGCAAAAGGCGGTTGTTTCAGAGGCACCGTGGTGGTCGACAATGCCGAGATCGCCGGTGTCTTCGAGGGCGAGATCAAGGTGAAGAAGCGCTTGTCGATCAGGTCGTCGGGCTGTGTCTCCGGCACGGTCCGCTATGGTCAGCTCGAGGTCGAAAGGGGCGGACGCATCGGCGGCAACGCCGAGTACGATCCAGCCGATCGGGAAGCCGACCTTCAGCCTGTCGCGTTGCCTCCCTCGGCAGCCTCCGAGGGAAGCTCCCAAGGGGTCTGATGTCGAGCGGGGCGGGCGTGCGCCCCGGTGCCTGAGCCCGATACCTCCTCAGGGCTGGTGGCCGCTAGGCCGATCCAGCCTTCCGCCTGCGTCGTCTCGGTGGCGTGGCGGGTTCCGCCGGGCCGGGCGGCGCCTCGGCGGTCGTCTTGGCCTTGTAGCGGCAGAGGTCACGCACCACACAGGCGGGGCAGTCGGGCGTTCTGGCCTTGCAGACGTAGCGGCCGTGCAGGATCAGCCAATGGTGCGCGTGCCGCTTGAAGGCATCGGGAACGATCCGGTTGAGACCGTCCTCGACGGCGCGCGGCGTCTTGCCGGGTGCCAGGCCTGTCCGGTTTGCGAGCCGGAAGATATGGGTATCGACCGCGATCGTGGGCTCGCCGAAGACCGTGTTGAGCACCACGTTCGCGGTCTTGCGGCCGACCCCGGGAAGCGCCTCCAGCGCCGCGCGGTCGTGTGGCACGGCACCATCATGTGTCTCCACCAGGGCCCGGCTCAGTGCGATCACGTTCTTGGCCTTCGCATTGTAGAGGCCGATGGTCCTGATGTGATCTTTCAGGCGCGCTTCTCCCAGCGCGAGCATGTCGGCCGGCGTTTCGACCTCGGCGAAGAGCGCCTTGGTTGCCTTGTTGACGCCCTTGTCGGTCGCTTGGGCCGACAGCACCACGGCGACGAGAAGAGTGAAGGGATTGCGGTAGTCGAGCTCGGTCGTCGGCGCCTCGATACGCGCGGCGAGCCGTTCGAAGAAGTCGACGACCTGCACCTTCTTCATTGCCGGCAGAGGGTATCCCGCCCGCCCGAGAGCGCAAGAGCGGCAGCGTTTTGCCGGCTCGCGCCGAAAGCATTAGTGTAGCCCGATGGGTGGATCCCCTCAGCACCCCACGGAGGTCGACGAGCCCGGTGCGCCCGCCATCTTCGATGCGGTGCTCGCACCCAACCGCTCGCTCGGCCGTGTCGGCTTCCTCGCGGTCATGGCCGGCGTGGTCGTGGTCAGTGTGGGACTCGGCACGTATTTTCTGTTGCAAGGTGCCTGGCCGGTGTTCGGCTTCTTCGGCCTCGACATCGTGCTGCTCTACCTCGCCTTCCGGCTCAACTACCGCGCGGGCCGTCTCAGGGAGACGATACGCATCACCCGCGAGGTGGTCGTGGTTCGGCGCATCGCGCCCAACGGGCGCACCACCGAATGGCGCTTCAATCCCTATTGGCTCCGCGTCGCTCTCGACGAGCCGGTCGAGCACCACAGCCAGATCACGCTTTCCTCGCATGGCCGGTCCCTGGTCATCGGCCCGTATCTCGCGCCGGAGGAACGGGCGAGCCTGGTACGGGCGTTGCGCGCCGCCCTCGGCGAGGCCAACCGCGTGCCGGGGAGCGACGAGACGGAGCGGGAAAGCGTCGGGGCCGGCGCGGTGGCCGGCCCCATTGGTCGCTAGCGAGCTCTCGCGGGTGTAACGCCCGGCAAGGGAGCCCGTCAGGCCGCCTTCTTGGCCAGGCGGCGCTTGTTCCCGCTCTCGATCGCGATCATGCGGGGCTTCAACGCCTCGGGAAGCTTGCGCTCGAGCATGACCGTGAGCACGCCGTTTTCGAGGCGCGCATCGATGACCTCGATGTGGTCGGCGAGCTGGAACCGGCGCTCGAAGGCACGTCCCGCGATGCCGCGATAGAGATAGGTCACGCCATCTTCCTCGGTCTTGGGCGGCCGGCCCTTGATCGTGAGGGTGCCGTTCTCGGCGACGACCTCGATGTCGTCGACGCCGAAGCCCGCGACCGCGAGGGTCACGCGGTAACGGCCTTCATCGACCTTTTCGATGTTGTAAGGCGGGTAATTGCCGTCGCTGCCTTGGTGCAACGCGGCGTCCGCCACACGGGCGAGCCGGTCGAAACCGACCGCGGTCCTGAACAGGGGGGAGAAGTCAAACTCTGTCCGCATCGATATCCTCCATCGAGCAATATCGGCGAGCCTCGGGCGCTCGTATCGCCAGACGCGCCAGCCGGCCTCGCCTGCGTGTTGACGGTCCCACCATTGGCAACCGTCGAGTCCTATGTGGGGAGGAATTCTTCCATTTCAAGGGGCGCGGTCACGCGAGGCCCAGAACATCGGCCATGGTGTAAAGGCCGGGTGGCTGCGCCTTGGCCCAGCGCGCCGCTTGAAGCGCGCCCCGGGCGTAGGTTTGACGGCTCGCCGCCCGATGAGTCAGCTCCAAGCGTTCGCCGTCGGCGGCGAAGATCACGCTATGATCGCCGACGACATCGCCGCCGCGAAGCGCTGCGAAGCCGATCGCGCCCCGTGGCCGTGCACCGGTTACGCCGTCGCGCGCCCGCGCCTCGACCTCGCCGAGCGCCACCCCCCGGCCGCGCGCCGCGGCCCGGCCGAGCCCGAGCGCCGTGCCCGATGGCGCGTCGATCTTGTGCCGATGGTGCATCTCGATGATTTCGATGTCGTAGTCCGTATCGAGCAGGCCCGCGACCTGCTCGGTCAGGCGCATCAGCAGGTTGACGCAGAGGCTCATATTAGGCGCCTGAACGATTGCGGCCCGCGCCGCGGCCGCCTCGAGCGCGGCCTGCTCGGCCGCGCCGAGACCGGTGGTGCCGACGATCAGGCTCGTGCCCTCGGATGCAGCGAGCGCGGCGTGGCGCTCGGTCGTGCTCGGCAGGGTGAAGTCAAGCACCGCATCGGCCGCCCGAAACATGGCGCCCGGATCGTCGCTCAGCGTCACACCGAGCGGCTCGATCCCGGCGAGCGAGCCGCAATCACCGCCGAGCGAAGGATGCCCCGGCGCTTCGGTGGCCGCGACCACGCGGCAGTCATCGCTCGCCGCGACCTGGCGCGTCAGCGTCAGCCCCATGCGCCCGGCGGCTCCCGGGATCCCGATCTTCATCGCGTCTCCAGACGCTCGGTCACCGGCCGCATAGTGGGCATGCGTCGCACCGGGCGCAAGCGCGTAGAGACGGTCGCGGCGCCGGGCGAGAGCCCCGAGCGGCTAGTCCCGCAGGTCTTCCTAGATATCCTTCACTTTGGTGAAGAAACCATCGGACTGCGGGCTGGTCGAGCGAGCGCCGCCCTGCTCGTCGAACTGCTTGAGCAGCTCCTTCTGACGCTTGTTGAGGTTGACCGGGGTCTCGACCGTGACCTCGATATACATGTCCCCGTGGCCGGAGCCGCGCAGCGCCGGCATGCCCTTGCCGCGCAGCCGGAACTGGTGGCCGGACTGGGTGCCCGCCGGTACCGTGACCCGCGCGCGAGTGCCGCCTACGGTCGGGACCTCGATCGCGCCGCCAAGCGTGGCCGTCGTTATCGGGATCGGGACGTGGCAGTGGATGTGCATCGCGTCGCGCTGGAAGATCTGGTGCGGCTTGACCGAGAGGAAGATGTAAAGATCGCCCGGGGGCGCGCCGCGTGCACCGGCCTCACCCTCGCCGGCAAGCCGGATGCGGGTGCCGTCCTCGACGCCCGGCGGAATGTTCACCGCGAGCGATTTCTCTTTCTGAACGCGGCCCGCGCCGCGACAGCTCGGGCACGGGTCGGCGATGACCTGGCCGGCGCCTTGGCATGTCGGGCAGGTTCGCTCGATGGTGAAGAAACCCTGTTGGGCCCGCACCTTGCCTGCGCCCCCGCAGGTTCCACAGGCCGAGGGCCGAGTCCCGGCGCGGGCGCCTGTCCCGCCGCAGGGCTCGCAGGTCGCGGTCCCGGGGACGCGGATCGTGGCCTGCCGGCCGGAGAAGGCCTCCTCGAGGGTGACCTCCATATTGTAGCGAAGGTCCGCGCCACGGGACGGCGCGCGACGGCCGCCGCGGCGCGCGCCGCCGCCCACGAACTCGCCGAACAGATCGTCGAACACATCGGCGAAGCTCGAGCGGAAATCGAAATCGCCTGGGCCGGGCCCCCCGCCACGGCCGTCGAACGCGGCATGGCCGAACCGGTCGTAGGCCGTCCGCTTCTCCTCGTCGGAGAGCACGTGGTAGGCCTCCGAGATCTCCTTGAACTTCTGCTCGGCGCCCTTGTCGTCCGGATTGCGGTCGGGGTGATACTTCATCGCGAGCTTGCGATAGGCCTTCTTGAGGTCCTCGCCGCTTGCATCGCGCCCGGCGCCGAGAAGCTCGTAATAGTCGGCCTTGGCCATGGTTCAGCGTCCGATCCGGCGCGACCCGCCAGCGGCGGGTCGTGCGTCGGCAGCCGGTTCCATGGGCGGCGCCCCTCTTCGCCTCAGGACGAGGGGCGGTCCTTCTTGTCGTCGTCGTCGACTTCCTCGAAGTCCGCGTCGACGATATTGTCCCGCTCGCTTGCTTCCGGCCCGGGGTCGGAGGCGCCCGGCCCGCCCGCGGGCTCGTCCATCGGCGCAGCGCCGGCGCCGGCTTCCTGCTCCGCCTTGTATATCGCTTCGCCAAGCTTCATCGCGCTCTGCCCGAGCAACTCCATCTTGGCCTTGATCGCTTCGGCGTCTTCGGACGCAAGCACCTCGCGCAAGTCGGCCATCTGCGATTCGATCGCGTTCTTGTCCGTCTCCTCGACCTTGTCGCCGTGCTCGGCGATGTTCTTCTCCGTCGTGTGGATGAGTGCCTCGGCATGGTTGCGGGTCTCGACCAGTTCACGACGCTTCTTGTCGTCCTCGGCATGGGATTCGGCGTCGCGCACCATCCGATCGATCTCGTCGTCGGACAGGCCGCCCGAGGCCTGAATCCGGATCTGCTGCTCCTTGTTGGTCGCCTTGTCTTTGGCCGAGACGTTGACGATTCCGTTCGCATCGATGTCGAAGGTGACCTCGACCTGCGGCATGCCGCGCGGCGCCGGCGGGATGCCGACCAGATCGAACTGGCCGAGCAGCTTGTTGTCCGCCGCCATTTCGCGCTCGCCTTGGAAGACCCTGATCGTGACCGCCGTCTGGCCGTCCTCGGCGGTCGAGAAAACCTGGCTCTTTTTCGTCGGGATCGTCGTATTGCGCTCGATCAGCCGCGTAAAGACGCCGCCAAGAGTCTCGATTCCCAGCGAGAGGGGCGTCACGTCGAGCAGCAGGACATCCTTGACGTCGCCTTGCAGCACGCCGGCTTGAATCGCTGCACCGACCGCGACCACCTCGTCGGGGTTGACGCCCTTGTGCGGCTCGCGGCCGAAGAAGTTCTTCACCACCTCGACGACCTTGGGCATCCGGGTCATGCCGCCGACGAGAATGATCTCGTCGATCTCACCCGCCGAGAGCCCCGCATCCTTGAGCGCCGCCCTGCAGGGCTCGATCGTGCGGGTCACGAGATCGTCGATCAGCGCCTCGAGCTTGGCCCGCGTCACTTTCATCGTGAGGTGCTTGGGTCCGCTTGCGTCGGCGGTGATGAACGGCAGGTTCACCTCGGTCTGCATCGCGCTCGAGAGCTCGATCTTGGCTTTCTCCGCCGCTTCCTTCAGGCGCTGCAGCGCGAGCTTGTCCCCGCGCAGGTCGATGCCGTTCTCCTTCTTGAATTCGTCGGCGAGATAGCTGAGGAGGCGCATGTCGAAGTCTTCGCCGCCGAGGAAGGTGTCGCCGTTGGTGGCCTTGACCTCGAACACGCCGTCGCCGATCTCGAGCACCGAGATGTCGAAGGTCCCGCCACCCAGGTCGTAGACCGCGATCGTGCCGCCGCCTTTCTTATCGAGACCATAGGCGAGGGAGGCCGCGGTCGGCTCGTTGATGATCCGCAGAACCTCCAGCCCGGCGATCTGGCCCGCGTCCTTGGTCGCCTGGCGCTGAGAATCGTTGAAATAGGCCGGAACCGTGATGACGGCCTGCATCACCGGCTCGCCGAGAAAGGCCTCGGCGGTCTCCTTCATCTTCTGAAGCGTGAAGGCGGAAATCTGGCTCGGCGAGTACTTCTCCCCGCGGGCCTCGACCCATGCATCGCCATTGCCGTGATTGATGATCTGATAGGGCACCATCTTCATGTCTTTTTGCGTCATCGGGTCTTTGAACGGGCGCCCGATCAGGCGCTTGATCGCGAAGATGGTGTTTTCGGGGTTGGTCACGGCCTGTCGCTTCGCCGCTTGGCCGACCAGGCGCTCCCCGTCGTCGGTGAACGCGACGATGGAGGGCGTCGTGCGTGCGCCCTCCGCGTTTTCGATCACCCGCGGATCCTTACCCTCCATGATCGCGACACAGGAGTTGGTTGTGCCAAGATCGATGCCGATCACCTTGCTCATCTCTCGCCCTTATCGTCAGCAGGCTCGAACGACCACCTCGTGCATCGTTTCGTGCCCCATGTTAGGCCGCCCATGAAGGGCGCCGATTGAACCCAGCGCTAATATGGGAGCGGAATCCCGCGCTACAAGCGCGAGTTGCTGTCGAAACGGCCGGGGCGGAGCACCGTCTGGGCATCAGGCCGGACCGTCCGCCCGTTCGCCGGCGCTGCTGCCGCCATCTTCGGCCGTGGCTTCGTCGGCCGCCGCCGCGGGTTCACAAGGTGCGGTGGCGGCGCCACCCTTAGCCACTCCGACCATGGCTGCGCGCAGCAGCCGTTCGCCGATCTTGTAGCCGATCTGCGCCACCTGCACCACGGTGCCGTCGGGCCGGTCTGTCTCCGCGGTCTCGAACAGCGCCTGATGAAGGTTGTAATCGAATTTTTCGCCGAGCGGATCGATCTTGGTAATGCCGTGACGGGCCAGGACCGAGTCCAGTTCTCGTGCCGTCATCTCGACGCCGTCTGCGATCGCCTTCACCGCCTCGTCGTGTTCCCGCCGCTCGGCGGGAATGCTCTCGAGCGCGCGGCCCAGATTGTCGGCCACGCCGAGCAGGTCCTGGGCAAAGTTCGAGATCGCGTAGGCGCGTGCTTCTTCGACATCTTTTCTGGCCCGCCGCCGCACGTTTTCGGTGTCTGCAAGGGCGCGCAGGAGCTGGTCCTTGAGCGCCGCTTCCCCGTCGGACGCCTCGACCTCACCCGCCTCCGGGTGTTCCCCGTCCTCGGCCGCCTCCGGGTGTTCCCCGTCCTCGGCCGCCTCCGGGTGTTCCCCGTCCTCGGCCGCCTCCGGGTGTTCTCCGTCCTCGGCCGCTTCCGGGTGTTCTCCGTCCTCGGCCTCCTCCGGTGCGGCCTCGGCCTCGGGCGCCGGCTCCTGCTGGCTCGCCTCACCCGCCTTTGGGTCCGCACCGCTGCGCGCGGCGTCCTCGCCGTCCGCGGCTTCGGGTTTCGCCCGTTTCGTTTCGTCGTGCATGATCTCCTTCGTCCCTCGTGACAATACCGATCGTGGCAACCCCGCCGTCAGCCGAGCACGCGGCCGATAATCTCCGCGGTGTGATCGACCATCGGGATGATCCGGCCGTAGTTGAGCCGGGTCGGGCCGATCACGCCGATCGCCCCGATGAAGCGCGATTCGGCGTCGCGGTAGGGCGCGACGACCAATGAGCATCCGGTGGTGGCAAACAGCGTGCTCTCGGCGCCGATGAAAATCTGCACCCCGTCCGCTCCCTCCGTGCTCTCCAGCAATCGAATGAAGTCGCTTCTCGCGTCGAGGGCGTCAAACAGCTGGCGAATCCGCTCCAGATCGGCAAGCGCGGTGACATCGTCGATCAAATTGGCCCGTCCCCGGACGATAAGGCTGCCGTGATCCCGGGTCTCGTTTGCCCATTCGGCGATTCCGGCTTCGACGACGCGCGCGGTCAGGGTGTCGAGCTGGGCGCGCTGCTCCTCTATTTCGGTGCGGATCTCGTCCCGCAATTCGAAAAGCGTCCGGCCCGCAAGCCGCGTATTGAGATAGTTCGTGGCGCGGGTCAGGTGCGACTGCGTCATCCCCGACGGCAGGTCAATGACGCGGTTCTCGACCAGCCCGCTCTCGGTCACCATCACGGCGAGCGCACGCTGGTTGCCGAGACTCACGAATTCCATCTGGCGGCAGGGCACATCGGTCTTCGGCGCGAGCACCAGCCCGGCGCAGCCCGATAGGCCGGAAAGCGCCTCGGTGGTTTCGGTCAGCATCTCCTCGACGGTGCGACCCGCCGCGTGGCACTTCCCCTCGATGCTGGCACGCTCTTCCTCGGTCAAGCGCCCGAGCTCGAGCAACCCGTCGACATATATCCGCAGCCCCATCTGGGTCGGCAGCCGCCCTGCCGAGGTGTGCGGCGCATAGAGAAGGCCCGCATCCTCCAAATCGGCCATGACGTTGCGCACCGTCGCCGGCGAAACCGGCGTCGAGAGTCTGCGCGACAGGGTGCGGGAGCCCACGGGCTGGCCGGTCTCCATATACTCTTCGACCAGCCGACGGAACACCTCTTGCGAGCGATCGGTAAGTTCGCGCAACACGTTGGGATCCTGTTTGCGGTGGGCGATCTGAATGTAGTGAGCGCCCCGGTGAGCGTCAACGCCGGCTCCAACCCGGTCCTCGTTTCTCCGGACCGGGCGTCACGGTCGCGCCGGCTCGAGGCTATGATGGCCGGACCCACCGGAGGGATCGTCCATGGCAGCTCTGTTCAGCCCGCTATCGCTCGGCAGCCTCGAGCTCGCGAACCGTATCGTTGTCTCGCCGATGTGCCAATACAGCGCGGAACAAGGCTCGGCGACCGATTGGCACATGATTCACCTCGGTCAGCTCGCGCTGTCGGGCGCCGGGCTGCTCATCATCGAAGCGACGGCCGTCGAGCGGACCGGAAGGATTTCACCGCGCTGCCTCGGGCTCTACACGGACGCCAATGAGGAGGCCCTTGCGCGGGTTCTCTCGGTGGTACGTCGCTATAGCGACATCCCGATCGGCATCCAGCTTGCCCATGCCGGCCGCAAGGCCTCGGCGCGCGTTCCCTGGGTCGGCGGCGGTCCGCTCGCGGCGGACGAGGGACCGTGGCCCGCAGTGGCGCCCTCGGCGCGCCCCTTCGCCGACGGCTGGCCGGCGCCGGCGATGCTCGACCGCACCGGCATGGACGCCGTCCGCGATGCCTTTACCCAGGCAGCGCGGCGCGCGGCGCGTCTCGGCATCGATCTCATCGAGCTTCATGCGGCGCATGGCTACCTGCTCAGCCAGTTCCTGTCGCCCCTCGCCAACCGGCGAACCGATGACTATGGCGGCTCGCTTGCGAACCGCATGCGCTTCCCGCTCGAGGTTTTCGACGCACTCCGCGCCGCTTGGCCGGCCCGCCCGCTCGGCGTCCGCCTGAGCGCGACCGACTGGGTCGAGGGCGGGATCACCCTGGACGAGGCGACCGCCGTTGCCGCCGCCTTGGCGCGGCGCGGCTGCGACTATGCCTGCCTGTCGAGCGGCGGCAACAGTCCGGCGGCGAGGATTCCCTTCGAGCCCGGCTATCAGGTTCCGTTCGCGGCACATGTGCGGGCGGAGACCGGTCTCAGGACGATGGCGGTCGGCTTGATCGTCGAGCCGCTTCAGGCCGAGGCGATCGTCGCCGCCGGCGATGCCGATGCCGTCGCGCTGGCGCGTGGCTTTCTGGACGACCCGCGCTGGGTTTGGCACGCCGCCGATGCGCTCGGCGCCCAGCTTGCGGTCGCCAAACAATATGAACGAGCACGGCCCGCGCTCTGGCCCACCGCCCGCCGCGCCCGTGTCGGCGGCCGGCCCCCGGCGTGACGCTCGCCGTTCGCGCCTATGCTCGGAACGTTCCTCTTCGCCGCCGCGTGCGTCCGGGCACCAATACCCGCCCGGCGCGCGGCTTGTGCCGCGATCGACGGGTCGTCCGGATGTCTGCATGCACCGGAATCGAATTAGACATCTGTCATGACCAGTCGCATAATATGACCACTTTGGAGAAGGGGGCCCGGAATGAAGACGATAGGCGCGGCGAAGTTCAAGGAACGGTGCTTGGCGTTGCTGGACCAGTTGGATGACGAGGGGCTGATCATTACGAAGCGCGGCAAGCCGGTCGCGCGGGTCGTTCCTTACGATCGGGAGTTTGCCGACGTTATCGGCAGCCTGCGCGGCAAAGTTACGGTTCACGGCGATATCGCAAGCACGGGGGTGCGCTGGAACGCGGATGCTTAACCTCGACACCCACATCCTGATCTTCGCTGTCCGCGGCGACCTCCAGCCGCGCGAGAAGACGCTGCTGACGCGGGACAGGTGGTCGGTTTCCGACATCGTATTCTGGGAGATCGCGAAGCTCTCCCGACTTGGCCGCATCGACATGGACCTTGAGGACCCGGACGTCGCCGAAGTCTTGAGCAGGATCCGGGTATGGCCCATCGATCCCGCGGTCGCGCTCGCTTCGACCCGCCTGGATTTCGAGGGCGATCCGGCCGACGAGCTCATCGCCGCGACCAGCGTCGTTCATCGGGTTCCGCTGCTCACGCGCGACCGGGTGATGCGCCGTTCGGAGATCGTGCCGCTGGCGTAGCAAACCGGCCCGGCCGCGTCGAAGCGGATCACGCCGCCTTGGCGAGATCGCGGAGCACGTAGTGCAGGATGCCGCCGTGGCGGTAGTAGTCGGCCTCGTCGGCGGTATCGATCCGGCAACGGAGGGAGATCTCTCGGCTCGAGCCGTCAGCGCGGCGAATGCGGCAGGCCACGAGCATGCCGGGAGTGATGCCCGCGGCGATGCCCTCGAGGTCGATCTGCTCGCTGCCGTCGAGCGCGAGGCTCGTCCGCGTCGCGCCATCGGTGAATTCCAACGGGAGCACGCCCATCCCGACCAGGTTCGAGCGATGGATGCGCTCGAAGCTCTCGGCGATGACCGCACACACGCCGAGCAGGCGTGTGCCCTTGGCTGCCCAGTCGCGCGAGGAGCCGGTGCCATATTCCTTGCCGGCGATGACGACGAGCGGCACGCCCTCGGCCTGGTAGGCCATGGCCGCGTCGAAAATCGGCATCTCCGTCCCGTCCGGCATATGGCGGGTGATGCCGCCCTCGGTGCCCGGGGCAAGCTCGTTTCGGATACGGACGTTCGCGAACGTGCCGCGCATCATCACGTCGTGATTGCCGCGCCGCGAGCCATAGGAGTTGAAGTCCTTGCGTCCGATCTGGCGCTCCAGGAGATAGGCCCCGCCCGGCGTCTTGGCACTGATCGCGCCGGCCGGCGAGATGTGGTCGGTGGTGATCGAATCGCCAAGAAGGCAAAGGATGCGGGCCGCTCTGATATCCGCGACCTGCTCGGGCTCGGCCGCCATGCCCTGGAAATAGGGCGGCTGCTTGACATAGGTGCTGCCGTCTTCCCAGGCGTAGGTTTGGCCGGTTGGCGCGGGAATCGATTGCCATGCCTTATCGCCGGCGAAGACGTCGCCATACCGGTCACGGAACATGTCGGGGGTGATTACCCGGCGAACCGTCTCCCGGATCTCGGCGGTCGTCGGCCAGATATCTTTCAAGTAGACCGGCGTGCCGTCGGGGTCGGTGCCGATCGGCTCCGCGCCGAGGTCGAGCGTCATCGAACCGGCGATCGCGTAAGCCACGACCAGAGGCGGTGACGCCAAATAGTTCGCCCGCACCTGCGGGCTGATCCGGCCTTCGAAATTGCGGTTACCCGATAGGACGGAGCAGACCACGAGGTCACCACTCTCGACGGCCTCGGCGATGGGGTTCGCGAGCGGTCCCGAATTGCCGATGCAGGTGGTGCAGCCATAGCCGACAAGGTTGAAGCCGAGCGAGTCGAGATCCTTCTGCAGGTCGGCCTTTGCGAGATAGTCGGAAACCACCTTGGAGCCCGGCGCGAGCGAGGTCTTGACCCAGGGCTTCACGCCGAGGCCGCGCGCGACGGCGTTGCGGGCAAGGAGCCCGGCCCCCACCATCACACTCGGGTTCGACGTATTGGTGCAACTCGTAATGGCGGCGATCACGACGTCGCCGTGGCCGAGATCATGGTCGGTTCCGGCGATCGGGACGCGCGTGCCGCGGTCGCTGCCGGACATGCCGAAGGTCGATCCGAGGGCGTGGGCGAAGGCGGTCGAGGCGTCCGAGAGCCGGATCTTGTCCTGCGGCCGCTTGGGGCCGGCGATACTGGGCTCCACCGCGTCGAGGTCGAGCGCCAGCGAGTCGGTGAACAGCGGATCCGGCGCGTCGGCCTCGCGCCACATGCCTTGCGCCTTGGCATAGGCTTCGACCAAGGCGACACACTCGGCATCGCGGGCGCTCGCGGTGAGGTAGTTGACCGTTTCGCGGTCGATCGGGAAGAAGCCGCAGGTCGCGCCGTATTCGGGCGCCATATTGGCGATCGTCGCACGATCCGCGAGCCCGAGCTGGTCGAGCCCCGGCCCGTAGAATTCGACGAACTTCCCGACCACCCCGCGCTCCCGCAACATCTGCGTGACGGTGAGCACCAGATCGGTCGCCGTCGCGCCTTCGCGCAACTGGCCCGACAGCTTGAAACCGATGACCTCGGGCACCAACATCGAGATCGGCTGCCCGAGCATCGCCGCCTCCGCCTCGATCCCGCCGACGCCCCAGCCAAGAACGGCGAGACCGTTGACCATCGTGGTGTGGCTGTCGGTGCCGACCAGCGTATCGGGATAGGCGATGGTGGCGCCATCGGCTTCGGCAGTCCACACCACCTGGGAGAGATATTCCAAGTTGACCTGATGACAGATCCCGGTGCCCGGCGGCACCACGCGGAAGTTTTCGAACGCCTGCTGACCCCAGCGAAGAAACGCATAGCGTTCGCCGTTGCGTGCCATCTCGAGAGCGGCGTTTTCCTTGAACGCGCCCGCCGTTCCGAAACGGTCGACCATCACCGAATGGTCGATCACGAGATCGACCGGCGACAGAGGATTGATGCGGTCGGGGTCGCCGCCGAGGCCCTTCATGGCGGCGCGCATCGCGGCAAGATCGACCACCGCAGGCACGCCGGTGAAGTCCTGCATGAGGACGCGGGCCGGGCGGTAGCTGATCTCGCGGTCGGCGCGCTTCTTGTTCAGCCAGCCGGCGAGCGCGCTTATGTCATCGGCGCCGACGCTCCGGCCATCCTCGAAGCGGAGCAGGTTCTCGAGCAGGATCTTGAGGGAGAAGGGCAGGCGGGCAATGTCGCCAAGGCCCGCGTCGGCGGCCGCCGGCAGGCTGTAGTAATCATATGACCGGTCGCCTACCGTCAGGGTTCGGCGGGTGTTGAGGCTGTCTTGTCCAAATGCGACCATCGCGCTGCTCCCTCTGCTGACTTCGCGCCGCGTGCCCTCGACGCGACTCCGCGTCGTCCCCGGTCGTTTCCCGATTCTTGCCGCGTCACCACGCCGCCGATAGGGTAGGCGCCCTGGGTTTCTAGGCTCCACCGGCGAGGCGCGCAAGATTTCTGGCCCGGCAAACGGCGCGGCGGGCTCTGCCCGTTTCGAGGCGCATGATGTGGCCTGCATCCGCGGTGAACGCCCGGTCTTCTCCAAGGTCGCGTTCCGCCTTGAAAGCGGCGGCGCGTTGGCACTTGCCGGCCCCAACGGCTCGGGCAAGTCGAGCCTGCTCCGGATTCTGGCTGGCTTGCTCCAGCCGGTCGCCGGCGTGCTGACCTGGGACGGCGCGGCGCTGCACGAGGATTGGCCCGTCCATCGCCACAGGCTTCACTATGTCGGCCATCTCGAGGCGGTGAAGCCGACACTCACCGCATCGGAAAACCTGGACGGCTGGGCGCGCTTCAGAGGCGCCGCGCGCGCCGCGCCCGGCGCGCTCGCAGCGCTCGGCATCGAGGCGCTGGCCGACGTGCCGGCGCGCTTCCTCTCGGCGGGTCAGAGACGGCGTCTCGCCCTGGCGCGCCTGGTCGCGACGCCGGCGCCGCTCTGGCTTCTCGACGAGCCGACGGCCACGCTCGACGCTGAAGCGGCAGCGCGCGTTGCCGATCTGATCGCAGCGCACCGCGCGGGCGGCGGCATCGCGATCGTGGCGACCCACGGGGAGATCGGGCTTGACGGCGCGCGACGCCTCGACCTCGGCTGCCACGCGGTCTCCGCCGAGGTGCTGATTTCTGAGGATGACCCGTGGTAGGGGCATTCTTCCGGCTCGTCGTACGCGAGCTCACGCTCGCGGTGCGTGGCGGTGTCGCCAGTCTGATGGCGGTGGTCTTCTTCGTTATCGCCGTGACCCTCTTTCCGCTCGGTGTCGGGCCCGAGCTCGACCTCCTGATGCGCATCGCGCCCGGTGTGCTCTGGGTCTCGGCCCTGCTCGCGGCGTTGCTCTCGTTGGATCGGTTGTTTCTCACCGACCATGAGGACGGGAGCCTGGACCAGTTGATGCTCGGCACCCTGCCGCTCGAGCTGGTCGTCCTGGCCAAGACCGTAGCCCATTGGCTCACCACCGGCCTCCCGCTCATCATTGTCGCTCCGGCTCTGGCGGTGTTGATGAACATGAGCGTCGACGGCTTCGCCGTGCTGATCATCTCGCTTCTGCTCGGAACGCCGATCCTGAGCCTGATCGGCTCGATCGGTGCCGCGCTGACCGTCGGGTTGCGCCGCGGCGGCGCGCTGCTCGCGCTTCTGATCTTACCGCTCTATGTTCCGGTTCTCATATTCGGGGTCGGCGCGATCGAGGGCGCCATGGTCGGTCTTGGCACACACGCGAACCTGCTTATTCTGGCCGGCGGGCTGGTCGGCACGCTCGCGCTCACCCCGTGGGCCGCCGCCGCGGCATTGCGCTTGACCTTGGAATAGCGCCGGGGCTGGGCATGGTGACACAGGCGAAAGGCGCGGCCAGGCGGGCGAAGCGCGCCAAGGTAAATATCCACTTCTTCGCCAACCCGGCGCGGTTTCTCCGCCTCGCGCGTACGGTCTATCCATGGGTCGCGGGTTTGACCGCGGCGCTGATCGTCGCCGGGCTGGTGCTCGGGCTCTATGTCGTTCCGCCGGACTATCAGCAAGGCGACGCCTACCGCATCATGTTCGTGCACGTGCCGGCCGCGTGGATGTCGCTCTTCGTCTATGGCGTGATGGCGCTTTGCAGCGCCGCGAGTCTCGTCTGGCGTCATCCTCTGGCCGATCTGGTCGCGAAATCGAGCGCCCCGGTCGGCGCGTGCTTTACCCTCATCACGCTTCTGAGCGGGGCTCTTTGGGGCCAACCGATGTGGGGCACCTGGTGGGACTGGGACGCGCGGCTCACCTCGATGCTGATTCTGCTGTTCCTCTATCTCGGCTATATCGCGCTCCACGCCGCCTTCGACGATCCGACCAAGGGCGCCCGCGCCGCCGCGATTCTTGCCTTGCTCGGCGTGGTCAACATCCCGATCGTCAAGTTCTCGGTCGACTGGTGGAACACGCTTCATCAGCCCGCCACGATCTCGAAGATCGATGCGCCCTCGATCGACGTCTCGATGGTGGCGCCGCTCCTCATCATGGCGGCCGGTTTCATGACCTACTATCTGACGGTGCTCATCCTGCGTGTGAGGGCCGAGATCGCCGGGCGCCGGATTCGCAATCTCCGCCTGGCCCAGGTCGGCCGGTAGCCCTGTTCGGCGCGATCGCCTGTCTGGACGAGCCGGCGGCGGTCTCCCATATGGACCGGGGAAACGCCGTGGCGTCGGCTCCCGGCCGGCGCTAGGCTAGGGGCTGCCGAGGCGAGCGGGCGGGATGATGTCGTTCTTCGAGATGGGCGGCTATGCGGCGTATGTGTGGCCCGCGTTCGGCGCGGCCGCCGTGATCATGATCGTGCTTCTCGTTCTGAGCCTGCGCGGCATGCGCGCGCGCGAGGCGACGCTCAGGGAACTCGAGGCGGCGCGCGGCCGGCGGCGGCCCCGCACCACCGGCGAAGAGGATGAGGAGCGGAAGGCTCCGGCATGAAGCGCAAGCACTGGCGGATGCTGTTCGTCGGCCTGGGCATGGCGGCGCTCGGTCTATCCGCGGGCTTGGTGCTGCTCGCGCTCGATGAGAACCTCGTCTACTTCCACGATCCGAGCGAGCTCCGAGAGCGGAGCTTCGCCGAGGATCAGCGGCTGCGCATCGGCGGCCTGGTTGAGGAGGATAGCGTCGTCAGGGCCGACGACGGGTTGGTCGTGCGCTTCAACGTCACCGACCTCGCGCACACCGTTCCGGTGACCTATAGCGGGGTCCTTCCGGACCTGTTTCGCGAGGGGCAGGGGGTGGTCGCCGAGGGCTATATCCGCAACGGCGTGTTCGAAGCCGCCGAGGTGCTCGCCAAGCATGACGAGAATTACATGCCGCGCGAGGTGGCCGACGCTCTGAAGAAATCCGGGAACTGGAAAGGCGCCGGCGCCGAATGATCCCTGAAATCGGCCACTACGCGCTGATCCTCGCGCTGGCGATGGCCATCGTGCAGGCCGTCTTTCCGCTGCTCGGCGCCCGGCTCGGAGATGCGGGCTGGATGGCGTTGGCGCGGCCGGCGGTGGCCGCCCAATTCCTTTTCATCTCGGTGGCGATGGCATGTCTGATGTATGCGTTCGTGGTCTCCGACTTTTCGGTCGTGACCGTCGCCAGCAACTCGCATTCGGCCAAGCCGCTGCTCTACAAATTCACCGGCGTTTGGGGCAACCATGAAGGCTCGATGCTGCTATGGGTCTGGATCCTCGCGGCTTACGGCGTGGCGGTCGCGGGCTTCGGGCGCAACCTGCCGCCCCCCTTCAGGGCGCGGGTGCTGGGCATCCAGGCGCTGATCGGCTTGGGTTTTCTGGTCTTCTTGGTCGCGACCTCGAACCCGTTCCTCAGGCTCGATCCGGCGCCGCTCAACGGGCGCGACCTCAATCCCCTCTTGCAGGATCCGGGCCTCGCATTCCATCCGCCGCTTCTCTATTTCGGCTATGTCGGGCTCTCGATGACCTTTTCCTTTGCCCTGGCCGCGCTGATCGAGGGCCGGGTCGACCCGGCCTGGGCACGGTGGGTACGGCCCTGGACGCTGCTCTCCTGGTGTGCGCTGACCGCAGGCATCGCGCTGGGTTCCTGGTGGGCCTATTACGAGCTCGGCTGGGGTGGTTTCTGGTTCTGGGATCCAGTCGAGAACGCGTCCTTCATGCCGTGGCTGATGGCGACCGCGCTGCTTCATTCGGCGATCGTCGCCGAGAAGCGGGATTCCCTGAAGAGCTGGACCGTCCTGCTCGCGATTCTGGGCTTCTCGCTCAGCCTGTTGGGGACCTTCCTGGTGCGCTCCGGCGTCTTGACCTCGGTCCACAGCTTCGCCAGCGATCCGGCGCGCGGCCTTTATATCCTGATCTTCCTCGTGATCGTGATCGGCGGCTCGCTCACGCTTTACGCCTGGCGGGCGCCCGGAATGAGGGCCGCGGGCTCGTTCCGTGCGGTCTCCCGCGAGGGCTCGCTGCTGACGAATAATTTGCTACTGGCGGTCGGCTGCGCCACGGTTTTCATCGGCACCCTCTATCCGTTGATCCTCGATGCGATCACCGGGGAGAAGGTGTCGGTCGGCCCGCCCTTCTTCGAATCGACCTTCGTGATCGTGATGATCCCGCTCCTTCTCGTGATGGCGGCGGGGCCGCTGATGGCCTGGAAACGCGCCGGCGCCGGCGCCCTGCTCCGCCGGCTGCTCGCCCCGCTCATCGCCGCCGCCGCCGTTGCAGCGGCCGTCGCGCTGATCGCCGGCGGGCCGTGGGGCGCGGTGCTCGGCATGGCGCTCGCCGGCTGGCTGGTCGCCGGCGTGCTGATGGAGCTCGCGGAGCGCATCCGCTTGCTCCGGGTGCCGCCGTTGGAAAGCCTGCGCCGTGCCGTGCTGCTGCCGCGTTCGGCGTGGGCGATGAGTATCGCCCATATCGGAATCGCTATCCTGGTGATCGGCACGGTCGGCGCCAGCAATTGGCGCCAGGAGCAAGCGCAGGTCTTGCGGCCGGGGGAGGCCGCCGAGCTGGCCGGCTATCGCTTCGAGATGCTGAGCATCGGCGACGTGGAAGGCCCCAACTACCTCTCACGGACGGCCGCAATTCGGGTTATGCGTGACGGCGAGTCGATCGCGCTTCTGCACCCGGAGCGGCGCCATTATCCGGTCCAGGACACGCAGACCACCGAGGCCGCGATCCACACGACCTGGCTCGCCGATCTCTACGTCGTCGTCGGCGACGATGTCGAGAATGGCGGTGCCGCGATTCGCATCCATCACAACCCGCTGGTGCCCTGGATCTGGATCGGGGCGTTGATCATGGTCGCCGGCGGTGCGGTCTCGCTGACCGATCGCCGCCATCGGGTCGGGGCGCCGGCGGGGCGCCGCCCGGCGCCGGCGGCCGCGGCCATCGCCGGCGCGGGTGATTGAGAGTGATGTCGGACGACGGCGAATCGATGCCGTTGGACGATGCGGGGAAGGGCCCTCGGATCTCCACCGGCCGACGGTTGCGCTACATCCTGCCGGCGATTCTGTTCGTCGCGCTGGCCGCCGCGCTCGGTGTCCAGTTGCTCACCGGCGAGCCCGGCAAGGTACCGTCGGCGCTCATCGACAAGCCGGCGCCCGACTTCGACTTGCCGCCGGTGCGGGGTTTCGAGCCCGGATTCAAGACCGCCGATCTCGAAGGAGGGGAGATCGCCCTGGTCAACGTCTTTGCATCCTGGTGCGGGCCCTGCCGCATCGAGCACCCGCTCCTCATGGCGCTCGCCACCGCCGGTGCCGTCCCGATCTACGGTATCAACTACAAGGATGCGCCGAGCGACGCCGAACGCTGGCTCGGCCGCTTCGGCAATCCCTATACCCGAACGGGTGCGGACGTCGATGGCCGCACCGGGATCGATTGGGGCGTCTACGGCGTGCCCGAGACCTTCGTGGTCGATGGCGCCGGCCGCATTCGCTACAAGCATATCGGGGTGCTGACGCGTCAGGACCTCGATGAGACCATCCTGCCTCTGATCGAAGCGTTGCGCGGATGAGGGTCGCCACGCTGGGCACGCTCGGCGCCGTTTGGTTGGTGTTTGCGGCTGGCGGCGCCCTCGCCTTCTCGCTCGATACCCCCCTCGCCGACCCGGCGCTCGAGGCCCGCGCCCTGGCGTTGCACGAAGAACTCCGCTGCCTGGTGTGTCAGGGCCAGTCGATCGCGGATTCCGACGCGGCGCTCGCGCGCGACATGCGCGTGATCGTCCGTGAGCGGATCGCTGCGGGTGAAACCGACCGGCAGGTCGTGGGCTTCCTCACTGACCGCTATGGCGATTACGTTCGGCTCAACCCGCCGGTGAAGCCCGCAACCTACGCGCTCTGGTTCGGCCCAGCCGCGGTCTTCGCCGCAGGCGCTGGGCTCGTCTACGTTTTGTGGCGACGCCGATCCCGAGCCGACGGGACGGACACGGCAGCGGCGCCCCTTTCCGCCGAGGAACGGCGCCGGCTCGACACGCTCCTCGACGACGACGCTTAAGCTCTGCGGCCGATGATCTTTCCACTCGTCGTTGCCGTCCTCACGGCGCTCGCTCTCGCCGTGGTCCTGGTGCCGCTGCTGCGCCGCCATCGTCGCGCCGCCGCGCGGGCGGACTACGATCTCGCCGTCTATCGTGATCAGCTCAAGGAACTCGAGAGCGACCGGGCCCGCGGCCTGGTCAGCGAACAGCAGGTCGGCGCGGCGCGCACCGAGATCGAGCGGCGGATGCTTCGCGCGGCACAGGCGCGCGACGCCGATGGAGAGGCGGGCGCGAGCGAGGCGACGGCGGTGCGGCGCCGGCGCGCGATCGCCGTCGGTCTCGGCATTTGCATCCCGGCGCTGTGCGTGGGTCTCTATTGGACCCTCGGTGCGCCGGGGCTTCCGAGCCGCCCGTTCGCCGAAATCGAGCAGCCGGCCGGTCGATCGACGGCGGCTCACGATGTCCAGGCTTCCATCGATCGGCTGCTGGCGAGGCTGGAGGCGGATCCGGCCAGTCTCGAAGGCTGGCTGCTGCTCGGGCGTTCCTATGTCGTCATGCAGCGCTATCGCGACGCCGTCGACGCGCTGCGGAGCGCCGCCGCCCTTTCCGGCGGCGCTCCCGAGATCGTGGCGATGCTCGGCGAGGCGATGGTCTGGGCCAATGACGGGGTGGTGGTGCCCGACGCCGTCCGGGCCTTCCGAGAGGTTCTCGAAGTACGGCCGGCGGACCCGTCCGCCCGCTTTCATCTCGCACTCGCCCAGGCCCAAGCCGGCGAGGTCCGGCAGGCCTACGAGATGTGGCTGGCGCTCGCCGCGGAGACCCCGGCCGACGCGCCGTGGCGCGCCGATCTCGTGACCATGATCCGCCAGGCCGCCGACCAGCTCGGCGTGGCGGTGGCCTCGATTCCGAAGGCCCCGGCGCGCGGCGTGCCCGCCGGGCCGACGGCGGAAGAGGTGGCAGAAGCGGCCGAGATGACGCCGCAGGACCGCATGGAGATGATCCGCGGCATGGTCGAGGGCCTCGCCGCGCGCCTCGAACGCGACCCGAACGATCCGGAGGGATGGCGCCGGCTCGCCCGATCCTATCGGGTGCTCGGTGAGGAGGAGAAAGCGGCGCAGGCCGAGCGGCGTGTCGCCGTTCTCGAATCCCGAGCGGCCGGCGAAGCCAGTACCCGGTCCGTGCCGCTTCCAAGCGCCGAAGATGGCGCGCCCATGCGCGAGATATCGCCGGAGGAAACGGCCGCGATGCAGCAAGACGTTCTCGACGCGCTGCAACGGGCGGTCGAGCTCGCGCCCGACGATGTCGGCACCCTGCGCGCCTATGCCCACGCGATTGTCGCGGCGAGCGCCGATCCGGATCGCCTGCCGCCGCTCGCGGTCGAGGTCTATGAGCGCATCATCGCGCTCGATCCGGACGATCCGGACGCGCTCTGGTTCGTCGGCCTCGGGAAGCTGGCGCGCGGCGACGGGGAGGCGGCGCGGCGGCATTGGCAGCGCCTTCTCGCCCATCTACAGCCGGGAGCGCCCGAGCACGAGGCGGTCCAGGAAGCGATCAACGCCCTCTGATCGGGCCCCAACGGAGCGCGGCGGCCTCGGGCGTGAACGGAAGATTTCTGGCGTGACAGCCATGGGGCGCCGCCGGCAATAAGCCGGAGATCGGCAGTCCGACGCGTTGGCAGTCGGGCGCGCTGTGCTCCCATATCCGGTAAGCGGGGCGCCGCAAACAGTCCCTGGTCAGGCGGGTCGATCAGTGGCTATTTGTCGCGCGCCGCGAGCGCTCACGCGCTTCTCGGCCGCTGACCTTCATCACGGGAGCCCTCTCACATGAATCGACTACGGCAGGCCTGCGAGCGCCTGGTGGCAACACCTGCTTTCGACATCGCGATCGTCACGATGATCCTGGTGACCGCAATCGGTCTCGGCCTGGAGACGAGCCAGGCGCTCGGCGAGCGATTCGGCGCCGCCATTCGTGTGGCGTACGACGTCGCCCTGGTCATTTTCACGCTCGAAGCGGCCATCAAGCTCACTGCCGTCGCGCCTCGCTTCGGACGCTATTTCGGAGACGGCTGGAACCTGTTCGATTTCGTCATCCTCGTCCTCGCCTTCCTCCCCGACGCGGGAGAGTTCGCCCTCATCGCACGGCTGGCGCGGCTCTTGCGGGTGCTTCGGGTCGTGACGGTTGTGCCTCAACTGCGCCTTATCGTCGTGACTCTGATCCGCTCGCTCCCCGGGCTGGGGCACGTGATGCTGCTTCTTTCCGTCGTCTACTACGTCTATGCGGTCATGGGCGTGCACCTGTTCCGCGACCACGACCCGGTCCACTGGGGCTCGCTCGGCATCGCCCTCCTCACCTTGTTCCAGGTGATGACGCTCGAGGACTGGACGGAGGTGATGTATATCGCGATGGAACTCCATCCGATGTGCTGGTTGTATTTCGTCAGCTTCGTGATGCTGGCGGCGGTGATCATGATCAACCTCGTGATCGCGGTGGTGATCAACAATTTGCACGATGCGCGGTTCGAAGTGAGGCTTGCCGGGGGAGAAGAAACCCTCCGGGCCATCCGCAAGGAGGCGGTGGATGCGCGCGATGCCCTCGAGCGGATCGAGAACCTCGTCGCGAATTTGAAGAAATAGCTCTTCCCGCCGGAAGGGATGCCCGCGTGTGCTTAACGCTTCCGGCAGAGGGTGAGGCCGTCGCCGATGGGAAGCATGGCGATCGTAACCCGCTCATCGCCGGCGATCTTCCTGTTCAGGGCGTCGACGACGGGGGCGGAGTCACGCCATCTGGCGGGTTCCGCGATCCGGCCCATGTAGAATGTATTGTCGATCGCGATCAGGCCGCCGGGGCGTACGAGGGCAAGGCAGTGCTCGTAATAGGCGTCGTAGTGGGCCTTGTCGGCGTCGATGAAGGCGAAATCGTAGTTCCCTTCCCGCCCCTCCGTGCGCAGCGCCGCGAGGCTTTCAACCGCATCGCCGAGCCTGAGCTCGATCCGCTCCGCGACCCCCGCCTCGGCCCAGAAGCGCTGCGCCGTCTCGGTATAGGCCGGGTTGTTGTCGAGCGCCGTGAGCCGGCCTTCGGCGCCCATGGCGCCGGCGACGGCGAGCGCGCTGTAGCCGGTGAAGACGCCGATTTCGAGCGCCCGCGTCGCGCCGATCAGCTCGATCAGGAGCGCCATCAAGGCGCCTTGCTCCGGCGAGATCTGCATGCCCGCCATGTCGTGGCCTGCGGTCGCCTCGCGCAGGCGGCGCAGCACCGCGGGCTCACGCACGCCGTGCGTTTGAAGATAGTCGTGCAACGCGTCGGTGAGCGCGGTCGGGCGGCTCGACATGACGAGTCTCCTGCCGGCGGCGGGTGAGGAGCCGGTCATATCATGGCGCGCCGGCCTCGCGCGATGGGCTAACGCGCCGCGCGCCAGGCCAGGCCGAGTGCTTCGATGATGTCGAGGGTTCGCGCGACATAGTGGTCGCGCACGACGAAGCGGCTCTCGCCGCCTCCCGTCAATTCGCGTTCGAGGCACGCGATCAGGCGGTGAAGCCGCCGTTGATGGAGGCCGAGCCGGCGCTGAATCGGGTCGGTGACGATACCCGAGAACGCGCTCAGCATCGCGCCGGCGGCCATGATCCCGCCGGTGAGGCCGATCGAAAGCGCGGCGGGCGCCGCCGTCGGGAAGAAACCATACCAGAGCGCCCCGGCGCCGCCGCCGAGCGGGAAGCCGGCGATCGCCGCCTTCTGCACCAGCACCTGGGCGGCGGCCGGGCCAAGCGACATCATCCCCGGCGTCAGCTTCTTGAAGGCGAGCGCGCCGGCGCCGGCGCTGAGCAGCGCATTGGCGAGATCGGCCGCCGAGACTCGGGTGCCCTCATAAGTGCGTGCCGTGCCCGCGAGCCAGGCCCGGAAGGCCTCCCGCTGGGCCGGCGATCGCGGTGCCGTGGCACAGCCCGCCTCGATCCGCGGGTCGTGCAGAATCTCCTCGGCAAGCGCGTCCCGCGTGGCGTTGCGCTCGTCTTGGCGGATCGGGAGCTCCAAAAGCTCCGTATAGAGGCGCCATTCGAGCTCGCGCGCGACGTCGGTCTGAAGGAAGAAGCGGCGCCGGTCGAGCCAGTCGGCCGCCGGCGTGACGCCGGCGCGGCGCGCGAGCCCGGCGCTCACCCGCGCCGCAAGATGGGGCGCCGACAGGGTAAGGTTTGTGGGCGCACGCAGGAGGTCCCATCCGAGCGCCTTCTTGTGGAGCCGGAGCGCGCCGAGCAGCGAGAAGTTCCGATCCACGAAACTGGCGATCTTCTCGCGCCGCGCCGCGCAATATCGCGCTACCGCTTCGTCCACGATCAGGCGCCCCAGCGCGTCCTCGGCGGGTTCTGCCCGGTCGTCGGCGACCGCGGCGAGTGCCTCGTTCATGGTTCCGAGGTGGGGTCCGTCTCCCTCGGATCAAGGCGTGGCGCACGCCGGAGGTGCCAGTCGGTCGCCATCTGATAGGCGTGGCCGACCCGGAAGAGCATCGGTTCGGCGCCCCAGGCGGCCTCGAGCATCATGCCGATCGGGAGCCCGCTTGCGGTGAAGCCGCAGGGTACGGAGAGGCCCGGAATCGAGGCCAGCGCGCCGCCATAGGTGAAGCGCGTCGCGTCCTGGGTTGCACGATGGAGGCTGCGATCATCGGCGATCGTCGGCACGGGCTGCGGTGTGGTCGGCGCGAGCAGAATATCGACGGTCCGGAACGTTTCCGCGAGCGTACGCCGCCAGGCCTCGCGCCCGCGCATCGCTTCGGCATAGTCGACCGCGCTGAACTCGCGGCCCAGCATCATGCGCTCGTAGACCGGTTCGGAGATCGCGCCAGGCCCGGCGTCGAGCCGCTCCTTGTGGTAGGCGCAGGCGTCGGCATAGGCCATGATCGTGGTCCAGCGCTGGGCGGTCTCCGCGCCGGCGAGGGTTACGTCGACCAGGCTCGCGCCGAGCGATTCCAGCATTTCGGCGCCGTCTCGGACCGCGGCCTCGATTTTCCTATCGACGTCCTCGAAGAAGAAGTTGCGCGCGAGACCGACGCGCACTCCCTCGATGCTTTCGCCGAGGCGCGGCAGAAAATTCTCGAGCGGGAGGTCGCGGGAGACCGGGTCAAGCCGGTCATATACTGCGAGCGCGGCGAAGAGCCTGGCGACATCCGCCACCCGGCGCGCCATCGGCCCGACCGTGTCGTGCGCGACGCTGACCGGCGTGATGCCGCGGATCGAGATCCGCCCGTGGGTCGGGCGCAGGCCTGCGATGCCGGTCATCGAGGCCGGTATCCGCACCGAGCCGCCGGTGTCCGTGCCCAGGGCGGCTTCGGCCATCTCCGCCGCGACGGCGGCGCCGGAGCCGCCGCTGGAGCCGCCGGGAATATGATCGGGGCTCCACGGGTTGCGGCACTGGCCGACCACCGGGTTGGTCGAGATGACCCCCCACGCCAGCTCCTGCATGTTGGCCTTGCCGATCAAGACTGCGCCCTGGTCTTTCAACCGGTCGACGATCGGCGCATCCCGGTTGGGGATATGGTCGGCGAGATAGGCGGCGCCGCTCGTCGTGCGCACACCCGCCGTCTCGATATTGTCCTTGAGCACGATTGGCATGCCGTGAAGCAGGCCGAGCCAGCGGCCCTCGGCAGCGGCTCGGTCGCAGATATCGGCGGCCTCCAGGGCCGCCTCGGCCGTCGTCGTGATCATGGCGTTGAGCGTCGGATTGAGCCGCTCTATCTGCGCCAGGCAGTGCTCGACCGCCACGCGTGCGGCGCGGCGACCGGGGCGCTGTCGGCGAGCTTCGCTCACGCCCGAGCCTCCATCTGGAATCCTGTTTCGGGCGGCACGATCCCGGCTAGCGCCCGCTATAGACGGCGATTTCGCGGATGGCGTAGTCGCCGCCTCCGTTGATCAGCGAAACGCCGTCGAACGGGTCATTGAACGCACTGCTGTTCACGCGGATCAGCTCGGTCCCGTCGACCGTCGCGGTCATGGTCCCGTCACCGCCGCGCGTGAGGCCGAGCGTATGGCCATGGCCGTCCTCGAGGGTCAGCGCATCACCATGCTCGGCGATTACCACCACGCCGCGCCGGCCGAAGCGTGAGAGCTGCAGCGCCGGATCGCCGCCCGGCAGATAGGAGAGACGGTAGCCCGAGCCACGGGTCGTGCCGCGGAAAAAGTCGATCTCAAACTGCGCTCCCTCCGTCGCGATGCGCGAGGTCAGGTCGATCTCGAGGGCGAACGCGTTACCGATGGTTTCAGCCAGATAGATCTCCGCAGGCTCCGGATCGGCCGGTCCGGCATCCTCCTCCTCCTTCTCCTCACCGCTCAGCAAATCGCCGAGGACGCTCTTCCCCGTATCGAGGGCGCTCTTCCCCGTGCTGATGAGGGTGTCGAGGGTGTCGCCGGATGTCTCCACCTCGGCTTGGGCCATGCGAACCACCGTGTGCAGGCCGAGTTGCCGATCGATCGTGAAATCGCCGCTTACAACCGTCCAGCGCGGATCGTCGGTGAAATCGCCATCGGAGAAATCATCCCGAATCAGCGCCGCGCGCGGCGTGGTAGCGGCGGCGTGGGCGGCGATCTTGTCGCGGAGGTCCTGGAGAAAGCGCGGATCTGCCGCCCGGGCCCGCTCCGCCTCATCGATCAGCGCCTCGAGTTCGCGGGCGAGTGCCTGGAGCGCACCGTCCTCGGCCACCTCGGCGCCGTCCTTACGCCATTCGGAATAGCGGGGCTCGTCATCGGCGTTCGCGACGGCGACAGGAAGCGCCAGCGCGCTCGAGAGGAGAGCGGAAACGAGAATCCTGCGCAACATGAGCCGTCTCCCGTGGATTTGCGTAGACTCGATCTAAGCGCAATTGCCGGGCTTGTCGAGCGTCGGCGAATAGAATCCTGGTACCAAGACCGGCGACACTGTGCGCAGCCGGCGCGCGGCCGATCAGGCTATCGAACGAGCGCAGGCACTATCCGCTGCGCCGCGCGAGGCGTTATATTCCCCATGCTCATAACGGCGTGTGGTCGTGCGGCCGATAGGGAAGGCCGCCGCAGCCGATGTCGATCCACAGAATCGATGAACGATGACAGAGAGGATTGTTCCGTGACAATCGTGAAAAGGATCAAGAACTCCTCGACCGCGCTGCGCATTGCGGTGCTCGCAGGATGCGTGGCGGTGCTCGCCGCCTGCCACGGAACGGAAATCGACAATGCGCGAGGTCTGGCGCCGACGAGCTCGGATTTCAATAATCGGTTGTACCCCGGCTATCTCAGATTGTCCGAGTACGAGCTCGCAGAATACGACTATCGCGATTCCGACGGTTTCGCGATTAAGGCGATAGCCGCCGCGGACGACGGCAGCGTCATGCCAGCCAATCTCGACGAATGGCGCATCCCCGAAGATCATGTCGACGAGCTCTCGAAGGCGAGGGCCCGGTTGATGAATGCGCTGGATGCGAACGGCCGAAACAAGATCCCCGACACCGCCGCCCACGCTCAGGTCATGTTCGATTGCTGGGTTGAAGAGCAGGAAGAGGACATCCAGCCCGGTCACATCGCGGCCTGTCGGAACGCATTCTATAACGCGATCGGCGTCGTCGAGGTGGCACTTCGACCGCCGCAGGTTGTGCAGGTCGCGCCGGCCTCGGACTCCGCGCCCGCGCCCGAGGCGCAGCTTGAGCCCGAGGCGGAGCCAGAAGCGGCGCCAGAAGCGGCGCCAAGCCTCGCGACCTACTATGTGGTGTTCTTCGACTTCGACAGCGCGGAACTGTCGAACGCCGCGAAGCAGACCCTTGACGAAGCTGCCGCCGCGACGCGGGAGATGCGGCCCTACAAGATCTTGATCTACGGACACACCGACCGAGCCGGCCCCGAGTGGTATAATGACGTGCTCGGCGAGCGGCGCGCTCGGGCGGTCGCGAACCATATGATCGAGCAGGGCGCCGGACGGTTCCTGATCGACATCGAGAGTTTCGGCGAATCCAGGCCCATCGCGAAAACCAACGACAATGTGAGAGACGGCCGCAATCGACGGACCGAAGTCACGCTCACCGGCGTCGAGTAAGCGTCGACTGCGGCGGTGCCCGCTCGCGGGCAGGCCGCGCGGTGGTTCGCCCGCTCAAAGCGGGCTGCGCAACGCCGGGATGGATCTATGACGGCGGTGCCCGATCGGACGGCGCGCAAGCTCGCTATTCGTCGTAGCGATAGGTGCGGGCGACCATCTGCTCGGAGTGATCGCCTGCCTTGATCGGCTTGTATCTCCATGGCTTGTCCGGGCCGACGCAGCTCGGGATCGCCTCGACCTCCACGTCGTAGTCGACGCCGAAGAACTGCACGAGCGAATAGCGCTTGGCCCCCGATGTGTTGACGACCCGATGCATGGTCGAGACGAACCTGTCGTTGGTCCATTGCTGCATGAGGTCGCCCAGATTGACGGCGAAGCTACCTTCTATCGGGGGCAGGATCAGCCATTCGCCGTCGCGGCTCAGCATCTGCAGGCCTTCTCGGTCCTGCCACACCGTGGTGAAACACTCATAATCGGTGTGCGCGCCGAGCCCGATATGGGCGATGTCGAGCGGCTCTGGCTGCGGCTCGTAGTAGCAAACCCTGAGCCGTGCGAGAGGCTTGGTGTATTTCGAGGTGAAGTAGCCCTCCGGCAGCTCGAGCGCATATTCGAAGGCGCGAAAGATCTGGCGGCCGAGCTCGAGCTGGCAATCGAAATAGGTGCCCAGCGCCCAGCGGAAATCGGGCGGCTCGGCGGGCCAGTTGTTGGGGCCGTAGAAGCGAATGCCGCGCAGATGATCGGGATCGTCCGCCGGCAAATCATGCGCCATCTCGATGGCCTCGGAGATATCGCTGGAGCCTTCGAGGCTGTGGTCGGCGGTGATGCCGTTGACCGGCACATAGCCCCGGTGATTGGGCCAGTCCAGGTAGTGGTTGCGCATCTTCCGCTCGACCGGCAGCGCGAAAAACCGCTTCATCGCGGCCTGAGCGCGCGTGATCACCGAGTGCGGGAACTGGTGATTGACGATGTAGAAGAACCCGGGGCCTGCGCAGGCCTTGCGAATCGCATCCGCCAGGGTCTTCCGCTCCGCCAGACTCGGCGAGAAGAGGGCGCCGAAATCGACGACCGGCACCTCCTCGCGCGAGGCATGCCGCACCGCCGGCGCGTGCATGCCCTCCCTGATTTGAAAAGGAGTCTCGTTCGCCATATGGAATGGCCCTCACCGCCAATGATTTCGGGCATGATAGCGCGAACCGAAGGCGTTGCACGGAGAGCATGATGAAGACCTCCCTCGACGGCCGCCGTGCCCTGGTGACCGGAGCCGCGAGCGGGATCGGCGCGGAGATCGCGCAGGCTTTCGCGCGCGAGGGTGCCCGGGTCGCGGTCCATGCCCGCACCGCCGGGCGCGCCGCGCCGACGGTCGCGGCGATCGAGGCCGCCGGCGGGCGGGCGCTCGCCGTCGCGGCCGATCTGCGCGACCGCACGGCCATCGCGCCGATGTGCTCGGCCGCCGTCGCGGCGCTCGGCGGGCTCGACATCCTGGTCAACAACGCCGGGGTCTTCGTTCGCAAGGACGTGGCCGCGATGGACCTCGCGACCTGGGACACGATGGTCGAGACCAACCTCACGGCGCCCTATCTGGTGACTCAGGCGGCGCTGCCGGCGATCCGGGCTTCGGGTGCGGGCGCTTCGGTCATCTTCATCTCCTCGATCGCGGCCGGCTCCTTCGCCGCCGGCTGGGGCACCTACGCGATGACCAAGAACGGCCTCATCGCCTTTATGCGCTGCCTGGCGGACGAGCTCGGCGTTGACGGGGTTCGGGTTAATGCGATCTGTCCCGGCTGGGTCGAGACCAAGATGGCGCAGGACGCTCACCGCAGCATGGCGGAGACTGCCGTCGCCGATTATGAGTCGCTCTACGCGACGAATATGCGCGCCAACATGCTCGGTGCGCTGGTGACCACCGACAGCATCGCGGACATGGCGGTGTTCCTCGCGAGCGAGCGAGGCCGCCACATCACGGCGCAGGAACTTACCGTCTGCGGCGGCTGCATCCCCGGCAGCCGCGCCGGCGAGCCCGACGAACAGCACGCCGCGGCCGAATAGGCGGAAACTGCGACCCAGCGACTCTGGCAGAGCCGCGCCCGCTCGCTATGATCACGGTATGAAAACCGACGTCGTTGTCCCGTTCCACCTGATCAATCCGGCGGGCGCCGCGGATGCGCTGATCATCTGCGATCACGCCAGCCGCTCAATTCCCCATTCCTATGGCGCTCTCGGCTTCGGCCGGGCGCTGCATCACGTCGCATCCGTTGCATGATCAGCCGCGTCGAGCCGCCGGAACTGACCGTCGGGGTCGAGGAAGAATATCTGCTGGTCGATCGCGCGACCCGTGAGTTGTTGCCGGAGACGCCCACGAATCTCTTCACCAAATGCGAGCAGGTTCTGGGCGCTCAGGTTTCACCCGAATTTCTGCAGAGCCAGATCGAAATCGGCACCGCCATATGCCGATCCATCGACGAAATCAGGGCCGATCTGATGAGGCTGCGGCGTGTCGTGATCGACATCGCGGACGATTTCGGCCTGGGCGTGATCGCCGCATCGATCCACCCCTTCAGTAGTTGGCGCAATCTGCGGCGCACGGCCAAGGAGCGGTACGATCTGATCGAATATGAGTATCAGGCGACCGCCCGCCGGTTGCTCACCTGCGGCATGCACGTCCATATCGGCGTCGGTGATGACCGGCTTCGCATCGATCTGATGAACCAGATGACCTATTTCCTGCCGCATTTGCTGGCGCTGTCGACCTCGTCGCCGTTCTGGGAGGCGGAGGACACCGGCCTGATGTCGTATCGCTTGACGGTGTCTGACGGGCTGCCGCGGTCCGGCATTCCGCCGCGCTTGGCGGACTGGCACGAATTCACGGATATGGTTCAGACCTTGGTCGCCACCGGCTCGATTCAAGACGGTTCCAAGTTGTGGTGGGACATCCGCCCGAGCGCGCGCTTTCCGACCCTGGAAACGCGGATTACCGATGTCTGCACCCGACTCGATGACGCGGTGACCATCGCGGCCCTGGTCCAAGCGATCTCGTGCATGTTGTCGCGCTTGCGCGTCGAAAATCAGCAGTTCCGGCTCTACCCGAGTGCGTTGATTGCGGAGAACCGATGGCGCGCCATGCGCTACGGGATTGATAAGGGCTTGATCGATTTTGGCGTCGGTGCGGTCAAGCCGATGGACCATCTGATTGATGAGCTCATCGAAATGATCGGCGCGGACGTAGAGAAGCTGGGTAGTCGGCGGGCGGTTGAACATGCGCGAGACATCGCCCGAAATGGCACCAGTGCGCACCGCCAGAGGACCACCTGGGAAGCGGCGCGCGAACGCGGCGCCGACCCGGTTGAGGCCGGCCGCGCGGTCGTCGATGCGCTGATCGCCGAGACCATGGTCGGGATCGATGGATAGACGCCCGCGGCGGCCCACGCGCCGCCGTAAGCCACTCAGCGGGTGAAGCGGGAATCGACGACTGCGAGCGCTGCGTCGAGGGAATCGACGGCCGTGTCGATCTCTTCCTGGGTGATCGTGAAGGGCGGGCCGACCTTGATCGTGTTCGGCGTGAAGCCGCCGAGGAAAACGCCGCGCTTCGCGTTTTCCGCCGCGACGATCGCGTGCGGGTAGGCGCTGAGATCTCCAGTGAAGGCCGAATTGCGGTCTTCGGGCACGATCGGCTCGCCGTTCCTGTCGACCAGATCGACCGTGTAGAAGAGCCCCCGCCCGGACACTCGCCCGACGCATGCATGCCTCTCTTTCAATCCGTCGAGGCGGTCTTTGAGGTAGGCGCCCCGTTGGCGGACCTGCTGCATGATGTCATGCGCGAGCATGTATTCGAGATTTCCGACGATGGTCGCGCAGATGAGCGGATGGCCGTCCCAGGTGCTGCCGCTCCACCAGCGCGCCTTCTCGAAGAAGTCGGCGATGTCCGCGCTCGCGATCACGGCGCCGACCGGCAGGGCGGAGCCATTGATGCCCTTGCCTGCCGCAAGCAAGTCGGGCTTCACCTCCGGCCAATGCATGTAGCCGAACCATTCGCCGAGTCTGCCGAAACCGGTGATCACCTCGTCGTCGATCCACAGGAAACCGTATCGGTCGCAGAGCGCGCGCAGGCCGGGCATGTAGTCTGCATGGGGAAAGGTGCCGCCGGCGCCCAGCATCGGCTCACTGATCACGGCGGCAATATTCTCGGCTCCGAGCGCGCGAACGATCTGTTCGGTCGCTTCCAGGGAGGGGAGCGGACCGGAGCCCGACCAGTCTTCGTGTTCGGGCGGCGGGATCGGGATGTAGCCGTGCGGCGGGAAGCCCGGGACGTCGGCGACGCCCGCGAACCCGTCATCGGTCGAGATGTTGTTGCGGTAGCCGCGCATCATCGTCGAGCCGACGGTCATTCCGTGGAAGGAATGTGCCTGCGTCAGGATCACGCTGCGCCCGGTATAAAGCCGCGCCATCATGATGCAGCTTTCCACCGCCTCCGTGCCCGAGGGCAGGATGCGCAACCGGCCGGCCCACGCCTCCCGTCCGAGGACATCGGCGATCACGAGCTTGGCCGCCCGCGCGCGGTATTCGTTCGCCAGGGTGTAGGTCACATGGCCGTAGCGTTCCATGGCCTCGGCGAGCGCGCCGTGGATGGCGGGATGGCGATGCCCCATATTGTCGGAGATGAGCTGGCTCATGAAATCGAGCAGCCGCGTGCCGTCGGCCAGGACGATGTAGTTGCCGTCGGTGCTGTCGACCCCCGTGAAGGCGTGCTCGCTCTCGGCCTGCAAGCCGTGCAGGTAATAGGCCCGGTCCCAGCGCTCGAGTTCTTCCCAATCGCGTGCCATGGCGCCAGCCTAGTCGTCTCCGACCAAATCAGGAAGGGGCAAGGGTGGAGGCGGTGTGGTTGTCCGGTTTTAGTGGCTTGTGGGCTGCGGTCTCGCGAGACTCAGCCCGTGCGCGCCACCGGCGGGATATAGTCGTCGAGCTCCTCCTCCCCGAGATGCACGGTGCGGCCGAGCTCGGCGGAGCGGTAGAGCGCCATCAGGATCTCGGTCACGGCAAAACCGTCGCGGAAGGTCTCGATCGGTGTCGTGCCGGTGCGGAAGCACTCGACCATATGGCGGTTCTCGTTGGTGTAGCCGTAGACCCCGGCCTCGTCCTCCAGCGCCGGCATCAGGCCTTGCTCGGCGTTCTGCTTCTCCACCAGATCCTCGCCGGCGGTTCCCTTCACCGCGCGCGAGATGAACACCTTGAGGCCGGTGTTGAGGGAGGAGAATTCCATCGAATATTCGGGGCCCAGGAGCTCGAGCTGGATGCGCAGCCCGGCGCCGACATAGGCCCAGGAGGTGGTGGTCTCGATCATCGCGTCGTTGCCGTCCGGGTCCGTCAGCACCAGCGTGCCGCGGGCGAAATCTTCGGCCGGTCTGCGGCCATAGTCGACCTCGCGGCCCATGGTCCGCTTGAGCCGGCGAACATAGTCGGGCCGGGTCCATTTGAGGTGCGCGATGCTCGCATTGGCGCTCTTTACTTTGAGAGCGTCGCGCTGCTCACCCGGTGCGGTCAGCATATGGCGGGCGACCTCGACCGAATGGCACATCATGTCCGAGAGCACGCCGCCTCCTTGCTTCTCGCCCTGCCAGAACCAGGGCATGTGCGGGCCGGAATGCTCTTCCGCCGCACGCGCGAGATAGGGGCGGCCGGTGAGCGGTACGGCGCGGCGCCAGATGATCTCCTTGCCGCGCTGCACCGCCGTCGAGAACACCTGATTTTCGAGATAACCGGTGGCAAGCTTGGCGTCCTTGGCGAGCGACACCATGGCGCGGGCTTCCGCGAGATTGCGCGCGAGCGGCTTCTCGCAGGCGATGCCGCGAAGTTTCTTGCCGCCCTTCACCGCCTTATGGATCGCCTTCATGGTCTCGACGCGGACATAGTTGGGCGAGAGAATCCAGAGCGCGTCGATGTTTTTCGCCTTGATCAGCGCGTTGAGCGAGGGATGGGCGGTGCATGGCCCGAGCCCAAGCTCGTTGGCCCGCTTCGCCAGCGCATTGCGGCTTTCCCTGGTCGGGCTGTAGACCCCGGTGATCGCGCAATTGCGCACGCCGGTGAAGGATTCGAGATGGAACCGGGCGATAAAGCCCGCTCCGATCATCCCGATGCGCAATGTGTCGAGCGTCTTCTGCCGGGCCATCGTCTCTCCCCTGTGGTCGCTTGGCGCTGCCGATCGGCGCGGACAACGCTAGGGATGCGCGCCGATCGAGGCAAGCCGCCAAGGGCGTCCGCCCCCGCTCCGCGGGGCCTTGTCCGCACCCGCACCCGATGAGAGAGTGGCCGCCTGTCGGGGTCAATGGAGGGAGGACGCAATGGATGTCCGTGCGGCGCTGGCGATCGGCGCGGGCAAGCCGCTCAGTATCGAAACCGTGCAGCTCGACGGTCCGAGAAGCGGCGAAGTGATGGTCGAGATCAAGGCGACCGGCGTCTGTCATACCGACGCGTTCACCCTCTCGGGCGATGATCCGGAGGGGCTGTTTCCGGCGATTCTCGGGCATGAGGGCGCGGGCGTGGTCGTCGAGGTGGGCGAGGGCGTGCGCAGCGTCGCGCCCGGGGATCACGTGATCCCGCTTTACGTTCCGGAATGCCGCCAATGCGCCTATTGCCTCAGCGGCAAGACGAACCTCTGTCAGTCGATTCGCGAGACCCAGGGCGCCGGCGTGATGCCGGACGGCTCGAGCCGCTTCTCGCTCGGTGCCGACACGATATTTCACTATATGGGCACCTCCACCTTCGCCAACTACACGGTCCTCTCCGAATATTCGGTTGCCAAGGTCCGCGAAGACGCGCCGTTCGACAAGATTTGCTACATCGGCTGCGGCGTCACCACCGGCGTCGGGGCCGTGATCAACACGGCGAAGGTCCGTGCCGGGGACAATGTCGTGGTCTTCGGCCTCGGCGGCATCGGGCTCAACGTCGTACAGGGCGCCCGCCTGGTCGGCGCCAACATGATCGTCGGCATCGACATCAACCCGAAGCGAAAGGCGCTCGGCGAGCGGTTCGGCATGACTCACTTCGTCAACCCGAAGGAGGTCGCGGGGGACCTCGTGCCCTACCTGGTCGACCTGACGGGCGGCGGCGCCGATCATAGCTTCGAGTGCATCGGCAATGTCGACACCATGCGCCAGGCGCTCGAATGCTGCCACAAGGGCTGGGGCGAGAGCACGATCATCGGCGTCGCGGGCGCCGGTCAGGAGATCGCCACGCGACCGTTCCAGCTCGTGACCGGCAGGGTCTGGCGCGGCACCGCTTTCGGCGGTGCCAGGGGCCGCACGGACGTGCCGCGCATCGTCGACTGGTACATGGACGGCAAGATCGAGATCGACCCCATGATCACCCACACCATGCCCCTCGAAGAGATTAACGATGCCTTCCATCTCATGCATGCGGGCGAGTCGATCCGCGGCGTCGTCATGTTTTGATGGCGCCCGGGCGCGCGCCGCCGGCCTCACCACGGCGCGCCATGCAGTGGGGCTTGGCTGGTGCGGAACCCGAGCGTCGAGACGCTTGACGCGTGCCCTGTCCCGTGATCTCTACACGGTCGACGTGGTGATTTGAGCGACCGGCTTGCGGCCACGTTAAAGAAGCACGCTAAAAGGTCGAGGAGAGGAACCCCGGCCCGGGCGGCCGGGGTTTTTGCGTATGGGGCGGAAGGAAGGTGAAAGCGCGGGGGTCTGGGCGCGCGACACGCAGCTCGTGCGGGGCGGGAGCCGGCGCTCGGGCCACGGCGAGACGAGCGAGGCGCTCTATCTGACCTCGGGCTTCGTTTACGACACCGCGGCGCAGGGTGAAGCGCGCACGGCGGGTGAGGCGGAAGGTTATGTCTACGGCCGCTTCGGCAACCCGACAGTCACGATGTTCGAGGACCGGCTCGCGCTGATCGAGGGCGCGGAGGCGTGTCAGGCGACCGCGACCGGCATGGCCGCGGTGTTCGCGGCGCTCATGTCGCAGTTGCGCGCCGGCGATCACGTCGTCGCCTCGCAGGTCATGTTCGGGGCGTGCCACGTGATGATCGACGAGCTGTTGCCGCGCTACGGAATCGAGACCGATCTGATCGACGGCACGGATCTCGACGCCTGGGGACGTGCCCTGAGGCCCGAGACGCGCTGCGTCTTCCTCGAAAGCCCCGGCAACCCGACGATGGCGATCGTCGATATCGCCGCGGTTTCGGCGCTCGCGCACGCGGTCGGCGCGCGGGTCATCGTCGACAATGTGCTCGGCATGCCGATCTCGCAGCGCCCGCTCGCCCTCGGCGCCGACATCGTGATCTACTCGACGACCAAGCATATCGACGGCCAGGGCCGCTGTCTGGGTGGCGCCATCCTGGGCGAGGACGCCTTTGTCACGGGCGAGTTGATCCCGTTCGTGCGCACCACCGGGCCGACCATGAGCCCGTTCAATGCCTGGGTCATGCTCAAGGGGCTCGAGACGCTCGAACTCCGCACCTCACGCATGTGCGAGACGGCGCTGCGGCTGGCCGCATTCATCGAAAGTCACCCGGCCGTCGACGCCGCGTTCTATCCGGGCCTGGAGAGCCACCCCCAGCATGCGCTCGCCGCGAAACAGATGAGCCGGGGTGGCAGCGTCGTCGCGTTCGAGGTCGCGGGCGGCCGGGAGGCGGCGTTCCGCCTGCTCGACTCGCTCACGCTGATCGATATCTCGAACAATCTGGGCGATGCCAAGAGCCTCGCCACCCATCCGGCGAGCACCACGCATCAACGGATCGCGCCCGAGACCCGTGCCGCCCTCGGGATCGGGGACGGCCTGGTACGCCTCTCGGTCGGGCTCGAAGCGGAGGCCGACCTCCGCGCCGATCTGGCGCGCTCTCTGGATGCCGCCGCGCGCCGCTGACCGACGGGTCGTCACTCTGTCGCGAGCGCCCGGCATTGAGCGGCGTCGTCTGGGGGCTTATCCGCTATGGTGCGAAGGGCGGCGCCTGTTTAGGATTCCCTCGGCGGCGCAACCTGGCGGCACGACGATGGCATAGTCGATGAGTTTGCTCGAGGTTCGTGACCTGTGTCGGAATTTCGGCGGCCTCGCCGCCGTGCACAATCTCTCCTTCGCGGTCGACGAAGGAAAGATACACGGGCTGATCGGTCCTAACGGCGCGGGCAAGACCACGACGTTCAACGTCATCAGCGGCTTCTACGGACCGAGTTCGGGCGAGGTCCTGTTCGGCGGACGCAAGATCTCGGGTTTGCGCCCGAGCCGGATCGCCGCGCGTGGCGTGGTTCGCACCTTTCAAGCGACGACGCTGTTCCAGGAGCTTTCCGTCTTCGAGAACGTGTTGGTCGGTTGTCACCTTCAATCCAGAGTCGGGCCGATGAGCGCGCTGTTCGGAACCAAGCGGCGCGTCGAGAGAATCACGGAGACGCGGGCCATGACGATCCTCGAGTTCATGGGCCTCGCGGAGCGGCGCGATGAGATGACGGTCAACCTGCCCCACGGTCATCAACGGGCTCTGGGCATTGCCGTCGCGCTTGCGGCCGAGCCCACGCTGATGCTGCTGGACGAGCCGTTCACCGGGATGAACCCGGAGGAAACGCGCCAGATGATGGCGCTCGTCGAGCGCGTGCGCGACCAGGGCGTGACCATTCTCCTGGTCGAGCACGACATGCAGGCGGTCATGGGCCTGTGCGAACGGATCACCGTGTTGAGCTTCGGCGAGCTGCTCGCGCAGGGGACGCCGGACGAGATTCGGGCCAATCCGGCGGTTATCGAAGCGTATCTGGGGACCGCCTGAATGCTGTTTCAGATCAAATCGCTGACCGTCCACTACAACAAGGTGACGGCGCTGCACAAGGTTTCGATGGAGGTCGACCAAGGCGACATCGTGACCCTGATCGGGGCCAATGGCGCGGGCAAGAGCACGACCTTGCGCGCGGTCTCGGGTCTGGTCCGGGCAAGCGCCGGCGAGATCTGGTTCGAAGGCGAGCGTATCGACTCCTTGCCGCCCGACAAGGTCGTCAAGCTCGGCATCGCTCACGTCCCCGAGGGCCGGCACGTCTTCCCCGAGCTCACGGTTTACGAGAACCTCTACACGGGCGCCTTCCTCAGGCGAGACAAGGACGGGATCAAGCGCGATCTCGAAAACGTGTATGCGCGCTTCCCGCGCCTCAAGGAACGGCGCTCCCAATACGGCAAGACGCTCTCGGGCGGCGAGCAGCAGATGTTGGCGATCGGCCGCGCGCTCATGGCGCGGCCGAAACTGCTGTTGCTCGACGAGCCTTCCCTCGGCCTCTCGCCGGTGATGGTTCAGGAGATCGCCAGTATCATTATCGACATCAACGCGCGGGGCGTCCCGGTGGTGCTGGTCGAGCAGAACGCCGAACTGGCGCTCAAGCTCGCGCGCTACGCCTACGTGCTGGAGACCGGTCGTATCGCTCTCGAAGGCGACGCGCACAAAATTCACAACGACGAGCACGTTCGCAAAGTGTATCTCGGCGGCTAAGCCGGCGCGCTCCGAGGGTCGCGAGAGTGACGCTGCAGGTCGAGCAACGCTGGGAGGTGCGGACGCTCGGTGGCTTGGCCGCCTTCCGGGAAAACCGCGTTGCCGAGGCCTACACCGCCTGGCGCGCTGCGGCCGCGAACACCCGGGCGTTCGTTGCCGACGATCCGCGCCGGGCGGCGAGCCGAACCCATCTCGCGCTCTGCCATGGTGCAGCCGGCGATGCGGCGGCGGCGCGCAGGGGCTTCCGTCGGGCGCTTCAAGCCTGGGATGCTGCGACGCTTTGGGTGGCGCGCATGGAGATCGGCCAGCGCGCGCGCAGCTCGAGCTTCCACCTGCGCCTCGCGCTGAAGCACCCTGGCGGCTATGACGCGCTCGCCCGCGCCGAGTTCACCAGGCTGCTCGGCGCCGGGCGGGCCGCCGCGCTCGCCGGCGGCGCCCATCTTGCGCGCGACCCGGCTGCCGCCCTGGAGGAGGCCCAGGCCAGGCGTTCGGAGGGCCTCGGCTACCGCGATGCCGACCTCGCCGCGATCTTGCGGGCGCTCGCGGCGCTCAGGCTGGAGGCGGGGGACGAGGCGGCGGCGCTGGATGCCCGGCGGCGGGCCGAGGCAATCGAGCGCGATCCGGTAGACTTCGGGCCGGCGCGTCTGGCCGCCGGCCCGGACGGCCGGGCGCAGAACGACCTCAGGCGTCTCGAGGCGGCGGTCTATCTGACTCCGGTGGTCCTTCGTCGTCGCTGAGGGCAGGCTCTCGCCCGCCCCGGATCGCCTCCCACCAGCCCATGACCCGCCGCGGCAGGCTCTCCAGCCCCTGGGGAAGGAACAACACGGTGAGAATTAGAATCGCGCCGTAGAACAGCGGCCGCCATTCGTCGAGGCCGCGCAACCCCTGGTCGACGATCGTCAGCACCGCGACGCCGAGGATGGGGCCGGCGATGGTGCGCGTGCCGCCTACGATCACCCACACCAGCACGAAGAGCATGATGTGCAGGTTGAACTGGGTGGGGTTGACGGTGCCGAGATAGTGGCCGAGTAGCGCGCCGGAGAGCCCGGCGAAGGCCGACGCCACCACGAGGGCGAAGGTCTTGTACCACCAGATGTGCACGCCGACCGATTCCGCCAGCACGTCCTGCCAGTGGATCGCGTGCAGGGTGAGCCCGAAGCGCGAGCGCTCCAGCCGGTAGAAGATGACGATGGTGACGATGACGATCGCGAGCACGAAGAAGTAGTAGGCGCGCGAGTCCGCCGCTATGTCGAACATGCCGAGGACGGGGAGGGGAATTTCCGGCGAGGGAATGAATACCAGGCCGCCGGGCCCGCCGAAGGGATCGCGGAAGCGGTTCCAGGTGAGGCGGATCGCCTCGCCTGCGGCGAAGGAGCCGATCAGGAAATAGAAGCCCTTCATGCGGAAGAGCGGGAAGGCGAGCACAAAGGCGAGAAGCCCGGTGAAGGCCGCGGCGAGCGGCGCCGCGATCCAGAACGAAAGCCCGGCCTCCTTGGTGGCGAGCGCGCTGCCGTAGGCGCCCACCCCCATCATCACCACATGGCCGAGCGAGAACTCGCCCGCAAGCGTGAGGAAGCGGTAGCTGACCGCCAGGATCACGTTGATCAGCAGAAAGATCAGGATATCGAGGCGATAGAGCGCGACCAGGAAGGGCAGCGCGCACATGAGCGCCAGCAGCGCCGCGAGGCCGCCGCTCGTGGCCCAGAAGCGGTTAGACCTTCGCACCCTTGCCCAGGAGGCCGGCGGGCCGCACGATCAGCACGACCAGCATCAGGAGGAGACCGAGAATGCTCGCGATGGTGCCGTCGAGGTAGGTGGCGACGAAGGTGTGGAAGAAGGTGTAGAGCACGGCCGCAAGCACGGCGCCTTCGAGGCTGCCGATGCCGCCCACGACGATGACGATGAAGGCGGTCACGATCACCGGCCCGCCGATATAGGGGTAGACGCGGACCAGCGGCGCCATGATCGCGCCGGCGGCGCCCGCCATGCCGGCGCCGAGCCCCATCGCGATCAGCGCCAGCTTGTTGATGGACATTCCCTGCAGCGCCGCCGCCTCGCGGTCCTGCGCGCAGGCCCGGAGCGCCCAGCCGAGCCGCGTGCGCTTGAGGAAGAGCCAGAGCAGGATCAGCAGCACGATGGCGATGCCGAAGGCGACGAGGCGCTGCCACGGCACCGAGACGCCGTCCATGCCGAACAGTTGAGTGGCCCCCGGATAGAGCGGCGGGATGTGCTTCATCAGGCCGACGCCGAAGGTGACCGAGGCCAGAACCTGGAGGATGAAGAGCACGCCGATGGACATGATCAGCCCGCCGAGCGGATTGTCCCGCATCGGCTTGAACAGGAGCTGCTCCAGGATCAGGCCGATGATGCCGACGATGAGCATGGCGGCGACGACGGCAGCGAAGAAGGGCAGCTCGTGCTGCGCATAGAGCCAGAACACGACATAGGCGCCGGCCATGTAGAACTCGCCATGGGCGAAGTTGATGACCCGCATGACGCCGAAGATGAGAACGAGGCCCACCGCCATCAACGCGATGAAGCTGCTCTGCATCAGAGCGTTCACCAGCGTCTGAACGACAGTATCCACGGTCCCTCGCGCGGGTCAGGAGCATACTGCGCCCCGCCAAGCCGGCGGCAACGGCGCGCCGGGCAGGACGAGGCATCCGATCGTCGGGAAAGAAACTCTACAACGGAAAAGCCGGGGCCGCACTGCCCCGGCTCCCTCCGGCGGCGGTCCGTGCTGCTGACGGACCCGCCGCGTCATAACGTGGTCGATACCGCAGGTTCCAGGGTTAGCCTTGCTCCTCGGTATGCTTGATCAACAGATCGCCGTGCTTGCCATACCAGTCGAGGATATTGCGGTACTCGACGATCTTGGCCTTGCCGTCCTGGATCTGCACCACCGGCCAGTTGCCGACCAGCGCGTTGTCGATGCCCCACAGCTCGGCGCCCCACCAGTCGGCGTCGCCGAAGACATGGGGGCCGCGCCCGCCTTCCTTCAGCGCCGCGAACACGTCCATCGGCTCGACGCTGCCGGCCTTCTCGGCCGCGAGTCGCCACATCTCGGCGATCGCGGGATATTCCCAGGTCACCGCGCTCCAAGCGTCCGGGAAGCGCTCGTTGTAGTCGGCGAAGAACCCGTTGGGGTTCTCGAAGTTGATGTGGTCGGCGTTGAGCGCCTCGTCGTCGAAATCCGGGAACTGGAAAACCAGACCCTCGAGGAACTCCGTGCTCGTTTTCTCGATTATCCGCTGGTAGAAATCGAGGGTGCAGGAGATGATTTGCCCCTTGTAGTCCTGCAGGAACAGTTGCTCGCAGAGCAGGTTGACGAAGTCCGGATAGGCAGTGTCGAGGCAGACGATGTCAGGATTCTCGGCCAGCATCGCGGTCACCACAGGCGCGAAGTCGGTAGTGTTGATGTCGAAGTACTTGTTGTAGACGACATCGATGCCTGCCGCCTCGAACGCGGCGAGGTAGGTCGCGACCGAGGGCCACCCGAGCTCGTCGTCCTGGGCACAGATCGCCGCGGTCTTGAGCTCCGGCCGGTTCTCGGCCAGCCACTCGACGCCGGTCACGTTGTAGAGCGGATGCACCTCGGCGGGCGCCAGGTGATAGAGCGTGTCGCTGGTGAGATCGCTCGGCAGCAGGGTGGTCGACAGCATCTCCTGTTTGGTGAAGAACTGCACCGCTGCCGGCGCGTCGGTGCCGCCCAGCATCAAGATCATCTTGACCTCGTCCTCGAGCACCAGCTTCTTGGCGCCGATCAGGGCCTTGTCCGCCAGATACTCGTCGTCGTAGGAGACGATCTCGATCATGTAGTTGTCGTCGCCGATCTTGATGCCGCCGGCCGCGTTGACCTGGTCGGCCCAGATCAGGCAAGCATTGCGGCCCGGCAGGGCCCAGCCCGCGACCTCGCCGGTGAGCGGCCCCAGGAAGCCGAGCTTGACCACCTTCTCCGCGCCCCGCGCGACATAGGGGGCGCCGATCGACGACGCGGCGACGGCGCTGGCCGCGGCCGCGCTCGTGCCCACGAATTGCCTTCGCGTAAGTCCCATTTTCCTCATGATTCGCTCCCTGTTGGCTGCGACTACGCTGCGCGCCATGGTCCGATGCCAAGTGGCGCTCGGACCGATTGCGCTCTCCTGGCGCAATCACTGATGTAAACGGATATCGGTGCGTTTGAGTTGAGTCAAGGCAAGCCGGGAATTGGCAGGTCCAGTATTTGGTTGGACCACTTGAGCCCATGAAGCGCTGCCGCCGGCTTTCTCTGAAACGATACTGCCGCCGACCATCGGACGGCTACCGAAGTCGTGATCAATCTGCTATTTAACGGCGACGAGCGATCGACCATGCGCCGCTCCCTCCCGGCCGATAGGTCAACGACAACAAGCGCGAGCGGGAGCGTCGTTGCAGTAATGAGGAGGTGGAGACCCGATGGCGCGTGATCCGAAATACGACTGCCTGTTCGAGCCGATTCAGATCGGCCCGAAGACCATGAAAAACCGCTTCTATCAGGTGCCCCATTGCAACGGCGCAGGCTCGGAACGGCCCGGAGCTCAGGCCGCCTTCCGGGGCATGAAGGCCGAGGGCGGCTGGGGCGGCATTTGCACCGAATATTGCTCGATCCATCCGGAATCGGACGATGTGCACCGCGTCTCGGCGCGCATCTGGGACGAGGGCGACGTCATCAATCTTGGCTATATGTGTGACGAGATCCACAAATGGGGTGCGCTCGCCGGCATCGAGATGTGGTACGGCGGCCCTCACGCGCCGTGCATGGAGAGCCGCGCCGTGCCGCGCGGCCCGACCCAGATCGCCTCGGAATTCGAGTCTCGCACCTATCCGCGCGAGGCCGACGACGACGACATCAAGGACCTGATCCAGATGTATGTCGAGGCCGCGAAGCGCGCCGAGCGCGCGGGCTTCGACATCATCTATGTCTACGGCGCGCACAGCTACCTGCCGCTCCAGTTCCTGTCCGGGTTCTACAACAAGCGCACCGATAAATATGGCGGGAGCTTCGAGAATCGCGCGCGCTTCTGGATCGAATCCCTGGCCGCCGTGAAACAGGCCGTGGGAGAGACCTGCGCGATCGCGACGCGGTTCGCGATCGACACGCTCTACGGCGCCGAAGGAGTCGAGGTCGGCGAGGACGGGCTCAAATTCGTCGAGTTGGCGACCAAGGAAGGCCTGGTCGATCTTTGGGACGTCAATATCGGAGACATCGCCGAATGGGGTGAAGACGCCGGTCCCTCGCGCTTCTACAAGGCGAACCACCAGCGCCCCTGGGTCAAGGACGTGAAAAGCGTCGCCACGGCACCGGTGCTCGGGGTCGGGCGGGTGACCAGCCCCGACGACATGGCGCAGATCGTGACCTCGGGCCAGGCCGACATCATCGGGGCCGCCCGGCCCTCGATCTCCGATCCGTTCCTGCCCAACAAGATCGATGAAGGGCGCCTCGACGACATCCGCGAGTGCATCGGCTGCAACATGTGCATCTCACGCTGGGAGATCGGCGGGCCGCCGCTCATCTGCACCCAGAACGCGACCTCCATGGAGGAGTATCGGCGCGGCTGGCACCCGGAAAAATTCGAGAAGGCGGCGGATCCCTGCTCGGTCCTCGTGGTCGGCGCCGGACCCGCCGGGATGGAGTGCGCGCGGGTGCTCGGCGAGCGCGGCTACGATGTCCATCTGCGCGAGGCGGATGGCGAGATCGGAGGCTGCGTGCGTTACATCCAACGCTTCCCAGGGCTCGCCGAATGGGGGCGTGTGACCAGCTACAGACAGATTCAACTGGACAAACTCAAGACGGTCGAGGTGCATACCGGCGTCGGCCGGATGAACGCCGATGACGTGCTCACCTACGGGGCCGACCGCGTCGTCGTCGCGGTCGGCTCTCATTGGGCGACGGACGGGCTGAACAGCGTCACCCACGCGCCGATCCCGGGGGTCGATGCCGCCCACGCGCAGGTGTGCACGCCTGAGCAGGTCATGGCCGGCAAGGATGTCGGCGACCGCGTAATCGTGCTCGAAGCCGAGGGCTACTACACCGGCGCCAGCGTCGCGGAGTATCTCGTCGATCAGGGCAAGCAGGTGACCATCATCACCCAGCTCGGCTCGTCGGTGCACTACACCCAATTCACCCTCGAAGCGCCCAACCTGCATCGAATGATGCACGAAAAGGGGATTCGGGAGATGAGCTCCTACTGGGTGGAATCGGTCGAAACCGGCAACGAGGTCACCGTCCGCGCCTATCCGATCTTCGGCGACGGCTATCGTCGGAGCGCCGACCCACGCGCGGGCCAATTGCCGCGCGAGGCCAACACCCATATCGACGAGCTGACCTGCGATACGCTGGTCGTTGCGACCGGCCGGGTCTCTAACGGCGCGCTGTTCCGCGAATTGAAGGAGCGCAAGGACGAGTGGGCGGCCGAAGAGATCGATAACATCTTCCATGTCGGCGATTGCTATGCGCCGCGGATGATTGCCGACGCGGTGTTCGACGGACACCGGCTCGCGCGCGAGTTCGAATCCGACAACCCGCAGTTCCCGCTGCCGTGGATCCGCGAGCGGCAGGTTTGGGGCGCCGAGACCTACCCGTCACTGCCTGCGAACGGCGGCACGTGAGTCGCCCCGGAGGGCTAACCGCGCGATAGGAGGGCAGGCATGAGCAAGCGTGAATCGGCGTTGGCCGCGCATCATCGGGCGCTCGGCTCCAACCTCGAAGACTGGAACGGCATGGGGGCGCCGTGGACCTACCACAGCGATCCCTGCGACGAGCACGACGCGGTGCGCGAAAGAGCCGGTCTGTTTGACGTCTCGGGGCTCAAGAAGGTGCATCTGCGCGGTCGCGACGCGCTCGCCGTCGCCGACCACGTCATTACCCGTGACATGACCAGGATCCCGATCGGGCGCTCGGCTTACGGGCCCGTCTTGCTCGACGACGGAGGGATCTGCGACGACGCGATCATCTTCAAGCTCGCCGAGGATGACTTCCTCGTCGTCCATGGCAGTGGCACGTGCCTGGAGCGTTTGCAGGAGAGTGCCGCAGGCCGCGAGGCGAGCGTCGCGTTCGACGACGATCTGCACGATATCTCGCTGCAGGGGCCAGAGGCGGTCGGGTTTCTCGACCCGCATACCCCGATCGATCTCTCGGCCCTGGGCTATTTTCACCAAGCCCAGACGACGCTCTTCGGCCGGCCGGTGCTCCTCTCACGGACCGGTTATTCGGGCGAGCGTGGCTATGAGATCTTCGCGCCCGCTGCCGACATCGTGCCGCTCTGGAAGGAGATCCTGGAGCGCGGCAAGAGTGCGGGCATCGTTCCATGCTCGTTCACCTGCCTCGACAAGATCCGGGTCGAGGCGGCGCTGCTGTTTTATCCCTACGATATGACCGAGGTGAATACGCCCTGGGAAGTCACGATGGGCTGGTCCGTGTCGCGCAAGAAGGGAGATTTTCGAGGCAAGGACGCAGTGCTTGCGCGCGAAGGAAAAGACAAGGTGCGCATGGTGGGCATCGTCGCCGATCACGACGATGCCGTCGACGCCGGTGCCACGCTATACACCGATGGCCGCGAAGTCGGTGTCGTCAATAGCCCCGCCTATTCCCACCGCATGAAGAAGTCGCTCGCGCTCTGTCATGTCGCACCATCGGCCTCTGCCGAAGGCACGCGGTTTGACCTCGAGGGCGAGACCGTGCGCTGTACCGCGACCGTCTCGCGGATTCCGTTCTACGATCCGGAAAAAACCCGCACGCACACGTAGGAATGCTGGCAGGGAAAGCCGTGGCTGGGGGACCAGGATTCGAACCTGGACCTACGGAGTCAGAGTCCGCTGTCCTACCGTTAGACGATCCCCCAGCGGGTCAATATGAGCACCTAATGACATGACCGGGACGTGTCAAGATTGCCCGATCGTCGCCCGACGTCGGGGCCGGCGCGTTGCCGAGACCGCGCACACGCCACCCGTGGACCGGCGCTAGCAGGCGGATCAGGCACCGTGGTCTACCAACCGGCTCCCTCCGGCGCTTCGATCGAGCGGCCCGGGCCGCGTTCGCGGCGTTCGCACGCCTATGGCGCGCTCGACCTCGGGACCAATAATTGTCGGCTTCTCGTGGCGCGGCCGGATGGGGTGAGCTTTCGCGTCGTCGATGCCTTCTCGCGGATCGTCCGTCTCGGCGAAGGTGTCGCGCAATCGGGCCGCCTTTCCGAGCCCGCCATCGAGCGGACCATCGGTGCACTCCGGGTCTGCGCAGGCAAATTGAAGCGCGGCGGGGTGACCCGTTATCGGGCGGTGGCGACCGAGGCCTGTCGGCGCGCCGAGAACTGTCAGGCATTTCTCGACCGGGCCGACGGCGAAACCGGTCTTTCGATCGAGATCATATCGCCGGCCGAGGAGGTCCAGCTCGCGCTTGACGGCTGCGCGCCACTGTTCGATCGCTCGGTCACGCGAGCGCTCCTGTTCGATATCGGCGGTGGCAGCACGGAGCTCATCTGGGTAAGCCTCGCCGACAGCGGTCCGCCGGCGCTTGAGGCCTGGACCTCGATTGGCCACGGCGTCGTCTCGCTCGCCGAGCGCTATGGCGGCGATCGGGTCGACCGTGAGACCTACGCCGCGATGGTCGCCGAGGTTGGCGCCGCGATTGCCCCGTTCGCACGCGCCCATGGCCTCTCGACGGGATGCGCCGAGAACGAAGTCCAGTTGCTCGGCACATCGGGCACGGTGACGACCATCGCCGGCATTCATCTCCGGCTGCCGCGCTACGAGCGGGCTAGGGTCGACGGCCTGCGGTTGCAATTCTCCGAGGTCCAGGCGGTGATCGAGACGATCATCGATCAGGATTTCGCCACCCGCGCCGCGCAGCCTTGTATTGGTCCGGGCCGCGGCGACGTCTTCGTCGCCGGGTGTGCGATCCTGGAGGCGATCATGGAGATCTGCCCGGTGGGGGGATTGCAGGTCGCCGATCGGGGATTGCGCGAGGGGATGCTGCTCCGAATGATCCGGGCCGGGCAGGTTCTGCGCCCGGAGGGCTCGCGGCCGTGACCGCCCCGGGAACGGGCGCTACGAGCAAGCGCCGTGGATCGGTGCGGCTCAAGCGCGCTCGCCGCCGCAAGGCGTCATCGGCCCGCTGGCTCGAGCGCCAACTTAACGATCCCTATGTCCGGGCGGCGCGGGAAGCCGGCTATCGCTCGCGCGCGGCGTTCAAGCTGATCGACTTGGCCGAGCGGGCCGATATCCTGAGACCGGGGCAACGCGTGGTCGATCTCGGTGCCGCGCCCGGCGGCTGGAGCCAGGTCGCGGCGGCGCGGGTCGGCCGAACAGGACGCGTGGTCGCGGTGGATATCGACGAGATCGAGCCCATCGACGGTGTCGTCGCGTTGATCCTCGACGCGTGTGCGCCCGACGCCCTCGCATCGATCCGCGCCGCGCTCCGCGGACCGGCGGATCTCGTGATGAGCGACATGGCGGCGCCGACCACCGGCCACGGGGCAACCGATCGCTTGCGGGTCACGGCGTTATGCGAGGCGGCGCTCGAGCTCGCCGAGCCGCTGCTCGCGCCAGGCGGATGCTTCCTCGCCAAGCTCCGGCAGGACGGCGGCGAGCGCGCGCTCCAGAGCCGATTGCGCCGCACATTCCAACGAGTGCGCCACGTTAAGCCCGCGGCCAGCCGGAAGGAGTCGTCCGAAGTCTATGTCCTGGCCACCGGTTATCGCGGGGCGTTCGAGAGCGCATCCTGACCAGGTCCCGTCCCGATCCGGCTTGGCCGGCCAATTGATTTATGTATAGTGCGGCCCAATTTCGAGCCAGGGGTCGCGATGCAGATTCGAGAAGCGCTCACCTTCGACGACGTATCGCTGGAACCTGCGGCCTCGGCGGTTCTGCCGACCGAGGCCGCGCTTGAAACCAAGGTCACCGACGAGATCCATCTCGGCATTCCTCTGCTCTCCGCCGCCATGGACACCGTCACGGAGAGCCGACTCGCGATTGCCATGGCCCAAGCTGGCGGCCTCGGCATCATTCACAAGAACATGGAGCCTGAAGCGCAGGCGCAAGAGGTCAGCCGGGTCAAGAAATTCGAAGCCGGCATGGTCGTCAATCCGCTGACCATTACGCCCGATCGTCCGGTGAGCGAAGCGTTCCGGCTCAAGGAGGAGCACGGCATCTCCGGGATTCCGGTGGTCGAGGAGGGTAGTGGGCGCCTGGTCGGTATCCTGACCAATCGCGATGTGCGCTTTGAGACCAATCCGAACCGGCCCGTACGCGAGATCATGACCGCCGACGGTCTGATCACGGTTCGCGAGGATGTGGACCGCGACGCAGCCAAGCGGCTCCTTCACCGGCACCGGATCGAAAAGCTTCTGGTCGTCGACGACGCCTATCGCTGCGTCGGGCTGATCACGGTCAAGGACATCGAACGAGCGCAGGCTCATCCCCATGCCTGCAAAGACGTTCACGGCCGGCTCCGGGTCGGCGCAGCGACCGGTGTCGGCACGGAAGGGTTGCGGCGGGCGGAGGCGCTGCTGACAGCGGGCTGCGATCTTATCGTGGTCGACACGGCGCACGGCCATGGAGAGGCGGTCGCCCGCGCCGTTTCCGACATCAAGGCCCTCAGCAATTACGCTCAGGTGGCGGCCGGCAATGTCGCGACCGCGGACGGCGCGCGCGCGTTGATCGATGCCGGAGCCGACGCGATCAAGGTCGGTATCGGTCCCGGCTCGATCTGCACCACGCGGGTTGTCGCGGGTGTCGGCGTGCCCCAGCTCACGGCAATCTCCGATGCGGTTCAGGTAGCGCGCGAAAACGGCGTCTCGGTGATTGCCGACGGCGGTATCAAATTCTCGGGCGATCTCGCCAAAGCGATCGCCGCCGGCGCCGATTGTGCGATGATCGGCTCGCTCTTCGCCGGCACCGAGGAGAGTCCGGGCGAGGTCTTCCTGTATCAGGGCCGCTCCTACAAGTCCTATCGCGGCATGGGCTCGCTTGGCGCCATGGCGCGCGGCTCGGCGGACCGCTACTTCCAGCAAGAAATCGCCGATCGGCTCAAGCTGGTGCCGGAGGGGATCGAAGGGCGGGTGCCGTTCAAGGGGCCCTTGGGCCAGGTGATCCACCAGCTCGTCGGCGGCCTGCGCGCGGCGATGGGCTACACCGGATGCGCGACGCTCGGCGAGATGCAGCGCAACTGCAAGTTCGTGCGGATCTCCGCGGCGGGCCTGCGTGAGAGCCACATCCACGACGTGGCGATCGTGCGCGAGCCGCCCAACTATCAGCCGCCTCACTGAGACGCGCGAATTGCGTGAGCCGGTCTCAACGCAAGTTGATGAAGGTCGAGCGATCTCGTTGCTATATGGTTCGTTGAGGCCACCACCCATCCGATCCTGCACCGGAGGCATGACATGATGAAGCTGGTGAGGGCGCTCGCTGCGGTTGTTCTGCTGGTCGGTCTCGGCGCCGCCATTCCGATCTCGGAGAGCGGAGCCGCCAGCACGGGAAGCACCGACGGCGCCAAGTCCTCGGCGGACGACCGAGACATCGTCAAGGGCGAGCGAGCGCTCAAAGACGGCAACTGGAAACTTGCCGTGAAGTATCTCGAGCGCGCCGTGCGGGCAAACCCGCGCGATGCGGATGGCTTCAATCTTCTCGCCTATAGCTACCGTCGTTTGGGCAGACTCGATCCCGCCTTCGCCAATTATGAAAAGGCGCTTCGCCTCGACCCCGAGCATCGCGGCGCGCACGAATATGTCGGTGAGGCGTATCTGATGGTCGGCGAGCTGGAGGAGGCCGAGCGCCACCTGTCGACGCTGAAGGAGATCTGCGACGGTTATTGTCGCGAGGCGGAGAAGCTGGAGCAGGCCATCGCACGCTTCAAGGAGCACGACAAGCAGGCGACGCTCGACGAGGCGTGGTAAGGCGCCAAGCAACCAACCATGAAGCCCCGCGCGAGACGCGGGGCTTTTGCTTTGGTGTGCTGGTGTGACGGATCCGCGATCGAGCATGAATGGAGCGCTAATGGAGACGCGCCGCAGGGGGACGTTCCGCCCCTACTTTCCGCTTGGCGCAGGCGTCCTGATCAATCTCGCGATCGGAATCCTGTATGCATGGAGCGTCTTCGTAGAGCCGTTCGAAGCGGTGCTCGAAGCCGGGCGCGCGACCGTCAGCGGCGCGCAGTCGCTCTGCCTGTTCATGGCGACGATCGGCACGTTTGTGATGCACCGGCTGCTACGCTGGATGTCGCTCGCAAACCTCGCGCTGGCAATGGGCGCGGTGGTGGCGGGCGGCCTCGCGCTCGCCGGCCTTGGCCAGTCGGTCGCAGCGCTCTATATCGGCTACGGCGTGCTCTTTGGTTTCGGCGCCGGCATCCTCTATTTCGTTGCGATGACCTCGGCGAGCATCGAGGGGCCGGTGCCACAAAGCATCGCAATCAGCGTCAACATGGCGGCAATCGCTGCCGGCGGCATCGCCTGGTCACCCGCCCTTGCCGCCCTGATCGACGCGGTCGGATCCGGCCTGGCCCTCGGCGTCGCGGCCGTGATCCTGTTCGTCGCCGCCGCCCTTGGTTGCGCGCTCATCACGCTGTCTCGAAACAAGACGCCGCCGGCGATCGGTGCGATCGGGCTATTCGAAGACATATTGACCGATCAACCACGAGTGGTGATCGCGATCTTCCTGGGCTTTTTCTGCATTGCGTTCACGGCGCTCTCGGTGATTGGTCACGCGGCGACGATGATGGCGTCATGGGGCGCGGCGGCGGATCAAACCCAATTCGCCCCGATGCTGGTCGGTGCCGGTTACGCGCTTGGTGCGCTGGTCGGCGGTCTTCTCACCGATCTACTGACCGGCCGGCGTGTGCTTGTCGGGGTCGGCCTCATCGTGGGTGCGCTCCTGCTCGGGCTTTTCTTTGCGCCCGGAATCATGATGGGGCTGGCCGCGATCGGCGCGATCGGTGTCTGCTTCGGCGTGGTCGCGAGCGCGCATCCCTTGACCATCGCGGGCTATTACGGCACGGCTGCCCTGCCGCGAGTCTATGGCCGTCTCGCCCTCGCCTATGGTCTCGGCGGCCTGCTCGGACCGTTCACCGCCGGCTCGATCTACGACGCCGAGCGGCACTACGACACCGCTATCATCCTGATCACCGCCCTCGCCTTTCTCAGTGCGCTGTTCTATGCCGGCTTGCCCCGTCGCGAGGCTGACGGTGAATCAGCAGGGCGCACGAGGTGACGGCGAGCTGAGAGAGCTCGCCGTCACCTCAGGCGATACCGGTGTCGGTGATGATCTGCATGATCTCGGTCCGTACGCCGTCGGGCGCGATGAAGAAGGCGATCCGACGCCGGCCGAACTCGGCCTCGATCTCTTGCGGTTCGACAAAAAAGGTGACGCCCGCTTCGCGGAGCCGGGCGACCTCGGTGTCGAAGTCGTCGACCTCAAAGACCAGGTGCAGGAAGCCAAGCGGCAGGGGTTCCTCGAGCTGGTCCTCATAGGGCGCTTTCGTGAACAGGAAGAGCCGCGTGTCGCCGAGCCGAAGCATCCGGTAGTCGCAACCGAGGACACGGCCGGTGAGGCGCAGCTCGCCGCCCAAGACGCTGCCATAGAACAGCGCGGCCGCCTCGAGATCGGCCACTTTGACTGCATAATTCCAAAGCCGCATCGCCATCCTCCTCATCGTCCTGCCGCATCCGGCATATGCCCCGATGACAGCGATATCGCCGAAGCGGTGCGTTTGGTAAAGAAACATCACAAAGGGGATCGGTCTCGTGATCGGTGCGAGAATAGAGGGCCGTCGCACCGCACCGTCCCACTCGACCACTCAATCTTGCGCGGGTGCGGACCTCGTGTGACGGTGAACTCATGACCGAGCAAATCCTCATCCTCGACTTCGGCTCGCAGGTGACCCAGTTGATTGCCCGACGCGTGCGCGAGGCGGGGGTTTATTGCGAGATCCGGCCCTACACGACTCCTGCGGCCGAGATCGAGCGCATCGCCCCGCGCGGCATCATCCTCTCGGGCGGTCCGGCATCGGTTACCGATGCGGCGGCACCGCGCCCGGACGCTGAAATCTTCTCGCTCGGCATTCCGCTTCTCGGCATTTGCTACGGTCAGCAGGCGATGTGCGAGGCGCTCGGCGGCGCCGTGGAGCCTTCAACTCGGCGCGAGTTCGGGCGCGCCAAGCTCGCCATCGTCGAGCCCTGCTCTCTATTCGACGGCGTGTGGCGGGTGGGCGCGTGCGAGCAGGTCTGGATGAGCCATGGCGACGCGGTGGCGGTCATTCCGCATGGCTTTCGCACGGTGGCGAAAACCGAATCGGCGCCTTTTGCCGCGATTGCCGATGATCGGCGCGGCTTCTACGGCATCCAGTTCCACCCGGAGGTGGTGCACACGCCTCACGGGGCCGCGTTGCTGGAAAACTTCGCCCGCGGTGTCGCCGGTTGCCGCGAAGACTGGTCGATGGCCTCGTTTCGGGTGCGCGCGATCGCGTCCATTCGCGCGCAGGTCGGGGACGGGCGGGTTGTGTGCGGGCTTTCAGGCGGCGTCGATTCATCGGTCTCGGCGGTCTTGGTGCACGAAGCGATCGCCGATCGGCTGACCTGCGTGTTCGTCGACACCGGTCTCATGCGCCGGGGTGAAGCGGAGGAAGTCGCCGGCTTGTTCCGCGACCACTACAACATCCCGTTCGTCCAGGAAGACGCGGCGTCCGTGTTCGTGGAGCGGCTCGCAGGGGTCACGGACCCGGAGGAGAAGCGCAAGATCATCGGCGCGACCTTCATCGATGTTTTTGAACACGCCGCACGACGGGCGGATAACGCCGATTTTCTTGCCCAAGGCACGCTCTATCCGGACGTTATCGAATCGGTCTCGGTCGCCGGCCCGAGCGCGGTGATCAAGTCTCATCACAATGTCGGCGGGTTGCCCGAGCGGATGAAGCTGCGCCTGATCGAGCCGCTCCGCGCTCTGTTCAAGGACGAGGTGCGCGCGCTCGGCCGGGAGCTCGGGATGCCGGACAGCCTTATCGGGCGTCACCCTTTCCCGGGCCCTGGCCTTGCGGTCCGCCTGCCCGGCGAGGTGACCACCGAGAAGCTTGCGATCCTGCGCAAGGCCGACGCGATTCTGATCGAGGAAATTCGAAACGCCGGCCTGTATGACGCGATATGGCAGGCGTTCGCCGTTCTCCTACCGGTGCAAACGGTCGGCGTGATGGGCGATGCGCGCACCTATGAGCATGTCTGCGCGCTGCGCGCCGTCACCTCCGAGGACGGCATGACGGCCGACTTCTACCATTTCGACATGAGCTTCCTTGGCGCCGTCGCGAATCGCATCGTGAACGAGGTGCGCGGCATTAACCGCGTCGTTTACGATGTGACCTCGAAGCCGCCGGGAACGATCGAATGGGAATGAGCGACCGGCCACGATACGCCTGGCGATCGGTTTTGATCGCGCTCTCTTTGGCGACACTCGTGCTCGGTGCCCCGCCCGCGTTCGCCGACTGGGAGTCCGGCCGAGCCGCGTTCGAACGCGGCGACGCCGACGGCGCGTTCCGGGCGTGGCAGCCACTCGCCGAGGCCGGGGACGCGCGGGCGCAGGCGGCGCTGGGCAGCCTCTACATTCGCGGCGAGGGCGTGGCGGTCGATTACGACGAAGCGTTGAAGTGGACCCGTCGCGCCGCGGAGCAGGGAGATGTCACTGGGCAGTTCAACATGGGCACCATCTATGCCGGCGGTCTCGGCGTCGAGCGCGATTATGCCGCCGCCGCCGCGTGGTTCGCCCGTGCGGCCGCCCAGGACGACGCGCCGAGCCGCTTCAATCTCGGCGTGCTGCACGCCCGCGGTCTCGGCGTGCCGAAGGACGATGTCGAGGCGCTGTTCCTGCTCAGCACCGCAACCATCATCGCCGGCGATCCGGAGGCCGAGCTGGATGAGATCGGCGCCGCCGCGGAGAACTACGCCTATGTCGTCATGATGACGATGAAGGAACCAGAGATCGCACGGGCGATCAAACGCACGCGTGCGTGGGAGCAGGAGTTTCTGGGCCGCTATCTGAAACGACGTCTCAGCCGCGCCGAGCCGGGCGCCACCCTTGATCGCCTGCCCTTCGAGTAACCGTTCGATGCGCCTCATCGGCAAGCGGGCGCTGGTGACCGGCGGTGCCTCGGGTATTGGCGAGGCGACGGCGGCACGGTTCGCGGCCGAGAGTGCGGCCGTCGCGGTTGCCGATCTTGACGGCGCGGGTGCTGAGAACGGCGCGCGGCGTATCCGCGACAAGGGCGGCAACGCCATTGGCCTCGCAGCCGATGTCGGCGACGACACCTCGGTCTCGGCCATGGTCACGCGGGCGTGGGACGCCCTGGATGGGCTCGACATTCTCGTCAACAACGCGGCGGTCCCGATGGTCGGAACCGTGGAGACCCTTGCGCCCGATGATTGGGACCGGGTTCTCGACATCGATCTCAAGAGCATCTACCGCGCCAGCAGGGCAATTTGGCCCCGTTTCAGGGCGGCGGGCGGCGGTGCGATTCTCAACACGGCGTCGGTTGCCGGCATCATCGGCATGGCTGGCCAGCACGGCTATTCGGCCGCGAAAGCCGGCGTCGTCGCGTTGACCAAATGCCTGGCTCTCGATGGTGCCGCCCACGGGATCCGGGTGAATTGCATCTGTCCCGGGTTCGTCGAGACCCCGATGGCTGTCGCATTTATCGAGGCCCAGGATGCACCGGCTGCCAGCCGCGCGGCCATCGAGGCGGCGCATCCGCTTGGCCGCATGGGCAAACCCGATGAGATTGCCGCCGGCTTCGTCTACCTTGCCTCTGACGAAGCCCGCTGGATTACCGGCACGGCGCTCGTGATCGATGGCGGGCTGACCAGCGGGCTTCCCGGCTCGGATTAGAGCGTTCCATTCGAATGGACTGAGATCGCTCCAGCTAGAGGCGGAACCGCTCGCCAAGGTAGACGCGCCGGACCTCCTCATGAGATACGATGTCGGAGGGAGCGCCTTCCATCAAGATGGCGCCCTCATGGAGGATATAAGCGCGATCGACGATGTCGAGTGCTTCCCTCACATTGTGATCGGTAAGAAGCACGCCGATACCCCGGTCCTTGAGGTGCGCGACGAGCTCACGGATCTCCGCAACCGCGATCGGATCGATCCCTGACAGCGGCTCGTCGAGCAGCATGAAGTTCGGTTTCGAAGCGAGCGCGCGGGCGATCTCGACCCGTCGCCGTTCACCACCCGAGAGCGCAAGCGCGGGGGTGCGCCGCAGATGGGTAATGGAAAACTCGGCGAGCAATTCGTCGAGCACAAGCTCGCGTCTGTCGCGCGCCGGCAGGGAAACTTCGAGCACCGCTCGGATGTTGTTCTCGACCGTCAGGCCGCGGAAGATCGAGGCCTCCTGCGGCAAATAGCCAAGCCCGAGGCGGGCACGGCGGTACATCGGAAGCCCCGTGACGTCGTGCCCGTCCAGCTGAACGCGGCCGTAGTCCGCTGCCATCAACCCGGTCATGAGATAGAAGCAGGTCGTCTTGCCCGCGCCGTTCGGCCCGAGCAGGCCGACCGCCTCGCCGCGCTGAACGGTCAAGCTGACGCCACGCAGAACCGGTCGTTTCTTGAAGCTCTTGCCCAAATTCTCGGCAAAGAGGCCAGGATTGCTCGCAACGAGAGTGGGCTGCGGATGCTGTTGTCTCGCGCCCCCGTCGACGCTTACGGTCCCGGACGGTTTCATGCAGGGATCACGACGATGCAGGAGCCAGGTTAGTCATTCTTGTCTTTCGGGACGAAGAGTCCGCGCACCCGCTCGCTGCTTTCTTGGCTCTCGCTGGCGACGCTGCTTGTTCCGGCTTCGAGATCCATTTGTAGAGTGTCGCCTTCGATGATGTTGTCGCCCCAGGTCAAGATCACGTCGCCGGCCAAGTCAATGCGCGCATTGACGACATCGTAGACACCGCGTTGTCCCTGCGCCGTTTCCTGTGGCGATGAGATGAAGACATTCCCTTCGGCGTCGATGCGCGAGATTCCCAGGTTCGTCTCGTCCTCTTCGGCCTCGCGATAGTACACGACGAGCTTATCGGCACGCATCACTATGTTGCCCTGAACGGCATCGACGTTGCCTTGGAAGATGGCGATGTTGTCGGACTGGTGAACCTCGAGCATATCGGCGGTGATTTCGATTGGCTGGCTCGAATCGTGGCCGCCTCCGATCATCTGCTCCTGCGCCGCGCTACCCCCGGCCAGCGCAGCCAAGGCAAGGAACGCCGTTACCAGCGGGGTTGCCCCGCGCAGGCGGCGCCCGCCTCTGCGGCGGCTAATCGCGGCCTTCATCGCCCCGTTTTCTAGCATCCGGGAATACAGTCATGTGCACGCGGCCGACAAATGTCATGACCTGGCCACGATCCTTGAGCGTGAAGCTATTTGCATCCAGCAGGCCGTAAGGTCCCTGGCCACTCACCGGCTGGTCGCCCTCGGCGGTTCCCGCCGGCAGGTCGACATGGGCTGCGGTGGTGCGAAACTCGTGTCCCGAGTCGGAGTAGACTGCGACGTCACCCGCGAGATCAAGGAGCCTGGCGTCTCGCTGGTAGAGGCCTTCGTCCGCGGTCACGGCGAGCCATTCGCTGCGAGCCGGATCGACGAAGATATCGGCCTCGATTGCCCTCAGATGCACGATCGGCGAATCGCCGTCCGGTTGAGACGCTTGCTTCGCGGTGACGGTGAAGGGCCGGTTCCTTGCGTCGGTGCCCATATAGCGGGCCTTGACCATCTTCAGCGTGCCGTCAATCTCGGCATCTTCGCTGAACGAGATGCGAAAGCCCTCCTCCCGCCCGGTCATGAGGGGCCAAGCCACGACGAGTCCGAGCAAGATCAGGGCCACCACCGGCAGCAGGTAGCGCATGAAGCCGACGAAACCGCTATAGGAGCCCGGACTGCCCGCGCTCGCGACCCCGGCTTCGTAATGTCGGAGCCGGCTCGACGCCGCGATGCCGCCCGTGCCCCGACCCGATTCGGTGCTCATGCCAGACCCGCTCGCAAGCAATCGTGAATGTGAATGATCCCGATGGGCCTTTTCCCTTCGACCACGAAAAGGCTGGTGATCGCACGCTCATTCATCATCCCCACGGCTTCGACGCCAAGCGCCCCGGGTTGGATCGTCTTCGGGCTGTGCGTCATGATCTGGCGCACCGGTCGTCGCAGGAGATTCGCGTCCATATGCCGCCTGAGATCGCCGTCGGTCACGATCCCGATCAGGGAGCCTTGGCCATTGATGACACCGACGCAACCAAAACGCTTTGCGGTCATCGCGATCAAGGCCTCCGCCATCGCCATGTCGGCGGGCACCAGCGGTAAGGCGTCGCCCGCATGCATGATGTCGGCGACACGAATCAGTCGTCGTCCGAGCTTGCCGCCCGGGTGATAGAGCTTGAAATCCTCGGCCGTCAGGCCCTTGCGCTCAAGTAGAGCGACCGCGAGAGCATCGCCCAGCGCGAGCATCATGGTGGTCGAGGTCGTCGGGGCGAGGCCGAGCGTGCCTGCCTCCGGCTCGTCCGGCAGGATCAGTGCGATGGTGGCCGCTTCGGCGAGGGTGCTCGAGGCCCTGCCGACGATAGCGACGAGCGGAATACGGAAACGCTTTGTGTAGTTTACGAGATCGGCAAGCTCCGGCGTTTCACCCGAATTCGAGAGCACCAAGAGGGCGTCGGCGTCGGTAATCATGCCGAGGTCACCGTGGCTCGCCTCTGCCGGATGAACGAAGAGAGCCGGTGCTCCAGTTGATGCAAAGGTCGCCGCGATCTTGTTCGCGATATGGCCGCTCTTGCCCATGCCAGAAACCACGATCCGTCCCCGTACCGTCGCCAGGAGTTCGGTCGCATCGATGAAGCGGTCGCTCAGTTCCTCGGCCATCCGTGCCAGCGCCCGCGATTCCTGCCTGATGACGCGCTGTGCCGCGGCGAGATCGTTATGCTCAGCGGCCTCGATCGGGATCGATGCGGACGAGGGGCTCATACGGATCGGTGATTCCATTAGTGTGGTCGCCAGCTTGATGTCAGGCGCGTGCGCCGTCAATGCGCCCGCACTTCGCTCCGCTCGAACCGGGTGTTGCGATGCTTGCCGGCCGTGTGCGAATAGGCGACGCTCGTGCTCGCGGCAAGCGAAATTAGTGCGGAGCGCGCGCGTGACATCGTCGAAGGCACGTCGATCGATCGACTATGGTGACGCCGGCGTCGGCGATGGTGCGGTGCAAGCGGGGCTCGCGAGGCTTGCGCGGTCTGTCCGCGCGAGCTGGCCCGACACCGATGACGGCGTGGGCGCGGTCAAGCTGGAGCTCGGTTATTTCGCCAGCGTCATCGATTTCGGCGGCCTCGGTGTCGCGATCTGCACCGATGGGATCGGCACCAAAGCGCTGATTGCGCAGATGATGAACCGATACGATACCGTCGGCATCGATTGCGTGGCGATGAACGTCAACGACCTCGTCTGCGTCGGTGCAACGCCGATCACGCTGGTCGACTATATCGCCGTCGAGCACGCCGAGCCGACGATGCTGGCGGCCCTCGGCGCCGGGCTCGCCGAGGGCGCACGGCGCGCCGGCGTCTCAATCGCGGGCGGCGAGATCGCCCAGATGCGCGATGTGATCAAGGGCGCGGCACCGGGAACCGGATTCGATCTCGCCGGCACCGCGATCGGGCGCGTCGATCTCGCGGCTATCAATGTCGGGGCGGCGGTGTGCCCCGGGGACAGCATCCTCGGCATCGCCAGCAACGGCATCCATAGCAACGGCTTGAGCCTGGCGCGGCGGGTGTTCTTCGAGGCCGCGGGTCTTGCCGTCGGCGATAACGCCGAGGGTCTCGACGAGACCGTGGGCGAAGCGCTTCTGCGCCCGACGCACATCTATGTTCGAGAGGCGTTGGATTTGCTGTCGAGCGAGGTGCCGATTCGCGCGTTGATCCACATTACCGGCGACGGCTTCCTCAACCTGACCCGAATCAAGGCCCGGGTCGGCATGCGCCTCGACGCTCTGCCCCCACCGCCACCGATCTTTGCCGTTCTCCAGCGCCTCGGCGCGGTCGGGAATGCCGAGATGTATCGCGTCTTCAATATGGGCGTCGGCTTCTGCGCGATCGTCCCCGCCGATCAAGAAGCCCGCGCGATTGATCTTGCCTGCGCTCACGGCAAGAGCTGCCGGCGGATCGGGGTCGTTGTCGATGATCCCGAAGGGCGCGTATGGATCGAGCCGGCCGGGTTGGTCGGGCGGGCGGGCCGCGGGTTCACCAGCGTCTGAGTCGCGCCGCCCTTAATCGTGGGCGAAAATGTCGACCTCGGGCCAGCCGTCGAGGTCAAGCCGGGCGCGGTAGGGCAGAAAGGAGAAGCAGGCGGCCGCGAGCTCGACGCGGCCCTCGCGAACCAGCAAGGCGTCGAGCTTTTCCTTCAGTGGGTGCAGATGGAGAACGTCGTTCGCGGCGTAGTCGATCTGGCTCTGGGTGAGCTTTTCGGCGCCCCAATCGGAGGATTGCTGCTGTTTGGAGATCTCGATACCCAAGAGGTCGCGGCAGATGTCCTTGAGACCATGGCGGTCGGTGAAGGTCCGCGCGAGGCGTGACGCGATCTTGGTGCAGTAGACTGGTCCGCACCAGAGCCCGAGCGCATGAGCGAGCACCGCAAGATCGAAACGCGCGAAATGGAAGATCTTGAGCACCTGTTCGTCGGTCAGCAGGGCGGCGAGATGGGGGGCGTTGGCCGCCTCGTCCAGCGGAAATTGGACCAGATGACAGTCCCCGTCGCCGCGTGATAGCTGAACCAGGCAAAGCCTGTCTCGATGCGGGTTGAGGCCCATGGTCTCGGTATCGATCGCGACCGATTCACCGAAGGTGAGACCGGGCGGCAGGTCACCGCGGTGGAGGTGGCAGGCCATGGGGCTGCTGCCTAGTCCGGGGGCCGGGCGATGTCAACGCGGAAGCAGCGCGGGACGAAACGCCGGGAGGTCGCGCGCGGGATTCGTTTTCCCCTGGTTGAATGGAGCGAGTTGTCCTAATAGACGAGGCTCGTCAATGGCCACGACGGGCGGTCAGCCGTCTTGCGCATCGTTACGATCTTCGGCGGTACCGGCTTTCTCGGGCGTCACATCGTCCAGCGGCTCGCGCAGGACGACTACGGTATCCGTGTCGCGACCCGTCGCCCCGAGCTTGCCGGATTTCTCCGCCCGTGCGGGGATGTCGGCCAGGTCGCGCCGCTCCAGGCCAATGTGCGTGACGAAGCCTCTGTCCGGCGTGCTGTCGAGGGCGCGGATGCGGTCGTCAATCTGGCCGGCATCCTCTACGAGCGCGGCCGGCAGAATTTCGCCGCCATCCATGTGGCGGCGGCGGAACGCATTGCCCGTGCGGCGGCGGATGCCGGGGTGTCGACTCTGCTGCACATCTCGGCGATCGGTGCCGACACGGCATCGCCTGCGGCCTATGCGCGGTCCAAGGCGGCCGGCGAAACCGCGGTGCGGAAGGCGTTTCCGAATGCCACCATCTTTCGGCCGGGCCTCGTATTCGGACCGGAGGACAATTTCTTCAACCGCGTGGCATCGTTGTTGCGCCTGGTTCCGGTGCTGCCACTGTTCTTCGAAGGCTGGCCCCGGTTCAAGATGGACGGGCTTTTCCTGACCCCCGTGTTCGACGCCGGGACCACAAGATTTCAACCGGTCTTCGTGGGAGACGTCGCGGAAGCTACCCATCGGGTTCTGGGGGGCGGGGCGCCGTGCGGCACGATCTATGAGCTCGGGGGCCCATCAATCTACAGCTACAGCGAGCTTATGGCTCTCATCCTCAGGGAGACCCGCCGCAAGGCCCTGCTGCTTCCCGTCCCGTTCCTCGCGGCGTCGATCGCCGCGCGGGTTCTTCAATTCGCCCCGGTCCCGCCGCTGACGCCCGATCAGGTCACGCTGCTGAGGATCGACAATGTCGTCGCACCGAACACCCCAGGGCTGGCCGATCTTGGCGTTACCGGAACGGCGTTGGAGCTTATCTTGCCGACTTACCTGCGCAGCTATCGCCGGGGCCGTGTCGATTCAACGCCGATGAGCGAAGCTTAGGCTTGGCGGCACGCCGGACCGCGGCCGCCACTCAGGTCCAATAGAGCCAGACCAAGAGGCCCGCTCCGAGCAGCACGCGGTAGATCACGAACGGTGTGAAGCTCACGCGCCGGAGCAGTTTGAGCAGCGCTGCGATCGCGAGCAGCGCGACCACGAAAGACAGCGCCGCGGAAAGCGCCGCATCGGCGGCGACGATCGCATGACCCTGGCGCGCCACTTCCAAACCGGCGGCCACACCACTCGCGGCGACGACCGGGATCGACATGAGCATCGAGAAACGGGCGGCCTCGGCGCGCTCATAGCCCAAGGCGCGGGCCGCCGTCATCGTGATGCCCGACCGGCTGGTACCTGGAACGAGGGCGAGGACCTGGGCGAGGCCGATGGCGATCGCGTGGGTCAACGACATGTGCTCGATGCGCCTGATAGTCATGCCGGATCGATCCGCGACATAGAGCACGACACCGAAGCCGAGCGTCGTCCAGGCGACGATCATCGGGTCGCGGAAGAGCGCCGGTGCCAACGCCGCGATTGCGCCGCCAGCGGCGAGGGTGGGGATGGCCGAGACCGCCAGGTACCCGCCGAGCACCCGGCCCGTTCGGCGTTCCTGCCGCCGTCCGGGCCAGCTCACCAAGCCCGCGGTAATATGCCAGAGGTCGCGCCGGAAATAGACCATGACCGCCGCCAACGTGCCGACATGGACCGCGACATCCAGGACCAATCCCTGATCTGGCCAACCGGTGATCACCGGTACCAGCACCAGATGTCCGGACGAGCTCACCGGCAGGAACTCGGTAATGCCCTGAATGATCGTGATCACGACAATGTGGAGGAGTGGCACGGCGGGGTGGCTTGCCTGAGTGGGCGGAATGCAATGCGGCGAGGTCGGCTTATAGCATCGACCGTCCTATCCTTGATAGCGGCACTGGCCTTCCGTCTTATCGTCTCATATTGCAACTATTATCGTCGCTGAACGAACTTAAAGCCCGCTGGAACCTCGGTGCGGCAATCTCGAAGATGGAATTTAGTCAGATTTACTGACATATTATGATCGCGACGCTTGGCACCGGGCGTTTCTTTTGGTTATATGAGGGAGCAAGCCGCGAAAGGCATGCGGCGCCGGTATCGGCGTCGCATGGGGGAGAGCGTGTGACAGCGGAAATGCTCAGATTCGTCACTCTGGCGCAGCAGCATCCCGACAAGCGTGCGCCAGCCTTACGGCGCCGCGACTGGGGGGAGGTCTATGACGATTTCCGCCCCGAACCGGCGGCGGAGCAGGCGGCGCGGTGCTCGCAATGCGGCGTTCCTTTTTGTCAGATTCACTGTCCGGTCTCGAACAATATTCCCGACTGGCTCACGCTGACGGCGGAGGGACGCCTGGAGGAAGCCTACGAGGTCTCGGCGGCGACCAACAACATGCCCGAGATCTGCGGCCGCATCTGCCCCCAGGATCGGCTGTGCGAAGGCAATTGCGTCATCGAGAAGGGATTCGAAGCGGTCACCATCGGCGCCGTGGAGCGCTACATTACCGACACCGCGTTCCAAAACGGCTGGGTCAAGCCGCCCAAGCCGCGGGCTGAGCGGCCCCAATCGGTCGGCATCATCGGCGCCGGTCCCGGCGGGATGACCGCCGCCGAAGAGCTGCGCCGCCACGGATACCAGGTTCATGTCTATGACCGTTATGACCGGGTCGGCGGTCTTCTGATCTACGGAATTCCCAATTTCAAGCTGGAAAAGACCATCGTTCAGCGTCGGTCGGACCTGCTCGATGCGGGCGGCGTACGGATGCACCTTAATGTCGAGGTCGGCCGTGATTGCTCGCTCGCCGAGCTGCGCGAGAGACACGACGCGGTGGTGATCGCGACCGGCGCTTACAAGGCGCGCGACATCAAGGTGCCGGGCATCGGGCTCGGCAACATCTTTCAAGCGATGTCCTACCTCACCGCGAGCAACCGCAAAGGGCTCGGTGATGAGGTGCTGGCCTTCGACGACGGCACGCTCGACGCCCAGGGAAAGAACGTCGTGGTCGTGGGCGGCGGTGACACGGCGATGGATTGCGTGCGCACGGCGGTGCGTCAGGGCGCGCGTTCGGTACGCTGCCTCTACCGACGCGATCGGGCGAACATGCCGGGCTCGATGCAGGAGGTGACCCACGCCGAGGAAGAGGGCGTCGAGTTCGTCTGGCTGTCCGCGCCGGAAGCGGTGCTCGGCGATACCCATGTCGAGGGCGTGCGCGCGGCGCGCATTCATCTCGGTGTTGCCGATGCGAGCGGCCGCCAGACTCCCCAGGCGATTCCCGGCTCGAGCTACACCGTCGATGCCGATCTCCTGATCAAGGCGCTCGGCTTCGACCCCGAGGATCTCCCGGCGCTGTTCGAGGCGCCGGCGCTTGAGACGACGCGCTGGGGAACGTTGCTGATCGACTGGCGCACGATGATGACCAACCTCGACGGCGTCTTTGCCGTCGGCGATATCGTCCGCGGGGCATCGCTCGTCGTCTGGGCGATCAAGGACGCCCGCGACGCGGCTCGATCGATCCACCGCTATATCCAAGCGAGCGCGGTCGAGAGTGACGTCGCGGCGGAGCGGGCTTCATGAGATACGGCAAGAACGTCGCCTCCAGTCAGCGGCTCTCGCTCGCTCGGGATGGCCTCTATCTGCCCGCTTTCGAGCATGATTCGTGTGGAGTCGGGCTGATTGCCGCGCTCGACGGCGCGGCGCGGCGCGACGTGGTCGAGGCGGGCATCGCCGCACTCAAGGCGGTGTGGCACCGGGGCGCGGTCGACGCCGACGGAAAGACCGGTGACGGCGCCGGGATTCATGTCGAGATCCCGCAGGACTTTTTCAAGGAGCATGTCGAGAACACCGGTCACGGCGCCCAAGCTGGACGCCTCGCCGTCGGCATGGTCTTCCTGCCCAAGACCGATCTCGGCGCGCAGGACACCTGCCGGGGCATCGTCGAGACCGAGATTCTCCGCTTTGGCCACGGGATCTACGGCTGGCGCCAGGTACCGATCGAGTCCTCCGTCATTGGTGAGAAGGCGAACGCGAGCCGGCCCGAGATCGAGCAGGTCATGATCTCGAACGAGCGCGCCGTCGATGACGACCAGTTTGAGATTGATCTCTATGTCATCCGCCGGCGCATCGAGAAGCAGGTCCTCGACCATCACATCACCGGATTCTACATCTGCTCGCTCTCCTGCCGGTCGCTCATCTACAAGGGCATGTTTCTGGCCGAACAGCTGACGGCGTTCTATCCGGACCTCCTGGACGAACGCTTCGTCTCACGGTTCGCGATCTTCCACCAGCGCTACTCGACCAACACCTTCCCGACCTGGCGCCTCGCGCAGCCTTTCCGAATGCTCGCCCACAATGGCGAGATCAACACGATCCGCGGCAACAAGAACTGGATGGCGAGTCATGAGACTCGGGCCGCCAGCGAGGTTTTCGGCGCTCACAACAACGAGCTCTTTCCGCTGATCGAGCCGGCCGCGTCGGATTCGATGGCGCTCGATGCGGTGCTTGAAGGACTGGTGCGCGCCGGCCGCTCGGTGCCCGCCGCGCACAGCCTCCTGATCCCGGACGCCTGGTCCAAGAAGCAGGGGATGCCGGCGGACCATCGCGCATTCTACAACTACTGCAACTGTCTCATGGAGCCCTGGGACGGCCCGGCGGCGATCGCTGCGACGGACGGGACCTGGATCCTCGCCGGGATGGATCGGAACGGGCTGCGCCCGATGCGCTACAGCATCACCGCCGATGGGATGCTCGTGGTCGGCTCGGAGACCGGGATGGTCCCGCTCGCCGCGGAGGCGGTCGTCGAGAACGGCCGCCTCGGCCCCGGACAGATGATCTGCGTCGACCTCGCGGCCGGACGCCTCTATCACGACCGCGAGATCAAGGATGCGCTCGCCACAGCCCGGCCCCACGCCGCATGGACCGCCGATGTGGTCGATGCGAGCGCTCTCGTCGCCGGCCATGCGGAGCCTCGGATGTTTTCGCGCGATCAACTTCGCAGGCGCCAGCGCATGGTCGGCTATTCCATGGAGGAGCTCGAATTGGTGCTCCATCCCATGGTCGAGGACGGCAAAGAGCCCACCGGCTCGATGGGCGATGACACGCCGCTCGCCGTGCTCTCAAGCCAGTATCGCGGCCTGCATCATTATTTCCGGCAGATGTTCGCCCAGGTGACCAATCCGCCGATCGATTCCTTGCGCGAATACAGCGTCATGAGCTTGCTGACCCGGCTCGGCGGCATGGGGAACATCTTCGCCGACATCCCCGAGCAGACCGCGCTGATGCAGCTCGACTCGCCGGTTCTGACCAACGGTGAATTCTCGGCGCTGCTCGGCCATTTGGGTGATAAGGCGGCGTGGATCGACTGCACCTTCGATGCAACCTCCGGCCATGGCCAGCTTACGGCCGCTGTCGACCGGGTTCGTGGCGATTCCGAAGAGGCGGTTCGCGGCGGCGCCACCCATCTGATCCTGACCGACGAGCACGTCTCGGACGGGCGCGCGCCGATCCCCATGATCCTCGCCGCCGGCGGGGTGCACGGCCATCTCGTCCGACAACGGCTCAGGACCTTCACCTCGATCAATGTGCGCGCTGCCGAGTGCCTCGATGTGCACTATTTCGCGGTCTTGATCGGGGTCGGCGCGACCACGATCAATCCCTACCTCGCGCTCGAAAGCGTGGCGGATCGGCAGGAGCGCGGGCTGTTCGGCGATCGGAGTTTGGCGGAATGCGAACGGCGCTTCCGGAACGCGGTCGATTCCGGGCTCCTCAAGATCCTCTCCAAGATGGGCATCTCGGTGTTGAGCTCCTATCGGAGCGGCTACAATTTCGAAGCCGTCGGGCTCAGCCGGGCATTGGTCGCCGATTTCTTCCCGGGCATGACAGCGCGCCTATCGGGAATCGGCCTCAGCGGCATCAAGCGACGCGTGCTGGTGCAGCACCGCAAGGCCTATGAAGAGAGCCCGGTCGTGCTGCCGGTGGGAGGGCTTTTCAAGTACCGTCGATCGGGCGAGGTCCACGCCTTCGATGGGCCGCTGATCCACGGGCTCCAGGCCGCGCTCGCGAGCGACTCCTTCGCGACCTACAAGAAATATGCCGAGGGCGTCTATGCGCTGCCGCCGATCCACGTCCGCGACCTGCTCGATTTCAAGCCCGAGCGCGCGGCGGTCGGGCTCGAGACGGTGGAATCGATCACCCAGATCCGCAAGCGCTTCATGAGCGGCAGCATGTCGCACGGCGCGCTCTCGAAGGAGGCGCATGAGACGCTTGCCATCGCCATGAACCGCATCGGCGCGGCCTCGTGCAGCGGCGAGGGTGGGGAAGCTCGGGAGCGCTTTGAGCCGCGCGACAACGGGGACAACGCGTCCTCCGCGGTCAAGCAGATCGCTTCTGCCCGCTTCGGCGTGACCGCGGAATATTTGAACCGCTGCCGCGAGATCGAGATCAAGATAGCCCAGGGGGCGAAGCCGGGTGAAGGCGGACAGCTACCGGGGTTCAAGGTGTCGGACGAAATCGCCCGGCTTCGTCACGCGACGCCGGGGGTCACGCTCATCTCACCGCCCCCCCATCACGACATCTACTCGATCGAAGACCTCGCGCAACTGATCTACGATCTGAAGCAGATCAATCCGCAGGCGCGCGTCTCGGTGAAGCTCGTGGCCGAGGCCGGCATCGGCACCATTGCTGCGGGTGTCGCCAAGGCCAAGGCCGACGTGATCTTGATCTCCGGCCATGACGGGGGTACCGGCGCATCTCCCCAAAGCAGCGTGAAATATGCTGGCGTGCCGTGGGAGATGGGCCTCGCCGAGGTTCACCAGGTGCTGACCCTGAACCGCTTGCGGCACATCACGACCGTGCGGGTCGACGGCGGCATCAAGACCGGCCGCGACGTCGTCATCGCTGCCATGCTCGGCGCCGAGGAGTTCGGCGTCGGCACGGCCTCGCTGGTCGCGATGGGCTGCATTCTCGTGCGCCAGTGCCATAGCAATACCTGCCCCGTCGGGGTCTGCACGCAGGATCCGGCGCTCCGTGCCAAGTTCGAGGGCACGCCGGAGAAGGTGGTCAATCTGTTCAGCTTCATCGCCGAGGAGGTGCGCGAGATCCTGGCCTCGCTCGGCGCGACGACGCTCGACGAGATCACCGGGCGCACCGACTTGCTCCGCCAGGTCAGCCGCGGCAGCGCCGACCTCGACGATCTCGACCTCAACCCGCTTCTGGTTCAGGCCGACCCGGGTGGTCAGCCCCGCCACTCGACGCGCCAAGGCCGGATCGAGGTGCCGGGCACCCTCGACGAGCAGATGATCAGCGACGCCGACGACGCGCTGGAAGTGCCGGAAAAGATGCAGCTCGCCTACACGATCCGCAACACCCACCGCTCGATCGGCGCCAAGCTTTCGTCCAACCTGACGCGGCGGTTCGGCATGTCGGGCCTGCCGCCCGACTATTTCACGGTGAGTCTGCGCGGCTCCGCCGGCCAGTCGCTCGGGGCCTGGGCGGTCCAGGGCCTGAAGATCGTGGTGATCGGCGATGCCAACGACTATGTCGGCAAAGGCCTCTCCGGCGGCACGATCGTCGTCCGCCTGCCGACCTCGAGCCTGCTCATCTCCAACGAGAACACGATTATCGGCAATGTCGTTCTCTACGGTGCGATCGGCGGCAAATTGTTCGCTGCCGGCCAAGCGGGTGAGCGTTTCTGCGTGCGCAACTCCGGCGCGCGCGCCGTGGTCGAAGGCTGTGGCTCCAACGGTTGCGAATATATGACTGGCGGCGTCGCGGTGATCCTGGGGCCGGTCGGGGACAATTTCGCCGCCGGCATGACCGGCGGCATGGCCTTCGTCTACGACCCCGACGCCTCCTTCGAACGGCGCGTGAACGCCGACACGGTGGTCTGGCAGCGGATCGCGAGCGCGCATTGGGAGAACGAGTGCCGGGCCCTGGTGGCGGAGCACCACGCCGAGACCCGGTCGCGCTACAGCGAGCGTCTGCTCGCCGACTGGGCTCTCGAGATCGGTAAGTTCTGGCAGATCTGCCCCAAGGAGATGATCTCGCGCCTGGCCCACCCGCTGAGCGACGACGCCGAGGCCGAGATCGCCTGAACGGGACACCCCGCGCCGCCCTGGCGGCGATTGCCGATTGGCCCGTCGCGCGCTATGCGAGCGTCACCGGCGAGGGCCGCGAAACGGAGGTACGGGGGATTAGCCGCTGGCCTTGCGTTCCGCCGGAACCAGCGCCGTAACGAGGCCGAGCCCGGCGGCCGAGACGGCGAGCATCAGCCACCAGGATGCGGCCCAGCCGCCGAGGCCTTCGACCGCGATGGCCATCACCGGCGGCCCGAACAGACTGCCGAGCGCCGCTCCCTGCACGACGAAGCCGCTCGCCATCGCGACGAAGGCGGCGGTTGGCGCATGGGCGGCGGCGCCCGCGATCGCGGCCGCCGGCAGCAGGCCGCCGATGGCGCTGAAGGCGAAGGCGAGCACGATTTTGAGGTCGCCGGGCGTGCCAGACAGGAAGATGCCGGCCGATGTCCCGCCCATCACCAAGAAGGCGACGCCGATCAACGCCCAGCGCGGCGCACCCCGATGCATCAGCCAAGCCGCGGCGAAATTGCCCAACGCGTTGATCCCCACCACCACCGCGCCCCAGATGGCGGCACCGGCGGCCGACCGATCCTGGGTCTCGATCAGGAAGGTCGGCAGCCAGCTCATGATGGCGAACCACTGCAAGGTGTAGAATGCGAAGCAGAGGCCGAACAGCCAGAGCGCGGGTCGCGCCAGAGTCGCGCGCACGCCGGGCCAGTCGAGCGCCTGCGCTTCGAACCTGACCGGCCAGCGTTGCAGCCGGAGGCTCCACGCGAGCCCGGCCATGAAGAGCGCGACAAGCGCGGCGCTGACCAGCCAGAAGCCGCGCCAGCCGAGAGCATCGAGCGACGCCGGTGCGACCAGCATGGCGATCGCCATGCCGATCGGCATATAGGCGCCCCAGATGCCGAAGGCGAGGCCGTGGTCCTGCGGCCGCGCCGCGACGGCGATCAGCTTGGGCGCCGTCACCGTGATCCCGACGAAACCGAAGCCCTCGAAGAAGCGTGCGACGAGCAGCCACGCGCCGTCGTTCACCAGCCCGCCCATCAGGCTGCCCGCGCCCAGGCAGGCCACGCCTGCAAGCATCAGGCGCCGTGGACCCGCGCGATCGGAGAGCAGCCCCACCGCGACCGCGACGACGGCGCCGATCCCATAATAGATCGAGGTGAGCCAGCCTGCCGTGACCAGGTCGAGCCCTAGCGTTTCGCGCAGCACCGGCAAGGCCGGCGGTACTTTGCCGACCTGGAACCCGGCGAGGATCCCGGCGCCGAGGGCCATCAGGACGATGTCCCAGCGGGTTGGTGAGGTGGGTGCAGAAGCTGAAGCCATGGGCGCGGTTCAACCCGTCGCCGTATCGCGCACGGCGCTGGCGATTCGCACAATCGTTGCTTCATCGAGGTCCGCGTGCATCGGCAGGCACAGCACCTGCCGGCTCAGGCGCTCGCTGACAGGCAGCGAACCCGGGCCCTCGCCATAGGCGCTGTAGGCCGGTTGCAGGTGCATCGGCAGCGGATAGTGGATTGCGGTTGGGATGCCTTGCGCCTTCAACCGCATCGCGACCGCGTCGCGCTGCTCAAGGCGGATGGTGTATTGCGCCCAGGTCGAGCGGCGCGCGGAGAGTCGCTCCGGCAGCCCGGCGACCCCGGCGAGCGCGGAATCATAGAGCGCCGCGGCCCGCTCGCGCGCGTCGATCTCGGCATCCAGGACCGGTAGCTTGGCAAGAAGAATGGCGGCCTGGAGGGTATCAAGGCGGCTATTGAGGCCGATCCGGACGGTGTCGTATTGGCCGCTGCCCCGACCATGCTGGCGGATGGAGCGGTAGCCGGCCGCCCGCGCCTCGTCGTCGGTAAAGAGTGCGCCGCCCTCGCCGTAGCAGCCGAGCGGCTTCGCCGGGTAAAAGCTGGTCGTGGTGACCGGTGCCAGGGCGCCGACCGGCCGTCCGCCGCTCGCCCCGCCGAAGCTTTGCGCCGCGTCCGCGATCAGCAGCATCTCCCACTCCGCCGTGATCGGCGTGAGCGCGGCATAGTCCGCCGCTTGCCCAAACAGGTCGACGGCGATCACCGCCCGTGGCCGCAGTCGACCCTCCGCCACGACGCGAGAAACCCGCGCCGCAAGATCGGCGGGATCGATCAGATAGGTTCTTTCGTTCACGTCGACGAATATCGGCGTCGCGCCGAGCAGCGCCGCGACCTCCGCCGTCGCCGTAAAGGTGAAGCTCGGGATGAAGATCGCATCTCCCGCACCGACGCCCGCGGCCATCAGCGGGATCAAGAGAGCATCGGTGCCGCTCCCGCAGGTGACCGCGTGCCCGCCTCCGATGCGCGCGGCGAGAGCCGCCTCCAGCTCGGCCACCGCCGGCCCCATGACGAACCGGCCATCCTCCAGAACCCGTGTGATCGCGGTATCGATCTCGCGTTTGAGGCGGCGATATTGGGCCTGCAGGTCGATGAATGGGATGGCGTCGTGATCGGTCGGTGGCATCGCGTTCTTGCCGTGGTGAATCGGTGGCGGAAGAAGACTGGGGAATCCGACGTAAACATGACAGTCGGACCTCCGCGCTGCCGCCCTCTCCGATCATAGGATCGCCGCAGGACTGGGTCTTGCAAGCCCTCCCACCCCGACCGACTCGGTGACGTGCGGCGCCCGCATCTGTCCATGCCGGGAAGGCACGGTCAATGGCTCCGTCGCGTAACGGCGGCGGCGGTAAACACCATGCAAGGCGGTTTCAGACGTCCGCTTGGCTTCGCCTCTCGGCGGGCCGCATTGCATCGGTGCCGGCGGATCGCTACCTTTTCGTGACACTTTGGCGCAACAGAGTCATCGGCGGGCGACGTATCGACTATGGCGACGCGGCTTTCCAACAGCCCCGTCGGGGGGCGGGCGCAGGCGCCGTCCAAGGCCGCGCTGCTGCGCGCGCTGCTGCGCTCGCCTGAGCTCTCCTTCATCATGGAGGCGCACAACGGGCTCTCCGCGAAGATTGTGGAGGAGGCCGGCTTCGAAGGCATTTGGGCCTCGGGGCTCTCGATGTCGGCCGCCCTTGGCGTGCGCGACAACAACGAGGCCTCCTGGACTCAGGTGCTCGAAATGCTCGAGTTCATGGCCGATGCCACCGATATCCCCATCCTGGTCGACGGCGACACCGGCTACGGCAACTTCAACAATGTGCGCCGTCTGGTGAAGAAGCTCTGTCAACGGGGGATCGCAGGCGTCTGCATCGAGGACAAGCTGTTCCCGAAAACCAACTCGTTCATCGGCGAAAACCAGCCGCTCGCGGATGTGGGCGAGTTCTGCGGCCGCATCAAGGCGGGTAAGGACAGCCAGAGCGACGGTGACTTCCAGCTCGTGGCACGCGTCGAGGCGCTGATCGCCGGCTGGAGTATGGATGAGGCGCTGCGTCGAGCCGAAGCCTATCACGAGGCCGGTGCGGACGCGGTGCTGATCCACTCGAAAAAGGAGACCGCCGAGGAGATCACGCGGTTCTGCGCTGCCTGGCGCGCGCGCGCGCCGGTGGTGATCGTGCCGACCATGTACCATCGGACGCCGACACAGGCCTTTCGCGACGCGGGCGTATCCCTCGTGATTTGGGCCAACCACAACATGCGGGCGGCGGTCACGGCGATGCGCTCGATCAGCCGGCGCATCAAGGAAGGCGAATCGCTCACCGCCGTTGAAGGAGAGATCACGCCGGTGCGGGACGTCTTCGAGCTGATGGGCCATGCGGAGCTCGCCGCGGCCGAGGCGCGCTATCTCGGGCCCGGCGGCCGCGACCACCGTGCGATCCTGCTCGCGGCCTCGCGTGGCGAGAAGCTTGGCCCACTCACGGCGCAGCGCCCGAAATGCATGATCGACGTGCGCGGCGAGCCGCTGATCCAGCGCCTGGTCGGCACGTTGAACGAGGGCGGCGTGCGTGACGTGACCGTGGTGCGCGGCTACCGTAAGGAGGCGCTCGCCCTCGCCAATGTCGAGGTCGTCGACAATGACCGCTATGGCGAGACCGGTGAAGCCGGCTCCCTCGCCTGCGCTGGCGATCGGCTCGATGGGCCATGTCTGGTCTCCTATGGCGACATCCTGTTCCGCCGGCACGTGCTCGACGGCCTCCTCGCGGCGGATGGAGATATCGTGACGGTGGTCGACGCACGGGTCCGCGCCGGCAATTCCCGTGCGCCGGATCGGCCTATCGACTGGGTGCGCTGCTCGCGGCCTTTCACGGGCAGCTATCTCGACGATGAGCGCGTGACCCTCGAAGCGATCTGGACCGAGGCGGCTGATGCGCCAGCGGCCGACGGCGAGTTCATCGGTCTCACCAAGCTGGGGGCGGAAGGCGCCGCGTTGATCCGGGCCGAGCTCGAAGCGATGGCTGGGGAGGGCGCCCTCGACGACGCCGACCTGCCCGATGTGTTCGCTCGTCTCATCGCGCGAGGGACGGTCATCGACGTCCTCTACATTACCGGCCACTGGCTCGACGTCGACGACGCCTTCGACCTCGCCAACCTGCGCAACCTCGTGTAATCGCCGGCGCGTCGGCGGCGAGGGCAGCGCCCATGATCCCGGCCGATGCCTTTCTCGAGCCCGCCCGAGCTCGGGGCTTCGACTTCTACACCGGCGTTCCCTGCTCCTTCCTGACCTCGCTGATCAATCGGGTGATCTCCGATCCCGCGCTCACCTATGTCGGCGCGGCGAGCGAGGGCGAGGCGGTCGCGATCGCGGCGGGCGCTTGGCTCGCAGGCCGGCGCACGGTTGTGATGTGTCAGAATTCCGGGCTCGGCAACACCGTCAACCCTCTGACCTCGCTCAACCACCCGTTTGGCATTCCGACCTTGATGATCGTCACCTGGCGGGGCCAGCCCGGGCTCGAGGACGAGCCGCAGCACGCGCTGATGGGCCGGGTAACGTCATCGCTTCTCGAGGTCATCGCGGTCCCTCATGCCGGCTTCCCCAGGGAGGCCGACGCCGTACCCGCAGCGCTCGAACGAGCCGTTCATGTCATGGAAGCCGAGGAACTGCCGTTCGCTCTCGTCATGGAAAAAGGCACGGTCCGCGAAGACGGCCTCGACCAGCCGGACCCTCCGATCCACCCGCGCGGGAGGATCGAAGATTTCACGGAAGGCGGCGGCCGACCGGCGCGGGTCGACCTCCTGCGTCGGCTCCAGGAGCTCGTCGTACCGAACGCCGCCGTGGTCGCGACCACGGGCAAGACCGGGCGTGAACTCTTCACACTGGAGGATCGCGCTCAACAGCTCTACCAGGTGGGCTCCATGGGTTGCGCTTCCGCCATGGGCCTCGGCATTGCGCTCAGCGCGGCGCGTCCGGTCGTGGTCTTGGACGGCGACGGGGCGGCGCTGATGAAGCTCGGTGCCATGGCGACGATTGGCGCCTACGGGCCCGGCAATCTGACCCATGTCCTGCTCGACAACGGCGTGCACGATTCGACTGGCGGGCAAGCCACCGTCTCGCCCAACGTCGAATTCACTACGGTCGCTCAGGCCTGCGGCTATCCGCGCGCCTATCGATGCGACAGCGAGGCAGGCTTCGCCCGCGCTCTCGAAACCGCCGCTGGCGGCCCCAAGCCGGCGCTGATCCATGCGCTGATCGTGCCCGGCTCCCTCGCCAAGCTGGGTCGCCCCACGATCGCGCCCCGCGACGTCGCACGGCGCTTCCGGGCGTTCCTCGCCGGCTGATCCGTCGACACCATGCCGGCGCGTCACGCCAATGAGGCGGCGCCCTCCGCGTCGCTGCAGGTGCCGCCGCCGAGCACGCAGAAGCGCGCACAGTGGGGATGGTTGAGCCGCACCTCGGCGGTCGAGTCGGCGAGGCTTGCACCCATCTCGAAAGCGCCGTCATAGGGCAGCAGGGTGCAGGAGAGCACCACCGGGTGGTCATCGCCCTTGCGCTTCACGACCATGCGGGAGCTCGCGCACATCATCGCGCTCGGCCGCACCCCGAGAACGCTCCAGCAGGCCTCGGTGATCTCCGGCACCTCGGCGTCTGCATCCATTTCCGGGAACAGTGTCAGCCGTTTCCGATCCTCGGCGTCGAGGGCGATATCCAGCCGCTCAAACAAGGCGGCGTAGCCGCGGCGCAAGCTGGCCTCGTCCTCGCCCCAGCGGGTACGGCCGGCGACCGCAGGCTCGAAGCCGTGCCGGGCGAGCCAGATGAGGCCTTCGATCGCCGGTCCCCAGCTTCGCGCGCCACGCTCGAGCGCATGCAGCGCCTCGGTATAATGGTCGAGCGAGACGCGGATCGCGAGCCGGCGGCCATGGCGGCCGCGCAGCCGCTGGAGCGCGTCGGCGCGCTTCATCATCGGGTGCATGGCGTTGGTCAGAACCAGAGCGCGGAAGCCGCGATCGAGCGCCTCATCGAGCAGGGCGATGATGTCCGGGTTCATGAACGGCTCGCCGCCGGTGAAGCCGATCTCCTCGGTCGGCCAGCCGTCCCGGGCCATCTCGTCGAAATAGGGCCGAATGTCGGCCGGTGTCAGATAGACCAGCCGATCGTTGCGGGGGCTCGATTCGATGTAGCAGTTCGCACAAGCCAAATTGCAAAGCGTCCCGGTGTTGAACCAGAGCGTACGCAGCCCGGCCAGGTGAACGGCTGCCCGCGGCCGTCCATCCGCCGTGATCAGCGGGTCGGCGAATTTTCCCGGCGAGGCGCGCGCCGAGCCGGTCGGGATCGCGTGAGACGGAAGCGCCATCGAACTCCCTCGGCCGAGGCTCGCCGCACTTCACATGGCGGCGTGGGCTGGTCAAGTCACAATTCGGCGATCTGCTCGGCGGCCCTGTCAATGAAGGGCCAACTATCTCACCTCTTCAATCCGCGCGGCTGTTAGACTTGGCCACGCATCTTGAGGCGGCGGCGAGACATCCATCCGTGTCGGAGCGGGAGAGCAACAGACTGACCGGGCGGGTTCGCCGGTATGCGCGCGTCGGCAGGTCGGTCGGCGGGGTTGCCGCACGCATGGCCGGCCAACGCTATCTTGGCCTGCCCTCCGACCGGGCGCGGAATGCGGCCGATCTCGGGCGCGCGCTCGGCGGTCTCAAGGGGCCGCTGATGAAGGTTGCACAGCTGCTCGCGACCATTCCGGGCGGTCTGCCGGATGAATATGTCGAGGCCCTGGGCGCGCTTCAAGCGCTGGCGCCCTCGATGGGCTGGGGGTTCGTGAAGCGGCGGATGGCCGCCGAGCTGGGCCCCGATTGGCGCGATGCCTTCGCCGATTTCGAGGCGCAGGCGGCCGGGGCGGCATCCCTCGGCCAAGTGCATCGCGCCACCGGGCACGACGGCGCGCGCCTCGCCTGCAAGCTGCAATATCCGGACATGGCCTCGGCGGTTGAAGCCGATATTCGGCAGCTCAAGGTGATCTTCGCGATCTATGCGCGTTACGACCGCGCGATCGACACCGGCGAAATCCATGCCGAGATCGCGGCGCGTCTGCGCGAGGAGCTCGACTATGAGCGCGAGGCCCGCCATATGGATCTCTATGGTGAGATCCTGAAGGATACGCCGGGCATTCACCTGCCGGCGGTCGAGACGAGCCTGTCGACCCGGCGTTTGCTGACCATGAGCTGGCTCGACGGCGCCCCGCTGCTCGAATTCAAAGAGGCGCAGGCCGAGCGACGCAACGATATCGCGCGGCACATGTTCCACGCCTGGTACGTGCCGCTCTATCGCTACGGCGTGCTCCATGGCGATCCGCATCTCGGCAACTACACCGTCCGTCCCGACGGCACGGTCAATCTCCTTGATTATGGCTGTATCCGTGTGTTCGGGACCGGCTTCGTGGGCGGCGTGATCGACCTCTACCATGCAGTCCAGCGCGGGGACCGCGCCCTCGCGGTGCACGCGTTCGAGACCTGGGGCTTCAGCGAGCTATCGAACGAGATGATCGACGCGCTCAGCATCTGGGCCGACTACATCTACGGCCCGCTGATCGACGATCGAACCCGGCTGATCGACGAATCGGGAAGCGGCCGTTTCGGCGGCTCGATGCACGCCAAGGCGCACCGGGAAATCCGACGCCTCGGCGGCGTCACACCGCCGCGCGAATTCGTCCTGATGAACCGCTCGGCGATCGGGCTCGGCTCGGTCTTCCTCCATCTCAAGGCCGAGCTCAATTGGCATCGGCTGTACGAGGCGCTGATTGCGGACTTCGATGCGGCCGCGCTGGCGCATCGTCAAGCCGCGGCGCTTGAGCGCTGCGGCGTGCCGGAGGCCGCCTGAATCGGGGCAGGTCGAGGGCCGATTCGGGGCATCGCCACGGTCGCGAGCGACCCAGGTCAAGCCGCTGTGACAGAGCGGGGAACGAGCCTTGGCAAACCGCATCCGGCGGGGCATTGTGGCGGCGCTCACGGGGGTCGGAGGTGATGCAGGCATGAAGATCGGTGTTCCGAAGGAAATCGTGCCGGGCGAGACCCGGATCGCCGCGTCTCCCGATTCCATCAAGAAGTTCTCCGCCCTCGGTGTCGAGGTGCTGGTTGAAAGCGGCGCCGGAACCGGCGCGCAGATGTCCGACGAGATGCTCGCGGAAGCGGGTGCCAAGATCGTGGCGGACGCGAAGGCGGTCTATGACGAGGCCGACCTCGTGGCCAAGGTCCGAGCGCCACTCTGCGGCGAAAACGGGACCGACGAGCTCTCTCTGGTCAGACCCGACGCGGTGCTGGTGGGCTTGCTCGCGCCGCTGCAGCAGCGCGATCATGTCGCGAGCTACGCTGCCCGTGGCGTGACCTCCTTCGCGATGGAGCTGATCCCGCGCATTAGCCGCGCGCAATCGATGGACGCGCTGTCATCGCAGAGCAATATCGCCGGCTACAAGGCGGTGATCGATGCGGCCGAGCATTTCGGCCGCATCCTGCCGATGATGATGACCGCGGCGGGCACGCTGACCCCGGCACGCGTTGTCGTGCTGGGCGCAGGCGTCGCCGGGCTTCAGGCGATCGCGACGGCGCGCCGGTTGGGTGCATTGGTGTCGGCCTTCGACGTGCGACCGGCGGTCAAGGAGCAGGTCGAGAGCCTCGGCGCCAAGTTCATTTCCGTCGACGCCGAATCTGGCGATGCGGAGACCGCGGGCGGCCATGCGCGTGAGATGGGTGAGGACTACAAGCGGCGCCAGTCGGAATTGATTCACGAGACCCTGAGGAACCAGGACATCTGCATCACGACCGCGCAGATCCCGGGCAAGACCGCGCCGGTGCTGGTCACCGAAGCGATGGTCAAGGACATGAAGCTCGGTTCCGTGATCGTCGATCTCGCGATCGAGACGGGCGGCAACTGCGCCCTGAGCGAGTTCGACCAAGTGGTGGTACGCCACGGCGTCACGATTATCGGCTATGCCAACTACCCGGCGCGGGTTCCGGTCGATACCAGCGAGCTCTATGCGCGCAATCTGTTCAACTTCATCGAGCCCATGATCAACCGAGAGAGCCACGCGCTCGAGATCGATTGGGAGGACGAGGTGATAAAGGGCGCGTTGCTGACCAAGGGCGGCGCGGTCGTGAATCCGGCCCTCCGGGGCGAAGAAATCTAGCCGTGGAGCATGTGCTGGCGCTGCACCCGCTCGTCATCGCGGTGACGATCTTCGTCCTCGCGGTGTTCATCGGCTATTACGTGGTCTGGAGCGTCACGCCGGCACTGCACACGCCGCTGATGTCGGTGACGAACGCCATCTCCAGCGTGATCATCGTTGGGGCATTGCTAGCGGCGTCGCCCGCCGAGGGCAACCTCGCCAAGATATTAGGCGGCATCGCCGTCGGTCTTGCAGCGGTCAACATCTTCGGAGGGTTTACGGTCACCCAGCGTATGCTTGTGATGTTCAAGAAGAGGAAATAGGGGCGTTGCTCATGACGCCTAATTTAGCGGCGATCCTCTATCTGATCGCCGGTGTTTGTTTCATCATGGCTTTGCGGGGCCTTTCCACACCCGCAACGGCGCGCGGCGGCAATCTGTTCGGCATCGCCGGCATGGTGATCGCCGTCGGCACCACGCTGGGCCAGCCGGGGGTCGAAGACTATCTCTGGATCATCGTTGGGATTGCACTTGGCGCATTGATCGGGACGGTGATCGCGCTGCGCATCCGGATGACCGCGATGCCGCAGCTCGTGGCCGGGTTTCACAGCCTGGTCGGTCTCGCCGCCGTCCTCGTCGCGGCGGCTGCATATTACGCACCGCAGACCTTTCACATCGGCGTTCCCGGCGACATCAGGCTGATCAGCCGGATCGAGATGGTGTTCGGCATGGTGATCGGCGCCCTCACCTTTACCGGATCGATCGTCGCCTTTGCCAAGCTGCAGGAGCTGATGACAAGCGCGCCGCTGGTGTTCCGCGGCCAGCATGTGATCAACCTCGCGATCTTGATCGCGATCGTCGTGACCGGCGTCGTCTTCGGCATCGACCAGCAGGAGAGCGTGTTCTGGATCATGACCGGGCTCGCCTTACTCTTCGGCGTGCTGCTGATCGTTCCGATCGGCGGCGCGGACATGCCCGTCGTGATTTCCATGCTGAATTCCTACTCGGGTTGGGCAGCGGCTGGCATCGGCTTCACGCTCGAAAATACGGTGCTGATCGTGGTCGGGGCGTTGGTCGGCTCGTCGGGGGCAATCCTGAGCTACATCATGTGTCGGGCGATGAACCGCTCCTTCATCAGCGTGATCCTCGGCGGCTTCGGCACTGGTTCCTCGCGGCCCGTTACGGCGAGCGACAAGACCCACAAGGCGGGCAGTGCCGATGATGCCGCCTTTATCATGAGCAATGCGGGCTCGGTGGTGATCGTGCCGGGCTACGGCCTTGCCGTCGCCCAAGCCCAACATGTCGTGCGAGAGATGGCCGACCTGCTTCAGAATAAAGGAGTCCAGGTGCGCTACGCCATCCATCCCGTGGCCGGCAGAATGCCCGGCCACATGAACGTGCTGCTGGCCGAGGCCAACGTTCCCTATGACGAGGTCTTCGAGCTCGAGGATATCAACAGCGATATGCCCAACACCGATGTTGCCTTCGTGATCGGCGCCAACGACGTGGTCAATCCGGTGGCCAAGACCGATCCTCAGAGCCCGATCGCCGGCATGCCAATCCTTGACGTCGAGCTGTGCAATACCGTCCTCTTCGTCAAGCGCTCGCTCGCCCCCGGCTATGCGGGTGTCGACAATCCGGTGTTTTACCGGGACAACACGATGATGCTCTTCGGCGATGCCAAGAAGATGGTCGAGGAGATCGTGAAGGCGCTCTGACGCCGCGCGGGGTTCCGGCCACGCGTTGTTCCTCGGCATGCACCCACCACATCGCGCGCGCCGGCCGGCGCCGGAGCGGATGATCGCTATGTCGGGGGTGGGCGCGATGCCCGACCCGAGGGCTATTCTTCCCGTTGCGCGCGCTTGCGGGCCAGTTTCCGGGCTCGCCGAACCGCTTCCGCTTTCTCCCGAGCCCGCCGCTCCGAGGGTTTCTCGTAGTGGCGGCGCATCTTCATCTCCCGGAAGATCCCCTCGCGTTGCATTTTCTTTTTGAGCGCTTTCAGTGCCTGGTCGACATTGTTTTCTCGTACGACGACATGTACCAAGCTTTTCCTTCTACCTCCTTCCGTTCGCGGGACGTATCGGTTGGTGGGCGCGCTCTATAGCATGCCACGTCGGAGCTGTGAAGGCGCCGTCCCGGTTGAGTTCGCGGCCGGGCAGCGACGGTAACATGCCGTATCCGGCCCCTCCTGTTGCCGGCCAGGAAAGGAAAGCAGCATGACCCAGGCGCGCGCCGCCGTCGGGATTATCATGGGAAGCCAGTCCGACTGGGAGACCATGCGCCACGCCGTTGAGACCCTCGAAGAGCTCGGTGTCGCTTGCGAGACTCGCGTCGTCTCGGCTCATCGCACGCCCAAGCGGCTGTACGCCTACGCCGAGGCGGCCCGCGAGCGCGGGCTCAAGGTGATCATCGCCGGCGCCGGGGGTGCCGCCCACCTGCCCGGCATGACCGCCGCGATGACGCCGCTTCCCGTGCTCGGCGTGCCGATCGAGAGCAAAAGCCTGAGCGGTCTGGACAGCCTGCTCTCGATCGTCCAGATGCCCGGCGGCGTGCCCGTCGGGACCGTTGCCATCGGGCGCGCCGGCGCGGTCAACGCGGCGCTGCTTGCCGCGGCGATTATCGCGCTCGCCGACGACCGGGTGGCCGCCGCACTGGACGGCTGGCGCGCTCGGCAGACCGCCGCCGTTGCCGAAACGCCGGCTTCGTGATCCCACCCGGCGCGACGATCGGCATTCTCGGCGGCGGCCAGCTCGGTCGCATGCTGGCGACCGCCGCCGCCGCCCTGGGCTATCGGTGCCACATATTCTCGCCCGGGCCCGCCGGGCCGGCCGCGCAGGTTGCGGCGGCAGAAACCGTGGCAGCCTACGACGACCCCGCAGCGCTCGACGCGTTCGGCGCAGCGATCGATGTCGCCACGGTCGAGTTTGAAAACGTCCCGGCGGAAACCTTAGCGCAGCTCGCCGCAGGCGTGCCGACCAGGCCCGACGCCGGTTCGCTCCGCGTCTCGCAGAACCGAATCGCCGAGAAAGACTTCGTCCGCGGCCTTGGCCTCGAGACGACGCCCTACGTTCCGCTGGACGACGCCGCCGACGCCGAGGCCGCCGACCGGACGATCGGCCGACCGGCCGTGCTCAAGACCCAGACTCTCGGCTATGACGGCAAAGGCCAGACCGTGCTCGCGCCGGGCGATGATCTGGTGTGCGCCTGGGATGGGCTCGGGCGTCGTCCGGCAATCCTCGAGGCGCAGGTCGCGGTCGATCGCGAAATCTCGGTCATCGTGGCCCGTTCGGTGAACGGCGCGGTGGCAAGCTTCGATCCGGTCGAGAATCGCCATGTCCAGGGGATCCTGGATGTTACGCTCGCCCCGGCGGGTATCGCGCCCGCGCTCGCGGCGACGGCGCGGAAGGGCGCGGTGCGCATCGCCGAGAAGCTCGATCATATCGGCGTGCTCTGCGTCGAACTGTTTGTGACCGGCGACGGGCGGCTCCTGGTCAACGAGATCGCACCGCGGGTCCACAATTCGGGTCACTGGACGATCGAGGGTTGCGAAACCAGCCAGTTCGCGCAGCACGTCCGCGCCATCTGTGGTCTACCGCTCGGCTCCACCGCCCGTCGCGGCAATGCGGTGATGAAGAATCTGATCGGCCGGGACGTCGAGCGCTGGCGGACGCTGGTCGCGGACCCGTCCGCTCACGTTCATCTGTACGGCAAGGCAGAAACCCGCGACGGCCGTAAGATGGGCCACGTCACGTGGCTCACGCCCTTGGACACACCGCCCACGCTGCCGGATTGGATGCCGGAAACCGGCCCGAGATGACAGGCTGAATACGGTTGTCTAGCACCTGCGAGCCTCGCTATTCAGTTGGTAAGCACTGCCGCCCGACTCCGAGGTGCGATGTCCAATCTCACCGCTATCGGAGGCGATGGTCAATTTCGGGCCATGGCGTTTTCTTATCATTTCGGCCTTGATTGGCCTGCTGCTGCTGTTCTATCCGGCCGGCATGATCAACGCGCTGCAACGCTACCGGCATGGTCCTCGAAGACCGGCGCGGCCGGCCGGATCATTCGAACAATAATGAGGAGCTAACGCCTATCATCCGTGCACGCCCGGGGCTTCTTCGAAAACGGCAAGGCGCGGGATTGCTCGCTACCGAGCGGTCCAACCGCCGTCGATCACCAAATTCGCGCCGTGCACGGAATCCGAATCGGATGAGGCGAGAAACACAGCGGCACCGACGACATCGGACGGGTTCAAAAAATGAGCCCCCGCAGGAGTCAGCTTGTCCACGCGCTCCTCGAGCCCTGGTTGCGCGCGCAAGGCCGTAGACATGTCGGTCTTGACACCGCCCGGCGCCAGCGAGTTGACGTTGATCCCGTGGCGGGCGAGTTCAAGGCACAGGGCCTTGGTCATGTTCAGCTGCCCGGCCTTCGAGGTGCAATAGATGCTGCAGTCTGGGCCGCCAACGAAACCGAATGTCGAAGTGACGTTGATGATCTTACCGGAACGCTTGGCCTTCATCGTCGGCACGACGGCTTTGGTCATGAAGTAGGTGCCTTTGAGGTTGAGATCGATCTGGGCGTCCCACTGCTCCTCGGTGGCCTCCTCGATCGGCATCGAGATCAGAACGCCGGCATTGTTGACGAGGATGTCGACCGTGCCGAAGGCGTCGATCACCGCACTGGCCAGTCGCTCGCACTCGGCGACCCGGGCAAGGTCGGCTGTGAAGGCTTTGGCCTCTCCTCCCGCCGCCTCGATCTCATTGACGACCGACTGCGCGCTCTTGAGGCTCGCGTTGGCGACGATGGCGAGCCGAGCACCTTCTGCACCGAAGCCTCGCGCGACGCTCGCGCCGATGCCGCGCGAGCTGCCGGTTACGATCGCGACTTTGTCGACGAGTTTCATGGCGCTGCCTCCACTGGTCGTTACGCCGGGACGCACCGCCGACCAGGGCGGGCCGTCCGACACTCAAACCTTGGGCATCACTTCGCGCGCGTAGGCCTCGGTTGTAGCGCGAATATCGGCGTCGCTGTAACCGAGATAGTACAGGCAGATCTGGGTTACACCGAGCGCACTCAGCTGACGGATCTTCTCGGCGCAACGCTCCGCGGTCCCGACAATCGTGTAGCTCTCCGCGAGCTCGTCGGAGACGTAGCCGGCATGGTCGGCCCCCGTCTGCGTATGCTCCCGATAGTCGTATTGGGCCTTGTCCTCGACACATTGGAGGAGGGTCGGCGGCAGGAACGACTTGGGGTGAAATCGCAGCATGTCGGTCACGTGATTGGCCACGTAGGAGGGAAACGGGCGGACCCGATCGCAGGCCTCGTGCAAGTCGTCTGAGATCCATGATGGCGTACAGACCACGATGTCGATCTCGCTCGCGGCGCGTCCGGCGTCTTCCGCGCCCTTCCGGATAAAGCCGATATGCCATTCCACCGTCGCCGGCTCGGCGATCTGGAGGAACACGCCGTCGGCGACCTGGCCGGCCCAACGGAGCACTTTCGGCCCGTAGCCCGCAACGTAGAGTGGGATGCTCACGCGCGGCGCCCATTCGAGGGACAAGGGCACCGTCTCGGTGGCCTGAGCGTACCAGTCCTCGTCGGAGGGTCGTGACGCGGAGTACGCGACCTCCTCGCCGTTCGCTAGGCGGTGGATGAGAAGCGACGCCTCCTCGAATTCCTTGAGGCGTGCCGGTCGTTCACCGAGGCGCCGAACCGCACTGTCGCCTCGCCCCAGCCCGAGGATCATGCGACCGCCGCTCAGCTCCTGAAGCGCTGCGTGCAAGCTCGCGATCACCGTCGGGTTGCGTGAGACCGGATTGGTGACGCAGGCACCGACCTTGGCCGTTGTCGTGCTTTGCGTGAGGACGGTGAGGTAGGGGCTCATCTCGCGCCAGTTGATTGGGGAATCCGGCACGTAGACGAATTCGAAGCCATGACCCTCGACGAATCGGGCTTGGTCACCGACCGCCAGGCCGGTATCGAACTGAGCGCCGAGTGAAACCATGAGAGCCTCCCTCCGTGGAATCCCGTCGACCGCCTTCGTTGGCCTCGACGGAGAGCAGCGCGCGCGAACCACTCTCTCCGCCTGGCGGTTTCGGTCGAAAAGGCTAGGGCCCAGGCAAAATCCGGTCAAGCCGGCGAAGCGTCAACGCGGCCGGGCGGCACGCGAGCATCGCTACCGTTGTGGCACATCGCTCGGATTCTGCAATTTTAGCACCTCTCTAACGTGTTGTTTTAGAATATTATTCCCCCTCCTCATCATTCTTGCAAAACCCGATGTCAACCATCTATATCCGGAAACAAGCATGAGCGTTCGGTCATCGTCAGTGCGTGTTGCACAGCTAGAGGTTTCTGCGGCTAAGAACTACTGTTGTGGGCCGAGTGATCGTTTCAGCGCACGGCAGAAAGGATGGCAGAGGCGCTGACACCAACGTACACCGCGAACAGACGCATCATCCTGGTCACCCATTCTGCCCATGCCCGGCCCGGCAAAGTGGCCGAGGCGCTGGCGGCGCGCGGCTGCGTGACCGAGATCTGCTGCACCTTCCTGAACGACGAGCTGCCGCTGCTCGATCGCGGCCGCCTTCGCGGCTATGACGCCGCGGTCGTGTTCGGCGGACCGATGAGCGCCGGCGATTTGGAGCATCACCCGTTTCTGCGGCTTGAAACGACATGGGTCGGGAACCAGGTGGAAGCGGACGCGCCGATCCTCGGCATCTGTCTCGGCGCCCAGATCATGGCGCACGCCCTTGGGGCCGCGGTTTTCCGGCGTCCCGACGGCAAGTGCGAGATCGGTTACCAGCCGATCTACCCGGCCGATCAGGGATGCCCCGTGTTCCCCTTGGCCATCCATGCCTATCAGTGGCATCGCGAAGGCTTCGACCTCCCGCCCGGGGCGACGCTGCTTGCGACCGGCGCCCTCTTCGAGAACCAAGCCTTCGGCTGCGGCCGGCGCGCTTTCGGGATCCAGTTCCATCCCGAGATGACGCCGGCGACGCTCGAACGTTGGGTCACCAACGAGAAGGCACAGGCCGACCTAGCCCGTCCCGAGGCCCCGTCACCGGCCGCCCAGCGCACCGACGCCACCCGCTACGATCCGGCGGTGCATCGATGGCTGGACCGGTTTCTCGATCTGTGGCTGGAACGAATTTAACGAAGCGGGTCGGCACCCCGTCGCGGCCCGATGCGGCCCGCCCATGCCGTCAGGCAGCCGGTCGGATCGTCCTCACCGATCGCGCACGAGCCCGAGGAAATTATCGTAGAGGATCCGCGCGTCGCGATTGAGGGACGGCATCTGGCGGGCGGCGTCCGCTTCGAGCGTCCCGAGGCCGTTTGGCCCGAGCGCCCGTTTCAGCGAAGTCTGATAGACGGGCACGGCGCCCCATTCGGCGACCGTCGTCGGCGTCAACTCGACATGATATTGAAGGCCATAGGCGTGAGGTCCGACGCGAAAGGCCTGGACCGCGCAGAGTTCCGAGCGGGCCAGGCTCACGGCATCATCGGGCAGGACGGTCACCGCGCAGCCGTGCCATTGCAGGCAGGTCACCACCGGGTCGAGGCCGGCGAGCAGCGGGTCGGCGCGGCCGGCCTCGGTGAGGGCAACCTCCAGGATGCCGACTTCGGGCTCGGCCATCGTCTCCACCCGGCCGCCGAGAGCATCGGCGAGAAGCTGATGGCCTAAACAGACACCGAGGAAGGGCATGCCGCGCTCGGCGACGGCGTGGCGAATCAGCGCCTTCTCGGGCACCAACCAGGGGTGGGCCTCTTCTTCGAAGACATCCATCGGCCCGCCCATGGCGATGAGCGCATCATAGCCGTCGAGAGGGGGAACCGTCTCACCCGCATCGAGCTCGACGGCGTCCCATGCGACGCCGTCATTGCGCATGAAGTCGCGAAATATACCGGGATGCTCGATCGCGATGTGCTGGAGGACGAGGACTCTCATGGTTGGTCTTTCCGGCGCTGTTCCGTTCAAGGAGGCGTGGCGCTATCGCGCCTCTTTCGCCGCCCCGTGTGGGGGGAAGGCGGCAGCGAGGGCGTAGAGCACCAAAGCACAGGCGAGGACCAGGGTGAAGCCGATGTGGAGCGCGATGAAGGTCGCGAGCGCCGCGCTGATCACCGAGGCGCAGCCATTGATTCCCCACGCCCAGGGGACCAGGGCGGGCGCCCGCGCACCGAGTGCTTTGAGGCCGAGCGGGAACGGCATCCCGAGGAGGAAGCCGATCGGGCCGAGGAGCGCGAGCGCGACCGCTATGCGCGCGGCCACGGGCCAGGCTTGCGCTGCGGCAAACACCCAAGGCAAGAGCCCGAGATAGGCGCCGCCGACGACGATGACCCCCGCGGCGGCGAGCGTTATTGGGGACACGCGACCAGACCGGCCGGCGAGCCGATCCGCCGCGCCGGCGCCGCAGCCGGCAAAGAAGAGGAGGCCGGCCAGCACCACGGCGATGGCGAAGAGCGGGTGTCCGAGAAAGACCGCGAAGCGCTGCATGAAGGCGATCTCGACGAAGAGAAAGGCGAGGCCGAGGCTGGCGAAGAACATCACGACGCGCCAGCGCTCGGGCGCACCCTCGGCTCTCTGCTTGCGGAGCGCGAGGAGCGGCAAGAGAATCAACAGCGTGCCGGCGATCAGCGCCTGCGCCAGCGTCGCGACGAGGATCACGAGGCCCCATTCGACGAGCGGCAGGCCGCCCCGTTCGCGAAGCGCCAGAAGCTCGGGCAGCGTCGCCCATTTGACGGTGTGGAAGAAAAACGGCCGGTCGTCGGTCGCGGGCCGGAGCGCAAACTTGTAACGGGCGGCAAACTCGTCGGGATCCGGGCCAAGCAGAGCCGCGGCGCCGCGGAAGAAGGCGGGCTCCGCGAGCCGGTTGTGGCGGTTGGCGTCGGCCTCGACAAGCCCCTTATGCCAGACCAGGTCGAACCCGTAACGCTCGACGAAGGTGCGCAAATTGGTCACATCCCGGCGCTCGAACGGGCGCGCCGCGACCACCAGCGTGGTCGTTTTCCAGCCGCGGATCATGATCAACCGTGATGCCGGGTCGGCGATATTCCGCGCCTCGAGCGCGGTCCGCGCGGTCCACAGCAATTTGAACGCGTCTCTCGGCGGCAGCTTGAGCCAGCGGGTAATGGCGAGCACACCCTCGGGGCTCAGACGATCGAGAAGGGTCCCGAAAGCCTCGACCGTGTAGAGCAGGGATTCGTCGAGCGTGTGGACGCCTGCTGCGGCGGCGCTGAAGGAGTCGAGCAACGCGATCTGGATCAGATCCCATTGCGCCCCGGACCGTGCCGCAAAACTCCGCCCATCGGCGATATGGACTCGCACATCCTCGCCGTCGTGGAGGCCGCCCGATTCGCGCATCAGAGCGTCGTGAGCGATATCGATCACGTCCGGATTCAACTCCACCGCATCGACCGATCGCGCACCGTGCCGAAGCGCTCGCAGCACCTCCGTCCCGCCGCCGACGCCGAGCACGAGCGCGCGCGGGCGATCCACGAGGTGGTAGGGGAGTGCGGCGGTTTCGGCCTCCAGATAGCGGAGATCGGCATCGGCCCGGGTGATCGCGGCGAGTGCGCCGCCATCGGTGAACAGGCCGAGCTGGGCCGGCGGTCCGGCCGCTGCGTGCAGGCTGAGGCCCGGCGCGTGGCGAAAAGGCACCGTCGGGCTTTCGACGGCGGCGAGCCAGCCGAGTGCGCCATGGCGTTCCGCGACGATCCGGGCGTCGGGCGCGGTCAACGCGAGGCTCAACGCCTTGTAGGGGGAGGGGTGAGGGCGCAACCACTGTTGAGGCAGGGCGGCCAGCAGAGCGAGCACGGCCGCGACCGCCAGCAGCGCTCCGCTCCTCGCGGGCCATGTCGTGCCTGTCGGCAACAAGACCACCGCGCCCGCCGCGGCTCCGGCAAGGCCGATGAGTCTCAGCGCGTCCGCCAGCGGCACGGCGTCCAGCAAGAGCACCAGACCTAAGGCGCCCAGACCCGCGCCGATCAGGTCCACGCGGTATAGCGCACCGGCGCGAGCCGCGTGTGCCCGGAAGGCCAGGGCGAGCGCCAGCGCCGCGCTTAGAAACGGCGCCGAGAGGACCAGGTAGAGCGCGAACAGCCAACCGAGCTGCGCCCGGTCCCAGGCGACCTCGAGTGCGTTGAAGGGCAGACTCTGTGCCAGCAGGAACGCCAGGGGGGCGCTCGCCCCGAATCCCAGCGCCGCGCCCCCGAAGACCCACCGGAAATGGGCGAGAAGCGGGCGCTGGAGCACCGCGACGAGGCTGCCGGCCGCACCGAATCCCAACAGTGCGACCGAGATGATCATGTAGGCGAAGTGATGCCAGTGCACGATCGCGAGCAGGCGGACGAGCAGGATCTCGTAGCCCAGCACACCGGCCGAGAGCAGCGCCACGGCAATGAAGACGCCGAGCCTGGAGAGGCCGTGCGCCCCCTTGCCCGACACCGCGCTTCAGCGCTCGCCGGTCAGCGGAACGAAGATGACCGGCAGGATCTGCCGGCTGGTGATGTCGCCGCCGGCGGTCTTCTCGATGAGCATGAGGTGTTGAGTGAGGAACGGGCTGCCGACGGGAATCACCATGCGCCCGCCCGGCTTGAGCTGCGCGATGAGCGGCGGCGGCACATGGCTTGCCGCTGCCGTGACCACGATGATGTCGAAGGGCCCGCGTTCGGGCCAGCCGAAATAGCCGTCACCCGCTCGCACGGTGACATTGTCATAGCCGAGCGCCGCGAGCCGGTCGGCGGCGCTTTCCGCCAGCGGCGGCACGATCTCGACGGTGTAGACTTCCGCGACGAGCTCGGCCAATACCGCTGCCTGATAGCTCGAGCCCGTGCCGAGCTCGAACGCGACGTCGTCCGGCTCCGGCGCCAGGAGGTCGGTCATCAGCGCGACGATGTAGGGTTGTGAGATGGTCTGGCCATAGCCGATGGGCAATGGCCTGTTAACGTAGGCGAGCCCTTGCAGCTCAGGCGGCACGAAAAGATGGCGCGGCACCAGCCCGATCGCCGCCATCACCCGCGGATCGAGCCGCTCCTTGCCGATCCACTGGGCGGTGCGCTCGGCGTCGAACGCGACGGCGCGCACCATTTCCGCCCGTGCCGCCTCGAAATCGTCTGCCGCCGCGGGGCTCGCGTGGAGCAGCGCCGCCGCGATGGCCAGCGCGACATATCCGGGAGCGGTCGATCGCATGTTTCGCGCCCCCCGCCTGACGCCGTCTCAGAGCGCGGATGCGCGCTCGCGCAGGACGTATTTCTGGATCTTGCCGGTCGAGGTCTTTGGGAGCTCGCCGAACACGACGGTTTTCGGGCACTTGAAGTGGGCCAGCTCGCCGCGGCAGAAGCTGATGAGCTCCTCTTCGTCAATGCGCACGCCCTCTTTCAAGGTGACGAAGGCGCATGGCGTCTCGCCCCAGGTCTCGTCGGCGCGCGCGACCACGGCGGCCTCGAGCACGGCGGGGTGGCGATAGAGCGCGCCCTCGACCTCGATCGTGGAGATGTTCTCGCCGCCCGAGATGATGATGTCCTTGGCGCGGTCCTTGAGCTGGATGTAGCCGTCGGCATGAACGACGCCGAGGTCGCCGGTGCGGAACCAGCCGCCCGCAAACGCGTCCTCGGTCGCTTTCGGGTTATCGAGATAGCCTTTCATCACCGTGTTGCCGCGCATGAAGACCTCGCCGATGGTCTCGCCGTCCGGCGGTACCGTCGCCATCGTCTTGGGGTCGGCGACCATGAGCCCGTCGAGAGTCGCAAACGGCACGCCCTGACGCGCCTTGAGCGCTGCCTGCTCGTCGAGCGGCAGGGCGTTCCACTCGTCGTGCCACGCGCATACCGTGACCGGGCCATAGACCTCCGTCAGGCCGTAGACATGGGTCACGTGGAAGCCGGCTTGCTCAATCTGCGCAATGACGGCGGCCGGCGGCGGGGCGGCGGCGGTCATCACCTCGACGCGATGGTCGAAGGGCACCCGTTCTTCGTCGGTCGCGTTGTTCAGGAGGTTGAGCACGATCGGCGCGCCGCAGAAATGGGTCACCCTGTGCGCCGCGATCGCGCGGAAGATCGTCGCTGCCTCCACCTTGCGCAGGCAGATGTGGGTGCCGGCATAGGCGCTGATCGCCCAGGTGAAGCACCAGCCATTGCAGTGGAACATCGGCAGAGTCCAGAGATAGACGGGTCCATGGGGCAAGGCCCAGGTCATCCCGTCCCCGATCGCGTTCAGATAGGCGCCGCGATGGTGATAGACGACGCCCTTCGGATTGCCCGTGGTGCCGGAGGTGTAGTTGAGGGAGATCGCTTCCCACTCATCCGCCGGCCAGGGCCAGTCATAGTCGGGATCGCCCTCTTCGAGCAGCGCTTCATACTCGATCGCGCCGAGCAGTTCGCCGCCTTCCTCGGGCGCATCATCGATGTCGACGACCAGCAGCTCGACCCTGGCGAGAGACAGGGCCTCCTTGATCACCGGTGAGAACGCCCGATCGGTGAGAAGCACCTTGGCGTCGGCATGATCGAGGATGAAGCCGAGGGAAGCGGCATCGAGCCGGAAGTTGAGGGCGTTGAGCACGGCGCCGCACATGGGAACGCCGTAATGTGCCTCGAGCATCGCCGGTGTATTGGGCGACATGATCGCGACGGTATCGCCCTTGGCCACGCCCCGTTTCGCGAGCGCCGAGGCGAGGCGCCGGCTGCGACCGTAGAATGCGCGATAGCTTGCCCGGCGCCCGTCGTGAACCCATGCCGTCCGTTCCGGAAACACGGCCGCCGCGCGCCGCAGAAACGAAAGCGGGGTCAGCGGGACATGATTCGCGTCGTTTCGCTCGAGCCCGGTCTCATACGGGTTCTTGTCGGCGCACTCCCGGCCCATCATGATCTCCCAATTGCCGTAACAGGCCGCGATTCTTGTCGTGCGCCGCGGCGAATGCAACCGGGCCGCGGCTGGGGAACGGGAAGCGACGGATGCGACGGCTCTATTTGATGCGACACGGCAAGGCCGAAGCCGGCATGCCTCCCGGGGGCGACCGCGACCGCGCCTTGATCGAGAAGGGGCGGCGGACGAGCCATCGCATCGGCGCCCTCTGCCGCGACCAGGACCACCCCCCGACGCTCGCTCTTTGCTCGCCTTCCCGGCGCACCACGGAGACCCATGAATTCTTTTGCGAGGGCTTGCGGGAGAGCGTGCTTCGCCGCGTGGTGGACGGCCTCTATATGGGCGGCCCCGAGACCCTGCTGCATGCCGTGATGCAGGCCGACGATCGGCACGATGCCCTCCTCCTCATTGGCCACAATCCGGGGCTCCAGTCACTCGCGATTGCGCTCGGCCGGCGCGGGCCGGGGCCGGCCTTCGCGCGGCTCTCCACGCGATTCCCGCCGGCGGCGCTGGCGATCTTCGAGACAGGTGTCGATCGCTGGGCCGCGTTCACGTCCAAGAGTGCTCGATTGGTGAGGTTCACCACGGCGAAAGAGCTGGGCTGAGCCGTCGCGTCAACCTTAATGCGCCCGGTCGACGCAGAAGTCGACGACGGAGAGCAGCGCACTCTTCGCGGCGCAGGTCGGGAACTGGTCCAATGACTCGCGGGCCGTCGCGCCGTAGTGGCGTGCTCGCTCAACCGACTCCCCGATCGCACCATGGCGGGTGAGGAGGGTCATCGCCCGGGAGAAATCGCCGTCCTTCTGCTCGCCCTCTTCCATCGTGCGGCGCCAGAACGCGCGTTCGGCATCGTCGCCACGACGAAACGCCAGGACGATCGGCAGCGTGATCTTGCCGTCGCGGAAATCATCGCCGACATTCTTGCCGAGCTCGGCCTCCCGCGCGCTGTAGTCGAGCGCGTCGTCGACCAACTGATAGGCGATTCCGAGGCTGAGCCCGAAATTCCTCAGTGCTTCTTCTTCCCCGGCCGAGCGTTCGGCGACGATCGCGCCGAGCTGGCAAGCGGCGGCGAACAGCGCGGCGGTCTTTGCGGTGATCACCTGCAGATAGGCGGTTTCGCCGGTCTCGGTGTCGTTGGAGGTGGTGAGCTGCATCACCTCGCCCTCGGCGAGGGTGGCGGCGGTGTCGGCAAGGACGTCGAGCACGCGCAGCGAGCCGTCGGCGACGGAGATCTGAAACGCCCGGCTGAACAGAAAATCGCCGACCAGGACGCTCGGCTTGTTGCCCCAGACCGCGTTTGCCGTCGCCGCACCGCGGCGCAGCGCGCTGTCATCGACAACATCGTCGTGGAGCAGCGTCGCGGTGTGGATGAACTCGATGCAGGCGGCAAGGTCGATATGGCGCTTGCCGGCGTAACCGCAGAGCCGGGAGGCGCCCAAGGTCAGCATCGGCCGCAAGCGCTTGCCGCCGGCGACGACGATATGTGCGGCGAGCTCCGAAATGAGCATCACCGGGCTTTTCATATTGTCGAGGATGACGCCGTTGACGGCGCGCAGATCGTCGGCAACCAAGCCGTGGAGATCATCCAGCGACGTGCCGGCCGCTTCCCCCTCCGACGCTGCCTCTTGCTCGAGCGGGACTATGTTGTCCACCATCAATCCTCCCGCTTGACGCCGCCGACTTGCGAGGGCATGCATGCGCGACGATGCGACGCCACAGCTTAGCATTTGGCGTGCCGCCCAACACGGGTCAAGTCGGCCGATCACGGAGATCAGAGGAGAATGATCGAGCTCTTGCGCACGAATGATCTGGTGCGCTTGTCGTTCCTCAGCGCGCTGCTGCGGGATAGCGGAATCGAGCCGATCGTGCTGGATCAGCACATGAGCGTGCTCGAGGGCAGCGCCGGTGCGATCCCGCGGCGCCTCATGGTTACCGACGACGACGCGGACACGGCACGACGCATTCTCACGGAGGCCGGCGAGCTCGATGGTTGAGACCGCGCGGGTGACCAGCGATGCGCTGCTCGGCGGGCGGGTCGCGCTGCGGCAGCCGGCGGCAGGCTATCGAGTCGCGATTGATCCGGTCTTGCTCGCGGCCGCGGTCCCGGCGGCGGACGGCGAGCGGGCGCTGGACATCGGGTGTGGCGTCGGCGCGGCGACTCTGTGCCTCGCGACCCGGGTGACGGGATTGCACGTCACCGGGATCGAACTCGAGCGATCCCTCGCGCAGCTCGCTGCCGAGAACACCGCGCTCAACCAGATCGAGGACCGCGTCGATATCCTGCTGGGTGATTTCGAGCGGCCGCCGCCCAAGCTTTCGCCGAAGAGCTTCGACCACGTGTTCGCGAACCCGCCCTTCTATGAGGAAGAAAGACACCGGCCCTCACCGGCCTCCCTGAGGGCGAAGGCGACCATGGAAGGCCAGACGGGGCTCGACGCCTGGCTCGGCTTCTGCTTCAGGATGGTCCGCCCGGGCGGCTCGATCACCGTCATTCATCGGCCGGATCGCTTGGCTCAGCTTCTCAGCTCGCTTGACCAGGCGCGCGCTGGCGACATCGTCGTCTATCCGCTCTGGTCCCACGATCCGTTCGTCGGGGCACGTACCAGGAAAAGCGCCAGCCGTGTCATCGTGCGGGCGATCGCCGAGCATGGCGGGCCTCTGCGGCTCGCCGGCGGCATGGTTCTGCACGACGCCGATGGTCAATACACGCACGCGGCGGATTGCGTCCTGCGGCGCGGCGCGGGCCTGGAGCTCACGGAAGCGCCGTTGTGCTGAACCGCCTGGTGGCGCGTGCCACGTTTCGACGGCCGCCGCCGGTGGTCGCCGTCGCCCGTCTTGCGGGGGTGATCGGGCAGGCGGGCCCGTTCGGCGGGCGCATCAGCCTGGACGCGGTCGGCCCGGTGCTGCAGCGGGCCTTTCGGTTGCCGGGGCTCAAGGCCGTGGCGCTTGAGATCAACTCGCCGGGCGGCTCGGCGGCCCAGGCGGCGCTGATCCACGACCGCATTCGCGGGCTCGCCGCGGAGCGTGACGTGCCTGTGATGGCCTTCGTCGAGGATGTCGCAGCCTCCGGCGGCTACTGGCTCGCCGCCGCGGCAGACGAGATCTTCGTCAACGACAACTCGATCGTGGGCAGTATCGGCGTCATCTATTCCGGCTTCGGCTTTCACGGCGTGCTCGAAAAGCTTGGCGTCGAGCGGCGGCTCTACACCGCCGGCGAGAAAAAGTCGTTGCTCGACCCGTTTTCGGCCGTGAACCCGACAGACGTCGATCGTCTACGCAGGGTGCAAGGAGAGATTCACGATAATTTCAAGGATTTGATCCGGTCGCGTCGGGGCACGCGATTGGCCGATGGCGATTCCGATCTGTTCAGCGGCGAGTTCTGGCTAGGCCGGAAGGCGATCGGGCTGGGGCTCGCTGACGGTGTCGGCGAGATCCGAGCGGTGTTGCGCGAGCGTTACGGCCGGAGGGTGGTCATGCGTCGGATCGGCCGTCCCCGCAGCTGGCTCGTGCGCCGTTTGCGGCCCGGCGCCCTCCTGACGGGGGGTGAGGGCGAGGGCGGCTCGCTCGCCGGTGACCTGCTCGGCGCCGTCGAGGCCCGGGCCTGGTGGTCGCGTTACGGCCTTTAGGTCAGCCCTCGACGTCCATGAGGCCCGGCTCGACCCGGGCGTTCAGGTTTTTGGGAGAGGTCCGGACGGAGACCTGTCGGACTGGGGGCTTGACCCGCCCGCCCGCGCCCTTCACTGTGGCGCTGGAGAGAAGCGGTGTGCTGCGGCGTTTCGGCGCGGGCGGCGCGCCGCACGGTGTCACGGGAGCTCGAAACATGTTCAGCCCAATGAAGCTGATGGTTCTGGCGGTGTTGATCGGGGCCGTCTGGTTCGGATTTAAGGCGATCGGCAGGGTGCGCAAGGCCAAAGCCACCGAGACGGTCGAGCACGACGATCCCCGGAACCTCGACGATCCCCGTTAGCCGGCGCGGGATGGCGCCACCGCGCCTGCGCCGTTGACCGTCCCCGGGGCGAGGGTTAGGTTTCGCCCACCCGATTCCCGATCATGTTGACGTCCGATGGGCGTGAAGCGTCCAGACCGGTCATTTCAATCACTCATCTTCGCGTTGCAGACCTATTGGGCCGAACGGGGCTGCGTCATTTTGCAGCCCTACGACCTTGAGGTCGGCGCCGGGACCTTTCATCCTGCGACCACGCTCCGCAGCCTCGGGCCCGAGCCCTGGAACGCGGCCTATGTTCAGCCCTCGCGGCGTCCGAGCGACGGGCGCTACGGCGCCAACCCCAACCGGCTCCAGCACTACTACCAGTTCCAGGTGCTTTTGAAGCCGGCTCCGGACGACGTGCAGGAACGCTATCTGGGGAGCCTCGAGGCGCTCGGCATCGATGCCCGGGCCCACGACATCCGGTTCGTCGAGGACGACTGGGAAAGCCCGACCCTCGGCGCTTGGGGCCTGGGCTGGGAAGTCTGGTGCGACGGGATGGAGGTGACGCAGTTCACCTATTTTCAGCAGATCGGCGGAATCGATTGCGATCCGGTCGCGGTCGAGCTGACCTATGGGCTGGAGCGCCTCGCCATGTACGTACAGGGGGTGGATGACGTTTTCGCCCTCGATTGGAACGGCGGCGGCGTCGCCTATGGCGACGTCTTCCTCCAGGCCGAGCGCGAGTTTTCGGCCTTCAACTTCGAGCATGCCGATGTCGGGCGGCTGTTCCGCCACTTCGACGACGCGGAAGCCGAATGCAACGCGCTTCTCGCGGCCGATCCCTGCTTGCCTCTGCCGGCCTATGATCAGTGCATGAAGTCGAGCCATCTGTTCAATCTGCTCGATGCGCGCGGCGCGATCAGCGTGATCGAACGGGCGGCCTATATCGGACGCGTGCGTGCTCTCGCCAAAGCCTGCTGCGAGGCCTGGCTCGCGAGCCGCGCGCCGGGCCGGCCGGCATGACCCGCGGCGCCTCGGCGCGCGGCGCGGGCGCGTTCGATGGCTGATCTCCTGCTCGAGATCCTCTCCGAGGAGATCCCGGCTCGCATGCAGGCGAGCGCGTCTCGCGACCTCGAGCATCAGGTCCGGAGCCGGCTCGAAGCGGCTCGACTCTCGACCGGAACATCGGACTCCTTCGTGACGCCTCGTCGGCTTGCCGTGCTCATCCGCGGTCTGCCGGCCGTGCAGCCCGACATCACCATCGAACGCAAGGGACCGCGTGTGGACGCGCCGGCGCGGGCGATCGAGGGCTTTCTGACCTCGGCCGGTGTGACGCTCGACGATTGTGAGCGAAGAGAGACGCCGAAGGGGCCAGTCTGGTATGCGGTCACCCGCGAGAAGGGCCGGGCCACCGGTGCGCTTCTTGCCGAAATACTGCCGGCAGCGCTCGATGCCGTCTCGTGGCCGAAATCCATGCGCTGGGGGTCGAGCGGTGTGCGCTGGGTGCGCCCGATCCGCTCGATTCTGTGTCTGCTGGATAGCGCCGTGGTTCGCTTTCGATTCGGCGCCCTCGAGAGCGGGGCGACGACGCGGGGCCACCGCGTCCTTTCGTCCGGCGTTCTGCATATCGATGCCGCGCGCAACTATGCGGCGTCACTCGAGAAGGCCAAGGTCATGCTCGAGCCCGCGGCCCGCGCCCGCATGATCGCCGAGGATGCCGCAAGGCTGGCACAGCCGGAGCATCTCTCGCTCAAGCCGGACGACTGGCTCGTTTCGGAGAATGCGGGCCTCGTCGAATGGCCGGTGGTGTTGATAGGCAGCATCGATGCGCGCTTCATGGATCTGCCGGCCGAGGTTCTGACCTCGGCCATGCGGACCCATCAACGCTACTTCAACCTGCTCACCCGTGACGGCCGGCTGGCGCCGCGTTTCATCATGGTCGCCAACACCGAAACCGCCGACGACGGTGCCGCCGTGGTCGCGGGCAACGAGCGTGTCCTGCGCGCCCGCTTGGCCGATGCCAAGTTCTTTTGGGACCAGGACAGGCGGCGGCGCCTGGAGGATCGGATTCCGGCCCTCGGGGAGGTTGTCTTTCACGCCCGCCTCGGCTCGATGGCCGAGAAAAGCGAGCGTATCGCGGCGATGGCACGCGCCCTCTCACGCTTCATCGACGGCGCCGATCCGGCCCGTGCCGCCCGTGCCGGGATGCTCTGCAAGGCCGATCTGGTGTCCGAGATGGTCGGCGAGTTTCCCGATCTCCAGGGCGTGATGGGTCGCTATTATGCGCGCGCCGACGGCGAGGCGCCGGCGGTGACCGAGGCCATTGCCGAGCATTACGCACCGCAAGGACCGGGCGAGCGCTGCCCGACCGCGCCGGCAAGCGTCGCGGTCGCGCTCGCGGACAAGCTCGATACCCTCGCCGGTTTCTTCGCGATCGACGAGAAACCAACCGGCTCCAAGGACCCCTTCGCGCTCCGCCGCTCCGCCCTGGGCGCGATCCGCTTGATCCTCGAGAATCGGCTTCGGCTGCCGCTCCGTGACGTGCTGGCGGACGCGCTCGCCGGTTACGGCACGCTGCTGCCGCCGGAGCCCGGGGCGGAGACCGCGGTCGGCGCGTTGCTGAGCTTCCTCGCCGATCGGGTCAAGGTGCACCTGCGCGACCGGGGCGTGCGCCATGATCTGATCGGCGCGGTCTTCGCGGCAGGCGAGGAGGACGATCTGGTTCGCCTGCTCGAGCGTGTCGCATCACTTGAGCGTTTTCTTGCTCGCGAGGACGGCGCCAATCTTCTCACGGCCTATCGCCGCGCCGCCAACATCCTGCGTATCGAGGAGAAGAGGGATCGGCAGATCTATGGCGGGCCGGCCGACGACGCGCTGTTCACGAAGGAGGAAGAGCGCGTCCTCCACGGTCGCATCGCCGAGGTCAACGCACGGGCCGCTTCCGCCCTCCGGGACGAGACGTTCGAAGAGGCGATGACGGTCATGGCGACGCTGCGCGCGCCGGTCGACGCCTTTTTCGATGAGGTGACGGTCAACTGCGAAGACCCCGCCCTCCGCCGCAACAGGCTCCTGGTCTTGTCCGAGATCCGCGGCTCGCTGGATCGGGTAGCCGACTTCTCGCGGATCGAGGGCTGATCGTTGGGCACCTGGGTCTACCGGTTCGGCGACGGCGGGGCCGAGGGCAATGCCGGGATGCGCTCGCTGCTCGGAGGCAAGGGAGCCAATCTCGCGGAAATGGCCAATCTCGGCCTGCCGGTCCCGCCCGGCTTCACGATCACGACGGCGCTCTGCAACGCCTATTACGCCGGCGGACGCCGGCTGCCGGACGACCTCGATGCCGAAATCGACGAGGGGCTCAGTCATATCGAGAGCATTGCAGGCGCCGAGTTCGGCGATCCGAAGAAGGGGTTGCTGGTCTCGGTACGCTCGGGCGGCCGTGCATCGATGCCCGGCATGATGGATACCGTGCTCAATCTCGGGCTCAACGACACGACCGTCGAGGGGCTCGCGCGCCGCAGCGGCGATGCCCGGTTTGCCTATGACAGCTATCGCCGTTTTATCCAGATGTATGGCGACGTCGTGCTCGGCATCGAGCATCGCGTCTTCGAGGAGCTGCTGGAGCGGGAAAAGGAAGCACACGGCTATCTCCTCGACACCGAGATGCAGGCCGAGAATTGGGGCCGCCTGATCGGGGACTACATGGCGCTGGTGCGCGCCGAGGCGGGTAGCGGTTTCCCGCAGGAACCTCTGGAACAGCTCCGGGGTGCCATCCGCGCGGTCCTCGATTCGTGGATGAACGCCCGCGCGGTCACCTATCGAAAGCTTCACGATATACCGGTGGATTGGGGCACGGCGGTCACCGTGCAGGCGATGGTCTTCGGCAATATGGGCGATGACTGCGCGACCGGCGTCGCCTTCACGCGCAACCCGTCGACCGGCGAGGCGGCGGTCTATGGCGAGTATCTGGTCAACGCCCAAGGCGAGGACGTGGTCGCCGGCACACGGACTCCGCAGGCCGTGAGCGAGGCGGAGCGCGCCTTGAGCGGCAGCGAACTGCCGTCAATGGAACGAGCGATGCCGCGCATGTTCGCCGAGCTTCAAAGGGTCATGACCCGGCTCGAGGCCCACTACCGCGACATGCAGGATATCGAGTTCACGGTGGAGCGGGGCAAACTCTGGATTCTCCAGACGCGGGCCGGAAAGCGCACGGCCAAAGCGGCGGTCAAGATTGCCGTCGACATGGCGGAGCAAGGACTGGTGAGCGAAACGGAGGCGATCATGCGGGTTGACCCGCTGGCACTTGAGCAGCTCTTGCATCCGACGCTCGACCCGGCGGCGCCGCGCCAGGTGCTCGCGCGCGGCCTGCCTGCATCGCCCGGTGCTGCCTGCGGCAAGGTCGTCTTCGATGCGGACGATGCCGAGGATCGCGCCGCTCATGGCGAGGCCGTGATCCTGCTACGCACGGAGACCAGTCCTGAAGACATTCACGGCATGCATGCGGCCAAGGGGATCGTCACGAGCCGGGGCGGCATGACCAGCCACGCCGCGGTCGTCGCGCGCGGCATGGGGCGTCCCTGCATCACCGGCGCCGGTGAGCTTCGGATCGACCAGGAGGCGCGGCAGTGCCGCATCGGCGAAGAGGTCGTCTCGGAGGGCGACGTGGTCACGATCGACGGCGCCAGCGGCGAGCTGCTCAAGGGGCCGGTGCCGACGATCGAACCCGAGCTCTCCGGCGATTTCACCACTCTGATGGAGTGGGCGGACGGTGCGCGGCGCCTCCGGGTCCGTGCCAATGCCGAGACGCCCCGCGACGCGCGCACCGCTCTGGGTTTCGGTGCGGAGGGCATTGGGCTCTGCCGGACGGAGCACATGTTTTTCGACGAGGAGCGTATCGTTCCGGTCCGCGAGATGATCTTGGCTGCCGATGTGAAACGCCGCCGAGCGGCGCTTGCCAAACTGCTCCCGATGCAGCGCGCCGATTTTGTCGCGTTGTTCCGGATCATGGCCGGCATGCCGGTGACGATCCGTCTGTTGGATCCGCCGCTCCACGAGTTCCTGCCCAAATCCGAGGCGGAAATCGGCGAGGTGGCCGCTGCCGCAGGGGTTGCGACGGAGGTTCTGCGCGGCCGAATCGCGCAGCTTCACGAGACCAATCCGATGCTCGGGCATCGCGGTTGTCGCCTCGGAATTTCCTATCCGGAGATTTACGAGATGCAGGCGCGGGCGATCTTCGAGGCGGCGGCGTCCGCGATCGGCGGTGACCCGGTGATGCTCGAGATCATGATCCCGCTGGTGGCGACCCGGCGAGAGCTGGACATTCTCAAAGACGCGATCGAAGCGGTACGCCTCGCGGTGGAGGCGGAGACCGGTGCGTCGATCGCCTATTCGATCGGCACCATGATCGAACTGCCGCGGGCGGCGCTCAGAGCCGGCGAGATTGCCGAGAGCGCCGCGTTCTTCAGCTTCGGCACCAACGACCTCACCCAGACGGTCTTCGGCATCTCGCGGGACGATGCGGCGAGCTTCGTCGGCGATTATGAGCGGGCTGGGATTCTGGTGCGCGATCCGTTCGTGAGCCTGGATCGGGAGGGTGTCGGCGAGCTGATCGAACTCGCCGCCGAGCGCGGCCGCCGCACCCGCGCGGACCTCAAGCTCGGCATTTGCGGCGAGCATGGCGGCGACCCGGCTTCGATCGGATTTTTCGAAGCTGTCGGCCTCGACTACGTCTCCTGTTCCCCCTATCGCGTGCCGATCGCGCGGCTTGCAGCGGCCCAGGCCGCGCTTGCGCGCAGTGCGAACTGCGGTGTGGAAGCCGGCTCGATCAGGGAGGATCGAGCGGGATAACGCGCGTCTTGCCGGCGGTGAGCGGTATCCCCGCGTCGGCGGCCGCGGCGATCCTCTCCATGCGGAGCAGAGCGATCGCGCTATCGTCCACACCCGAGCGCATCTCGCCCGCCTCCTTGTCGCCCACCATGATCGGGGTGCCCGCGGGCGGTAGCGGCCCGTCGAGCGACACCCGCATCAAGCGCTTGCGCACCAGGCCGCGGTGTTTCGTGCGCGCCGTCAGCTCCTGACCGACATAACAACCCTTGTCGAAATCGACGCCGTTGAGCGCTTCGAAGCCGCATTCCATCAGCGTCGCCTTCTCGACCGCCATGTCCCGGCTGCCGTCGGGCGCGCCGAGGCCAATGCGATGGCGTTCATAGTCCGCGCGCGCGCCGTGCTCGAAGCCCGAGGTCTCGAAAGCCGACGGATCACGGTCGCGCGGCAGGACCGCGCGCAGGCCGAGCGCCGGGTGCCGCGGGTCGCGCATGATCATGCCGCCGCGGTGGGGCGCGACGCCGCCGGGGCCCGGCGGCAGGTTGAAGGTGGCGTCCGTACCCTCGCCGAACAGGGCAATCACCCGAAAATCCTCGGTCGCATCGGCCAAGGCGATATCGGCGCGCAGTTTATACGCCATCAGCCTGCGCCCGAGATCGCCGAGCCTGGGCCCTTCGCAGTCGAGCAGATAGCCGGAGCCGTGCCGGAGCACGAAGAAGTCGTGCAGAAACTTGCCCTGAGGCGTCAGCAACGCCGCGTAGGCGCCGCGCTCATCGGACACCCGATCGACGTCGTTCGAGATCAGCCCCTGGAGGAACGGGCCGGCGTCCGCACCGTCCAGTGTGACGATACCGCGATCGTCCAGTGCTACATACAGCCGTTGGCTCATCGCTGAGGCACGCAGCTTACCGTGGATCGAGAAAAGCCGTGACCGCCAACCACTATAAACGCGCAGGCCCAAAAGCAAGCGTGAAGGCTGGCGGGCTTGCTTGGCAAGCTCTGCGGGCAGAGCTATAAGCCGAAACATGCTGATCACTCTGGTCGACGACTCCATCCCGTTCAACGGGATGACCCCGGCGTATCAACCCATTGGAGGCGCCGAGAAAGCGTTCGCCAGCCTTCCGGCGGCGCTCGCCCGCCAGGGTCACGTGGTGCGCGCCGTCAATCGATCCCCCAACAGCCTCGGCTTCGAGAATGTGAGCTGGATCCACTGGGAGGGCCGCAAGCCGCCGATCACCGAGGTGCTGATCGCCTTCCGCAAGCCGCTGCTGCTCGAGTTCACCCGGGCAACCCGCGCGCGCATCCTCTGGGTCACCGGTCCGCCGGACTATCTCCGCCGCCCCCAGGTGCACGAGGTGCTCGATCGCACCGACGCCAAGCTCGTGTTTCTGGGCAATACTCATTCCCAGGCCTATCATGCGCCGGGAGAGAACTCGATCTATTACCGGTCGATCGCGCCGGGAGTCCGCGAGGAATATCGCGACATCGAGAAAATGTCGCCGGCCGATCCTCCCGTCGCGATCGTCACGACTCACCCGAAGCACGATCTGGACTGGTTGCTGGATCTGTGGGTCGAGCGGATTCGACCGAAGGCGCCGACCGCGGAGCTGCATGTCTATTCGGCCGCGTTCAAACGCGCTGCGGCGGGCGAGACGCTCGCGGAGGAGCTCAGGCCGCTCTACGACAAGGTGCTCGCGGGTGCCGCGCACGGGGTGACGATCGTAGCGCCGGCCGGCGACAAGGACATGGCGAAGGCCTACGCTCAGGCGCGGGTCCACCTCTATCCGGGTTCGGAGCGGGAGATGTATTGCTCGACGCTGGCCGAATCGCAGGCGGTCGGCGTGCCTGCGGTGGCGCGGCCGATCGGCGCGGTCAAGGAGCGCTTCACCGATCGGCAATCGGGTTTTCTGGCGGCGGACGACGACGCCTTCGTCGAAAATGCTCTCGCCATGCTGACCGATGAAGAGGCCTTCCAGACCGCGAGCGAGATCGCTCGTCGAAGCGGGCGCGCGCGCAGTTGGGACGCCGCGGCGAGCGAGTTCGAAACACTCTTCCGATGAAGATCCTCTTCATCACCTGGACGCGAATTGGCGACGCGGTGCTCTCGACCGGGCTGCTCGCCCATCTGATCGAGCGTTATCCGAAGGCCCGGATAACGGTCGCGTGCGGGCCGGCCGCCGCGCCGCTGTTCGCGGCGATTCCGGGCGTCGATCGGATCGTCGCCATGGAGAAAAAGCGCGGGGGCGGCCATTGGCTGCGCCTGTGGAGGCTCTGCGCGTCGTCCTGGTGGCACCTCGTCGTGGATCTGCGCGCGTCCGCGTTCGCCTATCTGGTTCCGGCGCGGCGGCGCTTGGTACACCGCCGCGATGACGGGCCGGTCCATCGTGTGGAGGCCCTCGGCGCGCTCGTCGGACGGGCGAACCCGCCTTCGCCGCGCCTTTGGGTCGCGCCGGCCCATGAAGCCGAGGCGGCGCGGCTGCTTCCGGCGGGCGTGGGCCTGCTCGCGCTCGGTCCGGGCGCTGGGTGGCGGGGCAAGCGATGGCGCTGGGAGCGATTCGCATCGCTCGCCGCGCGGTTGACGATGCCGAGCGGGATTATGCCCAGCGCCACGGTTGTGGTTCTTGGCGGTATGGAGGATCAGGCGTATACGCGCCCTCTGGTTGCCGCACTGCCGGACTGTATCGACCTCGTCGGCGCAGTCGATCTGCTCACTGTCTCCGCACTCCTGCGCCGCTGCCACCTCTTCATCGGCAACGACAGCGGCCCGATGCACATCGCGGCAGCGTCCGGTGTTCCGACACTCGGCCTGTTCGGGCCGAGCCGCGAGGTCCACTATGCACCGTGGGGTCGGCACACGGCGGTGGTCCGGACGGCGCTTTCCTATGATGCCCTGGTCGGTGCGCCCGGCTACGACCGCCGGACTTCCGATGCGTCGATGGACACCTTGACGGTGGAGATGGCGGAGGAAGGCGCGGACTCTCTCTGGGCCGACGTGCACGGCCGGGCCGCATGAGCGAGCCGGAAGGGGGGGCACCGCCGCGCCGGAATCGACACCTGCGCCGGTAGGTAGGGCGACGCGGAGACTCTCTTCTCTCAGCCCGCAAGGACGCTCGTGCGCGTGCAGCCTTCGGGACGTGGGACGGCCTGCCCTCTCAAACAGCGAGCTCGAGACCCTCATAGGCAACCACGGATCCGCTTGCCTCGGCATCGAGCGCGCGTTGGACGGCGGCGAGCCGTTCGTCGCCATGGTCCGGATGATGGAGGAACGCGACCAGCCGTTCCGCCCCGGCTTGTTTGCAGAGCCTCACGCCCTCCTGCCAGGTGGAATGGCCCGCAAGCCCTGCGGCCGGATAGTCTTCGTCGACATAGTGGCAATCGTAGATGACCGCATTGGCGTCGCGGATCAAGGCGAGGATGAGTTCGTCGGGTTTGCCCGGCACATGGCCGGTGTTGCTGATATAGCCCAGCGCTCGCCCGCCATAGTCGACGCGGAATCCAGTCGCTCCTTGCGGGTGGTTGAGGGGCGCGGTGCGGATCGTGATGCCCGCGCGCGGCGACAGGGTGTCGCCGGCGCGGAAGTCGTGCCAGGTCTTGAGCCCACCCATGAAGCTCAGCGGAATCGGAAAGAGCGGTGAGGTCATCAGATCGGTCAGCGCCGCCTCGACGCCGTACCCCTCGTCGTTCTTTGCCGCCCAGACCGCGAAGCTGTTAGCAGGATTGTAGCCGGGCGCAAAGAACGGGAGCCCGCACGCCCGCTCGAAGCGGCAGTGGGTAAAAAGGATGTCGGCGTCGACCGGGTTGGACTGATCGAGCGCCGCGCCGAATGGCCGGATACCGGTCCCGGCATCGAAGATCAGGAGCCGGTCGCCGCAGCGGACCTCGACGCAGGGCGTATTGCCGCCGAATGCGCGCGTTGCCGCGTCCGGCGTCGGGACACCGCCGCGTACGCCCCAGAAGCGAACCGTCAAGCCGGTCGTCTGCGAGGAAACCAGAGTTCCTACCCTCCGCTGCGCACGCCCATGGGTCTGTCTGTTCCGATCGCTTGAATAGCAGAAAAATCGCGACGTGGCCCGGCACGTTCATGGACCTTCCAAGGCGGTGCTCTCGACACTGCACCGGATCGCCGGAGGGCCGCGTTGCGGCCTGGGGCGATACCGATGAAACTGGGGTCGTGCCGGCACATAACCATGGGACGCCGGGCGAGAAGAATGAGTAAGAAGCCTCGGACGGATGACGGGGCCCCGCAGGCCCAAGAGCGAAGCGGGGCGGCGCCGGCCCATTTTCGTTTCTTCGACAACCGCGAAAAATATCTGCTGTTCGTGACCACGACCAACGAGAAGGCCGTGGTCGCGGAGCGCGTCGGCCGGGAGCTGCGCCACCTTGAGCCGGAGCCGCCGGCCCTGCGCATTTTCGATGCCGGGATGGGTGACGGGATGGTCTTGTCACGGTTGATGAGGCGCGTCCACCGGCGTTTCCCGCACGTGCCGTGGTTCGTCGTCGGCAAGGAAATCAGCATCGAGGACGTGCGGCTTTCGTTGGACAAGCTGATCGATCGTTTTCACGAGCATCCTCAGATGGTCGCCGTGATCACCAACATGTACTACACCGAAGCGCCCAAACTGATGCCGAGGAGCGCGGCCGCCCAGAGCGCGCTCAATTGGATCGAGCTCCCGTTCGGCGGCTCCTCGACCGAGGAATTCGAAGAGCAGATCACCGAAATCATGCCGAACCTGATCGACGGCTGGGGTGTTAAAACGAGCGCCCAGAGCGGCAATCCGGTCTATGTGCGGCCATCGGTCCTGGTGCTGTATCGAAAGGATCAGCGCTTCACCCTGGATCGCATTATCTCGCGCCCGGGGACGCTCGACGGCCGCTACGACCTGATCGTCGCCTCGCAGCCCTATCGCGCGCATACCGGCGCTGACCAAGGTGCGCAACGTCATCGCGCCGCTCGCCAACGGTCTCGCGCCGGGCGGTCGGATGATCGTCATTCAGTCCTACGGCGACGATCCCGGCATGGAAATCATTCATGGCATCTGGCCGGACGACGATCCGTTCCGGACCCGCCGGGACGAGCTTCTCAGAGTGGCGCGTGGAGTCTCGAGTGAGCAGGGTGTGCGCGGTCTTCGCTACCTTTCCGGCACCGAGCGCGCCGCACTGTTCCGCTACTCGCTGCACACCATGAGCAGCGAAACCAGGGAGAGCATCGGGACCTCCACGCTGCTCGCGGCGTGGAACGCGGCCGTCTATGTCGCTCAAATCGAGGATCATCGTGTGACCGAGGCGCTCAACGATGTCGACTATCTGGCTGTGACCCGAGACGCGCTCGCTCGGCATGACGGGCTCTGGTTCAACGACGAATCCTTCGTCATCGCCCGATCCCGCTGACAGTGGTGCGCAATGTGGGGACGGAAGCGGCCGTTTGACGCCCGCCGAAACGGTCGCCAAGCTCCCGGGTAGAGCCGCAACGGAGGAACGTTCATGGCGCTTTACGAGATGAGGACCTACACGCTCTATGTCGGCAAGCTCGCCGAGGCCATCAAGCACTATCAGGAGCTTGGCTGGCCGGTGCTTGAAAAGGGCGGCTACGGCGAGAAGCTGGTCGGCTACTTCACCACCGACGTCGGCACCATCAATCAACTGGTGCATCTGTGGAAGTTCGACGATGACGCCGATCGCCGGGCCCATTGGGCACGGCTGATGCAAGACCCGGACTTCCTGCAGTTCGCCGGACATTTCCGCCCGCTGATCATGACCCAGGAGGTCCAGCTCCTGAACGCCGCGCCCTGGGGTCCGCACCCTTGAGCGGCGCAGGCCGGCGCGCCCGACGGGTGACGCGACCGATACGGCCCCATGACCAAGCCGCTTGACGGCAAGCACGTCCTCATCACCGGCGGCGGCAAGGGTATCGGGGCGGCGATCGCCCAACGCCTCGCGGAAGAGGGCGCGGTGCTCACCCTGGCGGGTCGAGACGAGGCCGCGCTCGAAGCGACCGCCGGGCTGCTGCCGAAGGCCGAGACGGCGCGCCTCGACGTCACCGATGCCGCTGCGGTCGCCCGTGTTTTTGCGGCGGCGGCGCGTCGTTCCGGCCCGATCCTGATCCTGGTCAACAATGCCGGGATGGCCCGCACGGGTCCGTGCCACCGTCTGCCGGTCGCCGAGGTCGAGGCGATGATGGCGGTCAATTTCTACGGCGCGTTTCACGGCGTGCAAGCCGCGCTGCCGGGGATGATCGAGGCCGGCTGGGGCCGCGTCGTGACCGTCGCCAGCCTCGCCGGAATCGACGCCGCGCCCTATATCGCGGGCTATGCCGCCTCGAAGCACGCGGTGGTCGGCATGACCAAGGCTCTGGCCTTGGAGGTCGCGGCCAAGGGCATCACCGCAAACGCGGTCTGCCCGGGCTATGTCGAGACCGACATGGTGAGGACCGGCATCGCGAACATCGTGACCAAGACCGGGGTGAGCGAAGCCGAGGCGCGGGCCGAGCTCACCAGGCACAATCCCCGGGGCCGGCTGATCGAGCCGCAAGAGGTCGCAGCCTGCGCCGCCTGGCTTTGCCTCCCGGGCTCGGAATCGGTCAACGGCCAGGCCATCGCCATCTCCGGCGGGGGCCGCGCCTGAGGCCGACCGCCGTTAGAATCTCACGCCCGGTCTTCGCTCCGCGATCGAAGCGCTGCGGTCGCCTCCGTATCGAGCTCGCCGCTTTCGGAGACCGCGACGGCGTAGTCCCGCCACGCGACTTCGGGCGAGACCAGCGCGTCGCGGACGTCCCCTGCCACGTCCTGCGGGGCGCGGCGTTGCGGATCGCCGTAGCCGGCGCCGCCGGGCAGTACCAGTCTCAGGCGCTGATTGGGCGGGATCGTCTGCTGGCCCTTGCCGCGGAGCGTGGTGTCGTCGTCGAGCGCGATTCTGCCCGGCGCGCCGTTCAGCCCGCCGCCCCGGCCGCGCGCCGGATTCTCGATGCGCTCGAACTGCGCCAGGACGCTGAACGGGGCTCCCTCGGCGCCGCCGATCTCGATTACCTGGCCGAGCCCGCCGCGGTGGAGACCGGCGCCGCCGGTGTCCCGAGCCAGTTCCTTCCGCCAGATGACGATCGGCGCCACCGTCTCGGTGGCCTCCGCCGGCATGGTCCGGACGCCGCTCGGGAAAGCGGTTGCCGACAGCCCGTCTCGCTTCGGTCGAGCGCCGGCGCCGCCGCTGTTGAAGAGAGCGATCTCGAATTCGGGCGGCTCCCGTTCCGCATTACGCCTGGCTTCGCTGTCGACCGCCGTCGCGCCGCCACGGAGCTGCACGATCCAGAGCGACGCGGCGCCTTCCGCAGGGACGCGGTCGGGCACGGCCTGGTGCAGGCACCCGAACACCAGGTCGGGGAGCATATGGCCGATCACGTGGCGCGCGGCGACCGGCCACGGCCGCTGCACATTGAGGATCGAGCCCTCAGGCGCCGATACCGTCAGCGGCGCCAGCGAGCCGGCATTGTTCGGGACGTCTTTCGCGACGATGCATTTGAGGCCGAAGCTGGTGTAGGCGGCGGTGTAATTGAGCACCACATTGATGCCATGGTTGCTCGCGGGCGAGGTGCCGGTGAAGTCGACATGGATCCCGGAGCCGCTAACGGTCATCGCGGCGACCAGCGTAATCGGCTCGTCATAGCCGTCCATGGTCAGGCGATGCTTGTAGGTGCCCTTGGGCAGCTCGGCGATGGCCGCGAGCGTCGCCTCCCGTGAGCGCTCGATGATCTCCTCGCCCAGCGCGTCGAGATCCTCGAGGTCGAACTCGTCCATCATGGCGAGCAGCCGCTCCGCGCCCGTCCGATTGCAGGCGATCAGCGAGAACAGGTCGCCCTCAAGCTGCAACGGCTCGCGCACGTTCCAGCGCACCATCTCCAGCAGGTCCTCGTTCATGCGCCCTTCGCGGACCAACGGCATGATCGGGATGTAAAGGCCTTCCTCGAAGACCGAGCGCGCATCCGGCCCGAACCCGCGCCCGCCGATGTCGACCACATGCGCCGTGCAGGCGAAGGAGCCGATCACGCGGCCGCCCTTGAACACCGGCGTCACCACCGTGAGATCATGCAGGTGCCCGCAAGTGAGCCATGGGTCGTTGGTGATCAGGACGTCGCCCTCGCGCATGGCCTCGTTCGGGTAACGTTGGAGGAAATGCTGAACCGCCGCGGCCATTGAATTGACATGCCCCGGGGTGCCGGTGACCGCTTGGGCGAGCATCCGGCCCCTGGTATCGAAGACGCCGGCCGAAAGATCGCCCGCCTCGCGCACGGTCGTGCTGAACGCGGTGCGCAGCAGGGTCTGCGCTTGCTCCTCGACCACCGATATCAGGCGGTTCCACATGATCTGCGTCTGGATTTGCGCCAGCCCGGATTCGGTCTTGCCGCTCATCAGCCGTCTCCCGTCTGTTCTGATCGGCGTTCCATCACGATTGTACCGAGCGCGTCAACCGAGGCGGTGAAGGCGGTGCTCACGACGGCCGTGGTGTCGGTCTCCACGATGAGAGCGGGTCCCTCGACGGAGGCGCCGGCGGTGAAATCCGCGCGCCGGTAAAGCGTCGCCTCGACCACCCGACCGGCGCCCGGATCGAAGACGGATCGCGTTCCCCGTGCCGTGGGCGCGGGTGCGGCGGGCGGGGCCTCGAGGCGATCGACCGCGTCGGGCACGGCGCTCACCTCCACCGACCAACTGACGATCTCAAGGTCCAACTTCGGAATGATTCGCCCGTAGAGACTCTCATAGGCGGTTTCGAATGTCGCGCGGATGATATCGGCGTCGTCCGGCCCCCATACCCGGCTCGACAGCGGCACCGAGACCTCGTGTCCTTGGCCGAGATAGCGCATGTAAGCGGCGCGGTGCTCCTCGGTCGGCGCACCGGGCGCGCCCCGCGCGACGACGGCGGCGGCCTCGTCGCGCATGTCTTCCAAGACGCGGTTCGCGGCCTCCGGGTCGAACGCGCTCACGATCTGATAGGCGCTGCGCACCACCTCATAGGCGACCGGCGCGCGGAGGAAGCCGATCGCGGAGCCGACCGCAGCGGCGGTCGGAATCAGAATGCGATCCATCCCGAGCTTTTCCGCGAGCCGCGCGGCGTGCAACGGCGCTGCGCCGCCGAACGCGATCATCGTACGCTCGCCGAGCGTCGCGCCGATCTCGATGGCATGGACCCGGGCCGCGCTCGCCATGTTCTCGCCGACCATCTCACTCACCCCGAGCGCCGACATCTGCGGCTCCAATCCGAGGGGCTTGCCGACCTCGCGCGCCAGCGCGTCGGCCGCAGCCTGCCCGTCAAGCGCAATCCGCCCGCCCGAGAACTCGGCCGGGTCGATGCGTCCCAGCACCAGGTCCGCATCCGTGACCGTGGGCGCCTTGCCGCCGCGGCCGTAGCAGGCCGGGCCCGGCTCGGCGCCCGCGCTCTCCGGCCCCACCGCGATGCGGCCGAGCTGATCGATGAGGGCGATCGAGCCGCCGCCCGCGCCGATCTCGACCATCTCGATTACCGGAATGCGCAGCGGCAGGCCGCTGCCCTTGAGAAAGCGGTGGGCGCGGGCGACCTCGAACGCCCGCGTCGTTTGCGGTTGGGCGTCATCGATCAGGCAGATCTTGGCCGTCGTGCCTCCCATATCGAAGGAGAACACGCGGTCGAGCCCGCACTGGCGGGCCACGTGGCTTGCGAACACGGCGCCGCCGACCGGTCCGGATTCGACCAGACGGATCGGAAAGCGGATCGCCGTCTCGATGTCGGTCACGCCGCCGCCGGACAGCATGACGAAGAGCGGACAGGTGAAACCGCGGGCGCGCAGGCCCTGCTCGAGATTGTGCAGGTAGCGCGCCATGATCGGCTGGATATAGGCATTCGCGCAGGCCGTCGAGAAGCGCTCATATTCGCGCATTTCCGGCGCCACTTCGGAGGAGAGGGTGATCGCAAGATCGGGGAGCGCGTCCTGCAGAACGGCGCGGACCCGCCGCTCGTGCGCCGGGTTGACATAACTATGGAGGAAGCCGATCGCCGCGCTTTCGACGCCTTCGCCGGCGAGGCGCGCGGCGACAGCGCCGAGTGCCTCCTCATCGAGCGGCAGGATCTCGTTGCCCGCGGCGTCGAGCCGCTCGGGAATCGGGAAGCGCAAGTGCCGCGGCACCAGCGGCACCGGCTTCTCCATGTTGATGTCATACTGCTCGAATCTGCTTTCCGTGCCCATCTCGATCGAGTCGCGGAACCCTTCGGTGGTCACGAGCGCGGTCCGCACGCCCTTCCGCTCGATCAGCGCGTTGGTCGCGAGGGTCGTGCCGTGGATCACCAGGGCGACCTCCCCGGGGCTCACGCCGCCGGCGTCCATCGCCTGCACGAGGCCTTGCCGAACACCCTCCTCGGGTGCCTCGGGCGTCGTCAGCACCTTTGCGGTGAACCGTTCGGCGCCGCGCTCCAGCACGATATCGGTGAATGTCCCGCCAATATCGACACCGATTCGCGCGCCAGCATCGCGCTCCGTCATCAAATACCCCAGCGTTTGGAATCGAGCGGCGATTTTGCGGGCAAACGCGCGCGCCGTCGAGGGGCTGGACCGGAGGCGGGCAGGCCGACTAGCCTGTCCGGTGATGCGAAAAATCCTCGTCACCGGCGCGCTCGGGCAAATCGGCGCCGAGCTGGTACCGGCGCTCAGGGAGCGCCACGGTCGCGATCGGGTCATCGCTTCCGGCTGGCGCTACCGGTCGCTGGGCGCGGTCACCGATGGCGGGCCGTTCGAGATCGTCGACTGTACGAAGCGAGACGACATCCGCGCCATCGTCGAGAAGCACGAGATCGGTACGATCTATCACATGGCGGCGCTGCTCTCGGTGCTGGGCGAGGAGCGGCCGGAGGATGCCTGGGCGCTCAATCTCGGCGGCTACGCCAATGTGCTCGAGATCGCCCGGCATCACGACTGCCCGGTCTTCTTTCCAAGCTCGATCGGCGCGTTCGGGCCGAGCACGCCGCTTCGCAACACGCCGCAGGATACGATCCAGCGGCCGAACACGATCTACGGCGTTTCGAAGGTCGCGGGCGAACTCTTGGGCGACTATTACCATACCCGCTTCGGGCTCGACACGCGGGGGCTGCGCCTGCCGGGCCTCATCTCCTATGTCGCGCCACCGGGCGGCGGGACCACGGACTATGCGGTCGAGATCTTCTATCAGGCGCTGCGCGAGAAGCGCTTTACCTGTTTCCTGCGTCCCGATGCGCGGCTCGACATGATGTACATGCCCGACGCGGTCGCCGCCATCATGCGCCTGATGGAGGTGGACGCGGGCTGCCTCAGCCACCGAAACGCGTTCAACGTGACGGCGATGAGCATCACCCCGGAGGAGCTTGCCGCCGAGATCCGCCGCCACATACCGGATTTCGTGATCGACTACGAGGTCGATCCGCTGCGCCAGGCGATCGCCGATTCGTGGCCCGATTCGATGGATGACGGCGCCGCGCGCGCCGAGTGGGATTGGGCGCCGCGCTATGATCTCGCAGCCATGACCGCGGATATGATCGAGAAGTTGCGACTGAAGCTCGGCGTTACCCGATAGGGGCCATCGGGCCGCGCTATTCGGCGCGCCACATCCCCCGTTTCTTGGCGCGTGCCCGGGCCTCGAGCGCGCCATAGCGGGCGCCCCGGCTCGGCTCGGCGCGCGCCCATCCGGCATGAACCATACCCTCCGACAGATCGTAGCCGTCGGCCTCGCAGAGCGCATAACGCGTACCGTCCGGGGCAAACCGCCCCCGCAGCCGGCACGCGACGCGAGCGCCGGCAGTCAGATCCTTGAGCGCCGCCGCGGCGATCACGCCGCAGTCGCGCTTCGCGCCACGGAGCAGGCAAGGCTGGCCGGGCGCAGGCGCCGCGATCCCCTCCAGGCGCAAGCTGCGCCCGCCAAGCGCCACCGTCTGACCGTCAAGCACCTCCGCCGCGCCGGAGACGACTGGCGGGATTGCGCCGCTCACCCGCGCCGCGATTACCGCCGCCCGCGCGGCCTCGTCGGGGGTAAGCGAGGCTTCCATGCGTGCCCGCTCCGCCTTGGCCCAGGCGTTGCCGCGGCCCGCCGCCACGCCGAGCCAGGCATAGGCCGCCGCCGGGTCGCGCCGGACGCCGTCTCCGGCAGCATGAAGCGCCGCGAGGTTGGCGGCCGCCACGGCATCCCCCTGCTCCGCCGCGTGGCGATACCAGACGGCGGCGCGGGCCGGATCGCGCGCGATCCCTTCACCGGAGTGATAGAGGCTCGCGAGTGCGGTCTGAGCCGCCGGGTCTCCGGCCTGGGCGGCGCTCAGAAAGTTTGCGAGGGCGCCCTCGAAGTCGCCTCCGTCATAGGCCGCGACGCCGGCGCCGATGTCGCCGCGGCCCGGCTCAGGCCCGGCAGCCACGGCGATGAGAAAAGCGAGAAGGGTGACCGTTGCCCGCTTCATGCGACGGATTCTACCGGCGCGCCTCGTCAACCCATGGTCAAATGATCGCGACGGAGACGAACCATTGCGGGAGGGACCCATGCTGCTCGAAGGCTCGTGCCACTGCGGCGCCGTCAGCTTCGCACTCCAGTCGAAGACACCCAGTCCGTACATGTATTGCTATTGCTCGATCTGCCGCAAGACCGCCGGCGGCGGCGGCTTCGCGATCAATCTCGGCGGCGAGGCCGAGACGCTCACCGTGCGCGGCAAGCGCCACGTCCGGGTCTATCGTGCGCGCCTCGCCGACGGCAGCGAGAGCCCGGCGGAGCGCCGCTTCTGCGGCCGCTGCGGCAGCGCGCTCTGGGTCTGGGACCCGCGCTGGCCCGCGCTGCTTCATCCGTTCGCGTCGGCAATCGACACGCCTCTGCCGAGGCCGGCCGAGCGATGCCACATCATGTCGGAGTCAGCGGCCAACTGGGTCCGGATGCCATCCGGCAAGCGGGACCCGCATTTCCCCGACTATCCGGACCAATCGATCGAGGAGTGGCACCGCAGCAGAGATGCCTATGATCCCTGAGCCTGGGGATCCCCGTCGGCCCGTATCTTGCTGGCCCCCGGTGCATCGGCAATACTCCCGACGGGCGCGAGGCTGCGTCCGCCGACGACTGGGGAGAGATGGATCATGGCCACGGCGACCGCCGAAATCGTGAAGGGAGTTTTCCTGCAGGACCCGACGCTGTTTCGCCAGCAATGCTACGTCGACGGCCGGTGGCTCGACGCCAAATCCGGCCGGACCACCGACGTGGTGAACCCGGCCGACGGCCAGGTGATCGGCACCGTCCCGGCGTTCTCCGGCACCGAGACCCGCGCCGCGATCGAGGCGGCGAATCGGGCCTTCCCCGCGTGGCGTGCCAAGACTGCCAAGGAGCGCGCCGTGATCCTGCGCAAATGGTACGACCTGATGATGGCCAACCAGGAGGATCTCGCCATCATCATGACCGCCGAGCAGGGCAAGCCGATGGCCGAATCACGCGGCGAGATCGGCTATGGCGGCTCGTTCATCGAGTGGTTCGCCGAGGAGGGCAAGCGCGCCTATGGCGACGTCATTCCGCAGCCGCTCAACGATCGGCGCATCGTGGTCACCAAGGAGCCGGTCGGCGTGGTGGGCATGATCACGCCGTGGAACTTCCCGAACGCGATGATCACCAGGAAGGCCGGCCCCGCGCTCGCCGCCGGATGCACGGTGATCGCGCGGCCGGCGACGGCGACGCCCTATTCCGCGCTCGCGCTCTGCGAGCTCGGCGAGCGCGCCGGGTTACCGCCGGGGGTTTTCAACGTCATCACCGGGCCCTCGGGCGAGGTCGGCGGCGAGATCACGGCCAATCCGATCGTGCGGAAGCTGTCCTTCACCGGCTCGACCGAGGTCGGCAAGATCCTGCTCGAGCAATGCGCACACACGGTCAAGAAGGTGTCGATGGAGCTCGGCGGCAATGCGCCGTTCATCGTGTTCGACGACGCCGATATGGACTCCGCCGTTAACGGCGCCATGGCCTCGAAATACCGCAATACCGGACAGACCTGCGTTTGCGCCAATCGCTTCCTGGTGCAAGGCGACGTCTACGACACCTTCGCCGAGAAGCTGGCCGAGGCCTCGTCCAAGCTGGTCGTCGGCCCCGGGCTCGAAGGCGAGACCCAGCAAGGCCCGCTGATCGACGCCGCGGCGGTCGAGAAGGTCGAGGAGCACATCCAGGACGCGATCGACAAGGGCGCGACGGTGATCCAGGGCGGCAAGCGGCATAAGCTCGGCGGCACCTTCTTCGAGCCCACCGTGATCGCCAATGTGAACACTCAGATGAAGGTCGCCCGCGAGGAGACCTTCGGCCCGCTGGCTCCCCTGTTTCGGTTCGAAACCGACGACGAGGCGGTGCAACTGGCGAACGACACCGAATTCGGCCTCGCGGCCTATTTCTACAGCCGCGATATCGGGCGCATCTGGCGGGTGGCCGAGCAGCTCGAATACGGCATCGTCGGGATCAATACCGGGATCATCTCGACGGAAGTGGCGCCGTTCGGCGGCATGAAGGAATCCGGCATCGGCCGCGAGGGCTCCCACTACGGCCTCGATGAGTTCATGGAGGTCAAATATATGTGCATGGGGGACATCGACAAGTAGTCGGCCCGGCCCCGAACCGGCCGCCCCCGCCACCGCTAGGCGCGCCCTAGACGGTTGCCGCGCGGTGCTTGGGGCGCCGCCGGTAGGCGCCTTTGCCTTTCTTCGCCTTGACGACGCGGCCGCGGAAGCGCGGATCGCCGAGAACCCGCGCGGCGGGATTGCGTTTGGAGGGTTTGCGCTTCATCGGAGACCGTCGAGACGTGTGCAGGGCCGCGACGCTTTTCAAGCCGATTCAAAGCAGGGACCATTGAGCATAACGAATCGCAGGGTCCCGTAGCCGAGGCGCAGCTCCTTGAACGGCATCTTCTTCGCGATCGTCCTGATCGCCTTCGTCGTGGCGGCGGTCCGGCATCTGCCGTGGCTGGCGGGCAGCTCGCAAGAGATTCCGATGGAGGTGCTCGGCGCCGCCATGATCGACGCCGCGACGGGCGCGGTGACGCTGGCGCTCGGGCTGGTCGGCGTGATGGCCCTGTTCCTCGGGCTGATGAAGGTCGCGGAAGCGGGCGGCCTGCTGGTCATCATCGCCCGTCTGGTGCGCCCCCTGATGGTGCGTCTCTTCCCCGACGTGCCGGCCGAGCACCCGGCGATGGGGGCGATGATCCTCAACATGTCGGCGAATCTTCTCGGCCTCGGCAATGCCGCGACCCCCTTCGGTATCCGCGCGATGCAGGAGCTCAACAAGCTCAACCCGATTCCCGGCACCGCAACCAACGCGATGATCCTGTTTCTCGCCATCAACACATCGAGCGTGACTCTGCTCGCGACCGGGGTGATCGCGCTGCGCGCAGCGTCCGGCTCCGATGATCCGGCGGGCATCGTTCCGACCACGCTGGTCGCGACGGTCTGCTCGACCACCGTTGCGATCGTCGTCGCCAAGCTTTGCATCCGCTGGTTCCCCCCGGCACGGCCCGTGCCGCCGCCGGCGGCGATCACCGAGACCGAAGCCGAGACCGACGGCGAGCCAGCGGACGAGCCGGCGGCGGCGCTCGGCGAAGAGCAGCGGGCGTTGGCGGAGAAAGCCTCCAGGCCCTATCCGGTCTGGGTCTCCTTCACCGTGCTGGCGGGCCTCGGCGGGCTGATCCCGCTGACCGTTCTGTTCGGCCGCGACATCGCGCCCTGGATCATTCCAACGCTGATGCTCGGCCTGCTCGGGTTCGGCGTCGCGCGCCGCGTGCGCATCTATGAGGTGTTCGTCGAGGGCGCAAAGGAGGGCTTTTCGGTCGCGCTCAGGATCATCCCCTATCTGGTCGCGATACTCGTTGCGGTGGGGATGTTCCGGGCAAGCGGCGCGATGGACCTCATCATCGAACCGCTCGGCTCGGTCACGCGGCATATCGGCATGCCGCCCGAGGCGCTCCCGATGGCGATCCTGCGCCCGTTGTCCGGCTCGGGCGCCTACGGCATTCTGGCCTCGATCATCAACGACCCGGCTGTCGGCCCCGACAGCTATACGGGCTATCTGGTGAGCACGTTTCAAGGCTCGACCGAGACGACGTTCTACGTGCTCGCGGTCTATTTCGGCGCCGTGCAGATCCGCCGCATCCGCTATGCGCTGGTGCCGGCGCTGAGCGCGGATCTCGCCGGTATCATCGCGGCGGTCGCGATCGTGTCGGTGCTTTACGGCTAAGGGGATTGCGCCTGTCATGACCGAGATCGCAGGCGTGCTGCTGGCCGGTGGCCTGGCGCGCCGCATGGGCGGGGGCGACAAGTGCCTGCGCGTGCTCGCCGGCGAGACCCTGCTCGCGCGGGTGATCGCGCGCGCAGCCCCACAGGTCGGCCCGCTCATCCTGAATGCCAATGGTGATGCGACGCGGTTCGCAGGCTTCGGCTTGCCGGTGGTGCCGGATACCGTGCCGGGCCACGCGGGGCCGCTCGCCGGCATTCTGGCTGCGCTCGACTGGGCGGCGGATCGGGCGCCCGACTGCAGCTTGGTCGCGAGTTTCGCCACGGACACGCCGTTTCTGCCGCCGGATTTCGTCGCACGGTTGGCCGCGGCGCGGGACGGTGCGGGCGCGGACCTCGCCTGCGCCGCTTCCGGGGGGCGGGCGCATCCGGTCTTCGGGCTCTGGCCGGTGGCGCTGCGCGCCGACCTCCGGGCGGCGCTGGTTGCGCGCGGCGAACGGCGGATCGATCGTTGGACCGCGCGTCACGAGCTCGTCGAGGTCGCCTTCACCGTCGATCGGGTCGACCCGTTCTTCAACGCCAATCGCACCGAAGATCTGGTGGAGGCCGAGCGTCTGATCATGGAGCTGGGCGAAGCTCCTTGAACATGCTCGACCGCCGCCCCGGTGAACCCACCGGGCGGCTGCGGCCTCGCGTGTCTATCGCAAGCGCCGGCAATTGGCTAAACATGGCCGCCCATGCCTGTCGATCAAATGTTGATGCTGGCGCTGCTCGTCGGCGTGCTCGGCCTCTTTATCTGGGGGCGCTGGCGCTACGATTTGATCGCCTTCAGCGGCCTCTTGCTGGCCGTGGTGCTTGGTCTGGTCGAACCGATGGCGGCCTTTCGCGGCTTCGGGCACCCAGCGGTAATTACCGTGGCCGCCGTGCTGATCATCAGCCGGGCGCTCTCCGGCTCGGCTTTGATCGCGCTCCTCTCCAGGCATCTCGATCAGCATGCGGAGCGGCATGCCTCCGTCCAGATCGGCGCGCTGGGCGGGATCACCTCGATCCTCTCGGCCTTTATCAATAATGTCGGCGCCCTCGCCCTGTTCATGCCGGTGGCGCTGCGCGCCGCACGCCGTGCCGAGCACGCCCCCGGTCTCGTGCTCATGCCGCTGGCCTTCGCGGCCATCCTCGGTGGCTTGATCACCCTGATCGGCACGCCGCCCAACATCATCGTCGCGGCCTATCGGGCCGAGGTGACGGGCGCGCCCTTCGCCATGTTCGACTTCGCGCCGGTCGGTTTCCCGGTGGCGTTGATGGGGGTCCTCTTCGTCGCGCTCATCGGCTGGCGCCTGATCCCGCGCGCGCGGCGCGAGGGCGGCCCGTCGCGGGAGATCCTCGATATCGACGACTATGTCACCGAGGCCCGGGTCCCCAAGGACGCCGCGCTTATCGGCAAGGGTGTGCGCCAGCTTGAATCGATCTTCGAGGAGCAGAGCGCCGAGCTGGTGGGGTTGATCCGCGCCCATCAACGGATCCACACCGCCACCTGGCGGGGCCGCATCAAGCAAGACGATATTCTGGTCATCGAGGCGGCGCCCGAAGGCATCGGCGAGATGGTCGGCGCCCTCGGCCTCGAGCTGGTCGGCGTCGGGCGCGAGGTCGCCGACGCTCTCGGCTCGGAGGATCTGGCCCTTCTCGAGGTCGTGGTATCGCCCAACGGCATGATCGAGGGGCGCACCGCAAGCGGGGTGTCCTTGCGCAGCCGCTATGGCGTCAACCTTCTCGCCGTCTCGCGCCAGGGCAAGCGCGTGCGGAGCCGGCTTCGCACCCTGCGCTTCCGCGCCGGCGACGTCCTGCTGCTCCAGGGACCCGAGGATCAGATGCCGGCGGTTCTGGCGAGCCTCGGCTGCCTGCCACTCGCCGCCCGAGACATCAAGATCCGCGGTTCCGGCCGGGCCTGGGTCCCCGTCGGCATCTTCGCGGTGGCCATGGCGACCGCCTCCGCCGGCCTGGTCGCGCCGCCGATCGCGCTCGGGATCGCGGCGATGGCCATGCTCTTCCTCAAGGTCTCCTCGCTGCGCGAGGCCTATGACAGCATCAACTGGCCGGTGATCGTGCTGCTCGGCTCGATGATCCCGATCGGCGGCGCGCTGGAGACGACCGGGACCACGGAGCTGATCACCGATACCATCCTGGGATCCGGCGCGGCGCTGTCGCCGGTTTTAGTGCTGATCCTGGTCATGGTCGTCACGATGACGCTCTCCGACATCGTGAACAACGCCGCGACCGCGGTGATCATGGCGCCGATCGGTGTCGGCCTCGCGGAGCGTCTCGGCACCAGCGTCGATCCGTTCCTGATGGCGGTGGCGATCGGCGCCTCATGCGCTTTCCTGACCCCGATCGGCCATCAGAACAACACCCTGGTGATGGGCCCCGGCGGCTACCGTTTCGGCGATTATTGGCGCATGGGGCTGCCGCTCGAGATCCTCATCGTCGCGCTCTCCATCCCGCTGATTCTCGTGGTCTGGCCGCTCTGATCCGGGTTCAGTCGCCCCCGTGGGCGTAGCTCAGGTCCTGGGGCGGCCGGTCACCCAGGGCCGGGTCGGTGCCGGACGGCTGGTAGGGCTCGCCCAGGGTGCCGATCTCAAGCGGCGTCGTCTGCCCAAAGAGGCTGCGGGCGATGACAAGCCGCTGAATCGAGGGCGTTCCCTCCTCGAGCATGTTGATCCGCGATTCGCGATAGAGCCGCTCCAGCGGATAGGGGTAATCGGTGAAATAGGCGCGCCCGCCGACCACGTCCATCGCCTTGTCGGTCACCCGCATCACGGTCTCGAGCCCGAACAGCTTGGCGATCGAGGCTTCCAGGGCGCAGGCCTCGTGGCGGTCGATCTTGACCGCCACGTCCTCGAGAATGAGGCGGAGCGCATAGATGTCGCGGGCCATTTCGGCGAGTTCCGATTGGACCGAGGGGCGGGTCGCGATGGCGCGGCCGAAGGTGATCCGTTTTTCGGCGAAGTCGAGGGCGATCTCGAGCGCACGCTCGGCCGTGCCAAGCGAGCTCGCGGCGACGAAGACACGGCTCGGCTCCAGCTCGCCGAGGAAGACATCAATCCCGTCGCCCTCCGCGCCGATCAGGCTGTCTGCCGGGACCGGCGTATTCTCGAAGCGCAGGATGCCGTGGGGCGGGCCGTTATTGCCCATCATGTCGGGCATCGCTTCGACCGTGAAGCCGGGCGCGCCTGCCGGCACCACCAGCGCCGTCAGCCCGCGACGGTCGCCGCGCTCGCCGGTCCGGCAACAGATCAGATGGCCGGTCGCGAAATCCGCATTGGTGATGTAGTGCTTCGCGCCATTGACGATCCAATGATCGCCATCGCGAATTGCTCGCGTTCCGACATCCATCCCGCTCCCTGAATTGGGCTCGGTGATCGCGAATGTGAGTGATTGGTCGCCGCGGGCGAGCGCCGGCAGGAGCGCTTCCTTCTGGGCCTCGGTGCCGTAGGCAACGACCGCGCGGGCGCTCGTGTTGTGGACGTGCAGCAGCACCCGCACGACGCCCGAGACCTTGGAGAATTCGGCCAGGAGCGGCAGGTATTGGGCGCAATTCAGCGCGATGCCGCCATATTTCCGCGGGATCACCGCGCCGAACAGGCCATGCTCGCGGAACTGGGGAAAGAGCGCCTCCCGCGGGAATTCGCCGGTCCGTTCGATCTCGCTCGCGCGGGGCTCCACCTCGCGCCAGAGGAAGTCGAACACGCGCTTGCGGTAAGCCTCGTAATCGCCGGCCGTTTCGATCCTGATCGTCATCCTGTTGCTCCCGTCATGCCCGGCGCCCGAGACAGCATGGTGCTCGTTTTAACGACGGTTCGGGCAGGCGTGGCACGCTCCGTGTCCGCGCGGCTTGCCGTCTCGGTCCAAAATGTTATCTATCACACAATGAAACTGCGGGTGTGAGGACGGGATGACTGAGACGGCGATCTTCGGTGCGGGCTGTTTCTGGGGCGTCGAGGCGGCGTTCCGCCGGGTCGACGGGGTCATCGAAACCTCGGTCGGCTACAGCGGCGGTCACATGGCCGAGCCGAGCTACCACGACGTGTGCGGCGGCCAGACCGGGCATGCGGAGGTGGTGCGGGTCGTTTTCGATCCCGCGCGGGTCGGCTACGAAGCGCTCCTCGATCTGTTCTGGCAGGTGCACGATCCGACCCAGGTGAACCGCCAGGGGCCCGACATCGGTACTCAATATCGCTCGGCCATCTTCTACGAGTCGGATGCCCAAAAGACCGTAGCCGAGGCGAGCAAGGCGACGCTCGTGGCGGCGGGACACCCGATCTCGACTCAAATCGAACCGGCCGCCGAGTACTGGTTGGCCGAGGACTACCATCAGCAATATTTCGAGAAGAATCGACGCATTCGCGCCAGCTTTTTCGGCTCTTGAATCGGCGCTTCCGTAGCAGCGGCCATCAACGGGCCGGCCCTTATTAGCCATGGAAGCAACCGGGACGCGTGACTCCGTCGATCTGCTAGCCGGCCTTGTCAGGCATGCGATGCAGCGGGGCGCGGATGCCGCCGATGCGCTGCTCATGCGCGGCAATGCCCTCGATGCAAGCTGCCGCCTGGGTGAGCCCGAGGAGCTCGTGCGCTCGGAGAGCCGCGACCTCGGGCTGCGCGTGTTCGTCGGCAACAAGCAAGCCATCGTCTCCACCACCGACCACGGCGATGACGTGCTGGCCTCGCTCGCCGAGCGGGCAGTCGCCATGGCGCGCTCGGTGCCGGAGGATCCCCATGCGGGCCTCGCCGATCCGGCGCGCCTCGCCAGGGATTGGCCATCGCTCGATCTCGTCGATACCGGCGAGCCCGATGCCGAGGCATTACTGGCCCGCGCGATGGAGGCGGAGGATGCGGCTCGCGCCGTCGGCGGAGTCACCAATTCCGAGGGCGGAAGCGCGGGTTGGGACCGCACGGAGGCGACGCTGGTCACGAGCGGCGGTTTCTCAGGGGGTTATGCGACCAGCCGGTTCTGGGTCAGCGTCGCGGTGCTGGCCGGGGAAGGCACGGCGATGGAGCGCGACTATGACTGGGCGTCGGCCGTGCATGATGCCGATCTGGATGACGCCGCGGCGGTCGGACGCAGGGCCGGCGCGCGGGCAGTGCGCCGGCTCGGCGCCCGCAAGGCGCGCTCGGGCCAAATTCCCGTGGTCTACGATCCGCGCATCGCCGGCGGTCTTCTCCGCCATCTCGCCGGCGCGATCTCCGGGCCGTCGATCGCCCGCGGCACGAGTTTCCTGAAGGATGCGCTCGGCACCCGGATCTTCGCCGCCGGAATCGCGGTCGTCGACGACCCGCACCGGATGCGCGGGCTGCGTTCGCGCCCCTTCGATGGCGAGGGGGTCGCCACGGAGCGCCGCGAGATCGTCGCGGACGGCGTCCTGCGGAGCTGGCTGCTTGACAGCCGCTCGGCGCGCCAGCTCGGTCTCGCCAGCACCGGCCACGCCTCGCGCGGCGCGAGCGCGCCGCCCTCGCCGTCACCCTCCAACCTGACGCTCGCCCCCGGCGTCGAGAGCACCGAAGCTCTGCTCGCCGGAGTCGCGGACGGCCTCTATGTCACCGAGCTGATCGGCATGGGCGTCAATGGTGTGACCGGCGACTACAGCCGGGGCGCGGCCGGCTTCTGGATTGAAGGCGGCGAGATCGCCTATCCCGTCAGCGAGGTCACCGTCGCCGGCAATCTCAAGGACATGTTTCGCGGGCTTACGCCGGCGAGCGATCTGGTGTTCCGCTATGGTATCGACAGCCCGACCGTGCGCATCGACGGCATGACGGTCGCCGGCCGGTGAGCGACGGCGGAGCCGGCGTGGATCGGAGCCTCGAGGCGGATCACCGCCTCCTGGTCGAGGCGGTGCGTGATGGCGGCGCGGTCGCGCTCGCCCGCTTCGGCGGCGAGCAAAAGGTCTGGCGCAAGACCCGGTTTCATCCGGTCTGCGAGGCCGACATGGAGGTCAACGCCCTGCTGCGCGAGCGGCTCTGCGGTGCGCGGCCGCATTACGGTTGGCTCTCCGAGGAATCCGAGGACGACAAAGAGCGCCTCAAGACCTCGCGGGTCTGGGTGGTCGACCCGATCGACGGCACCAACAGCTTTCTCCGCGGCGTTCCCGAGTTCGCGATTGCCGTAGCCTTGATCGAGAGGGGCCAGCCGATTGCGGCCGCCGTCTACAACCCTGCGAAGGAAGAGATGTACGAGGCGCGCGCCGGCGCCGGCGCGCGCCTCAACGGCGCGCCGATCGCGGTCAGCCGCAATGACGACGCTGGCGTGCTCGCCATTTTGACGAGCCGTTCAGAGCATCGCGAAGCCGCTTGGCCCGAGCGGTTCACCAACGGCACCGTCAAGGCGGTGAGCTCGATCGCCTACAAGTTCGCGCTGGTCGCGGCCGGCGCCTTCGATGCGGCGGCGAGCGCCTGGACCAAGGCCGATTGGGATCTGTGCGCGGGCGATTTATTGGTCCGTGAAGCGGGCGGCCGGGTCACCACCTTGCAGGGAGCGCCGCTCGTCTACAATGACGACCGGCCGATGCACCGGACCTGCCTCGCGAGCAACGCGGCGGTCCACGACGGACTCCTGGCACGCCTCGCCGATTTCGCGCGCTGACCCCGCGCCCCACACGGCTGGAGCCGAAGGCCCGGCCGTGCTATTGGCCTTTTTCAAGCGCTTAGGCGCTTACGCTGGTGCCGAGCGAAGCCGTGGAGCAGCCTGACCCGCCCCATAGACCAGGTTCGACGAGGCTCCTTTTGGTCCGCCTCGTGCGCGACCATGTGCGCCCCTATATCGGCCGGCTGCTACTCGCCGGGCTCTGCATGGTACTGGCCGCAGGTGCGATCGCAGCGCTCGCCTATCTCATGGAGCCGGTGCTGGACCAGATCTTCATCGAGAAGAATCGCGATCTCCTGATCACGGTTCCCGCTGCGGTCATCGTCATAACGCTGATCAGGGGCGCCGCCACCTACGGCCAGGCGGTGCTGATGGCCTTCGTCGGCCAGCGCGTCATCGCCGATCTCCAGAGCCGGTTGTTCGCTCATATTCTCCGCTTCGACCTGGCGTTCTTCCAGGACACGGCGTCGGGCAAGCTGGTCTCCCGGCTTACCAATGACGTCAATCTGATGCGCAATGCCGTGGCCAACGCGCTCACCGGCATGGTCAAGGATTCGCTCACCTTGCTGTTTCTGATCGGCGTGATGTTCGAGAAGGACTGGAAACTCGCGTTGATCGCGTGCGTCGTCTTTCCGATCGCGGTCTTTCCGATCGTCAGGATCGGCCGGCGCATGCGCAAGATCTCGACCTCCGCACTGAGCGAGCTCGGCCTGTTCACCGCGCGGCTCAACGAGACCTTCCAGGGCGCCCGTCACGTCAAGGCCTACAACAGGGAACGCTTCGAATCGGCGCGCGCCGACCAACTGATCGAGAGCGTGTTCAGGTTGGTCTTCAAGGCGCACCGAATCCGTGCTGCCGCGACGCCGATCATGGAGACCCTCGGCGGCGTGTTCGTCGCGGTGCTGATTCTCTATGGCGGTTGGCAGGTGATCGAAGGGGCGCTCACGCCAGGCGCCTTCTTCGCGTTTGTCACGGCGATGCTGCTCGCCTATCGGCCGCTCAAAGCGCTGGCCAACCTCAATGCAAGCCTGCAAGAGGGCCTCGCCGCGAGCCAGCGCGTGTTCGACATCCTGGATACCGCGCCGCGCATTGTCGAAGCCCGGGATGCCCGCCCGCTGCGGATCGACGGCGGGGCCGTCATACTCGAGGGCGTATGCTTCTCCTATCGGAACGGCGTCGCCGCGCTTCGGGACGTGACCCTCGAGATCCCGGCCGGAAAGACGGTCGCGTTGGTCGGGCCGTCAGGGGCCGGAAAATCCACGGTGCTCAACCTGATCCCGCGCTTCTATGACGTCGACCAGGGATCGGTCATGATCGACGGCACGGACGTTCGTAAGGCTACCCTGGAAAGCGTGCGCGATGCGGTGGCCCTGGTAAGCCAGGAGGCAGTGCTGTTCGACGACACCATCCGAGCCAACATCGCCTATGGGCGGATCGAGGCCTCTCACCAGGAGATTGTGGCTGCCGCCCGGACCGCCGGCGCCGACCGCTTCATCGCCGAGCTTCCCGATGGCTACGATACGATCATCGGCGAGCACGGGGTCAAGTTGTCTGGCGGCCAGCGCCAACGCCTTTCGATCGCCCGCGCCACGCTCAAGAACGCTCCGATCCTCCTGCTCGACGAGGCGACGAGCGCCCTCGACACCGAATCGGAACACCAGGTGCAAGAAGCGCTGCGCAGCTTGATGCGCGGTCGGACCACTCTGGTTATCGCCCATCGCCTGTCGACGGTGAAGGATGCCGACCACATCCACGTGATCGAAGGCGGCCGGGTCGCCGAATCGGGCACGCACCGGTCGTTGCTCGCATCGAGCGGCGTCTATGCGCGGCTCTATGCGATGCAGTTCGCTGCCAATGAGGCCGCAGAATAGGCATGGCTCTCGGTAAGCGCATCGCGCGGAGCCGGCTCGCGCTCGCGATGCTCTCCTGGCTGTTTGCACGCTATACCGGCTTTGTCTATGCGACCAGCCGCTGGCAGACGCGCGGGCGCGAGGATGCGGAAGCGCTGCTGCGCGGAGGCCGGCCCTTCATTGCCGCTTTCTGGCATGGCCGGCTGATGATGGCGCCGCAGGGTTGGCGAGAGGACGCAACGATGCATGTCATGATCTCGCGGCACCGCGACGGTGAGAGCATCGCGCGCGCGGTGCGGCATCTGGGCGTGGCTGCGATTCGCGGCTCGCGAACGCGCGGCGGCGCGTCTGCCTCGCGCGCCTCGCTCCGCCTGCTGAAGAATGGCGGCTATCTCGGGATCACGCCGGATGGGCCGCGGGGCCCGCGGATGCGGGTGCAGCCCGGGATCATCGCGTTGGCTCGCCTTTCTCAGGTCCCGATCGTGCCGGCCACCTATGCGGTCTCGCGGCGCATGCTCGCGGACAGTTGGGACCGATTCGTAATCGCCATGCCATTCAGCAGAGGCGCCTATCTGTGGGGGGCACCGATTCACGTCCCGGCCGATGCGGATGAGGCCGCGATGGAGGCGGCACGCCTCACCCTGGAAACGCGGCTCAATGAGCTGACCGCCGCGGCCGATCGGATGGTCGGCGTGACACCGGTCGAGCCGGCCGGGACCGACGCGCCGGTGCGCGGCGATGCGGGCCGCGCTCCGACGGCTGCCGAGGCCCGATGATCACGACCCTGGTCACGCCGCGCGCCTATCGCGGCGCAAGCGTGCTCGCCGCACCGATCACCCATGCCTGGCTCGCCCACCGGCGGCGCAAAGGCAAAGAAGACGAAACGCGCTTCGGCGAGCGGCTCGGGCGGGCGAGCTTGCCGAGACCGGCCGGGCGCCTGGTTTGGATGCACGGCGCCAGCGTCGGTGAGGGCGCCTCATTACTGCCGCTTATCGCCCACATGCGCGCGAAGTTTCCCGATGTTCAGGTCCTGGTCACGTCTGGCACCGTCACCTCGGCGCAGCTCCTGCGGCAACGGCTCCCGCCCGGCGCTCTGCACCAATACGCGCCGGTCGACCGGCTGAGCGCGGTCCGGCGTTTCGTCGGTCACTGGCAACCCGATCTGGCCGTCTGGGTGGAGTCGGAACTGTGGCCCAATCTCGTCCTCGAGACCGCGGCGCGCGGCGTGCCGATGCTTCTGATCAACGCGCGCATGTCGGGCCGTTCGGCCGCCCGCTGGCGGCGGGTGCCGCGCTTGATCCGGCCGCTGCTCGACAGCTTCACCTGCGTGTTGGCGCAGACCGAGTCCGACGCGGAGCGCTTCAGGGCGCTCGGCGCGAGCCATGTCGCCGTCCGCGGCAACCTCAAGAGCGACGCGCCGCCTTTGCCGGCGGATGAGAAGCTCTTGGCAGCGCTGCGCCGGGCGATCGCCGGGCGGCGCTGCTGGATCGCGGCGAGCACCCATGACGGCGAAGAGGCGATCGTCGCCGAGGCGCATCGGTCGCTGCGCGAGGCATTCCCCGATCTCCTGGCGATCATCGTCCCGCGCCACCCGGAGCGTGGTGCGGAGGTCACCGATCTCTTCCGCAACCGTGGCCTCGCCACTGCCCGGCGCTCGCAGAATATGGCGATCACCTCCGAGACGGCCGTTTATCTCGCAGATACGCTTGGCGAGCTCGGCTTGGTCTACCGCCTGGCCGAGATCGCGTTGGTCGGCGGTTCGCTCGCGCCCCATGGCGGCCATAACCCGCTGGAGCCGGCGCGGCTCGACTGCGCGATCGTGACCGGACCGTCGACGGAGAATTTCGCGGAGGCCTATGCTGCGCTGGAAGATGCCGGCGCGGTCGGTCGGGTAGCCAACGCAAGGGAGCTTGCCCAAGAAGTAAGCGTATTGCTCGAAGACGAGACCGCCCGAAAGCGTCGGCGGATTGCCGCCAGCGAGGCCGCCCACAGGCTGGGAGGGGCGGTGGAGGCCGTGCTCGGCCTGATTTGCGAGCATCTTGGAGCGCACGGTTCCGATGCGCGCACCGGAGTTTTGGGCGCCTGAGCGCGGCGGGATCGCCGCCGCTGCGCTCACTCCCGTGTCCTGGGCCTATGAGTTCGCCACGCAAGTCCGCAACGGCCTGATCCGGCCGGCGCGTGCCGCTCTCCCGGTGCTCTGCGTCGGCAATTTCACGGCGGGCGGCGCGGGCAAGACGCCGACCGTTCTGGCCCTCGCCGGTCTGCTCGCGCAGGATGGCATCAAAACCCACCTCTTGACCCGCGGTTATGGCGGGCGCGAGCGCGGCCCTTTGCGGGTCGATCCCGCCCGGCACGACGCGCGGGCGGTTGGTGACGAAGCGTTGCTGCTCGCGGCAGCGGGGCCGACCTGGCTCTCCCGCGATCGGCCGGCAGGCGCCGCGGCGGCGGCCGCGGCGGGCGCGGATCTCGTGGTGATGGACGACGGTCTGCAAACGCCGAGCTTGGTAAAGGATCTCTCGCTCGCGGTCGTCGATGGAGGAGCCGGGTTCGGCAACGGCCGCCGCTTGCCGGCCGGCCCGTTGCGCGAGTCCCTGGCGCGCGGGTTGCGCCGAGCCGATGCGCTGGTTCTCATCGGGCCGGACCGATATGGCGCGCTCGCGGCGCTCGGACGACTCGATCTGCCGGTCATCGAGGCGGCGCTGGTACCCGGGCTCGAAGCGTTTGAGCTCCGAGAGCGGCCCGTGGTCGGCTTCGCCGGGATCGGCCGCCCGAGCAAGTTTTTCGAGACCCTCACCGATATTGGCTGCGAGGTGATCGCGCGCTATGCCTTTGCCGATCACCACCGTTACGGGCCGGACGAGATCATGGAAATCGTCGAACATGCGAGCGCGCGGGACGCGGTACCGGTGACGACGGAGAAGGATTATGTCCGGCTGCCGCGGGAAGCGAGACCGATGGTGCGGACGCTTTCCGTGACCCTCGAATGGCGCGATCCTGCGGAACCACGCGCCTTATTGGAGCCGATCGTGGCACGGCTTTCCCGTGCGTAGAGTGTCTTGGGCGCGGCGGTTGCGCTATCGGTGCGAAGGCACCGCGGCCTTTGCGGCCTTCGCATTCTTGCGGGCCCTCCCGGTGAGATGGGCCTCGGCGTTCGGCGCCGCGGCGGCCGGTCTGATCGGGCCGATGCTCCCGGTCCACCGGCGGGGCATCGACAACATCGCGCGCGCGTTTCCCGAGCTTTCGCCGATCGAGGTTCGCCGCTGCGCCCGGCGCATGTGGCGTCACCTCGGCCGCGTGGCTGCGGAATATCCGCATCTAGGCCGCTTCTCGGTCGACGCGCCGGGCGGGCGGATCGAGTTGGTCGGGCGCGACCATCTCGAAGAGGCCAAACGATCGGCGCGGGGCGGCATCTTCTTTTCCGGCCATGTCGGCAATTGGGAGGTGGCCGCGCTCGCGCCCGAGCAGAGCGGTATCCCCGTCGCCCTCGTCTACAGGGCGCCGAACAACCCGATCGTTGATCGGTTGATCTGGCGCTCCAGGGGTACGGTCGCGCGGCACCGCGTTCCGAAAGGCGCCGCCGGCGCGCGCGATATGGTGCGTACGCTCAAGGCGGGCAAGCACCTCGCTCTCCTGGTGGACCAGAAATTCAACGGCGGTGTTCCGGTCTCGTTCTTCGGCCGCGACGCCATGACGACGCCCGCTTTGGCATCGCTTGCGCTGAAATATGACTGCCCCGTTTGGCCTGTTCGGGTCGAGCGGCTCGCCGGCGTCCGCTTTCGCATCACCGTATTCCCCAAGCTCGCCATTCGGCGCGACGGCACGCGAGACGAGAACATCCGCGCGATCATGACCGACATTAATCTCACGCTCGAAGGCTGGATCCGCGAGCGACCCGAGCAATGGCTCTGGCTACATCGGCGCTGGCCGCAGAGCCCTCGGTGACGGTTGGCCCCGCCCTCCGCCGGACGGTCCGGCCGACATTTCCTTGACACCCTTCGGCGAATCCACTCAACTCCCCGCACGATTCGTGGAGTCAGGAGGAGGCAATGCTCACCAGATCATTGGCGTCGCGGGTACTTATCGTCGCCCTTCCGCTGGCTGTCGCGGTCGGTTGTCAAACTGCGGCGACCGACAGCGGCTCAGCGACCGCGTCCGGCAGCGGAGCGATGGAGGCCGCCGGCGAGGCGATGGCGATCGCCAAAGACGCCAGGGATACGGGCAGCCGGGCCATGATTGGTCTGCGCGAGCTGAGAAGTGAGATCGCCGAGGCCAATCGCAACGCGCAGGCCGCTGCGGATGCGGCCGAGCGTGCAGCGCAGGCGGCCGAAGAAGCGGCTGAGGCGGCGCGGGCCGCCGCCGACAAGGCGGACCGTATCTTCCAGAAGAAAATGCGAAAGTAGCAGAGTCGCGGACCGTTCCGGCGAGCCTTCCGGTCGCGCTAGCTCGCGGTCGCGGGTCGATCTCCGGTTACCCGGACCGGAACGCCGGATCGTTTCTCGACGATGCGTCGAATCCTGCGCCAATCCAGCCGATCCTGATCGGTTCCCGCTCGAGCCTTGATCCGGTAGAAGACATCGGCAAGCGGGCGTTCGGCGGGGTGCGCGACGCGCCCGGTCCTTTCCAGATCGTCCGCCTGCCTGGGATCGGGATGTGCCTCGACATAGAGCTCGCCGCCCGACCAGCCGATTTTTATGGCTTGATCGATGACGTTGACCGGCGTGCCGAGCTCGACCATCTGGAACAATCGCACGATATCCTCGGGATAGAGGCGGATACACCCGTGGCTCACCCGGCGCCCGATTCCCCATGGATCATTGGTGCCGTGGATCAGATAGTTGGGCCAGTCGAAATAAAGCGCATGGCTGCCGAGGGGATTGTCGGGACCTGGCGGAACGGCGGCGGGCAAGCCCGGTGTCTCGGCCCGGATCGAGTCCGGCGGGAACCAGATCGGCCGTTCTTTCTTGCGCGCAATTTCGGTGCTGCCGAGAGGGGTTGACCAGCCTTCCATGCCAACCCCCATCGGGAAGGTCATCGGTGGGGTACCGGGAGGGCCGAAATAGTAGAGGCGATGCTCGGCCAGGTTGACGACCAGGCCCAGCCGCTCGACATCCGGGAGAATATGCGCGGTCGGCAAGACGATCCGGGTACGCTCGCCGGGGAGCCACGGGTCGACGCCGGGGTTGGCCGCGATCATCTCGACATAGCCGAGGCCGTTGTCCCGTGCGATATCGAGCAGCGTATCCTCGTAGGATGTGACCAGCGAACCGACCTTCCCGATCACGTCGCCCGACAACGGATCAGGCACCGGCTCACTCGCCGAAGCTTGGCCGGCCGCTGACAGCGCCAGCGCCGTCATCAGAATGATCGCGATGGTCGAGCCAAGTCCTCGCCGCCGCATCGGCCGGTGCCGCCTACGACATCGCGCCGGTCTCGACCGGCGCGTCCGCCCGCCCGCCCCACTCGGTCCAGGAGCCGTCATAGACGGCGACGTCCTCCGCACCGATCGCGGCGAGAGCGAGAGCGAGTGTGCACGCGGTAATGCCCGAGCCGCAGGTCGTGATGACCGGGCGCGCGGGGTCGACACCGGCCTCGGCGAAAACGCGGCGGATCGCTGCAGTCTCGCCCAGCGTCGCGCCATCGCCGTCGAGAACCGCGGCGAAGGGCACGTTGCGGCTGCCCGGAATATGGCCTTTCGCCAGGTCGGGCCTCGGCCCGGGATCGGTGCCCGCGAAACGACCTGCCGAGCGGGCGTCGACGATTTGCGCGCTCCTCTCGGCGACACTCGCACCGACCTGCTCGAAGGAACGGACGAGCGCGTCGTGGCGTTCCGCCGTGAAGTCGGCGGGTTTGATTGCGGTCTCTCCGCTCTCGACCGGATGTCCTTCCGCCAGCCAGCGCGGCAAGCCGCCGGCGAGGACCGATACGGCCTGATGGCCGAATACGCGGAACATCCACCACACGCGCGCCGCGCTATAGAGCCCCATGGTGTCGTAGACCACGACGTGCGATCGGTTGCTGATCCCCAGGGCGGCGACGCCGCGCGCGAACAGATCGGGCGGCGGCAGCATATGTGGTAGCGCCGATTCCGGATCGCAGATCCGGTCGATGTCGAAGAAGGCGGCGCCCGGGATGCAGGCCTCCTGAAACTCGGCGCCGGGCTCGCGCGCCGCCGTCGGCATATGCCAGGAGCCGTCGAGGATTCGGACCGGGTGGTCGCCGCCGGTGTGCGCGGCAAGCCAGGCGGGCGTCACCAGAAGCGGCGTCTCCTCGGCGCTCATGACGGATCCTTGAACGCAATGGTGACGCGCCGGTTGTGCTTGCCCTTGTTCTCGATTTTTCGAACCATGACCGGCCCGATCTCGCCGGTTCGAGCGACATGGGTGCCGCCGCAGGGCTGAAGGTCGATTCCCTCGATGTCGATCAGCCTGACGCGGCCGTGACCCACCGGCGGCTTTACTCTCATGGTCTTCACCAGCTCCGGCTGCGCCGCGAGCTCCCGATCGCTGATCCAACGCGGCATCACCGGCAGGTCCCGTGCGATGAGCGCGTTGAGCTGTTCCTCGATGGCCGTCTTGTCCAAGCGCTGCGCCTCGAGGTCGAAATCGAGCCGGCCTTTCTCCGCCGTCAATTGGCCGCCGGTCACCGGCGCGTCGACCACCGCGCTGAGCAGATGCAGGCAGCTATGCATGCGCATGTGCCGATGGCGGCGCTCCCAATCGAGTATCGCGACCACGCGGTCTCCCGGCGCAGGCGGCTCCGCGTCCGAATCAAGCAGATGAATGATGTCATCGGCCGCCGCGCCCTTTCGCGTGTCTCGGATCGTGAGCGTGGTGCCGTCTTCGCCGCGCAGGAGACCGGTATCGCCGGGTTGGCCGCCGCCCTCCGGATAGAAGATCGTTCGGTCCAGCCGAACCGCACCTTGCTCCGCCGCGCTGATCCGGGCCTCGCAGGTGCGCGTATAGGGCTCGGCCCGAAACAGGGCCTCAGTCGGCGGCATCACGGGCGTCATCGAGCCACGGTGGTACCGGCAGGCCGCGCTCGCGCAGGAACGCGGGATTGTAGAGCTTGCTGAAATAGCGCGTCCCGTAGTCGCAGAGCACGGTGACGATGGTGTGGCCGGGTCCCATATGCCTCGCCAGCCGGATCGCGCCGGCGACGTTGATTCCGGTCGAGCCGCCCATGAGGTGGCCTTCGTTCTGCGCCAGATCGAAGATCACGGGCAGTGCCTCCGCGTCCGGGATCTGGAACGGCACGTCGATTGGCGCTTCCTCGAGATTCGCGGTGACCCGGCCCTGACCGATCCCCTCGGTGATCGAATCGCCCTCCGCCTTCAGCTCGCCATGGGCATAGTAATTGTAGAGCGCGGCGCCCATCGGGTCGGCGAGGCCGATCACGACGGAGGGCTTCCGTTCCTTGAGCGCCATGCCGACGCCGGCGAGGGTGCCGCCGGTCCCGACCGCGCAGATGAAGCCGTCGACCTTGCCCTCGGTCTGCTCCCAAATCTCAGGCCCGGTCGTTTCGACATGGGCCCGGCGATTGGCCACATTGTCGAACTGATTGGCCCAGATCGCCCCGTTCGGCTCCTTCTCGGCAAGCTCGGCGGCAAGCCGTCCCGAATATTTCACATAGTTGTCGGGGTCCCGGTAGGGCACCGCCGGCACCTCGATCAGCTCGGCGCCACAGAGCCGCAACATCTCCTTCTTTTCCTGGCTCTGGGTCTCCGGGATCACGATCACCGAACGGTAGCCGAGGGCATTGCCGACGAGCGCAAGGCCGATGCCGGTATTGCCGGCGGTGCCTTCGACGATGGTCCCGCCGGGTCCCAACTGACCTCGTTGCTCGGCATCGCGCACGATGTAGAGCGCAGCTCGGTCCTTGACCGATCCGCCCGGGTTCAGGAATTCGCATTTGCCGAGGATCTCGCAGCCGGTCGCCTCGGAGGCGCCGCGCAGGCGAACCAGCGGCGTCTTTCCGATCAGCTCGATAAAATCCGATACGACTCGCATGACGATCCGCGGCGCCTCAGGCGAAAGCGGCGCACCCTAGCCCGTCGCGCTCGCCCGGATCAAGCGCAAGCGCCGATCCTTGCAGCCGCGCGCACGACTCGCCAGACTTGGGAAAAGCGTGAAGAAGGGAGAGGCATGAACGCGCGTCCGCAGATCGATTCACCCTACCTGCTCTTTCTCGGTGATGCGCGCGACGATCTCGCCGCCAAGACCGCCCGTGGAGTCTTCGCCTGGCGGCCCGATTGGTGTCTCGGGCAGCTCAGGCTGGAGGGGTGCAACGCACGCCTCGATCTTCCCGACATGACGGTCGAGGAAGCCGCGGCCCAGGGGGCCAAGAGCCTGATCATCGGCGTGGCCAACCGGGGCGGGGTGATCGGGGAGAGCTGGATCGCGACACTCCTGGCCGCGCTCGACGCGGGCCTCGATCTCGCGAGCGGGCTTCATGCGCGGCTCAGCGACGTTGGGCCGATCCGGGAGAAGGCCGAGGCGCGGGGCCGGCGGCTTTTCGACGTGCGCCATCCGTCGCGCGAGTTCTCGGTCGGATCGGGCGTGCGCCGGGCCGGCAAGCGCTTGCTGACGGTCGGCACCGATGCGTCGGTCGGCAAGATGTACACCACCCTCGCGCTCGAGGCCGAACTGCGCAGCCGCGAGGTTGCCTGCAGCTTTCGCGCGACCGGACAAACCGGGATCTTTATCGTGGGTGAGGGAGTCTCGGTCGACGCGGTCGTCGCCGACTTCATCTCCGGTGCGACCGAATGGCTTACGCCGGAGAACGATCCCGACCACTGGGACCTCATCGAGGGGCAGGGATCGCTCTTTCACCCATCGTTTGCGGGCGTGACTTTGGGCCTGATCCACGGCGCGCAGCCCGACGCGATCGTGGTCTGCCACGAGCCGACGCGAACCCATATGCGTGGCTTGCCGGGCTGGCCGCTGCCGGAAATCGACCCCTGTATCGCAGCCAATCTCGACGCGGCGCGGCTGACCAACCCCGACGTCTTTTGCGCCGGTCTGAGCATCAACACACACGGACTCGCGGCGGCGGATGCCGGCATGCTGCTCGAGGAATTGGCGGAGACCCACGGTCTGCCCTGCGTCGATCCGGTGCGCACCGGAGTCGGGCCGATCGCCGATCGCTTGGGGTAGCCCATGCGTCGGCGCCTGACCGTGCGCCTTGAGACGTGGCCGCTTCGCAGCGCGTTTCGCATCGCGCGCGGTGCCAAGACCGAAGCACGGACGGTGGTGGTCGAGCTTTCGGAGGCAGGTCTTACGGGGCGCGGCGAGGCCGTTCCCTATCCACGCTATGACGAGACGCCGGTCGGCGTGCGCGAGGAGATCGAAGGCGTTCGCCGGGCGATCGAAGGCGGCCTGACCCGAGAAGCGTTGCTCGACGCGCTCCCGGCCGGTGCCGCCCGCAACGCGGTCGACTGCGCGCTCTGGGATCTGGAGGCGAAGCAATCCGGGTGCCGCGCCTGGGAGCTGGCGGGGTTGGCGCCGCCGCGCCCCTGCACGACCGCGATGACGCTCAGCCTCGACACGCCGGAGAATATGGGCCGTGCCGCGGCGCGCCATTCCGATCTGCCGCTGCTCAAGCTCAAGGTCACCGGCGAGGGCGATCTCGCGCGAATCCGCGCCGTCCACGAGAATGCACCGAACGCGCGGCTGATCGTCGACGCGAACGAGGGCTGGAGGGCGGCAATGCTGAAGGAGTTCCTGCCCGCATTCGGCGCTCTTGGTGTCGAGATGGTGGAGCAACCGCTGCCGGCAAGCGAGGACGCGGTCCTTGCCGGCCGGCACTTCGCGCTCCCGCTCTGTGCGGACGAGAGCTGCCATACGACGGCCGATCTGCCGCGGCTCGAGGACCGTTATCAGCTCATCAACGTCAAGCTCGACAAGACGGGCGGCCTGACCGCGGCGCTCGCGCTCATCGCCGATGCGAAGGCCGCGGGCCTTGGGATCATGGTCGGCTGCATGGTCGGGACCTCGCTCGCCATGGCGCCGGCGGTGCTGCTCGCCGGGCACGCCGACTATGTCGATCTCGACGGCCCGCTGCTGCTGGCGAAGGATCGCGACCCGGGCCTCAGCTACCGCCGCACGGTTCTGGAACCACCGGCGGCGGCGCTCTGGGGGTAGGGATCACGACCGTCGCAACCATGCAGCCGGGCGTTGATTGACCGGTCACCTGCCATGACCGATACTTTTTGCAGTCGCGAAAGGGAGCGCGACGGCATGGCCGACTTCCCGAAGAAGACGTTCTCCGACTGGGAAGCCCTCGCCGCTGGGGAGCTTGCCGGCGCGGGGCCGGAATCCCTTGCGTGGGAGACGCCCGAGGGCATCGGGGTCAAGCCGCTCTACACCGCGGCCGATCTGGAAGCGCTCCAGGATCAACCGGGCCTGCCCGGATTCGCGCCCTTCACGCGCGGCGTGCGGGCGACCATGTTTGCCAACCGACCCTGGACGATCCGGCAATATGCCGGCTTCGCCACCGCCGAAGAGTCGAATGCGTTCTACCGGCGCAACCTCGCCGGCGGCCAGAAGGGCCTCTCCGTCGCCTTCGACCTCGCGACCCACCGCGGCTATGACAGCGATCACCCTCGTGTCCGGGGCGATGTCGGCAAGGCGGGCGTCGCGATCGACACCGTCGAGGACATGAAGATTCTGTTCGACGGCATCCCGCTCGGCGAGGTGAGCGTCTCGATGACCATGAACGGGGCGGTTCTGCCGGTGCTCGCGGCCTACATCGTGGCGGCGGAAGAGCAGGGCGCGAGCCGGGAACGCCTCGCCGGGACCATTCAGAACGACATTCTGAAGGAATTCATGGTCCGCAACACCTACATCTATCCGCCCGAGCCGAGCATGCGGATCGTCGCCGATATCATCGCCTATACCGCCTCGCACATGCCGAGGTTCAATTCGATCTCGATCTCCGGCTATCACATGCAGGAGGCCGGCGCGACGCTGGTTCAGGAGCTCGGTTTCACCCTCGCTGACGGCCTGGAATATGTGCGCGCCGCACGGGCCCGCGGTCTCGCGATCGACGACTTCGCGCCGAGGCTCTCCTTCTTTTTCTGTATCGGCATGAATTTTTTCATGGAGATTGCGAAGCTCCGCGCAGGGCGGCTGCTGTGGGCCCGCCTGATGCGTCAGTTCGAGCCCGAAGACCCGCGCTCCGTGATGCTGCGCACCCACTGCCAGACATCGGGCGTTTCCCTCGCGGAGCAGGATCCCTACAACAATGTGATCAGGACGGCCTACGAAGCGCTCGCGGCGGTCCTCGGCGGGACCCAGTCGCTCCACACCAATGCTCTCGATGAGGCGGTCGCCTTGCCGACCGACTTCTCGGCCCGGATCGCGCGGAACACTCAATTGATTCTGAAGGACGAAACCGGCGTGCCCCGCGTCGTCGACCCGCTCGGCGGCTCCTACTACGTGGAGGCGCTCACCGATGCACTGGCCCGGGAAGCGGCGCAGCTGATCGATGAGGTCGAAGCGCTCGGCGGCATGACCAAGGCGGTGGCCGCCGGCATGCCCAAGCTCCGCATCGAGGAAGCCGCGGCGCGGCGCCAGGCGCGGGTCGATCGGGGCGAGGACGTCGTCGTCGGCGTCAACCGCTATGCCGCGGATACCAACGACATGCCCGCACTGCTCGATGTCGACAACCAGGCGGTCCGTGACGCGCAGATCGCCCGGATCGCCGCCGTCAGAGACGAACGAGACGAGAGCGCGTGCCGCGCGGTGCTCGATGGTCTGGCCGAGGCCGCCCGCGCGGATGGCAACCTGCTCGCGCTGTCGATCGAGGCGATGCGCGCGCGGGCCACGGTCGGCGAGGTCTCCGACGCGCTGGAGGCCGTGTTCACCCGCCATCGGGCAACCGTCCGCGCCGTCTCGGGCGTCTATGGCGCGGCCTATGCGCAAGACGCGGCGTTCGAGAGCATCCAGCGCGAGACCGCGCTCTTCGCCGAGGCGGAGGGGCGCCGGCCGCGCTTGCTGGTGGTCAAGCTCGGCCAGGACGGGCACGACCGTGGCGCCAAGGTGATCGCCACGGCGTTCGCCGACATCGGTTTCGACGTCGATATCGGCCCCTTGTTTCAGACCCCGCAGGAGGCCGCCCGCGACGCGCTGGAGAACGATGTGCACGTCGTCGGCGTGTCGAGCCAGGCGGCCGGGCACAAGACCCTGGTGCCGGATCTCGTCGAGGCGCTGCGCGAGGCGGGCGCCGGGCATGTGGTGGTGGTCTGCGGCGGCGTCATTCCGCCGCAGGATTACGCGTTCCTGCGCGAGGCCGGCGTCGCGGCGATCTATGGCCCGGGCACCAACATTCCGAACGCCGCTTCCGAGATCATGACACTGATCCGCCGGCGCGAGAAAGCCGCCTGAGCCGAGCGCCGGCGCGTGGGCCGGCGCCGGGCCCCGTGTCACCGGGAATTGATCCGCGGTCGCTTCATGCTTATGTGAGTGGCTCAGGGCTTCGCCATCGGCGAGGCGAAACGACAAGATCACGGCCCGCCGCATGGTTTCTCTCGATCGGGAGGCGCGCGAGAGCCCGCCGTCCGAACGCTCGCATCTGCAGACGCTTCGCACCCTGTTGCCCTATCTGTGGCCGCCCGGCTCTCTCGAGATGCGCGGCCGCGTCATGCTCGCGGTGCTCCTTCTGATCGGCGCCAAGGGCGCGAACGTCTACGTCCCACTCCTCTACAAGGAGGTGGTCGACGTCCTCTCGGACGACGCGGCGGCGGTGATCGTCGTCCCGGTCGCGATTCTGCTCGCCTATGGGGCGCTCCGCGTGCTCACGGTCGCATTCGGAGAGTTGCGCGATGCGGTCTTCGCGAAGGTTGCCGAGCGCGCGATCCGCACGATCGCGCTCCAGATCTTCAATCACCTGCATCGGCTCTCGCTCCGCTTCCACATCGAGCGGCGGACTGGCGGCCTCAGCCGGGCCATCGAGCGCGGCACCAGGGGGATCGAGTTCCTGCTCACCTTCATGCTGTTCAACGTGCTGCCGACGCTGGTCGAAGTCACCATGGTCTGCGGCATCTTGTGGGCGCTCTACGGCATCGTCTACGCGGCCATCACCTTCGTCACCATCGGCACCTACATCGCGTTCACGCTCTCGGTCACCGAATGGAGGCTGAAATATCGCCGGCGCATGAACGAGCGGGACAGCGAGGCCAACACCAAGGCGATCGACAGCCTGCTCAACTACGAGACGGTCAAATATTTCGGCAATGAGGGGCACGAGGCAGCGCGGTTCGACATCTCCCGGCAGCACTATGAGCGAGCGGCGGTGCAGAGCAAAACCAGCCTCTCGCTCCTCAATATCGGTCAGGGATTGATCATCTCGATCGGCCTGACCGGCATCACGATCATGGCAGGCAATGAGGTCGCCGCCGGCACCATGACCATCGGTGACTTCGTGCTGGTCAACACCTATCTGCTCCAACTCTACATCCCGTTGAACTTCCTCGGCTTCGTCTATCGGGAGATCAAGCAGTCTCTGACCGATATGGAGGCGATGTTCGGCATCCTGTCGGTCAACCGGGAAATCGAGGACGCCGACGACGCACCGCCGCTCGAGGTCAGCGCAGGCGCGATCGAGTTCGACGACGTGCACTTCAGCTACGAGGCCCGCCGGCGCATTCTCGAGGGGGTCTCGTTCAGCGTCCCGCCCGGTAAGACCGTCGCCATCGTGGGTGCAAGCGGCGCCGGCAAGTCGACCATCTCGCGCATTCTGTTCCGCTTCTACGACATCGAAGCCGGCAGTGTCCGGATCGACGGGCAAGACCTGCGCGACGTGCAGCAGGAGAGCCTGCGCGCGGCGATCGGAATCGTCCCTCAGGACACCGTGCTGTTCAACGATACGATCTACTACAACATCGCCTATGGCCGGCCGGAGGCGAGCCGCGCGGAGGTCGAGGAAGCGGCACGCCTCGCCCATATCCACGCATTCATCGAGGGGCTGCCAGATGGCTATGACAGCCTGGTCGGCGAGCGTGGCCTCAAGCTGTCGGGCGGCGAGAAGCAGCGGGTCGCGATCGCGCGGACCATCCTCAAGCAGCCCCGGATCCTGCTGTTCGACGAGGCGACATCGGCCCTCGATTCCCGGACCGAGAAGGAGATCCAGGCGAATCTCCGCGAGGTCAGCCGCGATCGCTCGACGCTGATGATCGCTCATCGGCTCTCCACCATCATCGATGCCGACCAGATCATCGTGCTCGAAGGCGGTCGTATCGTCGAGCGGGGCCGGCACGCCGAGCTGCTCGCGCGCAACGGGCGCTATGCCGAAATGTGGCGGCGCCAGCAGGAGGCCGCGGAGCTCAAGGAAGAGCTCGCGCAGCGGCTCGCAGAAGAAGATGGAGAGCTCGCCGATCAGCCGGCGCCCGTTTGACTCTTGTGGGCGCCTACCGGGATCGAACGCCGAGCTTTGCCATGACCTTCGGATTTCTCAGTTCCCGAAGGGCATCATTTCCGATCCATCTCGCGGTCCTATCGTTCCGGCCGGCAAGGATCTCGGCAACGGCCGTCGCCCGCGTGTGGAGGGTTCGATTGCGTTTGCCGATTTGTCGGAGCGCCCAGCTAACGGCCTTCTTCACGAAGTTGCGCGGGTCATTCGCCGATTCCTCAATCACGCGGAGGTAATGGGTGAAGACCGCGGCGTCGGGCGTTTTGTCGTGCACGGCCAGTACCGCGATCATCGTGAAGCCGGCGCGCTTGACGAACTCCGGCTCGGCCTTCCGGTAGCGATCGATGAGGCTGTGAGCAAAGCCGGTATGGCGGAACAGGTTTGTGCAAGCTTGGTCGCAAAGATCCCACGAGCGGAAATCCGCGGCCCAGGCATCGCAAAGGCCGGGTGTCGTCCGCTCGGGCTCGGCGACCATGGTGGCGAGCAGGCGGGCATCGTGAATACCGGTCTGCCACAGCGCGAGCGCGGTGACGTGGCTGGGGCCGTAGTCCCGCGCGATGCGCCGAAGTTGCGGGATCGCGACACCTAAGGCGTTCTCGGTATCGATCGCATAACGTGCCATGCCCGCGAGCGCATCCGGCCGTCCCGCCGCTTCCAGACGTTCCAAGATGGCGGCGAGGTCGGGGGTGGTCGATATGCTAGCATCCGGCGCCATGGCGAAGGGCAAACGCTCCGTCGGTCGGGTTCCCCGGGCTGATAACGTCCTTGCCGGCGATCGGCGGGCGCTCGCGACGGCGATCACGTTGATCGAATCGACTCAGGACGACGACCGCGCTGCGGCCGAGGATCTGCTCGAGACATTTCTAGCGCATTCGGGAAAGGCAGTCCGTATCGGTGTTTCCGGCGCACCGGGGGTGGGCAAATCAACATTCATCGAAGCACTGGGTGGACTCGTGATCGATCGCGGTCATCGCATCGCCGTGCTCGCGATCGACCCGTCCAGCACGCGATCAGGCGGCTCGATTCTCGGGGACAAGACGCGCATGGTCGGCTTGGCGCAGCGAAAAGGGAGCTTCATCCGTGCCTCCCCGACCGGCGGAACCCTCGGCGGCGTCGCCCGGCGGACGCGCGATGCCATGCTTGCCTGCGAGGCGGCGGGCTTCGATATCGTGCTGGTGGAGACTGTCGGTGTCGGCCAGTCCGAGGTCGCGGTCGCCGACATGGTCGATTTCTTCATGCTGCTGATTCAGCCCGGCGCCGGTGACGAGTTGCAGGGCATCAAGCGGGGCGTGGTCGAACTTGCCGACATGGTCGTCGTCACCAAGGCCGATGGGGTCCTAGCGGACCAGGCCGCCCACACCGAAGCGGACTTCGGCTCGGCCCTGTCGCTGTTCGGGAGAAGCGGGCCGTGGACACCCTGCGTGATGACCTGCTCGGCAAGCGAGGGGCGCGGCCTCGACGAGATCTGGACTGCGATCGAGCGACATCGGGCGACCATGGCACGGGACGACGCGCTCGAGGCGAAGCGCGCCGTCCAGGCCAAGGCGTGGCTGTGGCATGAGGTCGAGGAATCGCTGATCGCGGCGCTGCGCGCCGACGACCGGCTCGCGCCGATCGCCGCGACGCTCGAGGCCGCGGTAGCGGCGCAGGAGCTCACGCCGGGGGCGGCCGCGCGGCGCATCGTCGAGAGCTTTATGGGCGCCCGCGCGGCTGACGGCGGCCCGCTTGACCGCGGTGCGTGATCGCTCTAAACAGACCGCTCCTCGGTTTATGGAGCCCGAGACCATGGCGCGGCGCTGCGAGCTGACCGGCAAGGGCGTGTTGACCGGCAACCATGTCAGTCATGCGCATAACAAGACCCGGCGGCGTTTCCTGCCCAATCTGCACGACAAGGCGCTGCTCAGCGACGCGCTGGGGCGGATGGTGCGCCTTCGGGTCGCGGTGAGCGCGATTCGCACGGTCGAGCGAAGGGGTGGGCTCGATGCCTATCTGCTGAGGACACCGGATTCGCGGCTTTCCAAAGGCGCGCGACGCGTCAAACGTCAGGTCAAGAACGCGCTTGCGGCAAACGCCGCGGATTGACCCCTCTTTCTGCGCCAACCGAGTTGGCCTCACCCGGCCGGCACCGTATAGTCCGCGGCCATGAAGGCGGCCACCCTGGGACCGTTATGGCTCCCCATCGTCGCAATGATGGGTGTGATCGGAGTTTCGAACGTCGCCGTTCAATATCCGATCAACGATTGGCTGACCTGGGGCGCGTTCACCTATCCCCTCGCGTTTCTGGTGGCCGATTTGACCAATCGGGCCCACGGACCCGGGCGCGCCCGCACGGTCGCTTATGTCGGCTTTCCGTTCGGCATGGCCTTGTCGGTCATTCTTTCAGTCGCGGCGGAGCTTCCGCTGATGGATGGCGTGCGCATCGCCCTCGCTTCGGGCTTCGCCTTCATCTGCGCGCAGCTCTTCGATATTGCGCTGTTCCACCGCTTGCGCCGCGGGATCTGGTGGCGCGCGCCGTTGGTCTCATCGCTTTCGGCCTCGGCGCTCGACACCGCGATCTTCTTTAGTGCGGCCTTCGCCTACACCGACCTGCCCTGGGATACGTGGGCGCTCGGCGATTACGGAATCAAGGTCGCGATGGCGAGCTTGTTGCTGATTCCGTTCAGGCTGCTCATGCCCCACATCGCCCCGTCCCTTTATGAGGGCCAACGATCGGGAAGCACGTCATGAGCAATGTTGGCGCATTCACCAACCTGCACCTGGTCGACCATCCGCTGGTTCAGCACAAACTCAGCCATCTGCGCGACAAGGGAACCCAGACCCCGCTCTTCCGCGCGCTCTTGCGCGAGATTGCGCTGCTCATCGGCTATGAGATCACCCGTGGCCTGCCGATGGACACGATGGCGATCAAAACACCCCTCACGCCGATGGAAGCGCCGATTCTGCGCGGCCGCAAGCCGGCGATCGTGCCCATCCTGAGGGCGGGCTTGGGGATGGCGGAGGGCTTGGCGGAGCTTCTGCCCACAGCGCCGATCGGCCATATCGGGCTCTACCGCGACCCCGATACCCACCGTCCGGTCGAGTATTATGTGCGGCTGCCCGAGGACAAGAACCGTCTGTTCATCCTGGTCGACCCGATGCTCGCGACCGGCTATTCCGCGTCATACGCGGTCGATCTGCTCAATCGGAACGGGGTCGGCGACGAGAACGTCCGGTTCATGGCCATGGTCGCCTCGCCCGAAGGCATGCGCGCCTTCAACGAGCGCCACAACACCGTCGAGGTCTGGGCTGCCAGCCTCGACCAGCGTCTCGACGAGAAAGCCTATATCGTTCCCGGCCTGGGCGATGCGGGCGACCGGCTGTTCGGCACCGACTAGATTTCAGTCATCGCGGGCTTCGCTCGCAGCGCATGCCGAAGCCGTAGCGCTCGGCCGTAATGTCGTCGAGGAAATGGAACGGCCGGTCGCGGCGGCCGGCGAAGCCGGGTGCGCGCATCAGAATCGCATCGCCGGGCCCGGCCGGGAGTTCGCGCGCGCCGTTGCCGGGGCGATCGTCGCAGACGCAGAAGCGCCCATCGCCGCTGAGCTGAACGATCGCGACGAGGCCGATATAGCGGACGTGATCGCGGTGCGGCGTGATGCCGTGCGCGCCCGGCGGGTAGCGTTGCATCACCAGATCGTTGATCCGGAAGTCGGTGAGGGGTGGCGCGGCCATCCGATCGAGCGCGCCGGCGATCAGGCGTTCGAGGTCGCGGGCCAAGCGCCGGAGCGGGTGCTCTTGGGGAATCGCGAGGCAGATGTCGAAATCCTGACGAACGGCGCGTTCGCCCTCGCCAATCACCGGCTTGGCGCGGCGAAAGGCGAGGTCTGCCGATGCGTCGATGAGCGCCCCGCAGGCCGCCGGCGCCAGCAGCGGGACGACCGCGGCGTCGTCGCGCGCAAGAAGCTCGAGCGCCGCAGCAACCGCTTCGCTACTTGCGCGAAGCGCCACAGGCTCCTTGTGTCTCGATTCCTGCGTCGCGGTCGCCACGTCCCGGCCTCCGGCTGCGTTCGGTGACGAGGGATCCGTCTTCCTCAAATCGGCGCAATTGCCCCTCGGCGACCGACATTTTCTGCCGTCCCTGGCTAGTCGCTTTCCCCGGCTTGGCGAGACAAGCGATCCAGCAAGTCGGCGAGACGGCCTGGATCTGCACCGGGCATGCCGATCTCCTTGAGCAGCGCATCGACGATCGGGGCCTGGGCTCGATAGCGCAGCGCGCTGTCCGTGAGCTGCTCCGCATAATTGCCGGGACGGCCATCTCCGCCCCCACTGGCGCCAGCGCCGAGGCCGTCGACATGGACGATCTTGATACCCTCGATGTTTTCGAGCGGTTTGACCGTTTCACCGATGATGTCTTGCAACCGCTCGATAATGGCCATCTTGACCTTTAGTTCGATGAGCGCGGGCGTGAGCGCGGTATCTGCTTCGTGCAAGGCGCGCTTGGCTTTTGCTTCCACGGCGCTGCGCACGTCTGCTGCACCCGCCCGTTGTTTTTCCGCGTCCGCCTCGGCCGTTGCGAGGAGGCGCAAGCGGTTCACCTCGCTTTCCGTCTGAATGTGGCTGGCTTCCGCCTGTTCTGCCGCGACCTGGCGCCGGGCTTCCGCCGAGACGACCACATCGATCGCAGCCCGCTCCGCCTCTTGGCGCGCCGCGACCAACTCGATCGCCTTCTGTCGCTCCGCCCGTTCGACCTCGCGCACCGTGGTCACGGCTTCGCTCGCTTTCACGGCTTGCGAGCGCGCCGTTTCAGCGTCGGCCTGGGCGCGCGATTGGTCCGTCGACCGCCGGGCCACCGTGATGTCTCTTTCGAACCGGGCCAGTTCGACCGAGGCATCTCGGGCCACTTCGCGCTCGCGGACCACCTGCTCTGAGTCCAGGCGCGCTTCGGCGACGATGCGCTCGAAGGTGATTTGAGTGAGCTCGATCTGCTCGCGTGCATTGACCCGAGATTCCTCCGTGAGCCGATCTCGCTCGGCCTCCTCGGCCGCGATCTCCGACTTCTGCTGTGCGCGCCGGATCGCGATCTCCTTTTGCTGCTGCAGGCGTGCATGCTCCTCCTGCTTGGCGACTTCCAGCTTGAGGCGCTCCGCCTCGAGATTTTTTTCTTGAATCGCGACTTCCGCGTCCTGTTCGATCTCGTTGCGCGCGCGCCGCCGCGTTTCGATCTCCGCCGTGAGCTTGGTCAAGCCCTCCGCGTCGAACGCATTGTTTGGATTGAAATATTCGCGGCTCGCTTGATCCAGGCCCGTGAGTGAGATCGATTCGAGTTCCAAGCCGTTGCTTTCGATTTCTCGCGCCGACGCCTCACGCACGCTACGCACGAAGGCGATCCGCTGCTCGTGCAATGTCTGCATGTCTCGCTCAGCCGCGACCGCCCGCAATGCATCAACGAACTTGCCTTCCAGCAAGGGCCGCAACTGCTCCGCATCCAGGGTCTTCGATCCGAGGGATTGCGCGGCTGCCGCGATTGCCTCGGCATCGGGTCGGACCCGGACGAAAAACTCGGCCGCGACGTTGACCCTCATGCGATCGCGGGTGATCAGCGCTTGATCCTTCTCGCGCGCCAGGTCGAGACGCATCGTCTTCATGTTGACGGCGGTGGTGTTGTGAAGAACGGGCAAGACGAAGGCGCCGCTGTTCATGACCACCTTCTCGCCGCCCACGCCGGTGCGCACGAACGACATCTCCTTGGATGCCCGCTCGTAGAGCCACCAGAACAAGAGCCATGCGATCCCGATAACGGCAAGGATCACAGCGATGATGAGAATGATGCCACCCGCGCCCATGGGTACGATCTCCTCCGTGGTGACGGTGCCCGCTTGGCGGTCGCCGTCCCGCCGCTCAGTGTCTTGTTTTCCAAACTATTACGGAACTTGCTACGGCATGCCAGTCTCAATACGCTGCGCAGATAGCGCGGTCGAGCGCCGGCCCCCGCCAGCCGTCAGCGCGCCCCTCGGAGTTGGGATCCAATGGCCACGCACGCGACCGAGACCTATCCGGGCATCAAGGAGCTGAGCAACTATGTCGGCGGCCGTTTCGAGGCGACCGACAGGCTGTTTGACGACGTGACGCCGGTGAACGGCGCGATCGTCGCTCGGGTGCATGAAGCGGACCGGCCGCTCGTCGATGCCGCCGTCCTGGCGGCACGGCATGCCCTTGAAACGGCGTGGCGCGTGATGCCGGTCGCCGAGCGCTGCACGCTGCTTCACAGGGTCGCCGACGGGATTGAGGCGCGCTTCGATGATTTCCTCACGGCCGAAGTGGCCGATACGGGCAAGCCGGCTTCTCTCGCTCGAGCCGTCGACATCCCCCGAGGAGCGGCCAATTTTCGGCTCTTCGCCGATTTGATCGGCACCGCCGGGACCGACTGCTTCGAGATGGATACGCCCGATGGTCGGGGCGCATTGAACTACACGGTTCGAGAGCCGCACGGCGTGGTCGGCGTCATCGCACCATGGAACCTGCCGCTGCTCCTGCTCACCTGGAAGGTTGCGCCTGCGCTCGCCAGCGGGAACACGGTTGTTGCCAAACCGTCCGAGGAGACGCCCGCAACCGCGACCCTGCTCGCCGAGGTGATGGACAGCGCCGGCGTACCGCCCGGCGTATTCAATGTGGTGCATGGCTTCGGGCCTGATTCAGCGGGCGAATGGCTGTCTCGCCACCCCGGGATCGACGCGCTCACCTTCACCGGCGAAAGCAAGACGGGCGCCGCCATCATGAAGGCGGCCGCCGATACCGTGAAGCCGCTTTCGTTCGAGCTCGGCGGAAAGAACGCGGCGGTCATTTTTGCCGATGCCGATTTCGACGCCGCGATCGAAGGCACCACGCGATCGGTGTTCGCAAACTGCGGGCAGGTCTGCCTCAGTTCCGAGCGCATCTATGTCGAGCGCCCGATTTATGAGCGTTTCGTCTCGGCATTGAAGGAACGGGCCGAGGCGCTCGTTCTTGCCGACCCGTGGGCCGAAGAATGCACGACGGGGCCGCTCATCTCCGCCGAGCATCGTGCGAAGGTGCGCGCGTATTACGATCTCGCCGTCGAGGAGGGTGCGGACGTCGTGACCGGCGGCGGCGTGCCGGGGTTCGGAGACGAGCGCGACGGCGGGTCTTATATACAGCCGACGATTTGGACCGGCCTCTCCGACGGCGCGCGTTGTGTGCGCGAGGAGATATTCGGGCCGGTCTGCCACATCGCGCCGTTCGACGGCGAAGACGAGGCGATCGCGCGCGCGAACGACAGCGAGTACGGCCTCGCGACCGCGCTATGGACTCGAGATCTGTCGCGCGCGCACCGCGTGGCGCGCCGGATTCGCGTCGGCATCGTCTGGATCAATTGCTGGTTCCTCCGCGATCTGCGAACGCCGTTCGGCGGAGTCAAATTGTCCGGGATCGGCCGCGAGGGTGGGCTTCATTCGCTCAACTTCTACGCGGAGCAGAGAAACATCTGTGTCAAGTTGTAGCCCGGTCGCCGTCTTTGCTGAGGCTCTGCCGCGGCCGCGTTTTCGCTATAGCCCTTGCATCAAGGCGGGGCCGCTCTATCGCTTCGCCGGAATGATCGCGCTCGACCCCGAGACCGGCGCCCTGGAGGCGGGCGGACCGGGGCCGGAGGCGGCGAAGATCCTTCATAACCTCGTTTCCGCGTTGCCCGAGATCGGCCTTGGCTTGGAGAACATGGTATCGGCGACCATCTACACCACGGTTTTCGAGCAATTCCCGGCGATCAACGAGGCCTGGGAGGCCGTGTTCACCGAGGATATTCAACCGCCGGCGCGAACCGCTGTCGGCGTTCACGCCCTCCCCCTTGGAGCCACGGTCGAAATGACCTTCGATTTCCACAAATCGTCGAGGTAACAGTCTGTCGGACTTTTCCCGGATCTTGGGATGAGTGATCACTCCCCCGGGCGGTGGAGGTGTCGCGGGTCGGCACGGTGAGCGTGGATGGCACCCAGGTCGATGTGAACGCGAGCCGTCATCGCAATGTGCGCTACGACCGGGCGGGAGCGCTGGTCGATCAGTTGCGCAGGGAGATTGCGCAATTGGTCGAGCGCGCGCCACGAGTTTCGCCGGTGCTACAACGCGCAAGTCGCGGTCGACGCGGACGGACTGTGATTTACCCAACAACGGGTACTCACCGGCGATTGTTGCGGGGATCACGCGGCCCTGGAATTGAGTATGAAATTATCACACCATGAGAGAAGATCATCTCACCTGAAGGTTTTGACGATGGCGGCTTCCCATAAACGGACATTCAGCCTGCCCGGCGAACAGGCAAGATATATCGATAGCCTCGTCGCCTCCGGCGCCTATGCCACGAGCAGCGAAGTGATACGCGCGGGCCTGCGGGCCTTGCAGGAACGCGACGCTGCCGTCGAGCGCTGGCTGCGCGAAGAGGTCGTGCCGGTCGCGGCCGCAATGGGGTCCGATCCCGGACGCGCGATCTCCGCCGACCGGGTCTTCGGCGAAATCCGAGACCTCCACGCCGGGCGTGTGAAGAACCCCGGACGCGATGCATAAGGTCGTCTTCGCGCCCGAAGCCCGCGACGATCTCAAGGACCTGTACCTGTTCATCGCCGAGCGTGCGGACGCCGGTCGGGCCATGGCCTATGTGGAACGCATCGAGACCTATTGTCGGGAGTTTGCGGATTTTCCGGAACGAGGTATGCGGCGGGACGACCTGTTTCCCGGCCTGCGGGTCATCGGTTTCGAGCGACGGGTGACCATCGCTTTCCATGTGAGCGCGGACACCGTGACGTTCCTCAGAATTCTTTACGGCGGCCGTGATGTAGATGCTCTGACGATATCGTGAAGCGCGTCGGCACTATCGAGCTGCTGCCTCGTTGCTGTCGTCTTCCACCGCCTCCAGATCGCGTTCGATGCTGTCGCCGATGCGGGCGGCGGAGGCCTTGACGGTATCGCGCGCGAGGCGAAGCTGTAACGGAGATCGAGGATGCGCACGTCGTCGAGCCCGGCGCGTGCCCGGATGCGCCGCCACGGGTGTTGCGGGTCGGTCAGCATCAATGGCCGGATCGCCACGACCGCCGAACGGGTCTCCGAGCCGTCGGCCAGGATCTCGTCGAGGACCCGGCCGAGTGTTAGCCCTACTTCCGCAACTCGGCACGGCATTCGGCTAATTTGACGGTTTTTCGGCCCGGAAAGTGGCGGATTTCCGGTCTTTGGCTCTCCGGAACCGCGTGTAGTGCCGACCTACCCCCTTGATTGTGCTGGCGAAGCGCCGGACGCTACCCTCATGTTCGTGCGCTGCAAGAGACGCTTTAAGGACGGCAAGGAGCACCGCTACTGGAGCGTGGTGGAGAACGTCCGGGTCCGCGGCGGCCGCGTTGTTCAGCGCCACGTTCTCCATCTCGGCGAGATCAACGACAGCCAGCGCGCGGCGTGGTGCCGCTCGATCGAGGTTGTGGAGGGCAAGTCGGGGTCTCGGCAGATGGCGCTGTTTCCCGAGGATCGGGAGGCGCCGGCGCTGGACTGCGAGGTGGTCAAGATCAACGTCGCGGACGTGGCCCTGCACGACCCGCGCCAATGGGGGGCGTGCTGGCTGGCCCTGGTCCTGTGGGATCGGCTTGATCTGGACCGCTTCTGGGGCCCGCGCCTGACCCCGAGCCGTCAAGGCACGAGGTGGCTGGACATCCTGAAGATCCAGGTCTGCTACCGACTGATCGACCCGGGGAGCGAGTGGCGTCTCCACCGTCACTGGTACGAGCACAGCGCGTTGCGCGATCTTCTGGGCTGCGATCGGGCGATCGCCGACGACACGCTGTATCGCTGCCTCGACAAGCTGCTGCTCCATAAGCAGGAGTTCTTCTCGTTCCTTCGCGCCCGTTGGGCGACGCTGTTCGACGTGCGCTTCGATGTGCTGCTGTACGACCTGACCTCGACCTACTTCGAGAGCGACCCGCCGTTCGAGGACAAGCGCCGGTTCGGCTACAGCCGGGACAGGCGCCCGGACTGCGTGCAGGTGGTGATCGCGCTGATCGTGACGCCCGAGGGCTTTCCGCTGGCCTACGAGGTGATGCCGGGGAACACCGCCGACCAGACCACGCTGGCGGAGTTCCTGGAGAAGATCGAACGGCAATACGGTCGCTCCGACCGGATCTGGATCATGGACCGCGGCATTCCCACCGAGGAGACGCTGGCCTTGATGCGCGAGGGCGATGCGCCGGTGCGCTATCTGGTGGGCACGCCCAAGGGCCGGCTGACGCGGCTTGAGAAGGCGTTCCTGGACCTGCCCTGGCAGGAGGTGCGCCAGTCCGTAGACGTCAAGCTGTTGGCCGAAGACGGAGAGCTTTACGTCCTGGTGCGCAGCGAGGGGCGGCTCCTCAAGGAACGCGGCATGCGCCGGCGCCGGCTGAAGAAACTGTGGCGCCGGCTGGGCGAGCTGCAACGCCAGTCCAACAGCCGGGATCAGCTGATGCTCAAGCTCGGTGCCGCCAAGAAGGAAGCGGGCCGGGCCTGGAGCCTGGTCGACATCGGTGTGCCCGAGACCGACAAGGAGCTCGCTGCGGACGGCTTCTCATTCCGCCTGCGGCGCGACCGGCTGCGCCGCGTACGCCGCCGCGAGGGCCGCTATCTGTTGCGATCCAACATGGTCGCCGAAGATCCCGCCACGCTCTGGCGCCTGTACATGCAGCTCATCGAGATCGAGCAGGCGTTCAAGGAACTCAAGCACGACCTCGCGATCCGGCCCATCTTCCATCAGCGCGAAGAGCGGATCGAGGCGCACATCTTCGTCTCATTCATCGCCTACTGCCTGCTCGTCACCCTGAAGAACCTCGCCCGGCCACACGCCGCTGGCCTCACCCCACGCGCCATCCTCAAGACGTTCGCCACCATCCAGATGGTGGACGTCCACCTGCCGACCATCGACGGCCGGCACCTCGTCCTGCCGCGCCACACCCGGCCGAACAAGGAGCACGAATTACTGCTGCACCAGCTTGGCTTGACCCTGCCGAAACAACCCGCGCCGCGGATCTCCGCCTGACGGCGCACGGAACGCCTCTCCCTTCGGCGCCCTGTAGTGCCGACCTTTGGGGGTCCGATCGCGGAAAATCAATGGGTTAAAACCTTCATGACCCCCGAGTTGCGGAAGTCGGGTTAGGACGGCGCTCTGGCGGGTGCCGCTTGTTTTGACATATCCTGGCGCGAGACAGCGACGGGCAGGCTTTGGCCGGCCCGTGCTCACCCAGGAAGCCTGAAGGAACGGGAGGGGCGGCCGTGGCGAAGGGTACAATTCTCGCGGGCTATCTTGCTCCCCATCCACCGCACCTCGTCTATGGCGAGAACCCGCCGCAAAACGAGCCGAGGTCCGAGGGTGGCTGGGAACCTTTGAGGTGGGCCTACGAGCATGCGCGAGAAAGCCTCGATCGATTGAAGCCGGACGTGCTTCTGGTCCATTCACCCCATTGGATCACCCAGCTCGGCCATCATTTCCTCGGCGTGGAGAAGCTTTCAGGGAAATCGGTCGATCCGATCTTCCCGAACCTGTTCCGGTACAGCTTCGACCTCAACGTGGATGTCGAACTGGCCGAGGCCTGCTGTGACAAGGCCCGGCAAAAGGGCCTGGTCGCAAAGGTCATGCGCAACCCCAAGTTTCGGGTGGACTACGGCACGATCACGACGCTCCACATGATACGGCCCGAGTGGGATATCCCGATGGTGGGCATCTCTGCGAACAACTCGCCCTATTACCTCACGACCGAAGAAGGCCTTGAGGAGATGGACCTGCTGGGCAAGGCGACGCTGGAGGCGATCGAGGAAACCGGTCGCCGTGCGGTTCTCCTGGCCTCGAACACGCTGAGCCACTTCCATTTCCACGAGGAGCCGTCCCTGCCTGAGGACATGTCATGCGAACATCCGTTCAACCATGAGGGCTACCGGTGGGACATGCGGATCATCGAGCTGTTGCGGCAGGGACGAACCGACGAGGTGTTCGACATCCTTCCCCAGTTCATCCAGGAGGCCTTCGCGGAGGTCAAATCCGGCGCTTTCACCTGGATGTTCGCGGCGATGGGCTATCCCAAGCTGGCCGGCAAGCTGCACGGCTACGGCACGGTGATCGGCACCGGAAATGCGGTCATGGAATGGAACCTCGCTGAGGCCGGCATGACGCCCGCGGACGCGCACCGCGTGACGGCGCCTCTTGCGGCGTCCGGCTCCTGACAATGAGCCTCGTCGCCGCGTTCCTGGTCCCGGGCTCTCCTCTGCCGTATTTGCGTAAGGACAACCCGCCGTGGTCGGCGCTTGCCGCCGGCTACGAAAAAGCCGCCCGCGCGCTCGCCGCGGCGCGTCCGGATGCCGTTCTTCTCTACTCCACTCAGTGGATAGCGGTACTCGACGAGCTTTGGCAGGAAAGCCCCCGGCTGCAGGGGGTGCATGTCGACGAAAACTGGTACGAGTTTGGCGACCTGCCGTTCGACCTGCACATCGACACCGAACTCGCCCATGCGTGCATCGAGAGTGCCAACGCGCTTGGGATTCGCTCGAAAGGGGTCGACTACGATGAGTTCCCGGTCGATACCGGGGCGATCGTCGCCAGCAACAGTCTTGACCCCGGCGGCGGGCAGCGCTTCGTGCTGGCGGCGAACAATCTCTATCATGACTTCGAGACCACCCAACGAATCGGGACTGCAGCCGCAGAGGCCGCAATTGCGCAGGGCAAGCGGTTCGCGGCTGTGGCCGTCGGCGGCCTTTCGGGCACAATTTTCCGTGACGAGATCGATATCGCTGGCGACCGCATCGCGAGCGATGAAGACGACCGTTGGAACCGGCGTGTTCTGAACCTCCTGGAGAAAGGCGAGACGCAGGAGGTCGAGCGGATCTGCGCGGACTACGCAGCGGAAGCAAGAGTCGATATGGGCTTCAAGCATTTCGCGTGGATCCAGGGCGCGACCGGCGGCCGCTACTATGGCGCCCGTATTCACGCCTACGGTCCGACCTATGGTGCTGGTGCCGCCGTCGTCGAATTCAAAGTGTAGAGCAGAAAAACGAACCGGGGAGATGAAGATGAAGAAGCTACTCTTACTTGCGGCATTCGCGATGGCTTTCGTGAGCGCGTTCTGGCAGGCAGCGCCCGTCGCGGCGGCCGAGGCGTGCGTCGTCACGGTCGGGCGCGTGGTGCCGCTCACCGGTCCGCTCCTCGACATGGGGCGCGAGACCCCCTGGCTGGACCACAACAAGGTCGACCCCATCAACGAGGCCGGCGGTCTGCAGGTCGGTGATCAGCAGTGCAAGATCGAATTCGAGATCTTCGATTCGAAGGGCACGATGGCCGGCTCCGGTGAGGCCGCGACACGGGCGATCCTGGCCGAGAAAGTTGACGTGGTCTTCGCCCAAGGCACACCCGACACGACCAACGCGCCGTCCGACTTGTGCGAGCGCTATGAGGTGCCTTGCATCACGTCGAATACGCCGGTCGAGGCGTGGCTGTTCGGCCCCGACGGTAAACCGAAGACCTATAGCTACACGCACCATTTCTTCTTCGGTGTGCCGGACCTGGTGGCCAATCACGTCGGGATGATCAAGTCCCTGCCCGGTGGGTTTAACGGGAAGATCGGCTATCTCTATCCGAACGACCCGGACGGCGTGGTCTTCGCGAGCCTCTTCGATCCGACCTTCAAGGGCGAGGGTTGGGAGCCGGTCGATCCCGGCCGCTTCGAGCAGGGCATTCCCGATTTCTCGGCGATCATCAACAAGTTCAAGCGTGGGCGGGTCGAGGTCGTTACCGGCGTGCTGGCGCCGCCCGACTTGCAGAACTATCTGCAACAAGCCGCTCAAGCCGGCTTCAAGCCGCGGATGTACATCATCGACAAAGCGACCGGTTATCCGGAGGCGATGCGCGCGCTCGGCGAATTCGGAATCGACATCCTGAGCGTGAATTTCTGGTCGCCGGCCTATCCGGGCTCGTCGAAATATGGCGGCTACACGGGCCAGGGATTGGTCGATGCCTATGAGAGCGCCAATCCCGACAAATATTACTCGCCGCCGCTGGCCTATACGGACGCCTCCTATGACGTGCTGTTCGACGCTTTGCAGCGGGCGGGCACGACCGATCGGGCGGCGCTCCTCCAGGCCTTGAGCGAGACTGATCTCGATACGGTTGTCGGTCGGGTCTCGTTCAACGAGCAGCACTATTCGGTTCAACCGCTCGGCGGCGCCCAGTGGCGGGTAGATTCCGAGACAAACCGCTGGGTCAAGGACAACGTCTACAACGCCGTCTATCCGGACGTGATGAAGACGGCGGAGATGCGCCTCTACCAGCAATAGAGCGCGGAGGTGGTGCGGCGCCCGGCGTCGCCGCACCACCTCGTCCGTAGGGATGGTCCGAAATGTGTACGCCGTCTTGGTCTTTCGTCTGTCCGGCACGATGACCGAAATTCTGAACGTTTCTCGGCTTTGCAAATCTTTCGGCGCGTTGAAGGTCGCCGACCGGATTTCCTTCGACGTACGGCAAGGCGAGATACTCGGGATCATTGGGCCGAATGGCGCCGGGAAGACCACGCTGTTCGGCCTGCTCGCCGGTAACATCCGGGCCGATTCCGGGCACATCCGATTCGACGGTGCCGATTTAACCCGGTTGCCGGCCCACGATCGCGCCCGCGCGGGTCTCGCCCGGACCTATCAGATCCCGCGCCCGTTCACCCATATGACCGTGCTCGACAACCTCATGGTCGCCGCTCGGTTCGGCGGCGATTTGGATGAGGCGGCGGCGGCGGCCTGGGTCGAACGCGTCATCGCGGCGATGGAGCTGCGGGCGGAGCGCAACACGCTCGCCGGCCGATTGCCGCTTCTTACCCGCAAGCGCCACGAGCTCGCGCGCGCACTCGCCATGCAACCCAAACTCATTCTGATCGACGAGGTGGCGGCCGGGCTGACCGATGCCGAGGTCGAGCGGTTCATCGAGCTCATTCGCGGCATTAGGGATTCGGGCATCACGGTGGTGTGGATCGAGCATGTGATGAAGACCATGCTGACCGCGACCGACCGTCTCATCGCCTTGGACGCGGGACGGCTTTTGGTCTCCGGGCCACCGCAGGAGGTGATAAACGCATCGGAAGTTCGCCGTGTCTATCTTGGCGCCTGAAGACGACGGACCGCTTCTCAAAGTCGCGGGTCTTTCCGCCTATTACGGCGAGCTTCGTGCGCTCACCAATATCGGTTTCGAGATCGAGCGCGGCGAGATTCTCTCGATTATCGGTGCGAACGGCGCGGGTAAGACCACCCTGCTGAAATCCTTGGTGGGGTTGATGAACCGCGGCCGCCTCGCTCGTATCGAGGGAAGGATCGAGTTCGAAGGCCGCGCCATCGAGCACCTCGCGACCGAGGACATCGTCAATGCGGGCATCGCCATGGTGCCCGAAGGACGCCGCCTATTCTCGCGGCTCTCGGTGCAAGAAAACCTCATGGCGGGGGCCTACCTGCCTCGCTGTCGGGCCGATCTGAAGGAGCGGCTGGACGAGGTCTACGCGCTGTTTCCCATCCTGGCCGAGCGTCGACGGCAGATCGTCTCGGAGATGTCCGGCGGCGAGCAGCAAATGGTGGCCGTCGGGCGGGCCCTGATGTCGTCGCCTGAGCTGATCCTGTTCGACGAGTTGTCGCTCGGCCTGGCCCCGTTCGTGGTTGACGACATCTATCAGAAGGTCAGCCAGATCCACGACCGCGGCGTGACGGTGATCGTGATCGAACAGGACATGAAACGCGCGCTCGGCGTCGCATCACAGGTGTTCGTGATGCTCGAAGGTCAAGTCGTGCTGGAGGGTAAGCCCACCGAGTTTACCGAGGAGCAGGTCAGCGCCGCATATTTCGGGGTTGGAATGGAGAGCTTCGGCTGATGAGCGAAGACCTCTACTGGACGCTCATCGACATCGCCAACGGACTTCTCTCCGGCGCCATGCTGGGCGGCTATTACGCCATTATCAGCCTCGGCCTCGCGCTCGTGTTCGGCGTCATGCGCCTGGTCAATCTGGCTCATGGCGATTGGCTCATCGTCGCGGCATATATCGCCGCCGTCACCGTCCAGTATCTCGGTTTCCCGCCCTTCGTCTCGCTGATCGTGGTCGTGCCCGCCATGTTCGCGATCGGCTACGGGCTGCAACGCCATGTGCTGAATCGGGTCTCCGTTCAGGCGATGGAAGAGAAGGGCATGTCGTCCAATTTCGGGCTCATGTCTCCGATTCTGGTGACCTTCGGCGTGTCGATCGTGATCGCTCATGCACTACTCGGGATCTTCGCCTCCGACGCCACGGTGATTAAGAATGCGCTGAGCTATTCGGCAATTCGTCTGACGCAGGATCTCAGCATTTCGACCCTGCGCCTGATCTTCTTCTGCACCGCCGTTGCGATCCTGGTGGGCGTCCATCTGTTCCTGCATCGCACCCATGCGGGGCGGGCCATCCGAGCGGCGTCGGACGACCCCGAGATGGCCTCTCTCATGGGAATCCGCACCGATCGGATCTACGCGATCGCGAGTGCCATCTCCCTCGCGGTCGCCGGTGTCGCCGGCGTTGCGGTGGGGATGTCGCGCACGTTTCAACCGTTTGACGGGCCGCAGTTCCTCCTGATCGCGTTCGGCGTCGTCATCGTCGGCGGCCTCGGATCGATTGCCGGCAGCCTCGTCGGCGGCGTTCTGCTCGGGATCACCCAAGTGCTTGCCGGGACATATTTCGGCCCCTCCGCGCAACTCGTCGCCGGTTACATGTTGATCTTGTTCGTGCTCGCCGTCCGCCCACAGGGTCTCTTTTCGCGATGATCGCACAGGGGCTCGACCTGATACTGACCGGTTGGCGCGGCCGCGGCCTGCTCGCCGCGCTCATTGGTTTTGCCATCGCAATACCGTGGCTGGTCGGCGATCAGAGCTATCTGATCTATTTGATATTCACGTTCTTCGTGTTCGCCGTGTTCGGCCATGCCTGGAATCTGCTCGCGGGCTATTGCGGGCTGCTCTCTTTCGGAAACCAGGTTTATATCGGCATCGGCGGCTTTGCCCTCGCGATCATGTTCTACTATGGGGGCGTCAACGTATGGCTGGCGTTGCCGATTTCCGGGATTGTCACGGCGGCGTTCGCATTTCTTCTCGCCGTACCGGTGCGGGAGAGCTTGACCGGTGTCGGGGTTTGGAAGCCCGTGGCGGCGGCGGGCGTGTTGTGGGCCGGCTATGAGGTGGCGCTGATCTACTTCCCCGAAGCCGACATCTTCGGTGAGGTCTACATCCGCCGCGTCATCATCCTGCTGCTCATCTTTCTCGGAGCTTTGCCCCTCTTGCGCCTTCAGGGCGCCTATTTCGCGGTCGCAAGCTGGCTGATCGCGGCCGCGGTCGGTTCGGTCTTCAATGAGTGGAAGGTGGTCGGCGCCGGCGGCGGTATGCAGATTAAAACCGACGCCACGCAGATCGAGATGTACTACGCAGGCCTCGGTCTCCTCATCTTTGCGACGGTGGTGATCTCGCGGCTCCTCAAGAGCCGCTACGGGCTTGCGCTTACCGCGGTGCGCGACAACGAAGAAGCGGCGCAGACCGTGGGCATCGACATCCGCAAGGTGAAGCTGCTGGTTTTTATCGTCGCCGGCGGCCTCAGCGGTCTCGCAGCGGGCCTGTTCTACATCGACGCGGTGATCATCACGCCGCCTGCAGCGTTCACGATTTTCTGGTCGGCCTATTTCGTATTCATCGTGGTCGCGGGCGGCATGGGCACGTTGGCCGGCCCGATCGTCGGCGCCGCCATATTCGTCGGTGTCGATCGCGTGCTTTCGGGGTTCACCGAATATCCGCTGTTGGTTTTGGGAATCGCCGCGATCGTGATTATTTTCGTGTTGCCGCGCGGCTTTATGGGCATCGTCAACGCACTTCGGCATCTCGACGATTCGGACAAAGGCCGCAATGAACTCCTCGAGGCGCTCGGCGTCGGCGATCGATTTCAACGCGCGCTGTTCTTCCGACGGCGGCGAGACGAAGCGCCGGCCGTCGTCGCCGCCTTGCTCGTTCCCGGGAGCCCCTTGCCGCTGCTCGCGCGAGACGCGCCGCCCTGGGCCGACATTGCGGAAGGGTTGGAGGAAGCCGCGGCCGCCCTGCGCGCGGCCAACCCCGACGTCCTCCTCATCTACTCAACCCAATGGCTCGCGGTTCTCGACCAGCTTTGGCAAGCGCGGCCGCGGATCCGCGGCGTCCATGTCGACGAGAATTGGCACGAGCTTGGCGAGATCGACTACGACATCGAGATCGATACCGAGCTCGCAGACGCCTGCATCGCCGCCAGCCGTTCCATCGGGGTCAAGGCGCGCGGCGTCAATTACGACGGGTTCCCGATCGACACCGGCAGCCTCGTTGCCAACCGGTTTCTGAATGCCGGCGGCGCATGGCCGGTGGTGATGGCGGCCAACAATATCTATCACGACTGGGAGCGAACCTCGAAGCTCGGGGAGATGGCCGCAAACCAGGCGATCCGTCTGGGCCGCCGCGTGGCCGTGATCGGCGTGGGAGGACTATCGGGCTCCAGCTTCCGTCGAGAAATCGACCCGGCCGATGATCACATCGCGAGCGCCGCCGAGGATGAATGGAACCGGCGGGTTCTTGACATGATGGTCACGGGCGACGCCGCGTCGCTGAAATCGCTGATGCCCGACTATGTCCGGGATGCCCGCGCCGACATGGGCTTCAAGCATTTCGCCTGGGTGCTCGGCGCCATGGGAGGCCGCTTTCACAGCGCGACGGTCCACGCTTATGGCCCGACCTATGGCGGCGGCGCGGCGGTGGTCGAGTTCCACGCGAGCGAGAAAGCGGCGGCACGCGCCGCCGCGCGCTCTCGGCGCCGTCAGCGACACGGAGCGCCGAGGCGGCGAAGGTCTTCGGACATGACGACCGGCTCGGTCGGGCAAAGACTGAGCCGTTGGCTGCCGGCTTTCTCGGGCGAGGGGCGGCCTCTCCGGCGGCCGTCCAAGCCGATGGCGGTGCGCGCCGGCGCGCCGGCTGCGCCGGTACACGCGCGATCAGGTCCGCCGGTCGGTCCTTACCTCTATCACTCGTTCCGCACGCAGGCCGAGATCGACGAGCAATATGATGCAGAACGCGCCGTGCCCGATTTTGGCCGCTATGTGGACAGCTTCCTCTCCAATAGCGCCCGTGTCCGGAAGCAGCTCGGGCCCCGGCTCGATGTTCAGTTTGGGCCGACCAACGCCGAGACCCTCGACATCTATCCCGCGGCTCGGCCGGATGCGCCGATCCACATGTTCATCCATGGCGGTTATTGGCATTCGCTGAGCAGCAGGGAGTTCAGCTTCGTGGCGGAGGGCCTGGTGTCGGCGGGCGTGACGGTCGTGATCAACAACTATGCGCTCTGCCCGAGCGTCACCATCACGGAGATCGTCCGGCAAAACCGCGCCGCGGCCGCATGGGTCTATCGCAATGCCGCGACGTTTGGAGGCAACCGAAGCCGGCTCTACGTCTCGGGACATTCGGCAGGCGGCCATCTGACGGCAATGCTCCTCGCGACCGATTGGGCCGGCGATTACGGACTGCCGCCCGATCTCGTGAAAGGGGGCACCGCGATCAGCGGCCTCTTCGACCTGGAGCCCTTCATGCATTCCTGGTTGCAGCCCACGCTCCGCTTGACCCCCGAAGAGGTCGATCGGATGAGTCCCATTCGACACCTGCCGGACCAAGCGTCGCCGCTGATCGTCACGCTCGGCGGCGAGGAGTCTGCGGAGTTTCACCGGCAATCCGAGGCCTACCTCGCCGCGTGGACCGGAAGCGGCCTTCAAGGTCACTATGTCGATCTACCCGGCCACAATCACTTCACGGTGCTCGAAGAGTACAGGGAGCCGAACAGCGTGCTCTGCCGTGCGATGCTTCGGCAGATGGGAATCGCTTGAGAGCGATGGCGGATCCGGACTGGTGCGCCGCGCCACCGGCCGGGCAGTGACAAGACGTGAAGCGCCGCAGCCGGAGGCCTAAGGACGCCGCCACGCTGGTGCTGTTGCGTGACGGCGCGGCCGGCCCCGAAGTCCTGATGGGCCGGCGCCCGCCACGTCAGGTATTCATGCCCGACAGCTATGTGTTTCCGGGCGGCGGCGTTGAGGCCTGTGATCGCTGGGTTCGGCCGGCGACGGAGCTCAGGCCGGCGGTGGCCGCGCGCCTCGCGCGCTCGGCGACGCCGTCGCGGGCCCGCTCGCTCGCCGCTGCCGCGGTGCGCGAAACCTTCGAGGAGACCGGGCTCATGCTTGGCCTGCGGGAGCCGCCGGATATCGGCCCGGTTCGGCCGGGGTGGCGGCCGTTCCACGCGGCGGGACTGGCGCCGGCGTTCGACCGGCTCGATTACATCTACCGGGCGGTCACGCCGCCGGGGCTGCCGCGGCGCTTCAATGCGCGCTTCTTCCTGGCCCGGTCGACCGACATGGTCGGCACGCTCGGCGGCAATGGCGAGCTGCTCGACCTGAGGTGGGTACCGCTTGCCGAGTCCTACGAGCTGCCGATTCCGTATATTACCGGGCTCGTGCTCGAGGAGGTGGAGGACTTGCTCGCCTCGCCGCCGGACCCGGATGTCGATCGTCCGGTGCCGGTTTGCATCCGTGTCGGCGCGCGTCACGTCCACGGGCACGAATAGGATCTTGCCGCGCGCACCGCGCGCGGCCGGTCATGGTCCCGACGAGCCGGTGAAGGATTTCATCGGCTCGTCGATGCTATTCCGCGGAGACTCTTATGAGAAGCTTGCCGAAATTGCGGCCGTCGAAGAGACGCTGAAACGCGGCCGGTGCGTTTTCCAGACCATCGACGATATCCTCCCGGAATGCGAGCCGCCCCTCCTTGAGCCAATGCGCGAGCCGTTTGCGCGCCTGCTCGTAATCCGCCGCGTAGGAAAAGATGTTGAAGCCGCGCACCTGCGCTTCGGTGAACAGGATGTTGGCGAGGTGGCTGTTGACCTGTTGCCGCTCGGTCGCGTTGTAGTGGGAGATTCCGCCACAGATCACGACGCGGGCGCCGTGGGCGAGATGCGGATAGACGGCGTCACCGATCGGCCCGCCGACATTCTCGAAATAGACGTCGATCCCGTCGGGGCAGGCCTCGGCGAGGGCGCTCCCGAGATCCGCGGTCTTGCGGTCGATGGCGGCGTCGAAACCGAGCTCGCCGGTGAGATGGCGCAGCTTGTCCGCCGAGCCCGCGATACCGACCGCCCGGCAACCGGCAATCTTCGCGACCTGGCCGACCACGGCGCCGACCGCGCCGGCCGCCGCCGCGACCACCACCGTGTCGCCGGGGGCGGGCCGGCCGACCTTGATCAGACCGAGATAGGCCGTGAGGCCGGGCATGCCGAGAATGCCGACGGCCGTGGAGAGCGGGCCGAGGGCCGGGTCGACCTTGCGTGCGCTTGCGCCCTTGGCGATGGCGTAGTCCTGCCAGCCCGTATAGTCGTCCACGATGTCGCCCGGCGCGAAGCCGGGGTGCCGGCTCTCCACGACCCGGCTGACCGCGCCGCCGACCACCACCGCGCCGATCGGGACGGCGGGATAATACTGCTCGTCCGAGCCGATCCTGAGCCGTATGTAGGGATCGAGCGAGAGCCAGATCGTTCTCACCAAAAGCTCGCCGGGCTCCGGCGCCGGGATCGGCTGCTCGATCAGCCTGAAGTCCGTCTCCTTGGGCGGACCTGCGGGTCTCGCGGCCAGAACGATTTGGCGATTCGCCCTCACTGCCATCGGCTCTGCTCCTTGTCCATCTCACCGCGAGTCTATGCCACCGGCTCCACGCGGCAAATTCGGCTGTTTTCCTCGGCCTCCGGCGATTACGCTAGGTGCTCGTGCTCGTCATCCGGGCGTGCGACAGAAGGGGAGACGACGGCCGATGAACCTCACCCCGACGGAGCTGGAACGGCTCAACATCTTCATGGCTGCGCAGCTTGCGCGCGAGCACAAGCGCCGCGGCATCAAGCTCAGCCATCCCGAGGCGATCGCCTATATCTGCGACGAGCTACTCATGTCCGCCCGCGAAGGCCGCTCGCTCAAGGACCTCATGGGCTATGGGGCGGAGATCCTGAGCTCGGACGATGTCATGCCCGGCGTGGTCGAGCTGCTTCCGGTGCTTCATGTCGAGGCCATGTTCCCGGACGGCGCAAAGCTGATCACCGTCCACCAGCCGATCCGCCCCGGCAAGAAGAAGGCCGCGGCCGGACGCCGCGCCGGCGAGATCATCACGCCGGCGGGTGAGATCGAGCTGAACGCGGGGCGCAGGACCGCGCGTGCCTCGGTCACCAACACCGGCGACCGCCCGGTCCAGGTGGGCAGCCACTTCCACTTCTTCGAGATCAACCGGGCGCTCGAGTTCGATCGAGCCGAGAGCTTCGGCATGCGCCTCGATATCCCGTCGGGCACCGCCGTCCGCTTCGAGCCGGGCCAGAAAAAGGACGTGGCGCTGGTGAAAATCGGCGGCCGTGGCCGGGTTACCGGGTTCAACAGTCTCACGGAGGGCATGATCGACTCTCCGGCGGTCAGAGAGCAGGCGATAGCCCGCGCGAAGGCGCGCGGCTTCCGGGGAGCGTAAGACCATGGTGAAGATCGCGCGCGAGACCTATGCCCGTTATTACGGGCCCACCAAGGGTGACAAGATTCGGCTCGGGGACACCGCCCTCGTCGGCGAGATCGAGCACGACTACACCAGCTATGGAGATGAGTGCTGGACCGGCGCCGGCCGCGTGATGCGCGACGGCATGTCCTACGACGCCCATACCTCCAGCGCCGATGGCGCGCTCGACATGCTGGTCGAGAACGCGACCATCATCGATCCGGTTCTGGGCTTGGTGAAAGCCGATATCGGGATCAAGGACGGCAAGATCGCGGGCGTCGGCAAGGCCGGCAACCCCAATACCCAAGACGGGGTGGACGCCGATCTGGTCTGCGGTCCCAATACCACCTACTACCCGGCCGGCGGCCTGATCGTCACCCCGGGAGGGATCGACGTCCATGTGCATTGGATGTCGGCGGGCCAGTGCGAACATGCGCTCGCCAGCGGCCTCACCACCATGATCGGCGGCACCATGGGGCCGCTCTTCGCGATCGATTGCGGCGGGCCGTGGAACACATACCGCATGCTCGAAGCCTCGGAGGAATGGCCGATCAACTTCGGCTTCTTCGGCCGCGGTTCATCGCATGATCCGGCGACCATCGCCGAGCACCTCGACGGTGCCATCATCGGCGTCAAGATCCATGAGGATTACGGCGCGATGCCGGCCACGATCGATGCGTGCCTCAGGGCCTCCGCCGAACACGACTTCCCGGTCCAGATCCACACCGACACGCTGAACGAATCGGGATTTTACGAGGACACGATGGCGGCGATCGCGGGCCGCACGATCCACATGTATCACACCGAAGGCTCAGGCGGCGGTCACGCGCCGGACATCATCCGGTGCAACGGCGAGCCCCATTGCCTGCCGTCGTCGACCAATCCGACCAACCCCTACACGGTCAATGTCTTCGACGAGCAGCTCGATATGACCATGGCCTGTCACCTGCTGCGCTACGACCTTCCGGAAGATGTGGCCTTCGCCGAGAGCCGGGTGCGCCACGGGACGATCGCAGCGGAGGACGTGCTGCATGACATCGGCGCAGTCGCCATGTTCGGCTCGGACAGCCAGGGCATGGGGCGGATCAACGAGGTCATCACGCGGTGCTGGCAGCTCGCGAGCAAGATGCGCGATCAACGCGGGCGCCTCACGGAAGAGAAGACCAAGGACGCCGACAACGAGCGGATCAAGCGTTACCTCGCGAAATACACCATCAACCCGGCGATCGCCTTCGGGATCGATCGCTATGTGGGCTCGCTGGAGCCGGGCAAGATGGCCGACCTCGTGACCTGGCGCCCGGCCTTCTTCGGCATCAAGCCGTTCGGCGTGATCAAGGGCGGCTTCGTCGCCTGGGGCGCGAGCGGCGATCCGTCGGGAAGCTATTTCCAGACCGAGCCCGTGGTGATGCGGCCTCAGTTCGGCTATCACGGGCGCGCGCCGCAGACCCTGAGCGCGACCTTTGCGCACCGCCGGGCGCTCGATATCGACGTGTCCGGGCGCCTCGGCCTCGCCAAGCCGATCCTGCCGATCGGGAGCTTCACCAAGCTCACCAAGAAGGACATGCTGCACAACGACGCGTGCCCCGACATCCGGGTCGATTCTCAGACCTTCGAGGTCTTCGTCGACGGCGAGCTCGCGACCTGCGACCCGATCGACAGGATCACGCTCGGCCAACACTATCTATTGCGCTGACCGCTGCCCGCGTGCCCGTGCCCGCTCCTGCCGCCGCCCGACACAATGTCGAGCCTCAGGCGGCGCTCCGATTTGCGCGCGCACCCGACGGGCAGAGCTATATCTCTCGCCAGCGGGTCGGCTACCCGTTTCACATCACGCGGCCGTTCTACCTGGATCGCGAGCCCGCCGGGGCGCTGACGCTCTATCTCCAGTCCGTGTCGGGCGGAGTCTACCAGGGCGACGATCTCCATATGATCTGTGTCGCCGAGCCGCGGAGCGCGGCCCATGTGACCACCCAAGCGGCGACGATCGTCCACCGCATGCCGGCGGCCGAGGCGCGGCAGAGGGTGGCGCTCGAGGCAGCCGACGGCGCGCTGCTCGAATACCTCCCGGACCCGCTGATCATGTTTCCGGGCGCTCGGCTGGTCTCGGTGTTGGACATCACCGCCGCCCCCGGTGCCACCGTGGTCGCGTCCGAGAGCTTCACCCATCACGACCCCGGCGGCGAAGACCGCCGGTTCGAACGGTTTCAGGCGGAAATGCGAATCAGGGATCCCGCGGGTCGGCTGCTCGCGCTCGAACGTTACATTGTGTCGGGCGATCGCTTCGCCATTGGCGGGAGTCAAGTCGCGCCCTGGCCCGCGCAGGGGAGTTTCGTCGTCGCCCATCGAGGTGCCGCACGAGCCGCGCTCCGCGAAGCCCTCCGTGAGGCGGTGGCGAGCGCAGGCGCGGTTTATGGCGGCGCTTCGGCGCTCCCGAACGAGAGCGGGGTGATCGCGCGTCTCTTGGCCGAGGACGGCACGGCGCTTCGCCGCGGGCTGGAGGCGGCGTGGCGCGCCGTCCGCCTCGCGCTTTACGACGCCCCACCGGGCGTGCGCCGCAAATGAGCACGCCCGACCCCTTGAAAGCACCGGCCGGTTCGCCAAGGTTGGAGCCATGCACGTTCTGGTCATCGAGGACGATATCGAAACGGCCCGCTATCTGGGCAAGGGCCTGACCGAAAGCGGCCACGTGGTCGAGCTCGTCCATGACGGGCAGGAGGGCCTCGGTTTCGCGTTGGACTACCAGTTCGACGTCGCGGTGGTCGATCGCATGCTGCCGGGCCTCGATGGGCTCGCGCTGATCGAGACCATGCGCCGCAAGGGGCGGCAGACGCCGGTGCTCATTCTCAGCGCGCTCGGCCAAGTGGATGACCGGGTGCGCGGTCTCCGGGCCGGCGGCGACGACTACCTCACCAAGCCGTTCGCGTTCTCCGAGCTGTTGGCGCGGCTGGAGGCCCTGCTTCGCCGCGCCGGGATCGACGGCGGTGAGACGCGCCTATGCCTCGATGATCTCGAGATGGACCTGCTGTCCCGCGTGGTGAGGCGCGCCGGCCGCGACGTCACGCTGCAGCCGCGCGAGTTCAATCTCCTGGCCTATTTCATGCGCCATGCCGGCCAAGTCGTGACCCGTACCATGCTGCTCGAGCAGGTCTGGGGCTATCACTTCGATCCGCAGACCAACGTGATCGACGTTCATGTAAGCCGGCTCCGCCGGAAGATCGACAGGGGCTTCGATAAGCCGTTGATTCACACCGTGCGCGGCGTCGGGTATTGCCTTCGTGCGGGCTAGCCCGCATTTCTCACCAGGGTCACGGCCTGCGTCGCGTCCAGGCGTTCGATCCGCTAGGAGCGGGCCGAAAAGCGTAGCGGTGCCTACGGTTGAGGCCCGCGACGACGCGGGCGGGCGCCTGGACGCGACCCGAAGGGCGGCGCTGTCCGGCCGACAGGGTACGTCAAGCCGCTTGCCCGATGCCCCACATCGCGCTGCGCGGCTTTCCTGCCCTGTAGGCCGGATAGCGCCGCGCAGACCATGACCCTGGTGAGAAATGCGGGCTAGGCTGCTCCGGACATCGACGTTCCGGCTGTCCCTGCTCTATGTCGGCCTCTTCGGCGCTTCCGTCCTGGTGCTGCTCGCGTTCATTTACTGGACCACGGTGCGGGTCATCGATCGGCAGACGACCGCCACGATCGAGGCCGAGATCAGGGGCCTCGCCGAGCAATATCGGGCACGCGGCTTGCGTCGGCTGGTCGCCGTCATCGAGGAGCGAAGCGGCCCCTACGGCGATCCGGACAGCGTCTATCTCCTGACCGATCCGAGGTTTCGACCGCTCGCCGGCAATCTCGGCGCTTGGCCGCGCGAGGCGCGGGCGCCGGAAAGCGCCTGGGTCGACATCTCGGCGAGGCGGGTGGGCGAGGAAGGAGCCGCCGCGCGTGACATCCGCGCCCGCGTCTTCGTGCTTCGGGGCGAGTTCCACCTGCTCATCGGGCGCGACCCCCGCGGTCGAACGGATTTTGAAGGGCTGATTCTCGAATCCCTCGGCGGCGCGCTCGGGATCACCTTGATCCTCGGCCTTCTCGGCGGCGTTTTCATCAGCCGCAAGATGCTGCGCCGGGTCGATGCCGTGCGTGAGACCGGCCAGCGCATCGTCAGGGGCGATCTCTCGCGGCGCCTGCCGGTCACCGAGGTCGGAGACGAGTTCGACCGGCTCTCGACCACGGTCAATGAGATGCTCGACGAGATCGAGAAACTCATGACCGGGCTGCGTACGGTGACCGACAGCGTCGCCCATGATTTGCGCAGCCCACTCACCCGACTCAAGTCGCGGATGGAGCTTGCATTGCTCGAGAGCCCGTCGGACGCACGCGGCTATCGCGCCGCCCTCGAGCAGGCGATCGCCGAGACTGACGGCATCATCAGCACCTTCACGGTGCTGATGGAGATCGCCCGCGCCGAATCCGGCAAGGGCCGGATCGCCATGAGCCGGGTCGATCTCCGTGCCGTGGTCGCCGATATCGTCGAGCTCTACGGGCCGCTCGCAGAAGAGAAGGGGTTGACGCTCGAGGCCGCGCTTGACGAGGACGTCACCGTGATCGGTCACACCCAGTTCCTCTCGCAGCTCGTCGCCAATCTGCTCGACAACGCGCTGAGATACACGGGCGAGGGTCGCATCGCCGTCACGCTCACGGGCGCCCCGTCCGGAGCCCCGTGCCTGACGGTCGATGATTCGGGGCCGGGGATTTCGCCGGCCGATCGGGAGCGCGTGCTGCAGCGCTTCGTTCGCCTCGACGCGAGCCGCACCACCGACGGCAGCGGACTCGGGTTGAGCCTGGTCGCCGGCGTCGCGTCGCTCCACCAGGCGGCGCTGACCCTTGACGAGAGCCCGTTGGGGGGCTTGCGCGTCATCGTGGCATTCCCGGAGCCGCTATCGGCGGCCGGCTAGCCCGCATTTCTCACCAGGGTCACGGCCTGCGTCGCGTCCAGGCGTTCGATCCGCTAGGAGCGGGCCGAAAAGCGTATCAGGGAATACGGTTGAGGCCCGCGACGACACGGGCGGGCGCCTGGACGCGACCCGAAGGGCGGCGCTGTCCGGCCGACAGGGTGCGTCAAGCCGTTTGCCCGATGCCCCACATCGCGCTGCGCGGCTTTCCTGCCCTGTCGGCCGGACAGCGCCGCGCAGACCATGACCCTGGTGAGAATTGCGGGCCAGGCGGTGCCCATTACCAAGACTTAATGCCCTGTCCACACTGCTGACAGCTTGCGATGTCATATAGCTGTCGTGGCCGCCCATCGGCCGCGACGCGACAGGGAAACAGCGAGTGAGGGGACGATGAGCGCGCTTTCGTTGACACGCAAAAGGATGATCATTGTGGGGACCCTCGCGGGTCTCGGCATGATTGCGGCGGCCGGCGGCGGCTTGTCCGGTTCGCTCAAAGCGAGCACGGCGATCACGCCACCGCCATTGGTCGATCAGAGCTTGTCGGAGCTGAGCTTCGCGACCGTGGTCGAAGCGGTGAGCCCTGCGGTCGTTTCGATCGAGGTTGCCCACAAGGCCCGGCCCATGCCTACCGCCGATCGCTGGCCGGGCGCCCGCATGCCTGAGCATTTCGAGCGTTTCTTCGGCGAGCCCGGCTACGGGCAGCACGGCATGATGCCGCCGCGCCAGGGCATCGGCTCCGGGTTCATCGTCGACGCCGATGGCTATGTCGTGACCAACAATCACGTGATCGCGGGCGCTGAGACCGTCACGGTGGTGCTCGACAATGGCGATCGGATCGATGCCGATATCGTCGGACGCGACCGGAAGACCGATCTCGCTTTGCTCAAGATTGAGGTCGACGAGCCGCTGCCCACCGTGCGCTTCGCAGCCGAGGACAGCTATCGCGTGGGTGATTGGGTGGTCGCCGTCGGCAATCCCTTCGGGCTCGGTAAGAGCGCGACATTCGGCATCGTCTCGGCGCGCGGTCGAGGGATCGGGTCGAGCCCCTATGGCGACTATCTGCAGATCGACGCACCGATCAATCGCGGCAACTCGGGCGGCCCCAGCTTCAACCTGAGGGGCGAGGTCATCGGCGTCAACACGGCGATCGTCTCGCCCTCCGGCGGCAATGTCGGGGTCGGCTTCGCGGTCCCGGCCGCCACGGCGCAGAGCGTCATCGACGACCTCAAGATGCACGGCCGGGTCATGCGCGGCTGGCTCGGCGTCCAGATCCAGCCCGTCACCGTGGACATCGCCGACAGCCTCGGCCTCGCCGCGGCGGAAGGCGCGATTGTCGCGGGCGTGCAGCCGGCCAGCCCAGCCGCCGCGGCCGGCATCGAACCGGGCGACATCATCACCGCGGTGGACCGGGAGAAAATCGACGATGTGCGGGCCCTGTCACGCAGAATAGCCGCCATAGACGCCGGACAATCCGCCGTGCTCACGGTCTGGCGCGACGGCCAATCGATCGAGCTGACGGCGGCGATTGCCCACGGGGCGGCGCCGGTCGAGGCCGACTCGGATGAGCCGGCCCGGCTCGATGCCTTCGGCTTTCGCCTCGAAAACATCGACCCGGCGATGCGTGAGGGCCTCGGCACCGACGGTGAACGAGGCGGCGTGGTCGTTGCCGAGGTGGCACCCGGAGGCGTCGCCGCGCGCAAGGGCGTCCGCCCCGGTGACGTGATCGTCGCCGTCGGCAACCAGCCCGTGGCTTCCATCGCGGAGGTTAACGAGCGCCTCGATGCCGCGCGGGACGGCGACCGAAAGGCCGCTCTGTTCCTGATGAACCGCGACGGGCGCGAGCGCTTCGTCGCCCTTCCCTTCGCGACCTCCTGAGTGGGCGGGGCTCGGCGCTCCGCGCCGGCGCGCCGTGCCTTCCTCTCGGGACCTCTTCCTTCCGGTGCGGGATCGTCATTGCTCACGGGGCGGGCCGGGTAGGCCCGTCCCGTCACCGTCTAGTCGTCGAGCTTGCGCAGCAGGTCATCGACGAAATCCTGGAGCTCGTCGCCCCGGTCGCGCTCGGGCAGCGGGCCAGGTTGAGGCGCGGACGCGTCGGCGGGGGGCGGCTCGGCGCGACTCTCGACCTCATCCGGACTGTCGAGCAATTCCTCGCGCAGCGGTGCGTCCGCGGTGGCCCCAGGCTCCGTTTTCGCACCCTCTCGATCCGTGATCCTGGGCGGGTCGCCTTGTCGTGCGGTGGCCAGGAAATCGCCGTCGACGAGATAGGTCTGCATCTCCTCGATCAGATAGTGGCGCTCGGGTTGGTCGATCGAACCCACGAGCGTCACGCCGATCGGCGGTGCCTCCGGGTACTCCACGAGCCGGAACAGCGCCGTAAGATCGATCAACCAGGTGGCGAGGTCGGCGATGCCGCTTATATCGCCTGAGCCGCTGTCGGCGACGATCTTGAAATCATCGATGCGCGCCAGGCCGTCCTGCACTCGGATCGTCCCGTCGAGAGAGCGGATTGCGGTTCGACCGCTCGAGAGACCGGCTTCCGCCAAGGCTACAAAGCTCGCGATCCCGTCGAGGTCGCCGAGCCGGCGGTTGATGGCCGGGAGGTTCACGCCTTCCACCGCGCCCCCGCGTGAGCCGATGGTCACATCGCCGGCCAGCCCCTCGATCATGGCGAGCGCCGTGCCCCCGCTTGTGGTGAGACGCCCGTCGATCGCGGCGCTTCCGGTCACCGCATCGACGCCCGCGGCGTGGTGCAAGGCGGCTCCGATATCGAGGTCGGATAGAGAAAACCGCACGCTGCCGGCCGGCTCCGATCCGCCGGCGAGGCTGCCCTCGGCCTCCAACGCGCCGCCGAAGAGCTGCCCGCGAAGCGAGCGGAGTGCGAGCGCGCCCTCGGCTGCGGAGAGCTCGAGCATGGCCTGCTCGATACGATAGGACCCCAGAATGAGCGCGCCGGCGTCGAGCGTCAGCGCCCCATTGACGTGATCGAGAAATCCCAGCTCGATGGGCTCATCCGACCATTCACCGGCGCGCGGCGCGGAGCCGTCGGTGGCCGCCATGCCGCCCGCCTCGCTGCTCCTCGTGATGCCGCCTCCGAGCAGCGCGAGGTCGAGCTCGTCCGCGCGGAGGTCGGCGCTGATCGACAGCGGCTTCCGACCCAGGTGGAGGAAGATCCCACCGTCTATCCGGTTGCCACCGAGCTCGGCCTTGAGGTTGGAGATATCGGCCGCCGCTCGATTTCCGGAGACCGTCCCGGCGAGGTGCAGGCCGCCGAACAAGGATGCCGCGGCCTGCTCGCCAGTCATGGTTTCAACGAAGGCCGAGGCGCGCGGATGGCGGAAGTCGATGGTCACACGGTAGCTCGGGGAGGCAAGAGGATCTTTTACGTTTCCGACGATTTGCAGCGTTGCGTCGGCGGCTTCGGCGCCGAGCCTGATGGCGACGGACGCGGTGCTGCCCTCGATTCCGCCGTCGATCGCCAGCGCGCCGAGTCGCTCGATCGTGGCGGTCGGCGTGAGCCCGATGATCCGAGCGAGTTCCGCCGCATCGGATGCGCGAAGGCTGACGGCGAGATTCGCGGAAGGCCGGTCGAGCGGCGTCTCGATCGCGCCTGTGAGCGACAGCTCGGCGGCGCGAGCGGCGAGGGCGAGATCGACGGTGAGGGCTTCTTGATCCCCCGTGAGCGCGCCTTGCAACGTGATCTCGCCAAATGTCTCGGAGCGAAACCCCGGGTCGATATCGAGAAGCGCGACGAGACCGGAGAGCGAGCGTGCCTTTCCTTCGACGGCGAGGTCGATTGCCGTCTCGGTTCCGTGCCTGCGGGCGCTGCCGTTCAGCGACACTCTTGCGCCTGCTGCGTCCATCACCGACGCGCGGCGCACCGTCACATCGCCCTTGTCGAGAAGGGCGTCGAGCTCCAGCCCGAGCAGGCGTACGCCGCCATAGGTCAGGGCGCCGACCGCCAGCTTGAGATCGGCATCGATCCCATCCGGCACCGGCCACCGGCCGCCGCCCGCGGTCATCGATCCGGCCTGCGGCTCGTCGATGGGCGCCGCATCCCGGTCATCGGTGTCGGCTGCCGGTGCGGCCATAGTGCCGGGACCGGCCGGCAGGTAAGCGTCCGCGTTGATGCCGTCAACCGCCAGCGCCCCGAACACGCGCAGCCGCTCGCCGATCTCGACGGCCGCATCGCCGGCGACCCGCGTGGCATCGACCCGGATGTCCATCTTCGAAGCCGCGATTCGATCGACGCCGGCGGAGAGATCCAGGCTCGCGGCGAGACGGCGAAGCCGGTCCGCCGGGACGGCGTCGAGGTCCAAGCCAAGCCAGGCCAGGACGGCGCGCAAGTCGTCGGCTGCGATGTCGACCTTGCCTTCGAACCAGGGCCCGTCGTCGTCCATCGTCAACTGGCCGAAGAGCGTGACGTCGGCGCCTCCGGGCAGCAACGCGGAGGCTTGTTGGATCGTGACCACACCCTCGTCGAGGGCGAGGCTTGCCCGTGCCTGGCGGATCACGCCCTCACGATAGGTGACGGTGCCGATCGTGAGGTTGACCGCGGCCGCGATGTCCTTGGGGATGCTTTCGAACAAGGCGGCCGGGTCCGCTCCGCCGGTCGTTGTCTCGCCGGAATCCGCGCGAGCCCCCGCGGGCGGCGGATCGGCACCCGCGCCGGCCGGTATGATCTTGTCGAGGTCGATCCGATTGAGCGCTATCTGGGCGTCGAAAAACGGATCGTCACCGCCCCGCCAGGAGAGCGCACCGGTCGCTTGGCTTTCGCCCAGCCGAAGCTGGAACTCGCGTGCCGCAAGCGCCTCGGCGCTCGCACTAAACGCGCCCTTTGCCGAGAAGGTGTCGCTCAACAGCGCCGCCGATGACACCGACTCGGGATCGATCGCGAAGGCGCTCAAGAAAGCGCCGAAGTCGGGCGCCGTCGCGCGCATGGTGCCGTCGAAGGAAGGCGAGGTATCGACGTCCCGCATGGTTCCTTCGAGAATCAGGGTGCCGAGCCCGCCATTGAACGCCGCCTCGATCGTTGCCGGCATGTCGCGGGTCTCTTCGATCGCGCCCGTCGCGAGCCGAAACCCGACCATCGATTCGCGTATCGAGAACGTGCCCTCGCCGCGGAACGGCCCGTCAAGAGAGCGTGCGGAGAAATTCGCCTCGATCCGCTCGATCCGCTCGGGCGGCCGACCCTCCGCATTCCGGTAGACAACCGTGCCGTTCCGGACGGTGATCGAATCGATCCTGACCGACTGGCTGTCGGTCGCGCTCGGCTCGCTCGCGGCGATTTCTTCCAATGTGCTGCCGGTCGCGCTCTCGAAGGTCCAATTGGGGCTGCCGTCGGCGAGTCGTTCCAGCTCGACGACCGGCTCGACCATCTCGAGGCCGGTGATGGCGAACGTGCCGCTGAACAGCGGGCCCAACGCCAGGGCGAGATCAATCGACTTGATCCGCGCAAGGTCGGGAACGCTCGCGCCCGGAAGATTGGCGAGACGCAGATCGGTGATGGTTATCGTCGGCGAGGGCAGGATGGAGACCGCGATCTCGCCGTCGATCCAAAGCTCGCGGCCGGTGCTGGCTTCTATGTACTCGCTGATCTCGGGCTTGAAGCGTTCCCAGTCGAGAAGCAACGGCACCAGAAAAATGGCGAGGGCAAGGAGCACCAGAAAGGCAAGGATGCCGTAGACGAATTTCACGGCTTGCCATGCCTCGGAGCCGAGCGGCCCCGTATGGCGCTCGAACGGCGACGGCCCGAACGACTCCGGTTAACAGCCCGATTCATTTCGGCTAGGCTTGCTCGTCAATCGGTCGGGTTGGATTGGGTGGGGAGGCCCTGCTCACCTTAAATCATGTTTGTCGACAAACCGGAAGGCCTTTGGTCATGGGCGATGTCGTCAATCTCAATCAATTCCGCAAGAAGCGTGAACGCGCGTTGAAAGCACGGCAGAGCGCCGAAAACCGGGCGCGGGCGGGGCGCGGGAAGGCGGACCGAAGGGTGACGCAGAACGAGGCGGTGCAGACCGACACCGAGCTGGATCGCAAGCGCATCGAGCGCGAATCGGACGAGCCCCGCGGGCGCGGCGGGCGACGCCCGGATACCGACTGAGCGGTTCCAAAGACCCAGCGGACATGACGATCGAGGCGCCTCTCTGCCTCCATCGCGAGATCGTTCGGCCCGAGTGGATCGACTACAACGGCCACATGAACGTGGCCTCCTATATCGTTGTTGCCGATCACGCGACCGACGCGTTCTTCTCGTTCGTCGGCGTCGGTCAGGACTACGTCCGCCGGCACAACAAGTCGATTTTTGCGCTCGACATGCGCACCGTCTACCGGCGCGAGTTGACGCTCGGCAGCGAGGTGCGGGTCAAGACCCAGCTCATCGGCTATGACGACAAACGCTTTCAGATGGCTCATCTGCTGGAGCACGGGAGCGAGGGATGGACGGCGGCCTGCTCCGAATGGGTCGGCATCCATGTCGACCTCGAAACCCGGCGGTCTGCACCGTTTCCGGAGGATGTGGTGCGCCGGATTGCCGCCGTGATGGAGGTGCACGGCTCGCTGCCACGGCCGCTCGCGCTCGAACGAGGCTTCGGCCTCGATCCGCCTGTGCGTTGATCGGTGATTTTCGCCTTGGTGTAAGGCGGTGCATCGGGCTACATGTAGGCGGTGCCTGGGAGACAAAGACAAAAGAGCGCTGTGACGGCGGGGCTGATCGGGCTTGTCCTGGCGCTCGTAGCGCCGGCAGCCTATGCCGCATGCACCGACACGCCGAACCCGGGCGTGGATTGGCGGCGCTGCTCTCTCGACAATCGGACATTCGTCGAGGTCGACTTGACCGGCGCGTCGCTGCGCGATGCGTTCCTCGCGCGCTCGGATCTCACGCGGACTAATTTCACCAAGGTCGACGGCAGGCGCGCCAAGTTCGCCGGCGCGGTTCTCGTCGAGACGCTCTGGACAGGCGCCCGCTTGATCGGCATCGACTTCACCAAATCGGATTTGACGGGGGCGTCGTTCCGAGACGCGGATCTTCGGCGCGCCCGATTTTTCCGCGCGGATCTGCGTCGTGCCGACTTCACCGGCGCCCGGCTCGACGGCACCGATTTCCTCAAGGCGGACCTTAGCGGCGCGCGCTGGACCGACGGCGAGAAGGTGTGCTCCGAGGGCTCCAACGGGCAATGCAATTGATGCCATGAGCCCGGCCGCAGCGCCCAACGGCGTCGACCTTGCCCATATCGAGACCTGGATATTCGATCTCGACAATACCCTCTACCCGTCGAGCTCGCGCCTCTTCGAGCAGGTCAGCCAGCGGATCGGCGCCTATATTGCGACTTACTTTGACGTCGACCGGACGGAAGCCCAGCGGCTGCAGAAGAGCTACTTCCGGGAATACGGCACGACGCTTCGCGGACTCATGCTGAAGCACGGCATGGAACCGGGTCCGTTCCTCGAATTCGTTCACGATATCGATCTCTCGCCGCTCTCGCCGAGCAAAACACTGGAGGCGGCGCTCGCCCGCCTGCCCGGACGCAAGCTGGTCTTCACCAACGCCGACGTCCCTTATGCCGAGCGGGTCATGGCGCGGCTCGGCATCGACCATCACTTCAGCGCGATCTACGACATCGCGGCGGCCGACTGGATCCCCAAGCCCTTTCCGGGTGCCTATGAGCGCCTGACGCTCCAGTACGCCGTCGACCCGACGCGCGCCATCCTGTTCGAGGACATCCTGCGCAATCTGGAGCCGGCCGCGGCGCTCGGCATGGCCACCGTCTGGATCCGCAATGACGGCGCCTGGTCGTTTTCCGGCGACGAGCGGATCACGCCGGACTATGTAACCGACGATCTCCCGGTTTGGCTGGACGCGATGCTGGCCACCGCGGCGCCGCGTTGACAGCTAGGTTAGGGCGCGCGATGGAGCCAGGGAGACGTTGGTGACCACACAGGAACTCGAACATGCCGTGGACGCCGCGTGGGAGCGTCGCGATAGCCTGACGCCGGCGAGCGGCGGCGCCGCTGGTGACGCGGTCGAGGCGGCGCTCGCGCTGCTCGATTCCGGCGCCGCGCGCGTCGCGGAGAAGCGGGACGGCGCCTGGCACGTCAATCAGTGGCTCAAGAAGGCGGTGCTGCTCTCGTTCCGTCTCAATGACATGGCGATGATCCCGGGGGGGCCGGGCATCGCGACGTCCTGGTACGACAAGGTGCCCTCCAAATTCGCCGGCTGGGACGAGGCACGCTTTCGCGAAGCGGGCTTCCGCGCCGTGCCCGGCGCCATCGTGCGCCGCTCCGCCTATGTCGCGCCGGACGTCGTCCTGATGCCGTCTTTCGTGAATGTCGGCGCCTATGTCGACGGCGGTACGATGATCGACAGCTGGGCCACGGTGGGGAGCTGCGCGCAGATCGGCAGGAATTGCCATATCTCCGGCGGCGCCGGCATCGGCGGCGTGCTGGAGCCGCTGCAGGCGAGCCCGGTGATCATCGAGGACGACTGTTTCGTCGGCGCGCGCAGCGAGGTCGCGGAAGGGGTCATCGTCGAGCAGGGCTCGGTGCTTGCGATGGGCGTTTATGTCGGCGCCTCGACGCGGGTCATCGACCGCGGGACCGGCGCCATCCATCGCGGACGCATCCCGTCCTATTCGGTCGTGGTCCCGGGCTCGCTGCCGGGCAAAGAGCTGCCGGACGGCGCGCCCGGCCCGGGCCTCTATTGCGCGGTGATCGTCAAGCGGGTGGATGCCGGGACCCGGGCCAAGACCTCGATCAACGAGCTGCTCCGGAATTGAGCGCGGCCGGATTGGAGCATCCGCTGGCGCTCGCCCGCGCGCTGATCCGTTGCCCGAGCATCACGCCTGAGGACGGCGGCGCGCTCGGCGTGCTCGAAGCGGCGCTCACCGAGATCGGCTTCACCTGCCATCGGCTGCCCTTCGAGGAGCCCGGAACCGCGGCCGTCGACAATCTCTACGCCCGGCGCGGGACCGGCCCGCCCAATTTCTGTTTTGCCGGCCATACCGACGTGGTGCCGGTCGGAGAGCGCGCGCGCTGGACCCGAGACCCCTTCGCCGCCGCGGTCGAGGACGGCGTTCTTTACGGCCGGGGGGCGAGCGATATGAAGGGCGCGATCGCCGCGTTCGTCGCCGCGGCCGCGCGCTTCGATGCCGCCGGCGGGGCCGGGGGCGGCTCCATCAGCCTGCTCATCACCGGCGACGAGGAGGGGCCCGCGATCAACGGCACGCGCAAGGTGCTCGCCTGGCTCGCGGACCGCGGCGAGGCGCTCGACGCCTGTCTGGTCGGCGAGCCGACCAACCCCGAAAGGCTCGGCGAAATGGCGAAGATCGGCCGGCGCGGCAGCCTCAACGGCACGCTTCGGGTCGTCGGCACGCAAGGCCACGTCGCCTATCCGGCGCTCGCCGACAATCCGGTGCCCCGCCTTCTCGCCCTGCTGCATGCCCTGACCCGCATGAAGCTCGACAAGGGGACCGAGCATTTTCAGCCGAGCAATCTCGAGATCACCACGATCGATGTGGGCAATGACGCGACCAACGTCATTCCCGGCGCGGCGACGGCGCGCTTCAACCTGCGTTTCAACGACCGCCACACCGGCGCGAGCCTCGAACGCGGGATCCGCGCATGCCTCGACGGCGTCGGCACGCCCTACGAGCTCACCACCGAGCTGACCGGTGAGGCCTTCGTGACCCCGCCGGGCCGGCTCAGCACGATCATCGCCGAGGCCGTCGCCGCCGCGACCGGCGCAAGACCCGCCCTCAGCACCACCGGCGGCACCTCGGACGCGCGCTTCATCAAGGACCACTGCCCGGTCGCCGAGTTCGGCCTGATCAGCCGAACCATGCACAAGATCGACGAGTGCGTGCCGGTCGAGGCGCTCGAACGCTTGGCGGACATCTATCTCGGCATCCTGGAGCGCTATTTCGCCGAGCGCTGACTCGCCACCGCTTGAGATACGACATCTGAGGTGCGGCGGCTTGACGCGCTTTATGTATGGCCGTACATTGATGTTATGGCCGTAACAACGATTAAATCGACCTATTCGCTGGACGTCGACTCCGTGCGCGCGTTGGAGGCGTTGGCGCGACGCTGGAACGTGTCGAAGTCCGAGGTCTTGCGGCGCGCCATTCGAATTGCGGCGACGGAAGGGCTTCGGGAGGACCGTGCGGCGCTGGGCGCCCTCGACCGATTGCAGGCTTCACTGCGCGAGCGCGGGGTCGATCTCGCGCGCTGGGAGCGGGATCTGAAGGTCGAGCGCCGCGCGGCCGCGCGGCCGACGGAGTCCGAGGGCTGATGATCTATCTGGATACGAGCTTTCTGATTCGGGCGCTGAGCCGCGGGTCGGCCGAGGAACGCATGCTGCGGGATTGGGTCGGCGCGGGCGAGGCCCTGGGCATGAGCACGGTCGCCTGGGCGGAGTTTCTATGCGGTCCACTCGACGGGCACGAGATGGAATGGGTCGCCGCGATCATTGGCCGGCGCGGTGACTTCACGGTGGTTCACGCGGAGACCGCCGCGCATTTGTTCAATCGGTCGGGGCGGCGGCGTGGATCATTGATGGACTGCATGATCGCGGCGGCGGCTCTCGCCGACGGCGCGTCCATCGCGACCGCGAATGCGGCAGACTTTCGCCGGTTCGAGGAGTCCGGTTTGAAAATGGCATGATCCCGGGCGGATGATCTTCCTCATCCGCTTGTCGGCCGGTGAGCGAACACGGCGCCTCCGGTTGACGATGGCGCCTCCGCCGCGACTCACATCTTGACCGCGCCGGTCTCGGTCGCTTCGAGGTCGAGCGCGGCCGCGAGCAGGGCGCGGGTGTAAGGGGTCTGGGCGGCTTCGAAGATCTGCCCGGTCGGTCCCTGTTCCACCACCTGGCCGTCGCGCAGCACGATCACCTCGTGGCAGAGCGCACGGATCACCTTGAGATCGTGGCTGATGAAGAGATAGGCCAATCGGTGCCTGGCCTGGAGCGCGCGCAGCAGATCGATGATCTGGGCCTGCACCGACATGTCGAGCGCCGAGGTCGGCTCGTCGAGCACGACCAGGCTCGGCTTGAGGACCAGCGCGCGGGCGATCGAGATGCGTTGGCGCTGGCCGCCGGAGAATTCGTGCGGATAGCGGTCCTGCATCGCCGGCTCCAGCCCGACTTCCTCCAGCACCTCGTCGATCAGCGCCTGCCTGCCGTTCGCAGCCTCGAGCCGGTGGACCTTGAGGCCTTCCTCGATGATCTGGCGGACGGTCATGCGCGGGCTGAGCGAGCTGAACGGATCCTGAAAGACGATCTGCATGCGTCGGCGCAGCGGGCGCATCTTCTTGAAGGTAAGCCCCTGGATCGACCGCTCCTCGAAGGCGATGGGGCCGCGGCTCGAGGTCAGGCGCAGCAAGGCGAGGGCGAGGGAGGTCTTGCCGGAGCCGCTTTCGCCGACCACGCCGACCGTCTGGCCGGCACGGACCGAGAGCGTGACCCCGTCGACCGCCTTCACATGGTCGACGGTACGGCGAATGACCCCTGCCTTGATCGGGAAGTGAACCTTGAGGTCGTCGCAGGCGAGGACTTCCTCGGCGCCCTGATCGAGGATCAGCGGCTCGCCCTTGGGCTCGGCCGCGAGCAGCGCCCTGGTATAGGGATGGGAGGGCATCTCGAAGATCTGCTCGGTCGCCCCCTCCTCGACGATCGCGCCGTCATGCATCACGCAGACCCGGCGCGCGATGTGGCGCACGATGGCGAGGTCGTGGGTGATCAGCAGCATCGCCATGCCGAGTTGCCGCTGCAGCTCGGTCAAGAGCTTCAGGATCTGCGCCTGGACCGTGACGTCGAGCGCGGTGGTGGGCTCGTCGGCGATCAGGAGGTCCGGCTCGCAGGCGAGCGCCATCGCGATCATCACGCGCTGCCGCTGGCCACCGGAGAGCTCATGGGGAAACGCCTTGAGCCGCTTCGCCGTCTCTCCGAGCGCGACCATCTCCAGCAGCTCGCGCGCCCGGATCAGCGCCTGCCTCTTGGGCAGGCCGCGGTGCAGCGTGAGCACTTCCGCCACCTGGCGGCCGATGGTGTGCAGCGGGTTGAGCGAGGTCATCGGCTCCTGGAAGATCATCGAGACCCGGTTGCCGCGGATCCGCCGGAGCATGCGCCTCGAGGCGCCGATCATGTCGGTGCCGTCGACCTCGATCGTCCCGCTCGGGTGCGAGGCGACCGGGTAGGGCAGGAGCTGCAGGATCGAGAGCGCGGTCACCGATTTGCCCGAGCCGCTCTCGCCCACCAGGGCGAGGGTCTCGCCGCTCTCGATGTCGAAGGAGACGCCCGAGACGGCCCGCACGCTCTCGCCCGCGCTCGAGAAATCGACCGAGAGATCGCGTATGCGGACCAGCGCGCTCATCGACCGATCAGCTTGCGCGGGTCGAAGGCATCGCGCACCGCCTCGCCGATGAAGATCAAGAGGCTCAGCATGAGCGCCAGAGCGACGAAGCTCGCGATGCCGAGCCACGGCGCCTGCAGGTTCGCCTTGCCTTGGCGGAGCAGCTCGCCCAATGACGGCTCGCCCGGCGGCAGGCCGAAGCCGAGGAAGTCGAGCGAGGTCAATGAGGTGATCGAGCCGACCAGAATGAACGGCAGAAAGGTGACCGCGGAGACCATCGCGTTGGGCAGCCCATGGCGCAGGATGATCGCGAGATTGCCGACACCGAGCGCGCGGGCCGCGCGGATATAGTCGAAGTTGCGGACCCGCAGGAATTCGGCGCGCACCACGCCGACCAGCGCCATCCAGCTGAACAGCAGCAGGATGATCAGCAGGAACCAGAAATTGGGCTCGATGATGCTGGAGAGAATGATCAGGATGAAGAGCTGCGGCAGCCCGGACCAGACCTCGATGAAACGTTGGAAGATGAGGTCGATCCAGCCGCCGAAAAAGCCCTGCACCGCGGCGGCGGCGATGCCGATGACCGACGCGAAAACCGTGAGCACGAGGCCGAACAGGACCGACAGGCGGAAGCCGTAGATCACGCGGGCGAGAACGTCGCGCCCCTGGTCGTCGGTGCCGAACCAATTTTCGCCCGAAGGCGGCGCCGGCGCCGGTACCGGCAGGTCGTAATTGATCGTCCGGTAGCTGTAGGGAACCAGCGGCCAGACCATCCAGCCCTTCTCGGTGATGAGCTCGGCCACGAACGGGTCGCGATAGTCGGCCTCGGTCTCGAATTCGCCGCCGAACTCGGTCTCGGCATAGTCGAAAAAGATCGGGTAATAGAGCGCGCCGTCATAGCGCATGACGATGGGGCGGTCATTGGCGATGAATTCCGCGAACAGCGTGAGCAGAAAGAGCGCCAGGAAGATCCAGAACGAGACGTAGCCGCGCCGGTTGGCCCGGAAATTGTGCAGCCGGCGCCGGGTGATCGGGGAGAGAGCCACCGCTCAGACCTCGCGCGTCTCGAAGTCGATGCGCGGGTCGATGACGACATACATGAGATCGCCGATCAGGTTCACGACGAGCCCGAGCAGGGTGAAGAAGAACAGCGTGCCGAAGATGATCGGATAATCGCGCTTGAGCAGCGATTCGAAGCCCAAGAGGCCGAGGCCGTCGAGCGAGAAGATGACCTCGATCAGGAGGACGCCGGTGAACAGAATGCCGATGAAGGCGCCCGGCAGGCCCGCGATGACGATCAGCATCGCGTTGCGAAAGACGTGGCCATAGAGCACGCGCCGCTCGGTCAGGCCCTTGGCGCGCGCGGTGACGACATAGTGCTGAGAGATCTGGTCCAGGAACGAGTTCTTGGTCAGCATCGTGGTGGTCGCGAAGCCGCTGATCGCCAGCGCCATGATCGGCAGCGCCAGATGCCAGAAATAGTCCCCGATCTTGCCGAGCAATGAGAGCTCCGCGAAATCGCTGGAGACCAGCCCGCGTAAAGGGAACCAGTCGACATAGCTGCCGCCGGCGAAGAGAACGATCAGGAGGATCGCGAAGATGAAATTGGGGATCGCGTAGCCGACGATGATCACCCCGCTGGTCCAGATGTCGAAACGCTGGCCGTCGCGCACCGCCTTCGCGATCCCCAGCGGGATCGAGATCAGATAGGCCAGGAGCGTGGTCCACAGCCCGAGCGAGATCGACACCGGCAGCTTGTCGATCACCAGATCGACCACCCTGTCGTCGCGGAAAAAGCTGGTCCCGAAGTCGAACCGCACATACTGGCCCATCATGTGGACGAAGCGATCCAGCGGCGGCTTGTCGAAGCCGTATTCCTTCTCCAGCCGTTCGATCAGCTCGGGGTCGAGGCCGCGCGCGCCGCGATACTTGCTGGTACCGGCCCGGTCGGAGATGTCGAGCTGGCCGGCCGCGCCGACCTCCCCGGGCCCGGCGCCGGAGACCCGCGCCGTGGCCTCGACCGCGGTGCCGGTGAGCTGCGCGATCGCCTGCTCGACCGGCCCGCCGGGGGCGATCTGGATGACCGCGAAATTGATCACCATGATCGCGAACAGCGTCGGGATGATCAGCAGCAGGCGGCGGACGATATAGGCGAACATGGCTGTCGTGGCGCAAGCGGTCCTATTCGCCGCCCCGGCCCTCCCTCAGCGCCCGCTCCTTCTCGGCATCGACCCACCAGGTGTCGAGCACCCCGAGACCGTATTTCGGGGTCGTCGCGGGGCGTCCGAACTTGTTCCAATAGACCAGGCGGAAGGCGCGGATATGGAACTGGGGGATCACGTAGTGACCCCGGAGCAGCACGCGATCGAGGGCGCGGGTCGCGGTGATCAGGCGCTCGCGGTCGGGCGCCTGGATCACGGCCTCGATCAGGGCGTCGATCACCGGATCGCGCACGCCGGCGAGGTTGCGGCTGCCGGGGATGTCGGCGGCGGCGCTGCCCCAGAAGTCTCGCTGCTCGTTGCCCGGCGACAGCGACTGGGCGAAGCCGGAGACGACCATGTCGAAATCGTAAGCATCGACCCGATTCTGATACTGCGCCGTGTCGACGAAGCGGATCCGGCCCTCGATCCCGAGCTTGGCGAGGTTCTGAATCATCGGTGCAACCATGCGTTCGGCGGACTGCGAGCCCAGGATCAGCAGGAACTCGATGATCATCGGCGCGCCGGTTTCGGGATCGCGGCGCGCGCCCTCGCTGACCCGCCAGCCCGCCTCTTCAAGGAGCTTCACGGCTTTGCGCAACTGGTGCCGGTTCCTGCCGGAGCCGTCGGTCTCCGGCGGCCGGTACGAAGTGGTGAAGAGCGCGGCGGGAAGCCGGTCTCGGTAGGGCTCGAGCAGCGCCAGCTCGTCCGGCCCGGGCAGGCCTGCGGACGCCAGCTCGGTGTTCGAGAAATAGCTCCTGGTGCGCACATAGGCGCCGTAGAAAAGCGTGCGGTTGGTCCATTCGAAATCGAAAGCGTAGGCCAAGGCCGCGCGCACGCGCCGGTCGCGAAACATGGGCCGGCGGGTGTTGTAGACGAAGCCCGACATGCCGGTGGGAAGCTCGTGGGCGATCTCTTCTCGAACCGCGAGCCCGGCCTCGAACTGGGGGCCGTCATAGGCCGTCGCCCACTCCTTCGCCGAGTTCTCGCTTCGGAGATCGAACTCGCCGGCCTTGAAGGCCTCGATGGTGACGGTCTGATCGCGATAGTAGTCGTAGTGTATGCGATCGAAGTTCCAGCGGCCGCGATTGATCGGCAGGTCGCGCCCCCAATAGTCCGCATCGCGGCGATAGACGATCGAGCGGCCGGGCTCGAAGCTCTCGATGCGATAGGGCCCGCTGCCGAGGGGGATCTCGAGGCTGGTTCGGTCGAACGCGCGGGTCTCGTAATAGGCCTTGGGCAGCACGGGGAGCTGACTCATGATCAGCGGCAGCTCGCGGTTGCGCGTCTCGTCGAAGACGAAGCGGACGCGTCGTTCATCGAGCGCCTCGGCGCGCACGACATTGGCATAATACTGACTGAAGTGGGGCCGGCCCTCCGCCTTCAAGATGTCGAAGGAAAAGACCACGTCCTCGGGCGTGATCGGCGTGCCGTCGTGCCAGCGCGCCGCCTCGCGCAAGGTGAAGATCACCCATGAGCGATCGGCCGGGAACGCGATGCGCGCGGCGATCAAGCCATACATGGTGAACGCCTCGTCGGCGCTCGATTCCATCAGGCTCTCGAACAGGAGGTCCGCGGCCGCCGCCGGCACGCCCTTGGTGATGAAGGGATTGAAGCTGTCATAGGTGCCGATCCGGGCGAGGCGGAGCGTGCCCCCTTTCGGCGCCTTCGGATCGGCATAATCGAGATGCGTGAAACCGGGGCCGTATTTCGGCGCGCCATGCATGGCGGCGGCATGCCCTTCATGGGCCTGCCACTCCGCCGCCGCGGCGGCCGCGCCGAGCGCGAGGCCGGTCATAAGGCCCGCGCCGAGCGCGAGCATCCGCATCAGACCCAGCATGAAATCGTCATTGGATTACTCGAACCCCGACCCGAACCAGGAGCGGATCGGGTCCACTTCTCAATTTAGGCCTTTGCGGTAGGCGGTCAATTTGGCTTCTTTCTCCGGGTCCACCCACCAGGTGTCGGCCACCCCGCGCGCATAGCGGGGCTTGATTTCGGGCCGGCCGAACTTGTTCCAGTAGACGAGATGATGGCTCCCTTTGAACCATTGCGGGATCATGTAATGGCCCCAGAGCAGCACCCGGTCGAGCGCGCGCGCGGCGGCGATCAGGCTCGCCCGGTCTCCGGCGCCGATGATCTCGGCGATCAGGGCATCGACCGCCGGGTCCTTGATCCCCGATGAGTTCGGCGAGCCGGTCTGATCGGCGTTGTCGGCGCCGAAATACGCGTAGAGCTCGGCGCCGGGCGAGAGGCTCAGCGCGAAGCGCCGCGTCGTGATGTCGAAATCATGCTCCTTGAGGCGCTGTTCATATTGCGGCCCGTCGACGAGCCGAAGCTTGGCCTCGATGCCGAGCCGCTTCAGATTGCGGGCGAAGGGGGCGATGACCCGCTCGAAGGTCGGCTCGAAATAGAGGAACTCGATCTCCATCGGCGCGCCGGTCGCGCGCTCGACGAGCGCCCCGTCCCGCGTCGTCCAGCCGGCCTCCTCGAACAGCGCGCGGGCGATGCGAAGATTGCGCCGATTGTTGCCCGACCCGTCGGTCCGCGGCGGCACGAAGGCCTCGGTGAAGACTTCGTCGGGGACCGCGCCGCGATAGGGCTCGAGGAACGCCAATTCGGCCGCAGACGGCAAGCCGCGCGCGGCCAGGTCCGAGTTTTCGAAGTAGCTCGCCATGCGGTCGTAGAGCCCGTAGAAGAGGTTTTCGTTGAGCCACTCATAGTCGAAGACATAGGAGAGCGCCTCGCGCACAAGGCGATCCCGAAACTTCGGCAGGCGCGTGTTGATGAAGTAGGCCTGCACGCCCGACGGTGTGTTGTCGGGGAGGACCTCCTTGATCAGCCAGCCCTCCTCGACCGCGCGAATGTCATAGGCGGTGACCCAGGTCTTCGAGGTGAATTCCTCGTGGAGATCGAATTCGCCCGCCTTCACGGCCTCCTCCATCACCGTGCGGTCGCGGTAATAATCGAAGCGGATCGTGCCGAAATTATGGCGGCCCGCATTCACCGGGAGCGCCGCACCCCAATAATCCGCGACCCGCTCATAGGTGACCGACCGGCCCGGATCGATGCTCGCCACCCGATAGGCCCCGCTGCCGAGCGGCGGTTCCATCGTGGTCTCGCCGAACGCGCGCCCCTGATAGTAGGCCTTCGAGATGATCGGCATGCCGCCGACGATCAGCGGCAGCTTGCGGTTGCCGAGATCGCTGAAGTGAAAGACGACGTCGTGGGTGCCGGCCCGCTCGACCCGGTCGAGGCCTGCGAGCTGGATCGCGAAGATCGGATGGCCGTCGGTCTTGAGCGTCTCGAACGAGAAGACTACGTCGTCCGCCGTGATCGGCGTGCCGTCGTGCCAGCGGGCTTGCGGCCGCAGGGAGAACCGCATCCAGCTCCGGTCCGGCGCGAGCTCGACCTGCGAGGCGATCAGCCCGTAGGCGGCGTCCGGCTCGTCCGCCGATCCTTCCAGCAGCGCCTCGAACGGAAGCGTGGCGCCCGCCGCGCTCACACCCTTGAGGGTGAAGGGATTGAGCGTGCTGTAGGAATCGACAGTGGCGAGGTGCAGCAGGCCGCCCTTCGGCGCGTCCGGATCGACATAGTCGAAATGCGCGAAATCCGGGCCGTATTTCAGATCTCCGAAGAGCGAGAGCCCATGGCTCGGCGCAGCACCGGCCGCGCCGGGCAGGGCGAGCGACAGGCAAAGCATGAGCGCGAAGGCCGGACGCACCCCAAATCGCGGCATGAATTCCCCTCCCTTTCGGTGGCCCGATTCTAGTCGAACCGCGCAGGCGATGGCATGGCTAGTGCGGTTATCCCTTAAACCGGCGTGAACGAACAGGTGCGCCCGCTCCCGACCCGCCTGCGCTCTGCTCGCGACGGCCCGGCAATGGGGGAGCTTCCCGAGAGCATCCCCGATGCCTGCGCCAACATCGTCATGAACCCGACAACCTGAATTGGTATTGACCAAGTTCAATGACCACTCCCTTCAACGACAATCGCCACATGGTGCGATGCGTCGGAGTCGACCGCATGCAAAGCTTGTCACGACTACCCCATTGGGGTATGTATCTGAGCGATGCAGACAGTGGCCGAGACCCCGACATTCACGCGGCAGGCCGACAAGTTGTTCAGCGAGGACGAGAAGCGCGAACTGATCGACTTTCTGGCGGAAAACCCGATGGCCGGAGACCTGATTCCAGGCACCGGTGGCGTGCGCAAGCTGCGCTTCGCAGCCGCCGGTCGGGGCAAGCGGGGCGGCGCGCGGGTGATCTACTTTTACGGCGGCGAAGACATGCCGATCTATGCGCTTCTCGCCTATGCGAAGTCCGCCAGAACCGACTTGAGCCCGGCGGAGCGACGCGCCGTAGCCGGGATCGCTGCGGCGATCAAGAGTGCCGGAAAGGAGTGACAATGAGCACGTTCGGAGAAGACCTGATTCAGTCCCTCAACGAAGCCCTTTCCCATGCAAAGGGCGAAGGCCCGGCCATCGTTCATGCGCCCGTGACCCCGCGCGAGGTCCGCAAGCAGGCGAAGCTCACGCAGGCGCAGATGGCTCCGTTAGTCGGCATGAGCCTTTCCGGCTACCGGAAGTGGGAGCAGGGGACGCGGCGGGTCAGCGGCCCGGCGGCGGCGCTCCTGCGCGTGATCCAGAAGGAACCGGCGGCGGTGAAGCGTGCGCTATCGAGTTCGTGAGTAGTTCAACGACAGCGACTCTCTCGGCGCGGTATTCTAAAATCTCGGTTCTCATTCGTAGGCGTTCGTCATGGCTTGCGTTGCGCCTAGGCGTTACGGAGCTGTTCTTCCACGTCCTTTGGAAGCTGGATATTCTGCAACACCCAATCGCGAACCGTTCGCGCCATTGCTGCGGCATTGCTGTTCGGTGCCCGCTCCAGTGGTCTCAGGATCGAACGCGCGAGAACCGGATTCTGCGCCGCCGTCGTGCTCCGCAACGAGCCATGTGGAAAATCGCCCTGCGCAAAGGGGAAATTGAGGTTGAGAAGGACTTCGCGCAGTCGCTCGCCACGCTTGCCGCCCTCCGTCTTCTCAAGGTTGCAAGTCAGCGATACGGTCCACTCTTTCGGTTGTTTTGTCAGCCTTTCCCGATGGGTCAGATTCATTTTTCCCCGGCGCTTTTTTCCATGAATAAAGGCGTCTAGAGGAACACAAAGCCGCCGCAACGCGAAAGCCATTATATCGAGCTTGGAGAGATCATCGGGCCGTTGTACGAAGCCATATATCTGGTACCGGTTATCCGCATTACCGTGGCGATAGAGCCGCTGTAAATAGGCTTCTGGTGTCTCGTCGTGCCAGTGGTCGATCTCCGGCCGATCTGGTTGTTCCAGCTTACTCGGCAACAGGTCCGTAGCGAGCGACTTCACCTCCTCATAAAGAACTACAATGTCGTGCCCGAAGGAACGGCACTTACCGGACTTGTCGCAATAGCTCTTTCCGGATCGGCCGTTCAAGAGCAATACCGCCTTCATGTATTTCTCAAGAGTGTGGACGGCGAGCCAGAAGTAGTCAAGTTTCAACCCTTCGACAAAACTCCAGCGAGCGGTGATGTAGTTGTCGTCTGCGGTATCGACGAAAAATTCCCAGACGATCCGGCCCTTCTCCGCATGAAGCGGTTCGATGTTGTATGCCATTCTTCCTCGATAGGCTGTGCGCTTGTGCGCCATTGACTTCGGATTTAGGTAGTGGTGAATGCCGATTGTTCAATATGGGCAATTGATGGCGTTCGAATCGCCTATGGTCATTCGTTGGTGTTCGGCGATTTTTTCGCATTGAGCGTCAACAACTTCGCTAATGCATCATCATCAGAAATCCCCGCATCCGAGAGTTCGCTCGGCAACCTCCGCAAGACCCCCGCGGCGCGCACCCTCGGGCAGAAAGGCGACGCCGGTGCGGACCTCCGCCTCCGTCACCGCCGTCACGTACAGCTCTTGGGTCGCCAGACTGTCCATCCAGTCAAGAACCGCCGGGCTCGGGCCGGCGAGCATCAGTTCGGACACCACATTCGTGTCGATTAGATAATTCATGCTCTACCGGTGAGTTTTCGTGCGCTGACGGGGATGCGCATGTCGAACTTAACTAGCTGTAATGACGCGATTGTATTGATTTGATAGGATACATCTGCCTCGACACGGACACCCTCACGCAGCCGCATTCAGACCTCACTTTTGACCCCCTCGCGCTACCCAAACGCTTACGGTGACGAAACCGGTTGAGACCCATCGGATCCCCCTCCCTGGAGCACCGCACCATGGCGCAAGCCCAGTACCGCACTCTCTCCAAACGCGTCTTGGACCGCCTGTCCGTCAATGGCAAGGATGCCATCTTCTGGGACCGCGATCTTGCCGGGTTCGGCATCCGAGTCTACCCGTCGGGCAAGAAGGTCTTCGTGGTCCAGACCCGCGCGTTCGGCCGGTCGAAGCGCGTAACGCTCGGGCGATATCCCGAGCTCACCCCTGACGCAGCCCGCAAGGACGCGACTGCGGTCATCGCCCGAATCAAGAAGGGCCAGCCTCCGGTTCCGCCCGAGCCGGCGCCCGTTCCGACCGTTGCCGACCTTGCGGAGCGCTATCAGCGCGAATACGTCGACATGCACTGCAAGCCCCTGACGGTGTCCCACTACAAGCTCATGCTGCGCAAGCACATCGTGCCCGCCCTCGGCGAGCGCCTCGTCGCGGACGTGGAACACAAGGACATCCTGAGCTTTCACAACGGGCTGCACCACATGCCCACGGTGGCGAACCGAGCGGCCGACATCCTGGTCAAGATGTTCAACCTGGCGGATGCCTGGGGCTGGCGTCCCGCCGGAAGCAATCCCTGCCGGGGCGTAGCCCGCTTCAAGGTCGAGAAGCACGAGCGGTTCCTGACTCGCGAAGAGCTCCACCGGCTCGGCGAAGCGCTGGGGGCGGCGCCGGCCGAGCGCCTGGCGTCCGTCCACGCGGCGGCGGCAATCCGTCTTCTCGTGCTGACCGGGTGTCGGCGCAACGAAATCCTGTGTCTGCGTTGGGACGACCTGAACTTCGACACCGGGGAGATGCGACTCCCCGATAGCAAGACGGGCGCCCGCACGGTGCCGATGGCGTCGGCGGCGGCTGACGTGCTGAGGGGCCTCCCGCGCACCCCCGACAGCCCATGGGTGTTTCCGGGCAGGAAGAAGGGCACCCGCCTGGTCAACCTCAACGACTCCTGGGACCGCGTCCGCAGACGCGCCGGACTCGACGGCGTTCGCCTGCATGACCTGAGACACACGTTCGCGTCCCGTGCCCTCGCGTTGGGCGAAGGTCTCCCGATGATCGGAGACCTGCTCGGTCATCGAATGGTCAACACGACGGCGCGATACGCACATCTTGCCCGGGACTCGGTGCGTGATTCGAGCGCGAAGATCGCCGCGGACATCGGGGCGAGGATCATGTCGTCCAACGGGCGGTAGTGCGGCTGCCCAACGGATACCGAGAAAGGAATTCAGCCATGCCAAGCGCGAACAGGGAAACGCTCACCACTCGCTTCGTTGAAGCGCTCCCGGTCTCCGATCGCGAGATCGTAGTCTGGGACCGCGAGCTTCCCGGCTTTGGAGTGCGCGTGCATCCCTCGGGGTCGAAGGTCTACATGGTGCACAAGCGGTCGGGCGGAAAGTCCCGGCGCGTCACCATCGGCCGTCACGGGGTCTGGTCCCTGGATGCTGCGCGGCGTGAGGCCGGAGGAATTATCGCGGGCATGAAGAACGGCGAGACGCCGGCCCGACCCGGCGCGGAGAACGGCTCCGCCAGCGGTCCGACGATTGCCGAGTTGGCGGAGCAGTACATGACCGACCACGTTGCGGTGCGGTGCAAGCCGACGACCGCGCGATCGTGCCGACACATCTTTGACAGGTATCTCTTGCCGCAATTCGGGAGGAAGCGCCTCGGCGAGATCACGCCCGATCAAGTTGCAGCGCTGCACTATCGGCTTCGCGAGAAGGCGACCACCGCGAACCAGGTTCTCGGGTTGCTCTCGCGCCTGTTCCACAAGGCCGCGAAATCGGGCTACGTTCCGGCCGGTGGAAATCCGTGCCGCTTTGTCAAGAAATACCCGACGCGGAGCTGCGAGCGCTTCCTGTCGGAGCAGGAATTCGTGCGGCTGGGGACGGTCCTCGACGAACTTGAGGCGAACGGCAAGATCTCAACCACCGCGGCCGCAGGGCTCCGGCTGCTGATGCTGACCGGATGCCGACGCAATGAAATCCTGACGCTGCGATGGGAGGACATCGACCTTGAGCATGACGAAATCCGGTTGCGCGACGCGAAGACTGGTGCACGCGCGGTCCCGTTGTCGCCAACGGCGAGGCACGTACTGGCCAGCCTGCCCCGGCAACCGGACAATCCCTGGGTCATTTCCGGGCGCGGACCGGGCGCGCGCCTGAGCAACCTGAACGCGACGTGGGGCGTCGTTCGCAAGAACGCCGGCCTCGAGGACGTACGCATCCATGACCTCCGGCACAGCTACGCGTCGAGGGCTCTCTCCCTGGGCGAGAGCCTGCCGATGATCGGCAAGCTCCTGGGCCATCGTAAGGTCCAGACGACCGCTAGGTACGCACATCTTGCGCGGGATTCGGTGAAGGCGGCCGCCGAGCGGGTGTCCGACACTCTTGCCGAAGACCTAGACACACCTCCGTGCGATTCCACCAGGATATGATCTGTGCCGGAACTTCTGTCCAGATGCGCAGGCGCTCGCAGATGCCACCCACATCACCGACAAGCGATTGGGCCACCACCAACTCGACACGAAATCCAGAAACCTCCGCCGAGTGCGGGCCTCATTGAAGGCGTCGTCAGTGCAACTTGCCTACAGCATCGTCGCAGACCTTCTTGGCCAGATGCCTAGGAGAACACATCAGGGATCTCAGGGCCCGGTCTTGGATGGGGTGAAACAACGACGGGAGGGGAGATAGTTGCCTTACATCGAAGCACCGTTCGGGTTGACCCGTCCGTCGATTATGCTCGAAGTGTTCGGGCACACCCAACCGCGACGCCCGCACCCCAGGCCACCACTCAAGTTAGACGAACTAACGAACAATTCACTAGGCGGCTACCGTGCCCGTAATGACAGATAAACCACCCACTACGTGGGTGGGACTTGAAGAACTAGTAACGGCAATACTGCACGAATGCGGCATGGACGCACGTCGCCAAATTCACCTTTCGGTCCCTCGGGGAAGCATTACGGTAGACGTATTCGCCAAAGAGGAAGTTAATGGGATTGTCCAAAACATTATCTGCGAATGCAAGTACTGGAAAACGAACATACCGAGTGCAACAGTTCGAGAGTTCCGTACGGTGATGCAGGAAACAGGAGCGCACCGCGGCTATATCATCTCGAAAGTTGGATTCCAAACGGGGGCTGTAGAGGCAGCAATGTCCACGAATATTGAACTACTGACGTTAGATCAATTTCAGGAGGCTTATTTCGACAAGTGGATCCACAGGCGTCTCTGGACCATTGAAAACGAGATCGGAAACTTCAATACATACTATGAACCCCTTGGACCCCCTGGATATTCGCAGTTGACATCAGAAGAGGAGCGAGTGGCCTACGATGCGGTATGGGAGAAATATGCCTTTGCCGGATTGATGCTCCAGCCATTCTCGCCATATCTCCGGTTGACTAGAGATTTTCCTATCCCCCAGTTACCGTTTGACGTTTCGGAAATGGAGAGAAAAGGAATACAGATACCGGACGATATAAGGACAGCTACGGCCTATCGCGAGTTCTTTCATCTTCTAACTCAATATGCACGCGCCGGTCTCTCGGCACTGCGAGAAGTTAACCCAATTACCCATGGTAGATCATCACAGAACATATCGCGGGATGATTAGCCCGACCTATTCATCCTGCATTGCCTTCGGTGGTCACGATGGCGCGGCGTGAGCTTTCCCCCTGACGCCATCGGCATCCGGTTTCGAGCTTTGTTGTGACAGGCGTTGGGGGTTGAGGGGGAGTTCGGGTTTGCGGGGCACGGCGCCCCGGCGGTCAGGGGCCTGCCGCCGCGAGGCGCCCTGCCAGCAGGCGGAAGAGGGCGGCGTCCGGGTAGGCCGAGGTGAAGTGTATGCGGACGCGGGCGGCCTTTTCGACGACGCGGGCGCCGATCTTGAGCAGACGCAGTCTTAGGGTGGCGAACTCGGCGCAGGCGAGCGGCGTGGCACGGGGAATGGCGTCGCGCAGGGCGAGCATCAGCCAGTAAGCGCCGGCGTTGACACCCACAACCAAATTTCTACGCTCATGTTCATGGTTGGTCTTGCGGTGGGCGCTCGGCTCTATCCCTGCTCTGAATATGGCACCGCGCGCCCCTTTCAAACTGACCCTCTACCAATCGCCGCGACGGCTTCAGCCCCATAACCGTGACCTCTACGTCAGAAACAAATAGAGAACATGCGCCGTTACAAGCGGCGTGTCACGGATAAACAGGAACCTGAATGGGGTGTCGGGCCGCGAGCCCACGGGAGAAGCGAGGCGCGGGTCGGCAGGTTCCATCGGGGCCGGCAGGCGAAAGCCCCGCACGACAGGCCGGATATGAAACGGCGACTGGCTTGAAGGTCTACGCCGCCGACTGTCGGGGCTTTACGCGCTCGGCGATCTGGCGGCCCGCTTCGATCTCGGCCCGGCGAAGCTCGTAGGTCTTTTGCAGGTTCAGCCAGACCTGCGGCGTCGTCCCGAAATAGCGCGCCAGGCGCAGCGCCGTGTTGGCGGTCACGCCCCGCTGGCCGTGCAGGATCGCCGTGATGCGGTTCACCGGCACGTCGAGCGCCTTCGACAGCGCATTGGCCGACAGGCCGAGCGCATCCAGCTCGTCCCGCAATATCTCTCCCGGATGCACCGGCCGCATCCCGTTCACTACGTTCATGGCTTCCACCTTCCTCAGTGATAATCCACGATCTCCACATCGCATGGCCCGTCGTCTTCCCAACGGAAACAAATTCGCCACTGCGCGTTGATCCGTATGCTGTGCTGACCGGCCCGGTCGCCACGCAGCGCTTCCAGCCGGTTGCCCGACAGACCCGCAAGGTCGTTGAGAGATTCGGCGCTGTCCAGATAGGTGAGACGGCGCACGGCCTGATTGGCGAACCCCTGGAACGCCGCGATCCGGTGGCCCTCGAAGAAACGCCGGGTATTGCGGTCCTTGAAGCTTCGGATCATGGAGCTTCACCATGACCGACCTTATGACATACGTAAAGCATTACGGCAGGTCCCACATCTTGACCCGGCCGCCATGACGAGGGCGATAGCGCGGATCACCGGTGGCTACCCGACCGGCGAGCATCGTGCGGCAGAGCGGGGCGCGGGTCGGCAGGTTCCATCGGGGCCGGCAGGCGAAAGCCCCGCACGACAGGCCGGATATGAAACGGCGCCTGGCCTGCCGCGCACGGCGAATGCGCGGCCCCTCATCGCCCCTATGCGCCTCCCCGCACGGCGCATCGCGCGGCGCTGTCACTCAACGGAGAGTTGCTCGGCAGCTCCGATCGATCGCCTCGATCGGAAGGGTCTCGCCGTGGAATGTCGAGCGTTGCTTAAAAGGGACAGGCGTCTTTCGGCGCGAAGCGGATCCTCACCATTGGCGCCGTCCGATCAGCCCGGCGCCGAACCAATTGGCGGGGAGGGGGCGCCGGCCGGGATCGCCGCGCTTTGCTCCTTGATCCGAAGGTTCAAAATTTCGTCGTTTTCGGAATAGTCGATCGGACAGTCGATCAGATGCACGCCTGGAGACGACAGGCAGCGTTGCAGCAGCGACGCCAGCGTTGCCGTGCTTTCGACCCGGTGGCCCTGGGCGTCGTAACTCTCGGCGTATTTCACGAAATCCGGGTTGCCATATTCCAGGCCCCAATCCGGGAAGCCCATACTGGCCTGTTTCCAGCGGATCATCCCATAGGCGCCGTCATTCACGATCAGGCAGGTCAGGTTCATCCCCAGCCGCACCGCGGTCTCCAACTCCTGGGAGTTCATCATGAACCCGCCGTCGCCGCAGACCGCCATGACCTTGCGCTCCGGATGCAACAGATGGGCGGCCATGGCCGAGGGCAGCCCTGCGCCCATGGTCGCCAGCGCGTTGTCCAGCAACACCGTGTTGGGTCCATGCGCCCGGTAGTTCCGAGCGAACCAGATCTTGTAGACGCCGTTGTCGAGGCAGACGATCCCGTCGTCCGGCATCGCCGCCCGGATTTCGCGCACCAGCCGCTGCGGATAGACGGGGAACCGCGGATCGTCGGCGCCCGCGACGACATCGGCGTCGTGATGGGCCTTGATCGTCATCATGTGGCTGAAATCCCAGCGCGTATCCGTGCGCTCCGCAAGCCCGTTGTTGATCCGCCAGACCGCATTGGCGATGTCGCCGATCACTTCGAGTTGAGGGAAATAGATCGGATCGACCTCGGCCGATCGAAAGCTGACATGGATGACCTCGGTGCCCGTGGAGACGCTTACCGGGTCGGTCTCGGAATGGCCGGTGTCTGCGGCCGGCGCATCGTCGGACTGCATGAAGAAGGGCGGCTTCTCGATCACGTCATGGCCGACATTGATGACGAGGTCGGCGCCTTCGATGGCACGATGGACGAAATCGCCGGCCGACAGCGCCGCGCACCCCATGAACAGCGGATGGCGTTCGTCGATCACCCCCTTGCCGAGCTGGGTCGTGACAAAGGGGATCCCGAACCGGTCGACCATTTCGGTCAGCATCTTGCCGGTGAGCTTGCGGTTCCCGCCGGCGCCGATCACGATGATCGGGGAGGTCGCGGCGGCGATCTTGTCGACGGCGGCCTGGATCGCCTTGTCCTCCGAGATCGGGCGGCGGGCATAAGAGGCCGCAATCGGCCGCTCCGCAGTCCGTTCATCGGCGATGTCTTCGGGCAGTTCCAGGTGGACCGCGCCCGGTTTCTCCTCCTCGGCCAAGCGCAGCGCTTCGCGGACGCAGTTGGGAATATTGCCCGGCGCGACGATTTGACGGGCGTATTTGGTGATCGGCCTCATCATCTCGACCACGTCGAGGATCTGGAACCGGCCCTGCTTCGACGTCTTTACCGGCTTCTGCCCGGTAATCATCATCATCGGCATGCCGCCAAGGGTCGCATAGGCGGCGGCGGTGGTGAAATTGGTGGCGCCCGGCCCCAATGTGGAAAGACAAACCCCCGCCTTGCCGGTGAACCGGCCATAGGTCGCGGCCATGAACCCGGCCGCCTGTTCATGGCGGGTCAGGATCAACCGGATCCGCTCGGACCGCGAGAGCGAGTCGATGAAATCGAGGTTTTCTTCCCCGGGGATGCCGAAAATCATCTCGACACCCTCCGCCTCCAGTGCCTGAACAAACAGATCGGACGCCTTGATCATGGGATATGCCGGGAGCAGTTGCCGAATAGGCTTGGTGAGAGAGCGGAATTCCTGTTGGTGATGATCTCCGATCGCCGGCCTCGGTCACGGCGCGCCATGACAGGCGGGGCACGGCTGACGGAGGCCTCATGATTGCGCGCGCACTCGATAGGTTCAAGGCCGTCAAGGCGCTCAAGAACGCCTGAGCGCACCGCTCTCTGCTTGGCGACGCGTTACGCGAAACCGCGTTACATTCCCGAGCGGGGCATTTATAAATTCTTGAACGCCGATTCCTTCCAATATTCCTGATCGGGGTCTTTTTTGTTGACACGTCTGAAGATGCCGCCGATATTCCCGATCGGTAAATATTATGTCTCAGCGAACCCTGACCCCGGCCGAGATCGGCCAGATCGTCCGCGCCGCCCGCAAAGCTGCGGGCCTGCGGCAGTATGAGCTCGCCGGGGCGGCGGGCGTCGGGCTGCGCTTCATCGTCGATCTCGAAGCCGGAAAACCCACCGCGCAGCTCGGCAAAGCGCTCCAGGTGCTGCAAGCGCTGGGCTGCTCGTTTGACATCACACCGCCTCCCGAAGCCGACAGCGTGCGGAACAGGAAGAGATGAGCCGTGTCCTCGATGTCTGGTGGGAAGGCCGGCATGTCGGCCGGCTGACACAGGACCGCCACGGCGATCTCGGCTTCGTCTACGCGGACGATTGGCTTGGGCAGGAGGACGCTCCGGCCCTGTCGGCCTCCTTGCCCAAGCGCGAAATGCCCTATTCCCGCCGCGAGTGCCGTCCGTTTTTCGCCGGCCTGCTGCCCGAGGAAAGCCAGCGGGATGCGGCGGCGCAAGTACTCGGCGTTTCAAGCGGCAATGATTTCGCCCTTCTCGATCGGCTCGGCGGCGATGTCGCGGGCGCGCTTCAGCTTGTGCCGCCCGGAGAACCACCGGCGGCGCCCGCTCCGGGCCTGCGGCCGCAGCCGCTCGACGAGGCGGGCCTGATCCGTGTGCTTGATACGCTGCCGATACGCCCGCTGCTCGCCGGCGAAGGGGCCTTGAGACTTTCGCTTGCCGGCGCTCAATCGAAGCTGCCGGTGGTTCTGGTCAACGGCGCGGTCGCGTTGCCCGTACAAGCGGTTCCGACGACCCACATTCTCAAGCCGCCGATCGCGCGCTTTCCCGGGACGACCGAGAATGAGGCCTTCGTGATGCGCCTCGCGGCGGCGGCAGGTCTCGATGTCGCGCCGGTGGACTCACGCATGGTGCGGGAGCGCACGTTCCTGCTGGTCGAGCGCTACGACCGATCGGCCGCTGCCGATGGCATCGCCCGCCGCATTCACCAGGAGGACTTTTGCCAGGCGCTCGGCGTCGCCCCGGAGTTGAAATACGCAAGCGAGGGCGGCCCGACCTTGAAGGATTGCTTCGCGATCCTTCGCCGCCTCGCGTCCCGGCCTGCAGTTGATGTGCTGAAGCTGCTCGACGCCGTGATCTTCAATCTGATCGTCGGCAACGCCGACGCGCACGGCAAGAACTTCTCCCTGCTCTACGACGAGACCGGCCCGCGCCTCGCGCCGCTCTACGACCTTCTGGCGACGCTCGCCTATCCCGCGCTTTCGCCCCGGCTGGCCATGAAGATCGGCAAGCGCGCGACGCTCGCCGAGATGGATGCCGAGACCTGGGCGGCGTTCGCGGCCGATGCGGGCCTCGGCCTGCCGTTGGTTCGCCGCCGGGTGGGCGAGGTCAGCGCAAGCGTGCAAACCCTGGCAAAAGGCGTCGCCGGCGCGCTGATGCAGCCCGGGGTCGATGAAGGGATGCTCTCGCGACTGGTCCGGATGGTTGTCGGCAGAGCCGCGCAGTGCGCACTCACGGTTCGGCGCTGAGCCGCATGGCAGCGGACATCGAAGGCCGTGAGGTCGTGCTCGGTGCCGGCTTGCCGCCCATCCCGGAATGCCTGTTGCTGGCGATTACGATGTCGTGCTGGGCATGCTCGAACGAGCCGCCTGGACTTGCGGTCGGCGCGGGCTTCATACTCCCGGCATGTCGCGCTATCCGACCAGCGGCGGCCCGATCGTGCGCCGGGTGCCCGACGGCGACGACCGGCCGCGTCTCGTCTGCGACGCCTGCGGCTTCATTCGCTACGAGAACCCGAAGATCGTCGTCGGCTCGGTCACGACCTGGGACGGGCGCATTCTGCTCTGCCGCCGGGCGATCGAGCCGCAGGCCGGCTTCTGGACCTTGCCGGCCGGGTTCCTCGAATTGCGCGAGGACCCGGAGCACGGCGCGCGGCGGGAAGCCGAGGAGGAAGCCGGCGCCGAGATCGTGATCGACACGCTGCTCGGGGTCTACACGATCCCGCGCATCAGCCTGGTGCAATTGATCTATCGGGCGCGGCTCAAGAACCCCGAGATCGCGCCGGGGATCGAGAGCCTCGAGGTCGCGCTGTTCGAGCCGGACCGGATCCCGTGGGGCGCGCTCGCCTTTCCCTCGGTCACCTGGGCGTTGAGGCACCACGCCGAAGCACCCGATGGCGGCGGGTTCGCGCCCTTTACCAACCCCGAAGGCGATATCGGGGATTATCGGCCCGGCATCGCCGCCCGCCGCTGAACGAGGGGCCGGAGGGTCGTCCGCGTCGGCGGGGGAATGTTTGCGAAACTGCTTACAACGATTCTTGCGGACCGTAGCAATAGTGCCTACATTCCAGGATGAATTCGACGGAGTTCCTGCGTTATCTCAGAAGGCATGGAGCCACGATCGACCGACGGCACGGCAAGGGGGGACACGTCATGGCCAGGACCGCCGCGGGTAAGACGCCGGTCCCGACCCATGGCGGGGCCAAGGAACTCGGCACGGGACTCGTCGCGAAGATTTGCAAGAAGCTCGGCATCCCCAAGCCATGAAGGATAGACAAGCAAGCATGCCCGACATGCCCTGGCGCTACGCCGTCACCCTTGAACGGGACGACAACGACACGTTGATCGCCGAATTGCCGGGATTGCCCGAAGTCACCACCTATGGCACCGACGAGGCGGACGCGCTTGCCCGTGCTCTCGACGCCGCGCTCACCGTCCTCGCCCACCGCATGAAGGACGGCGAGGCGATCCCTCCAGGTGACGCCGGCCCGCACTCCCGGCCGGCGGTGACCTTGCCGAGCCTCGCCGCCGCCAAGATCGAGGTCTATCGCGCTATGAAAGCCTCCGGCGTGCGCAAGGCCGAGCTGGCGCGCCGCCTCGATTGCCACCGCTCCGATATCGATCGGCTGCTCTCGCTCCGCCACGGCACCCGCATGACGACGATCGACAAGGCCATGACCGCGCTGGGTCGCACCCTGGTCGTTTCGTCCCGCGCGGCGGCATAGCGCGCCGTCTCCGAGCCTCCCCCGAACCCTTGGGGAGGGGGGAGGGGCCTACGCGTCGAGCCCCATCAAGGCGTAGGCGAAGGCGCGGGCGTCGAACGGGCGGAGGTCGTCGGCGCCTTCGCCGATGCCGAGCGCCACCACGGGCACGCCGAAGCGGCGGGCCAGGGCGACCAGCACGCCGCCCTTGGCCGTGCCGTCGAGCTTGGTGATCACGAGGCCGTCGATGTCGATCGCCTGCCGAAAGACGTCGACCTGGTTATGCGCGTTCTGGCCGGTGGTCGCGTCGAGCACGAGAAGGCGGCTGTGCGGCGCCCGCGGGTCGAGCTTCTTGACCACGCGATCGATCTTTTGCAGCTCGGCCATCAGATGCGCCTTGTTCTGGAGCCGGCCGGCGGTGTCGATCAACAGGACGTCGATGCCGTCCGCCTTGGCGCGCACAAGCGCATCGAAGGCGAGGCCCGCGGGGTCGCCGCCGCTCTCCGGCCGCGCCATGACCGGTGCGCCGGTGCGTTCGCCCCAGATCGTGAGCTGCTCGGCCGCGGCGGCGCGAAAGGTATCGCCCGCGACCAGCATGACCCGCCGGCCCTCGCCCCCGAGGCGCCGGGCGAGCTTGCCGATGGTGGTCGTCTTGCCGGTGCCGTTGACCCCGGCAACCAGGATCACATGAGGCTTGGCGCCGGCGTCGATCTCAAATGTCGTCTCGACCGGCGCGAGCACCGCGGCGATCTCCGCCGCCAGCGCGCGCCGCACCTCGCCCGCGCTCACCTCCTTGCCGAATTTGCGCGCCGCGAGCGAGGCCGTCAGCTCGGCCGCGGTGGCCGCGCCGAGGTCTCCGGTGATGAGCAGCTCCTCGAGCTCCTCGAGTGCCGCCTCATCGAGCGTGCGGCCGGTGAAAATGGTCCCGATACCGCCGGTCAGGCTCGCCGAAGTCCGGCTCAAGCCGGCCTTGAGGCGGGCGAACAGGCCGCGCCCGGCCGCGTCCTGCGCGGCCATCAGGCGGCGGTCCCGATCAGCCGATCGCCCTCGACCGCCGTGATTCTGGCGCGCACCAGGGTGCCCGGCGCGCCCGCCTCCCGGTCGAACGCGACCCTGGCGAAGCACTCGTCGCGCCCGCTCTGCGCCGCTTCGAGCAGCACCAGGCTTTCCCGCCCGATGCGCGCTTCGAGGAAGCGCCGGCGCGGGGCTTCGCCCGCCGCCCTGAGCGCGGCTGCGCGGGCCCGGCGCTCGGCGACCGGGACCTGGGGCATGCGCGCCGCCGGCGTGTCGCGGCGGGCCGAATAGGGGAAGACGTGGAGCCAGATCAGCCCGGCCTCCTCGATCAGGCGGCGCGTATTCTCGAACATCGCCGGCGTCTCGGTCGGGAAGCCGGCGATCAGATCGGCGCCGAACGCGATCTCCGGCCTGAGCGCGCGCAGGCGCCGGCAGAGGGCGAGCACGTCCGCCCGTCCATGGCGCCGCTTCATGCGCTTGAGCACCAGATCGTCGCCCGCCTGGATGCTGAGGTGGAGATGCGGCATCAGCCGCGCCTCCTCGGCGAACAGCCGTTCGAGCGCCGGGTCGATCTCCACCGGGTCGATCGATGAGAGCCGGAGCCGCGGCAGATCGGGAACCGCCGCGAGCAATCGGCGCACCGCCTCGCCGAGGCGCGGCCGGCCCGGCAGATCGGTGCCGTAGTGACCCAAATCGACTCCCGTCAACACCACCTCGCGGTAGCCGTTCGCGACCAGGGTGCGCACCTGCGCGACGATGGCGCCGAGCGGCACGCTCCGGCTCGGGCCGCGGCCGAACGGGATGATGCAGAAGGTGCAGCGGTGATCGCAGCCGTTCTGGATCTGCACGAAGGCGCGGGCGCGCTCATGATAGCCGGCGATCAGATGGCCGGCGGTCTCACGCACCGTCATGATGTCGCCGACCGCGACGCGCTCGGTCGCGCCCGGCGCGAAATGTGCGGGCTCGAATTTTTCCTGGTTGCCGATCACCCGGTCGACCTCGGGCATCGCGGCATAGCGCGCCGGGTCGATTTGAGCGGCGCACCCCGTGACGATGATCGTCGCCTCCGGATGAAGCCGCCGCGCCCGCCGGATCGCCTGGCGCGTCTGGCGCTCGGCCTCGCCGGTGACAGCGCAGCTATTGACGATGATGCCGTCGGTCAAGCCGGCGTCGCGGGCCCGCATGCGGATGACTTCCGATTCATAGGCGTTGAGCCGGCAGCCGAAGGTGATGATTTCGGGCTCGCTCATAGCGGCAGTTCGCCTGTGAAGCTGAGTGCCGCGGGCCCGGTCATCTCGACATGGCCGTCGTCCCGCCAGACGATATCCAGCGCGCCGCCGTCGAGGGTCACGGCGACCGCGCGCCCGGTCAAGCCGCGCCGCGCGCCGGCGACCGCGGCGGCGCAGGCGCCGGTGCCGCAGGCGCGAGTGAGCCCGGCGCCGCGCTCCCAGACCCTGAGCCGCAGGCGGTCCTCGGCGACAAGCGCGGCGACCCCGATATTCGCGTGTTCGGGAAAGAGCGGGTCGGTCTCAAGGCCGGGTCCGAGTTCTTCGAGGGGTACGGCCTCGGCATCCTCGACGAAGAACACCGCATGCGGGTTGCCCAGATTGACCGCAACCGCGTCGGCGAGCGGCCCGGCCCCGATCTCGACATGCAGCGTATCCACCGCGCGGGCGAGCGGAATCTCATGCCAGTCGAGGCGCGCCGGTCCCATATCGACGCGGATTCCGCCGTTCCTGCCCGCGCCGGCGGTCAGCATGCCGGCGCCGGTTTCCACGACGACCCGGTCCCGGCCGGTCTCGTCCAAGAGGAGCCGCGCGACGCAGCGGGTCCCGTTGCCGCAGGCCTCGACCTCGCCCCCGTCGCGGTTCCAGATCCTGAGATAGGCGTCGGTCCCGCCGCTGCGCGGCGGTTCGAGCGCGATGAGCTGATCGCATCCGATGCCGGTGCGCCGGTCGGCGATGGCGCGCACCCGCGCCGGGTCGAGCGCGAGCCGGTCCCGCCGGCCGTCGAGCACCACGAAATCGTTGCCGAGGCCGTGCATCTTGATGAAGGGAAGCGCGGTCATGGGCCGGGTTATAGGGGCGGGGGAAGAACGCCGTCCACTGTTTCCGGCTCCCGCACGCCCTTCCGCTTCCGTCGTGTACGACGGAATTAGCGCTGGCTTGATGCTGCTCGTACCACGACCGCAGGTTCAGGATGCCTTTGCGCTCCATATCCGAGCCCAATGCGCGAGCGGCCTTGTTCCACGAGTTTTACACGCGGCGCCGTAAAACCGCTTAACGTGGGCTCCGCTCAGCTGCCCTTGAGCGCTATGATCACCACCGAATACTCTCAAACCACGTGGCCCTAAACGCGGGGGATGGTCAGAGCTTCTGCTGATCAGCCGTCACCTGGGGAGGCCTATGGTGGAGCACGTCGAGAGCATCACGGACGCGCGCGTTGTGATCCCGTGCGCGAACGCACGGTCGTTCTCCTTCGAGCCGCCCCGCAGCGCGCTGATCGTCATCGATATGCAGCGGGACTTCCTTGAGCCCGACGGCTGGTGCGCTGCCCGCTACGGCGAGGCCGCGGCGATGCGCGCGATCATCCCGCGCGTCACCACGCTTACAGAGCTTATGCGCGCGGCCGGCTGCACGGTCATCCATACCCGAGAGGGCTATGCGCCCGACCTCTCGGACGTTCATCCGATGAAGCGGGAGCGCGGGGTCGTGGGCACCGCCGGGCCGCTCGGTCGCTTTATCATCCGAGGCGAGTCTGGCCATGATTTCGTCGACGAATTGACGCCGAAGGCCGGCGAGCCCGTGATCGACAAGGCCGGCTTCGGCGCCTTCTATCGCACCGATCTGGAGGCGCGGCTCGCGCGCCGAGGAATCACGCATCTGATCCTTGCGGGCATCACGACCCAGTGCTGCGTCCAGTCGACTCTTCGCGAGGCGGTCGACCGCGGCTATTGGTGCCTGACCGTGGCCGACTGCTGCGCCGCTCTCGATCCGGCGTGGCACGACGCAGCCATCTCGTTGATCGGCTCGGAAAATCACTTGTTCGGTTGGGTGTGCACGCTTGCGGATGTCCGCGCCGGGCTTGCTTCCGTGGCGCCGACGCGCGCCGCAGCTCATGGAGGATCCTGACGGTGGGGACCATCACCGTAGCGGAGACTTGGTTCGAGACCACGCGGCTCGGCGATGACGTGACGTTGATTCGCGAGCCGCAGATCGAATGGTTCATCCGGTCCAATATGTGGCATGTGCGCGGGCGCGACCGCGACCTTCTGATCGACACCGGCATGGGCGTGCGCTCGCTCCGGCGCGAGCTGGCGTTTCTCACGGAGCGGCCCGTGATATGCGTTGCGACCCATTGCCACTTCGACCATTGGGGCGGGCTCCACGAGTTCGACGAGCGGCTCGGCCACGCTGCCGAGGCCGAGGTCTTTGCCGCCCCGACGGCGGCAACCACCTTGGCCGAGCTCTATGTCAACGAGGGCAGCTTTCTGAGCTTACCCGAGGAGGGTTACGAGCCAGCCAGCTACACCGTTCGCGCCGCGCCGCTGACCCGCGAGATCGACGACGGAGACGTCATCGATCTCGGCGACCGCGTGTTTCGCGTCCTGCACCTACCCGGCCACTCGCCGGGCGAGATCGGACTATGGGAAGAGGATCGGGACATTCTGTTCAGCGGCGATGCGATCTACGACGGACCATTGTTCGACAACTTCTACCATTCGGTCCCCGAGGACTATCGAGAGACCATGCGCCGGTTGTGTGAGCTTCCGGTCGCTGTAGTGCATGGTGGGCACCTCGATAGCTTTGGCCGCACGCGCATGATCGAGCTGGCCGAGGACTATCTAGCGGGCCGTCGGCGCCCCGAATGTCCGGCGGAGGCCGCGGAGCCACCGGAGCCAGCGCCGCGGTGAGGGCGGCGTTTGAAAAAGCCAATGATTTCAATGGGTGCGTAAGTCCCCGCACCTTGACCTAAGCAATTGATATCAAATCATTCCGTGACTTCGAGGCGGGGGTTCAGCCGGCGCTTGTCTCTTCCCGGCTCTCCCGGGCGCGCCCCGCTTCCTTCAGGCGCCGCGCCTTGGCGCCGAGGGCGTCGTAGGTGGCGTATTTATAGACCTCCGACAGGGTCGGGTAATTGTAGCAGGTCTGGATGAAGAGATCGGAGCCGGCTTCGGTCAGCAGCGCGGTCAGACCGACATGGACGAGTTCGCTCGCCTGTTCTCCGATGATGTGAACCCCGAGCAGCGTCATCTGTTCGAATTCGAACAGGAGCTTCAGGAACCCCTCATTGTCGCCGATGATCTGGCCGCGGGCGTTGGCGCTATAGCGCGCCCGCCCGACCACGTAGTCGATGCCCTTTTCCTTCAGGGACTCTTCGGTTTCCCCGGCCATCGAGCATTCCGGGATCGTGTAGACGCCGTAGGGCAGAATATGCGCGATGTCGGTTTTGTATTTGAGGTCGAACCCGTGGACCATGGCCACGCGGGCCTGCTCCATCGAGGTGGAGGCCAGCGCCGGAAACCCGACCACGTCGCCCACCGCGTAGATGTGGGGAAGCGCGGTCTGGTAGTTTTCGTTCACCGCGATGGTGCCGCGGCGCCCGGCCTCCAGCCCGATGCGGTCGAGATCGAGACCGTCGATATTGCCGGTCCGGCCGGTCGCGGCCAGGACGGCGTCCGCTTCGATCGTCATTCCCGAGCGCAAGCCTACCGAGAGCCTCTCGCCGGTCTCGACCGCTTCGATGGCGTCGTCGAGGTGGAGCGCTATGCCCATGGTCCGCATCGACTGCGCCAGGGTGGCGGAAACCTCCGCGTCCATGAAGCCGAGCAGGCGCTCGCGCCCTTCCACCAGAGTCACCGCGACGCCGAGGGCCGAGAACATGCAGGCATATTCGCACCCGATGACCCCGCCGCCCGCCACCACCATGGACTCGGGGATCCCGTGGATGTCGAGGATGGTATCCGAATCATAGACCCGCCCGTCGTGGAAAGGCATGGAGGGCGGCCGGAAGGGACGTGACCCGGTGGCGATCAGGATGATCTCGCCGCGGAGGCGGACCGGCAGGCCGTCCGCAGGCGCGACTTCCACAATGTGCGGGTCGAGGAACGACGCGAAACCGCGGTAGAGGTCGACGGCGTGTCTCTGGAGGTTGTCGGCGATGCGTTCATGCTCGGCTTGCACGACCAGCCGCCCGCGATACAGGAGATCGGGCGCCGAGACGTCTTCCTTGACCTGCAGGTTGATGCCGAACAGGCCGCGATGCCGGAATCCGGAGAGGTAAAGGGCCGATTCGCGCAGGGTTTTCGACGGCAGCGTGCCGGTGTTGGCCGCCGCGCCGCCGAGCGCGGGCTCCTTTTCGATGAGCGCGACCCGCTTGCCGAAATAGGCGGCCTGTGCCGCCCCTTTTTCACCGGCCGGCCCCGAGCCGATCACGATGAGGTCGTAATGCTCTGCCGACATCACCTGCTCCGCTGCTAACCGAACGAACGAAAGACGGATCGAATGGTGGCGGTCCTTCGGCCGGCGAATGATAGCCCGAACGGCGGTTTGTCGCGCGTCCCGCCTCCGATCGCCGGAGCGCTGCGCGTCCATCGAGGCGGAATCTCAATACCAATCCCCGGTTGCTCTCCGCTTGACCGCCGCGGCCGGATGATATAGTGGCGCAATGACCAGCGGCGGGGCGGTGCGCCCCGTTGCCCCCAGGCTGCGAGAGACCGACCTCCGAGGAGGGCCGCCAGTCCGCGAGTTTCGCGCGCTGGCGCGATTGTCGTTTAGGCGGGATTGGACGTGTTCGATAGCCTATCTGCGAGACTTGGCCAGGTTTTCGACGGGCTGACGCGGCGCGGTGCGCTCAGCGAGGCCGACGTGAACGACGCCCTCCGCGAGGTGCGGATCGCGTTGCTGGAGGCCGACGTCGCGCTGCCGGTGGTCAAGGATTTCGTGGCCGGGATTGCCGAGAAGGCGGTCGGCGCGGAGGTGCTGAAAAGCGTCGCACCCGGCCAGCAGGTGATCAAGATCGTCAACGATCACCTGATCGAGATGCTGGGCGGCACGACCGCCGAGATCAGCATCGCCGTGGCAGCCCCGCCCGCCGCCGTGCTGATGGTCGGCCTCCAGGGCTCCGGCAAGACCACCACCACCGCCAAGCTCGGCCGCTTCCTGAGCCGGACTCACAAGAAGCGCGTTCTGATGGCCTCGCTCGATACCCGCCGGCCCGCCGCGATGGAGCAGCTCGCCGTGCTCGGCAGGCAGGCGGAGGTCGCGGTGCTTCCGATCGCCGCCGGCCAGAGCCCGGTCGCGATCGCCAAGCGGGCCATGAAGACCGGCGCGCGCGAGAGCTATGACGTGGTTCTGCTCGACACCGCCGGCCGGATGCACGTCGATGACGCGCTGATGGCCGAGGTCGAAGCGGTGCGCGACGTGGCCAAGCCTGCGGAAACGCTGCTCGTCGCCGATGCGCTCACCGGCCAGGACGCGGTCAATGTCGCGCGCGCCTTCAACGAGCGGATCGGCCTCAGCGGGATCGCGCTGACCCGGGTCGACGGCGACGGCCGCGGCGGCGCGGCGCTCAGCATGCGCGCCGTGACCAACTGTCCGATCAAGCTGATCGGTGTGGGCGAGAAGCTCGACGCCATCGAGCCGTTCCACCCCGACCGCATCGCCTCGCGCATCCTCGGCATGGGCGACGTGGTCTCCCTGGTCGAGAAGGCGCAGGAGACGATCGATCAGGAGGACGCCAGGAAGCTCGCCCGAAAGGTCAAGAAGGGCGGCTTCGATCTCGACGACCTTTCGAAGCAGATGCAGCAAATGCGGCGGATGGGCGGCATGGAAGGCCTGCTCGGCATGCTGCCGGGGGTCGGCAAGATCAAGCGGCAGCTCGCCGAGGCGAATGTCGATCTCGCCTTGCTCGACCGCAACCAGGCGATCATCGGCTCGATGACCCCGGCCGAGCGGCGCAACCCGAAACTGCTGAACGGCTCGCGCAAGCGCCGCATCGCCGGCGGCTCGGGCACCGCCGTGCAGGACATCAACCGCCTGCTCAAGCAGGTCAAGCAGATGAACGTGATGATGAAAAGGGTCGGCAAGCTCGGCGAAAAAGGCCTCATGCGGGCCGGGATGCCGGGCCTGATGCCGCCCCGTTGACCAGGAGAATGGACAGAGCATGTCATTGAAGATCCGTTTGTCGCGCGCCGGCGCCAAGAGGCGCCCGTTCTACCGCGTCGTCGTGGCCGATACCCGAAGCCCGCGCGATGGCCGCTTTCTGGAGCGGCTCGGCACCTACGACCCGATGCTTCCCAAGGACCATCCGGAGCGCGTGCGCCTCAATGCCGAGCGCATTCGCCATTGGCTCGGTGTCGGCGCGCTGCCCTCGGAGCGGGTCGCCCGCTTCCTCGGCGCGGCCGAGATCATCCCGATGCCCGAGCGGCGCAACAACCCGAACAAGGGCAAACCCAGGGCGAAGGCGTTGGAGCGCCAGGAGGCCCGGGCGGAGAAGGCCAAAGCGGCGACCGCGGCGGCTGCGGCGGCCCCGGCGGTTCCTGAGCCGGCGGCGGTTCCTGAGCCGGCGGCGGTTGCGGAAGCCGAGCCGGTGGTGGCTGCGGAGGCCGAGCCGGAGGCGGCTGTGGAAGCCGAGCCGGAGGCGGCTGCGGAAGCCGAGCCGGTGGCGGCTGCGGAAGCCGAACCGGAGGCGGCTGCGGAGGCCGAGCCGGAAGCGGCTGCGGAAGCCGAACCGGTGGTGGCTGCGGAGGCTGAGCCGGACGCGGCTGCGGAGGCCGAGCCGGAGGCGGCAGCGGAGGCCGAGCCGGCGGCGGCCGATGTGGCTGCGCGCGAAGCGGTCGCAGAGAGCGAGGGCGGCGACGCCGATGCCGGCGAAGAGGACGCAAGCAAGGCCGCGGACTGAGGGTGCGCGCGCGTCCTCGGCGCACCCGGAGCGCGCGGCGGGGCCGCGGGCGGGGCCGGTCTGTCTGGGGCGGATCGTCGGCGCCCATGGCGTCCGCGGCATCGCGCGTATCAAGAGCTTCACCGCGGAGCCGGACGACCTCACCGCCTATGGCGCGCTGAGCGACGAGCAGGGCACGCGCCGCTTCACGGTCACGGTGACAGGCCGCGCCAAGGGCGTCTTGCTCGCCCGGATCGACGGCGTCGACGATCGGGATGCGGCAGAGGCGCTGATCGGCACGGCGCTCCATGTCGCGCGCGAGGCCCTGCCGCCGCCCGAGGGCGACGAGTATTACCACGTCGATCTGATCGGCCTTCGGGTGGAGACCGAAGCGGGTACCGCCCTCGGCAGGGTCAGCGCGATCCATGATCACGGCGCCGGCCCGTTCGTCGAGATTCAGCCGCCCGACGGCCCCTCCGCTCTTGTTCCGTTTACGCGCGAACAGGTGCCGACCGTCGATATCGAGGCTGGCCGCCTGGTCGTCGTCGCGCCCGAGGAGGTCTCGTGACGGCCCCCGGGCCCGAGGGCGGGGCGGGGCGCGCCGCCGCAGCCTGGCGTGCCCGGGTGCTGACCCTCTACCCCGAAACCTTTCCCGGGCCGCTCGGCGCCGCGCTCGCCGGGCGCGCCCTCGATTCGGGCCTCTGGCGGCTCGAAACGGTGGACATTCGTCGATTTGCGCGCGATAAACACCGCTCCGTCGACGACCAACCGTTCGGCGGGGGGGCGGGCATGGTCATGCGCCCCGACGTCTTGGCCGCCGCTATCGATTCGGTTCATCCGGACGCGGTGGCCACGCCGTTGGTCTTTCTGTCGCCCCGCGGTGCGCCGCTGACACAGGAATGGGTGAAGGAACGAGCGAGCGGCCCCGGTATCGTGTTGATCTGCGGCCGTTTCGAGGGGGTCGACGAGCGAGTCTTGGAAAGCCGCGGCGTGACCGAGATCAGCGTCGGCGATTACGTTCTCTCGGGCGGCGAGATCGCGGCGATGGCATTGATCGACGCCTGCGTGCGGCTGCTGCCCGGCGTGGTCGGCTGCGGATCGTCATTGGTTGAGGAGAGCTTCGAGGAAGACCTGTTGGAATATCCGCACTACACGCGCCCGCGCCTGTTCGAGGGTCGCGCGGTGCCCGAGATTCTTCTCTCGGGCGATCACGCGGCGATCAGGGCGTGGCGGCGGGCCGAGGCGGAGCGGCTGACCAGAACCCGGCGCGCCGATTTGTGGGCCCGTCATCGGGCGCGTCAGGCCTAAGAACGCGAGGATGATGTCGTGAATACGATCGAGCGGTTGAACGCCGAAGCCGTGGAGAAGCTCAAGACGGCGCGCGAGGTCCCGGAGTTTGGCCCCGGCGACACGCTGCGCGTTCACGTCAAGGTGGTCGAAGGCACGCGGGAGCGGGTGCAGGTGTTCGAGGGCGTCTGCATCGCGCGCAAGAACCGGAGCCTCAACTCCTCCTTCACGGTGCGCAAGATTTCCTATGGCGAGGGTGTCGAGCGCGTCTTCCCGCTCTACTCGCCGCGGATCGCGAAGATCGAGGTCATGAAGCGGGGAGCGGTGCGGCGGGCCAAGCTCTATTACCTGCGCGGCCGGCGCGGTAAATCGGCGCGCATCGCCGAGAAGCGCGACGACCGCGGCACCAAGAAGGCGGCGGCCCGGAAGGAAAGCACTCCGCAGCCCGCCGATCGATAGCGGCGCCCGCGCGGCTACGGGAGGACGATCGATGAGTGGCCCCAAGACCCTGTTCGACAAGATCTGGGACAGCCATGTGGTGACCGAGAGCGAGGACGGCACAGCCTTGCTCTATATCGACAAGCACCTGATCCACGAGGTGACGAGCTGGCTCGGTTTCGAGCGCATGGCCGAGGACGGGCGCGCGGTGCGCCGTCCCGATGCCACCCTCGCGGTGCCGGACCATGCGATCCCGACCAAGGACCGCGCGGCCGGCATCAAGGATCCGCTCGCGCGCGCCCAGGTCGAGGCGCTGATCGAGAACACCGCGCGCTTCGCGGTCCCCCTGATCCCGCTCGCCGATTTGCGGCAAGGCATCGTGCACATCATCGGCCCGGAGCAGGGGCTCACCCAACCGGGCGTCACGCTGGTCTGCGGCGACAGCCATACCGCGACCCACGGCGCCTTCGGCTGCCTCGCCTTCGGCATCGGCTCCAGCGAGGTCGAGCATGTGCTCGCGACCCAGACCCTGAGCCAGAAGCGCCCCAAGAACATGCGCATCTCGGTCACCGGTGATCTGCCGCTCGGCATCACGCCGAAGGACATGATCCTCGCGATCATCGGCGTGATCGGGACGGCAGGGGGGACCGGCCATGTGATCGAATATGTCGGTCCTGCGATTCGCGCGCTTTCCATGGAAGGCCGGATGACCGTCTGCAACATGACCATCGAGGGCGGCGCGCGTGCCGGCCTGATCGCTCCCGACGAGACCACCTTCGCCTATCTCGAAGGCCGCCCCATGGTGCCCGCGGGCAGCGACTGGGACCAGGCCGTCGCCTATTGGAAGACGCTGCCCTCGGACGACGGCGCCCGCTACGACAAGGAGGCCTCGATCGATGCGCGCGAGATCGCGCCGCAGATCACCTGGGGCACCAGTCCCGAGGACGTGATCCCGGTGACCGGCCGCACCCCCGATCCGGCCGCGGCGCCGGACCAGAAGCGCCGTGAGTCGATCGCCCAGGCGCTCGACTATATGGCGCTCGAGCCCGACGCGCCGATCGAGGGCGTCGTGGTGGATCGCGTCTTCATCGGCTCCTGCACCAACGGCCGGATCGAGGATCTGCGGGCCGCCGCGGCGGTCGCCAAGGGGCGCAAGGTGCCGCAAAGCGTCGGCGCGATGGTCGTGCCGGGCTCCGGGCTGGTAAAGCGCCAGGCCGAGGTCGAAGGCCTCGACCGGATCTTCCTCGAGGCGGGCTTCGAATGGCGCGAGCCGGGCTGCTCGATGTGCATCGCCATGAACGACGACAAGCTCGCGCCGGGCGAGCGCTGCGCCTCGACCTCGAACCGCAACTTCAAGGGCCGCCAGGGCCGCGGCGGACGCACCCATCTGGTGAGCCCGGCCATGGCCGCCGCCGCCGCCGTCAGCGGGCGCATCGTCGACGTCCGCGGCCTCGTCTCCTAGGGAGCGCGCATCATGCGGACATTCTCGAGCCTCTCGGGCCCCGCCGCGGCCTTGCCGATGATCAATCTCGACACCGATCAGGTCATCCCCAAGCAATACCTCACCGCGATCACCCGCGCCGGGCTCGGCAAGGGCCTGTTCCACGACTTCCGCTACGACATGGACGACCGGGAAGTGCCGGACTTCGTCCTCAATCGGCCCCCCTACCGCGATGCCAAGATCTTGATCGCGGGAGAGAATTTCGGCTGCGGCTCGAGCCGTGAGCACGCCCCCTGGGCGCTCGAGGACTTCGGCATCCGCTGCGTCATCGCGCCGAGCTTCGCCGACATCTTTTTCAACAACTGCGTCAAGAACGGGATGCTGCTCATCACGCTCCCGGAGAGCGACGTGAACACCCTGATGGCCGATGCCGAAGAGCCCGAGACCTGCATGATGACGGTCAGCCTCGAAGCCCAGACCATCACCCGATCGAACGGCGCCGCGATCGGCTTCGAGGTCGATGCGTTGCGCAAGCACCGGCTCCTGACCGGGCTCGACGATATCGGCATCACGATGGAAAAAGCGGCCGAAATCGACGCCTTCGAGGCGAAGCAGAAATCTGCCCAGCCTTGGCTCTATGGCTGACCCGGCGGCGCGCGCGATGAGCAGCAACAGGCGGATTCTGATCCTCGCCGGCGACGGCATCGGGCCGGAGGTGATGCACCAGGTCGAGCGCGTCATGGATTGGCTCGCTGCCCGGCGCTCGCTCTCGTTCGAGGTGAGCGAGGGCCTGGTCGGTGGCGCCTGCTACGAGGCGCACGGCACGCCGCTCACCGACGAGACCATGGCCGACGCGCTTGCCGCCGACGCCGTCCTGTTCGGCGCGGTCGGCGGGCCGCAATGGGACGACGTGGCGCGCGAGGCCCGCCCCGAGATGGGCATCCTGCGGCTCCGCAAGGAGATGGACCTCTACGCCAATCTGCGCCCGGCGCTGGTCTTCGACCCGCTGGTCGATGCCTCGACCCTCAAGGACGAGGTGGTGCGCGGCCTCGACCTGATGATCGTCCGCGAGCTGACCGGCGGGATTTATTTCGGCGAGCCGCGCGGCGTCGAAACCCTGGCCGACGGCACAAGGCGGGGCTTCGACACCGAGGTCTACGCCGCGCCCGAGATCCACCGGGTCTGCCGAGTCGCGTTCGAGCTCGCGCGCAAGCGCGAGAACCGGGTGCACTCGGTCGAGAAGGCGAATGTGATGGAATCCGGCAAGTTCTGGCGGGACGAGGTGACGACGCTCCACGCCGCCGACTATGGGGATGTCGAATTGCACCACATGTATGCGGACAATTGCGCGATGCAGCTCGTGCGCCGGCCCAAACAGTTCGACGTCATCGTCACCAGCAATCTGTTCGGCGATCTGTTGAGCGATTGCGCGGCGATGCTGACCGGCTCGCTCGGCATGTTGCCGTCCGCCTCGCTCGGCGCGCTCGACGAGAGCGGGCGCCGCAAGGCGCTCTACGAGCCGGTGCACGGCTCGGCGCCGGACATTGCCGGGCGCGGCATGGCCAACCCGATCGCGGCGCTGCTCAGCTTCACCATGATGCTGCGCTATTCGTTCGACGACGCCGAGAATGCGAGCCTCATCGAGCGGGCCGTTCAGAACGTGCTCGGCGCCGGCTTGCGCACCGCCGACATCATGCAGGACGGGATGGTCGAGGCCTCGACCGAGGCCATGGGCGATGCCGTTCTGCGCGAGCTGGACGGGCTCGCCGCCTGAGCGCCGGGGGAGCGGGACCATGGGCTATCGCGTCGCCGTCGCCGGCGCCACCGGCAATGTGGGGCGCCAGGTGCTGGCGGTCCTCGCCGAGCGCGCCTTCCCCGCCGATGAGGTCATCGCCCTCGCCTCGCGCCATTCGGTCGGCAAGGAGGTCTCCTTCGGCGAGGAGATCACCCTCAAGGTGCGCGATCTCGCCGGCTTCGACTTCGCCGGCATCGATCTCGGGCTGTTCTCGCCGGGCGCCGCGGTCTCCAAGGTCCACGCCCCGCGCGCGGCCGAAGCGGGCTGCATCGTCATCGACAACACCTCGCAGTTCCGGATGGACGAGGACGTGCCGCTGGTCGTGCCGGAGGTGAACGCAGAAGCGATCGCCGACTATCGCGCGCGAAACATCATCGCCAACCCGAACTGCTCGACCATTCAGTTGGTGGTCGCCCTCAAGCCGCTGCACGATCACGCCCGCATCAAGCGCATCGTCGTCGCGACCTATCAATCGACCTCAGGCGCCGGCAAGCTGGCGATGGACGAGCTGTTCGATCATACCAGAGCGATCTACATGAACACGCGCGAGGAGCCCTGCGCCTTCGGCAAGACCATCGCCTTCAACGTCGTGCCTCAGATCGGCGCCTTCCTCTCCGACGGCTCCACCAAGGAAGAGACCAAGATGGTCGCGGAGACCCAGAAGATCCTCGATCCGGAGATCATGGTGAGCGCGACCTGCGTGCGCGTGCCGACCTTCGTCGGCCACGCCGAGGCGGTCAATGTCGAGTTTCACGAGCCGATCACCGAAGAGGAGGCGCGCGAGCTGTTGACCGGCGCGCCGGGGGTGGCCGTGGTCGATCGCCCGATCGAAGGCGGCTATGCCACGCCGGTCGACTGCGCCGGCGAGGACGCGACCTTCGTCTCTCGCATCCGCCGCGATCCGACGGTGGCGCACGGCCTCGCTCTCTGGATCGTCTCCGACAATCTGCGCAAAGGCGCGGCGCTCAACGCGGTCCAGATCGCCGAGACTCTGATCGACAATCATCTGGGGCGCGCCTGAACGCGCCCGCGGCGGTGCTCCAGGCCGCGTCGTTGACTCGGTTCCGGCGACTGGGCTTAATCGCCGCGCCGGAGTGCGGGAGGACGTTTGTGGTAGAGCAGCAGTCGAGCGGCGGAGGCGTTGGCGACGAGATCCGCGCGCGCCGGCCGATCTCGCCGGATCTCGCCATTTACCGGCCGCAGCTCACCTCGGTGCTGTCGATCCTTCACCGGCTGACCGGCGTCGTGCTCGCGAGCGGGGCGGCGATGCTCTGCGCCTGGCTGCTGACCGCCGCCGCCGGGCCGCGCTATTACGCATGGACCGAGTGGTTCCTGACCTCCTGGCTCGGCTATGCGCTGCTCGCGGCCTGGTCCTATTGCCTGTTCTATCATCTGTGCAACGGTATTCGGCATTTGTTCTGGGATGCGGGCCTCGGTTTCTCGATCAGGGCAACCTATGCATCAGGCGCCGCCGTGGTGCTCGCCTCCTTCGTGCTCACCGGGCTCTCCTGGGGCCTCGGCCTCGCCTGTTATTTCATGAAGGCGAGCCCATGAAGGGACTCGCCTTGCTTCCCTCGGGCGCCGGGCGCTTGCCTCCGCTCGTTGATATGGTGGGCTGAGGCGGGCCATGAGCATCGAGACACCGCTCGCCCGGGTTCGCCATCTGGGCTCCGCCAAGGAAGGCGTCGGCCATTGGTGGTGGCAGCGGCTCACCGCGCTCCTGCTGGTGCCGCTCTCGCTCTGGTTCGTCGGCTCGCTGTGGTGGATCGTGGTGAGCGGCGCGGACTACGCCAGCTTCGTCGACTGGCTGTCCGGCCCGGTCGCCGCGATCCTGATGCTGCTCTTCCTCGGCGCCACCTTCTACCACCTGAAGCTCGGCCTCCAGGTGGTGATCGAGGACTATGCAAGGGGGTGGTGCAAATGGACGATGCTGATCCTGACCAGCCTCGGTTGCCTCCTGCTCGGCCTGGCCTCGGTCTATTCCGTGATCGTCATCGCGCTGAGGGGATGAGCCGCGCATGACCGCCTATCCGATCAACGAGCATCTCTACGACGTGGTGGTGGTGGGCGCCGGCGGCGCCGGCCTGCGCGCGACCCTGGGCCTTGCCGAAGCCGGGCTGAACACCGCCTGCGTCAGCAAGCTGTTCCCGACCCGCAGCCACACGGTCGCCGCCCAGGGCGGGATCTCGGCCGCGCTCGGCAATATGGGCCCCGACGACTGGCGCTGGCACATGTACGACACCGTCAAGGGCTCCGACTGGCTGGGCGACCAGGACGCGATCGAATATCTGTGCAAGGAAGGACCGCAAGCCGTCATCGAGCTCGAGCATTACGGCGTGCCGTTCTCGCGCACCACCGAGGGCAAGATCTACCAGCGTGCCTTCGGCGGCATGACCACGAACTATGGCGAACGCCAGGCTGAGCGCACCTGCGCCGCGGCCGACCGCACCGGCCACGCGATCCTCCACACGCTCTACCAGCAATCGCTGCGCCGCCACGCCGCGTTCTTCATCGAATATTTCGCCCTCGATCTGGTGATGGACGACGAGGGCGCGTGCCGGGGCGTGCTCGCCTGGAACCTCGACGACGGCTCGATCCATCTGTTCCGCGCACAGATGGTGATCCTGGCCACCGGCGGCTATGGCCGCGCCTATTTCTCGGCGACCTCGGCCCACACCTGCACCGGCGACGGCAACGCCATGGTCCTGCGGGCGGGGCTGCCGTTGCAGGACATGGAGTTCGTCCAGTTCCACCCGACCGGGATCTACGGCTCCGGCTGCCTGATGACCGAAGGGGCGCGGGGCGAAGGCGGCTACCTGATCAATAGCGAGGGCGAGCGCTTCATGGAGCGCTATGCGCCGAGCGCGAAGGACCTCGCCTCGCGCGACGTGGTCAGCCGCTCGATCACCATCGAAATCCGCGAAGGCCGCGGCGTCGGCCCCGAAAAGGACCATATCCACCTGAAGCTCGACCATCTCGACGCCGAGGTGCTGCACGAGCGGCTTCCCGGCATCACCGAGACCGCCAGGATCTTCGCCGGCGTCGATGCCGCCAAGGAGCCGATCCCGGTGATCCCGACCGTCCACTACAATATGGGCGGCGTGCCGACGCTCCATACCGGAGAGGCGGTGACCGTCAAGGACGGCGACCCGGATGCCGTGGTTCCGGGCTTGATGACGGTGGGCGAGGCGGCCTGCGTCTCGGTGCACGGCGCCAATCGGCTCGGCTCGAACTCGCTCCTCGACCTGGTGGTGTTCGGCCGCGCGGCGGCGCTCCGCTGCGCCGAGCTGGTCGAGGCCGGCGCGGCCCACAAGCCGCTGAAGAACGGCGCGCTCGACCGCTCCCTCGCCTGGTTCGACGGGCTGCGCCACGCCAGCGGCGGCACGCCGACGGCGGCGATCCGGCTCGACCTCCAGCGGACCATGCAGAACCACGCGGGCGTGTTCCGCAACCGCGACGTCATGATCGAGGGCGCGCGCAAGCTGGAGCGCGTCTGGGACGGCTATCGCAACGATGTCGGAGTCTCCGATCGCTCGCTGATCTGGAACTCCGACCTCGCCGAGACCATCGAGTTCGACAATCTGCTGCGCCAGGCGAGCGTCACCCTTCACGGGGCGCTCAATCGCGAGGAGAGCCGCGGCGCCCATGCGCGCGAGGACCATCCCGAGCGCGACGACGGCAACTGGCTGAAGCACACCGTCGCCTGGCTCGACAATGACGCGACCGAGCCTAGGCTCGACTATCGCCCGGTGCACATGCACACCCTCAGCAATGAGGTCGAGGCGATCCCGCTCAAGGCTCGGGTCTATTAGGGTTTACCAGTTCGAGGATACCGCTCCATGGCCGCGCTGACGCTCCCCGGGACCAAGAAGATCAGGAAGGGCAGGCATGTCGCGGCGCCGGCCGGCGCGGGCGCGACCCGCCGGTTCAAGATCTACCGCTACGACCCGGACGGCGGCGAGACCCCGCGGACCGACAGCTATGACCTGGATCTCGAGAGCTGCGGGCCGATGGTTCTGGACGCCCTGATCAAGATCAAGAACGAGGTCGACGCGACCCTCACCTTCCGCCGGAGCTGCCGGGAGGGGATCTGCGGCTCCTGCGCGATGAATATCGACGGCACCAACACGCTCGCCTGCATCAAGCCGATCGCCGAGGTGCGGGGCGAGGTGCGCATCTATCCCTTGCCGCACCTGCCGGTGATCAAGGACCTGGTGCCGGACATGGCCGATTTCTATGCGCAATACGCCTCGATCGAGCCCTGGATGAAGACCGATACGGCGCCGCCGGTATCGCAGGAGCGGCTGCAAACGCCCGAGGATCGCGCCGAGCTCGACGGCCTCTACGAGTGCATCCTGTGCGCCTGCTGCTCGACCGCGTGCCCGAGCTATTGGTGGAACGGCGACCGCTATCTCGGCCCGGCGACCCTGCTGCAGGCCTATCGCTGGCTGGTCGACAGCCGGGATGAGGCGGCCGGCGAGCGGCTCGACGGCCTCGAAGATCCGTTCCGGCTCTATCGCTGCCACACCATCATGAACTGCACCCGGACCTGCCCGAAGAATCTCAACCCCGCGAAGGCGATCGGCGAGATCAAGAAGATGATGGTCGCGCGCCGCTGAGCGCGCGCGAGGCGGGCGAGGGAACGGAGGCGGCCCGGTCGCGGGCGCGCCGCTATCGAGGGGGACCAGCATGGCACGCAGCAAGATCGCGCTGATCGGCGCCGGCAATATCGGCGGCACGCTCGCCCATCTCGCCGGGCTCAAGGAGCTCGGCGATATCGTGCTCTTCGACATCGTCGACGGCGTCCCCCAAGGCAAGGCGCTCGATCTGGCGCAGAGCGGCCCGGTCGAGGGCTTCGACGCGGGCGTGCGCGGCGCGCGCAGCTATGCGCCGATCAAGGGCGCCGACGTGGTGATCGTCACCGCGGGCGTCCCGCGCAAGCCCGGCATGAGCCGCGACGATCTGCTCTCGATCAATGCCGGCGTGATGAGCCAGGTCGGCGCCGGCATCAAAAAATACGCCCCCGGCGCCTTCGTCATCTGCATCACCAATCCGCTGGACGCGATGGTCTTGGTGCTCCGCAAGGCGAGCGGGCTGCCCCACCGGCGGGTCGTCGGCATGGCCGGCGTGCTCGATTCCGCCCGCTTCCGCCATTTCATCGCGCAGGAGCTGAAGGTGTCGGTCGAGGACGTGACCGCCTTCGTGCTCGGCGGCCACGGCGACACCATGGTGCCGCTGCCGCGCTATTCGACCGTCGCCGGCATCCCGCTGCCGGATCTGGTCAAGATGGGCTGGCTGTCGGCCGCCCGGCTCGAAGAGATCGTGCAGCGCACCCGCGACGGCGGCGCCGAGATCGTCGGCCTGCTGAAGACCGGCTCGGCGTTCTACGCCCCGGCCTCGGCCGCGATCACCATGGCCGAATCCTACCTGAAGGACAAAAAGCGCGTGCTGCCGTGTGCCGCCTATCTGCGCGGCGAATATGGCGTGAAGGGCCTCTATGTCGGCGTGCCCGTGGTGATCGGGGCCAAGGGCGTCGAGCGCATCGTCGAGATCACCCTCGATGCGGCCGAGCGCGCCGCCTTCCGCCGCTCCGTCGATTCGGTTCGCGCGCTGGTGAAGGCGGTGGGCGCCCAGCGCGGGACTGCGCAACCGGCGGGCGGCACGAGCTCGGGCGGCGTCCGCGCGCCGACATCGACACGCACCGACCTTTGACCCGCGGATCGATCTCTGCTTCAATGCGCGTTCAGGACGCGCTCATCCAGAGCGGTGGAGGGACAGGCCCTTCGAAGCCGCGGCAACCGTCACGTACGGTGCCAATGCCTGATCGATGAGTTAGCCGAAGGCGGTCTTCCGCTCTCGGCGCTCGGCGAGCGCGTGGGAAGGAAGAGGAGAACCGCCGGATGAAAATCCCGTGCGCACGCCGTTTGCCCCTTGCGGGGCCGTGTTCCGCTTCAGCTCTCGGGCGGAGCGGCCGCACACCAAACCGGCGCACATAGCCGATCCCGCCACCTGAGAGACCCGGAGGACCCATGGTCCTGCGTGTTTCCTTTCGCCCCTGTCGCGGTGCCGCCGCGCGGCCCCGAGACGTCGACCCATGAAGGAGAACCCGATGACCGAGACCAGCGAGAATACCGTCAACAATGGAGTCAATGTCGAAGCCCTGCTTGGCGCCCGCAATGCCTTGGGCGAGACGCCGGAGGCCGGCAAGTTCGTCTGGCGGGCCACCAATGAGTGGCTCCACGGGACTCACAGCCGTTCCTCCGTCGAGGGCTATTTCGGCATGGGCGACGAGCATCCTCACAAGTCGAGCTTCGGCTTCGAGTCCGATCATCCGCTGGTGTTCGCGGCCGAGGACAACGCCGCCACGCCGGTGGAGATCGTTCTGGTGGGGTTGGCGAGCTGCCTCACCGCCGGCGTCGCCGCGGTTGCGCAGAACCGGGAGATCCAGCTTCGATCGGTCAAGGCGACGGTCGAAGGCGACATGGACATCGGGGGCATCCTGGGCGCCGATCCCGACGTTCGGAACGGCTTCAGCAACATCCGGGTCCGGTACGACATCGACGCCGACGCCACGCCGGACGAGATCGAAGCGCTGGTCGCCCAGTCGCAGAAGCGCTCGGCCGTGTTCGACATCGTGACCAACCCGACGAACGTGACCGTCGAGGTCGGCTGACCGCCGTCATGCGCATCTCGACCGTCGTGGTCGGGGCCGGGCATGCCGGTCTTGCCGTCAGCCACTATCTCAGCCAGCGCTCGATCGATCATGTGGTGATCGAGCGCGGCGAGGTCGCCAATTCGTGGCGCACCGAGCGCTGGGATACGCTCAGGCTGCTCACGCCCAATTGGCAGACCCGGCTGCCCGGCCAGGCCTATGACGGCGACGATCCCGACGGGTTCATGACCATGGACGAGGTGGTGGCGTTCATCGAACGCTACGCCCGGCTCGTCGCGCCCTGTGTCGAGACCCGCACCACCGTGGAGTCCCTGCGGCGGAACGGCGACGGCTACCGGGTCGTGACGGACCGGGGCGCGTGGCAGTGCCCGACCGCGGTTCTCGCTTCCGGCGGCTGCAACCGTCCCAAGCTCCCGCCCTTCGCGTCGGCCCTTCCCGGATGCGTCGAGTCCTTGACGCCGATGGACTATGTCGGGCCCGCCACTCTGCCGGAGGGCGGCGCGCTGGTGGTCGGCGCTTCGGCGACCGGCGTTCAGATCGCCGAGGAGGTCCACCGGTCGGGGCGCCCGGTGAGCGTGGCGGTGGGTGAGCATGTTCGCATGCCGAGGGTGTATCGGGGCGCGGACATCCTGTGGTGGATGGACCGGACCGGGCTCCATGACGAGCGCTATGATGAGATCGATGACATCGGACGCGCGCGCCGGCTCCCGTCGCCCCAACTGGCGGGAACGCCCGAGCGGGCTACCCTGGATCTCAACGCGCTCACCGATCAAGGCATTCGATTGACGGGCCGCCTCGCCGGGATCTCGGACGGCAAGGCGCAGTTTTCGGGCTCGCTGCGCAACAAGTGCACGCTCGCCGATCTGAAGCTCGGCCGGTTGCTCGATACGATCGACGAATGGGCCCGCGACAACGACCTCGACCGGGAGGTCGAACCGTCGCATCGTTTCGCGCCGACCCGGGTGGCGGAATCGCCCCCGCTGACGCTCGATCTGGCCGGCGGCGAGATCCGGACGGTGATCTGGGCAACCGGTTTCGAGCCCGACCATTCCTGGCTCGATGTGCCGGTCTTCGACCGCAAGGGCGGGCTCCGCCACGACGGCGGGGTGGTGACCGGCGCGCCCGGCCTCTACCGGATCGGTTTGAACTTTCTGCGCCGGCGCAAGTCGAGCTTCATCCATGGCGCCCAAGACGATGCCCGCGATCTGGTCGACCATCTGGCCGCTCATCTCGGCGCCTCCACGCCGGCCCCTTGAAACGGAGCCGGCTGAATCGATGGCCCAAAGTCCGACAGACTGCTAACCGTCAAGCTCCATACCGAAACGAGCCGAAATACGTACCTCGGCAATATGGAGCGGTGCGATAACCTGCTGAGATCGATACGCAGGAGGGCACCGCGTCCATGTCAGAGTCGATCAAGAGCAAGTGGGCCACAATCGGCACTGTTGCGGTCGGTGGCAACGCGATTGGCCTTGTGTCGGCGGGCTTCTGGAACTCGATCGGCCTCGTCGCGGTGGGCCTCGTCAGCGCGATCGGCCTGGTCACCATTGCCCCCGCAAACGCAATGGGATTCGTCGCAATCGGCGGCGGCAACGCCATGGGGATCGTCGCGATCGGCGGCGGCAACGCCAGCGGTGTCATCGCCATCGGTGGCGCAAACAGCAGAAGCGCAATACCCGTCTAGAGTAACGGGCTGGAGAGCCGGACGGCGCGACCGTGTTGCGTCCGGTTGGTAAGCCGGAGCCAATGAATGAGCACTCCCGATCGGCGGAGAGTACGCTCCTGCAGCAAGTCGACGGCATAGCTCGCGGCCCGGTCTGACCCCGCCACGTCCCTCAGGACGTGCACGGCATGCCACGGCAGCGAAACAAGCCGATATCTCCGTGACGGCCGTGGATATCGATATCTCAGGATTCGAGGCCAAGGGCGATCCCGCCCGACCGCCGTCGCCGCCACTACGTCAAAGCAAGGGTCCGGGTCCACGAATACCCCGACCGCACCCTCGCCGTCTTCCACGGACCGCGTTGCCTGGCCCGATACCAGGCCGACGGGTCGCCCATCAACACAAGCCACAGACAGGCCGCGTGATCCGCTTCGACGCGACCGGCCGTGGCCCTGTGGGAAAGCCGCTACGCGCCTTACCCACAGGGCCACGGCAACCACAACTAAAGCGGTCAATTCATATGGTACATAAACCGGTCAATTCACATTGTTCTTGACAAGTCTCAAATTTCCGACGTGCACCCGTCGACACAGTGTGCTTGACTATCGGCCGCTGGCACCCCGGAGGGCAGGCCGTGGCCGCCCTCGGCAAGCTCGTCGCCGGCCGCCGGGCCGGCCACGACACCTTGGTGCCAAACACGACATACTGGTGCCAAACATGACCCCGCGAGGGTCTCGCAGCAGGCATCTCTACAACAATGGAGGACAGACATGAGCAAGCTTCCAGTTTGCAAAAACGGTCGGAGTCCCAGGCATGGCGCTGCAGGCATGGATGGCCTCGATCGCCGCGCCCTTCTTGCTGCGGCAGGAACGGCTTCACTAGGACTCGTGGCTGCTCCCGGATTGCTGGGTGCCTTTTCCAAATCGGTACTGGCGGTGGATAAGGTCACCACGATGGGCTTCGACCATCCGTACAATTTCGTTACATACGTGAGCGACATCCAACGCTGGGCCACGGTCTACGCCGAAGCGCACGGCTTGAAAGCCCTCTTTACCTCGGACAACGGCAAGCTCGACGCGCAGATCGCAAACCTAGAAACCTGGATTGTCCAAGGCGTTCCGGCAATCTGCTGCTTCCCAATCGAGCCGACGGCAATCGAAAAAATTGCGGCCAAGGCGCGGTCGAAGGGCATCGTTTGGGTGAGCTACGCCGCGCACCTCAAGAACCAGGATAGCTCCGTCATCTTCGGCAACGCCGAGAGCGGCCGGATTCTGGCTAGCGCCGCGGCAGACTTCATCAACAAGGTTCATGGGGGCGAGGCCGAGGTCATTCGCCTCACCTTGCCGGACGGCGGCGAACTCGGCCGTGAACGCGACAAGGCCGCTGATGAGACGTTGGCCAAGCTCGCGCCAGGGGCCAAGGTGGTCGCTAGCCAAAAGTCGATCGATGCCGGCTCTGGACTTCAGATCGTGAATTCCGTGCTGGCGGCGCATCCGAACGTGAAGGTGGTGATTGGTATCAACGACGATGGCGCGCTCGGCGCATATCGAGCGTTCCTCGATCACGGGCACGCACCCGACGATCCGGAGATATTCATCGGAGGACAAGACGGCGCGCAGCAGGCTCTCGCATTGATCAAGCAGGGGACGATGTACCGCGCTTCGTCGGCTCTGGCCGTTCAGGACTTGGCGGCTGCGGTGGTTCAGCATCCGATCGACATTGCGAACGGTGGCTCGAAGGAAGACGCGCAGGTTCCCGTACGGTTGCTCACGCACGACGACACGGCGCTTCTTGATGACTATATAGCTCAATTGACTCCGCCAAAGAGCTAAGCAGCGACTCATAGCCGGCGCCACGTAAGTTGCCGAGGCGTCTGCAAATGACAGTTGTCATCAAGGACGTATGGAAGACCTTCGGCGGAGCAAAGGCACTCTCTGGCGTCGATCTCGATGTCGGCGCCGGAGAAGTGCATGCGCTCCTCGGACCGAACGGCGCTGGTAAATCCACGCTGATCCGGTGCTTGTCCGGGGCTGTGGCACCCGACGCCGGCGAGATTGTCATCGACGGTCACACCTATTCCAAGCTTACCCCGAAGGCGGCGATCAACGCCGGTGTCGCCGTCATCTACCAAAATCTAAGCCTAATTCCGTCGTTGACGGTCACCGAGAATGTCTTTCTTGGCGATGAGCTGACGCGCTGGAGCTTGGTCCGTCGGCGAGAGCAGCGTAAGCGCGTGGCCAGCCTCCTCAGCACCTTGTTCGGCTCGGTCGAAATCGATCCGGATGCGCCGGTTGGGTCGCTCCCGCTTGCCACGCGCCAACTCGTCGAAGTGGCCAAAGCCCTCCACAGAGCGCGCGTAAGGCTGCTCATTCTGGATGAACCCACAGTCGCGCTGACGGAGACGGAGACGCAGCTTCTTTTCGATCGCCTGCGCAATCTCCGTCGTCAGGGCCTTCACATCATTTACATAACCCATCGCCTTGGGGAGGTCTTTGAGATCGCGGATCGTGTTACCGTTCTCAGAGACGGGAGGGTCGTCCTTGCGGGTCAGCACGTGGCGGGTCTCGAGCCGTCAGCCGTCGTCAATGCGATCGCTAGGGAGTCGATCGCACCTCCCGCGCGGGACGAGTTGGGAATCACTGCTCCGGTCTTGACTCTTGAGAACTTGATCGGCACACGTTTCGGCCCGATTAGTCTCGGGGTTGGAGCCGGCGAGGTGGTAGGCCTCTTCGGCGCCCTTGGCTCTGGTGGCACGGAGATCCTGGAGGCAATTTACGGCTCGCGGCGGCCGACGAGCGGCCGCGTGCTGGTCAACGGCCGTGCGGTCGATCTGCGCATGCCGGCCGCGGCGCTGGCACGCGGCATTGCATTTGTCCCCGCCGACCGCCTGCGACAAAGCCTTTTTGCCGACCTCGATGCAAGCGACAATGTCCTGTTGCCAAGCTTTGCTCGCTTGGCCACGCTCGGGTTCCGCCGTCGGCGATCGGAACGGCGGATACTCGCTGAGACGGCCAAGGTGATGGCATTCAGCACAGACTTGGCCCGTAGGCACGGACGCAAGCTGTCTGGCGGCACGCAACAGAAGGTCGTCTTGGGCCGGTGGCTCCAAAGTGTGCATCCAATTGCTGTCCTCTTGCTCGATGAACCCACTCAAGGCGTCGATGTCGGAACTCGGCGGGAGATCTACCGGATCATCGTCGAATCGGCCAGGCGGCATGGGCGAGCAGTGCTCTTCGCGTCCTCCAACCACGAAGAGGTTGTGGCCCTCGCTGATCGAGCGCTCGTCATGCGCATGGGAAAGGTGGTTGCCGAGCTTCAACGGAGCAGCCTATCGGAGGATGATTTGATCCACGCGGCTCATCTGGGTGATCGCGAGGCACGTGACCGAAATGTCCATCTCAGGCCGGGAGAGGAACACCTTGCTTAAAGGTCTGCGCGGCAGGGCCGCGGGCTTCATCTTTGCGGCACCGCTGTCCATCGCATTCATTGCAATGTTCGTGTTCTTCTCGGTGCAGGGTAAAGGCTTTTTCAGCGCTGGAAATCTCGAAAACGTTGCGTTGCAGAGCGCCGTCCTCTGCATCATCTCGGTCGCGGTCGGTCTGGTGATGATCGCCGGCTACATCGATCTATCGGTCGGATCGGTCATGGGGTTGAGCGGCGTTGCCGCCGGCTACCTGATGATAGAAGCCGAATGGAGCCCGCTCTGGGCCTCAGTTTTTGGTGTGGCCGTAGGCGCATGCGCAGGTTTGGTGAATGGCATGCTGGTCGCGTATCTCCGCTTATCTGCGCTGATCATCACGCTCGGCATGCTCACAATCGCGCGGGGCACCACCTTCGCCATTACTCAGGAGACGTTCTACGGCTTCGGCGAGGGTTTTTCCGAGGTCGGGTCCGGCCATTTCTTGAGTGCGCCCAACCCCATCTGGATTGCAGCAGCGGTCTGCGTCGCTTGCGGCGTATTTCTCAAATTCACAGCCGGAGGGCGGCACATCTACGCGATCGGGGTGAACCGGGAGGCCGCGTACTATTCCGGCATCAGCGTTCGCAGAATTCCGCTCCTGCTCTTCGTTGTCAGCGGAGCCGCGGCAGGAGTAGGAGGTATAATCATGATCGCACGCATCGACGCTGCCCCATCAGGAAGTCTCGGGGTTGGAATCGAGCTCAATGCCCTCACGGCAGTTCTACTCGGTGGCGTGTCTTTCACGGGGGGCCGTGGAACGGTCTTCGGCATTGTGCTCGGCGTCCTCTTCCTCGGCGTGTTGCAGAACGGTCTCGCGATCATGAATGTTTCCTTTGCAAACCAGCAGATCGCTAACGGACTGGCGCTCGTCGTCGCTGCAGCGCTGGCGGTGGGTGTCACATGGTTTGCCGGTCGTACCAGCGAGAGATAACTCCCTTGAGAAGCGAGCAAAGCACGAGATGAAACAGCCCCAGTCTCGCAAGCGAAGAGAGGGCCAAACTGAATAGAGGCAGCCGACGTGATGACGCGCGGATCGGTCTAATGATCACGGGCGGCCGAACCGGGAGCTCGATAGAACCAACATCAGGTTGAGTCGATACGTCGCCGGCTAGTCCTTCCAGTGTCTTGATCGATAAGTGGAGTGGGCCCCTGTGGCCGGACAGTTTCAGGCGGCTTTCTCTCGCCGGTCCTGCAGCTCGACCACTGCCTCGCCGAAGTCGACCTGGGCGTGGCCCAGCGGGTGATAGAGCGGCACGAAGACTTCGCGCGTCGACTGCCGCTGCGCGCGCACATAGTCCTTCACGATGGTATAGCCGCCGGCAAACCCGTGCTCGTCCCGAAGCCGCTCGAAGATCCGCTGCGCTGTGTGCCGCTGCTTGCGCGGCTCATCCCGGTCCGCCTCCAGGATCTCGTCGACGATGCCGGTGAAGCCCTCCAGCTTCGGACGCCGAACCGGCTTCGCCCGGCGGTAGCCCGGCGGCGCCGAATAGCTCAGCATCTTCCTCACCGTCCGGCGGTCGATGCCGAACCGCCGCATAGAGCTCCACACCGTACGTCTCCCGCCCCTCGCCACAACCGACAAGGGACTATCGATAGCGCATTTTTGCGCAGCCGCGACCGGACTACCTGGCCGCCTCGCGTGGGACATCTTTGCTCCGCCGGCTACAAGCTGACCTGTCGAGAACAATGTGAATTGACTGGTTTATGTACCATATGAATTGACCGCTTTAGTTGTGGTTGCCGTGGCCCTGTGGGTAAGGCGCGTAGCGGCTTTCCCACAGGGCCACGGCCGGTCGCGTCGAAGCGGATCACGCGGCCTGTCTGTGGCTTGTGTTGATGGGCGACCCGTCGGCCTGGTATCGGGCCAGGCAGCGCGGCCCATGGAAGACGGCGAGGGTGTGGTCGGGGTATTCGTGGACCCGGACCCTTGCCTGTCGGTAACACATACCTCGACAATATGGAGCGGTGCGATGACCTGCTGAGATCGATACGCAGGAGGGCAGCGCGTCCATGTCAGAGTCGATCAAGAGCAAGTGGGCCACAATCGGCACCGTTGCGGTCGGCGGCAACGCGATTGGCCTTGTGTCGGCGGGCTTCTGGAACTCGATCGGCCTCGTCGCGGTGGGCCTCGTCAGCGCGATCGACCTGGTCACCATTGCCCCCGCAAACGCAATGGGATTCGTCGCAATCGGCGGCGGCAACGCCAGCGGTGTCATCGCCATCGGCGGCGCAAGCAGCAGAAGCGCAATACCCGTCTAGAGTAACGGGCTGGAGAGCCGGACAGCGCGACCGTGTTACGTCCGGTTGGCAAGCCGGAGCCAATGAATGAGCACTCCCGATCGGCGGAGAGTACGCTCCTGCACCAAGTCGACGGCATAGCTCGCGGCCCGGTCTGACCCGCCACGTCCCTCAGGACGTGCACGGCATGCCACGGCAGCGAAACGAGCCGATATCTCCGTGACGGCCGTGGATATCGAAATCTCGGGATTCGAGACCAAGGGCGATGCCGTCCGTGATACGACCATCCGCTTACACGACGGCCCGGACAGAGGAGAACCCTGCCATGCCGGTGATTCGCATCGAGGTGCCGGAAGGCACGGCGAATGAGACCAAGAAGGCGATCCGCGAGGGCGTCAAGCAGGCCGTGCTGGATACCCTGGCGCCCAAGGAGACCAAGTATGACTACGTCGCCGTGCGCGAGGTCTTCGGCGTCATCGGCGACGGCGTGCCGCTGGTTACCGTCGACCTTCGCCCCGGGCGCGAGCCCGCGCGCAAGAAGGCGCTGGTCAACGCCATCGCGGCCATCCTTGACGCGCAACTGGGCATCGCCGTGGATGACGTCTATGTGCTGTTCCGCGAGAACCCGGCCGAGAACCACTACACCGGCGGCGAGAAGCTGCCGGCCTGGGTGCCGGCGGATGTCTGAGCGCTCCGTGCGTGCTGCGTGTCGCTGGGTATCGGGACCGTGAAAGGCGTTTCCGGCGGGAGTCGCGGCGGAGCCAAAAATGCGGGCTACCCAGCCTCCGCGAGCCAGTGGCGGGCGATCTCTTCGCGGGTCGCGAACCAGACCTCGTCATGCGCCTGGGCGTGGGCGATGAAGCGCTTCAGGCCGGGAAGCCGGCCGGGGCGGCCGATCATGCGGGCGTGGAGGCCGATCGACATCATCTTCGGATGGCTCGCCGCCTCGGCATAGAGCGTGTCGAAGCTGTCGCGCAGATATTGATAGAAGTGCTCGGCGGTGATGAAGCCGGGCGTCGTCCAGAAGCGGAAGTCGTTGGCATCCGGGGTGTAGGGCACCACCAGGTGGCGCGTGCCGTCGACCTCGACGAAATAGGGCACATCGTCGTTATAGGCGTCCGAATCGTAGAGGAAGCCGCCTTCGGCGACGACCAGCGAGCGGGTGTGAACGCTCGGGCCGAAGCGGCAGTACCAGCCGACCGGGCGCTTGCCGGTGGTGCGCTCGAAGGATTCCACCGCGAGCCTGATATGCTCCCGTTCCTCCTCCCGCGACAGGCGGAACACCTCCTCCCAGCGATAACCGTGGCTGCACACCTCGTGGCCGCCGGCGACCACGGCGCGGGCGACCGCCGGGTTCTGCTCGAAGGCGACGGCGCAGGCGTAGAAGGTCGACTTGATTCCGGTCTCCTCGAACAGGCGGAGGATGCGCCAGACCCCGACGCGCGCGCCATATTCGAACATTGATTCCATGGCGAGGTTGCGATAGCCCTCGGGCAGCGGGTAGTTGCCGAACTCGGTCAGGCTCTCCTGGTCGGGATCGCCCATGGCCTCGGAATATTCCGAGCCCTCTTCGTAGTTGACCACCACCGAGACCGCGAGCCGGGCGCCGCCGGGCCAGCGCAGCGCGGGCGGGTTGGCGCCGTAGCCCACGAGGTCGCGTCGGGTGCCGGAAATCTCTGCCATGATGCTTATTCCTTTTCGATCAGGCGCCGGGGGGCGCGTCGCGATAATAGAGCGTCACCGCACGCTTCGCTTCGGCGAAGAAGCGCCAGCCCGCAAGCCCGGCCGGTCACGAAGTGCGGTCGTAATGGGCCTGGAGGATGGCGAGCACGCCATCGCGGCTGAATTCGGGCGGGATCGCCTCGCCGTCGGCGAACATCGCGCGCAGCTGGGTGCCCGAGATGCGGAGCTTTCCATCGTCGCCGTGGCGGCAGGGCCGGCCCCCGGCGTTGCCCGTCGCCACCGCCGCCACCATGCGATAGCGCTCCTCCTCGCTCGACCGGTCTTTTCCGCCGTCGGCGGCGAAGCACATGTTCCCCGTCGCCATGCCCCGGCAGTCGAAGCAATAGAACGTGTCGTCGAACTTCAGGGGCCGGATGGCGAGGCTGTCGGCGCCGATCTCGTCGAATATGCGGTGCGCGTCGTAGGGCCCGTAGTAGCCGCCGAGCCCGGCATGGTCGCGCCCCACCACCAGGTGCGAGCACCCGAAATTCTGGCGGAAGAGGGCGTGCAGCAGCGCCTCCCGCGGGCCGGCATAGCGCATCTCGATGGGGTAGCCGGCCTGGATCACCCGTCCTTCCGCGAAGTGGTTGGCGACCAGCCAGTCGATGGCGCGGACCCGGACATCGGCCGGGATGTCGCCTTCCTTGAGCGCGCCCAGGACCTGGTGAATGAGCAACCCGTCGCACGCCTCGATGGCGGCCTTGGCGAGAAACTCGTGACTGCGGTGCATGGGGTTGCGGGTCTGGAAGGCGGCGACCGTCGACCAGCCCCTCGCGGCGAACAGCGCCCGGGTTTCGGCGGGGCGCAGGAATAGCCCCCGGTAGGTCTCGGGAAAGTGGCCCTCGGAGAGGACCGAGACCGGGCCCGCCAGGTTGACGGCGCCCTGCGCCATCACCTTGGCGACGCCGGGGTGGGCCTCGTCGGCGGTGCGGCAGACCTCACGGCACTCGAGGTCCTTGTCGATGGCGTATGTCTCGGTGACCGCGAGGACGCCGAGGATCTCCCCGCCTGCGTCCGTCAGCGCCACCTCGTCGCCGACGGCGACGGCGAAGTCCGCGTCACAGGAGAGGGTGATGGGCAGCGGCCAGAAGAGCCCGCTCTCCAGGCGCATCTCGAGGCAGGCGCCGCGCCAGTCGGCCGCGCCCATGAAGCCCGTGAGCGGCGTGTAGGCGCCCATGGCGAGCATGAAGAGGTCCGAAACCTCGCGGCTCGAGAGCGCCAGCCTCTTCAGGGTGCGCGCCCGCTTCAGCGCCTCGTCCCGCTCCTCCTGGGGCAGCAGCAGGGGCTTCAGGGTGGCGCTGCCGTGCGGGACGATCAACGTCGACATAGGGCGTCACCGTCGTTGGACAGCGCCGCGCAGACCATGACCCTGGTGAGAAATGCGGGTTAGTCCACGATGTGGTAGACGGGGGCCTTCTCCATGGCCCATTCCCCGGATTCCCGATCGTAGCGAGACAAGGTGAAGCAATGCCAGTCGGCGTCATCCAGTGTCGGATGATCGCCCCGATAGTAGTATCCCGGCCACCGCGTTTCCGTCCTGAACATCGTGTGATGGGTCACCGCCTCCGAGGCCAGGACCCGGTGGTGAAGCTCCCACGCCCGCTGAAGCTGATGGAGGTCTTCGGCCCCGAGAAGGTCGAGGTCCTCCTTCAGCATGTCCAGCAGCTCCAGCCCGCGGGTGAGCATGGGCTCGTTCGTCGTGTAGTGGGCGCCGATGCCGCCGACATATTCGTCCATGATCTTCTCGAGACGCTGGAGACCGTGCATCGGCAACAGGTAGCTCGGCGAGACCGTTCCCGCGACGATCTCGTTGCGGCCGACCCGGTAGGTCTCCAGGGGCTGGTAGACGACCTTCTTGAGATCTTCGTACTCTTTCTCGCTGACCTGGGGCTGCTCGCTCTTCAGGTGGTTGACGTAGTTGACCGCCGCCTTTCCGGCGATGCGGCCTTCCGTGAAGGAGCCTGACGAGAACTTGTGGGCGGAGCCGCCGATGGTGTCGCCGGCGCCGAACAGCCCGTCGACGGTCATCATCCGGTTGTATCCCCACTGGTAGTCCGCCGGCGCGCAGTCTTCCGGGCCGCTCGCCCAGGCGCCCGAGCAGGTGGCATGCGACCCCATGACGTAGGGTTCGGACGTGGTCAGCTCCGGATTGGTGTGCTTGGGATCGATGTTCTGGGACGCCCAGACGACCGCCTGTCCGATGGTCATGCCGAGGAAGTTCTCCCAGCCGACCTGCTCCTTGTGGGGATCGGCGAAGGCCTCCTTCGTCACCATGCGGATGGGGCCCCGGCCGGCCTTCACCTCCTCCAGCAGGGCGTGGTTGCGCAGGCAGGTCGGCACCGGATGCATGTCGATGTAATCCCCGACCAGCGCCTTGGTCTGGTCGTACCACTTGGACTCGTACTCCTCCCCATAGGCGTTCTCGGTGTAGGTCTTTAGGTGGAGGAAATAGGCGCCGACCGGCCCGTAGCCGTCCTTGAAGCGGGTGAGGACGATCCGGTTCTCCATCTGGGTCATCTTGGCGCCGACGAGGATCGGCAGCGCATAGGCCGACGCGCTGCTCCAGGGGGCATACCAGGTTCGCCCCATGCCTTCGCCCACTGCGCGGGGCTTGAAGATGTGCGACGCGCCGCCGGCGGACACGATGACGGCCTTCGCGCGGAAGACGTGGAAATCCCCGTTACGGACGTTGAACCCGACGGCGCCGGCGACGCGGTTGGGCTTCGTCCGGTCCATCAGCAGGTGGGTCACCATGATCCGGTTGTAGACTTCGGTGGCGGCCTTGCGCGCGGCCTCGGCGACGATCGGCTTGTAGCTCTCGCCGTGGATCATGATCTGCCACTTGCCTTCGCGCTGATAACGCCCGGTTTCCGGGTCCTTCATGAAGGGAAGGCCCCACTCCTCGAACTTGTGCACCGTGGAATCGACATGCCGGGCGATGTCGAAGCCCAGATCCTCCCGCACCAGACCCATGAGGTCGTTCCGGGCATAGCGGACATGGTCCTCGGGCTGGTTCTCGTTCCACTGCATACCCATGTAGCAGTTGATCGCATAGAGGCCCTGGGCCACGGCGCCGCTGCGCTCGATGTTCGCCTTCTCGACGCAGACCACCTTCAGGTCGCGTCCCCAGTACCCCGCTTCGTAGGTCGCCCCGCAGCCGGCCATGCCGCCGCCGATGACCAGGACATCCGCGTCCACGAAAACCGTTTTCCGGCGTGAGAACAGACCCACTAGAGGACTCCCGCCCTGAACCGATCCGGCGTCAACACGGGCAACGCCTCGATGTGCAGCGCGTCCGGTTCGTGCGCGAGCTCCTGGGACTTCATCGCGTCGGCGGCGGGCGCTTCGTAGTCGGCCGGCGATCTGATCGATCCCCAGGGCGTGGTCCGGATCGGGGAAACGAAATCCTTTTCCGTGCCGTCCCGGAACTTGATCTTCCAGGAAACGGTGCCCTTCGCCTCTTCCCTCAGCACCCGAACGCTGTGACCCAGGGGCGCGAAGTCGGCGTAGCCACGGCAGTCGATGGCATTCTGCGGACACGCCTTCACGCAGGCGTAGCACTCCCAGCACATGTTGGGCTCGATGTTGTAGGCGCGCCGATAGGTGCTATCGATGTGCATGATGTCGGAGGGGCAGATATCCACGCAATATCCGCAGCCGTCGCAACGGGTCATATAGACGAATGTCGGCATGAGCTTCGGTGAACTCCTCTGTCGAAGACCGATGATGGGCCGATCAGTAGTGGCGGGGCCTTTCGCGGGCACTGCCGAAGGTTTCGGGTTTGTCGGCAGGCGCCGGCAGGTTGCTCCTCGAGCCGGCCGCCTCGGACACCCGTTTCTCGAAGGCCGCCGCGGGCTTGAAGAACATGTGCGAGAACTTGGACCACGGAACGGATCCGAACAGCACCGTCGTGGCGATGAGGTAGAGGCCCAGGGCCACGTTCGTCCCGGAGCTCTCGATCGACTGCAGGCCGGCCCAGATCAGTCCCAGCGTCACGCTGGCGAGAAGCGAGAGGATGAACAGGTCGGCGCGCATGATGCGGAACGGCGTATGGCCCTCGGCCGCCACGTCGACCCGAATGAAGAACCAGAACCAGTAACCGCCGACGCAGACCAGCAAGGCCCCGGCGACCCAGAGCTGGGGCAGGACGGCGGGCGTCGGCGTGGCGGGCGTCGGGTACCAGAACACCATGACGACGGTGGTCATGACGTATACCAGGAAACCGTACATCGTCAGCAGGTGGGCGACCCGGCGGCGCCCGGCGCCGAATTCAGCGGACGTCAGGCCCTCCGACACAGCGGTCCGGATCGCGAGCGCTGCAATTTTCCCGCCGCCGACGCGCCGCGTCCCCTTGTCCCGTCCGTTCCGCCAGCTGTCGAAGAAGTAGACGGCGCTCTTCTTGTGCCAGACGTCGAACAGGGTGCCGCCCACGACCAGGGCGATCATGACGATGACGTATGCCTGTATGGCGGTGGGCGGTAAGGACGCCGAAAGCGCGGCGAAGGGATTACTGGTGAACACGCAATTCCTCCAATGTCCGCCTGTTCCGTTCAGCGCCGGCGGCGACGGTATCGATCCGCCGGCGGGAAGGAAACCTCTTTTTGCTGGGATCGGATGTCGAGGCCGGCACGGCGCATCGCCGGCGCGGCCCAGCGCCAGGCTGACGCTCAGCGCCCGGCGGCGAGCGCCGGCACGGGGAGGCCGCTCGGCACGCTCTCAGGGATAATCAGCGCGCGGTTCCCGGCCTGATCGTCCTCCAAGCTCTCGAGGAAGGCGATCAGGCTCGCCTGCTCCGCTTCGCTCAAGGCGAGGCCGCGGGCGAGCACCGGGGTGAAGCTCGCGCGCCGCGCCGCCTCGGCCGCCCGCTCGGGCGCACTGCCGGCTGCCTCCGAGCGGGGCTCGGCGGGCGGTCCGAGATGGCGGGCGATCGCCTCGGCCAGGCTCGCCGTGACGCCGTCGTGGAAATAGGGCGCGGTCAGCGTGACGTTGCGCAGCGGCGGCGTGCGGAACTGATAGCGGTGCCGGGGAATCCGCGTCGCCTCGTAGCGCCCGCGGTCGTCGCCGCTGTCGTCGATGCCGGGGCCGATCTGCGGTATCGCGAGCGAGTGGAACTGGAAGTCGCTGAACAGCGGGCCTGAGTGGCAGGCGACGCAGCGCCCCTTCCTGTAGAAGACGAGCGCGCCGCGTTTCGCCTCCTCGCCGATCGCGCCCATATCGCCCGCCAGATAGCGGTCCCACGGGGTGTCGCGGGTGGCGAAGGCCAGCGCCTGAAAGTGACCGATGGCGTTGCCGAGGTCGCCGATCGTGATCGCGCCGAGCAGGGTGTCGGGATAGGCCGCGCCGATCAGCCGGCGATAGGCGATCTGCCAGTCGGCGAGCGGCGTGCCCACGGTGCCGAGCAGCCGGCGCATGATCGCGTCGTGGACCGCGACGATCCGCTCGGGCCCGTCGTCCAGGCCGCGTGCCGCCGCGGCGATCTCGTTGGGCCGGTCCGCATGCTCGAACGGCTGGTCGGGCGCGGAGCGGTCGTCGGGCAAGCCCAGCATCTCCTCCTCGCCGGCGAGCGGCAGCAGCGCCTGCACGGCGACCACGCTTTCCATGCCGTCGGGCAGGAAATCGCCCATCGGGCTCCGGAACTTGGTGACCGGCGCGTCGACGGCGGCGACGCGGCCGTCCCAGAACATGTTGCGCACGCTCGGATGGCCGCGGTTCCAGATATCGATCGAATTGCGCGGATGCACCCGCGCCTGGTCGAGCGGGTGCCGCGCCTCGGCCAGCCCAGCCGCGCGCACCCCGATCGAGAGCGGCACCGCATCGGAGGTCCCGCGCCCGAGCAGGTGGCAGGTCGCGCAGGCCACGTCGCGGGTGCCGCTCAGGATCGGGTCGAAGAACAGCATCTGGCCCAGCCGGAGCCTGGCCGAGGGCACGAAGGCGGGCGTCTCGAGCGGCTTCAGGTCACGGGCGGCAATCACGCGGGCGAGCGCCCGATCCAGCGCGTCGTCCTCCGCCAGCGCGGCGGAAGGAGCGCCGAGCAGAAAGCAACAGAGCAGCCATGCGATGAAGCGTGTCATCCACCCTGCGCAGCGGCGGCGCGTCCCCTTCACCCGATGGTAGCAAGAACGGTGCGGGCCAGCGAGGCTCTGGGCGGGCTCTGGGCGGGCCTCGACCGGCGCATAGGCTCTCAGCCCGCCGTGCACGGCACGGAATCGACGAGCCGGGCGTCCGGGCAGGGGGGGTGAAGATCAGGGTGTGACCGGCCTCAGCGTCCGTCTCATGCCGATCGATGGAAGAGACGACGTGACGCGACTCGCGGCTTCATGATCTAGGGATGAAGTTTCGCGAATTCGTCAAAATCATTGAAGCAAACGGGTTCACCATGGTCCGGCAGACCGGCAGTCACCGTCAGTTCGAGGGCGTCGTCGACGGGCAGCTGCGCTTGGTGACGGTCGCCTAAACGACGGCGAGCGACGATATCCTCCTCAAAACCCTGGGTTCGATGATCCGCCAAAGCGGATTGCCCAGGACGCTATTCAGGTAGCGGCCGCGTAGGTGTAGGTGTGCCGCAACGGGGACCCGTCGTCCTTCGGTCCCGAGCCCGTGAACAGCAAGCGGAGGGCGGGCCAGAAGAACCTCAATTTGACGGAAAGAGGGACGGGCCTCTGCAACAGCCTGCGCCGATCGGCGCAGGCAGGTCGAGCGCTGTCTCTATATGGAGTGCGATCGCCTTGTTCAGCGATGCAAACACATCTTCGAACGATTGACCTTGCATCGCGATATCGAGATCCAGACAGATCGCCTCCCATTCATCGCCCCGCCCCTCGGCGACGCAACGAACGATCCTCCTCATCGATACTCCCCGGTTGGAATTCGCCGATTGATCGCCCCTCTACGGACGTTCAGCAGGTGTGGCTGCGCATCCTCCGTGCGATCAAGGAGCGCCGCCGCGCGCGCGGCGCCGAGGGGTCGCTGAACCGAGAGCGGGCTGGATCAGGGAACCCGCAGCAAGACGCTGAATCGGAAAGGGGGCGGTCGGTGACCGCCCCCTCACTATGCGACCGACAGCTAGTCGGCGATGCTCAGGTTTTCCGCGGCCTTCTTCCCATTGCGGCCCTCGACCAGATCGAAGGAAACCTTCTGTCCTTCGTTGAGGCCGGACAGGCCGGCGCGCTCAACGGCACTGATGTGCACGAATGCGTCCTGCGAGCCGTCCTCGGGCGCGATGAAGCCGAAACCCTTGACCGGGTTGAACCATTTTACAGTTCCTGTAGCCATGATCTTGTCCTTTCACGACAAAGTAGGCGGGGCGCCGCTCAATGCAGGCGCTCCTGGCGTTGGTTCACAATGTCGTGGAAGTAACTCGGCTAACCGTCGAAACGGATAATCACGAAAACAACGACGACTTCGTAAACTGCGCCGTCCATACACTGTTCCGGCGTCGAAATCAACCGGACACGGGCGCCTGCGATCCTACGGGATTCGGCGGAAGCCTGTGTTGCGGACTTTCGATTGGAGCGGTACAAGCGCAATGGGGGCGGTGCCGGGAACGACGCCGCCGCCGCGGAGCAGGACCAGGACCCGGCAGCCGTCCGATTGACCCGCGTTCCATGACATCCGTCTATTCATCGGGCGAGCAGATCGCGGATACGGTGGGCCATGCGCTCGGCATTGCCGCCAGCATCGCCGGACTCGCGGTGCTGGTGATGGTCGGCAGCCGTTATGCCGGCGCGCTGCCGGTCACGAGCTACGCGGTCTATGGCGGCTCGCTGTTCCTCATGATCATAGTCTCGGGGCTCTACCATTGGATCACCCATGCGCCCACCAAGGCGCTCTTGCGGGTGATGGATCACGCCGCGATCTACCTTCTTATTGCCGGGACCTATACCCCGGTGACGCTGCTCGGCGTGCGCGGCGCGTGGGGCTGGAGCCTGTTCGGCGTCGTCTGGGGCATCGCCATCGCGGGCGTGCTGGTGAAGACGCTTGCCGTCGGCCGCTTCGAGCGCCTGTCGATCGGCCTCTACTTGGTGCTCGGCTGGGTCGGCCTGATCGGCTTGGAGCCCTTGATCGAGAACCTGTCCTGGCCGGCCCTCGCGCTCTTCGGCGGCGGCGGCGTGCTGTTCAGCGTCGGGGTGCTGTTCCACAGATGGCAGCGGCTTGCCTATCACAATGTCATCTGGCACATCTTCGTCCTGGCCGGCGCGACGACCCATTACTTCGCGGTGATCTACTTCGTCCGCCCCGCGGGGTGATCGCCCCCGGCCGGACGGCTGGACAGGCCCGCGCGCCGCTGCGTAGAGTCCGCCGGCAGCCATCGGGGGATCGAGGATGATCGCGCTCTACGACATGCCGCTTGCGCTGAACTGCTACAAGGTCCGCTTGCTGCTCTCGCTCTTGGGTGTCGAATACCGACGCGCGCCGATCGATCTGCTCGAGGGCGAGCACAAGACGCCGGAATTCCTCGCGATCAATCCGTTCGGCCAGCTCCCGGTGCTGACGGAGGACGCGCTCGTGCTCCGCGATTCGCAAGCGATCCTGGTGTGGGCCGCGCGCAAGCATGGGGACGAGTCATGGATGCCGCGCGATCCGGATCAGGAAGCGGTCGTCAATGCCTGGCTCTCGGCGGCGGCCTACGAGGTGCGGCTCGGGCCCTATGACGCGCGGCTCGCGAAGCTCTTCCCGTGGCTCTGCGTCAATGCGGAGACGGTGCGCGAGCGCAGCGACGCGGCGCTCGGCCTGTTCAACGATCGGCTTTCCGGCCGCGACTGGATCGCCCTGGACCACCCGACGGTCGCCGATGTCGCGGCGTTCCCCGCGATCTCTCAATGCGGCGACGGCGACATCAGCCTGGATGGGTATGACGCCGTCGGCGCGTGGCTGAGCCGGGTCCGTGCATTGCCGGGCTTCGTCGGAATCCTCGATTGAGCCCGCGGCCTCGGACCGGGCCCGATGCCGCCGCTTGCCGTGAGCGGGTGGGGCGGGGGCTGCCGGGATAGGGGGGCCTGGCCTATTTCCGCGGGCTCAACGCGCGGTCGCCGAACCACCAGAGCACCGCCGCGCTCGTGCGCGCGGACCTCGGCCGCTTCCTTGCGGCCCTGGATACTCGGGAAGAAAACGCTGCCCCGCAGCTTTTGGCAAAACATCCTCCGTCAGACCCTTGAAACATGATACCGCCCACGATATCTTATCATGATATCGTTTATGGTATTAACGAAGGCCGAAGAGTGGCCCCCGACAAGACGCTCGACCAGGTGCGGAACAATCCGGCGGGGGATTGGAAAATCCGCGATATCGAAAGGGTTTGCCGGATTCACGGACTCATGTGCAAACCGCCGCGTAGGGGATCGCACTACACGATCGTCTTCCCCAAGGAAATCCTGACCATTCCGGCGCGGCGGCCCGTCAAGGCGGTGTATATCAGGAGATTCGTTAGTATGTTAGATAGTATCATAACCGCGTAGAAATACGCCCGGAGAGGTACTCGATATCGGGGAGTGACCGACGTGGCCCAGGATGGAACTGACGTGAGCGCTTACAGCGTGTCCGTCCGCCGTCTATCAGAGGATGACGGCGGCGGTTTTCTTGCAGAAATGCCGGACCTTCCGGGTCTTATGGCTGACGGCGAGACGGCCGAAGAGGCGATGAGGGACGCCTATGCCGCGGCGGAAGAGTGGATTGCGGCCAGAATGGAAGACGGGCAGAACGTACCGGCTCCGTCGCTCATCAGCGACTTCAGCGGCAAATGGGTTCAGCGCGTGCCCAAGACGCTCCACTGGAAACTGACGCAGAGGGCAAAACAGGAAGGCGTGTCGCTCAACCAGCTCGTGACCTCTCTGATTGCGCTCGGTCTGGGGCAGAAAGAAGGAGACCGCGCCCGCTGAGCGTATCTTACGCCGCTTCGCGAGCGGTGCGATGAGGCGGTGCATTGAGGGTGCGGACGCCCCCGGTTGACCCTACGCGGTTTTCCGCGGGCTCAACGCGCGGTCGCCGAACCACCAGAGCACCGCCGCGCTCGTCGTGTAGACGATGGTGTGGACGATGTATTCGCGCAGCACGGCGGCGTTCCCGCCGGCGAGCGCATCGGTGAGCTTGAAGTAGATCCATGCCGTCAGCGCGATCAGCGCGAAGGTCAGCACCGGGCGCACCAGGCGCAGGATATTGATCACCCAGCGCGAGGACCGGCCGATCTCGGAATCGTGCCGGTAGGACGCGACGAGCTGGTCGCGCCGGCTTTCCTCCTGAATGATCTTCAGCTCGCTCTCGGTCTCGGCCTGCCCGGTCTCGATCGCGAGCCGTTGCAGCGCGAGCTCGTGGGCGCGGATTTCGGCCGCTTCCTTGCGGTCCTGGATGCCCTGGAAGAACTTGAAGCCGCTGCTGATCAGGGACCCGAGGAGCCCCGTCGCGCCGCCCGACAGGATCGTCATGAAGAAGTCGAGCATTTCATGTCCTTTCCCTCAAGCGCCGGGCGCTCGCTCCGCTCGCTTGGCTACGCGCCCACCAGGGCGCGGTCGCGCGGTCGCGCGCTCCGGGCGGCGCCCGGGATTGTCCTTTCCCTCAGTCGCCGGGCGCCAGCGACCCTCGCTTGGCTACGCGCCCACCAGGGCGCGGGCGCGCGGTCGCGCGCCTGACCGTCTCCGTCACCACGCCCTTTCCGGGCCCATGTCGGCGTGGATGAAGGTCTGGTAGCGCAGACCGAAGCCCCGAAAACCCCAGGCCTCGAGGGTTTGCACCAGGCTGGTCTTGTCGTGATCGCGGAGCGCGATGTCGAAGGCGTGGCCGTGCTTGTGCGCAGACCGCGGCGCGCCGCCGATGCGCGCGTTGTGGATCGGGTCGCGGTAGCCGGAGGTGATCCGCAGGGGCGTGCCGAGGGCGCTCCGGGCGCCTTGGAGCGCGTCGAGCGCGTCCTCGACGATCAACAGCGAGCCGTCGCCCCGTGAGGCGAGCTCGCGCGGCGTGAAGTTCGGCCACCGCCAGCGGCGCGGCGGGATCTCGGAGAAGTGCGGCCAGAACATCGGTCAGCCCAACAGCGGCCAGAACGCCTTGCCCAGCGCCGCCAGCATCCCGGCGAGGACCAGGCCGAGCAGCCAGGTGTTGCGCCCGAGGAGCGCTTCGATGCGCACGATCGCCTTTTCGTTGGCGTTGAAGCGCTCGATGAACGTTTCATAACGCCTCGCGCATTCGCGCTCGTGCTGGCGCAGCTCGTCGATCGGGTCGGTCATGGTGCCGTCGGCCACCCCGACCGCCAGTCATAGGCTGCGACCGCCGCGGTGGTTTCCAGCGTCTCGACCGCGGCGATGTGCTGGCTCGCGGCCGCGCGCACCGCGTTGCGCGCGATATAGAGATCGACGTCGAACGCCTGGTGAGCGAGAGCGGGATTGGCGGCCTTCGCCTCGTCGGTGAGCTGGGAATGCTCGAAGGCCCGCACGACCTTCCAGTCGCTCCGCTCGAGCAGCGCGGCGCTGTGTGCGCGGATGCGGCCGTGCACGACGGCCTGGGCGTCCGCGAGGGGAACCGGCGTGGTCTCGTACCGGGCGCGCACCGTGCCGGCGTCGTGGTCGATGTCGTGGCGCAGCGCACCGTGCGAGAACAGCATGCCATCCGGCACGCGGGCGGGCGTCAGCCTGTAGATGCCACGCTCTCGCAATTCCGCGTCGGTGCCGGTGTCCATGAGCGCGGCGGGGTGCATCACGCCGTCATGCTCCCATGACCCCGGAAAGTCGAAGCTGGTCACGACATCGTCGCCGACGACATGAGCCTTCGGTTCCATCATTCATCCTCCATCCAGCTCGGATCTGCCATCAGGTCGTATTTGGTCTGATACCGGAAGGTCAGCGGGTTGGCGGTATGGCGCCAGCGGCCGATCTGGCACTTTCGTTCAACGATGTCGTCGATCTGCGCGATCACGCCGAGCGGCTTGCTCTTGCAGAAGCGGTGGTAGAAGGCGTTGAGGGTGCAGCGGTTGCATTCGCCGCAGGGCCTGGTCGGGCTCTCGAGGCAGGCATAGACGAGCTGCGCCAGCGCCTTGGGCACCATCGCTTGCAGCGCGAAGCGCCCGATGGCATCGCCATGCGGCTCCCGGTTCGGGTCCGCGCCGTTGTCGCGGTGGAACGGCAGCACCATCGGAATGTCGGTGCGCGCCGCGTAGACCGGGAACCAGACCGACCAGTGCCAATCCGCGTCGGTGTCCCACGCGTTGCACCCGAGCGCCACCCGATCGGCTTCCACGCGGATCGCCTCATCGGCGTGGGTGGCGTAGCGGTCGCGGCCCCAGGTGCCCCAGACCGGCACCTGTTCCATGAAGCCGTCGCGAACCGGGTAGCGCTCCGTCCGATCGGGGTCGAGCCCGAGGTCGATCTGATCGCGGGACACCACCTCGACGGTGCGCATGTTGAGGTTGAACCAGGCGCCGATCGCCTCGTGGCAGGCCTGCTCGCGCTTGATCCGATCCGGCCGCTCCCAAGCCGGCTCGCGGTAATAGCTCAGCACGATCTCGTCGTCGGTGTCGCGCAGGAGCTGGTAGGCGAGCGCGGTCGAGTCGACTCCGCCGCCGGAGGGAATGAGAGTCCTCATCCGATCGTCCCCGAAACCGTGCCGTTGTTGGTAACGTTGACGGTGTTGCCGTTCTTGCGGATCGCGTAGCCGCCGGCGCCGCCGGCGCCGCCCGAGCCGTTATTACAATTCCCGCAGAGAAGGCCGGCGCTGCCGGCATTGCCCCAGGAGCCACCGCGCAAGCCGGCATTCCCTTGTGAGCCCTGGCCTGTCCCGCCGGCTTCGCCGTTGCAGGTTTGCGAACAACCTTGACCTCGACCTCCTACATTGCCGCCGCCGGACCGACCACCGCCGCCGCCGCCGGCGCCGCGGACCTGGCCGCCGGAGTTGATGGTGACGGTGGCCGGGCAGGTGAGATCGATCGCATCGCCGCCCGCGCCGCCGGCACTGCCGTTCGAGTAGTGCCCACTGCCGCCGGACCCGCCCGGCCCGCCATAGCCGAGCACCTGGCCGGAAACGATGATGTTGACCGTGTGAATGCTCGCGATGGTGCCCGATTTCAGCGCGTCACGGTTGCTTGCGCTGCCCACGATCTTCGCGCCCGAGGGAACGGTGATGGTGATGGTGGACGGCGCGAAGTTCTTGAAGCCCCGGCCGTCGAGCCAGGAGCGGATGTTGAAGCTGGTGACGGTTCCCGACGCGGTATAGCTGAACGTCGTCGGCGGGGTCAGGCCGACAGCCGCCAGTCTGGCGAGCGCGGTCATCAGTGGTTCCTCGAAATGCCGATCATGCGCATCCTCGCGCCGTAATAGAGGAAGGTCAGAAAGGTCTTCCGATGCGCGCCCGTCGCAATCACCGGCGTTCCGTACTCGCCGAAGCTGTAGGCCCCGGTGCCGCTTGTGCGGAAGCTGAGGGTCCTGCCCCCGGTCGCAGCCTGTTGCACGACCAGCACATAAACGCCGCCCTCCTGCGGGCTCTGTGCCGCCCCGAGGGTGCGGTTGCCGCCGAGAATGACGCGGGCGACCGGGTAGGCCTCGACGTTCCAGGAGATCGTCGCGGCGTCGACCAGCGAAAGTAGATCGTAGTCCCGGTGACTGGCGATGATCTGCCAGTTGTTGCCGTACCACTGAAGTGTGACCGAGTCGAAAGCGTGTCCCAGCCTGATCGACGATCGGCCATTGATCAGGTCTGTGCCGTGGCCGTCGATCAGGACGTTCGCCGCATTGCCGGACGTCTTGGTAATTGTGACCTCGAACCCTAGGTCAGCCGCGCCGAGGTCGGGAAGCGTGACGGTGAAGGCGCCGTTCGTGGTGTTGCAATGGATGGTCTTTCCGTCGTCCGCCGTGGTGGCCGTGTAGGCCGCTGTCTTGTGAATCTTGTCGGCCCGCGCCATCCGCGCCTGCGCGAACCGGCCGCCGGCGCCGAGCAGCGCGAGAGTGTCAGACGTCGTGCCGACATCGCGGTAGGCAGCGGTGCCCGGTGTGAACCCGACGATGTCGAAATAGGCGCCAGAGTAGAACACCGTGATCCGGTCGCCGGTATGGAGATCGCCGCTCTTGGTGTCGCGCCCGCGCATCCGAATATTCTTCGCCCCCAGGCCCGAGACGTTGATGGTGGCCGCAGCGGTGTTGGTCGTCTTGACCGAGAAGGTGAAGCGCATGCCCGTGACATAGGCCGGGATCGCAGGTGACGGGGTGAGGGTGATGGCGTCGGCCGTGCCGCCGACTTGGGCGGCGGGGACATAGTCCGGGGCGCCGTCCTGAAGTTGCCCGAGGCTGGCGTAGTGGGTGCGGGCGGTGCCGTCGGCGACATTGGTGTGCCGCTTGGCGTTCATCGGCAGGTGAGCGGACGGGCTGTTCTGCCCGTCGCGCGTGACGCAATTCTCGAGACCTTCCGCGAGGTCCTGGTCGTGAGCGTCCTGCTGGTCCGAGCGGACGTTATGCTTGGCGTTCGCCGTGCGTTTCCAGGTTTCCGCGCCCGTAAACGAGCCGTTATCGCGGGTGAAGCCGCCTGATCCGTCCCAGGGAGCCATCGGCTATCTCCTTTCGCGCCCTCTCGTTCACGCCGCGCCTCGAGCTCGGCGAGGGCTTGTCGGGCCGTTTGGTTACACCTGTCAATAAGGGCGTCCCGGGCGAGCGGCGTCTTGCAGCGCTCGACGCAGAGATCGACACGAGCTTCCAGGCTCTCGCGCGCGCTCGGTCTCATCGCGTGTGGTTCGTCCAGGGGATCGGGCGCCGGCGGCCGTTCATGACGCCGGCGCCGCATGGATCATTGAGAACACGACCGGGAGCGCGGCTTAAGAACGAACAGGCGCCCCGGACGCCGCCCTCAGCTTTGACGGGGGAGCAGGCGGTTCTTACGGTGCTTCAATGGGCAGCCGGATGGTCATGCGTCGCGCTCCGGCAGAAAGATCCAATTAAACACATACGTGTCATCTGTGCTCTCGACTTGGCGCGCATCCGTCAGCGCGCCATCAAACAAGGCGAAGCAGCGATAGCCGTGGCGCTCGATTTTGTTTATGACCACGCGCACGGGCTTTCCGATGTGAACCTCCTCGATTTCGACCAGCATGGTCGGGCGGCAGCGTGCGATCAGCTCGGAGGCTCCGTCGATCACCTCCGCCTCATGGCCTTCGACGTCGATCTTGATGAACCCGACGTCGCCGAGGTCAAGAGAATCGAGGCGCCGGACCTGGCTCGACAGTTCGAGGTATTCGCGGTCCTCTGCCGCCGGCGCCAAGGTCGCGCGCTGGCTGGAGAGCCCACCACGCCTGCCAATCGGGACACGAAGCGTGGCGTTGCCGTCATAGCTCCCGACGGCGACGGGATGAACGGTTAACCGTGATGACCGTATGTGCCGGAGCCAAGGCAACAGCGCCGGCCGCGGCTCAAATGCGTGCACCGCGGCGGCGAACTTAAGGAGCTCCCGCGTATAGCCGCCCTTGTTCGCTCCGACATCCACGGCGTTCCGCGCGCGCGAGACCAGGAACGGCAAGAGGTCGAATTCCGGCTCCAATCGCCGGAGTCGACGGCGCACGTTCCCGGCGTGCCAGGACGGCGGGATCAGGTAATACCTGAGGCAATCCCTGAAGTTCTTACGATCCTGCATAGATCATCGAGAGCACGACCAGCGAAGGCGGCATGTTGTTGTGGGCGTTTCCGCCCCCGGTCGACAGGGTTTGGAGTGTCTGAAAAACTTAGGAGCTTCCGGCATTTGCAGATGTCGAGACGCGCTGTTGACTGGGTGCCGGGTTGGCACTACGTTGATCGCCAACACCCCTTGCGGTTTCATCCGCAGGGTGCGGGGCCTCTTCGGAGGCCCTTGCTTTTTCTAGGTTGCCGATGCGTACCATCATCTACGTCGACGGCTTCAACCTTTACCATGGGGCGCTCAAGCGCTCATCCTCGAAGTGGCTCGATCTGCGAGCGCTGTTCGACACGGTGCTCTAATCGCACCACGAGATCCTAAAGATCAAGTATTTCACGGCGCAGGTGTCGGCCACTCCAAGCGACCCCTCCCAGCCCCTGCGGCAAAACGTTTACCTGCGCGCCCTCCAGCACTACAGGCCCGAGGTGGGAATTCACTTCGGCCATTTCCTCAGACACAAGGTCAGGGCGCCTCTCGCGACTCCGGTTGGCAATCGGCGCACGGTCGAAATCATCAAGACCGAGGAGAAGGGCTCGGATGTCAACCTTGCGGCGCATCTGCTGAACGATGGCTGGTTGGATGCCTATGACTGTGCCATCGTCGTCACTAATGACAGCGACATCGCCGAAGCGATGCGTTTGGTGAGGGAACAGCACAACGAGCGGATTGGACTCATTACGCCGGGCCGGGGCCGCTCATCGCGTCAGCTCCAGAAGCATGCGGATTTTGCGAGGAGCATTCGACCAGGCGCGCTGGAGAGATCACAACTCCCGGATCCGATCCCCGGCACGGATCTTCATAAGCCTCAAGGCTGGTAGCGCTTGCCGACACCGGAATATCGCAGCCGCTCGAACAGGTGCCTGAGCGACTAGCTCCGGGCGATCCGGATCACCGACTTCAAGCGCCCCCAGATGGTGGCCGTCCGACGAGAACTAGATCAGGAGTACGAGGCCCGAAACGACCTCGTCAAACCAACCTCAGCCAAACACCCCGTCGACAAATTATCCGGCACTTCTCGGACTGTCGCCGGCCGGCGGCCGCCGGCGTTGCGGGAATGCGGGGGCGGCCCTATATATGAGGGTGCAGGCGTCGGCGGGGCCGCACCCCAATGGCCGGCGCCGGGCGTCAGGGCTTGGTGCGGCGGACAACTGACACGACCCTCAATCGCCTTGTGCATAGACCCGAAATCCGCGTCGTAGCGCGCGGTAGCTTTGGGGGTCGCCCCGGAAGAACGTGAAGCCGGACCAGTTGCCGCGGTCGGCATTGGCGACCAAGCCGAGGGTGCGACCCTTCTCCAGCTCGATCTACCTGACTCGTGATCAAAGCACCCGACTGCTAGCGCTCGTTTCATTCCACACCGTCGACCAAGACGATCAAGATACTAACAACGAGCAAGGCGAACGCTCCAAGAGCAGGCAGAATGGTTCCCGCTAAGACGCCTATCCATACCTTGCTGAAAACCCGGGCTTCGCGCAGCAGAACGTCATCCAGCGCACGAATCTTCTTCAACGGATCATAAGGGTCATCCGCCGCCAGCGCTTGCAGGCGGACAGTCAATGCCACCCAGATCATCTTATAGACCTCAAACATGACGAACACTGCGGCGGACAATGCCATGAGGAGGGCAGCAATAAGAGCCGTCATTTTTGGCAGGTCCTCGTGAACGAATCCCCACATCCAGAAAAACGCTGCATAGCCGGCGACAATGACCATGCTCGTGTAGGCCTTGGAGTTCGAATAGTGAGCGGTCATGACGCGGATTTGGGCGTCGACGAATTCCTGAAGTTGGGGATTCTTTAGTGCGGGAAGGTCTTTGAACATCCCGTTGGTTCTCCCTGTTCCTAGTTGACCAGCTTTACGAGAAGGACCTCAGCTACGCCACGCTTTGGTCGCCCTCAATATTGACCGCCGAGTGCGTTGAGCAGGGCTTGGATGCCGGCCGAGCCGCCAACGGCGTTTTCGGCATCACCTCATCGGCGCCGGGGATCAATCGGATCAATTCGGCGATCAGATCGACCGGCCCGCCGAGCACTCGGGCGAGCCCCTCGTTGAAGCCGGAGCCGACGGCGCCGGCATAGGTCTCGACGGACTCCGGTCTTCCTGATCGGGGATCGGGCAGGGCTCGCGCGCCGCGGCCCAGCGAGCCCATCGGCGGCTCGCGCCGCGGCGCCCCGCTTGCCGTCAAGGCCTCGGCCAGCGGCATGAGGGTGGGATGGTTTCTGGGCATCGCCGTCGGGCTCACCCTCCCTCGTCGGTGCGCCGGGCCTCGAGCGCGGCGACGGCTTGTCGGGCTATCTGGTTGCGTCTGTCAATGAGGGCGTCCCGCGCACCGTGCATCGAAGCCATGAGTGGGAATCGCCTCTCTGCATCAATGTGCGGCCCCTTGGAGCGGGATCGTTAGCAACGTCTGGAGCAATCGAACCGGCCGTCTTCAGCCAGACAACATTTATGTTGGATTAAACAGATGTGTTGACTCTATGATTGGTGTGAACGCAACCGAGCTCCGCCGCTGGCTCAAGAAGCAAGGTTGCTCCTTCCACACGCACAAGGGCGGCAGCGGCCATGTTACGATCCGGCGTGGCGATCGCCGGTCACATCTTCCGATGCACGGTGCGCGCAAGGAACTCGGCCCGAAGCTCGTTGCGAAGATCAAGAAAGACCTGGGGTTGAAGTGATGCTGTCCTATCCCGTCAAACTCACGCCAGACGACGGCACGTTCCTCGTCACCTCGCCTGACTTCCCGGAGCTGACGACTTTCGGCGATGACCGCAACGAAGCTCTCGCCCGCGCCCGCGATGCGCTCGAAGAGGCGATCGCGGCGCGCCTACATGCGCGGGAAGACATTCCTGCTCCCGGCCGCGGCAAGCTCCGCGTCGAATTGCCGAGCCTCACCGCCGTCAAGGTGTTCCTCTACCAGTCCATGCGCGATCAAGACATCGGCAAGGCCGAGCTAGCTCGTCGACTCGGCTGGCATCTGCCGCAAGTCGACCGCGTGCTGGACATTCAGCACAACTCGCGGCTCGATCAGATGGACGCCGCCCTGGGCGCGATCGGCCGGCGCCTGCATGTGGGCGTAGAGAGCAGGACCTAGCCCGGCGGTCCTGGCTGCCCCCTACCGTCCCTCGATCTTCTCGAACAGCTCGGTGCAGCGACGCCGCGCTCTGGTCGCCCTCAATGTCGACCGCCGAGGAGCTGAACAGGTCTCGCCCGGCCGGCTTGATCATCGCCGGCACGACCGGCAGCCCGAACTTGAACCAGAGCTCTCCGGCCGCCTGAACGCCGAAGGTTTGCCGGGTCTCGTTCACCATACGAAGACGCAGGCCCTCGCTTTCCTCGGACTCGGCGCCCTCGGCGAGCGGCTTCGCGGCCTTGCCGTAGAAGTGCTCGAACAGGACTTGATAGCACTCCCGCCGGTAGGCGAGTACCTTGTTGCGGTCGCATATTTCGGGGTTCCGGATGCGCGAATCATCGATCGAGAACGGCGGAATCGGCTTCTGTGAATCGGCCGGGCGGTGGCCTACATTGACGACTGGCGCAGAAAACAGGAAGACCTGCCGTCCCGCAGCGAGGCGATCCGCCGGCTGATCGAGGAAGCTTTGGAGAGGGCTTGAGCGACCGCGAGACTCGGCGCTCTCCCAGGGATCGCGAAGAGCCGGCTGCGGGAGAGGCGGCCTGACGCGCCAAAGCCTAACCACGGAGACGCCTCGAGAGCGATGCTCCAAGATATAGCAGTTCAGTACGGCAACCTGATGGAAGGCGAGCTACGCCTAATCCATTACGGCATTTTCATCCTCGGCGCAGCGATCGCGGGTGTCCTGTCCCGCGGAAAAACCGAACTGCGACGCGCACCTTACTTCGTGTTTTCAGGGCTCTTGTTACTGGCCGCAGTCGCCACCCAATCCGTGTGGCTCGGGACGCTGCCTGCAATGGCGGGTGGCTATCTGTGGGTCTTCATGGGCATCGACGTGGTCGTATCCCTCGTGGTGGGGTACTTCGTTGGAGTCATAGCGATGGCTCGGGCGCGGGATGGCTTCGGACATGGCCGCTATGCCGCCCTCGCGTTCATTCCGCTCGCTAACCTTGCGCTATTATTCAAGGGGTCGAAGAACCAGATATCTCACCATCGCATCCGGACGATCCCGCTCATATCGGGCAAACTCGGTGTGCTGGTCGGGTTTGTCATCCTCGCAGCGGTAATTGCGGTATCAACGCTCATCAAAACGGAAATCGACCGGGCGGCCATGCGCGCGAGCCTCGACCCGGATTTTCAGGCGATGCGGATGGAATCCATGATTCGGTCGCAAGGCCTCGAAGCTACCCTCGGGCAGGCAGCGGCTGAGGTTGATGTCCCGCAGATTATGGATGAGGTCACAACACTGTTCTTGGTGGACAGCGATGTAACGACGCTCCGCTACCATTATGTCGTGTCAAATGGCCGCTGGGTCGTGACGGATATATTTCGGTCACTACTGACCCTGCGCAATTGTACTTACCTCCTCGTGCAGCCCGTTTTGCAGGCCGATGGGGCGATTGAACACATATATTACACGATGGAAGGAAACGAGATTGGCGCCGTGCTCGTCACGTTGGATCAGTGCGGCTGAACCGACGCGCCCTACCGCCCCTCGATCTTCTCGAACAGCTCGGTGCTGAGCTTTTGGGCCTCCGCGATCTGGGCTGGGGTCATGCGGGGTGTGAGCCACTCTTTGTCCTTGGCGGCAACCCCGTTCCCTTGAGCGGCCGCGAGGTTCCACCAAGCATAGGCTCGGACGTAGTTCTTCGGCACGTCGTGGAATAGCTCCTCGCCATAGTAGTACATCCTGCCGAGAGATATCTGGGAATAGACGTGCCCCTGCTCGGCAGCCTTGCGATACCACTTCACGGCCTCCGCATGGTTCTCCGGCACACCGTAGCCATTGACATACATTGCGCCAAGATCGTACTGAGCGTCCGCGACTCCTTGCTCAGCAGCCTTGCTGTATAACTTTACGGCTTCCGCGTAGTTTTGTGGCACTCCCTTCCCGAAGGCGTACAAGGTACCGAGGTTATACTGGGCTCTGGAAAGTCCCTGGTCAGCAGCGCTGCGATACCATTTCGCAGCTTCGGCGTCGTTCTCCGGCACACCGTTTCCGTAGTCATACAACATGCCCATGCCGAATTGAGCCCCAGCATCCCCTTGTTCGGCAAGTGGCCGCCACTTTCGATATGCGGTCGGATAGTCGCCCCGTTCATAGGCTTTCAGTCCTGACGTGAAGTCGGCCGCCGCCATCGGCGACCAGAGCAACAGCGACGAAACTACCAACAGCCCGAAGAACCGAATCACCGCTCCCTCCCTCGCACGAGGATCACGTCGGAACTCTACACCCCCGCGGGGCCATCTTGTGAATTATGCCGCGCATCCCCAAATCTAAGACATGATCTGGCTGCTCGTGATCATAGCGCTGTTCGTGCTGTTGCTGGTTCTCGCTAATCCGGTAGCCAGAGAGAGCCTGTTCGGGCTGATCGGCGGTGCGCTGAAAGTGTCGCTCGTGATCCTGGTGCTCGGCGGCTTCACCGTCGGCGTGTTGATAGCGGCTTTCTGAGCTTCAGTCTCTGGCCTGCTACCAACCGAACCCGCTCTGCTCCAGACCGACGGCGCCCGCCCCGCCTAGCAGCCCCGGAGGCACCTGAACGCTCGACCGGATCGGGCGCTGGAAATTGCGACGCGCTGTCGCCGCCGCGTGCCACCGCGGCCCGCGCCGGCGGCGTGAGGGCCGGATCGGAGCCTGGCGTCATCTTCATGCTCACCCTCCCTCGTCGTCGCGCCGGGCCTCGAACGCGGCGACGGCGTCTCGGGCGATCTGGTTGCGCTTCTCGGTGAGGGCGTCCTGCGCCAGGCGCTTGAGCGCGTCGAGATTGTTCCAGGTGTCCTGCTGCCGCGCCTGGTTGAGAAGTGCCCGGTCCCGGCGATGTATCGACCAGTCGGCGATGAATTTTCGAACCTCTTGGATGAAGTCCATGCCGGTGATCATGGTCATGTATTTGTCGAGATGCTGCATGCGCGCCTCGGCATCGGCGAACGTTTGCTCCATGCGCGCATCGCTAGCCGCTTCGCGCGCCCGGTGGAAGGCGCGGAGGTCGCGTGTCGCGAGCTCAGGCTCCGGGGCCAGCGGTGGGGGCGGCTCGGGGCCGGTGGGCTCGACAGCTTCGCCTTTATGGGCTTTGTTCGCGGCGTGTGCCGCGGCGGCTTCGACCGGTGCGCCCGCAACCTTGCCGACCGACGCAACCGCTTCGCCAAGGACCGGGCCTGCCTCGACCCTTCCTTCGGTTACGGCCTGCGCCAGGGCTTCGCCCCCGGCGGCGAGCGTGGGATCGACGGCCGTTGCCTCCACCGCGCGGTGCGCGAACTCGCCGATCGCTTTGTCGCGGAGTCGGCGCGGGACCGCCCGTGAGGGCAGGACGGCATCGGTCAGCCCAATCACAACGGCGCGGTTCGCCGCGTAATCCAGCAAATCTTCCATCAACGCGCGGTCTCCTAGAGCCTTTTTGACGACGGCCGGATCCGAAATGTCGACGCCTTTCCGCTGCAACCCCTCGATCAGGCTCTGCGAATGTTCCGTGAGTAAGGAGCCGCCGCCCATCGCGAAGCCAGCGCCAAGCGCGCCACCGGCGGCGCCGCCGGCCGCCGCGAGCAAGCCGATGGACAGCGTGGCCACCAGGTTCTCGACGCTGAGCTGACCGATCACGCCGAGTGGGTCGACCATGAAATGTTCCCAGAACTCGTCGGCGCTCTTGGCTTGAACCGCCGCCTCGGCGGCCGGATGGCGCGGGATCCCCTTGATGTTCTTGATGAACTCGACGAGCTCGCCGACTGCGACGCCAAACCTGTTGGTCAAGCTGCGTTCGATTCCGACCTGCTCGTCGTCGCCGGCCGCGTCCCACGTTCTGAGTTCGTAGAAGTTGAGATAATCGTCTGGCTGGGTTATGTCGAGCAGCGGTCGGCCGTCCTTCATGGACTGGATAGCGTTCAGCAGGAACGCCGCCCTGACCGCACGCGTGGCCGAAAAACCGCTCTGCCAGGTGAGCCAGCCGGCTGTGAGTCGCTGTAGCGTGCGGGTAAAATAGGGATTTTCCTCCTCGTAGCGCCGTACCTGCTCCGCGAGCGACGGCGGCGTGGCACCGGGCGGCGGGTGGTCGATCGCGGTCGTCTCGACGGGAGTGCCGTGCGGTTGCGACGCCATTGACCCGCCGGCGTCGGGGCGGGCAAGAGCGGCTGCTTCGGCAGGCTCGACGGTCTGGTAGCTCTCCGGAGCGCCGCCGGTGGCGACGGGCAATCCGGCACGGTCGATCGCGCTCTGCCGTTGCGCCTCGGTCGGTTCCGCACCGGAAACCGGCGCGCCGATGGCGACTTGGTCCCGGGGCGGGACCGGGACATTCGTCCCGGCGCCGGGGGCGCCGCGGATGCGGAGATCGGGCAGGGCGACAGGCGGCGCGATCGCGGTTCCCTCCGGCGTCTCTAAGGCGCCCGGCTGGCCGCCAAGCGGATCGATCTCGAGCGTCTCGAGAAACGGGTTGCGCCCCGGCGGCCGTAGGGACGGGAGTGGCGGGTACGCCGGCCGATATTCCGGCGGCGCCGGAAGTGGTCTCCCGGGCATCACTTACGCCCAAGCTCGTCCCAGCGAGCCGCGAGAGCCAGAAGTTGCGGCTGCGAGAACTGCGCCTTGAGCGCTTGGGGTTCGAGCTCGGCCAGCGCGCGAAGCTGCGGCGCCGTCATGGTGGCGATCGGCCGGCCGCCGATCGAGGCGCCGGCGGTGTCGGTCATGACCTCGGCTTCTCCTGGCGTCGTGGGGGCGACGGCCGGGGCAGTGATGGGCGGTGGCGTGGAGGCGGCGATGGGCGGCGTCGCGTGCCCGGTGATCGCCCCCACCAACGGCCAGAACTGTTCATGCTGCATCGCAGCCGGATTCACCTCGGCGCCGGCGAATAAGGCGTCCATCGTTCCGGGCGCGTGATAGGGGTTCAGCGGCTCCGTGGCGGCGAGCCCCGGATGGGGCGCTTCGCTGGGGCCCGGCACCGGCACCGGCTGATCGCCGATGCCCTCGTGATAGGCCGAGACCACGTTCCGTATGCCATCGCCGCGCTGATTCGCGGCGGCGGCGGCGGCCTCGTCCTCCCGGTGTTGGCGGTATTTGGCGGAGAGCACCTCGGCGAGCCCGCCGAGCGTCGACCACGGGCCGGTCGGTGCTTGCGAGAGCGCCTGTTGGAGCAGGGTGTCCGAAAGCCGCTGGGAGCGCGCGGAGCGCTTCGGGCCGATATCGATGAGCTGCGGGTATTGCGCGCTGAGCACGGTTTCGAGATTTGCCATTTCAGTAATCCTCACTCGTCGGGCGCACGCATCCGCGCGCGTGGCTCCGCGCCATAAGGCGCGTGCGCGCGGGGCTGCGCGTCGGGGGCGATGCCGGTTGTTCATGGTCCCTCAGTCGCCGGGCGCTCGCTCCGCTCGCTTGGCTCCGCGCCTCAAGGCGCGTGCTCGCGGGGCTGCGCGTCGGGGGCGATGCCGGTTGTTCATGGTCCCTCAGTCGCCGGGCGCTCGCTCCGCTCGCTTGGCTCCGCGCCTCAAGGCGCGTGCTCGCGGGGCTGCGCGTCGCGGGCGATGCCGGTTGTTCATGGTCCCTCAGTCGCCGGGCGCTCGCTCCGCTCGCTTGGCTCCGCGCCTCAAGGCGCGTGCTCGCGGTCGCTCGCGTCGCGGGCGATGCCCGCTCCATCAGAGCACCGCCTTGTCGTAGTCGACCGCCTTGAACTCGCCGGCCTGGTGGACCGCTTCGGGCCTCACCCGCTCGACCTCGTCGGCCATCACGCCGAGCCTCGTGACCTCATCGTTGAGGTAGCGGAAGGCATAGACGGGCAAGCCGTTGTCGAGCCTGCCGACCTTCTTGATGTCGCGCTTCAGGCGGCGGTCGGAGAACGGGATCGCCCCGATCAGCGCCTTGCCGAGCCCGAATACGCCGCCGAACATGTCGCTGCGGGCCCGCTGTGCGGCCTGGGCGCGGATCGCGTAGTTGTTCTGCACCATCCCCATATAGTCGGGCGACTGCATCCCATATTGCGCAAAACTCGGGAACTGCGGCTGGCCGACCGCGGGCGCGCCTTGCAAGAGCGCCGACAGCTCGTTGATGGGCTGGGTGCGCTTGGTGAGCATTTCGTTGAGGGCCTGGTTGCGGGCCGCCTGTTGGAGGCCGAACAGCCGCGACTGCTCGGCCCGGCCGGCGCCGACCGACGAAAGCGCGAGATTTTCCAGCGCCTCGTTCTGCGAACGATCGAGCCGGTTCTGCGCGCCGGTATAGGCCTCGGCGGTGAGCGGGATGCCGCGCTGGGCGAGCGTGTTGGCGAGCTGCGATTGCTGGCGCTCGAAATCCGGTCTGAGCAGGTTTCGGCCACGCCGGAAGGTGGCGGCCTCGAGCGGCGCGGCGGCGCGCGCCAGGTTGTACTGGCCGGAGATTCGGGGCAGGCCGGAGAAGTCGAGCAGGCCGGGCGGGGGCGAGACCGGCGTCATCGACTCGCTCCCGGAGACCGGGACGCTCTCGATCCCCGGCGGCTGGCTGGGCGGATGGGGCTTCCGCGGGCCGGGCATGTACGGTGGCTCCACCCCCGGAGGGCGGCGGTCCCTCTCTCGCGGAACGACGGGTCTGCCGTCCCAATGCACAAAATTGCCTTGCTCGTCGCGCCGGAAGGCCGCGAAGCTCGGTTGCCCGGGCTGATTTTGGGTATTGCCCAGGGAGGACGGGCCGAACCCCGGACCCCCGACGGGCGGGCCGGGCGAGAAGGGAGGGTTGGGCCGGCCGGGAGGGACGGGCTCGGGCTCCGGCTTGGGCGGGAATAGATCGAGCTCCGGGTAGGGCGGCCGGTTCGCGATCTCACCGATCGAGGGCGCGACGCCGCGGCTGGCATATTCGGCGACGCCGGGCGGTGCCGTGTACTGGCCGCCGCTGAAATTGTAGGCGAGCTGGGGCAGGATCGATTTGAGGCCGACGCCCAGGAGCCCGCTATAGATGTTCCTGCGGAGATCGAGCGCTTGTTGGTCCGCCGGGTCGAGGGTGGTCATCTGCCGGCGGTTGGGCTGGCCGATATCGCCATACCAGACGCTCGATCCCCACGGGCCGAACTGGTTGATCTGGTTGACCCGCGCGCTCTCATAGACCGCCTCCTTGTTGAGCCGCGCTTGCGCCTCGGCGGTCTCGACCGGATCAGGCGGTTTGGGTCCGGATTTCTTGCCCATGATCGGATTTCCTTATTGGATTCCCTTATTGGATTCCCTTATTGGATTCCCTTATTGGATTCCCTCAGTCGCCGGGCGCTCGCTCCGCTCGCTTGGCTCCGCGCCTCGGGGCGCGTGCTCGCGGTCGCTCGCGTCGCGGGCGAGGCCCGCTCCCCGTGATTGGGCTCCCGCAAGCGCCGGGCTGGGAGCCAGCAGCATTCTTCGGGCAGCATGGAATAGATCACCGCGTCTTGCCGGCCGTCCCAGAGGCGCCGTCCGACGCCTTCCAGCTTGAAACTCAGCCGCTCGGCCAGGCGGCGGGCGGGCTTGTTCTTCTTCGCGATCGAGACTTGCAGCCGCGCGACCTTCACCTGCGCGAACGGATAGGCGAACAAGCTGGCCAGCACCGCCCGGGTGCACCAGCGCGGCGAAACCGACGCCAGAGCGGCCTCCATGGTGCCGCCATGCGCGTTGGGCCGGAATTGGTAGTAGACCGCGCCGGCGAGCATCTCCGCGCCGTGCACGACGGCAACCGCGGTGCACGGGAAAAAATCCGCCGGCGGCATGTCGAGCCGCGCCGCCACCCACTCGATCACCATGGCGTCCATGCCGGCCACCGTGATCGGCGCCAAGGCGCCCCCGGGCGCAGCCCGGAGCGCGCGACCGCGCGCCGCGCCCTCAGGCGCGTAGCCAAGCGCGCGGATGCGCGCGCCCGGCGACTGAGGGAACGACGAGATCCGGGCCGCAGGCCCGGAGCCAAGCGCGCGGATGCGCGCGCCCGGCGACTGAGGGAGCACCGCAAACCCACTCATCAACTCAAATTCCGCCGGCGCGTTCATAGATCAAATCCGTCGAATACCAGTAGAGCGCCTGGCCGCGCGCTTCCGGCTTGATGCGGATCGAGACCGCGGTGCCGATCCCGGAGATCGCCTGCCACGCGCGCGAGACGACGCGGCCTTGCTCCCAGGGAAAGCTGTCCCATGGCGCGCTGTCCCATTTCGTGCCGGCGGCGGTCTGGGAGACGCGCGCGCGCAAGCCCACGTCTTCCTCGAAGTCGACCCCGACGCCGAGGCTGACATTGATCGTATGATTGCTCTCGAGGAACGCCCGCAGCATCGAGAAGCGCTTGTCCGAGTAGCCGCCGATATATTGATAGGCGGTCTGCGCATCGCCGCGGATCGGGCCGCCGTCATCGTCGGCGCCGTCGTCGGCCCGATACACCGTGCCCGCCGCGCCGCCGAAATAGAGCCGGTCCTTGTGGAGCTCCCAGCACGACGCCGCCATGTTGGTGAACAGGCACCAGGCGCCGGTCTGCGAGTTCATCACATGCTGGTGCGCGTGGGAGCCGTCGTCTTCGGGCACGTTGAACAGGATCCAATTCGCGCGCGGATACTGGATCGCCTGCCAGCCGGTCTCGTCGCCATAGAGCCTGACATCCGCCGAGACCGCCGATGCGATCGCGTCCGAGACCGCGAGCTGGGTTTGCGTGCGCCCGGTCTTCAGGAACTGAAGCAGCGGCATGTAGCCGTCGGCGGTGATCGCGATCAAATCGCCGCCGAGCTTGATCAACGGCCGATCGCCGATCACGCGGCCGAGCCGAAAGACGCCGATCAAGGAGAAGTCGCCGGTCGCGGTCGGGTCGGTGCCGGCATAGACGATCGCCTCGCCCGAGGACATGAAGATCACCAGGAGATCGTCGATCCCGGCGCCGCCGTCGATGGTCATGGTGCCGAGCGCCAGCGCCTCGCCGCCGGAGGGGTGGACATAGGCCAGATTGAACGGCATCAGCGTCCCGGTGACGGCGTCCACCAGGCCGTACCAGAGCCGCGCCGTGCCATTCTCGATGAAGAACAGGCGATGCTTGAAGACGATCACCTGTGCGAACCGCGTCACGTTCAGATTGGCGCCGTTGAAACCGTGCGCGACGAAGTTTCCGCTCGCGTCGATCGAGAGCGGCGCGTCGGTGCCGCTCGAGACCAGAATGCCGTAGCCGCCGATATTGACCCCGCGCCAGCGTGCGCTGTCGAGGCCGGTCTTGAGCGCGGTGCCGACCGCGCCGGCGCCGGTCACGTCGTAGGCGTTGGCGCCGGCGAAGCCGAACAGCTTCTGCCTCGTGCCGCTGTTGAGCGCGAACAGGGTCTCGACCGCCTGAGAGCCGAGGCCGGTGGAATGTTCGGAATAGCCGCGCCGAAGCTCGATCCGGCCGCGGTCGGGAAACATGTTCTCGAGCTTGACCGCATAGTGCGGCGTCATGCCCGAGAGCGCGTCGCGCGTGTTCCAGCCCTTCACCGGCGCCGGCAGCGACGCCCGCTGGCCGAGGCTCTGACGCGGCCCGAGCGCGGCGCCATGAGCTGCCGCTTTGCGCGCGATGGCACGGCCGAGCATCATTTGTTGTGTTCCCTCAGTCGCCGGGCGCGCGCATCCGCGCGCTTGGCTACGCGCCTGAAGGCGCGGCGCGCGGTCGCGCGCTCCGGGCTGCGCCCGGCTCTCGCACGCTCTGGCGATGGCGGGGATGGAGCGGGCATCGCCCGCGACGCGCGCGACCGCGCGCACGCGCCCCCGGGCGCGAAAGCCAAGCGCGCGGAGCAAGCGCCCGGCGCTTGAGGGAGTGCAATAATGACCGCGCCCGGCGCTTGAGGGATCATGATAACCGCACGTTCACGTGGAACGGGTCGGGAGGCCTGCGGGCGAGCCGGACGTCGCGCGCGCCGGTGTCGGTCGCGAGCCGGCGGTCGCGCTCGATCTCGAACTCGGCCAGCTCGGTCGCGAAGGCCAATCCTCTGGTCTGCTTGAAGCGCCAGACCAGGTCCATCTCGACCAGGTCGTCGTCGAACAACGGCGCGTCGCTGTCCTCGACGAAGGCGGCCCGGCGCGCCGATCCGTCGGCGCTCACGACCCAGCGGTCGGACAGATATTCGAACGCGATCTCGTGGCCCGCCCTCGGCGTCGGCTCGAGGTGGAACGAGCGTTTGGCGCCGCTCCCGTCGGGCCTGATGCGGTAGAGCAGCGCCGGCGCCGACGCGGTGATCAGGCCGGATTTGAGCGCCTGCCATTCGCGGGGTGCGAGCGGGCCCATCAGCTCAACGGCGCTGCCGCGGTCCCACAGCGAGCGTTGCAACAGCGCGCCGAAATCCTCGGGCAAGGGGTAGGCGGCCTGGCCGGCGACGGTGGTGAAACCGTGCTCCTTCTCCAGGATCGCCCAGCCGCCGCCCCAGGCGTTGCGCATCTTGGCGAGGGTCTTGCCGGCCCGGTTCAAGAGCGCCCAAAACGCGCGCGCATGCGCATCGGGGTTGTTCTTCAGGTGGCTCGGTTCCTCGACCCCGACGATCGCCGCGGCGCTCTGCGCGATCTCAAGCGCGGTCATGATCGTGTTCCCTCAGTCGCCGGGCGCTTGCTCCGCGCGCTTGGCTTCCGCGCCTGAGGGCGCGTGCGCGCGGTCGCGCGCGTCGCGGGCGCTGCCCGCTTCTCCGCTTCCCGCGCCTTCAGCGCGGCGAGCTCGGCTTTCAGCGCGTCGATCTGGGTCTGGGTCTCGTCATAGGCTTGCGCCTTTTGGCGATAGCCGACTTCCTCTTGCGCGCGATCGCGCCAGGCCCGCGCACCCGGGCCGAGATTGGCCAGATTGCCGTCGCTCACCGTGGCAAGCGCCTCGACGGTGAAGATGCTGAACGCCTTGAGCCGGTTCCGGCTCGCCTCGTCGAGCCAGGCCACGTCCTCGAGGCGGAGCTGGCCCTCGGCCTGGCTCTCGTTCTCCCGGTAGGCCTGCCACTGCTTGGGAAAGCGCTTCCGGTAGTGCTCGCTCGCCAGATAGTCGGGCTCGAAGGTGTTGTCGCCCGGCACCCTGATCTTGACGTGATCGAGCCCGTCGATCGGCGATTTGTAGAACTCGACGAACAGGTGTTCGTCGCCGGCCGGATCGGCCATCGACTGCGCGTTCTGCGGGATGTCCATGTTTCGCTCCTCGATCGTTGCGCCGGCTTGCGGGCCGACGGCGCAGGCATCTCAGGCGCGCTTTGCCGAGACCGCTCCGCCGGCCCGCTCTCAGGCGTCGCTTAGTCGGCGCCGTCCGTCGGTTCGGCGCCGACTGTCGGCCAGTTGAGAAAGCCGGGCGAAAGCCCCGCCGTGGCATCCCTGGCCGTGGTCAGAACGATGCCCACGATCTCGGCCGCATCGGTGTCGGTGTCGTCGATGCGGCCGTCCGTTGCGGTGCAGTAGAGCCGGCTATGGGCAGCACAGTCCGCCTCGACATTGACCTCGGCCGCCCCGAAGACCTGCATCCAGCCCGATTGGCCATCGGCCAGGCTCGCCGCGGCGACGCCGAGGCGGTCGCCGAAGTCATCGTTCGAAGTGGAGAGCCGGGCGGCCTGCCCGTCCTCGTCGATGACCACCACGTCGCCGGCGCTGATCGCGCCGCTCGCCCGACAGAAGAGGTAGCCCTTCGAGTCGTCGTCGAAGGCGAGGGTGCCCCGCTTGAACGCGTCGTCCGTATAGGCGAACGAGGGATTGAGTCCGTTGATTCTCACTGAGAGTCTCCTTTTGTCAGTAGCCCTCAGGCGCCGGGCGCTTGCTCCGCGCGCTTGGCTTTCGCGCCTGAGGGCGCGTGCGCGCAGTCGCGCGCGTCGCGGGCGATGATGCCCGCTCCATTCCCGCCATCGCCGGAGCGCGCGACCGCGCGCCGCGCCTTGTGGCGCGTAGCCAAGCGCGCGGATGCGCGCGCCCGGCGACTGAGGGAACAAAATAACCAACCGCGCCCGGCGACTGAGGGATCACGATGAACAACCTCAGGTCAGCGAGAGCACGCCCTGCAACGAGGCGTTGGAGAGCGTCATATTGCCGGCCCAGGCGATCAGCTTGACCATCGCGTCCTGGTTGGTGGCGAAACGGTCGGGATCGAGCGGCACCATGTTGCGGTCGCGGTGGGGGCGCCAATGGATGTAATTCGTGTTCAGGAAATACATCGTGTCGTCCGGCGCCGATCCGCCGAGCCCGCCGTCGAGCACGACATCCGCGGTGTTGAAGCGCAGATTGTTGAACCCGTGCGCCGCCATTTCCTCGTTCGTGAAGCGCTGCTGCTCCTGCAGATCGCCCCAGAACTGCGAATAGGCGTCGTCGCCGGCGATGATCAGATCGGGCTTGTCGCGGTTGCGGCAGAGCCCGACCCAGATCTCGCGCATGCCTTCGCGCACGCTCGCCCTGGCCTTGGTCCTGGCCTGGTTGCGCCAGAACTCCCAGGTCGCGCGGCTGATGCCGCCGACGGTCCCGGTCGCCGGCGTGGTGTCGATCAGCGCGGCGAGGCCGTTGATCTGCTTGCCGCCGTCGGCCGTGCCGTCCGAATAGAGATCGCCGGAGATCTGGTTGGTCATGGTCCGCTCGGCGTTGCCGATGCGGCTTTCCAGGAGGTCGATCATCTTCTCCCGGCCCGAGTTCTTAAGCATCTCGAGGCCGGAGATCGTCACCGCGACGGCGGCCTGTTTGAGCTGGAACTCGGCCGCCGTGAAGACTTCGGACGGTTGGATGTTGAGGATCTCGTAGCCGGAATAGCGCTTGTAGGTCGAATTCTCGGTATATTCGAGTTCTTGCAGGATGGTCTCGCCGCCATCGACGGTCCGCATCTTGCCCCGCTCCTTGAGGCGCATGAGCAAGGCCGTGTTCGCGCTGACGCTGTCAGCGAGCTTCCGGCTGCGGTTCCTGATCGTGGTGGCGGCGATCTCCGAAAGGTTCGGTGTCATCGGGTCGCTCCATTGGTTCAGCCTGGCGCAGAGACATCCCACTGCGCCTCGATTTCGTCTCTCAACGATTTTGGCTGTTCCTTGGGAGCGGACCCTTGCCCCGTCACCGTCGCGCTGGCACGCTTCGCTCGTCTGATCCGTTCCTTGCGCTCGCGCTCGGTCTGCCGGCTGGCCGCGTGCTGCTGTGCCGCCAGCATCTTGGCTCTCACGGTCGGATTGGACCAGATGGCTCGCTCGTACAAATCGGCGAGGGTCGGGGTGAGCCCGGCGGCCCGGTCGGCCTGCGCCAGTCTCGTCATGTCCGCCTCGACCTCGGCGAAATAGGGATGTGCCGGCGTGCCGGCCTCCGTCTTCGCCTCGGTGAAGTGGCGGATGTCGTCCGCCACTTGCGCGGCGGCGGTCTGAGCTGAGGCTGTGGCCTGGTGCTGGAAGCCCGCCCGCAACTGGTTCACTTGCTCGGCGATCGGCGCCACCGCCTTGCGGATATCGGTCGCAAGGTAGTCGCCGTCATCGCCGTCTTGTCCGTTGGGCTGCGCGGCCGGCGCCGCCTGGATGCCGTAGTCCTGCGCGAGCTGCGCCAGCGCCGCGTGCTTCTGCGCGGGCGTGCCGGTGCGAAGCTGGTATTCGGCGGCGATCAGCATGTCGAAGGCCTGTTCGGGCGTGGCGCCGAGCTGGTCGAGATAGCCCGACCACTTGTCCATCACAGTCCTGAGCGGCGCGATCTCCTGAGAGCGCTTGGTGTGGGCCGCGTCCATCGCCTTCGAGCGATCGAGCAGCCATTTCTGCGCCTCCGGCGCCTGCGCGCGGAACATGGTCTGATCGTCGAGCGACCAGTGGGCCGGCGGCTCCAGGGCCTCGGCTCCGGCCTCGTCGGTCACGACCGCGTCGTCCTCACCGGTCTCGCCCGGCTCGGTCTCGACCGCGTCAATTCCGACCGCGTCGGTCTCGACCGCGTCGGTCTCGCGGTCTTCCGCGCCGGCGTCCGGCTCGGCCGCGCCGGTCTCGCCCGCGCCGGTCTCGACCGGGTCGCCCTCGACGGCCGCGCCGTCGTCGGCCGCGCGCGTCGCGGCCTCGATCATGTCGCGGAGCTCGTTCGCGGGCTCGTGCACGGTCTCGACCTGCTCGGCCAGAGTCTTCTCAGGCATTATCGTGTTCCCTCAATCGCCGGGCGCGGTTGTTCATGTTCCCTCAGGCGCCAGGCGCTCGCTCCGCTCGCTTGGCTTCGCGCCATAAGGCGCGGCGCGCGGGTCGCGCGCTCCGGGCCGGCGGCCCGGTTGTTCATGGCCTCCAGCGCGCTTCGCGGGCGCGGCCCGTTCCGTCTCAACCATCGCCGAGCTCCTCGATCGCGCGTCTGATGTCGGGGCCGACCGGCGGCATCGCGGCGGGCGGCGGCGGGGGGTGCCGGAACGCCGGGTCGTTGCCCACGTCCGCCACGCCGTTGCGCCGGTTATGCTCGGCGCGGGCGGCGCGGGATCCGATCACGGTGCCGTCGCAGGGCGAGACGAACGGCGTGATGTCGCGAATAATCTCGAGGCCGCGCCGTGCGGCGGCGGGTTTGGGCACCAGCGTGCCGTCGCGGAGCACGAAGCAGCGCCTCATGCCGCCTGCTCCGCGGCGAGCCTCTGCTCTCCTTCGATGGCGCGGAGCGCGGCCTGATCGCGCATCGCTTGCAGCGCGACCGCCGCGCCTTCGCGCTGGGTCTGCGCGGCCTCGGCCGGATCGGCCGGCATGGGGCCGGCGGGCGCGGGCGCCGCCGCCGCCGCGGGCGCCGCCGCCGCCGCGGGCGCCGCCGCCGCCGCGGGCGGCTGCTTGAGCTGTTCGACCGCGTCCTCGAACGCCGCCTCCAGGCTCCGGCCGGCGCGGAAGCTGCGCACCGTGAACAACAGCATCTCGCCCAAGAGCGGCGCCATCGCCGGCATCGCTTGGGCGAGCGGCAGCGATTTCTCGAGGAAGGTGCCGGCGGCGCCGAGGAACGCGATCCGGTCCTGCTTCGCCTGCGCGGCGTCCATCTCGATGGTCGAATCGGTCTCGATGTCGATGCGGAAGCCGCGCAGCTTGTCGCTCGCGATCAGCCGCATGACCTGCCCGAAAATCTGCTCGGCGAGCATCGGGCCGTCCGGGCTTGTGCCGAGCAGCCGGGCGATCTCGGGGAGCTGGTCGAAGCCGGAGAGCTCGCGGATCGTCGCCGGCTCGAAATGCTCGGCGATGATCTCGGCCTTCAAGCGGATCACGTCGCGGGCGGCGAACTGGACCACCTGCCGGCGGCGGTCGAGGCGCTGGGTGCCGAACTGCGCCTTGATGCGGGACTGCCCGAGCTTCTCGCGCGGGTCGACCTGGCCGCGGATGATGTCGGAGATGCCGGAGACCTCGTAGAGCGTGTGCTTGACCCGCTCGCGGGCGTCGTAGAGGCCGGCCAGCGTCGCGATGATCATGTCGATCGGCAGGAACTGGACCACCCCCTGGAGGGTCGAGCCCGCCGAGCCCTTGCCCAGATAGGCCGCCATATTGGCGACGCCGACCATGGTGTTGTCGGGGCCCGAATCGTCGAGCAGGAGGCCGAGTTTTTCCATCGATTCGTCGTAGACGCCGCGCACCCGGAGCGCGCGGGTCAGGACCGAGATGCGCTCGGTGAGCTCGTCGAGCTCGCGCGCCAGCACCTCATATTGCAGATAGTCCGGCACCGGCATCAGGCTGTCATTGGTGAGGGTGCCGTAGGCCGGCATCGGGCACGGGAAAAAGCCCTCCAGGCCGAGCGGGTCGTCCTGCTGATCGAGCAGTGCCTGCTTGTGGCCGCGGCAGAGCCAGAGCACCCGGCGGCTGCCCGCGTCCCAGATCTCGAAGATTTCGGCGAGCCCGACCGCGCGCGCGAGGTGCTCCGAGAGCTCGCCCTTCATGCCTTCGGGCTTGGCCGAGAGCGGCACCTCGTCGAACGCCGCGCCGAAGCGCGCGCGGCCTTGGCGCTTGTTCATGGTGACGCGGCGGGCGACCCAGCCGTCCTTGGCGAGCTCGGCCCAGCTTTTGGTCGGCTTGTGCCAAAAGTCCTGCCAATAGACGTAATCGACCGGCGCGCGTTCGGCGCCGATCTCCTCGAGCACCCACCCGTCGCCGCGCTGCTCCGCGGCGTCGGCGCTCACCGGCCGGCCGTCCGCGTCGAGCAGCAGCCCGTCCTCGGTCGTGGTGAGCGGGGTCTCGTTCATCTGCGCGTCGTAGCGCACCCAGGGCACGCCGCGGCCGACCAGCAGGGTGTCGAGCACCACCCGGCCGAACGCCTCGATGAAATCGTCGCGCTCCATCTCGGTCGCGAGCGCCCGCTCCAGCACCTGGGCGGCGATGCGGCCGATCGGATCGGGGTCCTGGTGGCGGCGCTCGACCACCGGCGCCGGCACCCGCGCGAACAGGGCGGGGAGGATGGTCTGGATGTTGGACCAGAGCACGTTGAACTGGGAATCGCCGGCGAGCGCCGGGCGCCCGCGGTCCTTGAGGCCGTAGCGCTTGACGATGCGCTTGGCGTGGTCGAGCCAGTCTCGCGCCGCCGTCTCATAGGCGCGCAGCTCGGCGTCCCAGCGCTCGACCTCGCTCGCGGTCTCCGCGGCCTCGTCGAGGCCTGCGCCCGGGCCTGTGTCCGCGCGCGGGCCCGTGCCGCGATCCGTGCCGCGATCCTGCGCCGCCTCGCTCAAGAGCCGAGGCCTCCGAAGATCGCGCCGCCGACGGCGATCCCGGCGCCGAAGACGACCAGCGTCGCCCACAGCTTATAGCCGATGATGAAGCGCAGATTGCCCCACACCCCGCGCACCGATTTCGCACCCCTTGACGGCATCGCCGGACCCTCCTCGATCATCGGGCACCTGTATAACGCGGGCCCGAATCACCCTGTCAACAGCCGACCCGGGTTGCTCGGGGTGGGGGCGGGGAGGGCCTTCGGCGCGGCAGCAGTGACGGCGATCGTGGACGAGGCGGCGGCGGAGGACGGATCAAGCAAATGAGGGACGGGGCGACGAGACGCGGCCGGATCACGAGCCGCCTGATGGCGAATCAATGACTTACGGGAATATTATCCAAGAAAATTCCGGCCGTCATGCCGGCACGAAGAAGGTGCAAATCGCGTTGAGAGGGCGCGCTTTGTCCAGTGTAGAACTCTTGTCCGCCGAACTGGGTGGTGGCATATTTTGCCCTGCCCGGCTGGGTCAAGCCCCCCAATGAGAGGGAGAACGACGGTCGGTCCACCTGCTCGGGCTGACGAGGCGCATGAGGATCGAGACAGTATCCTGTCGTGGCTGGCTACCGTACGGGCGGAGTTGATTGACGCGTGTCGGTACGACGTGGCTCTGGCCGCCAAAGTAAGACTTGTTCAAGGTTAGCGCCCGCGGAGACCGCCGTCGCATCCCGGCCTAGGCACGGAACAGGAGTAGAGCCGTTGGACCTGATCGGCATCGGTTTGTATACGGCCTCCGAAGCGGCTCGGCTTGCCCGACTGCCAACTCAATCGGTCATCAGATGGACAATGGGCTACCGATACCAGCGCGACGGCGGCATCCACGAGCAGCCCCCGATCGTGAGGCGCGATCTATCGGAGACTGATTATGCCGCAGCGTTGAGCTTCCGCGACTTGATGGAAGTGAGGTTCATCGGCGCCTTTCGACATGAAGGAGTGAGCCTGCAGGCCATCAGAATCGCGGCGGAGAGGACCGCCGAGATGTATGGGCATTCTCATCCGTTCTCGACTTCACGATTCAAGACGGACGGCAATCGCATATTCGAAGAGATACCGCATCTTGATGACGTCAAGTTGCTCGACGTCAACCGCTGGCAATATGCTTTCCACTCCATCGTGAAGCCCACGCTTTATGGCGGGTTCGAGTTCGAATTCGACCATGTCGCGCGTTGGTTCCCCGAGCACCCAAAGCGGCGAATTGTCATCGACCCGCAACGCTCTTTCGGCCGCCCCATTATTGCGGAGCAAGGCATTCCAACCGACGTGCTGGCGAAAGCGGTCGAAGTGGAAGGCTCAGAGAAAGAAATTGCGAAATGGTACGATGTCCCGGTGGGCGCCGTTAACGACGCTGTTGAGTTCGAACAAAAGCTTGCAGCTTGAGATTCTTCTTAGACAACAATCTCTCACCATACTTGGCGAAAGCGCTATCCGAGCTCTGTAAATCGGATGGTGTTGAGGTCACTCACCTCAGATTCAAATTCGCCCCGGAATCTCCAGACGCTGAGTGGATATCCCAACTTGGGAAGGAGGGCGACTGGGTGATCGTCTCGTGCGATAGATTTACGAAAGGATCTGTCGAGGCGGACGCGTTACGCCAATCCGGTTTGGTGTGTTTTGTGTTGGCAAAGGGATGGGGAAATCTGGCGTCGTGGGAGCAAGCTTGGCGTCTTGTGAGATGGTGGCCCCGGATAATGGAATTCACGTGCTTTGTTAGCGAGGGCGTATACGCCGTGCCGGTGAAATTTTCCGGCAAGGGAAAGTTCGGACCGGCATAGCGCCGCCGGACGGTGCGACCAGGATGGCGAGCGCCGGGCCGTGTCGGTTCTGATGATCGGCCGGAGCAGAGGGGCGATGAAGCCGACGCCCCGGGAGGTGGCGGAGAGCGCCGATCTGATCGGCCGCACCCTGCTGGTGATCAGGCCCGGCGAAACCGTCGCGATCGTCTGCGACGATGACAGTGCGATGGAGATGGTCTACGCGCTCGCCGGCGAGACGGTTGTGGACATGCGCCATGGTGCTATCGTTTCCATCGATCGTCCCGCTCTCGCTCTGGTCGATGATGCACGACGTCCTTGCCATAGTGCGGCGGCAGCTGATCGTCGCGATCGCCGCCGCCGCCGCCGCGGTTCTCCCGGGCGCCGCCGCGGGCAGCACGGCGGAGGAGGTCTTCGCGCGCGTCTCCGGCAGTGTCGTCGTGGTGATCGCGGCGGATGCCGGCGGCGCGCAGATGGCGCAGGGCAGCGGGGTGGTGGTCGGTGCGGACGAGGTCGCGACCAACTGCCATGTCGTCGCGCGCGCGGCGGCGATCACCGTGCGCCAGGCGGCGGACGCGCAAGGGCGCGAGAGCTACTGGATGGCGGCCGTGCTGGCGGCGCGGAACGAGGACCGCGATCTGTGCCTTCTGTTCGTGGAAGAGCTCTCCGATCCCCCGGTCCCGGTCGCGCTCGGCGGCGCCCGCGCGGTCGCCGTCGGCGAGGAGGTCTACGCCATCGGCGCGCCGCAGGGGCTCGAGCTCTCGATCTCCCGCGGCATCGTCTCGCAGCTGCGGGGCATATTCGGCAAGCGATCCGCCCCGATCATCCAGACCGACGCGGCGATCTCGCCGGGCTCTTCCGGCGGCGGGCTGTTCAACGGGCAGGGCGAGCTGATCGGGATCACGACCTCCAAGGTTTCCGTCGACGGCGCGGAGGGCCTTTCCTTCGCGGTACCGGCGGAGTGGGTGGCGGAATTGCGGACGCAGGCCGCGGCGTCAATCGCCGCCGCGCGAGGGCGGGCGGACTGTTTTTCGTCGCCGGCGGCGAGTTGTTTGATCCAGGCGGCGCTCGAGCTCGCGGCGGCCGTCGGCGATGCGCAAGACCATCGTCAGGCGCTGCGGTCTATCGCGCGGGCGCAAGCCGCCTCGGGCGATATCGCCGGGGCGCTGCGAACCGCCGCGGCGCTCGACGATGCGGATCAACGCGACTGGACCTTGCGCGACATCGCGGCTGTGCAGGCTGGAGCGGGCGATATCGCCGCGGCGTCGTGGACCGCGGTGGCGATCGACGATGCTTCTGTCCACCATTTGGCTTTGGGCGTCATCGCCGCCGCACAGGCCGAGGCAGGCGATATCACCGGGGCGTCGCGAACCGCGGCGACGATCGACAATGCGGGTCAACGCGACGGGCCATTGCGCCGCATCGCCGCCGCACAGGCCGAAGCGGGTGATATCGCCGGGGCGTTGCGAACCGCGGCAGGGATCGACGGTGTGGGTTGGCGCGTGTGGGCTTTGAGCGACATCGCCAGAGCGCGGGCTGCCGCCGGAGACCAGGCGGGAGCGCGGACAACGTTTGCCGAAGCGTCGCAAACCGCGGCGGGGATCGACCGATGGTATACACGGCATTCGGCTTTGCTCCGCATCGCCGCCGCACAGGCCGAAGCGGGCGATATCACCGGGGCGTTGCGAACCGCGGCAGGGATCGACGATGAGCGTGAACGCAGCGAGGCACTACGCGCCGTCGCCGCCGCCCAGGCCGAAGCGGGCGATACCGCCGGGGCGTTGCGAACCGCAGCGAGGATCGACGATGGGTTTCAACACGGCGAGGTATTGCGCGACATCACCGCCGCCCAGGCCGAAGCGGGCGATATCGCCGGGGCGTTGCGAACCGCGGCAGGGATCGATGGTGCATTTCGGCGTGCTTCGGCGTTGCGCGGCATCGCCGCCGCGCAGGTCGAGGCTGGGGACGACGCGGGCGCGCGGACAACTCTCACCGGGGCGCTGCGAACCGCGGCGGGAATCGACCGCGCGTTTGAATACGCTTCGGCGTTACGCGCCATCGCCATCACGCAGGCTGAGGCGGGCGATGTGAGAGGCGCCGTCGATACCGCTCGACAGGTGGACAAACTGGACGAACGCGCCGTCACCCTTGCCCGCATCGCCGCCGCGATGGCCGGGGCGGAATAGAAGCGGCGGGCGGGCACGCGGCGTGCGGGCGCGGGCCCGAAGCGGCGCGGCTTCTCGCGGCGCTCCCCCGGTCCAAGCAAGCCTGTCCAGGATGGCGTCTTCGGTCGGCTGGCCAGCAAACCCGCCGCGACGGCGTCGGGCGGTTCGACACAGCCCGTGTCTGCGGACAGACCCGACAGGGCGTGCGGTCCGGTCAGGATTTGACCGGCTGCGGCGCTCGAACGGACACGGAGGGCATAGAGAATGTATCCTTGACGTACATCGTCATGCCCGGCATTTTGGCAGCCAATGATCCTCGGTTATCGGGACCGGAAAACACGAGCGTTCGCGGAAGGACGATCCGTCAGGCCGTTCCGGGGCTTCGAGAGCCAGGCCGCGCGGCGGCTGGCGATCCTGAACGCCGCGCCTTCGCTCGATACCCTGCGGTCCTTGCCGGGAAACCGTCTCGAAGCGCTAAGGGGCGGCAGGGCAGGCCAGTACTCCATTCGCATCAATCGGCAATGGAGGCTGTGTTTCGAGTGGCCGGACGGGCAGGCGGGACCGGACAATGTCGAGATTGTGGATTACCACGGATGAAAAGAGGAGACCCACATGTTCATGAGAGCTGTGCATCCCGGCGAAGTCTTGAAGGGCGAACTGGAAGAGTTGGGGATCACCCCGACAGAATTCGCGCGCCAGATCGCCGTGCCCCCGAACCGCGTGAGCCAGATCATCGCCGGCAAGCGTTCGGTCACCGGCGACACGGCGCTGCGCTTCGGCCATTGGTTCAGCGTCGAGCCCCAGTTCTGGCTCAACCTTCAGGCTCAGTACGACTTGGTCCAGGCCGATAGGGAAACCGGCGCGGCAATCCGCCATCTGCCGACCCGACCCGGCATTCCGGGCAAGGCCACCGCGCCCCGGGTGGCGTGAAATGCGGCGCGAATGGGGACGTCGCCCGGCGAAAAGGGGGACAGGGCACGCGCCTGGTCAGTGGCCCCGCCACGTCGCTCCTACGCGTGACCGAATGGAAGCCGGAGGCCGTCATGACTCGCCTGTTTGAAGCTGCGTATCCGTTCGCCGACGATGTGCTGGCACTACCCGTCATCGACCTGGACGAGACGGTGTCGTGGTATCGGCACAGCTTTGGCCTGTCCGAGGTCGAGCGTATCGACGAACCGGTCCCCAGGGTGATCATGGAGCGCGACGGCGTGCGGATCGGTTTCGCCGTCACGGGGGGCGATGCTTCCCAGGACGGCGCGGCCATCAAGGTGACCGACATCCACCGGGCGCGGGAGGAACTCGAAGGCAACGGCGTCGCGACCGCCAATTGGCGGGTGGATGAGCGGGATGGGCAGAAGCTCCAGGTGTTTTACGTCGTCGCCCCCGATGGCCTCTGCTACTACTTCCATCAGCCGCTTGAGACGGATTGAGGAGATAACGGGCCGCCCAGGCCGCCGGAATCATTGCCCAGGCCATGGGGTTCACGGCCGAGGCGCCGCCAATCAAGAATGCCGGTCTCATTCATCAACCATGCTCGGGGTGATGCCGAGGGCAGCGGCCTTGCAGAAGCCAATCGCGCTCATTGCGCGCCTCGCGTGGGACCGGGATGGGTGTCCAAAATCCGTCATATCACCCGGTTCGGAAAAATCCTCGGCCGAAGCCGGTCGTTGGACTCACAGTGAACGGAGAGCCGATCGTGGCGCGCGAGAAGGCTTCGGCCGCTCCTGTCATGGGCCTGCCCAGGGATCGAGCAGGTCGATCCCCATGTCGTCGAAGTCGCGGACGTTGCGCGTCGCCACCGCCATCCGGCGCGACCGCGCGATGGCCGCGATCTGGCAGTCGGCCGGAGATGCTGTGCGTCCGGCAGCGCGTCGAGCCGCCGCGATGGCCGCATAGGCGCGCGCCGCCGCGCTGTCGAAGGGCAGGATCCGTTGGTCGAAATCCTCCCGCAGAATTGCCTCGATCGCGGAGGCAAGCGCATCCCGGCGCCGGCCGGCCGGCAGAAGCGCAACCCCATAGCGCAGTTCCGCCTCGCCGACCGCCGAGAAATACAGATCGGCTGCCGGACGGTCCGCGACCCAGGCCTCCACAGCCCGGTCCGGCGACGGCCGCAGGAGTTCGGAGACGACGTTGGTATCGAGGACGATCATCGCCGCTTCACTGATCGAAGTCGGGCGGCGCGCGCATCGGCTCACGTGGCGGCAGTTCCAGGTCCACACCGCCGAGAGGCTCGATCCGGGCGCGGATCGCGCTCGCGAGATTCCGCGGAGCCGCCTTGTGCTCGACCGCCTTGCGCAAAATCACGCGCGCTTCCTCTTCCATCGAACGGCCATGCCCGGCCGCCTGGATGCGCAGCCGGGTCTTCACGTCGTCGTCGAGATTGCGGATCGTGATGCTCGCCATGGCCATGCTCCCCGCTCGTTCCGGAGCCCAAATTACGCAATGATTGCGATGCAATCAAGCCATCACGGGCGAACGCTCCCGCCGTCAACGCCACGACGCCGGTCGCGCCCTCAGCCTTGCCCTCGTCCGGCATCGGGGGTGGGAGGCGTCCATTCCATTTGCCGCGCCATGGAAAACCGCCCTAGCCAAAGTGTCGTGATGCGAAGATAAGGGTTTGGGATACTGGTTTCGCTTCGCCCGCTACCGGAGGACCGCGTGAACGCCGCGACCGAGCTCGATTTCAAAGCCAGCGTAGGCGGGATGTTCGACCGGGCCGCCCGTGCGCTCGAGGTCCCGGCCGACCTTGTGGAGGCCATCCGCGAGTGCAAGTCGGTCATCCAGCTGCGCTTCCAGGTTCGCCTGCGGGGGCGCTACCAGACCTTCTGCGGCTGGCGCGCGGTGCACAGCGAGCACCGCCTCCCCGTGAAGGGCGGCATTCGCTACGCGCCCTTCGTCGACCAGCAGGAGGTCGAGGCGCTGGCGGCGCTGATGACCTTCAAATGTGCGCTCGTCGACGTGCCGTTCGGCGGCGCCAAGGGCGGGCTGGCGATCCGTCCCGAAGACTATACCGAAGAAGAGCTGGAGCTGATCACGCGTCGCTTCACGCGGGAGCTTGCCGACCGCGGCTATATCAGCCCGAGCCGGGACGTGCCCGCCCCGGACATGGGGACCGGCGCGCGCGAGATGGCCTGGATGGCGGACGAGTACCGGCAGCTCTACCCCTCGGACATCGACGCGCTGGCGTGCGTCACCGGCAAGCCGGTGACCCAGGGCGGTATTCCGGGACGCGAGGAGGCTACCGGTCGCGGCGTCCAATACGTCCTCCGCGAGTTCTTCCGCCACCCGGACGACGTGGCGCGCAGCGGTTTGGAGGGCGGCCTCGAAGGCAAGCGGGTCATCGTCCAGGGACTCGGCAATGTGGGCTTCCACGCGGCCAGATACCTCACCGACGAAGAAGGCGTGCGCCTCGTCGGGGTGATCGAGCGCGACGGCGCCCTGCTGTCGGATTCCGGCCTGGCGCCCGGTGCGCTCGCCGAGCACCGCGCCCGCAGCGGCGGCCTCAGGGGGTTCCCCGGTGCGCGCTTCGTCGCCGACGGCGCGTCCGTCCTCGAGGCGGACTGCGACATTCTTGTTCCCGCCGCCATCGAGAGCCAGATCACCGACGCCAACGCCCCGCGCATCCGCGCGCGCCTGATCGTCGAGGCCGCCAACGGACCCGTGACGCTCGCGGCCGAGCGCCAGCTGCTCGCCCGCGGCAAGGTCATCCTCCCCGATCTGCTCGTCAACGCCGGCGGCGTGACCGTCAGCTACTTCGAATGGGTCTCCAACGTCTCGCATATGCGTTTCGGCCGCCTTTCGCGTCAGCTCGACATCCAGCGCAGCCGGCGCATCATCGAGATGATCGAAACCACGTCCGGTCGGACGGTTCCGGACCAACTCAAGGCACCGCTGCTGCAAGGCACGGACGAACTCGACCTGGTCCAATCCGGCCTTGAGGACACCATGCGCGAGGCCTATGGCGCGATTCGCGAGACCATGCGCGGGTCGGAAACGATCGAAGACCTGCGCACGGCCGCCTTCGCGGTCGCGCTGGAGAAGGTCGTCCGGTCCTATCGCCAGATGGGGCTCGCCTGACGACGGAAGGGACTCGACCCGTTCTGGTGGACAGCCGATCGGTTGGGAGAACGGAGTCCGCGATGCCGATGACGCGCCCACCCCATCCATCCGGGTTCCGGGAGCGGCAGGGGCGCTGGTTCGATCGGGCCGCTCGGCGGAGGAGCTGGCTCGGGCGATAGTGCCGTCCGCTCAGTCGATCCGCAACCGGGTCGACCAGGCCGATCGCCACGATGTGCCGGCTGCTGGGGGTCTCCACCAGCGGGCACGACGCGTGGCAAGGCCGGGCGCCGTCGGCCCGCGCCGAGAGCGACAGGGCGCTGCTCGATCGCTTCCGGGTGCGCCCCCACGCCCGGCCACCGCCGCTGCCGGCCTGAGGCCGCTCCGCTCCGAGTATCGATTGCTTAGATCAAAGTGCGATGAATCTCGAACTCATTGAAATCATGCATCTTTTCGAACGCCGCGTCGCACCCCATGCCGGGTCGAAACACCACCCGCACTGCTTACGCCCGGCTACCCCCGTTTCGCGTCTTTCGACGGCGAATAGGGTGCCACGGCTTCTCTCAACTGGTCGCGGACCGTATCGAAGGATTTCTCTGCATCCTCCGTGGCCTGTTGCCTGATTTCTGCGTCGCGTCGTGTTTCCACGGAATGATCAAGCGGCTTCCATATGCCGAGGCCGCCTCTCTCTTCCGGCTCGCTGCTCATTGAGCTTCCCGTCCCTTGGTTTCCAGCGACTGTCGATCAAAGTAACTCGGGTTGAGCGATGCGTCAAAGTAGTGCTTCCTCTTGATCCAGACGAATCCGTCGCCCTTAGAGATCACGGCGACGTCGATCGGTCCTCCCACGGTCTCCTGTTCGAGGGAGACGCGGCGCTTCAGGGAGGTGAGGTTCACGAGGGCTTCCGCCATGCCCGCAAGCTCCTCCTTGGGCAAATGCGCGACGACTCCCATAACGGGATTGATGAAATTCCTCCGCTGAAATTCCCTGGCTTCGCGATCGAAGTGGGTGTCGGCCAATGTCTTTGCATTGCGTTGAAGCTCCTCCAATAGCTTAGGATTTGAGAGCTTCAGTGCATCGAGCACTTCTTCGCCGAACTGGTACAGGAGGTGCGCCGTCGACCGTCGCAGGTAGGAGTGAAATTCGGGGTCCACGCCCTCCATGAATCGGAAAACCATTTCGCGTTGGGCAAACGGTATGACCGTGGCAGAGATTTCGTTGCGTCCGATATCGGTGTGCCTGAGAATCGCGTATTTGAGCCTCCCACCGACCACTCCGTCTGTGGTTACCTCGACGAGCGTCGGAAACATCTCGTCCTGACCGAACCCGGCAACGACAATCCCCGAATTGCCTCTCGATAACCTGTTACTCTTCATCGCGAGGCGGAATACGCGATGTAGCGATTTTCTGAGGGACTGTGAGAGCGTGAAATCGCGAAACTCATCATCGATGCAGCGGTCTAATTTGTCCCGGTTATCAAAGGCGATACGAACTGCATGGGCGCCTTTCATCGAATCCGATTCGCCTGCTGCCTGCAGATCGGCCAGTCTCTTTTCGACCGTTTTCCGAATCGCTGCGCTTTCGGCGCGGGTGGACCGTCGCCCTTTGTCGTTGAAGGCCTCATGGATGGCAGGAGAGGCTGCCTCGCGGATTGATGAGTAGGTGTCCCTGGCAATCCGGATCAGGTTCTTTGTTTCCGCTTCTTTCGTACAGATTTTAGGGTCGCAAACATATTTGAGTAAGTCGTCGGCGTAGTGGCCGGTCGTTGGCTTCGGGTCATCCCTTTTGATCGATCCTCGATGCATCTTGATGAGCGTTTCCCAAGGAACGTCCATAAACATCGCGTTGTTGTAAATCATTATGCCGACCGGGTGATATCTGCTCAGTGCAAAGAGCTTGTTCACCGGGTATGTCTTCCCGGTTCTCCCGAGCGTCATGGCGCTGTCAGCGGCCAGGGCGACGGCCGTTTTATTCAGGAGCGCGACCTCCGCAGTCATCTTGTGGCCTTTTCGGGATTTGGGATTGAGGCGCGCTTCAATTCAAAGGGCTTTTACAGCGCGATTGCGGTCTTCCACTGGTGAGGTAGGAACCCGTGGCGATAGTTTCAAGTCGGACAATGACCCGCTCGGCGAAGTCGCTGGCGCTTGGCCGGTGTGCGACAGGCCAACGGCGGTAATCCAGGAGATCGACATCCGGCGCGCCGCTCGCCGGGCCATGAAGGAGGACGGCGACGGGGCGACGACCTGCGCCGCGATGCGTGCGGTCGCACTGTGAGACGCCAGCGGCTTCGACGGCCAGCGGCTTCGGCTATGCGTCCGCCGGGCCCGTGATCAAAGGACTGCCGTGCAAGCGTAGGCCTCCTCACCTGGGGACGGGATGTGAGAAGGCTCGTTCGCCCCTGGGGGTACCTGTTATTCGGTGGATGCGATGGCGCCCGCGGCCTTCGGTGCCGGAGAATTACCGAGCCGTTGGCGCGACGCTCGATGATCTCAGGGCTTTCGGGGTGGCCCAGAACTCGCCTCGGGCTTCAGAGCAGCGTGCCTTCGAAATCTCTTTCAAAAGCACTCTAATCTGATGAATCCGAGCCTTCCTCAAACAAAATCGGCCCGACTATGGCTTTGATCATGGGCAGAAAATCGATCTGCTCCGCCGCTTTGTTCAGCTTCTCGATCTCGCTGATGAACGCGTCAAGCCGATGGTCTTTTTCATCGCGAAGTTGCTCGAGATTCACCATCGCCGAACAACGGGCGACGCTCATAACGAACTGATTTATTCCTTCGAAGACATTGTCCTCGCAACCCTCCAGATTTTCTCCGCATTCGCGCTGGGCTTCCTTGAGGATTGCGTTGAGTTTTTCGACTTCGCGGTCGACTCCGGATGGATGGCACTCTGGGGGAATTCGCTCCATCAAATGTGATTCGGTAGCAGCCGCAGCAGGCGCCAGTAGGGCCGCTGCGACCATGCCCGCTGCGCAAAGTCGATTCACCGATACCCGCCGGAAAACGCCACGGCGCGCCAAATTCGCTCCTCCTCCGTCAAGACGACTTTCCTCCCATTTGGAGGCGTATGAGTTGAGAGGCTCGGTTGTGATCATGGCCCTCGAAGGCACGAAATACGAGCCGGGCGGGGAGTTCTCCGCCTGGATTCACACTCGTCATCGCTCAGCATGCTCGATCGCCTCAAGCCGCGCCGGCGGCCGGGTCGGCGAGACGGTTGTGGACATGCGCCATGGTGCTGTCGTTTCCATCGATCGTCCCGATCTCGCTCTGGTCGATGATGCACGACGTCCTTGCCATAGTGCGGCGGCAGCTGATCGTCGCGATCGCCGCCGCCGCCGCGGTTCTCCCGGGCGCCGCCGCGGGCAAGTCGGCGGCGGAGGTCTTCGCGCGCGTCTCCGGCAGTGTCGTCGTGGTGATGGCGGCGGATGCCGGCGGCGCGCAGATGGCGCAGGGCAGCGGGGTCGTGGTCGGCGCGAACGAGGTCGCGACCAACTGCCATGTCGTCGCGCGCGCGGCAGCGATCGCCGTGCGCCAGGCGGCGGACGCGCAGGCGCGCGAGATGGCCTGGATGGCGGACGAGTACCGGCAACTCTACCCCTCGGATATCGACGCGCTGGCGTGCGTCACCGGGAAGCCGGTGACCCAGGGCGGTATTCCGGGACGCGAGGAGGCTACCGGTCGCGGCGTCGAATACGTCCTCCGCGAGTTCTTCCGCCACCCGGACGACGTGGCGCGCAGCGGTTTGGAGGGCGGCCTCGAAAGCAAGCGGGTCATCGTCCAGGGACTCGGCAATGTGGGCTTCCACGCGGCCAGATACCTCACCGAGGAAGAAGGCGTGCGCCTCGTCGGGGTGATCGAGCGCGACGGCGCCCTGCTGTCGGATTCCGGCCTGGCGCCCGGTGCGCTCGCCGAGCACCGCGCCCGCACCGGCGGCCTCGGGGGGTTCCCCGGTGCGCGCTTCGTCGCCGACGGCGCGTCCGTCCTCGAGGCGGACTGCGACATTCTCGTTCCTGCCGCCATCGAGAGCCAGATCACCGACGCCAACGCCCCGCGCATCCGCGCGCGCCTGATCGTCGAGGCCACCAACGGGCCCGTGACGCTCGCGGCCGAGCGCCAGCTGCTCGCCCGCGGCAAGGTCATCCTCCCCGATCTGCTGGTCAACGCCGGCGGCGTGACCGTCAGTTACTTCGAATGGGTCTCCAACGTCTCGCATATGCGTTTCGGCCGCCTTTCGCGGCAGCTCGACATCCAGCGCAGCCGGCGCATCATCGAGATGATCGAAACCACGTCCGGTCGGACGGTTCCGGACGAACTCAAGGCACCGCTGCTGCAGGGCACGGACGAACTCGACCTGGTCCAATCCGGCCTTGAGGACACCATGCGCGAGGCCTATGGCGCGATTCGCGAGACCATGCGCGAGTCGGAAACGATCGAAGACCTGCGCACGGCCGCCTTCGCGGTCGCGCTGGAGAAGGTCGTCCGGTCCTATCGCCAGATGGGGCTCGCCTGACGACGGAAGGGACTCGACCCGTTCTGGTGGACAGCCGATCGGTTGGGAGAACGGAGTCCCCGATGTCGATGACGCGCCCGCCCCATCCATCCGGGTTCCGGGAGCGGCAGGGGCGCTGGTTCGATCGGGAATCAGCCGCCCATCTGCGCGATGCGCCGCGCCCTCAGGCGCGTAGCCAAGCGAGCGGATGCGTGCGCCCGGCGACTGAGGGATCATCGCTGACTCACCCGGAGCGCGTGCCCGGCGACTGAGGGAGCACGACAACCGGGTGCAGCCCAGCGCGCCGGCCCGGCCTCAGCGCGCGCGCCGCCCTCGGCGTCTCTCGTGATCGGCGATCAGCGCGTCGAAGGTGACGGCGCGGATATCGCCGGCCGGTTTCGCCGCCGCCGGGGGCGCGCCCTTGGCATAGGCCGCCAGCATGCGGCCGAACAGCGCCATCACGTCGACCTGGTCGTCATGCCGGCCGGCTGGAAATTTGAGGAGCTCGCCGATCAGCGCCGGGGTCCACGGCGCGCGCTTCGGAAACCAGACCCGCCCCATCGCGAGCCGCGCCTGGATCGCCCGCGCACGGGTCGCCTTGTCGGCGGCCGAGACGAACTGCTCGCGGCGGCCATAGACCCTTCGCTCGGCCTGGCGCTTGGCGATGAAGGGACCCAAAGATTTCTGGATCTGGCCGGCTTCCTCGGCCCAGATCAGGGTCTCGTGGCGGGTCATGAGGTCGAGCATGGCGTCGATCCAGACATGGCTCGCGGTCTGTTCGCGCCACCAGTCGAGCAGGTAGATGTCGTCCGCTTCATCGACGCCGATCACGCCGTGGCAGGTGTAGTCGCCGCCCCCGTCGGTCACCGCGTAGTCCGAGGCGCCATAGGTGCGCAGATGCGCCGGCGCGGTGTCGTAAGTGCGGATCCACGCGCGCTTGAAATAGGCGCCCTCGTCCGGGGTCGGATCGCCCTGATAGAGCGCCTGCCACTCGCGCGGGCCGATCGCGGCGCGGATGCGCGCCAGCGCCGGCGCCGGGTACCAGGCCGGCCAGAGCGCGGCGCCCGCCTCGTCGAGCGCCGGCAGGTGCAGCAGCTCCCAGCGGTCGCCGCCGCTCTCGGCCTCGGCGAGCAGGCGGCCGGCGAGGTCGTCCTCGTGCCAACGGGTCTGGATCACCACGACCGCGCCGCCGGGCATCAGCCGGGTATAGACCACCGAGCGGTACCAGTCCCAGGCATGGGCGCGGGCGGTCTCGCTCTCGGCCTCGGCGCGGCTCTTGACCGGATCGTCGATGATGAACACATGGGCGCCGCGGCCGGTGACGGCGCTATCGACGCCGGCGGCGAGGTAGGACCCGCCGGCCGTGGTGCGCCAGCGCTCGGCGGCGGTGGAATCGGCGGCGAGCCTGGTGCCGGGGAAGATCGCCAGATGCTCGGGCGAGGCCACCAGATTGCGCACGCTGCGGCCGAAATGACGCGCGAGGTCGAGATTGTAGGAGGCGGCGATGATCTCCTTCTCAGGGTAGCGGCCGAGGAACCAGGCCGGGAAGCGGGTCGAGGCGAGCTCCGACTTGCCGTGGCGCGGCGGGGTCACGATCAACAGCCGGTCGCAGGTCCCGGCCGCCACCGCTTCGAGCCGGGCCGCGATGCGCCGGTGATGGGGTGCGGCGGCGTAGCGCGGCAGGGTCGCTTGGGTATAGGCGATCAGGCCGCGCCGCGCCGCCCGCCGCCGCCGCTCCGCCAAGAGCGCCGCGAGGCGCTCCTTCTCCGCCCGCGACAGCCGCTTCCATCGCTGGTCCACGCCGGTCATCGCGCGGCGCTCTACCAGCATGGCGGGATACTTGGCCAGGGGGGCGGTGGGCTTGGTGGGCGCGGGCGAGTGCGTCGCGCGCGTCCGTCGACGCCGGCGCCGCCGTGACGGCGCGGAATGATCTGAGATCGATTGCTCAGCTCAAGGCTCGGGGACTCGCGAACCACTTGAAATCATGGCGCTTGTCAAGCGCTGGCCCGCCCTTCACGCGGCCCAATCAGCGTCGGGGATAACGTTTGCTCACGTGAGTTGTGTAAATCCATTCCGTGGTTTACGTTACACAAACCACCTTGTCGCTTGTGGGCGTTACACAACGTGAAACCCTTTGAACCTCAATCACTTCCGATACGGGATATCGAGTTGGAGCCGCTGATTCCGCTGATCGGGCGGACCCATGCGGCCATCGCCCGGTATGACGGCATTCTCTATGGGGTCCCCAACCCAGGCGTGTTGCTCTCGCCGTTAACGACCCAAGAGGCCGTGTTATCGTCTCGGATCGAGGGCACAGTGGCCACTCTTTCCGAGGTGTTGAGATTTCAAGCTGGCGAAGAGCCAAGCCTCGAGTCGAAGCGCCACGACATACACGAGATTATCAACTATCGCCGGGCGCTCCGCCATGCGGAGACGGCTCTTCAGGATCGCCCCTTAAACCTGAACCTTCTCTTGACGCTGCACGAAATTCTTCTGGACAGCGTCCGGGGGCGAAACAAGGGACGAGGTCGCTTTCGCAGCACACAGAATTGGATCGGCGATCCGGGCACACCGATCGAGAAGGCGAAATTCGTTCCGCCGGATCCGCTGGTGGTCCCCCAAGCCATGCACCAATGGGAGACCTACTACCACGCCGTGCGGCCGGACCCCATCGTTCAGTTGGGGGTGGTTCATGCACAGTTCGAGATCATCCACCCCTTCGTTGATGGCAATGGGCGCCTTGGGCGGATCCTGATTCCTCTTTTCCTCCACGAAAAGGCGCTTCTTTCTCGCCCGATGTTCTATGTCTCGGCCTATTTGGAGCGCCGCCACGAAGAATATGTCGCACGCCTTCGCGCCCTCGGTCGGGAGCCCGGCGCCTGGAACCAGTGGATCGCCTTCTTTCTGGGCGCTGTTTTCGAACAGGCCCGCGAAAATGAATCGAAGGCTCGGGCCATCGTGGACCTCTACGAAAGCATGAAGGCGCGCGTCATAAATCTCACGCGCTCCCAATATGCCGTCCCGCTTCTCGATGAACTCTTCGATAAGCCGATCTTTCGAAGCACTGACATTAAGCTGGCCGGCGACAAACAGCCGACCCGGCAAGCCATCGCCAACCTGCTCCGCACGCTGCGTGATGACGGCGTTCTGAAAGTGGTGAGGCAAGGTCGCGGACGACGTGCTCAGATATTGGTATTTCCCGAACTGATTAATCTCTGCGAGGGCCATGACGTATTCTAGACCCGCCCGCGTCGAGGGCGCCCCCGGGCCGATCGTGCTGGCCTGTCCGCCGAGTGATCCGGATGATCCGGAAGATCGAGGGAGGAACGGCACGAGAGGTCTTGCAGTATTGGCGGCGGCGGCCGACGACGCGCCTAGCGAGCCGTTCGGAGCCGAGTGGTCGATCACCGAGAACCAGCCCTGCCAAGTGTGGAACTATGGCATGGATGAGGAGCTGGCGCCGTTCATCTGGTCGGGCGGCTGCGTCGACGGCAAGGCCTCGGCCGACGGCGACGCCATGACCTGCGAGTGGCATGAGGACGAGCTCGTCGACGGGAGCTGTGTTGACCACTAAAGACCCGGCGCCCGCTCCAGGGGCCGCCGATATGCGGCCGCGTCTCGCAAAGCCACGCGCGGGCGGAGGTCCACCCGTCTCTCACCCTCATCGGTGAGGCGCGGAACCGCCGACCGCGGTCGGCTTCGGCGACCGATCGTGCCGGCCTGCCCGCCAACCCGGACGGGTGATCCGGGAGAGCATGGGAGGGGCGGCAGCGGAGCGCGGCGGCGTCGCTTCGGCGTCGGCGACCAGGCTCGGGGGGCCGCCGCATGTCCGCGATGGTGGCGCGATACGCCCGGCACGCTGATCAATGTCAGCTCGCCCGAGCCGCCATCGTCAAGCTCGGATCAGGAACGAAAAGTGGAAACCCCGTTGCCGTAAAGAGACAACCCTGTGCCGCCGGTGGGACCCTGCGGCGAATGACGGATGACATCGACATCTGGCGCTCGGCCAGTCTGCTCGTGAAGCAGCACGGCGATGACGCGGGCTTGCATGTCGCAATGCGGGCGGGCGAGCTGCTGGACGCCGGCGACCTCGACAAGCAGAGGGTGTGGCTGCGGATCCTGCGGGCGATCGAGGAGCAGCCTCGCGGGCGCCGCGGCGACGAACCGATGCATTGAGAGCAGCAGCGTTGTAGAGGGATGGTGTTTTCCTCGCGAGCCCGGCTGCGGCGTGGCTAGTTGTCCCGACCTGTCGGCGGCGTGCCGTGCAACCTCCGCGGGGGCCGCCGGAAGAACCTGATCCGGCATAGCTCGAGGTGCTCGACGATTGCCTCCGCGACGGGCCTCAGCGGATGGTCGTCGCCATACACGCGCTTGCGCGGCCAGCGGGGCCGCGCCTTGCGCAGCGCCTGTTCGATGTCGAACACGAGCTCGTGGCGCGGTAAGGGCGTGTTGTCCTCGGTCATCGCCCCAATCCAAGCATGGGAACACAGAGAGAACAAGCTGGTTAGGGATGGGCGAGCGTAAGGCCGATCGTGCTAGCCTACGCGGCAACTCGGACGGGTGATCCGGGAGAGCCAGGGAGGGACGGCATGAGAGGTCTCGCAGCATTGGTGACGGTGGCTGCCGCGGTGTTGGGGTGGTCTGCCGCCGACGCCGAAGAAGAACCCATCGAGCCCTTCGGACCGCGATGGTACATCGCCCAAAATCAACCCTGCCAAGTGTGGAATGCAACCCCTAGAACAGAAGGCGATGAACTCGACGTGGATGTAACCTGGTCGGGCGCTTGTATCGGCGGCAAGGCTTCAGGCCGAGGCCGTCTTGTCATTCACATCGGACCCATAAAATCGGTTTACGACGGCGAAATGGAGGCCGGAAAATCTCACGGCTGGGGAATTAACAACACGAACGACGGCACCCGCTACGAGGGCATGTGGCGCGACGGCCAACCGCATGGCCAGGGAACATTCAACTGGCTCAATGGCAGGCGCTACAAGGGCGGGTGGCGTGACGGACAACCTTACGGCCTGGGGACCCTTACCCTTCCCAACGGCGAAGCCCAAAGTTGTGAATGGGGTGAAGGTGGCAGGCCTACCGACTGCGTTGAGCTCTGATCGGCCCGGCCGATGTGCGGTCGCTTCACGCAAAGCTACTCGTGGGCCGAGGTCCATTCGTTTCTCACCCTGATCGGTGAGCCGCCGAACCTCCGGCCGCGCTACAACGTCGCGCCCAGCCAACAGGTCGCCGTCGGCCGCGCGGACGAGGAAGGCCGCCGGCCCTCGATGCTGCGCTGGGGTCTGATCCCCGTTTGGGCGAAGGACGCGAGCATCGGCTACAAGCTGATCAACGCTCGTTCGGAGACGGCGGCATCGAAGCCGTCGTTCCGGGCGGCGTTCAAGACCCGGCGCTGCGTGATCCCGGTCGACGGGTTCTATGAGTGGAAGCGCGAGGGCGCGGGCAAGCAGCCCTACCGTATCCACATGCAGGACGGCGGGGTGTTCGTCTTCGCTGGGCTGTGGGAGGCGTGGGTGGTCCCCCAAGGCGCGAAGCTGACCGGCAACCTCGTCGAGCGGCGCCCGGGCGACGAGATCGAGAGCTGCACGATCCTGACCACGGCCGCGAACGAGTTCCTGTCGTCGATCCACGGGCGGATGCCGGTGATTCTCGAGCTGGCGGCCGTCGACGCCTGGCTCGCGGGCGACGATGTGCCGCTCGGTCCCTACCCGTCAGAACGGATGGCGGCCCATCCGGTCAGCACGCGAGTCAATAGCCCGCGCAACGACGATCCAGAGCTGGTGGCCGGCGTCTGAGCTTCGCGGTCTTCCGCGCGCTCAGCGCTCGATCGCCGAACCACCAGAGCGCCGCCGCGTCCGTGTGCGGCGGCGTTTGAGAGGGCGCGAGCGTGAGGACCGGCGCGGCCCGATCAGGCTTCCCTGCCCGCCAAACCGGACGGCAAATCCGGGTGCTCCGGAAGATCGAGGGAGGAACGGCATGAGGGTTCTCGCAACAATGGCGGCGGCCGTCGCGGTGTCGTGGGGGGCGACGGCTGCGGCCGACGACGCGCCCAGCGAGCCGTTCGGAGCCGAGTGGTCGATCACCGAGAACCAGCCCTGCCACGTGTGGAACTATGGCATGGATGAGGAGCTGGCGCCGTTCATCTGGTCGGGCGGCTGCGTCGACGGCAAGGCCTCGGGCGAGGGGCGGTTGACCGTTGCCAAGGGCAAATACGTCTATGAAGGCAGCATGCAAGCGGGCAAGCTGCATGGCCGCGGGATCCTTACCTATCCCAGCGACAGCTACGAGGGCGAGTGGCACGACGGCATGAGGCACGGAAGCGGGACCATGTCCTCGGCCGAGGGCGACGTCATGACCTGCGAGTGGCATGAAGACGAGCCCGTCGACGGGAGCTGTGTTGACCACTAAAGACCCGGCGCCCGCGTCGTCGAAAAGGCCGCTCGCATCCGCATCCACCTCGCCTCGGCCTGCCCGGACGCCGCCCTCTTCCGCCTGCTGGCAGGACGCCTCGCCGCTGCAGGCCCCTGACCGCCGTGGCGCCGTGCCCCGCAAACCCCGAGCCCCTTCAACCCCCAACGCCTGTCACAACAAAGCTCAAAACCGGATGCCCAAGGGCGTCACGGACACGCTCGCGCCTCGACAACATCAGACAAAATCATTCGCAGTATGAATAGGTCGGGCTAGTGGCCGCGCTTGGTGTGCGCGCCGTCCATTACGGCTACGAGAGGCCGCGGCAAGCGAGCTGACGGCGGAACCGGGATTCAGCATCTTGTCGGCTTGACAGGTGTTCATCACAACATGTAGGTTTGTGCCAGCATCTCATCGGTGCGTCCGAACCCGACCCGCTCCGGCATTGCTGCGGCGGGTTTTTTGTTGCCTGCCCGAGGTTGCCCTTGCGTGACTTGGCTCGACATTCCACCGCAGGCGTGGTCGAGCCTGGAGTAAGCGGTGCGAGCGGGACCCCCGGATTTCAGGTTGACGGGCGTTCGAAGTTCCAGGGGAGCAGCTCGTCGATGCGGTCGCTGGGATGACCGTCGGCGATGGCTTCGAGGGTGGCCTTCAAGACCGACCGGCGGCCCTGGCCGAGTAGCGTCAAGTCGCAGCCTGAAGGTGCTTGATTATAGATTCTACAAGTCCTGACCGGTTAGTCTGATAGTGCCCAGATCAGAGTTCCGGTGAGTCAACCCGAATCACGAGACGTGAACTTTAATTCAAACGCGATCTCATACAGCCCCGGCGTCGAATAGGGGTTGGTGGTTAGGCGGCAACGCGTAATCCCCTGCTCAATGAGAGACTCTTCAACGGCGGCGATGCGGGCGAACCAAAGGGCCTTTGCAGACTTTGTATCGGGGCGTCGTATGATGTCATCGGCAGACGTGACTAACAGAGAGCAGTCGACATCCTGGGGGATCAAATCTAGTAGCGTCGTCGCTAGGTGTTTGAGTTGCGCGAACCCCCCCTGGAGGATCTCCGCCTCACCCGTGGCGAACAGGACCTCGGACTGAAAGACGAAGCGGTGACCGACAATGCTGATGTCCGGCCGATCGCCCAAAACCTGGCGCAAGCGGTTTAGTGTATCCGTGCCGTAACGAGCCATCTGTTCGGCTCTAAAATGGGCCTCGCGCTGCTGAACCGATTCGGCATGTACGTTCTCAAGACAAGACTCTAGCTCTTCCGCGGAAAGAATCAGCACTACACCATCATAGTATCTCTTGAACTCCGTTCCTCCGTAAGCCGTTGCTAGGGCATACCATTTACAAGCTTCAATCCAGTCGAACGCCAACGCGGCGGCCGAACCTCGGTCCAAATAGTCCACCGCCTTGTTGCCTACCTTGTTTAAATTATCTTGAGCGTATGCTTCACCGTGCGCCGCCGCCGCGAATTCCAGCGTGCCGACCACCGCCAGCACCGCAAGCGTTTGTCCTTTCAAGGCTTCCCTTTCATGACCTGGAGACCTCCAACAACCGATCGATTTGACGCGGATAAGGGTGTTCTGTTGGCCGGTCTGTGCGGCGGGTGGATTTGACGGCGTTATTCGTCCGCGGCTTCGTTCTCGGCGGGGTGTTTTTCGGTCATACGGGCAGACTCATGCCATGGCGGCCCTGCGCTCATGGAAGATCAGACGCTGGAAATTGTAAGCCAGGTTGGCGAGCCCGATCTTGGCCTCCGCCCGCTTGAGCCCGATGGTGCGGACGAACAGGCCCATGCGATCCTTCTGCTGGGCGAAGACGTGCTCGACGCGTGCACGGACCGCTGACTTGCGGGCATTGGCCCGGGCGGTCGCCTTGGGCATGGCCCGACCCGGCGGCTTCTTGCGGTGGATGTGGGAGACCCGACCCTTGCCCGCCAGCCACGCCTCGTTCGCCTTCGAGCGATAGGTGCTGTCGGCCCACACGCCGGCGGCCAGATTGTCGCTGGTGACGAGATGACGCAACATCTTGCCGTCATGGCGGGCGGCATCGGTCACCGCCGAGCCGCGGATGAAGCCGTAGGCCCGATCGATGACGACATGATTCTTGTAGCCGAACACCGGGATCGCGATGTCGGGCATGCGCCGTTGCGCCCCGGCGGGGTTCTTGCGCCTTCCGGTCTTCACCGTCCACCGCGCGTCTGTGTCCTTCTGCGCCGCCTTGGCCGGCTGATCGGGCCAGATCTCGGCCGCGCTCTTGCCCGCCTTGATCGCCCGCTTCTCGTCATCGCGGTTGCGCTGCTTGGGCGCCGATACCAGGGTCGCATCGACGATCTGCCCGCCCATCGCCAGATAGCCGCACCGGCGCAGTTCGCCATCGAAGGCGGCAAACAGCTCATCCATCGCCCCGGCCCGGACCAGACGCTCGCGAAAGGTCCATATGGTGTTGCGGTCCGGCGTCGGCGCTCCGAGATCGAAGCCCAGGAAGCGAAGCCAGCTCAAGCGGTCGCGGATCAGAAACTCCATCCGCTCGTCGCTCACCGTGTGCCGCGCGGCCAGGATCAGAACCTTGAACATCGCCACCGCATCGTAGGCCGGGCGGCCGCCTTTCGATCCGTCCGAATAGCCCAGCGCCGCCTCAAGCGGGGCGCGGAAAATCTCGAAATCGACAACCTTCGCCAGCACCTCCAACGGATCGCCCGTCGCAGAAAGCTTGCGCAAATGATCCGGTAAGCCGAACAGACCAGCCTGCCTCATCAATACCCCCCTCGAATCGAACCGCCGCAGAGAATCACAACAAGGCAAAATTGGCGAGGTAAATAGAGGCGTCCACCTGCCCCCGTCGACTGGTCCAGTTTGAATGTCAGTGCGTGGACGGCTTCTCCGCCAAGCTGCTTGTGGAGCAGCACTGCGAGGACCCGGGCGTGCACGCCGCGATGCGGGCGGACGAGCTGCTCGACGTGGACGACTTTGATGGCCAACGGGTGTGGCTGCGCATTATGTCGACCGTCAAGGAGCAGCTACACGGTCGCGACGAGGAGCCGTTGCACTGAGAGCGATCAACGCCGGGGACGCCGGTGGTCAGGTCGTTGGGTCAATCCGTCTCAGTACGGGAAGCGTCTGGTGTGGCGGCCTCCTCAAGCTGTGCTTCAAGCAGGTCGGCGAGATATGCCTCCATTTGACTGAAGTCGAGGTGGCCCGCGTCCCAGGCTTGATCGGCGGCAGTGAGGGCAGCCTCATACCCTTCTCTGTTTTCCCTTATTCGCTCCGGAACGATCTTCTTCCCGGGCAAAAGAAAGCCCGATCGCACACAGAGAAGGAAGTAACATGTGGCGCGGGCGGTTCGCCCGTTTCCTTCTATGAACGGGTGTATCCAGTTCAGCCGCCAGAGCCCGTAGGCGGCCAGCATCGTTTCACTCCAAGCATACCAATTCTCCTGGATCGTCGAAATAAACCGATCCATCCAGTCGCTTACGTCGCTGAAATGGGGAGGTTTATGGTTGCCAACATAAATTGGCTCTTTGCGAAATCGTCCGCCGAATTGCGAAATATTGGCAACTGCGACGTGATTTAGCGCCCAAAGCAGGTACTTGTCGAATGAGACCGGCCCCTTCATGAGGCCAATTTCAATGCAGTTCGTCAGAAGATCATATTGCCGATTGAGGTTTTGCTCTTGGACTCGATCAAATAACTCTTGGTTCTCCTGCTCTAAGATAAACACCGTGGATACACCCAGCTCACGACCAGGCCTTATTCTTTACACGTGGCCGACGCGAATCCGATCGACGGACCTCTCAGCAGACTCTTTCGTGATCCGCGAGCCCTTCGGGGCGTTGCCGTAGACGAAGCTTGCGCGCTGTTCCCGCAACTGCTGATCTGTCAACGTAACCGACTTGGCCCTGGTCAAGAGCGCGCGCAGCTTGGGCCGCTCGGGGGCAGGCGTAAGAGCTGCTTTGCGTTCCGCCATTCCGCGTCCCTCCTCCATCGCGTTGCCGGCACTGTGCCGGATATGTTCTCCTTGCCCCTCCACATATCAGTAAGCGCCATCATTGTCCACAGAACCGATATGCACCATCGCTGACTGGATCGTATGCCGACCACCTAACTCTCCCAGCGCGAGCCCGGCTGCGGCGCGGTGCGGCTGTTTGTCCCGATGTGTGGGCGGCGAACCGTGCAACCCGGGCGGGGGCCGTCGGAAACACCCGATCCTCCACCGCTCCGAATGCTCCACGAGCGCTTCCGCCGCCGGCTTGAGCGAGTCGACTTGACCATGCACGCGCTTATGCGGCCAGAGCGTCCGCGCCTTGCGAACCCCTACTCGATATCGAACACCAGCTCCTGACGCGATAAGGGCGTGTTGTTCTCGGTCGTCACCCCCATCCCGATCATGGAAACAAACTTGGAACAAGCTGGTTGAGAATTAGGTGATAGACAGCCCGATCGTGCTAGCCTGCCCGCCGACCCGGACGGGTGATCCGGGCGCTCGAGGAAGGCGCGGCATGAGAGGTCTCGCAGCATTGATGACGGCGGCGGTGGTGCTGGGGTGGTCGGCCGCCGAGGCCCAAGACGCGCACATCGAGCCGTTCGGACCGGAATGGTCGATCACCGAGAACCAGCCCTGCCAGGTGTGGAACGGCGGCAACAGGGCGGAAGAGCCGTACACCTGGACCGGCGCCTGTATCGACGGCAAAGTCTCGGGCAAGGGGCGGCTGAACGCCGCTCGGGATCGCTACATCTACGAAGGCGACATGCGGGCCGGCAAGCCGCACGGCTTCGGGGCCCTTACCCTGCCCGGCGGCTTCCGCTACGAGGGCGAGTGGCGCGACAGCATGATCCACGGCCGGGGGAGCGCCACCTATCCCGACGGCAGCCGCTACGAGGGCGGGTTTTACGACGGCTTGCTGCACGGACGGGGCACCTATTTTACCGTCGACGGCCATAGCTTGGAGGGCGAATGGGTGCACGGCCTGTTGCAAGGCCGGACGACTGTCAAACGCGGCGACAGGATCACCATGATCTGCGAGATGCGTGATGGTCTCCCGGTTTCCGAGACCTGCGTTTTCCACTAGCCCGCGTCCACCTGGATAGCCGGGACGATATGTGGCCGCGTCACGCAGAGCCACGCGCGGGCGGCGGTCCACTGCGATCTCACCCTCATCGGTGAGCCGCGGAACCGCCGACTGCGCCGCACCGTCCTGCCCGGCCGAAACCTCGCGGCCGTCCGCGCCGCCGCGCGGTCACGTTCTTGCGCCGGACGGCTCGCAAATCGAAGGGAAGAAGGGTATCGTCGGACAGCGCGGGCGTGGCGCTTCGGTTGCTCGGGGAGAAAGCCGCTTCGACAACGAATTTCTGCACGATGACAACGGATACCACCATGTCCGCCAACCCAACCCAAGCCAAGCCCCGCCGTGAATACTCCAGGCTTTCGTCCTATGGTGCTCACGAAGGAGAATGATCATGAAGTTCGTCATGGTTTTGTCCGCCATTGCCGCGCTGATGTTTATCGTGGAAGGCGCGAAGGCTGAGACGGCTTGCGAGGTGTTGAACCGCGACATGCCCGGCGCTTGCGGGAAGGCTATCGTCATCGCGAGCGGCGACGTCACCGTGGCCAGTTGCCTGGAAGCCTTCTCGACAAGCCAAGCCGCACAATCCTGCACCGGACCTCAGGCGTGGGTCAAGGACGGGAACAGGTGCAGGATCAGGGCCGTCTGTAATGCCAAGGATTGGGTCGAATGGTTGATTCCTGAGATCACTGTTCCGTTCCATGCCGTCGATAATTTGCGAAATTGCAGCGGTCACTTGAAGCTCGGCAGTTGCCCCTGAACGTCGGGCGCCGGTTCTCGACCGACAACGTCTTGGCGCGGGCTAGCGCCGTGGCGGCAGGGTCGTCTTCGAACGCTCCCTCTGCTTCACCGGCGGCGATGCGCAGAACCTCCGACCGCGCCGCACCGTCCTGCCCGGCCGGACCCTCGCGGCCGTCCGCGCCGCCGCGCAGCCACGTTCTTGCGCCGGACGGCTCGCAAATCGAGGGGAAGAAGGGTATCGTCGGACAGCGCGGGCGTGGCGCTACGGTTGCTCGGGGAGAAAGCCGCTTCGACAACGAATTTCTGCACGATGACAACGGATACCACCATGTCCGCCAACCCAACCCAAGCCAAGACCCGCCGTGAATACTCCAGGCTTTCGTCCTATGGTGCTCACGAAGGAGAATGATCATGAAGTTCGTCATGGTTTTGTCCGCCATTGCCGCGCTGCTGTTTATCGTGGAAGGCGCGAAGGCTGAGACGGTTTGCGAGGCGTTGAACCGCGACATGCCCGGCGCTTGCAAGAAGGTTACCACCATGGTGGTCCCCGACGTCACCGTGGCCAGTTGCCTGGAAGCCTTCTCGACAAGCTCCGCCAAACAGACCTGCATCGCACCTCAGGCGTGGGTCAAGGACGAGAACAAGTGCAAGATCAAGGCCGGCTGTCAGACCAAGGAATATAACGACTGGCAATGGACTGATATCACCGTTGCGTTCGGTTACGTCGATGATTTGTACAATTGCGACGGTGACTTGCAGATCGGCGGTTGCTCCTGAACGTCGGGCGCCGGTTCTCGACCGACGAGCCGACATAGGCGGCGGCGCGAGACTTCTCGCTCGCGCGCGGGCCGGTTTTGAACCGCCGTCGCTCGGCCGACAACGTCTTGGCGTGGGCAAGCGCCGTGGCGGCAGGGTCTTGGTCTGCGCGGCGCTGTCCGGCCGGACCCGCGCGGCCGTCCGCCGCCGCCGCGCTCGGCCGCTGAGCCGGGCCGGGCTCCGGCGGCGTTGCGGGGCGCGCCGTTTCGCGTCACGCTCAGAGCCATGGAAGGGCCGTACCCGGGACATCCCGGCTCACCTGAGCGCCGCCGCGCTCCCGATTGCCGTTCGCGACCGGACCGCGCGCACTCCCGCCGGGCTGATCGGGAGAGGCCGCGTTGAAGCGGCTCGCCGGGCTCGCATTCGTCGTCCTGCTGGCGCTCGGGCCGCCGGCGGGCGCGGCCGACTTCGAGGCCGGATGGAGCGCCTATGAGCGGGGCGATTACGCGGCGGCTTTGAGCGAGTGGCTGCCGCTCGCCGCTGAGGGCGACGCCCCGGCCCAATACAATCTCGGCGTCATGTACAAAGACGGCACGGGCGTTCCGGCGGATGCCGCCTGGGCGGCGGCGTGGTTTCGCAAGGCCGCCGAGCAGGGCTTCGCCCAGGCCCAATACAATCTCGGCGTCATGTACGAAGACGGCACGGGTGTGCCGAAGAACGCTGCCGAGGCGGTGCCCTGGTACCGGCGCGCCGCCGAGCAGGGGTTGGCCCCGGCCCAATACAGCCTCGGCCTCATGTACGAAAGCGGGACCGGCGTTCCGGACGACGCCGCCGAGGCGGTGGCCTGGTACCGGCGCGCCGCCGAGCAGGGGTTGGCCCCGGCCCAATACAATCTCGGCCTCATGTACCGAAGCGGCACCGGCGTTCCGAAGGACGCCGCCGCGGCGGTGGCGTGGTTTCGCAAGGCCGCCGAGCAGGGGTTGGCCCTGGCCCAATACAGCCTCGGCCTCATATACGAAAGCGGGACCGGCGTTCCAGAGGACGACGCCGAGGCGGCGGCGTGGTTTCGCAAGGCCGCCGAGCAGGGGCTCGCCCCGGCCCAACACAGCCTTGGCGTCTTGTATTACGAGGGCGTGGGCGTGCCCGAGGACCATTCCAAGGCCGCGGCGTTGTTCCGCAAGGCCGCCGGGCAGGGCTTGGCCGATGCCCAATACAATCTCGGCTTCATGTATCAAGGCGGCACGGGCGTTCCGAAAGACGACGCCGAGGCCGCGCGGTGGTATCGCTTGGCCGCCGAGCAGGGGCTCGCCCCGGCCCAACACGAACTTGGCGTCATGTATGTGAACGGCACCGGCGTGCCGAAGGACGACGCCGAGGCCGTGACGTGGTTTCGCAAGGCCGCCGAGCAGGGGTTGGCCCTGGCCCAATACAGCCTCGGCGTCATGTACGGCTTCGGCTATGGCGTGTCGGAGAACCATGCGGAGGCCGTGACCTGGTATCGCAAGGCCGCCGGGCAGGGGCATGGCGCGGCCCAACTCAACCTCGCCGTCATGTACGACAACGGCATGGGTGTGAAGGAGGACGCCGCCGCGGCGGTGACGTGGTATCGGCGCGCCGCCGAGCAGGGCGACGCCACGGCCCAATACGGCCTCGGACTCATGTACGATCAGGGACGGGGCGTGAGGAGGAATGATGTCCGCGCCTATGCCTGGGTTCTCCTCGCGGCCGCGCAGGGGAACGAGCACGCGATCGATACCAAGGACCTTCTGCGATCGCGCATGACCGCCGCCCAACGTGCGGAGGCGGAGGCGCTCAGCGCCGCGCTGTTCAACCGGATCGCGGGGCGCTAGCGCGAGTCCGCCCTGTTCGGGCCCGCGCCAGGCCGCGACCGCGGCGGCGTTGCGGGGCGCGCCGTTTCGCGTCACGCTCAGAGCCATGGAAGGACCTTGCCCGGGACATCCCGGCTCACCTGAGCGCCGCCGCGCTCCCGATCGCCGCTTGGCCGACCGGGAGAGAGCGCGTTGAAGCGGCTCGCCGGACTGGCGTTCGTCGTCCTGCTGGCACTCGGGCCGCCGGCGGGCGCGGCCGACTTCGAGGCCGGATGGAGCGCCTATGAGCGGGGCGATTACGCGGCGGCTTTGAGGGAGTGGGTGCCGCTCGCCGCTGAGGGCGACGCCCCGGCCCAATACAATCTCGGCATCATGTACGCGAACGGCGAGGGCGTGCCGAAGAACGACGCCGAGGCGGTGACGTGGTTTCGCAAGGCCGCCGCGCAGGGGTTTACCTTGGCCCAACACAATCTCGGCGTCATGTACACAAGCGGCACGGGTGTGAAGGAGAACCACGCCGAGGCCGTGACCTGGTATCGCAAGGCCGCCGCGCAAGGGTTTGCCCTGGCCCAACTCAGCCTCGGCGTCATGTACGCAAACGGCTATGGCGTGCCGAAGAACGGCGCCGAGGCGGTGACGTGGTACCGGCGCGCTGCCGCGCAGGGCGTTGCCGAGGCCCAACACAATCTCGGCGTCATATACGAGATCGGCGATGGCGTGCCGAAGAACGACGCCGAGGCGGCAGCCTGGTATCGCAAGGCCGCCGAGCAGGGCATCGCCAGGGCCCAACACAATCTCGGCAACATGTACGCAAGCGGCACGGGCGTGAAGGAGGACGACGCCGAGGCGGTGATGTGGTACCGGCGCGCCGCGGAGCAGGGCGTTGCCGAGGCCCAACACAATCTCGGCTTGATGTACGCAAACGGCTATGGAGTGCCGAAGAACGACGCCAAGGCGGCGGCATGGTTTCGCAAGGCCGCCGAGCAAGGGTTCGCCGCGGCCCAACACAATCTCGGCTACATGTACGCAAGCGGCGAGGGCGTGCCGAGGAATGATGTCCTCGCCTATGCCTGGGTTAGTCTCGCGGTTGCACAAGGGAACGAGGACGCGATCGATACCAAGGACCTTCTGCGATCGCAGATGACCGCCGCCCAACGCGCGGAGGCGGAGGCGCTCAGCGCCGCGCTGTTCAACCGGATCGCGGGGTGGTAGAGCGAGTCCGCCCTTTTCGGGCTCGCGACAGGCCGCGACCCGCCCGCCGGGCTTGCGGCGCTCGGCGGGCGCGCACCGCCGAAGGGGGGCGGTGCTCGATCGGGCGCCGGCTCAGCGCCCGGGCGCGGCGGTGAGATCGTAGCCTTCGGCGCTGAGCCGGCGCTTGAGTTCGGCGATGTGGGCGGGGCCGATTTCACAGCAGCCGCCGACGATGGTCGCGCCCGAGGCGACCCAGTGGAGCGCGTGGTCCGCGTAGCGCGCCGGGTCGAGGTCGGCGCGCCCTTTCAACGCCTCCACGGTTCCGCCCGGCTGAAGGGCGGCGATGGAGACGAAGCCGTTGGCATAGGCGCCGAACGGGATGCCGAGTTCGGCCAACGCCGGCAGGGCGGCGGCGACGGCCTCGGGCGCCGAGCAGTTGATCAGCAGCGCCGCCGCGCCGGCCTCGATCGCGGCCTGCGCGCCCGCGGCGACGGTTTCGCCGGAGCGCAGCCTGGTCCCGTCCGCATCGTCCACCGTGAGCGCGGTCCAGACGGTCTTGCCGCTCTCGCCCGCCGCCATGGTCGCCGCGCGCGCTTCCGCCGCCGAGGCCATGGTCTCGCACAGGAACAGATCGACATGGTCCGCCTGTGCGGCCACGATCCTGCGGTAATCGGCGAGAGCGGCATCGGCGGCCGGCGCCAGATCGGGCCGGTAGGTGGCGACGAGCGGCGACAGGCAGCCGGCGATGCCGATGGTCCGCCCGCTCTTGGCGCGGGCGGATCGCGCCGCGGCGACGGCGGCGCCATGCAGCGCATCGAACAGCGCGGCCTTGCCGGCGCGGGCAAGCCGGTGCGGGGTGGCGGTGTAGCTGTTGACGGTGACCACAAGCGCGCCGGCCGCGATGAAATCGAGATGCACGGCTTCGACCAGGTCCGGCTCGTCGATCATGACCTGCACCGACCACAGCGGCGCCGCCGGCCGCGTGCTCCGCTTGTACAATTCCTGGCCCACGCCGCCATCGAGAAGGACGATATTTCTGTTGCGCGCCGCCGCAGACATGATCATGGCCCCGCTCTGCCGCCGCCGCCGCGCCGGTCGAGGGATGACCGCCGGTCCGGCATGGGATCGCGTGATGTCGGTCGTGGGTGATGCGGCCGGTGTTGTAGCACATCGAGCGGCCGCGTCGGTTGTGTCCGTCGGGCCGGTGGAGAGGCGGCGGTGGTTGGCCGGTGACGGACGCGGCGGTGATCCGGGGATGGAAGCATGAACGACCGCCCTGGCGAAAACCCGGCGATCGCATCAATTCTGCTCGCGGGCCGCGTGGACCCGAGGTCCGGCGGCCGGCCACGCTGCTCGCGGATCGACCGGGGAGCGCGCGCCGGACCGATTGTGCTAGCCTGCCCGGTAACGCGGACCGCTGCTCCGGGAGGGCCGAGGGAGGCGCGGCATGAGAGGTCTCGCAGCGCTGGCGGCTGCGGCCGTCACGCTGTCGTGGGGGGCGACGGAAGCGGCCGGCGACGCGCCTGTCGCGCCGTTTGGACCGAATTGGTCGATCACCGAGAACCAGCCCTGCCAGGTGTGGAACTATGGCATGGGTGCGGCGCTGGCGCCGTTCACCTGGTCGGGCGGCTGCGTCGACGGCAAGGCCTCGGGCGAGGGGCGGTTGACCTTTTCCGGGTCCGCGTATCGGGGCGGCATGCGGGCCGGCACGATACACGGCCACGGGATCTGGACCTCGGCCGACGGCGACCGCTACGAGGGCGCGTTTCGCGACGGCAGCTTCCACGGAAGCGGGACCATGATCTGGGCCGACGGCGGCCGCTATGAGGGCGCGTGGCGCGGCGGCAAGCAGCACGGAAGCGGGACCTATAGCTGGGCCAGCGGCAACCGCTACGAGGGCGCCTGGCGCGACGGCAAGCAGCACGGAAGCGGGACCCAAGCCTGGGCCGACGGACGCGTCGAAACCTGCGCGTGGCGCGATGGCGAGCTCGTCGACGGGAGCTGCCGCGAGGCCCAGGACGCGCCTGGCGCGCCGTTCGGACCCGAATGGTCGATCGCCGAGAACCAGCCCTGCCGGGTGTGGAACTATGGCGCGGAGGGGTATGGAGCGTCTTTCACCTGGTCGGGCGGCTGTGTCGACGGCAAGGCCTCGGGCGAGGGGCGGTTGAGCTTTCCCGAGTTCGCGTATCAGGGTGGCATGCGGGCCGGCAAGATGCACGGAAGCGGGACCTATAGCTGGGCCGGCGTCGGCCGCTACGAGGGCGCGTTCCGCGACGGCGAGAGGCACGGCCACGGGATCTACGAGTGGGCCGATGGCGGCCGCTACGAGGGCGCGTGGCGCGACGACAACTTCCACGGAAGCGGGACCTATAGCTGGGCCAACGGCGACCGCTACGAGGGCCCGTGGCGCGACGGCAAGAGGCACGGCCACGGGATCTGGACCTCGGCCGACGGCGACCGCTATGAGGGCGCGTGGCGCGACGACAAGCGGCACGGAAGCGGGACTGAATCCTTCGCCGACGGCGACCGCTACGAGGGCGCGTTTCGCGACGGCAACTACAACGGAAGCGGGACCTATAGCTGGGCCAGCGGCAACCGCTACGAGGGCGCGTGGCGCGACGGCTGGCGGCACGGAAGCGGGACCATGATCTGGGCCAGCGGCAATCGCTACGAGGGCGCGTGGCGCGACGACAAGCGGCACGGTCACGGGACCTGGACCGTTCCCGGCGTGCTCACCTACGAGGGCGCGTTCCGTGACGACGAGTGGCACGGACGCGGGACCGCCACCCTTTCCAACGGCGTCGGCATGACTTGCGAGTGGCGCGACGGCAAGTCCGTCGACGGAACCTGCGCTGTCCAATAGAGACGACCCGGCGCCCGCCGCGCCCTGCCGGCAGCGTGCGAATGGTGACGGCGCGCGCATTCGGAACCGGCGATGCGCGGCCGCCTCACGCAGCGCGACGCCCGGGCGGAGGTCCACTCGGTCTCACCCTCATCGGTGAGCCGCGGAACCGCCGGCCGCGCCGCCTCGATGCCAACGCTCAGGCCGCCGGCTCCGCCGTGCCGCCGCGCGGTCGGACGGGCGCGGGCTCGCCGGCGTCGAGAGCCGCTTCGATGGCGCGGTCGAGGGCGGCGTCGCTGAGCCGGCTGAAGGCGTCGGGTCCGTCGGCCTGGTCGTGCCCACTGCACCGCCGGCGGTGGTTGGCCGGTGACGGACGCGGCGGTGATCCGGGGATGGAAACATGAACGACCGCCCCGGCGAAATCCGGCGATCGCACCAATTCTGCAAGCGGGCCGCGTGGACCCGAGGGGTCGATCACCGAGAACCAGCTCTGCCAGGTGTGGAACGAGGGCGGCGATGAAGGGCTGGGGCAGATGCGGGTAGCGCGCCAGGTCGAGATGCACGGGCCGCCTCTCGATGCGCGCCAGCAGCAGGTGCTTGGGCGCGGCATTCGCGCCGTGTGGTGAGAACCGCTCGCCTTGCGGGGTTATCTACCGGAGGCGGGGAAAGAGCGTCGGTGGGGCGGAAACGGCGGGATTTGATTTACGGGCGAGTACCGTTCAAGAAACTACATGGCATTTCGACTGATCATCAAACGAACGGCCCCGTGAGGCTCAATCACTTTCTGGAGCGGCATGCCGTGTTCACGGTGGACGAGCTGGACCGCTTTCTGTCGGACCGGGGGTCACGCAACACGAGCACCCGCAATTCGCTGCTGGCCTACCACCGCAAGCAGGGTCGCATCCTCCGCGTGCGGCGCGGCCTGTATGCGACCGTGCCCTGGGGTATGGACCCGGCATCGATGACGGTCGATCCGTATCTGGTGGCGGCCAAGATGACCGAGGACGCGGTGCTGGCCTATCACACGGCCCTGGAATTCCACGGCAGAGCGTACTCGGCCCATTGGCGGCTGGTCTACGCCTCGGCGAGCAAGTCGCTTCCGCTCACCTTCCAATCGCATGAATTTCGGCGCGCACCCGTGCCACCGCCGCTGCTGGCGAAGGGCCGGGATATGTTCGGTGTCACTGGCCACAATCGCTCAGGAGTGCAACTCCGGGTGACCAACCACGAACGAACCCTGGTCGATGTGCTGGACCGCCCCGACCTGACCGGTAGCTGGGAAGAGATATGGCGCTCTTTGGAGTCGGTGGAGTTCTTCAACCTGGATCAGGTCATCGAGTACACCCGTCTGCTGGAGAATGCGACCACCGCCGCGAAGGTAGGGTTCTTCCTCGAGCAGCGCCGGGAGCCGTTGATGGTGGAGGAAGCGCATCTCGATGCGCTGCGCGAGCTCTGCCCGCAGCGGCCCCACTATCTGACGCGCGGCAGGCCCAAAGGCTGCCGGTGGGTCAAAGGCTGGAACCTCATGATCCCGGCCGAAATCCTCAATCGATCCTGGGGGGACGTGCTGTGAGATTCTCCGCGGCGGAAATCCTGCCCATCGCCAGACCCGACGGGTTCGCGGAGGGGGGTGGTCGAGAAGGTACTCCCGTGCCTATCCGGTTTACGCATACGCTCACTAGGGATAGGTTGTGTGCGTAAACCGGATAGGCACGGGCATAAGGTTGACAGTGAAGCGCCGCTGCTGGACATTCCCGGCAGCGCCAGGTGAGCAGGCTCGATGTCCGGCCTGTGCCATGGCGATGCCCCGGCACGGAACAGGAGGGTTGGAAAATGAAGTGGAATGCGACCCAGGCGGTCTCGGCAGTGTTCGCGCTCGCCTTGGCGGCGCTGCTTGCCGGTCAGGCTCACGCCGCCTGCGACGGCAGCCAGAGAATAAAGCACGACGACGTCGACTGCCTGGAGGCCGGTTGGACAAACCAAACTATCCCGGTTAAGGGTAAAGCCCACGCCCGCAGCTACTGCTCGGACTATGGAAGGGTCGTCGTAAAGGTCGACAGAAAACTTGGCGGCGACTGGACATGGCATTTGACCAACAGCAGCAAGCGAGACGACCAAGGCGGTTACAAAATCAACGGGGTTTACTGCTGTTCCGACCTGAGCGATCTCTGCGACACGTCGGACATGGACGACGACGGCTGCCTTGACAACTTCTCTAAGAGTAACGCGGATGATACATGCTTTGATGCATCCGCCAGCTTCACTAGCCCCGATCAGTGCAAGATCGACGCGAGATGTACAGCGTGGAATAACTCCCTTGATCCGACAAGCATCACCGTTAGCTATAAAGACGTCCGATATCTCCAAAATTGTAATTCCGTTCTGACAGTCGGAGGGTGTTGACTGACCCGGGGGTTCTGCGGCGCGGCCACTGGACTGATGCCCCGCGGCGGAGATACCTTTTTCGGAGAGGTATGAACCGAGCCTATCCGCTTTACGCATACACTCACTAGGGATAGATTGTGTGCGTAAAACGGATAGTGAGTCATGGACGTTCTCGACCGCACCGACCTGCCCTTCCCGCAATCCCTCCCCGAGTTTCAGCGACTTTTCTCCGACGATGCGGCCTGCGCCGCCTACCTGGAAAGGGCTCGTTGGGGTGACGGGTTCGCCTGCCCGCACTGCGGCGTCGTAGGTAAACCTTTCCGCATCGCCACGCGGCCCGGCGTCCTGACCTGTCGCGCTTGCCGCCGCCAGACGGGATTGACCGTCGGCACGGTCATGGAGCGCAGCCACACGCCTTTGAGCACGTGGTTTTGGGCCGCCTATCTGGTCGCCAGCCAGACGCCGGGCATGTCGGCGGTGCAGTTTCAGCGGCAGCTTGGGCTGACGCGGTACGAAACCGCCTTCGGCATCCTGCATAAGCTCCGCGCGGGTATGGTGCGGCCCGATCAGGACCGGATCGGTGCCAGGGCAGGAGAGCATGTCGAGGTGGACGAAACCTATGTTGGAGGCCGGACGCGTGGTGAAGGCCGAGGCGTTCACCACAAGACGCTGGTGACTGCTGCCGTCGAAGTCAGCCACAGGGAGCCCGGCACCGCGCAGGACAAGCGGAAGGATGGCCGCTACGCCGGGCGCGTGCGGCTGTCCGTCGCTGCCGACCGCAGCGCCGATTCGCTGTGTGGCTTCGTCGAGAGCGCCGTTATGCCGGGGTCGCTGATCGTCACCGACGATTGGAGTGGCTATGGCAGCTTGCGGACACGCGGCTATGATCACCACGCCATTGCCGAATGCGGCGACCCCGAGGTGGCCGAAGAGTTCATGCCGATCATCCACCTCGTCTTCAGCAACCTGAAGAATTGGCTCAATGGCATCCACCATGGCGTGAGCGCAAAGCATCTACAAGCCTACCTCAATGAGTTCACGTTCCGCTTCAACAGGCGGTTTTACCCGTTCAACGCCTTCCACTCATTACTCGGAATCGCAGGAGGGGCCGAGGCTCCAACCTACGCCGAGCTATATTCCGGCGAGTGGAAGCATCCTACATGTAGGGGGGTGTCTGCATTAACCGGATAGGCACGGTCCAAACTCCGCCGCGCCGCCGCCGAACATGGTTTCGGAAGTTTGCGGGGGCATGGGGCCCCGCAAGCGTTTCTGAGCGCGGCATCACGATCATCGGCCGGTCCCACGCGCCGGTGGTTGTGGCCTCGGGGCGGACGCGGCCTCGCCGGCGTCGAGGGCCGTTTCGATGGCGCGGTCGAGGGCGGCGTCGCTGAGCCGGCTGAAGGCGTTGGCCCCGTCCGCCCCGCCCGCCCCGCCATGCCCACCGGCCCCACCGGCCCCGCCGGCCCCGCCGGGGGCGCGGCGCTCGGCCAGCATGCCGAGATATTTGGCGAGCAGTTCGCTGGCTCTGATCCGGGTCGCCGCGCTGGTGTCGGGGCCTTGGCCGTCGGCCTCGCGGATCAGGCGTTCGAGCACGGTCTGGACGGTCACCGCCGCCGCCTCCACTGCCTCCTCCCGCGCGGGCGCCGCCATGGTTTCGGAAAGCGCCGCGGCGATGGCGGCGGCGATCGCCGGCTTTGCGAGGTTCCGCGCCCCGCTCGCGCGGGCGCTCCCAGCGCTGTAGCCGGCGCGGCGCGCAGCGGCGGCGGGGTCCAGGTCGAGCGGATATTCCCGGACGAAGCGGGCCTGCTTGGGGGTCAGCCGGTCGGCGCTCATCGCAGGGCCCTCACCCCGCCGCCCGGCGGCGCTGATAGGCGGCCTCGGTCGCTTTCAGCCGGGCGGCGAGCTCGTCGTCGATCTCGCGGAAGCGGGTCGGCGGCGGGTCCCCGCCGAACCCCCCGGCCCCGAACCCACCGGTTCCCCCGGCCCTGTACCCGGCTCCCCCGGCCTGCGCGGCGCCTGCGGGGGCCGGCTCGTCTTCCCAGCGTTCGCCGTTGAGCCAGGTCGCCGGGTGGGCGATGAAGCCGGGCTCGCGGCCCGCGCATTCGGCGGCATAGCGGGTGATGCCGGCGCGCAGCACCGCCGCCGGCACGCGCTTGAGCGCCGACGTGAAGGCTTTGCGCGCCTGGCCCTTGCCGACTTTCCTGGGGACGAGCTGCCACCAGGCCTCGAAGCTCGCTTCGATCGCGGTTGTCGAGGAAGACTCATCTGATGGTTCTCTTGACGGTTCCATAAGGGGCGGCGCCTGCGTCACCCCCGCCATGACGGCCGCATCGCCCCCGCCCCCGACCGGAGCGTCATCCCGGGGCGACAATTCCTCACCCCGGGGTGACATGTCCGCAGCCTGCGCCTGCGCCAGAACGTAGCGATTGGAGGTCTGGCTGCCGTCGTCTCGAAATTGCCGCTCGATGCGGATCCAGCCGGCTTCGGCAAGCGCCTTGATCTGGCGCTGGACCGCGCGTTTGGAGAGCGAGGTCTCGCGTGCGAGGGTCGCGATCGACGGCCAGCAGGCGTGGTTCGCGTGGTCGGCGTGGTTGGCCAGCGCGAGCAGCGTCAGCTTCGCCCCCGGTGAGGTAATCCGCTGCTCCAGCACCCACGCGACCGCTTGAATGCTCACCCCCTCGCCTCCCCGCGGCGGATCAGCGGCGCCAAACCCCATGCACGCGGCATCGAAATAGAGGTCGATCCGGCCGGTCGGCCCGTGCCGGTTCTTGAGCAGGTGAAGCTCCGCGAGGCTCCGCACGCGGGCCAATTTCTCGACCCATGCGGCATGTTTCGGATCATCCGCGCGGGGCTCTTCCTGGGTCATGTAATAGGCGTCGCGGTAGAGCGTGAGCACGACGTCCGCGTCCTGCTCGATCGAGCCGGAATCGCGCAGATCCGAGAGCTGGGGCCGCTTGCTCTCGCGCGCATTGACCGCGCGGGAGAGCTGCGAGAGCACCACGACCGGCACCGCGAGCTCCTTGGCGAGCGCTTTGAACGCGCCGGTGATGTGGGTGATCTGGTGCACCCGGGCCGCGCTTTCGAGCGGGCGCGGCGGGCGGACATGGCCGAGGTGATCGACGATCACCAGCCCCAATCCCTGGCGCTTGAGCCGGTGCGCGGCGCCGGCGATCCGCTCCGCCGTCAGGCCTGCGGAATCGTCGATATGGAGCGGCAGCGCGGCCAGCGCCTGCTGCGCGTTGAGAATCTTGTCGAAGTCGCCCTGCGCGACGGCGCCGCGGTGCAGCCGCTCGGCGGCGATCTCGGTCTTCAGCGCGAGCGCCCTGAGGCCGAGCTGGGCGGCCGACATTTCGAGCGAGAAGACCGCGGTCCTGACCCCTGCGCCGGCCGCCGCGAGCGCCATGCCGAGGCCGAGCGCGGTCTTGCCCATGCCGGGCCGGCCGGCGAGCACGACCAGGTCGGGCGCCTGCAATCCGCCGAGCCGGGAATCGAGATCGACCAGGCCGGTGGTGATGCCCGGCAGCGCGCCCTCGAGCGCGCCGCGCAGCTCCTGCGCCAGGCGTCCTCGATGCGCGCGCCGGCGGCCTCGGCGAGATCGGCGTCATCCTCGAACATGTGGCGCAGCGTCACCGGGTTCGCCTCGTCGCCGCGGCGGAACAGCTCCAGCGCGGTCTCGAAGATGCGGCCATGCACCGGATAGTGGAAATCCGCGCCGGCGACGATCCCGGCCGCGTCGTCGAGCGCCCGGTTGTCGATGAAGACCGCGCCGAGCAGCGCCTTCTCGGCCTCCAGATTGTGCGGCGCGGCGGTGCCCCCATAGGGCGCGCCGTCGAGGCCGACGATCTCGGCGTGGGCCGGGTCGGTGACGCGCGGGGTGTTTTGTTCCCTCAATCGCCGGGCGCTCGCATCCGCTCGCTTGGCTACGCGCCTGAGGGCGCGGCGCGCGGTCGCGCGCTCCGGGCCTGCGGCCCGGGATTCTTCGGGTCCGCCGGGCGCTGGGCGGGTGCTCCCGGCGCGGAGGCCTGGCCGCGGATCGTGGCGACGCCGCCGAGTGCGCGGACGGTGCGGGCCACCGCGCCGCGCGAGAGGCCGAGGCTTTCGGCGACCAGATTGAGGCTGACGCCGTGGCTGATCCGCTTGCGGATGGTCTCGCGGGTGGCGGCGTCGATCTGCCTGGGATGCGGCTTAGACATGCGCCTTGTCCGCGACCGGCAGGCCGTTGACCATGTCGGAGCGCACGACGTGATAGCGGCGGTCCTCATGCGCGCCGCGCGGATCGCCGGAGAGCTCGACCCTGAGCAGCGGCACCGGCCCGCACCGCCGCCGCGCCCAATAGGCCTCGATCTTGCGGCACAACCGCCGCGCGGCCGGCTCGCTCAAGCTATCGGGGATCGGCGCCACCGGGTTCATGAGCCCTCCGTTACGGCTGCCTGAGGGAAGCGAAGAATCCCGGGCCGCAGGCCCGGAGCGCGCGCCGCGCGAGATCACCGGGACCCCACCCGCGGGCTTCCGGATCGCGGACGCGCGACTCGCGGCCGCGCCCTGTGGCGCGAAAGCCAAGCCGCGGATGCGCCGCGGCGCCTGAGGGAACAAGACAACCAGGCCGCGGCTTGGCGCGACCAAGCGCGTCGGGCGACGCGTGAGCTGACCCAACCCCATCGCGCATCCTGGCGCCGCGAACGTCGCGGCGGGGGTCGGGAAACTGCCGCGTGGGATGCATTCGATGACGCAGAGGTCCAGCCCGCCGGCGCAGGCCGTGATAGACCCTTGCCGTGGGCGCGCCGTCGATCGTGCCCCGCATACGGGAGCGGCCAGTCACCAGAACGCGTCGCGCGGCATACGATCACGCTGAGGAACGCGGTCGACGCTGAGCATGCGGCACGGCGCCCGCATCCTGCGGCCCCGTCCCCGATGGCCCGCGACTCATGGCGGAAAGCCAAGCGAGTGCCCGCGGCCGGTGGTGAAGCGTATTCCGGGCCGAGGCCCGGCGCGCGACCGCCGCCGGTTCGGCGCGTAGCCAAGCCGGTAGCGGCGCCCGCGAGTGAGGGAAAAAAAACACACTCCCGATGATATCCGCATTCTTATGCGAATGGCAACCGGGCTCGCTACCATGATGTCGCGAAAAATGCGATTTCCGGCAAGAAGGGCCCGGGTCGATCATCGAGGCACGGCGCGAGGCGCTCCGCCGCCGCGCGCGAAAGCTGTGGGCGCCCCTGGGCGACGAGCCGGTCTGACGCGCCGCCATCACGCGGCTCCCGCTTCGCCCGGCATCACCGGGAAGCCCGCGCCGCGGGCTTCCGGCCGAGGCGCGGAGCGCACGCGCCCGGCGCTTGAGCGACCCCGGACAACTGAGGGAACAAAATAACCAACCCCATCACGCGCATCCCGGTGCCGCGAAGGACGCGGCGGGGGTGTCGGGAAACAGGCGGAGGTCGATCAGGGCGCCTTCGATCACGCAGAGGTCGCGCCCGCCGGCGCAGGCGACGTAATAGACCGAGCCGTCGGCCGCGCCGTCGGCGATCGCGCCCCGCATCACCGGAAAGAGCCCCGGCCAGGTCACCAGAACCGGCGTCCCGCGCGGCAGCATCACGCGGCACCCGGTGCGGCGCTGGCACCGGCAACCGCGCCCGCCATCACCGGCCCCTCACCCGCGGCCCGCGTCTCATGGCGCGAAAGCCAAGCGAGTGCCCGGCGGCCGGGGGAACCGGAGAATTCCGGGCCGCAGGCCCGGAGCGCGCGACCGCGCGCCGCGCCCCATGGCGCGTAACCAAGCGAGCGGAGCGAGCGCCCGGCGAGTGAGGGAACAAAACACACTCCACGATGATAACCGCATTCTTATGCGAATATCAACCGCAAAAACGCATAATCATGATGTCGCAGAAAAATGCGATTTCGGGCAGGCTAGGGTCCATGTCGACCATCGAGGCACGGCGCGAGGCGTTCCGGCGCTTCATGCAGACGCGAAAGCTGAGGGCGAGCCCCTGGGCCAAGACGGCCGGGGTCAGCGAGGGCGCGATCCGCAACTACCTCAAGGGGCTTTCGGCCTCGCTCAACGCGCAGACCTCGGCCAAGCTCGCGGCCGCCGAGAACGTCCCTATTGGTGCCTTATTTGGCGAGCATGACGGGGCTGAGCCGGGCAGCGGCACGGCCGTCCCGAGCGACCAGCGACCCCGGACATGGGGGGAGGACGTTCCGGTGATGGGACAAGCGCGCGGCGGCGCGGACGGGTTCTTCTTCGGCAATGGCGAGATCGTCGACCGGGTCGAGCGGCCGACCAGCCTGCGCAATGTGCCGGACGCCTACGCCGTCTTCATGCACGGCTCGAGCCAGGAGCCGCGCATCCGCCATGGCGAGCTCTGCTTCGTCCACCCCCACCAGCCGCCGATTTCGGGCGACGAGGTGGTGGTGCAGCTGGTCAATGGCGAGGGCTACATCAAGACCTATCTCCGCCGCACCGCGGACAAGCTGGTCTGCTCGCAATACAACCCGCCGAAAGAGCGCACCTGGCCGGCCGCCGAGGTCAAGGCCGTCCACCGCATCGTCTGGATCGCCTGCACGGTCAGGTGAGCGGGGGCGCGTGGGGGAGGAGAGCGCTGCGGCGGGTGTGAGGCCGTTCCGCTCGACGCCCAAGCCATGGAAACCGTCGTGATCCCGAGCCCGACAGGACCGAGCATCAAAATTGTCACGATCATGCGGGTCGACGGGACATGGGTTAACCACCAGGAGAGACCATGCGCAGGAAGACCTACCGATACACCGAGTGCGGCCTCGACAATGTGTTCATCGAGGGTGTGGACGTCCTGCAGAATGATGACGGCGAGGCGGTCTACCGCATCGAGAACATCCTGAGCCTGCACAAGACGATCGCGCACGCGATCATCGGCCGGCGCGGCGGCATGTCCGGGCCGGAACTCCGCTTCCTGCGCAGCGAGATGGGGCTGACGCAGGGAGCGCTGGCGAGGCGGCTTGGGCACGACCGCATCACGGTCAGCCGGTGGGAGCGAGGCGAAAGCGCCCTCAACCCCAACGCCGAGCTCGTCGTAAAGCTGCTCGCCGCCGAGAAGCTGGACATCGATCCCGCCATGACCGTCGAGGAAATGTCCCTGAACGCGGAATGGAAAGCCGAGGTCACCGAGATTCGGATCGACGGCCGCGATCCAAGCGACTACAGGCCGGTCGAGCAGGCGGCATAGGGCCTCGGCGTCCGCTCCGTTCCATGCACTGCGGGCCGCGGAATGCGGCCGCAACGCGGCGAGGAAGTGCCCGCGAGGCGACCGCGGTCGATCTGGTCGGATACGCCCGCCATGCCGGGGGCTTGGGCCGGGTGGCGCGTGTTCTCTCCGAGCTTGGCGAGCAGATCGATCCGCCCGCCAGCAGCATGCCTCGCCTAAGCCGCCCGCCCGATCGGGCGGTCTAGGCGGGCCGCGCCTCCAGGGTCGGTATCCGGGAAACGTCGACCGTGCGTTCGGCGAGCGCGAGGTCGTGGATGCGTTGCAGGGTGATCCAGAAGCGGGGGCCGTTGCCGAACAGCTTGCCGAAACGAACCGCCATCTCGGCGCTGACCGGCTGCTTCTCGTTGAGAATGTCGTACAGCGTCTGCCGGGATATCCCGAGCGCGCGCGCCACGGCCGTCTTGCTCACAGCAAGCGCCGGCAGAATGTCCTCGCGCAGGATCTCCCCCGGATGCACGGGGTCTATGGAGGGGTGCCTGTCGATCATCGATGATAATCAGGGGTGCTCTATGTCCATGGCGGCGGCGGCGGCGCCGTCGACGATCTGCGGCCGCTCCCCTCACTTCAGGCGGTCCTCGGGTTCGGGCGGCTGGCCGCCGTCCCGTCGCAGAAGGCGCCGCGCCGCCTCGATGTCGGCCTCGGCGCCGTGGCTTCACGGCGGCGAACGCTCTCACGCTTGGCGGCGGAAATAGGGCCGACGGCGCCTACAGGCCCGGGACGTCGAGCACTAGAACCAGGCCGCGGACCGCGGCGATAACAATTGCCGTCAGTGTCAACGCCATCCCGCCGGTGCGCCCGACCGCATTACCCTCCGTGAAGGACAGCGCCCAGCCGTGGGCAACCCGGCCGACCAGCAACAGCCCGCCGATAACGTGTAGCGAGGTTTTGTCGGCGCCGCTGAGTTCCAGAAGTCCCATGAGGATGAGGGCCAGCGGCGCGTAGTCGACGAAATTTCCGTGGCCGCGGATCCGCCGCCGGCAGCTTCCCCTGCCAACCGAGTCGAGTTCACCGTGCGCGCCGCGGAACTCGTCACTCGTTCGACGACTCGGAGTCGGACGAACGCTCGCGGCGCATGTGCGGGAACAGCAGCACGTCCCGGATGGACGCCGAGTCCGTCAGCAGCATCACGAGACGGTCGATGCCGAGCCCTTGCCCTCCGGTGGGCGGGAGGCCGTACTCCAGCGCCCGGATGTAGTCGTCGTCGAACCACATCGCCTCGTCGTCGCCGGCGTCGCGGGTCTCGACCTGGCGGCGGAATCGGGCCGCCTGATCCTCGGGGTCGTTCAGCTCGGAGAAGCCGTTGGCGATCTCCTTTCCGGCGATGAAGAGCTCGAACCGATCGGTGAGGAACGGGTCATCGTCGTTCGCGCGCGCGAGCGGCGACACCTCCATCGGGTGCGCGGTGATGAACGTCGGCTGGCGCAGTGTGTCCTCCGCCGTTTTCTCGAAGATCTCCTGCCACAGCTTGCCGCGCCCGTGGTGGCTCTCGATGACGACGCCGAGCGACGCCGCGAACGCGCGGACGCGATCGTCGCGATCGAGGTCGGCGGGGTCGAGCGCCGGATTGCATTCGAGGATCGCCTCCGCCATCGACAGAATGCGAAACGGTGCTCCGAGATCGATGCCCTCGCCCTGGTACTCGATCTGCGTGGTGCCGCAGACCGCAACGGCGGCGCCGCGCACAAGCGCCTCGGTGAGATCGATCATCTCCACGTAGTCCGCGTACGCCTGGTAGAACTCGAGCATCGTGAACTCGGGGTTGTGCTGGGTGGAAACGCCCTCGTTGCGAAAGTTGCGATTGATCTCGAACACGCGTTCGAACCCGCCCACGACCAGCCGCTTGAGATAGAGCTCGGGCGCGACGCGCAGGTACAGGTCGGTGTCGAGCGCGTTGTGGTGGGTCACGAACGGCCGAGCGACCGCCCCACCCGGAATCGGGTGCATCATCGGCGTCTCGACTTCGAGGAAGCCGCGGTCGATGAAGAACCGGCGGATGTAGTCGACGGTGCGCGATCGGGCGCGGAACACCTCGCGGCTGCGCTCGTTCACGATGAGATCGACGTAGCGGCGCCGGTAGCGGGTCTCGACGTCGGCGAGTCCGTGGTACTTCTCCGGCAGCGGCAGCAGCGACTTCACGAGCAGCCGGACCGATCGCGCCTTCACCGACAGCTCGTTCGTCCGGGTGCGGAACATCACCCCCTCGACCGCAACGATGTCGCCGATGTCGAACCGCTTGAATTCCGCGTACTGGCCTTCGGGCAGCTCGTCGCGCCGCACGTAGATCTGGATGTCTCCGGAAACGTCCCGCAGATGCGCGAAGCTCGCCTTGCCCATGAGGCGGCGGGTCATCATCCGTCCGGCGAGCGCCACCGGCTCGCCGTCCAGATCCTCCGCCGACGTTTCGGCGAACCGCGCGTGCAGATCGCCGGCGCGTGCGTCGGGCCGGAAATCGTTCGGATACGCCTGGCCGCGGGCGCGAAGCGCCGCGAGCTTCGCGCGGCGTTGCGCGGACTGCTCGGTGCTCTCTTCACTCAACGGCCGGCCCTCACTGGCGGTGGCAGCGGCGGGGACGCGACCCCACCGTTACTCCCGGGTGCCGCTTCATACCAATTGCGCTCTTCTCGCTCCAGGTGGTGCGCCGGGTCCTCGTCCACAACGCCGCCGCCGTCCCGCCGCAGAAGGCGCCGCGCCGCCTCGATGTCGGCCTCGGCGCCGTGCGCGGTGAAGAACGCGGCGGTCCGCATGGCGGAAACCTTCTCGGCCACCGCCGTCGTCACGAACTGATTGATGCTGGTGCCGTCCTGCCGGCTGATCTCCGCGACCGCCGCCTTGAGAGAGGCGGGAAGCCGCAGCGGATAGGTGCTGACCTGTTTCCTCATGACGATACTCTCCTCAATGCCTCCCGGGGCGACAGCAGCGCGATCCCGAAACGTTCGGGGGCCGTGCCGAAACCGCGCCGGTTGAAGGTCACCAGCGCATCGGCGTTGCCGTTGATGGCGGCCTCGAGCACCATCTCGTCGGCCGCATCGCGAAGCTGCGGGCGCCACAGAAACCGCGTCGCGACCGGCTCGGCGACCGCGCACAGCGCAGAGACGACCGTTCCGACCTCCGCCTCGCTCAATCCCGAGACCATCCGCTGTTCCGGGTCGCGGTGCGCCTACACGTTCCCGCGAACGCGCGGATCGTGGCGATGCCTCACGCGGTGCCGGGAGCTGTGGTGCGGGGTCGGAGCGCCAGCGTGGACGGCATGGCGGAACTGCGGGATATGTTGCGGGACGCAGTGTCGGCAACGGTGCGCAGCGTACGCCGCAGAAGCTTTGGCGCTTATGGCAGACTCGGTGCGGTACGCGGAGCAGCAAGTGTTCCACGGTCGGTGCCGCATTGCGGTCGTTGCAGTGCATTGGTACGTAAAGCCCATTGGAGCATGTCAGTGCAAAACGCATTATTGGGCAGCACCGCGTCAGGATCGGGGTTTTCCTTGGGTGCCGGGGCACTAAGGGGGTCAAGATTTGTCAAAAATTAACAGCAAGATCGATACAGAGAACGAGCAGGAAGAGCCGAAGGTCGTGTCCCTGACTTACCACGCGCTACTTCGGGTCAACTTCGCCTCCGCACAGAACGACGTTGCGATCATACGCCGGCTCGCAATCGACAATCCGACCGAGGAGGCACTCACCGGCGTGCGCATCACGCTCCGCGCCAAGCCGCACATCATCCGCGAGAAGACCTGGACCCTCGACCGCATTGCGCCGGAAGCGGAGTTCGAGGTTCGAGACATCTCTACACCGCTCGATATCGGATGCTTGGCGGGCCTCGACGAAGCGGAGGTCGGTGAGCTCGAATTCCGCGTCGAGGCAGATGGGCTTGAGACCATTGTCGAGAAGAGCCGGATTGAGCTGCTTGCGCGCGACGAATGGGGCGGTGTGCGCGACATGGCTCAAATTCTCGCGGCCTTCGTCTCTCCGAATGATCCGGCGGTAGCAAGCGTCTTGAAGGAGGCCGCGCGTCTGCTGGAAGCCGCGGGGCACGACGGTTCAATGAACAGCTACCAGTCGGAGGATCCCCGCCGTGCATACATGCTCGCGGGCGCAATCTGGTCGGCGGCCACCGGCCTGGGACTAACGTATGCCGAGCCGCCCGCCTCTTTCGAACGAGAGGGGCAAAAGGTTCGGGGACCCGCGCGCATCATGAGTGAGGGTCTCGCCACCTGTCTCGATTCCGTGCTCTTTCTCGCCGCCGCCTTCGAGGCCGCCGGCCTCAACCCTGCCGTTCTTTTCTCCCAAGGCCACGCATGGGTTGGGGTTTGGATCCGCAAGAGGGACTTCGGCCATGTGACGGAGCCCGACATCGTCGCCGTACGTAAAGCGGTGCAAGCGCGCGAGTTCGTCCCAATCGAAACGACGCTGTTGACCAAACGCCCCTCGATCGGTTTCGAACAGGCCGTCGATGAGGGCCGTCGCCAGCTCTCGGAGGATCGCGAGTCCGAGTTCGTGATGGCCGTCGACATCGCGCGGTCTCGTGCCGCGCGGATTCGTCCGCTCGCGAGCCACAAGGTGCTGGAGACGGCAAACGCTACGTCGGAGGATAAGGTTGTCCCCGCCGCGTTGCCGGCACCGCCAGATTTTGGCCTGCTCCCCGGCGAGGAGCGCGAGGAAACGCCCGAGACGCCTCAGGGCCGCATCGAGCGCTGGCAGCGCAAGCTCCTCGACCTGTCGCTGCGGAACCGTCTGCTCAACTACCGCGACAGCAAGCAGACGCTGCCATTCCGCTGTCCGTACGTCGCCGCACTCGAAGATGCGCTTGCCGTCGGGAAGAAGTTTCGCGGGCTATCCCTAAAGGACGACGATCCGGTCGGCGACCGGACAGTCTCGCCCGAAGACGCGCGGCGGATAGAGGAGGAGGTCGCTCGCGACGCCTTCGAGCGCGGGCAGATCGCGGTACCGCTCACGGGCCAGGACATGAACAACCGCCTTCTGACGCTCTTCCGCCGTGCCCGGAGCGACATGCAGGAGGGCGGTACGAACACGCTCTTTCTCGCTGCGGGCTTCCTGCGCTGGAAGAAGACCGAAGGCGACACGCGCACCTACCGCGCGCCACTTCTTCTTATCCCGGTCAAGCTTGAGCGCCGTTCGGCGCAATCGAATTTCAAGATCGGGCATCACGAGGACGACGTACGGATTAACTCTACCTTGCTCGAGTTTCTGAAGCGCGATTTCGAGCTTCGGATACCCGAGCTCGAGGGCGAGCTACCGCGCGACGACAGCGGTATCGATGTGCCGCGCATCTTTGAAACCATGCGCCAGAAGGTGCGCGACATCGCCGGCTTCGAGGTCGTCGAGGATCTCGCGCTTTCGACCTTCTCCTTTGCTAAGTATCTGATGTGGAAAGATCTGGTCGACCGCGCCGACCAGCTTCGGAAAAACCGGCTGGTGCGGCACCTGATCGACGGGCCCGAGCAGACATACGAGGAGCCGAGCGAGAACGCTCCGGTGGCGCCGGAGGAGATAGATCGCCGCCGCGCGCCACAGGATCTCTTGGCGCCGCTGCCCGCGGACAGCTCGCAACTCGCCGCCGTGATTGCGGCCTCCGACGGCCGCGATTTTGTCCTTATCGGCCCGCCGGGCACCGGCAAGAGCCAGACCATCACCAATATGATAGCGCAGTGTCTCGGCGAGGGAAGAACCGTGCTTTTCGTCGCTGAAAAGGCCGCGGCGCTCGATGTGGTGCATCGCCGACTTGTGGCAAGCGGGCTCGACGACGCAGTGCTCGAGCTCCACTCGAACAAGACTGATCGAAAGTCGGTCACCGCGCAGCTTGGCCGTGGCTGGAACCGCGCCTCGGGCTCGACGGAAAAGCAATGGATCGAAGTGACCGAGGAACTGAGGCTCTTCCGGGACCGGCTGAACGCCTATGTCGAGGCGCTTCACGCCAAGGGTTCGCAGGGCTTCAGCGTGTTCGACGCGGTGGGTCGCGTCGCTGCGGGCGAGGCGCTCTTCGAAATCTCCCACGCCTCTAAAGATGTGCATGACGAGGAGAGCTACAAGCGCCTTGTGACTCTTGCCGCCGAGCTCGGCCGGACACATGCGGTGGTGGGCGACGGGCCCGCGCTGTCGCTGATCCGCACGGAGGAGTGGTCCTACCGATGGGAGGCGGAGATTCTCGAGGCGGCCGAGGCTTTCCGCATGTCGCTCAACGATTTGAAGCGCGCAGAGAACACGTTCGCCCGCGAACTCGGCCTTTGTTCCGATCCAACTCACTGCGCAGGACGCCGCGCACGGCTCCAAGCACTCGCGCCTCGTGCGGAGCAGGACGCACTCGATCTCTCATCCGTACCGGACATGCCGCCGGAGCGTCTCACCGCCCTGGCTGAAGCCTTCGCGACGGATGTCAAGGCGCTAGCCGCCGCGAAGTCGGAGGCGGTGGCTTCTTACCCGCTCGATGCAGTGCGGCGCATGCCACTGGAGCAACTTGACGCCGATTGGCGCGAGGCGCAGACGAAGATTTGGCCAACCTCTGCCTTCGCGCGGAAAAAGGTCCGGAAGCTCTTACAGACTTACGTCGACAAGGGTATGGCCGATCCCGTCGCGGATCTGAAGGCGCTACTCAAGATTCGCGAGCGAGACGCTGCGATACGGGAGAGCCCATGGCGCCGGTTGCGGAGACTGGCGGTGGGACGGATGCTGATCGATCGACGGAGGCCACGCGCCAAGCAATCGCATTCCGGGAGGCCGTAGCGAACCTGCGTCCGGACGCCGAGGATCCCATCCGCTTTGGCTCGGCCATAGCCGAGCTTGGTTCTGCTTCTGGCCGGGCAGTTCGTGAAGCGCTCAGGGCTTACCTGGCTGCGGAAGAGGCGGCTGCGGAAAAGGAGCGCGCCTTCACGTCAAAAGGCGGAGAGGTCCCAGTCGGGGCGAGCATTGCCGATCTCGATGCCGGCCTCGCGACGGTCGCGACAGAGCGTGCGCGTCTCGCCGATTGGGCGCGGTGGGTGGAAAAGAGTAAGGGTGCATGTGCTGCGGGGCTCGGCCCGCTCGTCGAGGCACTCGAGGCCGGGCTGATCGAAGGAGCGACGGAGGAGGCATTCGAGCGGGCCTACGCAGCTTGGTGGCTACCCCTTGCGATGGATGCCAGCGACGAGCTGCGGCGTTTCGTCCATTGGGACCACGAGAACGTCATCGAGACCTTCCGCAAGCTTGACGACACGGCGGCCGAGCTTGCGCCAATTGAGGTGATGCGCCGCATCGCTCACGGGCTGCCAGCTAAAGACGGTGTACCAAGGAATTCCGAACTTGGGACACTCCGCCACCAGCTTGGCCTTGAGCGCCCCTCTATGCCAATTCGCACGCTTCTGGCGAGCCTGCCCGAAACTCTTGGGAAGCTTGCACCCTGTGTGCTTATGTCGCCGCTCTCCGTGGCGCAGTACCTGCCAGCGGGGCGGGCCGCCTTCGACGTCGTGATCTTCGACGAAGCCTCGCAGATCACAACCTGGGACGCGATCGGCGCAATCGCGCGGGCCCGTCAGACGATCATCGTGGGCGACCCAAAGCAGCTGCCGCCAACGAACTTCTTTGGCCGCGCAGATGACGATGACGAGGATCTGCCGGAGATCGAGCGCGACATGCCTTCGATCCTCGACGAGGTAGCGACGGCGGGCGTGTCAAGCCGTCGTCTCGACTGGCACTATCGGAGCCGTGACGAGGCGCTGATAGCCTTCTCTAATCACTTCTATTATGACGACAGGCTCGTCACGTTCCCGGCGCCCGCTACCGGTTCCGAGGCGCTCAAGTTCCGCAATGTGAACGGAACCTACGCGCGCGGGCGTGGCCGCGTGAATGCGGAAGAAGCCAAAGCCATCGCCGAGATGGTGAAACGGCGCCTGACGACCTGGCTCGCGCTGCCCGAAAATGCACGTCATACACTGGGAGTCATTACCTTCAACGGCGAACAGCAGTCTCTGATTCTCGATCTGCTTGACGAGATTCGCCGGGGAGATAGCCGCCTTGAGTGGTTTTTCGCCGACGAGCGCGAGGAACCGGTGATTGTGAAGAACCTAGAGAACATTCAGGGCGACGAACGCGATGTGATGCTGTTCTCGGTGACGTTCGGACCTGATCTCGCCGGCAAGCTCACCATGAACTTCGGTGCGCTCAATAACCCGGGTGGAGAGAGACGCCTCAACGTTGCCATCACTCGCGCACGTCGCGAACTTCATGTCTTCTCCTCGATCCGGGCTGAGCAGATCGATCTCGGACGCACGCGCGCGGTTGGCGTGCGGGACCTAAAGGCGTTCCTCGACTACGCCGAGCGCGGATCCATCGCACTACCTTCGCGCGACGAGGGTTCACTCGGCCCCGCCGAAAACGCTTTCGAGGAAGCAGTGGCGGACGCGTTCCGCGCCAAAGGCTGGGAGGTGCGCACGCAGATCGGTGTATTCGGCTTCCGCGTGGACCTCGGCGTTGTGCACCCCGACTCTGCCGGCAGCTACATCGCGGGCCTCGAATGTGACGGCGCCCGATACCATTCCTCAGCGACCGCGCGCGACCGTGACAAGGTCCGCCAAGCGGTGCTCGAAGGGCTCGGTTGGACGATCCTTCGGGTCTGGTCGACTGACTGGTTTCGAAACTCAGTCGCTGTCACAAAAAGGGTTCACACCGAGCTTGAGCGGCTTCTTGAGGAAGACCGGACGAGCCGCGCATCGAAAGAGGCGGAGATTGAAGCGCAAGCCGCAAAGCATGACGGAGACCCCGATGACGCTTCGAAAGTCGAACAACTTATGCTGCCCGCACCCGAACTCGATAATGTTGGCGAAGACAAGGAGATAGAGGCAAGCTCAGCACAGGAGTGGCCGCGCCTCATCGCGGATTCCGCGGCCCCTTCGCGCCCGGTGCCGTTGGCTGATCCGGAAAATGGCAGCGGCCAAAAGGATCCGCCGAAGGCTATCGAGACGATACTGAAGATCGGCCCTGGCCCAGGCCGGAGTTCCACGTCTGCACAAGAGGCGGCTAACTCGGTCGCTGGGGGCATCGCTGCCGACCCCGACCGGTTCTTCGATGTCCACTACTCGCCTGTTCTGCGCCAGATAATCCTGAGCATTGTCGAAAAGGAAGGGCCGATGACGCTTCATGGACTCGCCCGCAGAGTCGCCCAGGAGCACGGATGGCAGCGGACCGGGAGGCGCATCCAGGAGCGGGTGCATAAGAACCTCGGGTCGGTGGAACGTCACTCCGAGTTCGCGACGATATTCGTCTGGGCGCCTCGGAGCCACGCCGACCGAGTTCCATTCCGGGGACTGGGCGATCGCGCCATCCGGGACGTGTCCCGCGCGGAGATCGCTTCGGTAATAGATACCCACACCCGGCAGTTGGCGGAAGCGGAGGATCCAATCTTAGCGCTATCGCGCCTGCTCGGCATCGCGCGTCTCAGTAAGGACGCCCGCGCTTACCTCTCTGATTGCGCGCGTTGGCGAGAGGAAAGCGCCGCGGCAGAGACCGGGTGATAATCTCGCCTCAGAGGCCTCAACGCTCTGCCCTTGCGATAAAATCACTACATGGAAACTGCGGTCGACGACCTCGATATGTACGCTTTGCCGCTCAGATATCGGGCGGCCTTCGAGGCGCAGCGGGCACAAATCGCCGCGCCGGCCGCCATAGGGACGGCGGCGCTTGCGTGAGGTCGTGCGCCGCGTCATGTGTAGGGCCTGCGCTGGCGCGGACGATGAAGGGCTCTCGATCGACCAGGCCGCGACGGCCCGCCGCGCGCCCGATCGGGCGGTCTAGCCGGGCCGCGCCTCCAGGGTCGGTATCCGGGAAACGTCGACCGTGCGTTCGGCGAGCGCGAGGTCGTGGCTGCGTTGCAGGGTGATCCAGAAGCCGGGGCCGTTGCCGAACAGCTTGCCGAAACGAACCGCCATCTCGGCGCTGACCGGCTGCTTCTCGTTGAGAATGTCGTACAGCGTCTGCCGGAAGATCCCGAGGGCGCCGGCCACGGCCGTCTTGCTCATGGCAAGCGCCGGCAGAATGTCCTCGCGCAGGATCTCCCCCGGATGCACGGGGTCTATGGAGGGGTGCCTGTCGATCATCGGTGATAATCCTCTATGTCTATGGCGGCGGGCCGCCCCTCAGTTCGCAAAATCGAAATAGGTCTCCGGGTAGGGCTCGTCCCGCAGGGTGAAGTGCCACCATTCCTGGGCGTAGGGCGCGAAGCCGTGCGCCGTCATCAGGCTTTGCAGCAGCGCGCGGTTGGCCCGCTGCTGGGGCGAGACCGCGGCGCTCTCGAGCCAGGAGAGCGGGCCGAAGAAGTCGAACCGGGAGCCCATGTCGAGCGCGTGGACCGCCCCGTCTCCGTCTCGGGAGACGATGGTGACGTCCACCGTGCTGCCCCGCGAATGGCTCGACCGGCTGGCGATATAGCCTTCCGCGAACAAGTCCTCCTTGGCGACATCGGGGTAATAGGCCGGCTTGGTCCGTTGATCGTCGAGCGCCTCGCCCCAGCGGACGAAGTGATCGACCGCGCGCTGCGGCCGGTAGGCGTCGAACAGCTTGAGCCCGAGACCGAACCGGCGCAGCCCGGCCTGGACCGCGGCGAGCGCGGCAGCCGCCGGGGCGGAGAGGATCGCATGGCCGTGCCGGTAGCCCTCGATCGGCCGGCCGACGAAGTTGTCGCCGCTCGCGTAGCGCAGATCGACCACCAGATCCGGGATCGCCTGGTCGAGAATGACGAAGCCGTCCGGCAGGGGATGGCGCTCCGCCGCGGCGCCGGCAACCATCACGACCGCCGCGACGACCGCAACCATCGACGCGGCGAGGAGGGCGGTCGGTGCGGTCCTGGTCACGATGGCGGCACCCCATGGCGTTCCGCGGCGCCGGCGCGCCCCGTCCCGAAGCCCGCGCGGCGCCGCCCTGTCCGCGCCCACTCTAGCGTCCGACGCCCGGCCCGTCATCGGGGCCGGCGCCGGCTCAGCGTCTTCGTCACGGTCCGGCAGCGCGCGATCGAGCCCCGCCGCGGCCCAGTGCGGCGTCAATGAGGCCGGGGCGCGTCCGCCCCGGATGCGGTCTCCGCCCCTTCGGGGTCACGATCCCTGGCGCAGCGTCAATGAGGCCGGGGCGCGTCCGCCCCGGACGATGCTTGCGCTGCCGATCTGCTGCGACGCCGACGGGCTCTTCTCCAGCCGGCGGATTGAGCGGGTGGCGCACCAAGTCCGACAGGCTGCTAGTCCGGGTCGTTCAGCCGAGCGCCGCTCACGAGGCTCTCGAGATCGATCCTCTCGAGCAGCGCGCCCAGTCTCTGAACGTCGCGGTATACCTCTCTCCGGTGCCTCACGACCAGCGCGACGACAATGCGCTCGTCGTCGATGATCGCGTAAATGACGCGGTGGTCGCCGACCTTGAGGCGCCAGAAGCGACGGTCTTGGCTGAGCTTCTCCACGCCCTTCGGGCGCGGCTCCTCCTTAAGCTTGTCAAGCGCACGCATGACGCGACGCTGAGTCGATTTGTCGAGCTTCCCGATCTCGCGTTTTGCGCGAGGGCCGACCGCCACCGCGTACATGTGAGCGCGATCCCTTCGCTCGCTAGAGGTCGAGCTCCTTCTTGAGGGTCTCGAGATCGGTTCCGCCGAGCGCCTTGTACTCCGCGAGGGCGGCTTTGGCCTCCTCGACGTCAATGTGGCGCTCAATCTCGTAAAGGAGGTCAAGGTCGGCAGCGGACACGACCGCCGCCATGGGTTTGCCGTGTTTGGTCAGGATCGCGCGCTGCGACGTCAGGGCGACCAGATCCACGATCGGCCCGAGCCGGTCGCGCGCCTCGCTGATCGTGTAGGTTTTGGCCATTCCAGGGTCCCCTCCGTGCCGTCGAAACAGGGCATTTCAACGGCCTTCTGCCGGGCGTTCGCGCCGGTCTCGTCCTGCGGCGGTGCCCAAGCCGCACGTTGAGTACACTACTCACAAAATGTAAGTTTTGTACAATACGCGTCAAGGACACTCGTGGATCATCGTCAATGTCGCACAAGCGCCGCGCATCGCCCGAGCGGTCAGAAACGCATTATTATGCGGTCTTTCGTTGACGCATTCGCACGAACATGCGATATCTCCTCCGAGAGCCCCATCGGAGGGAGCCATGGACGCCGCCGCTGCCCCCGCTGCCGCCCCCGCCGCCGCTCACGACAGCGCGGCCTATCGCGTGGTCGATCCCATCGCCTATTACCTCCCGGTCTACCAATACGGGATCGGCGAGAACGGCGTCGCGATCTACCCCGATTTCGAGGAGCTGCTCGCCTGGATCGCCGACGAAGGCCAGTACCGGGCCGACCCGGAGGTCCTCGAGGTCATCGAGCGCACACCCGACGGCACCGTCATCCGCCATGAGCGCGAGACCGTCGATGCCTGGTGCGCCGCGCGCGACAACGACATCACGCTCGACCGCGACCACCAGCGCAGCCTGGGGCCGCGGCGGGCGAGCGTATGAACGCTCCCCGCGCCGTCCCGACTTCCCGTGCGGCGCGGGCTCGATGAGGCGTCGCCGGCTGTTCCGCCCGCTGCGCCAGCAATGGCGCTGGTGGATGACGGTGTGGAGGAAGGCATGACCGAGCCGACCACCCGGCCGGCGGCCATGCCCGCCACCGCGCCGCCGCCGCCGGGCGCGCCCGCATCCGTTCGCGGGCGGACGAGCGTGCTCGAAATCCGCATCCTTATCGGCCCGACCACCGACATCTATCTGCGCGCATCCGATAAGGAAGCCGCGCCCGCATGGCGCGGCAAGAGCTTTCCGCCGTCCGAGACGGTGGTGGACATCCTCACCGCGGCGTTCTTGGGCGGCGATGACCCGACCGCCTGGCCGCTGCTTGCGCTGCCGTGAGCGGGCCGCCTCCGCCGTTCCCGCGGCGATCGTCTCGCAGCCCCGGCCGGCATGGACCCCGCGCCCCATGACTGAATGCCCGTGGTGCGGCGCGTCGTTCGCGCCGGTGAGGCGGGGCGATCGGGCCAAGCGGTTCTGCTCGTCCGCCTGCAAGAACGCCTGGAACGGCGCCGCCCGCGCCGTCGGCCGCGACATGGAAGAGCGCGGCGTGCTGAAGCTCCGCACCTGGTTCGATCACCGCAGCGCGTCCCAGCCCGCCGTGCACGGCACGGAAGCGCCGAGACGGAACTCGGGGGCAGGGGAGGGAGGCTAGCCGCTGGCCGCTGCGCGCGTCTCCGGCGCTCGGCGGTGGGCCGGTTCACCCGCCAATCTCGCGAACGTCTCAGTCAGTCGAGCGAAGCAGGCGCTCTACGTCGTTGGAAACCGAACGCTGTGGAAAAACGCGGGAAGTTTCCGTGAGATTTCGAATCGCCTGCCGGTTTGCTCCGATGACCCGTCGTCGTGGCGACAACGACCTTAGCTCCTTTTTCCACGCCGATCCGGGGTCCCGCTTCAATGCCGGTTGGCATAGCGTCCGTCGCGCGATGGCTTTTCACGCCCGGTGACGGTGATATGGTGCCTTGAAGCATCACATGTCTCTCATATGATTATTCAAAGCAACATTCGATGCCCCGCAAGGTTGACTGGGCGGGTGATGTTCACCTATGATGATTTGAGGCAACACATAACCTTTTTAAGTTGATTGAAAGCATCATGCCCAACATCAGCAGGATGACGGACGCACCGCCGGCCGCGGTCGAGGACGCGCTCAGGCGTCTGGGCCGGAACATCCGCACCGCGCGCCTGCGCCGGAAGCTGCGGATCGAGGACGTCGCCAATCGCATCGGCGCGTCGCGTTTCACGGTCGCCCATCTTGAAAAAGGCAAGCCGAGCACGTCGATGGCGGCCTATGCGGGGGCGCTGTGGGCGCTCGGTCTGCTCGACCAGATGGGCGCGCTGGCCGATCCCGAGCGCGATGAAGAAGGCAAGGCGCTGGAAAGCGCCAGGAGCCCGAAGCAGGCGCCGCGCCGGCGCACGCTCGACAATGACTTCTGAGACTTCCGAGCGAGAGTGCTTCGTTCATGTGGTTCTGCCCGGCGAGACCGGGTTCGTCACGGCGGCCCGCTTCCGTGTGTCGGAGGCGCGCGACGGGACGCCGCTCGGGCAATTCGTCTATGGCCGCAGCTACCTCCGCCGCAATGACGCCGTCGAACTCGATCCGGTCGAGCTGCGCCTTGCCGATCGCGCTTACGAGACGGCGCGCATGGGCGGCTTCTTCGGCGCGATCCGCGATTCCATGCCGGACTATTGGGGCCGGCGCGTCATCGAAAGGCATCGCGGCCACACCCGGCTCGAAGAATTCGACTACCTGATGCAAGGGGCCGATGACCGCGCAGGCGCGCTCGGTTTCGGCCCGACCGTCGAGCCGCCGGCGCCGCGGCGGCGGTTCAACCGCACGCTTGATTTTGGCCGCCTCCAGGCTGCCGCCGACGCCGTCATTGCCGGCGATCCCGCGCCCGCCGGATCGGCCCGCGCACAGGCCGAGGAGCTGCTGCTGGTGGGCACGTCGATGGGCGGCGCACGGCCCAAGGCCGTGATAGAGGACGATCACGCGCTTTGGCTGGCCAAGTTCGGGCGCCGGGATGACCGCTGGAATCACGCGCGCGTCGAACATGGGCTGCTGATGCTGGCCAGGGCATGCGGGATCAATGCCGCCGACAGTCGCATTGAACGCATCGGCGGACGCGATGTGCTGCTCGTGCGGCGCTTCGACCGCGCGTGGAGCGGCGAAACCTACCACCGCCATCGCATGGTGAGCGCCCTCACCCTGCTGCGCTCGGAAGACGGCCCGGGCGCGCGCGGTCGCTGGTCTTACCTGCTGCTCGCCGATGAAGTCCGGCGCGCGAGCGCCCGTCCCGAAGAGGATTTGCGCGAGCTGTTTGCGCGTATCTGTTTCAACGCCGCGGTCTCGAATCTCGACGACCACCCGCGCAATCACGCCCTGCTCGCGAACGGCCGGCCATGGCGGCTCAGCCCCGCCTATGACCTGACACCGATGCCGGTCGTCGCCCTTGACCGGCGCGACCTGGCCATGGAATGCGGCCCGGCCGGCCGGCTGGCCAACAGGGCGAACCTGGTCGCCGCGGCCGGCCGTTTCCTGCTGAGCGTCGATGAAGCCGAAACCATATTCGCGCGTTTCACCGGCACGGTCCGTGCCTCGTGGTATGCAACGATGCGCCGGGTCGGCGTCAGCGAACCGGACTGCGAGGCGATCCGCGGTGCCTTCCTCTATGAGGGCCTGTTTCATGAGACCGGCGCGCAAGACGTTTAATGCCGGCAGCACGGAAGCCCGCGCCGTCGGCCGCGACATGGAAGAACGCGGCGTGCTGAAGCTCCGCACTTGGTTCGATTACCGCAGCGCCTCCCAGCCCGCCGTGCACGGCACGGAATCGCCGAGACGGAACTCGGGGGCAGGGGAGGCGGGGGAGGCAGGGGGCTAGCCGATGGCCGCCGTGCGTGCGGCCCTGGCGCTCCATTGCGGGAGCAGGCCGGACCGGGGCGCGGGTCGTCCTGACTTCGGCCTGTCGCCAAACACCAGGATATCGTTTCACGATGCCTGAGGCGATTTATGCGGAATCCGGCATTACCGCGCGGGATCAATAGGTTGATCGTTTCACCGTCACTGCAACAGAGGCCGTTTGAGAAACAGCCCGGAACGACTCTCCCGGCATTGGTACGACCTGACCTGTCTCATCCGGCACGATGCCGGCAGGTCGGCGATCTCGGATCGCGCCCTCCTTGAGGATGTCGTCAGGCACAAGAAAGTCTTCTACAACTCCGGTTACGCCCGTTACGACGAGTGCCTAAGCGACAGGCTGAAGCTTGTTCCGGATGACGACGACATGCGCGGCTTGAAGGCCGATTACAGAGCGATGGTCTCGGCCGGCATGTTGCGTGCGGGGGGTCCGGAATTCGATACGCTGGTCGAACGGATCCGTGACGTCGAAACCGCGGCGAATCGCTGGCCCTGAGCACGGCTGCGGCCAAGACCTACGCCCCGGCTTCGCGTGCCGATACGTCCTGGATGCCCCAACTCTTCGCATGCCGGACGGACGATGAGCCCGGCCGGGTGTCGTTCTGGAGGATTCAATGAGCGCAGACCTGCCGAAGCTCGATAGGGTGAGGAAGATCGGCTCCGAACGTTTTCGTTCCGGCGGATCCGCAGCCGATTTCGACCTGCTCGACTTCTGGCGGTGGTCGACATCCGACCTTGTCAACAACACCACGCGCGGCGTGCTCGCCGAATACATCGTGGCCCGCGCCGTCGGCGCATCGACCGCCGAGGTTCGCGACCCGTGGGCGGCATTCGACCTCGAAACGCCTGACGGGATCAAGATTGAGGTCAAATCCGCGGGCTATGTGCAGAGCTGGGCGCAATCTCGCCTGTCGGCCATCAGTTTCGGAACCTCGGAATCCCGCGCATGGGATCCTGACAGCGGCCGCTTCAGCACCGCCTCAAGACGCCAGGCGGACATCTATGTGTTCGCGCTCTTGGCGCACCGAATCAAGTCGACGATCGACCCGATGGACCTCGATCAGTGGGCGTTCTATGTGCTTCCCACCGCGGTTCTGGACGCGCGCGAGGGAGGCCGGAAATCGATTACCTTGCGCGCGCTGACCCGGCTCGCCTCACCCGTCGCCTTTGACGGCGTTGCAGCCGCCGTCCGACAGGCCTATGCGCGGATCTAAGCTCTTCCCTTCGCTATCGCGGAGCGCTTCCCAACACGCGGGATCCGACGCGTCCTGCGCTTGTTGCCAAACACGCGGAGCCCGCGTGACAGGCTCGAAGAGTTCCCGTCTCATGCACCGCGGTCAGCCCGAGAGCCTGATCCTGGACAACGTCCCCGAACTGACCTCGAAGGCGATGTTCGGATGGGCGCGGGAGAACAGCGTCAAGCTGCACTTCATCGAACCCGGAAAACCGGCGCAGAATGCCTTCGTCGAGAGCTTCAACGAGAGGTTCCACTTCAGGCCAGACCAGCGTTGGGGCCAAGTTCAATGTCAACCGAAAACTCTCAAACGACGTGGCCCTGAACGCGGGGAAGCGTCAAGTTCCATGCTGGTCCCTAACAAACCCCCCGTAATTTGTTAGGTAGTGCTCAGATGACCCCCGAAATCGACATCTGGCGGGCCGCTCACGCGCTCGTGGACCAGCACGGCGAAGACGCGACAATCCACGCCGCAATGCGGGCGGACCAGCTGCTAGATGCAGGCAACCTCGACGGGCAACGGGTCTGGCTGCGGATCCTGCGGGCCGTCAAGGAGCGGCTACGCGGGCGCTGCGACGGCGAGCCGGTGCATTGAGGGCGATGGAATGCGGACTCAGATGTTTGGGGGCCGGATGTGAGAATGCTCATCGGGCGTTGGTGCAGTCGCTATTTCGCATGGGCACGATCGCATCCGTGGCCCGTGGTCCTGATCATTGCATTGGTCGTACTGGTTCCGCTCGTGTGGGCGGCTTGGGACAATTGGGATTGGCTGACTAAAGGAGAATCTGGGTCCGCGGCAGTCCGCAATCTCGGGCTGGTGGTTATTGCCGTGATTGCTCTACCGCTCGCGATTTGGCGCAGCATGGTGGCTCATAGCCAAGCGGCCACCGCTCAGCACGGTCTCCTTAACGAGCGTTATCAAAAAGGCGCCGAGATGCTCGGTAGCTATGTTCTCTCGGTCCGTCTTGGCGGCATCTATGCTCTTGGACGCCTCGCCGAAGAACATCCGGCACAATATCACCCGCAAATCATGCGTCTGATCTGCGCGTTCATCCGCAATCCGACCAGGGACGACACCACGGATTCCGGTGCGGCGGCTCCAATAGGGAAATTTCGTGTGGATGTTCAGGCTGCTCTAACGCTGATAGGAGAGCGCGGCGAGCGTGGCCGTCAGATCGAGTGCGAAATTCAAATAAGAGCGACTGACCTTAGCGGCGCCGTGCTTAAAGGCGCAAAGATGAGCGATTTAAACCTTCAGAATGCCAACCTTGAACAAGTCAAGCTGTCCAACGCGAGTTTGGATGGGGCCGACATGTCCGAAGCAACACTTTGGCGTGCCAATCTATCTGCCGCAGGCCTCGTCGGTGCCAAGATGGACCGCGCTTGGCTTGCCCATGCCAATTTGTCCGGCACAAATTTCTCAGGTAGAGGCTTTTTTCCGGCAACGGGGCTTACCCAAGACGCATTGGACGAAGCGCGTGCCGATCCGGAAAATCCCCCCGATTTGACAGATGTTCTCGATGCAAAAACAAACGAACCCCTGGTCTGGCGCGGTAAGTCGCTTGAAGATTGAGCAAAAAGCGTGACCGATACCCCACTCCCCTTGCGCGAGCCCGGCTGCGGCGCCGTGCGGCTATTCATCCCGACGTATGGGAGGCGAGCCGTGCGGCTTGGCCGGCGGCAGCCGGAAGAACCTGATCCGGCATAGCTCGAGGTGCTCGACGATCGCTTCTGCGACGGGCCTCAGCGGATGATCGTCGCCATACATGCGCTTGCGCGGCCAGCGGGGCCGCGCCTTGCGCAGCGCCTGTTCGATGTCGAACACGAGCTCGTGGCGCGGTATGGGTGTGTTGTCCTCGTTCATCGCCCCAATCGAAGCACGGGAACACAAGTAGATCGGGCTTCCCCGGGAGCATCGACCATTGCCATTATGGCCAACTGTCAGGCAATTGCTCGATCAGGACAAATTACAGCGGGACAATCTCGAGAGAATATGAATCTGCTGAAATCCGCGCCTCATGAAACGCAACAGCGCGGTCACGGCCCTCACACCATTTGCGAATCAATTGCTTATGATGGTCTGTCATTTTGCAACCGAAGATAACCAACTTCAAAAAGCGCGCTGGAAAATAGCGTCGGTCTGGTCCGCTTAAATCCACCATTCGCCACTCTTTCTCATAGCTCCACCCTGAAGCCTTTGTAAGACACGCCTTTTCGTTGGTACTATCGTCGTCCAAAACCCGATTGATTATTGGAAATTGATCAGAATACTTCACCTTCAGCGGCACTGTACCCGTCTCTTTGAAAGAACCAGAGGGCGCCGGTACCCTAAACGGATCATTTTCGGCGTTCAGAAACTCTAGGCAGAAACCTCTGTGACCATCTGGAGACCTCTAACAACCGACCGATTTGACGCGGATAAGGGTGTTCTGTTGGCCGGTCTGTGCGCCGGGTGGATTTGACGGCGTTATTCGTCCGCGGTTTCGTTCTCAGCGGGGTGTTTTTCGGTCATACGGGCAGACTCATGCCATGGCGGCCCTGCGCTCATGGAAGATCAGACGCTGGAAATTGTAAGCCAGGTTGGCGAGCCCGATCTTGGCCTCCGCCCGCTTGAGCCCGATGGTGCGGACGAACAGGCCCATGCGATCCTTCTGCTGGGCGAAGACGTGCTCGACGCGTGCACGGACCGCTGACTTGCGGGCATTGGCCCGGGCGGTCGCCTTGGGCATGGCCCGACCCGGCGGCTTCTTGCGGTGGATGTGGGAGACCCGACCCTTGCCCGCCAGCCACGCCTCGTTCGCCTTCGAGCGATAGGTGCTGTCGGCCCACACGCCGGCGGCCAGATTGTCGCTGGTGACGAGATGACGCAACATCTTGCCGTCATGGCGGGCGGCATCGGTCACCGCCGAGCCGCGGATGAAGCCGTAGGCCCGATCGATGACGACATGATTCTTGTAGCCGAACACCGGGATCGCGATGTCGGGCATGCGCCGTTGCGCCCCGGCGGGGTTCTTGCGCCTTCCGGTCTTCACCGTCCACCGCGCGTCTGTGTCCTTCTGCGCCGCCTTGGCCGGCTGATCGGGCCAGATCTCGGCCGCGCTCTTGCCCGCCTTGATCGCCCGCTTCTCGTCATCGCGGTTGCGCTGCTTGGGCGCCGATACCAGGGTCGCATCGACGATCTGCCCGCCCATCGCCAGATAGCCGCACCGGCGCAGTTCGCCATCGAAGGCGGCAAACAGCTCATCCATCGCCCCGGCCCGGACCAGACGCTCGCGAAAGGTCCATATGGTGTTCCGATCCGGTGTCGGCGCTCCGAGATCGAAGCCCAGGAAGCGAAGCCAGCTCAAACGGTCGCGGATCAGAAACTCCATCCGCTCGTCGCTCACCGTGTGCCGCGCGGCCAGGATCAGAACCTTGAACATCGCCACCGCATCGTAGGCCGGGCGGCCGCCTTTCGATCCGTCCGAATAGCCCAGCGCCGCCTCAAGCGGTGCGCGGAAAATCTCGAAATCGACAACCTTCGCCAGCACCTCCAACGGATCGCCCGTCGCCGAAAGCTTGCGCAAATGATCCGGTAAGCCGAACAGACCAGCCTGCCTCATCAATACCCCCTCGAACCGAACCGTCGCAGAGAATCACAATGGGGCCAAATTGGCTAGGTAAATGGAGGCGTCCATCTGCATAGTGGGCCCACATTTGGATATTTTCGCATGTCTCCGACAAACAATAAACGCGCCATTTGTTTGTATCCATTTCCATAAATTCCTCCAGACCTTCAAACGACACACTTTCATTTGAGGGTTTGCACATCTTCATGAAGTCGTTAACTGAAATACGACGCTTCTCCCTGTTGAGGTGTGGCTTATTCTCTTGATGCAATTTGTTGAAATACTCTCGTACCTTTTTGCGAGGGCCACTTGCGCGCAACACGTGGGAACAATCGAAAGGATCGTTAAATTTGTCGATCGTGGAGAAATACAGCTCGTTCGCCTCGAATATACGCTTCGTATGACAATCGCGTTCGTCGTCGACGCACCCGTATTTGTAAAAATACCGCGGCTGTTCATTGGATGCTTGTGTGCTGCTCATGACTTGATCCACCGAAGGGCCATCAATCGTCCTGACATCGGTAGCGCTCCTTGAGGCTATTGAGCCGGGATTCCCCATATGAAACCCTCTCAGCCCGTTGAGTGTGATTCGAAACCGCTCGGCGTGCAATTCGCCTTCGAATGACGGCCATCTTCGCGCCGATCCGGATGATTGAGGACCAATTGGCGGAGTAGGTGGCGCGGTAAGCCGCTTGAGGATAAGCGAGAGGAGTGACCGGCGTCCCGCTCCCCCAGTGCGGGCCCGGCTGCGGCGCTCACGGCTCTCGTTGATCGGCCTCGCCTTCATTCGACCGTATCGGCGGCGTGCCGTGCAGCCTGCGCGGAGGCCGTCGGAAGAACCTGATCCCGCATAGCTCGAGGTGCTCCACGATCGCTTCCGCGACAGGCCTCAGCGGATGATCGTCGCCATACACGCGCTTGCGCGGCCAGCGCGACCGCGCCTTGCGCAGCGCCTGTTCGATGTCGAACACGAGCTCGTGGCGCGGTAAGGGCGTGTTGTCCTCGGTCATGGTCCCAATCCAAGCATGGGAACACAGAGAGAACAAGCTGGTTAGGGATGGGCGAGCGTAAGGCCGATCGTGCTAGCCTACGCGGCAACTCGGACGGGTGATCCGGGAGAGCCAGGGAGGGACGGCATGAGAGGTCTCGCAGCATTGGTGACGGTGGCTGCCGCGGTGTTGGGGTGGTCTGCCGCCGACGCCGAAGAAGAACCCATCGAGCCCTTCGGACCGCGATGGTACATCGCCCAAAATCAACCCTGCCAAGTGTGGAATGCAACCCCTAGAACAGAAGGCGATGAACTCGACGTGGATGTAACCTGGTCGGGCGCTTGTATCGGCGGCAAGGCTTCAGGCCGAGGCCGTCTTGTCATTCACATCGGACCCATAAAATCGGTTTACGACGGCGAAATGGAGGCCGGAAAATCTCACGGCTGGGGAATTAACAACACGAACGACGGCACCCGCTACGAGGGCATGTGGCGCGACGGCCAACCGCATGGCCAGGGAACATTCAACTGGCTCAATGGCAGGCGCTACAAGGGCGGGTGGCGTGACGGACAACCTTACGGCCTGGGGACCCTTACCCTTCCCAACGGCGAAGCCCAAAGTTGTGAATGGGGTGAAGGTGGCAGGCCTACCGACTGCGTTGAGCTCTGATCGGCCCGGCCGATGTGCGGTCGCTTCACGCAAAGCTACTCGTGGGCCGAGGTCCATTCGTTTCTCACCCTGATCGGTGAGCCGCCGAACCTCCGGCCGCGCTACAACGTCGCGCCCAGCCAACAGGTCGCCGTCGGCCGCGACAGGGAAGAGCGCGGCGTGCTGAAGCTCCGCACTTGGCTCGATCGACGCAGCGCCTCCCAGCCCGCCGTGCCCGGCACTGAATCGCCGAGACGGAGGTCGGGGGCAGGGGAGGCGGGGGAGGCGGGAGGCTAGCCGCTGGCCGCCGCGCGTGCGGCGTCGCGGGTGCCGCTCGGGATCGGGTCGAAGAACAGCATCCGGCCCAGCCGGAACCTGGCCGAGGGCGCGAAGGCGGGCGGCTCGACAGGCCTCGTCCGACCGCGTGCCGGCGAACCGCCGCGGCGCGGTCCGCTTCAGGCGGCGCGGGTTTCGACCACCAGCTCGCGGCCGAGCGCACGCAGCGCCTTATGGATGCGGCTCGCGGCGGTGCGATGGCGCGGATCGAGCATGCGGCGCACCACCTTGTCATCGACCCCGAGGCGCGCGGCGAGCGCCCGGCGGGTCAGCCCGCTTTCGCGAAAGGCGAGCGCCAGCGCCGCCTTCGCCGCCATGTCGGGCGGCACGGCGACATGATGCTCGCCGGCGCGGCGCGCGCTCGGCACCGGGATGGCGTCGCCACGGTTGATTCGCCCGGCGATCGCTTCCTCCAGCGCGTCGGCGACTTCGATGAGGGCGTCGGCCTGATCGGCGCCGGAGGTCAGGCACTCCGGCAGGTCGCGGAATGAGACAACGAGCGCGCCCGAGCCGTCGGGCCGAAGCCGTGCGGGATATGTGAATCGCATAACGCCCTCTTTTGGATGATGGCCTCGCCGGAAATCATGCCTGTCGAGGCCCAGTTGCCGGATCGTGGCGAATCACATCGTCCTATATAGGACATAACTGTCCGCATGTCAGGAGGCAACGAGCACGCTGTGACCGCCGCCTCCAACATCGCGGTCGGGGGCAGGGGGCGGGCGCGTCAAAGACTCCCTCGCCGGCCGTGTTATCCACCCTGCGCGGCGGCGGCGCTTTCCTTTTGGCGGTGGTGACCTGAGCCCCAACTTCCCTCCGATCATAAGCGGAGTCCGTTGGTGTTTTGGCTCGGCCGAGCCGGGCCGAAATGCCGCTTACGTTCGGTCGGATTTCGTCTGACGTTCGATCAATTTGTCTTCCGGCGTCCTGCCCCGGCCGAGATGAAATTTGTCTACAAACAACGGTCTTTTCGATCCTTCCCGGTACCAGCTCATCATCATCGGGATGCCGGCTTTCCTGAACAGGCCGATCTGCGGGCAGCGGCGGTCCGTTTCCCGGGCAAGGTCTTTCACCCGCTCGGTCTTTTCCCGCGTCTGCACATGGAGGTCGAAGTTGATCTGCTCGTATTTCGGCTGCAGATGCAGATCGAAGAAGAAGCCGCGGATGTCGATGAGGGAGCGGATATCCGTCCTCAGACCGCGATATTTGAAGCCCTGGTCGCGGGCGACCACGGTGATGGTGATGGACGTGCAGGAGGCCAGGGCACAGAGCTGAGCATGAACCGGAGTCCAGCCCCGCGACCGCCCCTGCAGATCGGGCGGATCGCCGATATCGAAGCCTTCGGGCTCGTCGAACATGATCGAAGGCTGGCCGTCGAAGTGGCCCTCCACACGCATCTGCTCGAAGGATTTCGTGCTCACATCCGAGATGCCGATATAGTCCGGATAGCGCGCGTCTCGTTCCATGGGGTGCTCCCTTGCTCCGGTTCGTGCGGCATCGCCCGGCGCCGGGCCCTTGCGGCGCCTGCCCCGCCGTGCGGCCGCAGAGCCTACCCGCGCGCTTGCGTAGCGGCAAAGAGGAGGCTGCCGCCGGTCACGGTTGGTGCAGGGCGTGAACCGACGTAATGATGGGCGTGAGCAGCAGCCCGACCGGCAGGTTGCGGCCACGCGGTAGGGAGGAGCAGGCCATGGCGGAACGATCGTCTGCGCCGGACGAGGCGGCGGCCGAGGCGTGGCTGTACCAGCTCCGCGTCGATCTCGCGGAGGATGCTGCCGCGGCGGCGCGGCAGGGCGCGGATCGTCCGGGGCTCGGGCCGCTCGGCCATATCCTCGCCGCGCACGATGCGGCACTCATGTGCCAGTACGACGCCTTCGCCGGCTATTGCGCGGACGCCGAGGCGCGCGGCGTCGAGCACGACCCGCTCTACGCCTGGACCAAGGCCGTGATCGCCGACCCCGCCAAGAAGGCGAAGTACATCAAGTCATTCACCATCCATGTCGGCGGCGCCGAGGTTTACGCCAGGGACAAGGCGGAGGCGCTGGAAGCCGCGCTCGCACCCCTGGTCGGTGCAGGCGTCGTGACCCGCCTCGCGAAGCACGACACCGACCCGGCCAACAGCCCGCAGATGCCGGAGAAATACCGCCCCCGCTCGTGAGCCGGCTCAGCCGCCGCCACCGCCGCTGCCATCGCCGCCGGCCGCGTCGTCGCCCGCCTGCCCGATGCCAGCGCGCCGGACCGGCTCTCAGGCCCCCTCCAGGCGGAAGAGGAGCAGGAGCGTGCGTTGGAAGAGGTTGAAGTTGTCGTCCGAAAGGACGTAGACCAGCGTCCCGCCGTCCTCGCCCGACACCACCGCCACGCCTTCGAAATTGTCCACCGTCACGGGCGGCGCGAAGCGCGCGACGAGAGCGCCCCGCAGCACGGCGCCGGCCCTGATGGCAGCGGCGGGAATCCGCTCCAGACGCGCCTTGACCCCGCCGATCGCGCTGTACCAGCGGGAGAGAACGAGCACGTCGCCGTTGGGAAGCAGAGCCGCGTCGGTGGGCTTGAATTTCCGTGCCGGGCGATAGCCCAGCGTCTCGATCCCGTCGTCGCCGATGAGCCAGCCGGCCAGCGCCCCGTCGTCGCGCCGGAGGCTCTGCGCCAACATAAGGATGCGGCCGCCGGTCACGAGCGTGAGCGCCTCCAGCCCGCCATTGGCCGAGGCGTGCTCGACGGCCTCGGGGGTTGGGAAGGGGACGGCGCGGCCGTGCAGGCCCCCCGTCTCCAGCGCGTAGCGCCAGACGCGGTGGCGGCGCTCGAAGCTCACCAGCCAGTCGCCGCCGGACAGCCGCTCCAGGGCCTCGGCGTCGCGCCAGTCCCCCTGCACGGGCGCGCCTTCCGCGTCGCGGAGCGGTGCCAGTTCCCCCTCGACCAGGTCGACCAGGCGGCCGGCGCCGTCGCGCACGATTCGCGCCTGGAACCAGTGGCCGCGGTCGGTGACCGCAGAGAGACGGCCACCGGCGGTGACGCTCAGGCCGGACAGCCCGCCGAACGCCCGCTCGCTGCTCGTCAGATCGAGTCCGCCGAGGAATTCCAGGCTGCCGACGCGTCGCACGGCGCTGTCGGTCGGGTCGAGCGCGACCGGGCTCGCGGCGAGCGGGATCGAGGCACCGGGGGCGGCGTCGGACGGCAGCGCCAGCGCGCTTGCGATGCCGGCGGCAACAAGGGTTCGCGCGAGCGAGCGGCCGCCCGTCATGCCACGGCCCCTGCCTGTGCGAAGCGCGCATCGGCCCGCCGCACGCCGGCGACGACGGCGAGACCGAGAGCGGAACAGACCAGCATGGTCCACCACGCCGCCTCCCAGCCGCCCAACGCCTCGGTCACGGCGGCAAGCAGGGGCGGGCCGAGCACGGCGCCGAGCGCGGCCCCCTGGGCCACCAGACCGCCCGCCATGGCGACCTGCGCCGGGCTGGGTGCGTGCGCGATGCCGCCTTCGAAGCAGGCGGCGGGCACCGGGCCGCCGGCCAGAGCGAAGCAGACCGCGAGCGGGATCTTGGCGACGACGGGCGTGAACGGTGCGAAGAGCGTCGCCGCGCACACGCCCATCGCCGTGAAGGAGGCGCCCAACAGCAGCCAGCGTGCCGTGCCAAGGTGCATGAGCCAGGCACTGCCGACGGAGCCGACGGCGGTGGCGAGGACGAAGAGCGCTGTGAACAGGGCGGCATCGGCGAGTGAGCGGCCCTGCGTTTCGACCAGGAAGGTCGGCAGCCACGCCATCAGCGCCTGCCACTGAACCGAGAAGATCACGAAGCTCGCGCTGAAGAGCCATGGCCCCGGCCGCGCCAGCGTCGCGCGCACGGCCGCGCCGTCGACCATGCCGCCGCCCACCGCCGGCGCCCACCAGCGCCCGGGCGCCGCGCCCCAGGCGAAGGCGCACAGGAAGAGCAGGATGAGCCCGGCATTGAGGAACCAGAGGCCGCGCCAGCCGATGGGCTCCAGCAGGACCGTCGCGATCACCAGTGAGAGCGCGATGCCGATCGGCATATAGGTGCCCCAGATGCTGAGGATGAAGCGGCGCGCGGCGCCGTCCGATGCGGCCACGATCATCTTGGGCGCGGCGACCGAGAGGGTCGCGAAGCCGATGCCTTCGACGATTCGCGCCGCCAGCAGTTGCGTCCCGCTTCCGGCAAAGCCCCCGGCAAGGCTTGCGAGCGCCATCGTCACGCCCCCCACCGCCACCACCCGCCTGATTCCCAGCCGGTCGATGAGGATTCCCCCCGCGACGCCGAGAACGGCGCCGACGCCGTAGAAGGACGACGCGATCAGCCCGGCGATGACGCGGGACAGGCCGAGCTCGGCCTGCAGCATCGGCAGCGCCGGCGGCACCTTGCCGACCTGCATGCCCACCATGTAGCCGGCCGTGAACGCGAGGGCCACGATGTCCCAGCGGGTGCGCCCGCCCGCCACGATCAGGTCGGACAGGGATTCACGCGTGCGCACCGACGCCGATACCCTCCTCGCCATGGGGCGCCTCCTTGCTGGCGCCGGCGGCAACCGGCACCGCTTTGTGAACCCTCAGCGAGGATGCACCCCTACCGAATTTTCCAGCAAGTCTGGAACTTCACCCAGCGCAGCCCTGTCATATGATCCTAACCAAACTCATAACCTGAAGGTCGCAGGTTCAAACCCTGCCCCCGCAACCATAATATCCCCGATATTCTAATACGGTAGCGGGGATTTTTATTTGAGGCTTCGCGTCGGCGATCCGTACAGGTACCGCATAGGTACCGTTTTACTTCCGACCTCAGTGTAGGTGAGCGCCCCGTGCTCCCTGACTGTCGCCATAGTCATTAGGCCGGCCCCAAGAATGGGAACGTCACCGGAGTTCGCCCAAGTCCAGAAAGTCTAGAGGTCACCTCTGCGGCGCTGTGTCGTCGAACTACAACCCAAACATCTATATGCTTTCGAACTCCGCGAAGCTGTCGGAACCATTTGACTGAATGGCGTACCGGAATCGAAGCTCATCCCGTTCGTCACCTCGGCTGTCATCCTTGATCTCCAGCACACGCAAGGCAGCGTAGAAGCCCTCTGCATTTCGTAGAACTACAATCTCGCCGAGATGGGGACACCGCGTGGGGGATGTGTAATCCAACGATTCGGCGTTGGCTACCTGTGCGATGGACGCATATCCTCGGGCCAGCGCAATGCCGTTAATCGACGCAGGGTCGTTGTACACGTAGATGCTTGTGTCGCTCGCTTTGGTCCATTTCGTCTCGAATTCCAGCACTCCGGCGCCGATAACAAAGCGTCCGTTGCAGCTGCTGTAGTCGAAGACGACTTCGCCGGTTGGGGCCGTCATTCGAGGAGGCGGTACGTCCGACGCCTTGCCTCGAAAACGACTAATCCCGATCTTCTCGGAGATCATCGCCGCAAGTTCTGCTGACGAATGATCGTCTGCTTGCAGGTACCGAATGGAGGTTGGCAAACCGGGAACACGCGTGTCATCAAAGCGCACAGGCAGTACGTAGTCTCCTCGTTCTTGGATGGCACGACTCAGGATCGACCGTCTCTCATGTCGTGGCCAAGACTTCTCCACGTATGCCTTGGATATGAACATCACCGCGAGAGCGGCCTTATGCTCAAATACTTCATGAAGCATTTCCGTGAGATCGTTTCCCCAGAGGCGGACTTGCTCGAAGTCGTCGTAGAATACGGTGATCCCCCGACTGTGCAGTGCCCTCGCGACTGGCTCAACGTACTCGCGCTGTTCGCCGGCAAAAGATAGCGCCACTTGATATTGCATGTTCACCTGACTTATTCCGACGTCCCACTTGCGAAATGCGAACCACCAGTCACGGCCAACACCCAACTCTCTGACTTACTCGCGACGTTCGGCGCGACCGATCTCCAGTACGACAGGAACGCGAAGCTATATCACAGACTGAGAATATGACGATGCAGGTTTGGTATCCTTGATCATTCTATCTATGTTCCCACCATGCAAGCGTGTTGTGAACATAGATACGCGACCGTTCGGGCGGTGCCGCAATGGTAGCTTCAATCGGGAGGAAAAGACGCTCGAACCGGACAAGATCCGGGAGCCTGGCGAGCGCGATGCGGGCGACCCCGTGCGCGAGACCGAGCGTGAAGCCGACCCGTCTAACGAAGTCGCGATCAGCCCGGCGATGACGCGGGGCAGGTCGAGCTCGGCCTGCAGCATCGGCAGCGCCGGCGGCACCTTGCCGACCTGCATGCCCACCATGTAGCCGGCGGTGAACGCGAGGGCCACGATGTCCCAGCGGGTGCGCCCGCCCGCCGCGATCAGGTCGGACAGGGATTCGCGCGTGCGCACCGACGCCGATACCCTCCTCGCCATGGGGCGCCTCCTTGCTTGGAGTTGACCCGGTTTCGTGGACGGTTATGGATTTGGGCGAGCGGCTGTCGCCTTCTTCGATCGTCCCAATGCTATGTACTGTCTCTCCCGTTCTCGTCACGCCGCCCTAGCGAACCGCCTGGACCTTGAGGTGAAGCCCCTCGCGTTCCTGAAGGCAGCCGATGATCTCGAACAGGTTCCGGGCTTGCGGATTGCCGTTCGGGCCGAACATGCGCATCAGGCTCTTGGGCGACTTGTCGGTCAACCCGCCAAGCTCCTGAAAGCCGATGGTGGCGTTGATGTAGTCGCGCAGCACCGCCTTGCCGGTGTCCACATCGCCGGAAAGCAGGCACTCGACCCCTTTCTTGAGCAGCTCCTCGCGGAAGGCCGGGTCGCGCTCGGTACGAGCCTGAATGGTTTCCTTGAAGCTTCGTGTCAGGGACATGGTTCTCAAGTCTCCCGTTGCTTGCGCTGCTTGTATTCCTGCCAGAGGTCTCTGGCGGTCCCGATATCCTGTTGCTGACGTTTCTTGGTCCCACCGCCCAGGAGGATGATCAGGGCATCACCGTCCTTGCCGAAATAGATCCGCTAGCCGGGGCCAAAGTCTATCCGGCATTCGAGCACGCCGGCGCCGACGCCCTTGACGCTGGAGAGGTTTCCCTGCTCCATCCGAATCAGGGCCGTCGCCGCCTTGGCCGCCGCTTGCGCGTTGAGCCGATCGAACCATCTGGCGTACGGGCTGCGGCCTCGCGCGTCGATGTACTCCCTGATCTCGAGCATCGATAGCAGGTAACCATAACGTTACCATTTGGCAAGCCCGATCAGCAAGTCTTTAGCATGGGAAGATATCCCAGCGGGCAATCCGGAGACTTCAGCGATCCTGCTCGCGATGCGATTGGCTGCGGACTTGACGGGGTCGTTCGCGAGATGGGCATAGCGGGCGGTGGTTTGGACCTGGGTATGTCCGAGCAGCTTCCCGATCATCGGTAGGCCTTCGCTGACCAACAGGCCGCCGCTGGCGAAGGAGTGGCGCAGATCGTGAATCCGCAGATCGTCGAGACCGGCGCGCGCACGGATGCGCCGCCAGGGGTTGATCTGCCCCCGGCGACTGGTCCAGTTTGAATGTTAGTGCATTGACGGTTTCTCCGCCAAGCGGGGTGGCCGGCGGAGAGTAGCGGAGCCGGGCGGCCAGCTTGGCGGGACGATCGTTTCCGGGGCCGGCGGGCGGTATCCCAGGCTGCTGTGTGGGCGGATAGCGTTGTAATGGCGCCGCCAGGATTCAATGAGAACCTGAGCTTCCTTGAGGGTGTAGAAGATCTCCCCGTTCAGGAGCTCGGTCTTAGGTAGCAGATGCACCAATTTGCAGACTAGTCGGAGACGGTGTCCTGGCGGTTCAATGGGGCATGAGCGAAGCTCCCGTCATCCAGTCGCTGAAGGACAAGCGTTCTGAGATCCACGGTCGGATTACAGCCTATGAAGCGCAGATCGCGCAGGCTAGACACGATCTTGCGCACGTTAACGCGACGATCCGACTATTCACGGAGCCCGAGCATCAGCGTGCCCGCTACATGGTCAGCCACGGCTTTTTCAAGAAGGGCGAGATCGCCGACGTCTGCGTGCGCCATCTCGAGGTCGATGGGGAGATGACAACCCGCCAGCTCGCTGAGAGGGTCATGGCCGAGCGCAAGCTCGACGCTTCCGACAGGACGCTGCGCAACTCGGTCGTCTTCAAGGTGGTCCAGGCGCTGCGTCACGCCAAGCGGCGCAAGCTGGTCCGGATGGTCGAGAAGCGCAAGGGTATGTGCGTCTGGGCCGCCGGCGACGCAGTTACGCTACGCGTTGTCGCCAGTAGCCCTTCCAGGTCCGGCTGACGGGCGCAGCAAGAGCCCTGCCGATCAACCGGTCGGCGAGCGCGCCGTTGTCCTGACCGCGATGATCCTCTAACCAGGCGGCGTGCGCCGCATAGGCGCCAAGAAGCCGGCCGCCAACTTTGTGGTGCTGTCCGCCGACCATGCGCCGGAGCCGGGCAAAGAAACTTTCCGCCAGATTGGTGTGGACGCCGTCGCGGCTGTAGGCGTCGGAATGGGTGATGCGGTGAACATCGAACTCTGGCTCGAGAAGGTCCCAATGGGCGATCTCATCGGCCGAGATCGTCGATCCTGGAGCGATCCTCTCCCTGGCGAAGTCCACGCCCTCGGCCTCGCGCAGGAATGTTCGCGTGAGGGTTGATCCGCCGCGCTGCCTGAGCGCGACGACCACGCGGCGCTTGCCGCTGCGGTTTTGCAGCAGGCGGCGATCGACGCGGTCTTTGCGAGCATTCGCGGGCCGGACATGTCCGCCGAACGCGGCGCCATCCACTTCCACATGGCCGGTGAGCCGCGTATCCCGCGTCTCCGCAGCCATCACCTCGCGCAGTTTGTGCATCAGCACGAAGGCGGTCTTGTATTGGACGTCGAGGTCACGCGAGAGTTGAACCGCCGAGAGCCCCTTTGATGCGTTCACGAACAGGCAGATCGCGCCGAGCAGGTCGACGAAGGAGAGCTTGCGCGAGGCGAAGATCGTGCCCGACGTGACGCTGAACTGGTGGTGACAGGCAGCGCATTTGAAGCGGCGCCGCGTCGTCAGGTCATAGATGTCAAGGCAGCCGCATGCGGGGCAGATCGGCGCCCCGTCGGTTTCCGGCCAGCGCAGCCGGCGGAACCGCCGATACGCCGCATCCTCCCCTTCGGAGAAGATCGTCTTGAGCGACAGCGTTCGCGCGGCCGGCGAAAGCAGGAAGTGCTGCGCCACAATCCACTCCTCAACTCAGCATTGATGTGTTCTTATTATGTTCTAAATCGGCAACTCGTACAATACCCAGCCTTAAACCCCTTAGCTGAATAAACTCAAACACATATAGATCATCTGGTGCATCTGCTACCTAAGACCGCAGGAGCTCGTCGCGCAGCCGCGCGTTGAAGCTCTCGATGTAGCCGTTCTCCCAAGGCGAACCCGGTTCGATGAAGGCGGTCCGGGCGCCGACCGCGGCGATCCATTGCCGGACGGCCCCGGCGACGAACTCCGGGCCGTTGTCGGAGCGGATGTAAGCCGGGATGCCGCGCAGGATGAACAGATCGGTCAGGACATCGATGACGTCAGCCGAGGAGAGCTTTCGCCGAACCCGGATCGCCAGGCTCTCCCGGGTGAACTCGTCCAGGATATTGAGCGTGCGGAAGGCCCGGCCGTCATCGGTCCGGTGATGCACGAAGTCATAAGACCAGACATGGTCCGCGCGCTCGGCGCGCAGCCGGACACAGGATCCGTCGTTGAGCCAGAGCCGGCCCCGCTTCGGTTGCTTGCCGGGCACATTCAGCCCCTCGCGCCGCCACAGGCGCTCGACCCGCTTGTCGTTGACCAGCCAGCCGGCGTCGCGCAGCAGTGCGGCGATCCGGCGATAGCCGTAACGGCCGTAACGGCGGGCCAGCTCGATCATGTCCGCGACCAGGCGATCCTCGTCGTCGTGGCCGCGCGGGATGCGGCGCTGGGTCGAGCGGTGCTGCCCCAGCACCCGGCAGGCGCGACGCTCCGAGACCCCGAGCCGGCCGCTGACATGGTCGATACAGTGGCGACGGCGCGAGGGGCCTAAAAGTTTCCCCGTGCCGCCTCCGCAAGGATCTGCTTGTCCAGCGTCAGATCGGAAACCGCGCGGCGCAGCCGCTCGTTCTCCTTCTCAAGCTCCTTGAGACGGCGGAGCTGGTCACCGCTCATCCCGCCATACTCCTTGCGCCACCGATAGAATGTGACCTCGCTGATCCCCAGTTGCCGGATCGCGTCCGCCATCGACATACCCTGGCCGTGCAGAACCTCAGCCTGCCGCAGCATGTTGACGATCTCCTCCGGCTTGTACCGCTTCCTTGCCATCGCTGGTCCTCCTCGTTCCAAAACCTGAACATGGACCAATTCAATGGGGGAGGATCACCCTAAGCCTGCCACTCAACCTATACCGCCCCGGCAGGAGATGGCTGGAGCGGACAAACACCAGCTTGACATCACTAGGGCGTCGACTTACGTTCCTCTGCGAGGCGCAAGCTTGTATTGCCCTCTTTCCGAGGCCCGCGCTCCGGCGCGGGTCTTCGTGTGTTTGGGGGGGCGTGTGTGACGTATTTCGCCTATCTCGATGAATTTGGGCATATCGGTCCTTACGTCAGCCGAACTGATCCGAAGTACAAAGAGAGCCCCGTATTCGGCCTCGCTGGTTTTGTCCTCCCGTCGGGAGAGGTGCGCGGGTTCGGAACGTGGTTCTTCCAGCGCAAATGCGAACTTCTCGATTTCGAAATTAAGCGCTCGGGGGAACACCCCGCCCTGTGGGAGAAGAAAGGATCCAGCCTCTATACGGTGACCAATGTCACAAAATATGCCGAATTCCGAAAATTCACGAACCGACTGTTCAACAAGATCGAAGCACTCGGTGGCTTGGTATTTTACGTCGGTATCAAGAAGACCGTGACGCCCACCCTTCACAATCCAAATCGGCTTTACGCCAGAGTTTTTCTCGAAGCGATTAAGCGGATCAATGAGTTCTGCGCCATGGACTGCATCCCGCCTGACAACTTTCTCTTGATTCTCGACGAACACGATCAACGCTCGGAACTGATCACCCAAGCGGCACGGAGCATGTATGGGCCAAAGGAACGGCGCCGACACCTCATCGAGCCTCCGTTCCACTTGGAAAGCCACCGCTATCAAACACTACAGGCCGCGGATTGGATTGCGGGACTGGTAGGCCGTTTTGGAGCGATCTGGGCAGATCCGGCAGCCTATCCCCAATACCAAGTGTTTCGTCGATATTTCGAGCATCGGCTCAATCACATCAGTCGTCGAAGCGGGATCCGCAGTTAGGTGGAAACCGCACTCGTTGCCTTCCGAGATCCTCACCCGGGAAGATCGCGAGAGCGGACATCGGACCGACTGATGCGCTTGGTGGTGGACGCCAGCGTTGCGATCAAGTGGCTAGCGTCCGGTTCCCGAAGTTTCCATGCTGTTGGTTCGGTGCGTGTCCTCTTCGACCCCACTCCCTCACGCCGTCATGCCCGGACTTGGTCCGGGCATCTCTTGCGGCCAGCTCCGTCGAAGGGTGGTCGGCCGCGTGGATGGCCGGATCAAGCCCGGCCATGACGTGTCGGGGACACCGCGCTAATGCATACGAACTTCGGCAACAGGACACCAAGAGCGCCGCGCACTCGTTGAGAAAGGTGAAGTGGCCGATATCGGGAAGCGCCCGGTCGCGGACCCGGGCGAGACCGTTTGCATAGTGCCTGCTGTTCTGTGGCTCCTTCAGGATCTCGTCCCTCCCCGCCCAGAACAGCAGCACCGGAACGGCGACATCGGCGAGCGCCGGTGCGTCGAACGCCGGTCCGATCGCCGGCGCCATCAAGACCACGGCCCGCAGCCGGGAGTCCGCGAGGCTCGATCCTCCCTCGAGGGAGACGCGCTCGATGCGATCGTCGGCTGGACGATGCCGCTCGGCCGGGCAGGCGTCGGGGTCGGCCGCCGCGCCGAGCAAGGTTGCAACCGACGCGCCGTCGTCGCGCCATGCCGCCGCAAGCACCTGGCCCGGATGCGCCCGAGGTTTGACAGACGTGGGCCGCGGCGCGCTATGCTGGCTCGTGCGGCCGGCGTCGACGGCGCGGCCGATCAAGAAACATAATGGGGGAAGTCATGCGAGTGGGGAGAATTCTCAGACCGGCGGCGCTCGGCGTCGCGCTCGGGCTCGGCGTCGCGCTGAGCGGCCAGACCGCGGGCGCGGATCAGTACAAGGTCATCTATATCGCGCCGACGCTCGGCAACGCGGCCGATGTCGTGATCGCCAAGAACTGGCAGGAGCAGGCCGAGGCCGAGGGCATGGACGCGGTCATCAAGAACGCGGAGAACGACCCGAAGCGCGAGGCCGACGAGTGGGATACGGCGATCGCGCTGGGCTACGACGCGATCGTCGGCGGGCCGGTCGACAGCAGCGCCACGATCGTCTCGGTCAAGAAGGCCAACGCCGCGGGCATTCCGGTGTTCATGCTCGGGCGGACGACATCCGCGGGCAAGGTCGAGCTGATCTCGCGCGCCGATCAGGTCGCCCTCGGCACGCTCGCCGGCGAAGAGCTGGTCAAGCGGCTCGAACAGCAGCGGGGCGAGGTCGCGGGCATCATTCTCGAGCTCCAGGGCGAGATGGCGAGCACCAACGCCAAGGTGCGCAGCGATGCCATCAACGCCGTGCTCTCGCGCTATCCGGGCCTCGAGGTCATCTCCCGCAACACGCACTGGTCGGCCGAGCAGTTCCACGACCTCACCAAATCGATCGCGAGCGCCAACGACGTGGTCGGCATCACCATGGGCAGCGACGTGATCCCGGGCGTGGATGCCGCCCTGAAATCGATCGGCAAGCTGAAGAAGATCGGCGATCCCGACCATATCGTGGTCACCGGCATCGACGGCGACCCGCGCATCCTCGACCTGATCGGCGAGGGCTATTGGGACGCCTCGGCGCTTCAGGACATGGTCGGCTACGGCACCATCCTGGCGCAGTACATGAAGGACTATCTCGACGGCAGCTTCCGGATCGAGCAGGCCGGCGCGATCGGCAATCCCGGGCGGGCCTATGACGGGCAGGTGGCGATGCGGGCCGACGACACCGGGGGCTGGGAGATCCAGACCCCGAGCCAGGTGATCGACAAGTCCAACCACACCGACCCGAGCCTCTGGGGCAACGCGATCAAGAAGTACCAGTAATCGAGGCAGCCAGCCCCCTTCCCGGAGGCGGAAGGGTGCAGGATGGGGGCGGGGCCGGGCGCGGGCGAGGCGCGCCCGGGCGGCCCGCGGCGTCCCGCCAGGCGCGGCGCCGGCGGGAGAGAATGAGGCCATGAGCGGGCCGATGCGCCTGTTGTTGCGCAACATGGTCTGGCTCGTGCTGATCGTCGTCACGGTCGTCTTCGTGCTGATCGAGCCGCGCCTCTTGTCGGTCCGCATCCTGATGAACGTGCTCGAGCATTCGTCGATCCTCGGGATTCTGGTGATCGGCATGACGCTCTGCCTGCTCACCGGGCGCTTCGACCTGTCCACCGAATCGACGCTCGGGCTGACCGCGCTGGTCGGTGCCTGGATGGTCTCGACCAACGCGAATTTCGGCTCCGAATGGTACCTGCCCGCGCCGCTCGTCATCGTGATCATGCTCGCGATGGGCGCCGCCATCGGCGCGGTCAACAGCCTCTTCATCCTCAAGCTCAAGGTGAACGCGTTCATCGTCACGCTCGCCATGCTGCTGGCGCTGCGCGGCTTCACCTATGTCTTCACCAACGCGAAGACGATGTATGACATGCCGGACTCGTTCATCGATCTCGGCAGCGCCAGCGTCGCCGAGACCCTGCCGATCTCGGTGATCCTGTTCCTCGCGCTCTTCGGCGTCGGCCATTTCGTGCTCGCCTACACCCGCTTCGGGCGCGATCTCTATGCCATCGGCGGCAACCAGTCGGCGGCGTTTGCCGCCGGCATCCCGGTCGACCGGCGGGTTTTCGCGGCCTTCGTGATCTCGGGCATGCTCGGCGCGTTGGCGGGCTGGGTGCTGGCCGGCCGGCTCCAGGCGGTGACCATCAATCTCGGCCAGGGCATGGTGTTCGAGGTCTTCGCGGCCGCGGTCATCGGCGGCGTCAGCCTCGCCGGCGGAAAGGGCACCATGCTCGGGCCGCTGGGCGGCGTGCTGCTGCTCGGCGTGATCGCGACCGGCCTGAGCGTGTTGCCGATCTCCGGCTTCTGGGTGGACGCGGCGCGCGGTATCGTGATCCTGGCCGCGGTGGTGATGTGGCGCATGACCGAGATTGTCGAAGAGCGATGGCGGACCGGGACGGTGCGATGAGCGGGGCGGAGGGCGAGGCGCTCTTGCGCGTGCGCGGCCTGTCCAAACGATTCGACCATGTCGTCGCGCTCGACGGCGTCAGCTTCGAGGCCCGCCGCCATGAGGTGCTCGGGCTGGTCGGCGACAATGGGGCGGGCAAGTCCACGCTGATCAAGCTGGTCTCGGGGGTCTACCGCCCCAATGCCGGCGAGATCGTCTTCGCCGATCGGCCCGTGGCCTTCGCGACGCCGCGCGAATCGCGCGACCGGGGCATCGAGGTGATCTACCAGGACATGGCGCTGGTCGACGACCTCGAGGTCTGGGAGAACGTCTTCCTCGGCCGCCTGCTCCGCACCCGGCTCGGCACCATCGACCGGCGGCGCATGGTCGCCGAGGCGGCGCGCCTGCTTGAGAGCCTCGGCCTCGGCTCGCTGTCGCCGACCGCGCAGGTCGGCTTTCTCTCGGGCGGGCAGAAGAAAGCGGTCGCGATCTCGCGCGCGCTCTATTGGGACACCCGGCTGATCTTCATGGACGAGCCGACCGCGGCGCTTGCGGTGATCGAGATCGGCAAGGTGCTGGAGTTGATCGGCCGGCTGCGCGAGGCCGGCGTGGCCGTGGTCTTCGTGAGCCACAATTTGCAGGAGATCTTCGCCACCGCCGATCGCATCATGGTGCTGCATCGCGGCCAGCTTTCCGGCATAAGACGGCCCGAGGAGACCGACCAGGACGAGATCATCAAGCTCATGATGGGGGCCGGCGGAGAGAGCCGGGCCACGGCGAGCGGGGAGGAGGCACGGTGACGATCGGCGCGGACCAACTGGCGCATTACCAGCGCGACGGATTTCTCATCGTCGAGCACCTGTTCTCGGACGCTGATCTGGCGCCGGTGATCGACGAGATCGCGGCGGCCGTCGACGCGCTCGCCGAGCGCCTGTTCGCCGCGGGCAAGATCACGAGCAGCTTCGCGCAAGAGGGCTTCGAGAGCCGCATGGCCGCGATCGCGGCCGACTATGATCAGGCTCCCGGCATGTTTCAGATCTCGACGCCGATGGGGCCCGCGCTCGCGGCGCTCTGGTCGTCGGATCGCCTGCTCGGCATCGTCGAGGCGATCCTCGGGTCCGACATCGAGGGCGGCGCGATCTGGAATGTGCGCCCGAAAGTGCCGGAGAACGTGCTGATGACCGTGCCATGGCATCAGGATTCGGGTTACCTCGCGCCCGACGGGCAGGGCACGGTCCAGCCCGCCTGCTGGATCCCGCTGGTCGATGTCGGGCCGGAGAACGGCTGCCTTCAGGTCCTGCGCGGCGGTCACCGGCCGTCCGGCAATGCGCGCCATCGGGTCGAGAAGACGATCGGCGATCCGCGCTCCTGGTATCTCTACATCGCGGAGGAGGACCTGCCGGAGGGCGAGACGGTGACCTGCGAGATGCCCAAGGGCTCGGCGCTGTTCATCCACCAGAACATGCCGCATCGCGGGCTCTGGAACCGGTCGGACCAGGTGCGCTGGGCGATCGACCTCCGCTGGCAGCGCCCGAGCGAGCCGACCGGGCTCGAGGGCGTGTTGATCCGCGGGCCCCGGATGCGCAAGGCCGACGATCCGGCCTTCCGTCCCGACATGATGGCCTGGGCGGCCGCCGAGCGCGAAAAATACGACGACTGGGTGCATCGCGGCGACGCCGATCCGCTGGACCCGACGATCGACGGGTCGTGGTATTTCGCCCGCTGGGACCCGGCGTTTCGCCCCGCCGATAGCGCCGAGAGCTAGCCCGCCCAGCGCTCCGTCATCGCGGCGGGCGGCGACCGACGACCGAGAAGTGGCGAGGCACCGGCCGCCACCCAGGCACCGATCTACCCGCTCAACGATACTGTTGACAACAAATCTGTTGAAGATGGTATATTTCAACGACTTTGTTGAAAACGGGTACGCAAGCAATGCAATCATCCACCGGCCGCTGGGTAAGCGGCGACGACTTCTTCGACCGTGAGTCCGAGCTGCGGCTGCTGGAATCCCAGGTCTGCGGCGGCAACCATGTGCTCTTGACCGGGCAACGGCGCATGGGCAAGACCAGCATCGCCCGAGAGCTGGCTCGGCGGCTCGAATCCCAGGGATGGACCTCGCTCTTCACCGATGTCGAGGGAGCGACCTGTTCCGAGGATGTGATCGCCGAAATAGCTGAGGCGGTGCACCCGATTCGCTCGATCTCGTCACGTTTCGCCCGCACCATGAAGCGTCTGGTCGACGAAAACATCGAAGAAATCAGTGCGTTCGAATTTCGAGTGAGAGTCCGCGCCGGATTGAGTGGACGCTGGCGGCGTTATGGAACAGAGCTGATCGGCGGCTGTGCCGAGCATGACAAGCGGGTCCTGCTCATCATCGACGAGCTGCCCATATTTCTCCTGCGAATGCTCCGTGATGATGAAGGTGCACGACGGGTCGATGAGTTCCTGAGCTGGCTCCGCGGCGTGCTTCAAGGTCTTGGCAGTCGATCTCCGGTCCTCATCGTATCGGGCAGCATCGGGCTTGCACCCCTTGTGCAGAGGCTCGGGATACCCGACCGCATCAATCACCTCTATCCCTTTCGTTTAGGGCCTTGGAGCCGTCAAGCCAGCGTCGAGTGCTTCGACCGTCTCGCGGAGAGCCACGGGCTCCCGATCGAGGACGGGGTGTCAGATGCGGTGTACGAAGCGCTCGGCATCGGTATTCCTCACCACGTGCAATCCTACTTCGCACGTCTACGGGATTTCGCCGTGATGACGGGTCGCGATCGCGTAACGGTAGCGGATGTCGCCGAGGTGTATCGAACGGAGCTTCTCGGGCCTTCCGGCCAGAGCGATCTCGCGCACTATGAGACCCGCCTCCGGAACGCCTTGGGCGAACAAAGCCACCGAATCGCCCTGGAAGTTCTCGCCGAGGCAGCCACTCAAGGCGTGTTCACGTACCGCGCGCGCCACTGCCTCGAACGCTGGTACTTTCCTGTCGCTGAGGACGCGGCCCGTCATATCGGGGACGTGCTCGATGTCCTGATGCACGACGGTTATCTCGAAGCTGGCGACGACGGCCACCGTATCCCGTTCCGATTGCTGAAGGACTGGTGGTCGGCGCGCTTCCGAGACCACCACATCCCCCTCGAAAGCCGTGTCTCGGACAAGGACTGAAGGCTCCTCCAATGAACGAATTGCTCGAGCAGCCGGGACAGATTCGAAAGTTCAATCCCGGGACGTTCCAGTCCGATGTGGAAGTGATCCGCCAATTCGTGGTCAGGAACCGTGAGCTTGGCGTCGTGCTGGATGTTCTCCGCGGGAACGCCGGTTCACCGTCCTGCCAACACGTTCTACTCGTCGCACCCCGCGGTCGGGGAAAGACCATGCTGCTGGCCCGCATTGCTGCCGAGCTGCGCACCGACGGCGACCTCTCCGATCAGCTCCTGCCGATCCGGTTCATGGAAGAGAGCCATGAGATATTCAATCTGGGCGACTTCTGGCTTGAGTCGCTGTTCTACCTCGCCCGAGAGCGTGGGGTGCGCGACCCGGATCTCGCGCGCGAGCTGCGAGATGTGCACGCCGCCTTGGCGGCCGAGCGGCACGGCAAAGAACTCGAGGAGCGTGCTCGCGCGGCCGTACTGGAGATAGCCGATCGGCTCGGCAAGCGGCTCGTGCTCATGGTCGAAAACCTGCAGGCGCTGTGTCGAGACGTGGACGACGACTTCGGCTGGAAGCTTCGCGGAGTGTTGCAGTCGGAACCCCAGATCATTCTGCTTGCCACCGCCACCAGTCGTTTTCGGGAACTGGAGGACGCGGAACATGCGTTCTTCGAGCTGTTTCGAATCGTGCGTCTGGAGCCGCTGGAAACCGGCGAGTGCCGCCGCCTGTGGCAAATGGTGACGGGTGACGATGTTAGGGAACGTGAAATCAGGCCGTTGCAGATCTTGACCGGAGGTGACCCTCGCCTCCTGGTCATCATCGGTGAGTTTGCACAGCACCGATCCCTGGGTCAGTTGATGGAAGATCTGGTAAGGCTAATCGACGACCACACCGAGTATTTTCGTGCTCACCTCGAAGGCTTCGCAAAGACCGAACGCCGAGTCTATCTGGCGTTGATCGACCTCTGGCAACCGTCAACCACCGGAGAAATCGCGGCTCGCGCGCGTCTGGACGTTCGAACCGTATCGACCCTGCTCGGAAGGCTCGTCGAGCGGGGCGCGGTCGTCGTGGAAGGAAACGGCAGAAAGCGTGTCTATGTGGCCGCACAACGTCTCTACAGCATCTACTACAAGCTGCGGCGTGAACGCGACGAGGCAGCCGTCGTCCGCAACCTGATTCGCTTCATGGCAGTGTTCTACACCGATGATGAACTAACCGAGATGGCGGGACAGCTGCGTCGGGAGGCCGTGCAGTCGCCAACCCTTCGTGAGGGAATTGAGCAGGCGATAGCGGAAACGCCGCAATTCGGCCGTATCTTCGCCCACGAGGAATGGCAGGCCATCAGTTCGGCATCCGAGCGAGCCATGGCTATAGGCGACAAAGGCGCCAAACTGAATTTCCGCGAGGCTATGGCCGAAGCCGACGAGACCGGAGACGGGCAAGTGCCGGTCGCCAAGGCGTTGGTCAACGAGGGAATCACGCAAGGAGAGCTCGGCGACGTCCAGGCGGCGATGGCCGCCTTCGACGCGGTGGCCGAGCGATTTGGAGACAGCGACGTCCCCGAGCTTCAGGTGCAGGTCGCCGCGGCGTTGGTCAACAAGGGATTCGCGCAAGGAGAGCTTGGCGACGCTGAGGCGGCGATGGCCACCTACGACGCGGTGGCCGCGCGATTTAGAGACAGCGATGTCCCCCAGCTTCAGATGCTGGTCGCCAACGCGTTGGTCAAAAAGGGAATCACGCAAGGAATGCTCCTCGGCGACGCCCAGGCGGCGATGGCCACCTACGACGCGGTGGCCGCCCGATTTGGAGACAGCGACGTCCCCGAGCTTCAGGTGCAGGTCGCCAGCGCGTTGTTCAACAAGGGATTCACGCAAGGAGAGCTCGGCGACGCCCAGGCGGCGATGGCTGCCTACGACGCGGTGGCCGAGCGATTTGGAGACAGCGACGTCCCCGAGCTTCAGGTGCAGGTCGCCAAGGCGTTGGTCAACAAGGGATTCACGCAAGGAATGCTCCTCGGCGACGCCCAGGCGGCGCTGGCCACCTACGACGCGGTGGCCGCCCGATTTGGAGACAGCGACGTCCCCGAGCTTCAGGTGCAGGTCGCCAAGGCGTTGGTCAACAAGGGAGTCATGCAAGGAGAGCTCGGCGACGCCCAGGCGGCGATGGCCACCTACGACGCGGTGGCCGCCCGATTTGGAGACAGCGACGTCCCCGAGCTTCAGGTGCAGGTCGCCAAGGCATTGGTCAACAAGGGATTCACGCAAGAACAGCTCGGCGACGCCCAGGCGGCGATGGCCACCTACGACGCGGTGGCCGCCCGATTTGGAGACAGCGAACTGCCCGAGCTTCAGGTGGCGGTCGCCGGGGCGTTGGTCAACAAGGGAATCACGCAAGGACAGCTAGGCGATGGCCAGGCGGCGATGGACACCTACGACGCGGTGGCCGCCCGATTTGGAGAGAGCGACGTCCCCGAGCTTCAGGTGACGGTCGCCAAGGCGTTGGTCTACAAGGGAGTCACGCAAAAACAGCTCGGCGACGCCCAGGCGGCGATGGCCACCCACGACGCGGTGGCCGCGCGATTTGGAGACAGCGACGTCCCCGAGCTTCAGGTGACGGTCGCTAGGTCCCTCGTCAACAAGGCTGAAACGGAAATCCGGCTCGGCCGCACGGAAGAAGCTCTACATACTTGTGAGGAAGTTGAACGAAGAGTGGGCGTCTTGGCCGGAATCGAGAAAGGTGCGTTGGAACGACGAGCGCGGTGGGTTAGGACCAGGGCTCTCCTCTTGCTGGAACAACACACAGCCGCCATGGATGTGTTCCGCTCGCTTTACGCCGTGTTCGTCCCTGGCGAAGACACTATGGTGAGTGAGATGTTGGAGCATGTACCCAACCTGATAGCAGCCGGGGCATCTGAGCGCGACTTGGTCGGCGTTCTGTCCAGTGAAAGTGAAAAGACCGATGCGCTGATGCCGTTAGTGGTGGCGCTGCGGCAGCGTGCTGGCGAGGTGGTCCGGGCGCCGGTTGAAGTGCTGGAGATCGCGACGGATATCCGCAGGGAAATCGAAACGAAGTTGGGCTCCGGCGACGACGCCTCTCTTGGCGCATCGTCCGCATGACAGGTTTGCGGGGTCACGGCAGCCGCGTTCGCCGTGCCGAACGCGAGAGAGGCGTTCGACCTCGACTCACAAGCGATGGTCGTGAGCGCCGTCCAGGCGCAAGCGCGGACTGACGGGCCGGCGGAGCGTCAGGCAGATACGCCGCCCATGCAGAGGTACTTGGTCTCGAGGAACTCGTCGAGGCCCTGGTAGGAGCCTTCGCGGCCGATCCCGGACTCCTTCACCCCGCCGAACGGCGCCTCCATGGCGGGTGGCCACCGACGACCGGCCTCCACATTAGCCAAGCCGGCGGGCCAGCCGGCGCGGCCTCATGAGTGTGAGGGAGCGGCCGTCAGCCGCCCTCCAGCGCCAGCGTCGCGGCGCCGACCAGGCCGGCGTCATTGCCGAGCGCCGCCTTGACCACGCGAATCGCGCCTTCGGGCACCAGCGTCGCGCGTGCGATCGCGCGCTGGGCGGCGTCGCGGTAGAGCGGGAAATGCGCATCGGCGATGCCGCCGCCGAACAGGATCCGCTCCGGCAGGAAGCTGTGGATCAAGGCCCAGACCGCGGTCTCGACCGCGTCCGCGCCGCGCGCGACGATCGCTTCGGCGGCCGCCTCGCCGGCCGCCGCGGCGGCGAAGACGGCGCCGGCGTCCGCATAGCCGAAGGCGGCGCCGGCGCGTGCGAGCGCGGGCCCGGCGGCGAGCGCTTCCAGGCAGCCCCGGGTCCCGCAATAGCATTCCGGGCCGGCGGGATCGATCGGCAGATGGCCGATCTCGGGATGGGCGCCGGCGGCGCCGCGGTGCAGCGCGCCGTCGACCAGCGCCGCACCGCCGATGCCGGTGCCGATGGTGAGCATGACCGCGATGCGCGCACCCCGCGCGGCGCCGGCCAGCGCCTCGCCCCGGAGTGCCGCGTCCGCGTCGTTCGCGAGCCGCACCGGCCTGCCGTAGCGCAGGGCGAGCGGGCCCGCGATATCGCAGCCGTCCCAGCCCGGCAGGGTGTACCAGTTCTCGATCCGCCCGCTCGCCTCGTCGAACGGGCCGGGGCAGCCGAGGCCGAGGCCGGCCAGCGCCGCCGCCGCGACGCCGGCCTCGGCGAGGGTCTCGTCGATCGCCCGGATCAGCCGCGCGAGCGCCGCGTCGAAGCCCGCGCCGGCGTCGGTCGGGATGGTGCGGCGCGCCCGGATCGCGCCGCTCCCGTCGACCGCGCCGACCGCGATCTTGGTGCCGCCGATATCGATGCCGACGGCGTGGCCGCTGGTCACGGGCCGGCCTGAGCCTGTGCGGAAGCGGGCAGGGCGGCGCCGTCGGCCGCGGCCCGATCGCAGAGGCAGTGCGCGTCGGCATGGAGCCAGAGGAAGGAGGCCGGCAGCGCCGGCGTGACGCGCCGCTCCGCGAGCCGCGCGAGCGGCGCACGCTTGGCCGCGCCGCCGACCAGGAGCAGCACGCGCCGGGACTGAAGGATGGCGCGCAAGCCGAGGGTCAGGCCGTTACGGACCGGCATGCCCGCGCCCTCCAGCATCGGGTGCGCGCGGGAGCTCTCGGCGAGCGTCGCGACATGGCAGGAGGGATCGAGGCTGTCGGCAGGCTCGTTGAGCGCCAGATGGCCGTTTCGCCCGAGCCCGAGGATGCAGAGGTCGATCGGCCCGGCGGCCGCCAGCGCATCCTCGACCCGGCGGCACTCGGCGGCCGGGTCCGGCGCTGCGCCGCGGAATCCGATATGGCGGTCGGGCGGGACCGCGAGCGGGCCGAGCAGGGCGCGGTGCAGATAATGCGCGCAGCTCGCCGGGTCGTCGGCGCCGAGGCCGGCCCATTCGTCGAGCTGGATGAAGCGCGCCGCCGCGAGCCGCCCCGGCGCCTCGGCGAGCCGCGCATAGGTCGCGCTCGGGGTCTCGCCGCTCGCGAGGCAGACCAGCAGGCCGGGCTTCGCCCGCGCCGCCGCCCGCACCGCGTCCGCCGCATGCCGGCTCAGCGCCTCGCGATCCGGCAGGACGGTGAAGCGCACCGCCGTCAGCCCTTGCCCCAGAGGTCCCAGGGCTTGGCCGCGTCGGTCTCGAACGGGAGCGCGACCTTGGCGCCGATGCGCGCCGATTCATAGGCCGCGAAGAGCACCTCCTGGACCGCGCGCGCATCCTCGCCGGTCACCGCCGGGGGCGTGCCGTTGCGGACGCAGTCGACGAAGTGGTCGAACTCGCCCCAGAAGCCGTAGTTCCATTCCTCCTCGTAGATGGTGAAGCTCCAGCCCTTGGTCTCGCCCCCTTTCTCGACCGCATAGTCGTAGCCGCTTCGGCTGTAGGTCTCGATCGAATTGCCGTGGAGCAGGTCGGCGTAAGCCACGCCTTCGGAGCCGTGCAGCTCGGCTCGGTCGTCCATGCCGCCGGGCTTGGTCCAACTGGTCTCGTTGAGGAACAGGCAGCCGCCCTCGAATTCGAGGATCAGCAGCGCGTTGTCCTCGCCTTTGGTCTTGTCGCCGTGGACCTGGGTCGAGAGCTGCGCATAGACCGAGGCGATCGGCGCGCGGTCGAGCATCCAGCGGGCGAAGGCGGTGCCGTGGCAGCCCATGTCCATCAGCACGCCGCCGCCGGCGCGCGCGACGTCCCAGAAATGCGGCGCATGGGGGCCGTCATGCTTCTCCGACTGCTTGATCAGGGTCGGCGCCCCGAGCGCACCGGACTCGAGCAGCGCCTTCAGGCGCATATATTTCGGCGCGAAGCAGAGCTCCTCGGCATACATGAAGAGCACGCCGGTCTGTTCGCAGGCGGCGATCATGCGGTCGGCCTCGGCCAGGCTCAGGCACATCGGCTTCTCCAGCACCACATGCTTGCCCGCGGCGGCGCAATCCAGCACCAGCGCGCAATGGGTGTCGTTGGGCGTGCCGATCGCCACCATGTCGATATCGGCGCGCTCGAGCAGCGGGCGGTGGTCGGTGAAATGATGGGCCAGGCCATAGTCCGCGGCGAAGGCCTCGGCATGGCCGGGCGTCGGCGAGGCCACCGCGACCAGCCTCGCATGAGGATTGCGTCTGAGCGCCCGGGCGTGAATCCCGCTCACGAACTGGGAGCCCAGGAACCCGACGCCGACCGGTTTCGTCATCGCTCTGCCTCGATATCGCGCGGCGGCGCCGATCGCCGTGCCGCTCCCGCCCGATCCTTCTATAGGCTCGATGCGCGCGTTCGCAACCGGCGGCGGCGGTGGGGGCTCTCCAAGGCTCGTGCGGAAGACAGTCGCTCGGCGGCGCCGCGCGGGTCAGGCGCCGCGGGGGCCGCGCATCGGCGCGAAACAGGCGCCCGGGCCGGGGCCTCGAGCGAGCGGATCAGAAGCCGTGCTTCGCGGCTTCCTCGGCATATTTGCGCTTCTGCTCCTCGCTCGCCTTGGTCTGGAAGTGCTCCTTCCACTCGGCATAGGTCATGCCGTAGACCAGCTCGCGGGCCTGGTCGAGATCCATATCCAGGCCTTTGTCCTCGGCGGCGGCGCGGTACCATTTCGAGAGGCAGTTGCGGCAGAAGCCGGCGAGGTTCATGAGCTCGATGTTCTGGACGTCCGTGCGCTCGCGCAGATGCGCGACCAGGGTGCGGAAGGCGGCGGCCTCCAGCTCGGTCCGGGTCTCTTTGTCCATGTTGTCCATGGCGTCCCTCCTCGGGCGCGGCGGCCGGCTAGCCGTCATTCGGCTCCGCGAGCCTTGCTTCCAGCTTTTCGACCCGCTCCGCGAGCGCTTCCGCTTCGCCCCGCGCCTTGGCCGCCATGGCCTTGACGGCGTCGAACTCGTCGCGCGGCACCAGGTCCATCTTGGCCAGGATCCGCTCGAGCCGGCGTTTGACGAGCGCGTCGAGCTCGTCCTTGAGGCCGCTCGCCGCGCCCATGGCACCGGTCGCGACCCGGGCGACGTCATCGAAGAGGCGGCTGTCGGTTTGCATCGCTGGTCTCCTGTGGAATGGCCGCCAGTATGCCATGGCCGCGCGCCGGGGCAATGGGGGGGCTGCGGGCCAACCGTTGTTCGTCAATCTCGGCCTGCCCGCCGCGACGGCCGTCAGTCCTGGAACACTGCGCGGATATTCTTGATGGAGAAATACATGCGCATCGGCCGGCTTTGCAGTGATTGAAAGCCCAGACGCTCATGGAACCGCGTGCGATGCGCGATCGCCTCGGCGCCGCCCTCCTCGAGGACGCCGAGAACGACGACCGCAAGGCCAATCTCTTCCGACAGGGAGAGCAGACGGTTGAACGCGTCGACGATAAGAGCCCGTCCAAGTCCTCGTCCCTGAACGCTCAAATCCACACCGACGATCGAAAGATATGCGGCGGGCACATAGCCGTGTCCCGGCGTCCTGCGCGAGAACGCTGCGGGCAAAGCCTCGGCTTCGACGGCATGGGCGTTGATGGCATGGTATCCAAGAATGCCGGTCTCACCGGGCAAAACGGCGACAAAGACTCTGGCGAAACCGTCTTTCTGGTGTTTCCGCGCCGTGCGTTCCAGGTAGTTGTCGATGCGGCCCGAGCCGCACGAAAAAGCCGTTCGATCATGTCTGGCGGGATCGAACGGCTCGATATCGACGATAAGGCCGGTGCCCGGCTCAGACGTCACGCCAGACGATCTGCCGGTGCCGCCGCACAGCCGCTTTCAAGACGTCCGTCGGCGCGGCCGGGGCGTCGAGGAGCGCGAAAAACGCCTCGCGATCTTCCGGTGCGAGCACGGTGCGCTCATGGTCTTCGATCGTCTTCTGTGCGCGCTCATAGGCAACGCTGGTCACGAATGTCGTTTCATCCACGCCCAGCAGGGCCGCAGCGTAGCGTATCCGCGCTTTCACATGAGCCTTGGTGCGTTGCTCCATGCGCGCCGTCTTGGGCTCGTCGATGGCGGCCGCGCTGTCCTCGAACGGTAACATTCCAATCCTCCTCGCGCTCATCATATGTACGGCAATATGCCGGATAGCTCCAGATTCATGGTCCAGATGGAGGTTCCGCGGGGACGGGCCAGACTCTGAGATGCCATGTTTGATAGAATAGCGCCGCGCTTCGCATCTTCGGCCCCTTGGCGGGCTTCCGGCAGCGCGATCGGTTCCATTTCAAAACCGAGGAGCGAGCGATGGTAGACGCGCTCATCGACAAGGACACCGATATCCTCGGCGGGACACCGGTTTTTTCCGGAACCAGGGTCCCGATACGTATCTTGATCGAGTATTTGGAAGCCGGGGATCGGCTTGACGAGTTCCTGGAGAACCACCCCACGGTTTCGCGAAGCCAGGCAATCGACGTTCTCGCGCGCGCAAAGGCCGTTCTCGCCGGAGACGCGAATGAAGCTGCTGCTTGACGAATCCATTCCGAGGCAGCTTGGCGCGCATTTCCCAGGTCTTTTCGAACTGCGCACGTGCAGCGAATGGGCTGGGCAGGCAGCAAGAACGGTGACCTGCTACGACTGGCAGCGGCTCACGGCTTCGATGCGTTCATCACCGCCGAGCGAGGCATTGAATACCAGCAGAACCTGGACGATCTACCGATACCCGTCATCGTGATGACGGCCTCCCGGAAACGCGTAGAGGAGCTGCAACCGCTCGTCCCGCGAGTGGTCGATATCGTCACCGGTAACCTACAGAGCCGCCTCTACCACATCGCCTGAGGACGCGTGGAGAGACCGTCGGCCCGCCCCATTCATCCTGCGTGATCCGCTTCGACGGCAACCTCAACCGAAGCGGTCAATTCATATGGTACATGAACCGGTCAGTTCACATTGTTCTCGACAAGTCAATTTTATGAGGGAGGCTCTTGCATGGTCCAGAGCCATACAAATAGGGAAAGTTCAAAATGGGATCATGGATGCTCTAGGAGTTCGGGAGCCGGCGCCAGAGGCGGGACAAGAGGCCGCCGGTCTCCGACGTGCGGATGATCTCGGCAGCGTGAGCCTTGAGGTAACTGATCGATTTGATCTGGCTGGACAGTTTTTTTCTTAGCCTGCCCCCTTCAGAATATAAATTTTCATATTATTGAGTTATTTAGACCAAAAATCTATCTCTGACGTATAAGCTTCCTCTCCACAATGAGTTTTTCCCGTTAATTTTGCGTCATCATCCAGTTTGAGTTTGGTTGAGCAGTTGAATTTTCTGTCTCCATAACCGAGGAAGTCACCACTCAATGTAAGTTGACGCCCACTCACAAAGCCTGAACCATTATCTTTTACATCCTTATTATTATTACTACGCCACGCCATATTTCTGAAGCTTCCCGAAAACGTCAGGTCTTTCTTTACCGATGTAATAGAGAATATCATGATTCCCGAGCTGTCATCGGATTGTACTGAAACGCTAATGCTCGGTTTTTGAGAAATCCATGCCGCCATGGCTCTGGACTGAAGCTCGCTATCTCCCGAAGTCATCGCCTCCCGCATTGCTGTGGCTTTCAGGGGTTCATCACTGGAGGCCATTATGGCGTCCAGTGCGGCGGCCTTGAGCCGGGTGTCATCGGAGGAAAGCACCGCGTCCCAGGCGGCGTTGCGCGCCGAGGCGTCCTCGGATCGCAAGACCTGGCTCAATTCCTCATAACGCTTTTTTCTTTCTGCGGTTTGTGCGGAAACGAGCTCTTGCTGCTGCTTCGCCACACGCTGCCTAGTCCGCGCCAAAATATCTTGGACGGTTGATAATTCCTCAAGCGCCGCTACCTCCGCCTTCGCTTTCGCGACGTATTGAAGAGTTTCCGCTGCCGCCATCGCCGCGGCACGCTTCTCTTCATATTGCGCCTTCAGAGCCTCAAGGCTGCGCCGGTTTTCTTCGATCAGGCGATTGCGCTCTTGTGCCGCAGTCTCGGCGATTGCCTCGATAGCCGAACTCTCTTCATTGAGCTTCTTTTTCAATTTCTCGAGGAGTTTCCGGTTCATTTCCTCAAGTGCTGCCCGTTCCCGCTCGGCTGCCGCCTTGATCGTGGCCGTCTCTTGGTCGTACTGCGCCCTAAGAGCTCCTAGGCGCTGCTGATTGGCTGTTTCAAGCGCCTCCCGCTCCTGCGCGGCGAGTTGACTCAAGGCCTCCGTACTGGCGTTGGCTCGAGCCAGGGCCTCAACGACCGTCTTGGTTAATTCTTGCGTCGCCATGAGATGCGCTGCGACCCGCTCGACGTCTTTCGAGCCGGCGACGACCACGGGTACAGAGAACAATGAGGCCGGCCGTCCCAAAGTTTCGACCGGATTCTCCAAAGCGACTTCGGTAACCCAATCCCCAAGCGCGAGGCCGGAAGACGCAATTCCATATAGTTTGTACGCCTCGGTCGTTGTTCTTGTTGTGACCAGCAGTTTGAACGGGCCCATGGCTTGACCGCCGGGGGCGAGAGCGTACAAGTCCTCATTAGGCACGACGTTCGCCACGAACCGTTGCCTGTAGCGAGGCGTCACCTCGTCTCCGTCATTTACGGACGCCCGAATATCCACCGATTCGACGGACCAGTAGGCTGGCAGATCAGCTCTCAGCGCCAGCGTGATTTCGGCATCGCCCGGCGCATTTTGCGCCAAGGCCGTCAATGCATACAAAGACAATACTAAGAACGCTGAAGATGCCGGTATTCTCAGGCTCAGCCCACGCATTGAATCGCTCCCAACCTTTAATCGAACGGGAGAATGATCACCAATAGCCTAACTCCAAAGCCAAAGCTCTCAAAGAACGAGAAGCGCGACACGGAAGGGCCGGGATACAAGCCGCCGCGAGGCTTGCCCGCGATGCCGGGGCGATCCTATAACCGGCGGTGCCCGGCGGAACGGGCACGGCGGTGGGGAGCGGCATGATCGTCGTCACGGGCGGCGCCGGATTCATCGGCTCGAATCTGGTGGCCGCTCTCGAGGAGCGCGGCGCGGGCCCGCTGGTGGTCTGCGACTCGCCCGGCGCGGGCGAGAACGGCCGAACCATCGCCAAGCGCAGGCTCGAGGCGGTCATCGAGCCTGCCGCGCTGCCTGCCTATCTCGCCGCCCATGCCGGCGCGGTCCGCGCGGTGTTTCACCTCGGCGCGACGTCCTCGACGATGGAGACCGACGCGAGCCTGTTCGCGCGCAACAACTATCGCGCCAGCCTCGCGCTTTGGCGCTGGTGCGCGGCGCATGACGTGACGCTGATCTACGCCTCCTCGGCGGCGACCTATGGCGACGGCGGCAACGGCTTCGACGATGACGGCTCGGTCGCGGCGCTCGCGCGGCTCCGCCCGCTCAACCACTATGGCCGCAGCAAGCATCTGTTCGACCGCCGGGTCGCCCATATGCTGGCCGCCGGCGCGCCGCGGCCGCCGCAATGGGCGGGCCTCAAATTCTTCAACGTCTATGGTCCCAACGAATACCACAAAGGCAATCAGCGCAGCGTGGTGGCGAGGGTCTATGCCGGCGCCGCCCGGGGCCGGCCGGTCCGGCTCTTCAAGTCCCACGATCCGCGCTATCCGGATGGCGGCCAGCGCCGCGATTTCGTGTGGGTCGGCGATTGCGTGGCGGTGATGCTGTGGCTGCTGGACAATCCGCGGGTCAATGGCCTGTTCAATGTCGGCACCGGCGCGGCGCGGAGCTTCGCGGCGCTCGCCCATGCCCTGTTCAGCGCTCTCGCTCGCCCGCCGCGGATCGACTATATCGAGATGCCGGAGGCGATACGCGCGCGCTATCAGTATTTTACCGAGGCGCGGATGGATCGGCTCCGGCGCGCGGGCTACACCGCGCCCTTCACGCCGATCGAGGAGGGCGTCGGGCGCTATGTGCGCGACTATTTGAGCAAGGCCGACCCCTACCGATGACCCTCGCCATCGCCTTCCCCGCCATCGATCCGGTGATCGTCGACATCGGCCCGCTCACGATTCGCTGGTATGCCCTGGCCTATGTGCTCGGCCTCGTGATCGGCTGGCAATATGTCCGCTATCTCGCGGAGCACCGCATCGCCGCCCTGACCAAGCGCCACGCCGACGATCTGGTGGTGTGGTGCACCCTCGGCGTGGTGGTGGGCGGCCGGCTCGGCTATGTGCTCTTCTATCAGCCCGGCTATTACCTCGCCCATCCCGCGGAAATCCTGCTGATCTGGCAGGGCGGGATGTCCTTTCACGGCGGCGCGCTCGGCGTGCTGGTGGTCTCGATCCTGTTCGCGCGGTCGAAGAGGGTCAGCCTGCTCGTGGTGGGCGATGCGATCTGCGCGGCGGTGCCGATCGGGCTGTTCTTCGGCCGCGTCGCGAACTTCATCAATGGCGAGCTCTACGGCCGGGCGAGCGAGGTCTCCTGGGCGATGGTGTTCCCGAGCGGCGGGCCCGAGCCGCGCCATCCGAGCCAGCTCTACGAGGCGGCGCTCGAAGGGATCCTGTTGTTCGCCGTGTTGACCGTGGCGGCGCATATGCCGCGCCTCGCGTCGCGCCCCGGGACCCTCGCCGGTCTCTTCTACCTCGGCTACGGTATCGTGCGGATTGTCGCCGAGCTGTTCCGCGAGCCCGATGCCTTTCTCGGCTTCATCCTGTCCGGGATCACCATGGGCCAGGTGCTCTCGATCCCGATGGTGCTTCTCGGCCTCTACCTGATTCTGCGCCTGCCGCCGCTCAGGCGGGCGCCAGGCTGAGCCGCGCGATGACCGCGCTCGCGGCGGAGATCCGGAAGCGGATTCGGCGCGACGGGCCGATCAGCGTCGCGGCCTATATGGAACTTTGCCTCGCGCACCCGACGCTCGGCTACTACCGGCGGGGGCTGCCGATCGGCCGCGGCGGCGATTTCATCACCGCGCCCGAGGTGAGCCAGATGTTCGGCGAGCTGGTCGGGCTCTGGTGCGCGGTCCTGTGGCGGCGCATGGGCCGGCCGCGGCGGGTCGGCCTGATCGAGCTCGGCCCCGGCCGCGGCACGCTGCTCGCCGATGCGCTGCGCGCCGCGCGGGCCGTCCCGGGGTTCTGCGACGCGGTCGACCTGCATCTCGTCGAATCGAACGAGACCCTGCGCGGGATGCAGCGCGCGCTGCTCGCCGATGCCGGCCCGACCTGGCATGACGGCGTCGAGACCGTGCCGCGCGGCCCGGCGCTGGTCATCGCCAACGAGTTCTTCGACGCGCTCCCGATCCGTCAGTTCGAGCACATCGGCGATGGCTGGCGGGAGCGCGTCGTCGCCCTCGACCCGGCCTCCGATGCGCTCCGCTTCGCTACCGCCGGCGCGCGCGGGCCGGAGGCCGCCGGCCTCGACGCAGCACCCGCCGGCGCCGTCATCGAGCAGGCGCCGGCGCGCGAGGCGCTCGCCGCTGTGCTCGCCACGCGTATCGAGGCCGACGGCGGCGCGGCTCTGATCGTCGACTACGGGCCCGAGCGGCCGGGCATCGGCGATACGCTCCAGGCGGTGAGGCGGCACCGCCCCTGTGGCGTGCTCGACGATCCCGGCGCCGCCGATCTGACCGCCCATGTCGATTTTTCGGCGCTCGCCGGCGCGGCGCGGCGGCACGGCGTCCGGGCGTTCGGCCCGCTCGCGCAGGGCCGTTTCCTGAAGGCCTTGGGCATCGATGCGCGGGCGGCCTGTCTCAGGCGGCGTGCGAGCGCGGACCAGGCGCGCGCGATCGATTCCGGTCTCCACCGGCTCACCGGTGTGAGGCGGATGGGGCAGCTGTTCAAGGCGCTCGCGATCACCCACCCGGCGCTCGCCGCGCCGCCGGGCTTCGAGGCGGTGCAAGTGCCCGGCCCGGCGTCATGATCGAGCCGATCGGCCATGCGCTGCTCGACGATCCGAGCGGGCGGGTTCGCCACGGCTTCTTCGGCCGCGCGGGCGGGGTCAGCGGCGGGCTCTACCGCTCGCTCAACTGCGGTTACGGCTCCGGCGACGATCCCGAAGCGGTGCGTGAGAACCGCGCGCGCGTCGCCGCCGCCGGCGGCGTGCCGCCGGCGGCGCTGTGCACCGGATACCAGGTGCATGGCACGACCGCGCTTGCGGTGACCGAGCCCTGGGCGCCGCACGCCGCGCCGCGCATCGACGCGATGGCGACGGCGACGCCCGGGCTGGCGCTGGCGATTTTGACCGCGGATTGCGTGCCGGTGTTGTTGGCCGATCGCGAGGCCGGCGTCATCGGCGCGGCGCATGCCGGTTGGCGCGGCGCGCTCGACGGGATTGTGGAGGCCGCGGTCGCGGCCATGGTCGGCCTGGGCGCGCGGGCCGGCGCCATCCGCGCCGTGCTCGGCCCCTCGATCGGGGCGGCCTCCTACGAGGTCGGCCCCGCCTTCCCGGCGCCGTTCCTGGCCGAGAGGCCCGAGGACCAGGACCTGTTCCTACCGGCGCGGAAGCATTACCTGTTCGATCTCGCCGGCTATGTCGGGCGCCGCCTGCGGACGCTCGGCCTCGCCGAGGTCGCGGCGACCGGCGGCGATAGCTGCGCCGAAGCCGAGCGCTTTTTCAGCTACCGACGGAGCCTCCGCCGCGGGGAGCCCGACTATGGGCGCAATATCTCGCTCGTGGCGCTCGGCCGTTGATATGCCCTATGTGATCATCTTCGGCGTTCTCCTGTTCGTCGGCTTGGTCGCGAGCTGCGTGCTGGCCGGTGCGGGCTCGTAGCGTCGCCGCCATGCGGTTCCTGCCGATCCTGCTGCTGTGCACGGCCCTCGCAGCCTGCGGCACGCTGCCGCGCCCCTTCCAGCCGGCCGAGAAGAGCCCGCTGGAGCGCGTCGCCACCGGCCTCGGCGCTCGGGCCGGCGTCGTCGTGCGCCAGGTCGAGGGGCTGCCGGCGCCGATATCGGCCGCTCTGGTGGACGGCGTGGTCAGCGCCCTGCAGAAGCGAGACGTGCCGGCGAGCGCGCATTTCGCCAACCGGGGCAGTATCGCGCTGACCGGGCGGATCGAGAGAGAAGCCGGCGACCGCCTGCTCTGGATCCTGGTCGAGCCCGACGGCTCGACCTCGCTCAACTTCGAGGAGCCGAAACCGCGCGCGGCCTGGCGCGAGACGACGGTGCTCGACGTGGTCGCCATCGCCGAGCGGACCGCCGAGCGGATCGTCGCCCTGCTCGAGCCGCCGCCGGCGGCGACGCGCGGTCAGGCGGCCGTGGCGCCGGTCGTGCTGTGGGCCGTCGACGGCGCCCCCGGCGATGGCGGACTGTCGCTTGCCCGCGCCATGCGCCGGGCGCTCGCACGCGAAGGCATCGCGCTCGCAGGCGCCCTCGGCGAGGAGACGGTCCTGGTGCTCGGCAGCGTCTATGTGACGCCGCACCTGACCGCATCGACGGCCGAGACCGTCGAGATCGCGTGGACGGTGTTGCGCCCCGACGGCGCGCGGATCGGCACCGTCACCCAGAGCAACAGCGTGCCGGTGGGGAGTCTGAACGGCGCCTGGGGTCGCCTCGCCGATTCCGTGGCCGAGGCCGGCGCGCCGGGCATCGCCGCTCTGCTGCGGCGCGCCATGGCCCATGAGGACCCGAGCGCGATCCGGTAAAATCGTATCGGTAAGACCGTTTACAGTGTTCGGGCGGGTTGATACATTCCGCCGCACCGGCGCCGAGGGCAAGGCTCCGGGTGCCTCGTCCCGCCGCACGCTCCGGGGAATCGTCATCGATGAAGCTCGTCGCCGGAAACAGCAACCGGCCGCTGGCTGAGGCGATCGCGGCGGCGCTCAACACCGCGCTCACGCAAACCTCGATCCGCCGGTTCTCCGATTCCGAGGTCTTCGTCGAGATCCTGGAGAATGTGCGCGGCGAGGACGTCTTCCTGATCCAGTCGACATCGACGCCGGCCAACGACAATCTGATGGAGCTGCTGGTCTGCCTCGATGCGTTGAAGCGCGCCTCGGCCCGCCGGGTCACCGCGGTGATGCCCTATTTCGGCTATGCGCGGCAGGATCGGAAGTCCGCGCCGCGGACGCCGATCTCGGCCAAGCTGGTCGCCAATCTGATCGAGGTGAGCGGCGCCAACCGGGTCCTCACCCTCGACCTCCATGCCGGCCAGATCCAGGGCTTCTTCGACATCCCGGTGGACAACCTCTATGCGGCGCCGGTCATGGTCGAGGACATCAGGAGGAACTACGACAACGAGCCCCTGATGTTCGTCTCGCCCGATGTCGGCGGCGTGTTGCGGGCGCGGGCCATGGCGAAACGCTTCAGCGCCGACCTCTCGATCGTCGACAAGCGGCGCGAGGGCGCCGGCCAGTCGGAGGTCATGAACATCATCGGCGAGGTCAAGGACCGGCGCTGCGTCATCGTCGACGATATCATCGATTCCGCCGGCACGCTGTGCAATGCGGCCAGCGCTCTGAAGGACGCCGGCGCCCGCGAGGTCCACGGCTATGTCTCGCACGCCGTGCTTTCCGGCGGCGCCGCGGCGCGGGTCTCGTCGTCGGCGCTCGAATCGCTGGTGATCACGGACAGTATCCAGATGACCGAAGCCGTGCGGGTCGCGGAGAATATCCGCGTGCTCTCGATCGCACAGTTGATCGCCGAATCAATCCGCCGCATCAGCTCGGAAAGCTCGGTCTCGAGCCTCTTCGACTGAAGCCGGCAATCCCGAACCCCGAGGAACCACGATCATGAGTGAATCAGCAGTCATCGATGCCTCGCCGCGCGAGCCGCGCGGCACGAGCGTCGCGCGGGCGCTCCGGCGCGACGGGCGCATGCCGGGCGTCGTCTATGGCGGCGGCGGCGAGCCGCTCTGCGTCTCCGTCGACCACAACTCGCTCCAACGCGAACTCGGCCGGGGCGGCTTCTTCGCCCGTCTCTACGACCTCAAGGTCGGCGGCGACACGGTCCGCGTCCTGCCCCGCGAGGTGCAGATCGATCCGGTCACCGATGCGCCGATCCACGTCGACTTCATTCGCTATGTCGAAGGCGCGGCGCTCGCCGTGTCGGTGGCCGTCCGCTTCGAGGGCCAGGAAGAATGCGAGGGCCTGAAACGCGGCGGCGTGCTGAACGTGGTCCGCCACGAGGTCGAGCTTCTCTGCCCGCTCGACGCGATCCCCGAATATCTCATGGCCGATGTGTCGGGCTGCGACATCGGCGACAGCATCCATATCAGCGACATCGATCTGCCGGAGGGCGTCACCGCGACCATCACCGACCGCGATTTCACCATCGCCACCATCGCCGCCCCGACGGTGATGGTCGAGGAAGAGGAGGAAGGCGAGGAAGACGAAGAGCTGGAAGGCGAGGAGCTCGACGAGGAGGGCGCTGCGGAGGACGCCGATGGGGCGCCCGCGGAGGAACGCGACGAGTCTTAGCGCGGCCTTCTCTCGCTGGTTCGGCGCGCTCCCGGTGGGCGCTCCGGCCCGCCTCCTGGTCGGCCTCGGCAATCCGGGCGCCGGCGCGGCCGGGCATCGTCACAATGCCGGCTTCCTGGCGCTCGACGCGCTCGCAGGCGCCCACGGCTTCGCCGCCTTCAAGCCGCGCAGCCGCTTTCATGCCGAGATCGCCGACGGCCAGGTGAGCGGGACCGCGGTGCTCGCGCTCAAGCCGCAGACCTATATGAACGATTCGGGCCGCGCCGTCGGTGCGGCGATGCGCTTCTATCGTCTGGAGCCCGCTTCGGTCATCGTCCTGCATGACGAGGTCGACCTCGCCGCCGGCAAGGTTCGTGCGAAATGCGGCGGCGGCGTCGCGGGTCACAACGGGCTCAGGAGCGTGCGCGCCCATATCGGCGCCGATTTCTGGCGGGTGCGAATCGGGATCGGCCATCCGGGCGACAAGGACCGGGTGCGGGGATTCGTGCTCTCCGACTTCGCCGCCGCGGACGAGGTTTGGCTGAAGCGGACCCTGGAGGCGATCGCGGACGCCTTTCCGCTTCTGCTCGCCGGCGATGCCGGCGGCTTCATGAGCCGGGTCGCGCTGCTCGCCCGGCCGCCTGGGCCCGACCCCCCGCGGACCGGCGGCGCGCCGCGCGCGGAGCCGCCCGATGGGCTTTAGATGCGGCATCGTGGGCTTGCCCAATGTCGGCAAGTCCACCCTGTTCAACGCGCTGGTCAGCGCCGCCGCCGCCGAGGTCGGCAACTACCCGTTCTGCACCGTCGAGCCCAATATCGGGCGCATCCCGGTTTCGGATCCGGTGTTGGACCGGATCGCGGCGCTCGCGGGCTCCCGCAGGATCGTGCCGAGCACGCTCGAGGTGGTCGATATCGCGGGCCTCGTTGCCGGCGCCAGCAAGGGCGAGGGGCTCGGCAACCGGTTCCTCGGGCAGGTTCGCGAGACCGACGCGCTGGTCCACCTGGTCCGCTGTTTCGAGGACGACCAGATCGCGCACGCCCCCGGTGCGGTGGATCCCCTGCGCGACATCGCGTTGATCGAGACCGAGCTGATGCTCGCCGATTTGGAGAGCCTCGAGCGCCAGCGCGACGGCGCGGTCAAGCGCGCCCGCGGTGGCGACAAGGACGCCCGGGAGAGCCTGGCGGCGATCGAGCCGGCGCTCGCCTTGATCGAGGCCGGCCGCCCGGCCCGCGCGCTCGACCGATCCGACCCGGCGCTCTGGCGCCGGGTCGCGGCGCTCAACCTGCTCAGCGCGAAGCCGGTGCTCTATGTCTGCAACGTCGCCGAGGCGAGCGCGGCATCGGGCGACGAGCACAGCGCGTTGGTCGCCGCCCACGCCGCGCTTGGCGGTGCCGAGCAGGTCGTGATCTCGGCTTCCATCGAGGCGGAGATCGCCGCGCTCGACGATCCGTCCGAGCAGGCCGCCTTCCTGGCCGCGCTCGGTCTCGAAGAGCCCGGGCTCGACCGCGTGATCCGGGCCGGTCACCGCCTCCTCGGCCTGATCCGCTTTCTCACCGCCACCGCCACCGAGGCGCGCGCCTGGCCGATCGCCGCGGGCAGCACGGCGGTCGAGGCGGCCGGGCGGGTTCACACCGACTTCGCCCGCGGCTTCATTTGCGCGGAGACGATCGCGGCGGACGAGTTGATCGCGCTCGGCGGCGAGCAGGCTGCGCGCAGCGCCGGGCGCATGCGTCAGGAGGGGCGCAGCTACGTCGTTCGCGACGGCGACGTCATGCTGTTCCGCTTCAACCTGTAGCGCCGCCCCCGCCCGATCTGCTATGTGAGGTTCAAGCGTGTGGAGCCACGCGGCATGACGGGAAGAGGGAGGCAATCACAATGGGCGCAGTTGTCCGGCTCACCGCGGACGACGGTCACGTTCTCGATGCATACCGGGCCGCACCGGATGGCGAACCCCGGGCGGGGCTCGTCCTCGTGCAGGAGATTTTCGGGGTCAACGACCATATCAGGGGCGTGTGCGACGGTTTCGCGGCCGACGGTTATCTGGTCCTGGCACCGGCCTTGTTCGATCGCAAGGCGCAGGGGACCGAGCTCGGCTACAGCGGCGAAACGGTCGAGGAGGGCCGCGCGCTGAGGGCCGATATCGGTTGGGAGGGGCCGGTCCAGGACATCAAGGCCGGCGCCGACGCGCTCGAAGGCGCGGCGAAGATCGGCGTCGTCGGCTATTGCTGGGGCGGCTCGCTGGCCTGGCTCGCGGCGTGCCGGCTGTCGTTCGATGCGGCGGTCGGCTATTACGGCGGCCAGATCATCCAATTCGTCGGCGAGACCCCGGCTTGCCCGACCATGCTGCATTTCGGCACCGAAGACGCGGGCATTCCGATGGCGGATGTCGACGAGATCAAGGCGACCCACCCCGACGTCACGGTCCATGTCTATCGGGGCGCCGGCCACGGCTTCAATTGCGACCAGCGGGCGGACCATCATCCGGACGCCGCTGCTCTCGCGCGCGACCGAACCCTGGCTCATTTCGCGCGCCATCTCGGCTAGCGGGCGCTGGTGGCCGCCGAGACCGTCCCGGTCCGCCTCGGTGTCGTCGGCGGCAGCGGCCTCTATGACATCGAGGGCCTGAGCGAGACCGAGTGGATCGGGGTCTCCTCGCCCTTCGGGGCGCCCTCGGATGCCGTCCTTCACGGCCGCCTCGCCGAGACCGACATGGCGTTCATGCCGCGCCACGGCCGCGGCCACAGGCTGCCGCCGAGCGAGATCAATTACCGGGCCAATGTCGATGCGCTCAAGCGCGCGGGCGTGAGCGAGATCGTCTCGCTGAGCGCGGTCGGCAGCCTTCGCGAGGACCTCGCGCCGGGCGACTTCGTCCTCGTCGATCAATTCATCGACCGCACCTTCGCCCGGCAAAAGAGCTTCTTCGGCGCTGGGCTCGCCGCCCATGTGTCGATGGCGCACCCGGTATGCCCGCGGCTCGGCGACCGCCTGCTGGCGGCTGCGGAGGCGGCCGGGGTGCGCATGGTGCGCGGCGGCACCTATCTCGCGATGGAAGGGCCGCAGTTCTCGACCCTCGCGGAATCGGAGCTCTACCGGCAGTGGGGCTGCGCGGTCATCGGCATGACCAACATGCCGGAGGCCAAGCTCGCGCGGGAGGCGGAGATCTGTTACGCGACCGTTGCGATGGTCACCGATTATGACTGTTGGCACCCCGATCACGACCATGTCACGGTCGAGGCGATCGTGCGCACCCTGCAGGAGAACGCGGCGCGCGCCCGCCGTCTGGTCGCCGCGCTCGCCGCCGAGACGCCCGCCCGCCGCCCGATCTGCGCCGCCGGCTGCGACCGGGCGCTGGAGCATGCGCTGATCACCGCGCCCGAGGCCCGCGATCCCGCGATGGCGGCGCGCCTCGACGCCGTCGCCGGGCGCGTGCTGGGTTAGCTAGCAGGCTGTCGGACTTTGGGTCATCGATTGAGTATGGTTTTGTCGCCGGTATTTTGCCGGCGGGCTGAGTTGGCGCCGGTTTCTTCTCGATAGAGGCGGTTTGCCGGTTCGCGGCGTGGACGCCCTTCCTTCTGCCATCATGGCAGGCGGCGTCGGTCACTGCCGAGCTGCGAATGAAGCCGTAGGCCCGGTCGATGGCGATATGGCTCTTGTGGCCGAACACCGGGATCGCGATCTCGGGCAGGCGTCGTTGCGTTCCCGTGCGCTCTCTGCGCCGGCCGGTTTTCACGGTCCAGCGTGCTTGCGTGCCCTTCTGCGCCGCTTTGGTCGGCTGATCGGGCCAGATCTCGGCAGCCCTCCTGCCAGCCTTGATCGCCTGCTTCTGGTCATCGCTGTTGCGCTGCTTCGGCGCCGACACCAGGATCGCATCGACGCTCTGACCGCCCATCGCCAGATAGCCGCTACGACGAAGCTCGCGGTCGAAGGTGGCAAACAGCTCATCCATCGCCCTGGCCCGGCTCAGACGCTCGCGGAACCTCTAGCGACGAAAGCCCGGATAAACTGCCAGATCTAAGCACTTCGAACAGATAGGAATTAGGACGATCTAGGGGACGAAAATGGTGCCTAGGCATCTCTCGGATGGGCCAATCCCAACAGAAAGGAACGGGCCGTCCAATCTTTGTCCGGCTAACAGGGTTCCGTTGTCCTCCTAGGTCCTTTTTCTCGTATCGTTTCTAATGTCCCGTCCTGCGTGCTTTCTTTGCCATCAATACTCCTGTTTTCCTGCTCAACGAGCTTTTCAGTTGGAGGGATTGGAAATTTGACGATATCACCCTCCGTATGCGCTATCGCTCTTCGACACGCCTCGCCGTAAGCTCCATCATCAGGATGTTTTTTGAGGTACTTAATTGGTTCAAACATGTCTTGTGTTCGAACTAATGCGTATCCCGTTCTCCTCGCAGCCATCAGGCATTTTCTGGTGAATACACCAGCACGCTCTGTCGGCATCGATAGTCGAAAACCATTACCGAATAATACCCCTTTTGCTAATTTGCCAACTTCATCGCGGCTAAAATCTTCATGTATGTTACGTTCCAACTGGCTAAATGTACCTATATCAATTGCCTTGCTATCGCGACCTTCCGCTTCACCTACGAGCCTAGTTCCATCGGGCGTTGAAAAGATTGCATCAAATTCGGATTCTCCATCATCAAAATTATCTGCCTCGAAGCCCATTACTATTAAGCTCTCTATAATAGCAGCTTCAAGTGGTTTCCCCTTTTCGTATAAAAGATGACGAGGTGAGCTCTCAGCCTGTAAATGTCTCTGAAATTTTGTCTTCTTATCTTCGAGTCGGGCTAATTTTTCGCCAATTTGGATAATCTCGTTTTCAAGATAACGCTCCCTGGACAGACGATATTTGTCATCAAGTACCCAATTCGGCGGTGGTTCTATATTCTTGTTTTCCGATATCCCGTCGGCAAGTGAACTTATGGACGCCACAAATCTCTTGCCCAGCTGCAGTCCGGCATCAGTCCAAATACCTTCGCCCTCATCGTCCTCTGCATGGAACTCCTCTCTGAAAAAATCTACGGGGGGAAGAAATAGAATGGCGCCGCCATTATTAGACCGTTTTATGGCTCCCACAACTCTACCCCCTACCTCTGATTCACGAACAGTCTCCGAAAAATCCCCGGTGACTTCAGCGCAATAGGGTGAATACTCGGAAAACTCCCGCCAATACGGTGCAATAAATGAGCCTCCTTTAGTAAGTTTAGTATTTTTCCCCGTTTTCGCGGAATAATAATGTAGATTGGGCAATGTGTCGTAAGAGTTCATTTTCGTGACGATATTGGTAACGTTTTTATATCGACCTGTTCCTGAGACTTCTTTCTCTCCTGTATACCGAAAACATGTTTTCGGCTCTTCTAAATAAATAATAATCAACTTTCCGGCATTGACTGCAGTGACGATCTCGTTCTTCCAATGCCTTTTTTGCTCTAACGCTACAATCGAGCGTTGTTGGGAAAGGCAGGGCTGGCCCTGATAAAATTCGTCGCAAAAACGTATTGACGATTCAGGCGTAAATAGAACAATATCAGCGTCCAACAAAGTGTGGTTTGAGAAATAATCTATTTGGACGACATCTTCGCCAGGAACAACAGTATTGACCGAGAATATGGTTTCGTTTGTCAAGATATCCTCCTTACCGCTAGCATTTACCAGGGGAAGAGTCGGGTTCATGTGGCCCGCTTCTGGAAATTTTCCGTACTGTCAGATATCTGGCGTCTCGCTTTCTGAGATGAGGTGTCGATAAGATGCAGAGATTCAGTGCTGGCACCTTGAGCCCCTTGACCGATACAAAAACTATGCCCAAAGATCAGACTCTCTTCCCACGGCCCTACAGGGTTGGATCAAGGCGCGACTGTCGGGCATGGTGAACTCGATGGAATGGCGTCAGTCAACATAGTCTTGCAGGCTTGGGATCGTCAAATTCGAGAAATCTGGAACGCATGTAGTACACGGCTCGCACTCGATTTTGAGGAAGGCCGTGAGGCTCAGCGCCGCAGTCTTGCTGACGGCACCTGAATCAGCGCTTCCTAACAGTCTGTCGGACTTTGGGTCGTCGATTGATTTTCGGCTGTCTGTCGGCCCTTGTTTTTTCCGACGGGCGGGGTGGCGATGTTTCCATCCGATGGCGTTCGTTGATCGGCTTCGGGGTGTCGACGGCTTCAGAGAACCGTAATACGCTCCTTCGCTAGCCCGGGCAGGCGACTCACATCGCCAGGCTCAGCTTGTGTAAGCGCTTGCAGTTGTAAGCGAGGGCTACCAGGGTCCACTCGCCCTCGATCTTCTTGAGGCCGCGCAGCGAGAACCCGTCGAAGCCGAGCACCGCCTTGATGACGCCGAAGACCGGCTCGACGGTCTGCCGGCGCAGCTTGTAGAGGGCACGACCCTCTTCGCTCGCGAGCTTCTCCGCCATCGCCTTCAACCATTCGGCCTTGGGCTCCTTTGCCGCCGGGAGAGGCTTCACCGGGCGGAAGTCGTGGCTCCGCCGACGGCCTTCCGCCGCGGTCGACACCAAGGCTTCGATGCCGCTCGCCTCCCGCGCCGCCACCTTGGTCTCGTAGGCTCCGCGCTCTGCTTCCGCCCGCGCCTCAGCTCGCGCCTCCAGACGCCGCCGCGCCGCATCCAGTTTGTCGCGTAAGGCCTCGCGCCGGGCAATCTCTTGCGACAATGCCTGGGGGTCCTCCTGGGCTCCCGCGTCCGCCGCCTCCGCCCGGCTCAGCAGCGCCGCGGTCTCGCCTTCCAACTGCGTGATCAACGCGCCCGCACGCTCATAGCTCAACGAGCGATGCTTGCTCGCGTTGGCCTTGAACTTGGAGCCGTCGACGCTGACCAGACCCACCCGCAACAGCTTCAACTCTTTGGCGATCGGCGACGACGACGAGAACCTCGCTCATTTGCGCTCTCCTTTGGCGGCGTTTACGACGGCATCGATGTCGATGGGGCTGACGTCGTCGGGCGACCGAGGAAGACGATCGTCGGCATCTATCGTCAAGGAGAGATCAAGGGCGGAAAGTGTGCGGAGGACCAAGCCGAGCTCGGCACGGGACTTGCCGTGCTCGATGGCGACGACCCATTGCCGTCCGGCCCCCACTCTGCGGGCGAGTTCGGTTTGGCTCAGCTTGAGCTTGCGGCGTCTGCCGCGAATGACCAAGCCAAGGTCTATGGGGGTTCGGATCTGCATGGCCTTTCCCATTTGTCGCCGAACGACGACAATATACACATGTCGTCGAACGGCGACAAGAAGAAAATGTCTTCGATCGACGACATTCGCGAATGTCCGCGTTCGGCGACATTTTTGGGGTTATGCCAAACCGACCACGATGATGATCATCGTCATCAGCGGGATCACCACCACAATATGGCAGTGATCGGCATGCCGATCATGATCACCGTCATGCCGATAATCGTCACCGGGCAACCCGCAGCTTGCTGTGGCATCGGGGTGCTCCTGCTCGTGGCTTTCCATCAACCACAGGGAGCACCCCTTTCCCGCCTGACACATAATCTCTTAACGTCACCTCGAGACGGCGGTGGTTGACAAGCTGAATGCCAGAATGCTGGTATCGGAGAATAAAGCGGAGGCAAACATGAACCATATTTTGAGTAGAATCGGCGTCGCGTCCGGCGTCGCCATGCTCGGTGTCATCGGCGTGTTGCAAACGCAACCCGCTTCGGCGGACGGCCAGCTCAACGTCTACAACTGGGGTGAATACATCAATCCAGAGGTGCTGACTCGATTCACCGAGGAAACCGGAATTGAGGTGACCCTCGACACCTACGGCACCAATGAGGAGATGCTGGCGAAAATCCAGGCGGGCGCGACGGGTTACGACATCGTGTTCCCGTCGGTTCACATGCGTGACATCATGCAGAAGATCGGACTTCTGCACGATGCGAAGGTCAACACGCTGCCCGGTTTCGAGAACATCGACCCGATTGCCAAACGTTCCAGTGTAGACCCCGAGAGCTCCTACTGTTTGCCCTATGCCTGGGGTGCGGTCGGCATCTTCTACAACAAGGAAGAGGCCGGTGAGATTACCTCTTGGGAAGATTTTTTTGCGTTGCCGGACAAGGGCAAGAAGATCACCGTGCTCGACGACCTGCGCGAGACTATTGGTATTGCCCTGATCATGACAGGCCACTCCGTGAACACGACCGATTCGGACGCTCTCAAAGAAGCCGAGGCCTGGCTGCTCGAACGCACGGACAAGATTTCGGCGTTTACCTATGACGTCGCGCCGCTCGTTCAGGCCGGCGACATCGCGGCGGCGCATTGGTATGTCGGCGCGACACTGTTCACGCTCCAGGAGCCCGACCGGCTCGGATTCGTGATCCCGGAAGAAGGCGCAACCATGTACCAGGAGGACATTTGCGTCCTGGAGACTGCGCCGAACAAAGACAGTGCGATCCGGTTCCTCGAGTTCTACATGCAGCCCGAGATTGCCGCTCTCAACACCCTTCAGCAGGTCAACGGTACGGCCAACGTACCGGCGCGCGATCTCCTGCCGCCTGAACTGAAGGAAAATCCGAACACGAATCCTCCACCCGAGGTGATGGCGAAGCTTCAGATATTCGTGGATCTCGGCAACGATCTGCGCAAGTACAATCGTGTCTGGACCAGGGTGCGAACCGCTCAGTAGCAGGCCATTCTAATCAGCGCACGGTGGCGACCGGCCTGAGTTCGTTACCCGGGATGCGCGGCACTGGATCGCCCGGTTCGGGCTCTCCGGTGGCCGAGGTGTACGACGCCGTGAAGCGGTTCGCCGCGCCCGAAGGCGGCGCGGTGACCGCGCTCGATGCGGTTTCCATTTCGGTCCGAGCCGGCGAGTTCGTGACCTTGCTCGGTCCGTCGGGCTGCGGCAAGACGACGCTGTTGCGCTGCATCAGCGGCTTTGAAGACCTCGATTCCGGCGAAGTGCGCATCGCCGGGGAGTCGATGACCGGCGTACCGGCGCAACACCGGCCCGTCAATACCGTGTTCCAGACCTACGCGCTGTTTCCGCATCTGCGCGTCGAAGCCAATGTCAGTTACGGACTAGAGGTCACGGGCGTGCCACGCCGCGAGCGCATGAAACGTGTGGCCGAGGCCCTGGAACAGGTCGGACTCCAAGGCCTCGAACGGCGCAAGCCGGACCAGTTGTCGGGTGGACAGCGCCAGCGCGTCGCGTTGGCGCGCGCCATCATCAACCGGCCCAAGCTTCTGCTGCTCGATGAACCCTTGTCGGCGCTCGACCGCAACCTGCGGCATTCAATGCAGCTCGAGCTCAAGACCCTGCAGCACGAACTCGGGATCTGCTTCCTCTTCGTCACCCATGACCAGGAGGAAGCGCTGACGATGTCGGACCGCATCGTCGTCCTGAACGAAGGCAGGATCGAGCAGACAGGAACGCCGGAGGAGCTCTATCACAAGCCGGCGACGACCTTTGTCGCCGAGTTCATCGGCGACGGGGCGCTCTTTTCCGGCTCGGTCGAAGGTGGCGCGGACCCGGCGCTCGTCACCGATGACGGTCTGCGACTCGCGATTCGCGACGGAGTGCCGGCCGGACGCAGGGTGACGATGCTGCTGCGTCCCGAGCAACTCGGCAGTGCGCCTGTCGCGGCGGACCCGACCGTCGGTATCGTGGAGGCAAGGCTCGAACAGTCCGTTTTTTTCGGCGCGACACGCCAGCTGGTTTGCCGGCTCGGCAATGGTGCCGCCATCACCGTCACCCCGAACGCGGGCGGTGGTGGCGACCGGCTCCGCCGGGCGCGGCCCGGCGACCTGCTCAGGCTCGCCTATCGACGCACGGAACCGCATCTGATTGAGGAAGCGCACGATGGCGCTTAGGCGCGACAGGGCCCGGCTTGTCGTCCTGCTCGGGCCTGTCAGCCTGTTCCTCGGGATATGTTTCGTCGGCCCGCTCGTGGTGATGATCCTCTTCAGTTTTCTGGAGCCTGGACTCTACGGCGGCGTGGAATGGAATTTTTATCACTGGAATTACGGACGCATCCTCGGCTGGGCCGATGGCGAATGGGAGGATTTCGACTGGGTCTATGCCGAGATTCTCGCGCGTTCTGCCCGGCTTGCCCTGATGAATGTGCTGATCACCCTTGTAATCTGCTATCCGGCGGCGCTCTGGGTACGCGGACTGCCGCGGCGTTGGCGCCTGTTCGTGGTGTTTCTGATCACGTTGCCGTTCTTCGTAAGTCTGGTGGTACGCCTGTTTGCCTGGGTGCTGATTCTCCGCCCGACCGGGTTTCTCAATTCGAGCCTGCTCGGTCTCGGCCTGATCGCGGAACCGTTCGACATCATCTTCACGGAAACCGCCGTCCTGATCGGGATGGCCTACATCTTGTTACCGTTCATGTTCCTGCCGGTCTATGCGTCCGTGGAGAAACTGGATCGTTCGCTGAACGAGGCCTCGTCGGACCTGGGAGCAAGCTCGTTCCAGACCTTTTGCAGAGTGACGGTGCCGTTGTCGCTGCCGGGCATAGCCGCCGGTTCCGTTCTGGTGTTCATCCCCAGCCTCGGAAACTTCATCGTCCCTGATCTGCTGGGCGGCGCCAAGGTGCTGATGATCGGCAACCTTGTCGAACAGCAATTCCTGTCAGCGCGCAACTGGCCGTTCGGCGCGGCGCTGTCGGTCATGATCATGGTCGTCATGTTCCTGCTTATCCTGATGTATCTGCGGCGCATCGGGCGGATGCAGACGAGACCATGAAACTGCGGTTGACGCGGCGTCTGTTCGGCGCTTACGGCGTGCTGTTCCTGGTATTCGTCTATGCGCCGATCGTGATGATCGTCGCGTTCTCGTTCAATTCCAACCCCATAAACATGATGATCTGGTCGGGCTTCACCTTCGACTGGTACTGGACGATTTTCGGTTATCCGACGCAACTGAACGAGCAGACGCTCTATATCGAATCGACCGATCAGCTGCTTGCCGCGGTCAAGAACAGTCTAACCGTCGCCGCCTTCACCACGACCATTTCAACGGTGCTGGGCACCATGACCGCGCTGGCGCTCTATCGCTATCGCTTCCGTGCGCAGCGCTTCTACCAGGGCCTCCTCTACATGCCGATGGTGATGCCCGACATCGTTCTCGGTATCGCGCTGCTGGTATTTTTCGTCGGTGTGGGAATGTCGCTCGGGCTGATTTCGATCATTATCGGACACTGTACATTCCTGATCTCGTACGTTTTCGTCGTTGTCAGCGCCCGGCTCGCCGGAATGGACAACTCGCTGGAGGAAGCGTCCGCGGATCTCGGCGCCGGCGAATGGGCGACCTTCCGCCGCGTTACGCTGCCGCACATCGCTCCGGGCGTGGTCGGTGGCGCATTGCTCGCCTTTATCATCTCCATGGACGATCTGGTGATCACCTACTTCATCGCCGGTGTCGATTCGACCACGCTGCCTGTCTTCATCTACGGTATGCTGCGACGCGGGGTAAAGCCCGAGATCAACGCGATCGCCACACTGATGCTGACATTTACCTTCGTTGTCGCTTCGGTCGGCCTCTATCTGCGTCGGCGAAGCTGAACGGGTGAATGACATGCTCAAGCTACGAGGGCGCGATCTCGGCCTGCCCTTTCCCGGAGAGACCGGTCGCTACAATGCGATTACGGACGTTCCCGGCGTCGAGAGTGGTGACGTTACTGCCTCCATTTCCTAGTCCTTTGATACAGAGAAGTTGACGCCAGACTCATTCAAGATAGCGATGATAGCGTTCGCATGCGTTCCCATTCCTGAATTAAGAAATTGGTGCTCTCTATTCCGATGGTTCGGCACCTCCGGGGAAAACCCCAAGGGATGATGAACCGTTCTCGATTGCATCGCCCAAACCCTGCCCTGTGCGTCAAACGTCGGGCCGCCGCTTTGGCCACGTAACCCGGGCGATGAAGTCTCTACGAATTCGGCGGACGCCGCCCCATCCTTTTCATCCTTAACTATCACAGTACGTGTGAAAATCCCTTCAATCGGAAAGAGCGGAATTGGGAGTGCGCCCAGCGGCAACTGGAACACATTGGTTGCTTCAACAAACGTCGGCTTTATACTATGGAACGGAAACCCTAGTTTACACAGGTTCTCACCGACATCGAAATTAACCGATGGGTTCTTAAACACGGGGTACGTCGTTACACTGGTCTTCTCAAAACCACTGATCTGACCTATAGCTACGTCTGCCAATGGACTAAGAAGAAAATTGTCGACGCGCCACCCTTCCCTTCCCCACCAAGCGGAAAAATTGGTCACGGGGTTTGTGGGAGGTTTGGAAAATGATCTGATCTTCTTTTTTCGTTCCGCCTTTGTAAGCGTCCCATCAGTATCGACGCTAGCTATCTTACTCATATGATCATTGTAAGCGCTTCGTTCCTCCGCAAATTCTTGTATTTGTCTCACAATGTGACAAGCCGTAAGAATCCAGCCGTCTTCATTGAGGACAATAAATGCACCGATTGAACTGTCGGTGGAACCATCCTCTCGGCGATAGGAAACAACGACTGGCAGCGTATACTTCTGCGCCTTCTTTATCGCTTCTTGAAACATGCCAATTGGTCAATCGGGGAGTCTATACGGCGAACACCAATCCCGTTCAGGGATCGGATTTCCGCGAACCTTTCGGCTCCCGCCATTCTGCTCCACCGGGTGTGACGGCCCACGCCGGCGCCTCGGGCGCGGCGTCGATGCTAACGTCGGCTTCCATCTCCGCTTTGGTGGGCTGGTGGGCGGCCAGATCAACGGCCGAGTCGCTCTGAGCCATTGCCTCCCCTCCCCGTTGTCGGTGCGACGGGCAACGCACTGTCACCCCTCTCTGGGCGCCACGCCGTGCCTCTGTGTGCCGTTACGTGCCGCCCCGCACCTCAGCGTGCACAGTGTACATAGCGTGTTGCACGTAACGTGCTACGTGGTGCGGGGCAACCCATGGTGAGGATATGGTGGCTCATGGTGTCGCCGGCAATCCTAGACGGCGCTTCCACGGCCGGGTCCACCTTAACTCAGCCGCCAAGCTGTCCGAATAGGCGAGGCCACCTCAGTGCGCGTCATCGAATCACTAGAGTGAGGGGGCGAAGAACCCCCGAGCGCCGTCCGCCACGGCAGCGTCACGCTCCCGCCAAATCGCTCATTCGTCGGCTCGCACCACTATTCCGATCGAGTCGGCCAACAGGGATCGTCCCGGCGAAGCTCCGTGTAGCCCGCACCCATGCGGCGCCCAGTGCTCCGGCAGACGATCTGAGGGCGGTGGTGGGGTCTTCGTCCAGGGTGCTGCTTGCCGAGACGGCGACGGCGTAGTCGCGGCGCGCCGGCATGACGCACTCACCGCCGCGCCCTCCGCCATTCCCACGGCAGCTCGAACGCGCCAGCCCATAGGCCGCGCTCGGCTGCCTCGGCGGCGTCCTGCTCGTCGTGGTAGGCGCTCGGGTAGCGTGGGTCGATCACGGCCCAGCCGTCCGCGACGAGGCGCCGGTTGATCTCGCTGTCGCCGGCCCAACAGACCCCGAGCGTGCGGCCGTAATAGCCGCGCCGCCTGCCCTCGCAGCTCACCTCGCGATCGTCGATCAGCGCGACCAGCGCGCCGCGGGCGGCCTCGCCGCAGGCATAGTCCGCACCCACCCGGCCGGCGTGTATCCGGGGCCTCCTGGCCCCGGTCTCATTGAAGCAGCTCTGCTTGGGCACGCCCGGTGCCCGCCCTGCCGCGGAGCCGGGCCGTCATAGCCCGCTTGACGCCGTTGAACCTTCATTGAGAATACATCTTTGATACAAGTCGGTCGCCGCCGTGGGTGGTCGCACGCGCTGGTTGCAGCGTCGATCCACGTTCAGGCGCATCGAAACCAAGCCATACTGCCGATAGGAGGCATCAGCCATGCTACACGTGAACAGGCGTCAGGTTCTGAAGGCCGGTGGCACGTTGGGCGCCATCTCGGCCATGAGTCCCGTTATGGTGGCCTCGGCCAGCGACTCCGTCGACCTCGGCGGCCTGCCGCGGGTCAAGCAGGAGCTCGTCACCCCGCCCTTCGCGCCGGCACACGAGCAGACCACCATGGACGGCCCGAAGATCATCGAGGTGGAACTCATCGCCACCGAGGGCCGGAGCGAGATCGACGACGACGGCACCATGCTCAACACGGTGTCGTTCAACGGCTCGATCCCGGGGCCGTTGATGATCTGTCATGAGGGCGACTACATCGAGCTCACGCTGAAGAATCCGGAGGGCAACGTCTTCGAGCACAATATCGACTTTCATGCGTCGACCGGCGCCCTCGGCGGCGGCGGCCTGACCCTTGTCCAGCCGGGCGAACAGGTCATGCTCCGCTGGAAGGCGGTCAAGCCCGGCACCTTCATCTATCACTGTGCGCCGGGTGGATCGATGATCCCCTTCCACGTCGTTTCCGGCATGAACGGAGCGGTCATGGTGCTGCCGAGAGACGGCCTCAAGGACCGCCACGGCAACGCCCTCCGCTATGACAAGGTCTACTATGTCGGCGAGCAGGACTTCTACGTTCCCCGCGACGCCGACGGTGAATTCATGCAGTACGAATCGCACGGCGATGGGATGGCCGATGTCTTCGACGTGATGCGCACGCTGCTGCCCTCGCACGTCGTGTTCAACGGCAAGGTCGGCGCGCTCACCGGCGACGGCGCGATGACCGCCAATGTCGGCGAGTCCGTGCTGTTCATCCACTCCCAGGCCAACCGGGATTCGAGGCCGCACCTCATCGGCGGGCATGGCGACTATGTCTGGGAACAGGGCTCGTTCACCGACCCGCCTGCAACAGGTCTCGAAACCTGGTTCATCCGCGGCGGCTCGGCCGGTGCCGCGCTCTATACCTTCCGGCAGCCGGGCGTCTATGCCTATCTGTCCCACAATTTGATCGAAGCCGTCGAGCTGGGCGCGCTGGCTCATGTCGTCGTGCAGGGCGAATGGAACGACGATCTGATGACCCAGGTCCAGGCGCCGACGGTGATGACGGCCTAGAGCGAGTCCGCCCTTTTCGGGCTCGCGACAGGCCGCGACCGCGGCCCGCCGCTCCTGCGGCGCCCTCGCGGAGGCGCCGGCCGTAGGCCGGCTGCCGTGAGCGAAAAGAGGCTGGGGCGTTTCCGTGAAAAACGGAAACGCTCTAGGCCTTCCCGACATGCGGGCTGCTCCCGGCTCTGCGGGAGCGGCGCGCCGGTCGTTGCGACGGACGCAGAGGGTCTATACGGGCTGTGCGATCCGGGCCGGATCGCCGGCGTCGAGAGTGGTGACGCGGCGCATCTCCCGCCGGTGCCGGGTGTCGTCGAACGGCCGGGCGCGGTGCATCGTGGCGCGGTTGTCCCAGATCACGAAGTCCCCGCTTCGCCACGAATGCCGGTACACGAGCGCGGGCCGGGTCGCGTGCTCCATGAGGTCGCGGAGGAGGAGCCGGCCTTCCGGGACGGGCCGGTCGAGTATCCGGGAGGCGTGCGAGGCAAGGTAGAGGGAGCGCCGCCCGGTCCGCGGGTTGTTCAGCACCAGGGGCTGGATCGCCCCCTTGAGCCGTTCGCTCTCCTCCTCCGAGAACTCGAAGCCGAGCGTCATGCGCGAATATGCGATCGAATGGTGCACGCGGAGGCCTCCGAGGCTCGCCTTCGTCTCCTCCGCCAGCGTGTCATAGGCGGTGCGCATGTCCGCGAACTCGGTGTCGGCCGCGACCGGCGGCACCACGAGGGCGGCGAGCATCGAGTAGCGGCCCCGCGGATCCTGAAACGACGCGTCGGTGTGCCAGAGGCGGTTCGCGAGGCCATACAGGCGCCGCCGGCTCTTCGAATCCAGGACCTCTCCGCCCGGACCGACGTTCGAGACGTCGGAGAGTGCTTCGTCGCCGAAGCGACTGTTCTGCAGAACGCTGATGCCGGTCTTGCGGTGAAGCTCCCCGTCGAGCCGGACGGCGAAGTCGAGCTGCTCCTGGTTCGAGAACGCCTGGTCCCGGAATACCAGCATCGCGTGCTCGTCCATGCCTGCCCGGATCTGCTCGAGGGTCTCGTCGTCGTGCACGCCGCAGAGATCGACCGGGCTCGCCTCGGCGGCGAAGCGGGGGTGGAGCGTATGGAACCGGAGTGTCATCGGGTCTCGCTCGTGCGCGGGCCGGTTTCGATCGGGAGGTCGGGGTCGTGCGCCCACTCGCCCATCGACCCATCGTAGAGGGTGAGGTCGCGGTAGCCGAGCTGGTGAAGGAGAAAGAGGCCGACGGTGGCGGAGATGCCTCCGCCGCAATAGGCGACGACCTGGCGCTCCGGTGTGATCCCGGCTTCTTCGTGGAGCCGCTTTGCGTCGTCCAACGGCACGAAGGCGCCGTTCGACGGATCGAGGAGGCACGCCGCAGGCACGTTGACGCTCCCCGGGATTCGTCCCGGGCGTCCGTAGCGGCTCGGGCCTAAGCCGAGATGAAACTCGGGCGCGAGCGCATTCACCATGGCGGCGTCGGCATCGCCGAGCCGGGAGAGCACGTATTCACGGTCCACGAAGCGGCCCGGCTGGAGCGTCGCGGTGAAGCGCGCCGGCGGGAACTGCCCCGCTGCGGAGGATACCGGGCGCCCCTCCGCCTTCCACTTCTCCCAGCCGCCATCGAGCACCGCCGCACGGTCGAATCCGAAGGCGCGCAGCATCCACCAAACCCGGGTCGCCCACATGATGCTGCCGGCCGAGTAGAGCACGACGCGGGACTCGTCGCCGATGCCGAGCCCACCGATCGCGTCCGCGAACCGCTCGGCGGACGGCGCCATGAACCGGAGACCCGTGTCCGGATCGGAAATTTTCCCCTGGATGTCGAGGAAGACGGCGCCGGGGATATGCGCCGCGTCGTACTCGGCCCGGCCCGGGACGACGCGGTAGGGGGTGTCGTCGCCCGGCTCGGCCGGCTTGAGCCATGTCGTGCAGTCCACGATGCGAAGCTCGGGCGCGCCGAGGCTCGTCTCGAGCGCGCCGGTCTCGATGAGAGCCTGCGGCGCGCGCCATTTCGAAAGGTCGGCTCGGCCTTCAGTCATCGACGGTCTCCCTTGAATTTCGGTCGCAATCGTATCAGAGCGCGGCAAAGCGGTCTCCGGCCGGACGATGGAGCGGCTCATGGCCGAGCGGTACCAGGAGCTGCGGGCCGGATACGGCGAGGCCCGCTACGTCGGGGCGGTGTTCGTGGATCTGGACGATCGGGGCTTCATTCATCGGTATGTCTGAAACCGCAATTCAATCCGGTGGGGGTGGGCCGACGGGAATTAGGGTCAAGGCAGTGTCTCGAAGGGGTCTACCGCCTCGATGCCAAGCGGGGTGAAGTGGCGAAGATTGCGGGTCAGGATGGTCAGGCCGCCTCTGCCGGCGGTGGCCGCGATGGCAATATCGGCAAAGCCAGTTGTGTGCCCGGCGGCGCGCGCCTTGTCCGTCAATTCTCCCGCCAAGCGTGCCGCGGATACATCGAATGGCAGCACCCGCTCGCCATAGAGATGGAGCACGACTTCAAGCCAATCACCGAGACCGGCGGCCCGGGAGGCGGATCCGGTCCGTTTCATCTTGGCGATGCCGCCGGAGACCTCGGCGACAGTCACCGCCGACAGGAAGAGCGCATCGGAGTGCGTGTCCATCCAGTCGATCAACGCGGGAGAGCGCTCGCGCCGGCCGGGCGCTCCGACCGACAGCACATTGGTATCGACCAGGTACAAGAGACGCTCCTAAAGCGCGACGTCCCGTGATGGGCTCATGTCGCGCGGCGGCAGGTCTCCTTCCTCCAGGGGGGCGGCAACCAACAGCCGGCCGAAGGAAGGAACGTCGCGAAGGCGGTTCCATTCATCGACCCCGACGATGACGGCGCGGGGTTTGCCGTGGCGGGTGATGACGGCGGTCTCTCCGTGTGCTGCCTGCTCTACCAGCGCCGACAGCGTCGCCTTGGCCTCGCGCAACTGAATCGTTCGCATGATGGCCTCCCAATAAGAACCAATGTAGTCAGTTTAGGTCAACGTCCACAATGGGACAATGCATAGAGCGATCGGAATTGGTGCCGGGGGGCCGCGATCCGGCTGCCGATGCTGACGGGTTGACGTGGTTGTGGATCGAGGCGTGGACGGCAGGCCTCTACTCACCGTCCGCAATCCGCAGGAACCCGTGGGCATCGACGCGGAGCGTTTGGCCGGGCTGGACCAGCGTGCTCGATGAGGGCTCCTCGATGACGAGCGGACCGGCGGCGGTGAACTCGGGGGGCAGCAGGTCGCGTTCGTAGACGGCCGCTTCGTGCCGGCCGTTATCGCCGAAATCGACCTGCCGCCTACCCTTGAGGGCGCACGCCGGCGAGCGGCCGCCGACCGTGATCGGGTGGAAGGTAGGGCGTGCGACCTCGGCGCGGGAGGTCAGGCGGAAAGTGACGAGCTCGACCGGGGTGTCGTCCAGTCGGTAGGAATAAGTGCGCGCGTGGGCGGCGTGGAAGGCGTCGACGATCTCCGCCACTGTCGCACGATCGGCGTCGATGGCACCGACCGTAACGGGGTGCTCCTGACCCTCGTAGCGGAGGTCGATCTGCAGCGTGTGCTCGAGGCGCGCGGTGGCGAGACCGGCATCGGTGAAATAGCGCTCGGCATCGGCGCGAAGCGCGTCGCGCAGGCCCCGGATCTCGTCCGGCGTGATCAGGCTGGCGAGCTTCGGCGCCGTGCGCACGAAATCCTGGCGCGGGCGCGTGGCGAGCATGCCCCACGCCGAGAACAGGCCCGGATGGCGCGGCACGATGATCTCCTTGACGCCGAGTTCGCGGCCGAGGGCGGCCCCGTGCATCGCGCCGCCGCCGCCGGCCACGACCATCGCGAAGTCGCGCGGGTCGTGGCCGCGCTCGATCGAGATCAGCTTCAGCGCGTCGATCATGTTGGCCTCGACCAGGCGCACGATCGCATTCGCTGCTGCTTCGATCGTGCCGCCCAGGCGGTCCGCGATCGAGGCCACGGCGGCATGTGCGCGGGCGATGTCGAGATCGAAGCGGCCGGCGGCGAAGTAGCCCGGGTTTAGTGCGCCGGTGATCAGCTTCGCGTCGGTCACCGTGGGCGCCGTCCCGCCACGGCCGTAGCAGGCCGGACCGGGGTCCGCGCCAGCGCTGGCCGGCCCGATCTGGAGCCCGCCCGCCTCGTCGAACCAGGCGATCGAGCCGCCGCCGGCACCGATCTCGACGATATCAACCACCGACACCCGGATCGGAAATCCCGGCTCACGGCGGCTCGCGCCGTGGGCATGCTCTGTCGTCACGCGCGGCGCGCCGCCCTCAATGGTCGAGCACTTGGCGGTCGTGCCGCCGACATCGAGATAGATCAGATCGTCTCGGTCGCAGAGCGCCCCGACCAGCGCGGCGCCGCTGACGCCCGCCGCCGGCCCGGATTCGAGCAGCGTGATCGGATGCGCCTTGGCCCAGGCAAAGCTGGTGGTGCCGCCGTTCGACTGGACCGCCATAAGTGGCGCACCAATGCCCCGGCCGTGCAGCGCGTGCTCAAGGGACTCGAGATAGCGGCGCACGATGGGCTCGACGTAGGCGTTGAGCACGATCGTGCTGGCCCGCTCATACTCGCGCCATTCCCGGGTGATCTCGTGGGACGCACTGACCGCGACACCTGCGAGCCGCGCGCGTAAATACTCGGCGCAGGCTATCTCGTGGGCGGGCTCGGCGTAGCTGTTGACCAGCATGATCGCCACTGCCTCGATCTCCGCCGCGCGGCAGGCCTCGATCACGGGGTCGAGATCCTCGAGCCGGAGTGGCTCGATCTCTCGGCCGGTCGGGTCGAGCCGGCCGCGCACCTCGAACCGATGGCGCCGCGGCACGAAGGGTTCGGGCTTGCGGTAGCGAATGTTGAACATGTCCGGCCGGTTGGCGCGGCCGAGTTCGAGCACGTCGCGGAAGCCTGCGGTGTTGACCAGCGCGGTCTTCGCGCCGGTCCGCTCGGTGATGGCGTTGACCACCGTCGTGCCGCCGTGGATAAAATAGTCGACCTCGGCCGGCGCGATGTCGGACCTTGTGATCGCCTCGAGCACGCCGCGCTCGAGGGCGGCGGGTGTGGTCAGTACCTTGGTCGAGGTGAGGCCCCCAGCGGTCTCGTCGAAGAACACGAGGTCGGTGAACGTGCCGCCGATATCAACCGCGAGACGGCCCATGCGCTCCGGCTCGTTCGCGGCGGCAGGCCTCGGTCGCGGCCGTATCGACGGCGCCCTCGGCGTCGATTATGACGCCATAGTCGGCGCGCGCCGCGTCGGCGCTGATATATCCGTCGAGCACATCGTCCTGAACCGCCTCGGGTGGGCGGGCGAAGGGGGAGCCGAAGCCGCCGCCTCCGCCGGTCACGATGCGCACGCGGTCGCCGTGCTCCAGGTCGTCCTTCTGGGTGCGCCCGTAGCGTACCGCTTTGCCATCGCGCACGATCTCGTAGCCGTTGCAGGAGCCTGCCCCGCCGCCGGCCATGCCCCAGGGCCGTTCGGTGTTGCGTCCCATGCCGCCATAGACGAAGGCGTCGTCGCCCAGGATCTCGTATTCGCGGATCGCGCCGAAGCCGCCGCGCCAGCGCCCGGCACCAGCGCCGTCGTCGGTGTTGAGCGCGTAGCGATGCATCCGCAAGGGGGTGCGCGCCTCTAGCGGCTCAAGCGAATAGTTGTAGAGATCGCCCTGCGGTGCCGCCGGCAGCACGCTGGTCCCGTCGGCGCCGGCCGCTGCGCCGAAGCCGCCGGCCGAGGCCTCGATGTGAACGAACTGCTCGCCGCTGCCCGGCCGCTTCGCCCCTATCAACACAACGCAGATGCTCATGTAGCTGCCGGCCGTGAGCCGTTCGGGCACCAATGGGGCCATCGCCTTCCAGACCAGCTCGGCGCCTTGCGCCATCGGCTCGTAGAACCAGCCCATCGCTGCCGGCGCCCGAGCGTTGAAGACGGAACCTTCCGGCGCCGTCACGCGGATCGGCCGATACCAGCCTTCGTTAGACGGCCCGTGGGGGTCGACGATCGACTTGAACACCACCTTTACGCCGCAAAGCAGCATTTCGAGCGAGCAATTCATCGGGCCGCGCAGCTGGTCGCAGGACCCGGCGAAATCGAATTCGATCTCGTCGCCCGCGATAGTCATGCGCATGCGCACTGGGTGTTGGGTATCGGTAAAGCCATCGCCGTCGATGAAGTCCTCGGCCTCGTAGACGCCGTCCGGCAGCGCCGCGACCGCCGCCCGGGCCAGCCGCTCGCTCGACTCGAGTACATGGTCGAAGGCAGCCAGCACCTGGTCGGTACCATATTTCGCGATCGCCTCGCGGAGCCGGGTCTCGCCGATCCGGAGCGCAGCGATCTGTGCGTTGAGGTCGCCGAGTGACATCTTGGGCAGGCGGACGTTGACGGCGATCAGCTCCAGCAGCTCGTCCTGCCGCTCGCCGGCGCGGTAAAGCCGCATGATCGGGAAGCGGATGCCCTCCTGATAGATTTCTTCCGCGCTCGGCGAGAGCGAGCCGGGCGCCATGCCGCCGACCTCGGTCCAGTGAGCATAGGAGCTGGCGAAGGCGATCAGCCGACCGTCCTCGAATATCGGCACCACGAGGAGGACATCGTTCAAGTGCGAGCCGCCGAGATAAGGGTCGTTGGTCATGAAGACGTCGCCCGGGCGGATCGCGTCACCGTATTTCTCGGTGATCATGTTGATCTGGGGTCCGAACAGCGCCGAGAAGGCGGCGACCCCGTGGGAGCCGGCGATCAGTCGGCCATTGGCGTCGGAGATGCCGCAGCCGAAGTCGTAGACCTCGTAGATGACCGGGCTCATCGCACTGCGTGCGAGCACGACGCCCATCTCGCGCGCAAGAGCCTCAAGTTTGCCCCGGATGATTTGCAGCGTGATCGCATCGGTCATCGGTGGATCATAGCACCGCGTTGAAGCTGCGGATGAAATCGCGATGGAACCCGGCTCTCAGGCGTCCGTTTCGAAAACCGCGACGCCTGACTATCATACGGCCGATGAATCGGATCGGACCATCGTGGGGCCTGGGGAGGGCGTGATGGACTTCGGAATAACCATTCCCAATTACGGGCCGCTCGCTCGACGCGACGCCATCATCGCAATCGCGGGCCAGTCCGAGGCCCTTGGTTTCGGCATGATGGCGATTGCCGATCACATCGTCATTCCGAAGACTTGGAACTCCTTCTACCCCTATTCGCCGACCGGGCGGGTCGACGCTTTCGATGGCGGCGACTGCCTGGAACCGTTGGCGCTGATGGCGGCGCTCGCACTCGCGACCGAAAAGGCGCAGTTGCTCACCGCGGTGCTGGTGGTGCCCTATCGCCCGCCCATCTTGACCGCCAAGCAGCTCGCGACGATCGACGTCCTCTCCAAGGGGCGGGTCACCGTCGGCTGCGGGACGGGCTGGATGCGCGAGGAGTTCGAGGCGATCGGTGCCCCGCCCTATGAGGCGCGCGGCCAGGTGACGGACGAGTATATCGAGGCCTTCCGGGCGATGTGGACGAGCGACGAGCCGACCTATGAGGGGGAGTACGCCCGCGTCGCGGACATCTATTTCCGTCCCCAGCCGGTCCGCAAGCCGCACCCGCCGATCTGGATCGGCGGCGACAGCATGCCGGCACTGCGCCGGACGGCGCGCCTCGGCGACGGCTGGCTGCCAGTCGGCATCGCGCCGAAACGCCCGCTCAACACGGTCGCTCGATATCGGGACGCAGCGGAGACCCTCGCCGACCTCGCGCGCCAGGCCGGTCGCGACCCGGCTGAGATCGCGCTTACCTATTGGGCCGTCTGGTATGACGAGACCAAGCGCGTCACCCTCGACGACGGCAGCCGCCACATCTTCACCGGCGAGGCCGCGGAGATCGCCGCCGACATCAACGCACTGGCCGAAATCGGCGTCAGCGCTGTCCTCTTCAACTTCGTCCGAAGCACCCTCGACGAGACGCTCGCGAGCACCGAGCGCTTCGCGCGCGACGTGATGCCGTTGGTTGGCACCTAGAAAGTGAGCTTCACGCCAGCGCCGCCTCTTCGCAGCCGGGCGCCGAACCGCGCCCGGTCATCATGGCGGCGCACGATATGGCGGCGCTGAGCGGTCTGAATCGCAACACCGTGAACCGGCTCTATCGCGGCTTGCGGGAACGCATTCTGCTTGCCTGCGAGGCCCAGCGTCCGTTGTTCGGCGTCGTCGAGGTCGACGAGAGTTTCTTCGGCGCGCGCCGGGTCAAGGGCAGGCGCGGGCGTGGCGCCTATGGACGACCAGCACCTGGTTGCGCCGGTCCCGGTTGCAGTCCGCCAATGTCTCGGCCAGGCCGAGGCTGCGCTCAGCCTCACGCAACAGAACCAGGCCTCCGTCCGACGAGATCAGGCCGCCGTCGAAGGCCGCGCTCACCTTCTTGCGGCGCACGGCTGGTAGATGGAAGGGAAGGAGGCTATCGTCGGTCATGGCGAGCGTGGCGCGTTCATTGTTCGGGAAGAAAGTCGCTCGGACAACGAATTTCTACTCGATGCCAACGGCTTACGCCATGCCCGCACCCCAGAATGAGACCCGGCGTGAACAATCCGGGGTCGCCGCCGCACCGTGTCAGCACTATCGACAGGAATCAAGTGATGCCAGAACCAATCGAGCGCATTGATGTACATCTGGACGGTATCGGCCATCTGATTTCCGACAAGAAAATCGAAGTCCCGGCTTATCAGCGGTCCTTCGCATGGGAAAAAGACGAGGTCACAGACCTGTTCCGCGACATCAATGATGCCATCCGCGCCAATGCGCCGGAGTATTTTCTGGGCACCATTGTTCTGACACAGGCCGCGAACGACAAAACGCATGTGATCGACGGTCAGCAGCGGATCGCGACAACGCTTGTATTCATTGCCGAGGTAAGGAATTTTCTGTGTGATCGCGGCGATTCGGAGCGCTCTGACACCATTCAGTCCGAATATATCGCGCGGCGGGACCGGCGCACATTGGAGACGCAAGCGAATGTCGTGTTGAACGAGAGCGATAATCCGTTTTTTCAGGCTGCGATCGTAGAGAACGGTAACGAAGACACCACAACGGAGGCACACAAGCGTATTGCAGAAGCCAAAATGATTGCCCGTGAGTTTGTCGAGCGCATTGCAGCGCAATCGCACGAACCTTTTGAGGCCCTGAATGATTGGCTCGATTACATCGACAACAAGGCCAAGGTTATTGTTGTCAATGTCAGCAGCGAAGCGAATGCCTATACGATCTTCGAAGTCCTGAATGATCGTGGTATCGATTTGTCGATTGCCGATCTGCTTAAGAACTACCTGTTCAGAATATCGGATACGCGCTTGCGCGATGTTCAGGATGCCTGGACCAGCATGCGGAGCCGGATCGAGAGCGTAGAGCGCGAGCAAGCGATCAAAACCTTCATCCGACATGTCTGGTCATCGAAGCATGGCCTGACGCGTGAAAGGGAGTTGTATGGCAAGATCAAAGAACGTGTGACCGGACGCCAGCAGGCCGTCGATCTGGCTGTGGAGTTGAACAATGCCGCGGCCGACTACGTGGCGCTCTATAATCCAGCCAACCCCAAGTGGCGCGGTCTGGGGGCTGATGTGCAGGATGCGGTTTATGCGCTGGGCGAGCTGCGTGTGGTCCAGAACCGTCCGCTGATCCTCGCAATTCTGCGGCATTTTGAGGATGCAGAAAGCCGCCGGGCATTGCCCATGCTGGCCTCCTGGACAGTGCGATTTCTCATCAGTGTATCGGGTGGAAGCGGGACACTGGAAAGTCTGTTCTCGAATACGGCACAGAAAATATCGGCCGGTGAGATCGGAGGCGCGCGCCAGCTCTATGAAGCGACGCGGACATCCTTGCCGACGGATGCAGCGTTCAGAGAGGCCTTTGCCAGAGCCAGTGTTTCGAAGAACTATCTAGCGCGCTACTACCTGCGGGCGATAGCCGCGCTTGACAACCCTGGCGCAGAATATCAGATCAGCCAGCATCATAACGAAGTGAACCTGGAGCACGTGCTCCCGCAAGTACCTGGCGATAACTGGAACCACATCGCTCCCGAGGACGCGGCCGGATGGTACAAGCGAATCGGCAATCTGACGATCATGGATAGCGCGTTTAATGTGGCAGCCGCCAATGAGCCCTTCGATGAGAAGAAGGCGATCTACGCGGACTCGAATATCGAAATCACGCGCTCGCTCTCGGAGTTGCTCGAGTGGACGCTGGAGCGGATTCAGACGCGCCAGAACGAACTGGCCGAAAAGGCTGTGCTGGTATGGCCGCTTAAGCCGTAGAAGCGGCCCTCATTCCTTCGTCACGAATTCCCGTAATCGGGTGTGTTCGACCATCTGCGGAATAGTCTGCAAGGTGAAGACCTTGCCTTGCGTAGCCTCCAGTAGCTTCTTCATGTCCTGGCGGCGTTGCTTGAAGCCGCGCCCGGCAATACACGCGACAACCTGATATCGCGGGCCCTGCTCGGGGGTGCGATCCCGCACGCTCATCGTATGGAGATGCTGGACACCTGGACGCCTCTATTTACCTCGCCAATTTTGCCTTGTTGTGATTCTCTGCGACGGTTCGGTTCGAGGGGGTATTGATGAGGCAGGCTGGTCTGTTCGGCTTACCGGATCATTTGCGCAAGCTTTCGGCGACGGGCGATCCGTTGGAGGTGCTGGCGAAGGTTGTCGATTTCGAGATTTTCCGCGCCCCGCTTGAGGCGGCGCTGGGCTATTCGGACGGATCGAAAGGCGGCCGCCCGGCCTACGATGCGGTGGCGATGTTCAAGGTTCTGATCCTGGCCGCGCGGCACACGGTGAGCGACGAGCGGATGGAGTTTCTGATCCGCGACCGTTTGAGCTGGCTTCGCTTCCTGGGCTTCGATCTCGGTGCGCCGACACCGGATCGGAACACCATATGGACCTTTCGCGAGCGTCTGGTCCGGGCCGGCGCGATGGATGAGCTGTTTGCCGCCTTCGATGGCGAACTGCGCCGGTGCGGCTATCTGGCGATGGGCGGGCAGATCGTCGATGCGACCCTGGTATCGGCGCCCAAGCAGCGCAACCGCGATGACGAGAAGCGGGCGATCAAGGCGGGCAAGAGCGCGGCCGAGATCTGGCCCGATCAGCCGGCCAAGGCGGCGCAGAAGGACACAGACGCGCGGTGGACGGTGAAGACCGGAAGGCGCAAGAACCCCGCCGGGGCGCAACGGCGCATGCCCGACATCGCGATCCCGGTGTTCGGCTACAAGAATCATGTCGTCATCGATCGGGCCTACGGCTTCATCCGCGGCTCGGCGGTGACCGATGCCGCCCGCCATGACGGCAAGATGTTGCGTCATCTCGTCACCAGCGACAATCTGGCCGCCGGCGTGTGGGCCGACAGCGCCTATCGCTCGAAGGCGAACGAGGCGTGGCTGGCGGGCAAGGGTCGGGTCTCCCACATCCACCGCAAGAAGCCGCCGGGCCGGGCCATGCCCAAGGCGACCGCCCGGGCCAATGCCCGCAAGTCAGCGGTCCGTGCACGCGTCGAGCATGTCTTCGCCCAGCAGAAGGATCGCATGGGCCTGTTCGTCCGCACCATCGGGCTCAAGCGGGCGGAGACCAAGATCGGGCTCGCCAACCTGGCTTACAATTTCCAGCGTCTGATCTTCCATGAGCGCAGGGCCGCCATGGCATGAGTCTGCCCGTATGACCGAAAAACACCCCGCCGAGAACGAAGCCGCGGACGAATAACGCCGTCAAATCCACCCGGCGCACAGACCGGCCAACAGAACACCCTTATCCGCGTCAAATCGGCCGGTTGTTAGAGGTCTCCACGTATGACCTTGTCCCGCGCCGTACCATCATCTTCGGCAAGCTTGGCCTCGATGACGATTTGTGGGTTAAACTCGTTTGGAATGATGAAATCAGGGGCTTGCTCGAAGCCCTCGACCCGCTCAGCGCGCTTGGTCTTGCGCCCACTGACTCCATGCTTGGCCAGAAGGTCTTCAATCGCGGTTTCGACAATGTCTCCAACGATCTCGCTGACGGAATCGCGGTGGCTGGCAAAGGGTCTGCCCAGGAACCGCTCATAGAGCAATATGGGATATGGCACGCCCAAATCGGCCATGGGTGCGATACTGGCAAGCCCGGATGCGGTATCGGCCTTGTTCAAGCGATGGATGAGCTTGCCATCAACCGACTCGGGCCCCTCGGTCAGTAGCTGATAAGCCGCAAGCACGAGAGCGCGTACGCGTTCTCCGGTCACACCTTTGGGTTTCAGAGGCGTGTCGGGCGCCAGCCGGACCTTGCGATCAATGGTGCGGGCAGCGCTTTGCGAAACCTCGATATTGGTCTGTGTCGTGGCGGCTTCCGCCCATTCGGATGGGGTGAAGCCCAACATGGTGCGCAGGACGATGAGTGTGATAGGACGCTGAAAAGCGAGGATGACGATGGCCTCCAGCTCTAGGTCCGTGAAACCTCTGGTCGTCTTCTTCAGGGCCTCATAGCCGTTTTCGAAGACCGGGTATTCAATGAAGCCCTCCCCCTTCGGCAGGGTCATAAAGCCGGATTTCAAGGTCGAGAAAACCTCATCGACGTAAAACTCGATATCGGCTTTGATCTCGGGGTAGGAAACCTCAAAAGGCGACGGCATTCTGTTCTCGCTCGTTACGCTGAGAGTGCTCGAAGAGCCCTCCGTGCGCAGTCTCCGGCTCGTCAATGTCTTCAGCCCAGGTCGCAATTTCGTCCGGTTCCCCAAAGGCGAGAAGCGCCTCGGAAACAGCCGCAAGTTTATCGGCAGTGGGCAGGGCTGTTTCCCAGCCGCCGCGCAGGTCCCAGATCGCTAGTCTGGTGAGATGGCCAAAGGTAATGCAGCGGACATCGCCTCTGCGCGGTGTCATGCCTGCGACTTTGAGCTGGGCCAGGTCGCGGGCAATCAGGCCTGCGAGTTCTTCGGGCGTGCCGGAAAGGCTGTCTTTCGAGGCCATGCCGGTAGACCTGCAAACAAACACGGTGTCAACAATAGCTGAGCCGGTACCGTGGATATGTATGGAACCACCCATTTCCGCGGGGCACGGCAAGGACGTAGAGCATGTCAGCCCGGCATCGAGAATGGCGACAGCGATGGCCTGATAGGCCTCCAGGTTGTTGTGGTGATAGGTGAATGCCAGAGGCGCGCCTGGCTTCAAGGCTTCGCCCATTTTCGAATAGACGGCCGCCAGCCCTTCTGTGAAATGTTCCAGTGTCCGGCCTTCCGTTTTGTTGCCGGTCAACTCGCCTGCATCACGCGAAGAAATCTTCTCGAAGCCTTCGGCTTGTTCGCCGAGCACGGAGCGCAGCCAGACATAACAAAAATCCATCAGCTCGCCGTATTGCACATTCCCGAAATACGGCGGGTCGGTGAACACGGCATCCAGGCTGCCCGGCTCGACATCGATATCGCCCGAGCTGGCGCAGCGGATCGCAATATTGCGGCTCCGGTGCCCGTTCAGGCATTCACCAATCCACTCTCCGACGATGGGGACTCGTGTGTTCTTTTTGCCGTCACGGCGGATTTCAAAGGGGGCATCGCAGTAGCGCTTGGCCTTCGTGTATTTTTCGATGATGTTCGTCCAGCCACCCGAACCGACATTGGAGCCTTTGCCGTTAGTGAAGCCGGAAATGTTGCTCTCGCACTGCACCAATCCAACCGGGAATCCGTGGACAGAAAAAATGTCGAGCGACTTGAGCGCCGAAGTGTCATAGCGGCAAAGCATGTTTTGGTAGCGCAGCAGATCGGACAGATTGGTTGCTAGCGCGCGATGGACGCGCTCATCCTTGACCTTGTCAATCAGGCGGCAACTCAGCTCAAGTCCAAGTAGCTGGCGGTCGTTGAACATCTGCCGGTAACAACTGTAACCCCAACGATGCAGCCGGTCGGATTCATCGCCCGGCGGGATTTCCTGCTCGGGCACGAAACGGGCACGGGATTTCCGCCAGCGTTCTTCGGCTATTGCAACACGAGCAAGGTCTTTCGAATCGGGCTTTTTGAAGAAGCGCCCTTTGTGTGCGGCCTTGCGATGCGGATTGTAATATTCGATGGCAAACAGGCGATGCACTAGCGGTCCGTTATCGCTGCGCGGATAGCGGTTTTCGTGACCGCAATGTGAGCAGACGCAGCGATTTCTTCGCGCCGGCCCATCTGTGCGCAATGCGCCGTTACAGCTATGGCAGGCAGCGGGATTTCTACGGTCGGCGACTTCATTGAGTTCGCCGCAGTCCGGGCAGACCAGCACATTCGTGGGATGGCGGGAGTCTTCAGCAAGAAGATAGCCGGGAAACAGATCGACTAAACCACCGCAAGATTCGCAGTCCAGCGTCTTGATCCAGAGGAAATACTTTACGGGAACGTCCGTATCGCCATAGAGCGGACAATCTGTCAGATAGAGTTCCTCGATCTCCTTCCTGAGATTAGCGAGGAGCGCCTTCGCTTCCTTCTGATAGGCATCCAGGTCGAGATGTTCGATCTCCTCGCGGACGATCCACGCCGCCATCGGATTGATGTCAAAGCCGGTCACATCGCAGCCGACCCGGTTGGCTTCGATCAGCGGCGTGCCGCCACCCATGAACGGATCCGCAACCTTGCGGCCTGGAAAATTGTTCGGCGCAAAAAACAATTCTGAAAGCGGCGCATTGCCGAACTCAGAGAGCGTGAGCGCCCGGAACAAGGTGCCTGGCCTGCGTGCAAACCATTTGTGGACCGCGATGATGGGTCGGTAATTCTGCTGTATCTGTTTTTCTCGGAGAGCGAGACCTGCGACTAGGGGAATATCGAATCTGGTCTCAATGCTCATGGGGCAGACCTTGCCGCAGCCGCGGCTTATCCTCGCGGGGGCGATTATCATGCACTTCATGCCAGTTGATATAGGAGCGCATGAACTCCCGGATGACCTGCGCGGCAGTTTTGTCCTGCGCGCGGCAGACTTCCAGAAATTTCTCGCGCAGATCGCGCTGCACCCTTATCCGAAGCCCCGAATCTTTCATCATGGGCATAGTGTAACCAATGGATACACAAAAGATATAGGTGAAGTTGGCGCTCGCAGCCGCGTCTGTAGGCGGCGCTGCAAGAGATGCTCCACGCAAGGCGAAACGGGCGATCCGGCGTCGTCCCTTCACCGGCAGTTCGGCGATCTCCGGCCCGGTCGCGCTCTTCATGCGGATCACGATGACCCGCGCCGAATGCCTCTTGATGGCACCGACCTCGGCGGCCCGGTAACGGACGTTCCTGTCCTTCGTCACCGCGACCCGGCCCTTCCGCCCGACCAACGCCAGCCATTCCTCGTCCGGCGCATCCAGTGGCAGGTGGTCGTCGTGTACTTCGACCGCCATCCCTTCCGAGCGAAGTCGGTCGGCGATGATGTGCTTTCCGAGGTTTCGATCGAGGAAAAGGGTCGGCTCTTCAGGCTGCGATTGGGAGCTCGCACCGGATCGCTTCTTCGATTTCCGTATGTTCGCGCTCACAGTCTTGCGCCAAATCATTGACCGACTCACCCGCCTTGTAGCGCTCGGCGATGAGCTGGGTGGCGAGTCCGGTGCCGGCGATGACGGGACGTCCGGCGGAGAGCGCCGGGTCGATCACGACCAGCGCAGGTGCGTCGTCCATGGCGGCCCGGGTGAACGGATAGAGCTTGACCGGTATGCCGTCGAGGTCGCGTTCGATGCAGCGGAGTGCCGCGCTGATGATCTCGCGCATGGCCGTCTGCCCCGCGCGACTGATGTTGATCCTCTGCCCGTATTGCTCGGTGAACAGGTCGAGGCCGTCCGTTTCCAGCGCGTGGCCGATCAGCGGATGCCGCTTGTCGCTCACTCGCCGCGCGTCCTCCGCCAGATACCGGATCGCCCTTCGGATGCCTGGCATCTTCACCCCGTGCTTGCGCCGGATGGCGGCGAGAACGTGAAGCTCGACGAGGTTGAGGAACGACAGCAGCGTCGGAGTGTGCGCGGGCACCTCAATCAGCGGCACGTAGCCGCCCCTGCCCACCGACCAGTAACGAATGGTCGCCGCGGGCACGGTGAGGTAATGCGCCGCCTCCGAGATCGTGTAGGCAGGGAGCTCTCGGAGATCGTCCATCTGCGCGCGGCGGCTGACCATAGGGCTGCCTCCCCAATGCAAACGACCCTCTTTTGAGTCAAAAGCCATTATGCCCTGATTGCCTCCCGCAGTCCGTGACCTGGTGAGAAATGCGGGCTCGTCGAGGCGCCGGTCTCGTCGATGAAGACGAGCTTTTCAGGGTCGAGTTCGAGCTGGGTTTCGAGCCAGCACCGCCGGCGTCACAGCGCGTCAGGCCGCTGTTGCTCGCGGGCGTGAGCGGTTTTTTGAACGTGATGCCGCGCCGTCGGAAAATGCTCTAGAAGGAGTCCCGGGCGCGCTCGATCTCGACGCCGACTCCGGCCGCGTCCGGGTAGATGTCGAGCTTCTCGGCGCGCACGCGGGCGCGTTGCACGCGATCGTCGGCGAGGCACAGATCGACGATTTGATCGGCCAGGGTCTCGACCAGATTGATGTGGCCGCGGTCGGTGATGGCGCGGATGCCGTCGACGATGGTCTCGTAGGAGACGACATTGGCGATGCTGTCCTGAAGCGGCCGCGCCGCGTCGACGACCTCGACCTCGACGTTGATTCGCACCCGTTGCGTGCCGCCGCGCTCATGGGCGTGAACGCCGATCGCGCAGGGGACGACGAGATCCCTGATGAAGATGCGCCGCTGCCCGCTCGCCTGCCGCGCCGCCGGGCTCGGCCTCAAGGACGCCGGCTCTGTCATGCTCACTCCTCGACCCGCTCTTCCTGCGGCATCGTCCAACCGAGATGTTGGCCGCCGTCCAACGCGATCAATTGCCCGGTGAGCGACGGTGCCGCAAGGATAAACCGTATCGCGCGGCAGATCTCTTCGGGCGCCGCGCCGCGCCCGAGCGGCGTGCGCGCGCATTGCGCGGCGAATTGCTCGGCGCTTTGGCGGGCGCTGGGCAGGACCGGCCCGGGACCGATGGCGTTCACCCGGATGCGGGGGGCGAGGGCGAGCGCCGCCGTCTGGGTGAGCGTCCAGAGTCCGGCCTTGCTGAGCGTATAGGAGACGAAATGCGGCGTGAGGTTCCAGACACGCTGATCGATCAGGTTGACGATGCAGCCCTCCGCGCCCTCGGGCAGGGCGTCCGCGAAGGCCTGGGTCAGGACGAACGGCGCGCGCAGATTGACCGCCATGTGGCGCTCCCAGCTCGCCCGGTCGGCGCTCCGGATGTCGTCGTAGTCGAAGACCGCGGCATTGTTGACCAGGCAGCCCAGCGGCCCGAGCGCTTCGCTCGCCCGCCCCGCCAGGGTTTCGACCTGCGCCTCCTCGGCGAAATCCGCGTGGAGCGCCACGGCCGCGCCGCCGCCGCGCTCGATCTCGGCCACCAACGCGTCGGCGGCGTCCTCCGAATCCCGATGGTGCACCGCGATCGCCCACCCATCGTCCGCCAGGGCTTTCACGATCGCGCGGCCGATCCGCGCCGCGGCGCCGGTGACCAGCGCGGCCTTGGGCATGGCGTCCGAAACAGCCATCGCCACGCCTAGCTGCCCACTCCCCGCCGGTTCTCTTCCTGGTCGTAGAAGCGGAAGACCATGTCCGTTAGCGTGACGAAGCCGACCGCCTCGTTCCGATCGATCACCACCCCGCGCGACAGCCCGAAACGGCCGAGCAGCCGGATCGCATATTTGATTTCCATGTCCGCGTTCACGGTGAGGACCGGCTTGGACATGATCTCATAGACATTGACCCGGTCGGGCGAGCGGTTGAGCGCGATCACCTTGTTGGCGATATCGGAGACGACGACGATGCCGTATTCGTCGCCGGGCCGGCGCCGCTGGACCACCAGCGAGCGCACCTTGTTCTCGCGCATGCGGTTGAGCGCCTCGCGCACGGTCGCCATGCCGTCGATCGGCACCGGCATCGGCGTCATCACGCCGCGCACCGTGTTGTATTTGCCGTCCGCCGGGGCCGCGGCGGCCGCACTCGCGTTCCTGGTCATATCCGGTCCTCGATTTCCAGCTTGATCTCGGCGATCTGTTCGGAGAGGCCGACGGCGTCTTCGATCGCGATCTGGAACGCGATTCCCGACCCGGACTTCTCCTCGAAAGCACCGACCGTCGCGATCTCCTCCAGGACCGTGCGGCTCATATGCTCTTCGACGAGGAACAGCAGGATGTCCCGTTGGCCGGTCAGGCTCAAGCCCAGAAAGGTCTTTTCGGGCTGCAGGCCTTCGCCGCGGCAATTGGTGATGATGGTGGCGCCGGTGGCGCCGGCGCGGCGGCCGGCGTCGAGAACGGCAGCGGTCGCGCTGTCGTCCACGAGCGCCATGATCAGCTTGAAGCGCATCGTCTAGGTTCCTTCCTTAGGTCGTCGGCGCTTGCGCGCGGCGTCGAGCGCCAATGACAGTTGGGCATAGCCCAAGACCGCGATGATCGAGAAAACGGCTGCCAGGGCGATGAGGCCGAAGCCGTCGATCAGCGGGCTCCGGCCGGGCACGTTGGCGGCGAGGCCGAGACCGAGCGCGACCACCAGCGGCACGGTCACGGTCGAGGTGGTGACGCCGCCGGAATCATAGGCGAGCGGAACGATGCTGCGCGCGCCGAAGATGGTCTGCGCGATCACGACGGCATAGCCGATCATGATCAGATAGTGGAGCGGCAGCCCGGTGACGATGCGAACCGCCCCGAGCCCGACGCCGATCGCGACGCCGACGGCGACGGCGATGCGCAGTCCCCAGGGCCTGATGGTCCCGCCCGAAACGGTACCGGCCTTGTCGGCGACCGCCATCAGCGACGGCTCGGCGATCGTGGTGCCGAAGCCGAGGGCGGCCGCGAAGGCATAGACCCAGCCATAGTCGAGCCAGTGGGCCTTTGCCCCTGCCGCGAGACCCAGAAACGCCGGATCGGTCAGTTGATCGGCCATCGTCTTGCCGAGGGGGAAGAGCGCGTGTTCGAGCCCGATCAGGAACAGGACGAGCCCGACCACCACATAGACGGAACCGGCGATCAGCCGTTTCATATTGGCCGGGCGCTTGCGCAGAATGATGATCTGGAAAAACAGGATCAAACAGACCAACGGCAGGACGTCGCGCACCGTGTCGAGGCCGACCGCCGGAATGAGTCTTAAAAGCTCCATCGCGCCCTGCCTCAGGTCACCATGCCGTAGACCAGCACGAAGATGATCGGCGTCAGGCTCGCGAAAGCGATGAGGCCGAAACCGTCGATCAGCGGATTGCGGCCGCGAATCACCGTGGCGAGGCCGACGCCGAGCGCGGTCACCATCGGCACGGTGATGGTCGAGGTGGTGACGCCGCCGGAATCATAGGCGATTCCGATGATCTCCTCCGGCGCCAGGAAGGTCAGAGCGATGGCGATGATGTAGCCCGGGATGATCCAGAGGTGAAGCGGCCAGCCCTTGAGGATGCGGAACACGCCGAGCGTGATCCCGACCCCGACCGCGCCCGCGACCGTGTAGCGGAGGCCGAGCGCGTAGGAGGCTTGCGCGCCGGCATCGCTTGCGATGACCCCGGCGCCGGCCGCGACCCGCGCGGCCTCCGTGCCGACCGCGATCAGGGCCGGTTCGGCGACGGTGGTCCCGAAACCCAGCGCGAACGCGAAGACGAGCACCCAGAACAGGCTGCCCTTATGGGCGAGCCCCCCAGCCAGGCCCTCGCCGAGCGGGAAGAGCCCCATCTCCAGCCCTTTGATGAACAGCGCGAGCCCCAGCATCACGAGCACGAGCCCGCCGAGGATGCCGCCGAGATCGGGAAATGGCTGGCGCAGGATCGCGAGCTGGAAGACCGCGATCACCGCGATGATCGGCGTCAGGTCGCGCAGGGTGCCGAGCACCAGGCGGGCGAGGGGCAGCAACGCCGTAGCTGAGCGGCTGCTCTTCAGCCGAGCGAGCACGCGGGACGATGGACGACCAGCCTTGTGCTCAGCGTCGGTGCGCGTGCTCACGTCCTGTCCGGGCTCGGGTCTCCTTGCTGCGTTATACGCACTCCGCCGGCGTGCGGAAAGAGATCAGGGCGTCCGGAACGACGCATGTATGGCGGAGGCCGGCGCGATCTGTCACGGTAACGGCAGCGTGCGGAAAAGGAGGCGGTCATGCGGCGTATCGGTGTGGATGTCGGCGGCACGTTCACGGACTTGATTCTGGTCGACGAGGCGGCCGGCGGGATCACGGTCGACAAGGTGCCGTCCACGCCGGACGACCCGGCACGGGCGGTCATGACCGGGGTCGAGGCGCTCTGCGGCAAGGCCGGCGTCGGTCTCGAGGCGGTGGACCTTCTGCTTCATGGCACCACCGTCGCGACCAATATCGCGCTCGAGCACAAGGGGGCGGAGGTCGGCCTGATCACGACCGAGGGCTTTCGGGATATCCTCCATATCGCGCGCCACAAGAAGCCGCATAATTTCTCGCTCCAGCAGGAGCTGCCCTGGCAATCGCGCCCGCTGGTCAGGCGGCGCCATCGACTGACGGTCAAGGAGCGCATCACCGCTCCGCATGGCGAGGTCGTCGTACCGCTCGACGAGGCGGAGGTTCGCGCGCGGGCCCGGGCGCTGCGCGAGGCCGGGGTCGACGCGATCGCCGTTTGCCTGCTGCACGCCTATCTCAACCCGTCTCACGAGCAGCGCGTCAAGCGGATCCTCCAGGAGGAGTGCCCCGACGCCTATCTGTCGATCTCGAGCGAGGTGTTGCCGCTCTACCGCGAGTTCGAGCGCTTCTCGACGACCTGCCTCAACGCCTATATCGGCCCGCGGGTCGCGCGCTATATCGGCCGGCTCGAGGCCGGTTTGCAAGATGCCGGGCTCGGCCGGGGGGTCCGGCTGATGCAGTCCTCGGGCGGCATGACGACCGTCGAGAACGCGACCGGCGGCCCGGTCAGTCTGATGATGTCGGGGCCGGTCGCCGGCCTCATCGGCGGCATCTGGGCCGGCAGGATGGCCGGCTACGACAATGTTTTCACCCTCGATATCGGCGGCACCTCGGCGGATATCGGCGTTGCCGCCAAGGGCAGGCTTCGGATGCGCCACCTGCTCGACACCAAGGTCGGCGACTACCAGGCGATGATCCCGATGGTCGACATCGACACCATCGGCCATGGCGGCGGCTCCATCGCCTATGTCGATGCCGGCGGGATCTATCGCGTCGGACCGCAATCGGCCGGCGCCGACCCGGGGCCGGCCTGCTATGGGCGCGGCGGGCAAGAGCCGACCTCGACCGACGCCCAGGTGGTCCTGGGCCGGCTGCGGACCGATCGCGGACTCGTCGGCGGCAGCATGACGCTGCACGAGGATCTCGCCCGTACCGCAATTCAAGGACTCGCCGAGACCCTGGACATGTCGCTCGAGGAGGCGGCGCTCGGCGCGCTCCAGATCCAGAAGTTCAGCATGGTCCAGGCGATCGAGCTCAACAGCGTGCGCCGCGGCTACGACCCGCGGGACTTCACGTTGGTCGCCGCCGGCGGCGCCGGCCCGCTGTTCGCCTGCGACATCGCGATGGAGCTTGAAGTGCCGCGGGTTCTGGTGCCGCCCCATCCGGGCATCCTGTCGGCCACCGGTCTGCTCGCGACCGACATGCAGCACGAGTTCGTCACGACCGAGCGCCAGCCGCTCGCGACGCTCGATCGCGACCGCCTCGTCGACCGCTTCGAGGCGCTGACCAGCCAGGCCGTCGCCCGGCTCGACTCCGACGGCGTGGCCGAGCGAGACCGCCTGATCCGCCGCCTCGCGGACTGCCGCTATGCGGGCCAGGGCTATGAGGTCCGGTTCGACGTACCGGCGGGCGAGATCGACGACGCCTGGATCGAGGCGCTCGCCGACGGCTTCCATCGCGCACATGAGGCGGAATACGGCCACCGCTTCGATGCGCCGATCGAGATCATCAATATCCGCGCGATCGCCATCGGCCGCATTCCGGACCTCGCCTGGCCCACCATCGAGGACGGCGGAAGCGACGGGCGGGCGGCGGCGCTGCTGCGCCAGCCGGTGGTGTTCGAGGTCGAGGGCAAGCGGGAGAGCCACGAGACGCCGTTCTACGATCGGGCGGCGCTCCGCGCCGGGGACCGGATCGCAGGCCCGGCGATCGTCGAGCAATACGACACCACCGTGGTCATCCCGCCGCGCTGCGAGGCGGCCATCGATCGGCACGGCAACATCGTGATCGACTGCGCGAGTGCGACCGAGAACCGCGGCCGCGATCTCGCGGCGCCGATCATGCAGCGTGTCATCGGCGGCGCCTTTACCGCGATCGCCCAGGAGATGGCGGGCGTGCTCTACCGCATGTCCTATTCCTCGATCATCCGGGAATCGGAGGATCTCGGCGCCGGCATCTTCGATTCCGACGGCCTCATGCTCGCGGAATCGGAATCGACGCCGATGTTCATGGGCGCGATGCCGCGCATCGTTCAGAACGTCATCAAGCTCCTGGGCGAGGACATCCACGAGGGCGACATCATCTTCCACAACGATCCCTATCACGGCGCCACCCATTCGCCCGATTGCGCGATCGTGATGCCGATCTACCACCAGGACCGGCTGGTCGGGTTCTCGGGCGCCTCCGCTCACCTGCTCGACATCGGCGGCGCCTATCCCGGGCTCAACATCGACGCCGTCGACATCTATGCCGAGGGCAATATCTATCGCGCGGTGAAGCTGGCCGAGAAGGGGGTGCGTCAGGACGGCCTGTGGCGGCACATCCTCGAGAACATGCGCACGCCGACGCCCAATGAGGGCGATATCCAGGCGATGATCGCGGCCTGCGAGCTCGCCAAGCGGCGCTATCTGGAGCTCGTCGAGCGCTATGGGTTGAGCGCGGTCGAGGCGTCGGGCCGCCATTGGATGGACTATTCCGAGCAGATGCTCCGGCGCGAGATCGCGAAGCTGCCGGACGGCGAATACGAGACCGAGGTCGGCTATCTCGACGATGACGGGGTCAACCGCGGCAAGAAGCTGCCGGTCAAGGTCAAGGTGATCATCGCGGGCGACGAGATCACCTACGACCTGACCGGCTCCAGCGCGGAAGTGCCGACCGGCTACAACGTCCCGTTCGAGGGCACGACCTGCTCCGCGATGTCGTTCATCACGCGGATGATCTTCCTCGATAGCGTGACCTATCCGGTCTATGTGCCGCAGAACGAAGGCATGACCCGGCCGATCAAGGTCATCGCGCCCGCGGGCTCGATCTTCAACCCCAACTTCCCGCGCTCGTGCTTCGCCCGGTTCTGCCAGGTCCAGCGCGCGGTCGACCTGGTGCTGCGTGCGCTCGCCCCGGTGGTGCCGGAGAAGGTGACCGCCGGCAACTCGGCGCACCTGCATTTCATCTCCTATTCCGGCTTCGACACCGATCAGGGCGAGTACTGGGTCTATCTGGAGGTCGACGAGGGCTCCTATGGCGGGCGTCCGAGCCGCGATGGCCTGGATGCCGTGGACTGCCTCATCGCCAACACCCGCAACAACCCGATCGAGGAGCTGGAATGGCGTTTCCCGATCCGGACCGAGCGCTACGAGCTGCGCGACGACTCATGCGCCGCCGGCAAGTGGCGCGGCGGGATCGGCATGGTGCGGGTCAATCGGATGCTGGTCGACACCATCGTCACCTGCGAGGGCGAGCGCCACGAGTCCGACGAGCCCTGGGGCATCTTCGGCGGCCAGGCGGGCCTCAATGCCTCGGTCGTCCGCAATCGCGGCCATGCGAGCGAGGAGAGCTGGCCCTCCAAGTTCACCGGCTTCCGGCTCGCCGCGGGCGATACCATCGAGATCACGGTGCCCAATTCGGGCGGCTATGGCGACCCGCTCGAGCGCGACCCGGCCCTGGTGCTCTCCGATGTTCTCGACGGCTTCACCACCGTCGAGCGCGCGGCGGCGGATTACGCCGTCGTCATCGCCGAGCCCGGGCCCGCCGTCGATCAGGCCGCGACCGCCGCACTCCGCGCCCGCCGACAAGTGGCGCTGGAGCCTGCCTGACCACCCGCGCTGCCGCTTTCGCGGCGGCAGGTTTTTTGGGGGGCCGGCGCTCACCCGGCCTTTGATCCGGGGGAGGCGGCACGGCGGTCCTGGATCCGCGTTCTTATACCAACCGGCAGTGAGGGGAACTCATTGCCGGTTGTCGGGCGTTCAAACGCCACGCAGGCTTTTCCTCGCATAAGCTCGGGCGCGCGGTCGCGCTTGCCGATCGGCGATGAGTCGAGCTCACCGCCGATCGGTATGAGGCGACCGGACGGTTGCGTCCGTTCCGGGCGTGGACTAGGATGCGGATGCAACTCGTTCGCGTTCTCAGGGAAGCCGTCGAAGAGAATGACATCATGCAGGCCGTGATCGCCGCCGGAATCGTTCGTCTTGCCCGTGCCGCGCTCCGGCGGCCGGCGCGCCTCGCCCGGATCGGCATGCTCGCCAGCTTGGCCGGCCTCGCCTGGCCGGCCGACGGCGCGGGCGCCGAAGACGCGCTCAATCTCTATTCGCATCGCCAGCCGTTTCTGATCGCGCCCTTCCTCGAGGCCTTCACCGCCGAGACCGGGGTCGCGGTGAATGTCGTCTACGCCTCCAAGGGTCTCGTCCAACGGCTCCAGGCCGAGCACCGGAACAGCCCGGCGGACGTTGTGCTGGCCGTGGATATCGCACGGCTGAGCGCCTATGCGGACAAGGACCTCCTGGCGCAAGTGGACTCGGCGATTCTGACCGACACCATCCCGGCTCACCTGCGGGATCCGGACAACCGCTGGTTCGGGCTTTCCAAGCGGGCGCGGGTCATCGCCGCCTCGAAGGCGCGGGTCGGCGCGGGCGAGATCACCCGGCTCGAGGATCTCGCGGAGCCGCGCTGGGCCGGGCGGGTGTGCACGCGCCCGGGCAGCCATGTCTACAACCGCGCCCTCATGGCCTCCATGATCGCCGCCCATGGCGAGGCGAAGGCCGAGGAATGGGCGCGCGGCCTGGTGGCCAATCTAGCCCGGCGGCCCCAGGGCAACGACCGGGCGCAGGTCAAGGCGATCCATGAAGGCCTGTGCGACGTCGCGCTGATCAACAGCTACTATTTCGGGAAGCTCAAATATTCCGACATAGAAGAACAGCGCGCCTGGGCGGACGCCGTCGACCTGGTCTTTCCCAATCAGGATGATCGCGGCACGCATATCAACATATCGGGCGGCGGCGTCGCCAAATATTCCAGGAACAAGGAGACCGCGGTGCGGTTTCTCGAATTCCTCTCTCAAGAAACCGCGCAGACCCTCTATGGCGCGGTCAACTACGAATATCCGGTGAATCCCGCCGCCCCGCCGTCGCCCGAGCTTCGCGCCTGGGGCGCGTTCAAGGAAGACCGGCTGCCGATCGCGCGCATCGCCGCGCTCGCACCCGTCGCGCAAAGAGTGATCGACCGGGCCGGATGGTAGGACTCACGGCCGCGTTCGGGCGCTGCGTTCATTTCACCGCGCCGAGCCCCTGGTCGATTATCATGCTGATCGCGGCGCTGGTCCTTCTGGCGCCGATGCTCTCCGTCTTCGCCGCCGCGGCCGGCGACAGCGAGGGGCTCTGGGGGCACCTCTTCGAGACGGTGCTGCCCCGCTATGTCGTGAACACGCTGGTCTTGATGGTGGGCGTCGGCGCGCTCAGCCTCGTATTCGGCGTGAGCACGGCATGGGTCGTGACGCGCTACGAATTCTTCGGCCGCCGCGTCCTGGAATGGATGCTGGTCCTGCCGTTCGCCGTGCCGGCCTACATCATCGCCTATGTCTATACCGATTTCCTCGACTATGCCGGGCCGGTGCAGGGCGCGTTGCGCGATGCCTTCGGCTGGCAGACCAGGCGCGACTACTGGTTTCCCGAAATCCGCTCGATGAGCGGCGCCATCCTGGTGATGGGCGCGGTCCTCTACCCTTACGTCTACATGATGGCGCGCACGGCCTTCAAGCTGACGCCCCACGCGCTGTTCGAGGTCGCGCGGGTCCACGATCGGAACCTGTTCCGCAGGGTCGGGCTGCCGCTCGCCCGACCGGCGATCGTCGCCGGGCTCGCGCTGGTTCTGATGGAGACGGTCTCTGATTTCGGCACGGTCGACTATTTCTCTCTGGAGACCCTGACCCTCGGAATCTTCAACGTCTGGCTCGGCATGAACAGCCTGCCCGCGGCCGCGCAGATCGCCTCGCTGGCCTTTCTGTTCGTGATCGCGATGCTGGTGCTGGAACTCCATTCGCGTCACCGCAGGCGCTATGTGGACACCGGCCGTCGCACGGTGAGCCTGGCGCCGATCCGCGCGGGCCGGGCGGCGTCGGCCGTCTGCTTCGCCGTCTGCATGGTGCCCGTGACGATCGGCTTCCTGATCCCGATCGGCGTTCTTCTGAGCTTCGTGGTCAAGGGCTACGCGCTGCCCGATTACGGCGCCGTCCTCGCGGTCTCGCTCAACTCGGTGGTCGTCGCGCTCGCGGTCGCCGGGCTGGTGATGGCCGCGGCCGCCCTGATGGTCCTCGCCGTCAGCGACCGGAAGAGCCGCCCGCTCAAGGCGCTGGTCGGCATCGCGTCCACCGGCTACGCCTTTCCCGGCACGATCCTCGCGATCGGCGTCGTCACCTTCATCGGCGCGGTCGATCGCGGGCTGGAGGATCTCGTCGCCGGCGTCATGGGCTTCTCGTTCGACGGCTTCCTGACCGGCGGCATCGGCCTGGTGCTGTTCGCCTGCATGGTCCGCTTTCAGGCGATCGGCTACGGCGCGCTGACATCGGGCCTCAATCGCCTGCCGCCCAACATGATGGCCGCCGGCCGCGTGCTCGGGCGCGGCGTCCCGGCGAACCTGGTTCGCGTCATCGTGCCGCTCCTCGGGACCTCGTTTCTCGCCGGCGGTCTGCTGGTGTTCGTCGACGTGATGAAGGAGCTGCCGATGACCCTCCTGCTCCGGCCGTTCGGCTTCGAGACCCTGGCGACCCACGTCTATCAATTCGCCAAGGACGAGCTCCTGGAACAGGCGGCGGTCCCGGCGCTGTTCATCGTGCTGGCCGGCGCCGGTCCGGTGATCCTCATGAACGCCGCGCTGCACAGGATCGGCGAAGGGAAGTCCGGCATTCGCTGACCGCCGGCCGCCGCTTCCGGGGTTCTCGCATGTGACCCCGTTGGCGTTGCATGAGGCCGAGGCTCGGCGTAGGGTAGACATCGCGCGTCACCATCTACCCGAGGGTCGGCGATGAGCCTCAACATCAAGAACGAGGAAACCTGCCGGCTGGCCCGCGATTTGGCGCGGCTGACCGGTGAGACCATGACCGGCGCAATGACCGTCGCGCTGCGCGAACGCCTGGAGCGCGAGAAGCGCGCGCGTAGCGTCGAGGCCCGCGTCGAAGAGTTGGTTGCCATCGGGCGCCGCTGCGCCAAGCTGATGGGTCCGGGACCGTCCGCCGTGGAGCATGGCGATGTGCTCTACGACGAGCGGGGATTGCCCAAGTGATCGTCGACAGCTCGGCGGTGTTGGCGGTTCTGCTTCACGAAACGGATGCCAGGCACTATGCCGGGGAGATCATGACGGCAATGCCCTGCCGCATGTCGGTCGCCAATGTGCTGGAGGCCTCCATCGTCGTGGAAGGCCGTGGCGGCGCGGCGGCGGGGCACGAGCTCGACCGGTTTCTGGAAAACGCCGCGATCGAGCTGGTTCCGGTCACGGCCGACCATCTGGACGCGGCCCGGCGCGCCTGGCGGCGTTTCGGCAAAGGCAACCATCCGGCGGCGCTGAATTTCGGCGACTGCTTCGCCTATGCGCTCGCGGACATGGCGGGCGAGCCGCTCCTGTTCAAGGGTGAAGACTTCGCACGCACCGATATCGCGGCGGCATGAGCGGGCCGCCGAAGCCTCCGGCGCCGGGCGCGCGCGCCGGTATCGAAATCCGCTCCACGTGACCACGGCAGGACCCCGCTGAACGGTCGCGCCGGCGCGCGTGATGGGTCACACTGTCGGGGTGGCAGGAGCTGCGGAGAGGGAGGTCGATTGATGGCACGGGTCACGGAAACCACGCCCGACGGCGTCGTGAAGCTGGAGAACCGCTTTGCCGAGGGCGCCGCCTTTATCGACGGCGCCTATGTGCCGATCGGCGAGGCCCGGATTCCGATCCTCGATTGGGGCTTCACCCGCTCCGACGTCACCTATGACGTGGTCCATGTCTGGGGCGGCAAGTTCTTTCGGCTCGACCACCATCTCGACCGTTTCGAGAAGAGCCTGGCCGGCGTGCGCATGACCATTCCCCATGACCGCGCCGAGCTGGTCGCGATTCTGATGCGCCTGATGCGCTTCAGCCAGTTGCGCGACGCCTATGTGGAAGTGCTCTGCACGCGCGGCCTGCCGCCCAAGGGCACTCGCGATCCGCGTGCCTGCGAGAACCGCTTCATCGCCTTCGCGATCCCCTTCGTCTGGATCGCCGACGAGGCGATGCGCGAGCGCGGCATCAACCTCCATCTGAGCGCCTATCTGCGGATTCCGCCGGCCTCGGTCGATCCCACCGCCAAGAACTTCCACTGGGGCGACATGATTCGCGCGTTGTTCGATTGCTACGAGGCGGGCTGCGACATGCCGGTGGTGGTCGACCTCGACGGCAATATCGCCGAGGGGCCCGGCTTCAACGTCTTCGCGGTCCGCGGCGGCACCGTGACGACGCCGGGCGGCACCTGCCTCGAAGGCGTTACCCGCCGGACCGCGCTCGACCTGATGGCCGAGATGAACGTGCGGGCCGAGATCGGCACCGTCTCGCCCGACGATCTGCGCGCGGCCGACGAAATCTTCGTGACCAGCACCGCCGGCGGCATCCTGCCGGTGACCAGGATCGATCATGCGCCGGTCTCGGACGGCGGTGTCGGGCCCGTGACCGAGCGGCTGCGCAGCCTCTATTGGCAGCGCCACGACGAGGGCTGGGACGCGACGCCGATCGACTACCAGGCCTAGCCGAGCGGGCGGCACCGACCGGCTCGCCTGCGCCGGCGATCAGGGTCGTAAGCGCGCGTCATGATGATCGGCGGCATTCCGGGGCCGAAGCGGATCGGCGTCGGGTCCGCGGCGAAGGCCGGCCTCCTGCGCGGCGCGGCGATCGTCGGCGAGGTCGTCGGCACCACCCTCGGCCCGGGCGGGCGCGCGGTCCTGCTTGAGCGCCGCCGCGCGGCGCCATGGCTCTCGACCGACGGCTACACCGTCGCCCGGCATATCGACCTCGCCGACCGCTTCGAGGATATCGGCGGCCGCTTGATCCGCCATGTCGGCTCCAAGGTGACCGACGAGGTCGGCGACGGCTCGACCACCGCGATGGTGCTGGCCTCGGCGCTGATGGCGGCGGGCGAAAAGGCGGTCGCGGCGGGCGCCGATCCGATGAGCGTCATGCGCGGGATAGAGCGCGGCCTGGATATCGCGACGGCGTCGCTCGACGGCCAGTCCCGTGCCTTGCCGGCGCGCGGCGGCCTCGAGCGCGTGGCCCGGCTCGCCTCGAACGGCGATGACGAGATCGCGCGCCATCTCGCCGAGGCCGTGCGCCGGGTCGGCCACGACGGCGTGGTCACGATCGACGAGGCGAAGGGCGTCGAGACCGCGCTCGCGGTGCATGAGGGCATGAGCTTCGACAAGGGCTATGTGTCGCCGGCCTTCGTCACCGACCCCGACGACATGACCGTCACCCTGGAAGACGCCTATGTGCTGGTGCACGAGAAGACGATCGCCAGCGTCGACGCGATCGTGCCGGCGCTCCGCGCCTTCGCGAAGTCGAAGCATTCGCTCCTGGTCGTCGCCGAGGACGTGGTCGAGGAGGCGCTCGCGACGCTGATCGTCAACAAGCGGCAGGGCGGCCTTCGCGTCGCCGCCGTCAAGGCGCCCGGCTTCGGGCGCTGGCGCAAGCCGATGCTCGAGGATATCGCGATCATGACCGGCGGCGAGATCGTCACCGACGAGCTCGGCAACTCGCTCGAGAATCTGAGGCCGGCGATGCTCGGCGCGGCGAAGAAGGTGCATATCAGCCGCGCGCGCACCACGATCATGGAAGGCAACGGCGATGCGCTGGCCGTCGAGCGGCGCTGCGATGCCTTGCGGCGGGAGGCCGCGGCGGAGAAATATCTCAGCTTCGACCGCGAGAAGCTTCAGGAGCGCCTGGCCCGCCTGGTCGCCGGCATCGCCGAGCTCAGCCTCGGCGGTGCGAGCGAGGCCGAGCTGCGGGCGCGCAAGGAGCGGGCGAACGATGCGTTGAACGCGGTGCGCGCGGCGGCGGCCGAGGGCGTGGTCCCCGGCGGCGGCGTCGCGCTGCTGCGCGCTTCCCAGGCGCTCTGCGGCGCCCGCGCCCGCGCCGGCAATGCCGACCAGGCGATGGGCATCGCCGCGCTCGAGGCGGCGCTGGCGGCTCCGATGCGGCGGATCGTCGAGAATGCCGGCGGCGAGGGCTCCTATGCCGCGGCACGCGCCCTGGCGCAGACCAACCCGCAGTGGGGGTTCGACGCCGCCGCGCGGCGCTTCCGCGATCTTACGCGCGCCGGGATCGTCGATCCGACACGGGTGGTCCGCACCGCGCTCCGCGTCGCGGTCTCGGCCGCCGCGCGCACGATCGCGGCCGAAGCGGTGGTCGCCGGCTTCCCGCGCGCCGAGGGCGAGGCGGCGGCCGGCGCCGCCGAGCCGGCGCAGCGGGAGGAGCCTTAGCCCGCTCCGGGACCGCTCTCGGCGGCCGCCGCCCGCGCCGGGCGCTGCGCCGGCAGGAGGACGCCGGGATTGAGGATGCCGTTCGGGTCGAGCGCCCGTTTGGCGGCCGCGAGGGCCTCGCCGAACAGGGCGGGGCGCTGCGCCTCGTACCAGGGCATGTGGTCGCGGCCGACGGCGTGGTGGTGGGTGATCGTGCCGCCGGCCTCGATCAGCGCGTCCGAGGCGGCCGCCTTGATCGCCTGCCACTGCTCGATCTCGGCGCCCGGCGTCGGCTTCGCGTGATAGGTGAAATAGGGTGCCGGCCCGTCCGGATAGACATGGGTGAAGCGGCAGCTCACATGGCCCGGGGTGCCGGTGGCGCGGGTGATCGCCGCCTCGGTCGCCGCTTTGACGGTGGCGTGGAACGCGCCGAAGCGGTCCCAGGTGATCGCGCTCTCGAAGGTGTCGTGGAGGAGGCCGTGGGCGATCAAGGCTTCGCGGTCGTAAGGCGCCTTGATGAAGGCCTCGCGCCAGGCATCGGCAAGCGGGTCGCGGGCCGTGGCCGGCGCCTCCCGGTCGAACAGAGCGCCGTGATCGGCCATGCATTCGAGGGCGCGGCTCATCCACGCCTCGACCGGGTGATCGGCGCTTTCGAAGGCGAGGACCGCGAGGTGGAAGCTGCCGTCGCCGGCGCCCGCGAGCCGGGTTTCCTCGGCATCGATCAGGCGCAGATTGGTCGGATAGAGCCCGGCCTGGCCGACCGCGCGGATCGCCTCGGCGGCGGCGGCGAAATCGGCGAAGCGGAGCGCGATGGACGCCCGATGGGTCGGCCGATCCTGAAGCCGCATCCAGGCTTCGGTGATGATCCCGAGCGCGCCTTCGGAGCCGATCATGAACCGGTCGGGGCTCGGGCCGGCGCCGGAGCCGGGCAGGCGCCGGCTCTCCAGCACGCCCGCCGCGGTGACGGTGCGCAGGCTTTCGACGAACTCGTCGATATGGGTGTAGAGGGTGGCGTAGTGGCCGCCCGAGCGGGTCGCGATCCAGCCGCCGAGGGTCGAGAAGCCGAAGGACTGCGGAAAGTGCCGGAGGGTCAGGCCGGCCGGCTTGAGCTGGGCTTCGAGAGCGGGGCCCATGATGCCGGCCTGAATCCGCGCCGCCCGCGAGCGCCGGTCGATTTCCAGCACCTTGTCCAGGCGCCGGAGGTCGATGGTGAGCGCCGCCGGGTAGCCGTCGCCGACGCGCGGCTCGATGCCGCCGACCACCGTCGAGCCCGCGCCATAGGGGATGACGGCGAGGCCCGCGCTCCCCGCCCAGTCGAGCAGGGCGACGATGTCGGCCTCGCTCTCGGGATAGGCGACGAGGTCCGGCGCGCCGCCGAAGTCGCGCCGAAAGGCGCGGACATAGTCCGGGTAGGACTTGCCGTAGGCGTGGCTCGCGCGGGCATAGGCGTCGGTCCGGCAGAGCGCGGCGAGCGCGGCCGGCGGCGCGATGCGCGGCTCCGGCAGGCGCAGCTCCCCGAGCGTGGGCGGCGCCCGGTAGGGGCCGGGTTCGAGGCCGGCGCGGGCCGCGGTGCGCCCGGCGATCGCGCCCGCCTCGGCTTCGCTCAGGGTCTCCGATTCGTAGCCCCAGCCCCAGAATTTCAGTCGTTGCTCAGCCATCGCCGCTCATGCTCCGGGGGCAAGCGCGCGCGGTGGGTGCGCGGCGCCGCGATAGAGCACCGAGGCCTGGATTTCGACCTTGCGCCGCCAGGCCTCAAGCGCCGCCGGGCTCATCTCCTCGACCGGGCGCGGGTCGACGTCGAAATTGCGGAAGCGATCGACGCCGCGCACCAGCATCGCGGATTCGCGCGGTTCGTGCTGATAGGCATGGGTCGGCACATATTCGATGAGGAAGACGATGCGCCGCTCGCCGCTCCGGTTGGGGCGGGAGGAATGGCAGATCGCATTGTTGAAGAAGACGGCCTCGCCCGCGGCCATCGGCAGCGAGACGGCCGCGCCGGTATCGAGGGTCGCGTCGATCTGCTGCTCGCGGGTCAACAGGCTGGCGGTGCCGAAATGCTCCCGATGCGGCAGCGGCGCCCCGCGGTGGGAGCCGGGGATCACGCGCAGGCAGCCCGCCGCCTCGCTGCAGTCGGAGAGCGCGAGCGCGGCGATCACCACGATCGGCTTGATGTCGCAATAGGCGGTGTCCTGATGCCAGCCGGCGAAAGTCCTGCCGTCCGGCTCCTTGAGCCTGAGCGAGACCCCCCAGACCAACAGGTTCGGCCCGAGCAGATCCGCCATCGGATCGAGCAGTCCGGGGTGGCGGATGAACGCGTCGATCCAGGGGCAGAGCAGCGAGGCGCCCAGGTCGAGCTTGCGAATGTCGTCGGGCCAGCGCCGCTCGAAGCGTTCCAACGCCGCTCGATAGCGCTCCGCCTCCCCGGTGCTCATGGCGCGCACCGGGCCGCAATAGCCGGCCTCGTGGAACGCGCGCCGCTCCGCTTCGCTCAACCGCTTCGGCATTGAAGAACCCACCGCCTGGTTGCCGCGTGCCAGCTTATCGCGATCGCCGCCGCACGGTCCAACCGCCGTCCCGCTCCGGGTCGATCCGGTGAGTGCCAACGCCGCTCCCGGTCCCGCCTGCTATGCGGCGGCGGCACGCAACCGATCGTGACCGACATTTGCTTGAGGTTTCGATCTGAGGCGGCCTGCATTCGGAACGCGGCGGCGTTCGAGGACCTCCCCGTTATTGGAAGCGGCGCTTGCCCGGCTGTTGCTTCTCCACGTATGCAGGAAAATGCGGGTTTGGGAACCGGATTCCCTTGACAGGAGTCCCCTGACAAACTGATGTCGGCTAAAATGAATGTTACAACGGATATAGAGATTCGCTTCACGCTGATGCGCCGGCATGTTGCCAGATGAGTAGAGAACGGATTCCCATAACGCCTGCGGTCCTCAGCTGGGCCAGGATTAGGGCAGGGTACACATTGGATGAAGCGCGGACGGTTTTCAGAGACATCGAAGCCTGGGAGTCGGGTGAATCCTTCCCGTCATACCCCCAGCTTGAGAAGCTGGCGGATAGGTTCAAAACGCCGGTCGCGGTGTTCTTCTTTCCCGAGCCGCCGGATCTGGAGCCGATCAGTAATTCCTTCCGCACCATGCCGGGACCGCTATTTGAGCAGATTTCGAGGCAGGTGCGGTTCCTGCTGCGCAAGGCCAAGGCATTCCAAATCAGCCTGGCCGAGCTGAATGACGGACGGAACCCCGCGGATCGGCTAATCACGCGCGACTTGTCATTCGCTGTCGATACGCCGCTTTCGGACATGGCGGCGCGGGTGCGCGATTATCTCGGCATCACGCTTGAGCAGCAAATGGGCTGGGAGCGCGCGGACAAGGCGCTTGAGAACTGGCGCTACAGGCTGAACGATGTCGGCGTTTTCGTGTTCAAGGATGCCTTCCGAGAAAAGGATTATTCGGGGTTCTGCCTCTATGATGATGAATTCCCGATCATCTATGCCAACAACAGCACGGCCAAAACGCGGCAAATCTTCACGCTATTTCATGAGCTGGCGCATTTGCTGTACCACACCAGCGGCGTGGACAAGATCCGCGACGATTACATAGATGCCCTGGATGGCGATGCCAAAAGGATCGAAATTCGGTGCAACCGTTTCGCGGCGCGGTTTCTTGTCCCGGCTGATGCCTTCGCGCACGAGTTCGCAGGGCTTGAAGCCAGCCGGGAAACCGCAGCGCTGCTGGCAGGCCGGTTCCATGTCAGCCGAGAAGTCATTTACCGGATCTTTCTGGACCGTAATCTTATCGACCAGCCAGAGTATGAGAGCGCCGCTGCGGCCTTTGCCGGCGATAAAAAAATGGGGACAAGCGGCGATTACTATAATAATCAGATCGCGTATCTCGGACCGCGCTATATCGGGCTGGCTTTCAGGCAGTACTACGCCGATCGCATCGATGCGGCACAGCTTGCCGACCACCTGAATATCGCGCCACGGAACATCGCGTCTCTTGAGGAGAAGTTCCTCGGGAGAGGTGCATGAAACATGTGTTTGATACGACGCCCTTTGTCAGCCTTTTCAAAAATTTCTACCCCAGCACGTTTGTCACGCTATGGCAGAATTTCGATGCGCTGATTGAGAAAGGGGAGATCGTTTCGACCCGCGAAGTGTTCAATGAAATCCAAGATCAGGACGATGAACTCAAGAAATGGGCGAAGGACCACAAAGCCATCTTCACCACGCCGACCGCAGAGGAAGGCGAATTTATCAGGCGCATCTATGCGGTGAACCATTTCCAGGCCAATATCGAGCAGCAAAAACTTCTGAAAGGCGGAAAGAACGCGGACCCCTTCGTCATTGCCAAGGCCGCAGTGTCGAAGGTACCGGTGGTGACGCTTGAAAAGCTGCGCCCCAATGCCGCTAAGATTCCCAACATCTGCGGGCATTTTGAGGTGCCCTGCCTCAGCCTCGAAGAGTTCATGCAGCGGGAAGGCTGGCAATTTTGAGGTGGCTGCCTTCTTATTGAGATTGATCGCTATAGCGCTGCAATTGCAGCGGATCGTTTCGGCCGTTTTGTCGCGGAGCTGCAACTCGACAGAGGCGTTGCAGGCACCGCACTGCATCGTTGCAAGGAGATCAGCAAAGGCGCGCACGACCTCCCGGAATTCCGCAATCTGGAAGTTGGCCCACTGATTGCAGCGAACGGTTGGGTTCACGGCCCATTGCTCGGCATTGAAGAACCCACCGCTTCACGGCCGTCCCTCCCGCTTCGCCGCGACCAGCACCAGGTGATCCACCTCGATCCGTTGCCGGAACCTTTCGGGGACGGAATCCCACACGAACAGGTCAACCCGAAACGGCAGGTTGCTCTCCTCGAAGGCGTCCCGGAGATCGGAAACCTGACGGTCCTGCTCCGGCGTCGCGAAGACCACTAGGTCCAGGTCGGATTTTGGGCCGGCGGTCGATGTCGCGCGGGAGCCGTAGACCCACGCGGCGGTGCCGGGCAGGTGCTTCTCCAGCAGCGCCAGGACGGTCCCGCGCTGATCGGTGGTGATGTCGATGGCCCGGTTCAGTCCCCTGTCTCCCCGCTCAGAGCCCGATAGAGGCCGCTCGCGTCGTCGATGAAATCTCCCATGATCGCGAGGCAGGCCTGGGCCTTCTCGCCGCTGCAGTCATGGGCGGTATCGACGCGCCAGTCGGCATATCCCAGCCATCGTTCCAGGGGTGCGGCGAGCAGATCGTTCTCGTGAGCCAGCCGGAACACGCCCTTGGGGCTGTTGGGCGCATCCGCCACGCCCAATTCTTCGGCCAGGTACCGCTTCAGCACCTTCCACATGCAGTCATAACAGGTCTCGAAACGTTGAATGACCGATTCGGCAATGGCCTCCCGGATCAGGTCGGGTCGCGAGGCCTCGGGCTGGCGGTGATTTTCATATTGTTCGGCCAGCCGCTTGAGCGACATCCGAAACTTGTCGTAGTCGATCATGCCCGCCCGTCCATCGCGCCCATGTGCCCGCGGCACCCGGCAATGCCGCTCGTTCGTCGCAAGCGTAGCAACGCCGTACCCCGAGACCAACCGCCGGCCCGCGGAACCCCTTGCGTCGTCCGGCTTCCGGTTGCGACGATGCGAAAGGGCGAGGAGCCAGCGCGGGGAGACGGTGACGGGCTATCAGGTCTCGGTCGACATCGGCGGGACGTTCACCGACTGCGTGGTCACCGACGGCGCGCGCCTGGAGGTCGTCAAGGCCCCGTCCACGCCGCCCGCTTTCGAGCGCGGGTTCATGGATGCGCTCGGTCTCGCGGCCCGCTCGTTCGATGTCGCGCTTCCCGACTTCCTCGCCGCGGCCACGCGCATCGTCCACGGCACCACCGTCGCGACCAATGCGCTGATCGAGCGCCGCACCGGGGCGGTCGGGCTGATCTGCACCGAAGGCCATCCCGACGTCTTGAGCTTTCGCGAGGCGCCGCGCAAGCGCGCTTTCGACTGGAAGCTCGACTACCCGAAGCCGTTCGTCCCGCGTAACCGAACCCGCGAGGTGGGCGGGCGGATCGACGCGCGCGGCAACGAGATCACGCCGCTCTGCGAGGACGACGTGGCCGCGGCGGTCGACTATTTCAAACGCTGCCCGGTGGATGCGATCGCGGTCAGCCTGCTGTGGTCGGTGGTCGAGCCGGCCCACGAGCGGCGGGTCGGCGAGATCGTGCGCGCGTTGTGGCCCGACGTGCCGGTCACGCTCAGCCACGCGCTCAACCCGATCCCGCGGGAATACCGCCGGACCATTGCGACCGCGATCGACGCCTCGCTGCACGAGATCGTGCCGGCCTATCTGCGCCGGCTCGAGCGCGCGGTGCGCGAGGCGGGCTTCCGGGGCACGCTTCTGGTCGCCAATTGCCTCGGCGGGATGATGACGGTCGACGAGATCGCCGCCCGCCCGATTTATGCGATCATGAGCGGCCCGACGCTGGCGCCGATCGCCGCGCTCGCGCTCACCGCGGCGCCGGATGTCATCGTCATCGACATGGGCGGCACGACCTTCGACGTCTCCGCGATCCGCGGGCGCCGGTTAATCCGCACCACCGAATCCCTGATCAACGACGATCTGTTCGGCCTGCCCAAGATCGACGTGCGCTCGGTCGGCGCGGGCGGCGGCAGCGTCGCCTGGGTCGATCCCGGCGGCCTGCTCCGGGTCGGCCCGGTGAGCGCCGGCGCCGATCCCGGCCCCGCCTGCTATGGCCGGGGCGGCGCGCGGCCGACCGTGACCGATGCCAATCTGGTGCTGGGGATTCTCGATCCCGCCTATTTCCTGGGCGGGCGGCTCCCCCTCGATGTGGATGCCGCGCACCGCGCCGTCGGGGCGATCGCAGATGCGCTCGGCCTCGGCGTGGCGGAAGCGGCCTATGCTGTTCACGTCACCAGCAACGAGAACATGATCGCGGCGATCGAGGACATCACCGTCAATGAGGGCATCGATCCGCGCGACAGCTATCTGGTGGCCGGCGGCGGCGCGACCAGCTGTCATATCGGCGAGATGGTCGCGGCGCTCGGCATCGCGCGCTTCATGGTGCCGGGCGTGGCGGCCGGGCTCAGCGCCTTCGGCGGCCTGATCACGGAGATCAGAGGCGAGGAGACCGCGACGCTCCACACCAGCAATCGGCACTTCGCCCTCGAGGCGGTCAACCGGACCCTCGCCGCACTCCATGGTCGCGGCCTGCGCTTTCTCGATCGGGCGGGCGTGGCGGCCGGCGACCGGCGCTACGAATACGCCTTTCAGGCGCGCTACAAATATCAGTCATGGGAGATCGAGGTGTCGTTCGAGCCCGCGGACGGGGTGTTGCGCGACGCGGACGTGCCGGCGCTCGTGGATGCCTTCCACCGGATGCACGAGCGCATCTACACGATCAAGGAAGAGGATGACGAGGTCGAGTTCACCACCTGGACGGTGCGCGCCATCGGCACCAGCGGCGGCCGTGCCGGCGCGGCGCCGGCGCGCGCTGCCGCGGCCCTGCCGGAGCGCGGAACGCGCGCCGTCTATCTCGGCGATGCGCGAGCCTTTCGGGAGCTTCCGGTCCATGACGGCAACGCGCCTGGGGAGGGCGCCGCGCTTGCCGGGCCGGCGCTGATCGACAGCGACACGACGACCATCCTGCTGCTCGCCGACCACCGGGCGCGGGTCGATGGGTACGGCAATTTCTGCATCGAGAGCGGCTGAGGACAGCTTCATGGCAAGCGATGTCGAGCGCGTCGACCCCCTCCTGATGGCGGTTCTCTCGCGGCGCCTGGAGGCGATCATCCGCGAGATGAGCAATACCGTCATGCGCGCCAGCCGCTCGGCGGTGATCACCAATGCGCGCGACATGTCCTGCGGGATCCTCACATACGACCACCGTCTGATCTGCGTCGAGGAGGCGATGCCGATCCATGTCAGCGCGCTCGAGCTGACCACCAAGCCGATCACCGCGCTGTTCGACGACGTGAAGGAAGGCGATGCGTTCTTCAACAACAGCCCCTATCACGGCGTGACCCATCATGCGGACATGACCCTCTGCGTGCCGGTCTTCGCCGGCGGCGAGCCGCTCTTCTGGGTGTTGGCGCGCTCGCACCATGCCGATGTCGGCGCGCCCGAGCCGACGACCTACCTCCCTTACGCCGCCACGCTCTACCAGGAAGGGGTCTACTTCCCCTGCGTGCGCATCCAGGAGCATGGCGAGGACAAGCAGGACATCGTCCGCATCGGGCTGCACAAGATCCGCGCGCCCAATGTATGGTACGGCGATTACCGCGCCCAGGTCGGCGCCTGCCGGATCGGCGAACGGCGCTTGAAGGAGCTGGTCGCCCGCTACGGCATCGCGACCATCCATGCCTTCGTCGAGGCCTGGATGGACTATGGCGCGCGCCGGGCGACGGCCGCGATCCGCGACCTGCCCGCCGGGACCTGGCGCTATACCTGCAGCCACGACCCGATTCCCGGCGTCGCGGAGGACGGGATTCCGATCACCGCCACGGTCACGATCGACCCCTCCGAGGGGATGATCACCGTCGACCTCAGGGACAATCCGGACTGCGTGCCGGGCGGGGTCAATCTGTCGGAGGCCTGCGCCCAGGGCTCGTGCCGGATCGGCGTGTTCTACAATCTCGATCCGACGATCCCGCATAATGAGGGCAGCGCCAGCCGCATCAAGGTCCTGCTGCGCGACGGCTGCGTGGTCGGCCGGCCGACCTTTCCGGCGGGCACCTCGGTCGCGACCACCAATGTCAACGACCGCCTGATCAACGCCGTGCAATGCTGCTTCGCGCAGATCGGCGAGCCCCACGGATTGGCCGAGGGCGGCGGCAATTTTTCCGCCGGCCTTGGCGTGGTGTCCGGCATCGACGACCGCGACGGCGCCCCGGTGGCCTATGTGAATCAGTTCTGCGTCGGCCTGTCGGGCGGCCCCGGCACCCATGGTCACGACGGCTGGCTCACCTACGAGGCGCCGGACGGCGGCGGCGTCCTGGTGCTCGACACGATCGAGATCGACGAGGCGCAATATCCGATCCTGATGGACGAGCGCCGGATCGCCCGCGACACGATGGGCGCCGGCCGCTGGAACGGCGCCCCGGCGACCCAGGGCGCCTACCGCTCGCTCGCGGGCGAGATCTCGGTGTTCTATTGCAGCGATGGCGACCTCAACCCGGCGCTCGGCGTGCTCGGCGGTGCCGCAGGCGCGCCGTCGCTCAACCGCAAGCGCCATGCCGACGGCGCCTTCGAGACCCTGCCGTCGTTTCACGAGGAGCGGCTCGGCACGGGCGAGGCGATCCACTATCGCACCGTCGCCGGCGGCGGCTATGGCGCGCCTACCGCGCGCGACCCGGCGGCGGTCGCCGAGGATGTCGCCCGCGGCTGGCTCAGCGCCGAGCGCGCCGCCGACGTCTATAAGGTCGCGGTGGCGCGTGCCGAGAACGGCATCGACGTCGTGGTCGACGAGCAGAAGACTCGAGAGCTGCGCGGCGGTTCCTGAGACATGTCGCGCGGCTGGTTTCGGTCGCGACAGGCCGTGCCGAGTCACCGGAATCCGCGCTATGATGGCCCCGGAGGCCGCTCATGAGTGTGTGCATCGTCGGTTGGGGCCATAGGGCATTCGGCGCGCGGGCCGATGCCGATGTCGAATCCTTGACGCTCGAGGCGGCGGCGGCGGCGCTCGCCGATGCCGGCATCGGGCCCGAGGATGTCGACGAGATCGTCGTCGGCAGCACGGGCCGCCTGTCGGATCAGGCCTTCCCCTCGTCGCTGCCGTTGCAGCTCGACGATGCGATGCGCTTTACGCCGGCGACCAATGTCGAGAACGCCTGCGCCACCGGCAGCGCGGCGATCCACCACGGCATGACCTCGATCCGCGCCGGGAACGCCCGCTTCGTGCTCGTCGTCGGCGTCGAGAAGATGACCGGCGCGAGCCGCGAGGAGGTCGCAAAAAACCTGCTCAAGGCGTCCTATGTCAGGGAGGAATCCCATATTGCGGGCGGCTTCGCCGGGGTCTTTGGCCTGATCGCGGAGAGCTACTTCCAGCGCCACGGCGATCAGTCGGACGCGCTCGCCGCGATCGCCGCCAAGAACCACAGAAACGGCGCGAAGAACCCGCTCGCCCATTTTCAGAAGGATCTCGGCTACGCGTTCTGCCGTACCGTCTCGGACAAGAACCCGCAGGTCGCCGGCCCGCTGAAGCGCACCGATTGCTCACCGGTCTCCGACGGCGCGGCCGCCCTGGTGCTGACCGACGTCGAGACCGCGCTCGCCATGCCGAAGGCGGTGATCTTTCGCGCCGCCTCCCACGTCAACGACTTCCTGCCCATGAGCAAGCGCGACGTCGTGCTCCTGGAGGGCTGCGGCGAGGCCTGGAGCCGCGCCTTGGATCACGCGGGGCTGAGCCTCGACGATCTCGATTTCGTCGAGACCCACGACTGCTTCACGATGGCCGAGCTCCTCGAATATGAGGCGATGGGCCTGGCGCCGCGGGGCGAAGGGGCGACGGCGATTCTCGACGGCTGGACCGAGACCGGCGGCAGGCTTCCGGTCAATCCGTCGGGCGGGCTCAAATCCAAGGGCCATCCGATCGGCGCGACCGGCGTCTCGATGCATGTGATGAGCGCGATGCAGCTCACCGGCCGCGCCGGCGACATGCAGCTCCCGAACCCCGGCCTCGCCGGCATCTTCAACATGGGCGGCGTCGCGGTCGCCAATTACTGCTCGATCCTGGAGCCGCTCCGTTAGGGCGAGCGGGCTTCGCGCCCCGAGCGCGCCCGCGCGGCGCGCAGGAGCGCATGGATCATGTTCGGCGACATCGGCGATTCGCGGACCGGCGCGATGCCCAGGGGCGCGAACGCGTCTTCCATCGCCGAGGCCACGACCTGGGCGACGGGGATCGTGCCGGCCTCGCCGACGCCCTTGACCCCCAGCGGGTTGAGCGGCGAGGGCGTTTCCATGTGCAAGAGCTCGGCATCCGGCACCTCGCTCGCATAGGGCATCAGAAAGTCCATGAAGTTGACGGCCAGGGGCGTGCCGTCCTCGTCATAGGCGCAGCGCTCGTAGAACGCCCCGCCGATGCCTTGGCCGATGCCGCCCATCACCTGACCCTCGACGATCATCGGGTTGATCATGGTGCCGCAGTCGTGGACGCAGACATAGCGCTTGATGTCCATGGCGCAGATATCGGGGTCGAACTCGATGATCGCGGCGTGGACGCCATAGGCCCAGGTCGCATGCGGGGGGCTGAAATAGGCCGTCGCCTCGATGCCCGGATGCGCGCCCTCCGCCAAGGGCGGGCCATCATGGGTCGAGGCGGGCGCGAACTGGGTGGCGGTCTGCGAGGCCTCGTTGAAGGCATAGCGCAGAGGGTTGGACGCCGTCGCCACCGCGGCCAATGAGACCGAACGGTTGCCGCCGGTGATCCAGGCCGCGCCATCGCGCAGCTCGATCGAGGCCGGATCGGTTTCCAGCATGTTGGCCGCCGCCTCGACAATCTGGCCGCGCGCCTGGACCACCGCCTTGTGGATCGCGTTGCCGCTCACCACCGCGGCGCGGCTCGCGAAGGTGGCCACGCCCCACTCGCAGGCCTGCGTGTCGCCGCTCACGAAGATGACGTCGGTGATGTCGCAGCCCACCTGATCGGCGACGATTTGGGCGAAGGCGGTCTCATGGCCCTGCCCCTGGTCCGTCAACCCGGTACTGACATGGACCTTGCCGGTGATCGGGTGGAGCTTGACGCGCCCGCCCTCGTAAGGGCCGAGCCCGGTGCCCTCGACATAGAAGCCGAGCCCGAATCCGAGATAGCGCCCCGCCGCGCGCGCCGCGTCCTGTTCGGCGCGAAAGGCCGCGAGGTCGAAAACACCCGTGATCTTGTCGAGTGCCGCGCCATACGCGCCCGAATCATAATTGACCGCGAGCCCGTCGGCGAACAGCAGCCCCTCGCGTTTGTAGGGGAATTGATCCGGGGCGATGAAGTTGCGCCGCCGGATCTCGAGCCGGTCGATGTCAAGCTCATCGGCGAGCCGGTCCATCGCGCGCTCGATCGCGAAGCAGGCCTGCGGCCGGCCGCAGCCGCGGTAGGGCGTGACCTGGACACAGGGCGTGTAGACCGCGGTGAACTCGATCCAGATGTCGGGGATCCGGTAGGGCCCGGCGATCGAGGTCGAGGTGACCTGGGCGACCGCGATGCCGTAGGGGATGAAGGCGCCGGTATCGTGGATGAAGGAATCGCGCAGGCCCAGGACCGCGCCGTCCTTCGTCGCCGCCAGCGAAATCTCGTGGATCTGCGCCCGCTCCTGCGAGGCGCCGATGAAGTTTTCGACCCGGTCCTCGATATATTTCACCGGCCGGTCGAGCTGCATCGCGGCGTAGGGCACGAGGATCTCGTCGGGATAGAACATCATGATCTTCTGCCCGAACCCGCCGCCGACATTGGGCGCGATGACCCGGATATCGTCCTCGTCGAGGCCGAACAGCGAGGCGAGGCCGCCGCGCACCGGGATCGTCGCCTGGGTGGAATCCCAGACCGTGAGCTCGCCCGAGACCCGGTCCCAGCGCGCGGCGATCGCCCGGCATTCGATCGGCGCCGCGGTCGAGCGCTCGAGCCTGACCTTGATCGTCGTGACGTGGTCCGCCTTGGCGAAAGCGTCGTCCGCATTGCCCGATTCCTGGACGAAATGGGCCGCGACATTGTTGGGGATGTCGTCATGGACCAGGGGCGCCGCGTCGGTGATCGCCGTTTCGAGATCGAGCTCGACCGGCAGCGGCTCGTAGTCGACCGCGATCGTTTCGCAGGCGTCCTCGGCCGTGTAGCGGTCCACGGCGACCACCATGGCGATGCATTGGCCGACATAGAAGACATCCCCGCGCGCCAGCGGGCGCTGGGTCTTGCCGCCGCCGGTGATGCAGGGATGGGGGATCAGCATCGGCAGCTCGACGTCGAGGGCGCCGAGATCGTCGGCGGTGTAGACCGCGACCACGCCTGCGCGCGCCGCGGCGGCCGCGGTATCGACCGACGTGATCCGCGCCCGGGCATGGGCGCTCCTCACGAAGGCCGCGTGCAGCGCGCCGGGCAGCGGAATGTCGTCGATGAACCGGCCCTCGCCCTTGAGCAGCGCCGGGTCCGCGTTTCGCTGGACCGGCTCGCCGAACTGCCTCGTCGACATGGCAATGCCTCCCTCAGCCGGCGCCTGCGCCCATCAGCTCGACTCCGCGACGGAACGCCTTGACGATGTTCTTGTACCCGGTGCACCGGCACAAATTGCCGGACAAGACCTCGCGGATCGCCGCGTCGGACAGGTCCGGCTCAGGCGTCTCGTCGAGGTAGCTCAGGATCGCCATCACGAAGCCCGGCGTGCAGTAGCCGCATTGCAGCGCGTGGCATTCCATGAACGCCTGCTGCAGCGGGTGCAGCGCGCCGTCCGGCGCGGCGACGCCCTCGATGGTCCGGAGCTCGGCGCCGTCGGCCTGGACCGCGAAGGCCAGGCACGACCGGCCCGCCCGCCCGTCGATGATCACGGTACAGCAGCCGCACACCCCGTGCTCGCAGCCCACATGGGTGCCGGTAAGCCCGAGCTCGTGGCGGATGAAGTCGCTCAACAGCATCCGCGGGCTGACCGTCCGGGTCACGGTTTCGCCGTTGACCGTCAGCGTGACCTCACGCGTGGGATCGGACGAGGTCGCCGGGATCGGTTTCTTGAGAACGGTCTTGGCCATCGTCTCAGCCCCCCGCCCGCTTGGCCGCTTGCGCCGCCGTGCGGCGGACCAGCGCCGCCAGCAGGTCCTGGCGATAGGCTTCGCTCGCCTGCAGGTCGCCGGGCTCGGTGGCGTAGCCTTTCGCCGCCTCGCCCGCTTCTCTCAGCGTCTCCTCGTCGATGGCCCTGCCGCTGAGGGCGTCCTCGGCGGCGGAAAGACGAACCGGCCGGGAGCCGATGCCGCATGCGGCGAGCCGCGCCGCGGTGCAGACGCCGCCGGCGTCGAGCGTCATCAGCGTGCACACACCGGCCAGCGCGTAGTCGCCGCTTCGCCTGGCATATTCCTGGAAGGCATAGCCGGTCGCCGGCGGAAGGCTCGGAATGCGGACCTCGGTCAGCAGCTCGGCGTGCTCCAGCGTGGTGGTCATATGGAAACTGAACAGATCGCCGGCCGCCACGGTCCGCACCCCGTCCGGGCCGGTGACGCTCACCGTCCCGCCGGTAGCGACCAGCAGGCAGGGCAGTTCGGCCGCCGAATCGGCATGCGCGATGCTGCCGCCGACCGTACCCCTGTTGCGGATCGCGATATGCGCGACGTTTGCCATCACCTCGGCGATCAGGGGATTGGCCTGGTTGGCACCGCGATGGGTCTCGAGCTCGCGGTGCCGGGTCATCGCGCGGACGCGGATCTCGCCATCGGTCACCGTGATGCCCCGCAATGAAGCCACCTTGCGCAAGTCGACCAGCGTTCCCGGGGTCGAAAGCCGGAAGTTCATGATCGGGATCAGGCTCTGGCCGCCGGCCAGCGGGCGGGCGGTCTCGTCGGCTGCCAGCGCAGCGACCGCGTCGGCCACCGTTTCCGGCGCGAGGTAGTCGAACAGCGCCGGCTTCACGCGGCGGCCTTCCCGCCGGCCGTCGTGCCGGGCGCGACACCACCGTCAGACTGCATGATCAGGAACCGCTCCTCACCCGGCCTCGCGGCGGTCCGGCGCTCGGCATGGACCAGACAGGTCCCGCAGTATGGCGTCGGCCATAACCTCGATCAACATGGTCACCTGCGGCTCACGCATGGGCCGCCTTGATCAGGTCCGACGCCTTCTCGCCGATCATGATGCAGGTGGCGTTGAGGTTGGCGCCGACGACGCGCGGCATGATCGAGGCGTCCGCGACATAGAGCCCCTCGATGCCGCGGACCTTGAGCGCGTCGTCGACCACCGCCATCGGGTCGTGGCCCATCTTGCAGGTGCCCGCCTGATGGTAGATGCCGCCCGCCTGCTCGCGGATATAGGCGCGCCAGTCGTCGTCGCTCTGCACGTCTTTGCCGGGCCGGTGCTCGCCGATGATGGCGCTCGCGATCGGCTCGGTTGCGAAAATCGCCCGCTGGAACTTGGCGCCGACCAGCAGGGCCTCGACATCGCGCTCGTCGTCGAGCAGGTTCGGCTGGATCGCCGGGGGGTCGAAGGGATCGGCGGAGTTGAGCCGGATCCAGCCGCGCGAGCACGGCCGGTGGAGGTTGGTGAGCCCGGTGACGGCCGGTCGGTCGAACAGCGTCGGGCCGTCCGCGGACAGGTCGTAGCCCGCGGGCGAGAACAGATATTGCACCGTGGATCGGACGGTCGACCGCTCCCCTCCGGCCTCTCTGAAGCCGCTGACCTGCGCGACCGGCGTCGCCCCGGGGCCGGAGAGCATGAGGAGCTGCGGCGATGCGATCACGCCGGCGGAGAGAGGATGACGGCCTTTGGCGGCCGTGGCGCGCGCCGTGCGGCCCCGGTGCGCATAGTCCACGCCGACCGCGCGCCTGCCGTCGAACAGCACGCGCCGGACATGCGCATGGGTGAGGACCGCCACATTCCGGCGCCGCATCGCCGGCCACAAATAGGCGCGCGACGCGCTGTAGCGCCAGCCCCGGCGTTGGGTGACCGGAACGTAGCCGACGCCGTCCTGGGGCGGGGTGTTGATGTCGGTCATGCGGCGCATGCCGGCATTGACGCAGGATTCGAGGAACGCGTGCGCCAGCGGGTGTCGCGTCGGCGCGTTGGAAACGGCGAGCGGGCCGCCCGTGCCGTGATACGCATCGGCGCCGTTCTCGTTGTCCTCCGCGCGTTTGAAATAGGGCAGGACGCTCTCGAAATCCCAGCCGCGGCAGCCCAGCGCGGCCCAGCCGTCATAGTCTTCCGGCCGGCCGCGGACACAGGAGGTGGCGTTGATCGAGCTGGTGCCGCCGAGCACCTTGCCGCGCGGCATGTAGTCCCGGCGCCCGCCCCGCGTCGGGTCGGCCTCGGCGGTGTAGCGCCAGTCATAGCGCGGGTTGGTGATCGCGATCATGAAGCTCGCGGCGGGCATCAGCACCGCGAGCCGCTTGTCCGAGCCGCCGGCCTCCAGCACCAGAACGCGGTCGCGGCCGTCTTCCGACAGGCGCCCGGCGAGCGCGCTACCGGCGGAGCCGGCGCCGATGACGATATAGTCGAAGGTCATCCCTCGGTGCCCGTCCTCCGCGCGGCTCTTGTCGCATGGCGTCTCTCTTTCGGCGAGGCTATGGTCGGCAGGTCGAAAGGCTCGATCGAAGATCACGATAGGGAGAGAACGGTGTCCCCTCAACTCGGATATTCACCGCCGGTCCGCGAGCGGTCCGCGCCCGAGGCGTGGCGCTGGGCGGCGGCCACAACGATGGATGTGAGACATGCTCGGGCGTGACGTGGTCATGGAGAGCCTGGCGGCGCACGGCGTCGAGTATCTGTTCGGCAATCCGGGCACGACCGAGAGCCCGCTGATCGACAGCCTCGCCAATTACCCGGCGCTCTCCTATGTGCTGACCCTCCATGAGGGCGTCGCCATCGGGGCGGCGAGCTACTACGCCCAGGCGAGCGGCCGCACCGGGGTGGTCAATCTCCACGTCGCGCCCGGCCTCGGCAACGCCATCGGCATGATGTTCGGCGCGCTCAGGACCAACTCCCCGATGGTCGTCACCGCCGGGCAGCAGGACACCCGCCTCAGGCTGCGCGATCCGATCCTCGGCCACGATCTGGTCGCGATGGCGACGCCGGTGACCAAATGGAGCGTTCAGGCCGAGCACGCCGACGAGCTCGCGCCGATCCTGCGGCGCGCCTTCAAAATCGCCCACGACCCGCCGTCGGGTCCGGTGTTCGTCGGCCTGCCGATCAACGTCATGGAGCAGGAGACCGAAATCGCCGCCTCGGGCCCCGGCACGCTCTACCGCACGCCGGCGCCCGATCCCGACGGCGTCCGCGCGATGGTCGGCCATATCCTCGCCGCCGCCGCGCCGGCGCTCGTGATCGGCGACGACGTCGCACGCTCCGGCGCCGGCGGTGCCGTCATCGCGCTTGCCGAGGCGACCGGCGCCGGGATCTGGGCCGAGCTCATTCACCAGCACCAGGCGGTCCCGAACGACCACCCCAACTTCCGCGGTCGCATTCCCGTTGACGCCGAAGGCATCGCCCAGGCGTTCGGCGATTCCGATCTCGTTCTGATGGTCGGCGGTCCGTTTTTCGAGGAGGTCTGGTACGCCCCGGGCGCACCGTTCCCGGCCGGCGCCGCGGTGCTTCAGATCGAGGAATCGACGGAGCGTCTCTCCCGCCACCATCGGCTTGCGGCGGGCCTGATCGGCGGGCTGGCGCCCGCGCTCGCGGCGATCGACGCGCTGGTGCGAAGGGAGGGATCCGCGGCGTTCGCGACGGTCGTCGCGAAGCGGAACGCACGCCTCGCCGCGCTCAAGCAGGAGGAGCGGGCGAAGCGCCACGCGCATCTCGAAACCCTCAGGCTGCGGCGGCCGATGCCGGTCCCGCTCGCGCTGGAGACGCTGGCGGCGGCGGTGCCGGACGACGTGATCATCGTCGAGGAAGCGATTACCGCCAGTCCCGAGCTCGCCCGCGCCTTCAGCTTTTCCGGGCGGGGCGACTATTTCTGCGGCCGCGGCGGCGGCATCGGGCAAGGCATCGCGGGCGCCCTCGGCGTAAAGCTCGCGGCGCCGGACCGGCCGCTGATGTGCATCTCGGGCGACGGCTCGGCGATGTACAGCATCCAGGCGCTCTGGACCGCTTCCCACCACCGGCTGCCGATCCTGTTCGTCATCTTCAACAACCGGGAGTACCGCATCCTCAAGCACAATCTCGACATCTACCGGCAGCGCTTCGGCGTCGCCTCGAACCGCCCCTATGTGCAGATGGACCTGACCGATCCGGAGCTCGGCTTCGTCGAGATGGCCGCCGGCATGGGCGTCGCCGGCACGCGCGTCACCGAGCCCGAAGAATTGAGCGCCGCGGTGCACGAGGCGCTCGCCGCCAGCGCGCCGCGACTGATCGACGTCGTGATCGAGGGGAAGCTGTAGCCCGGTCTCGCGAGCCGCCAGGCTGATGGTGTCCAAATGGCGTTCTTGACTGAGCCACTCCTCTGGATCGGCGCCGTCATCGGGGGGGTGTTTACGGCGTGGTTAAGCGGGTTCCTCAATCAATTCTTACCGGCCCCGCCGCAGGTCCGGCTGGCGATCAAGAACCGATTTCGGAGCAGTCCGCCGTCATTGCCGGAGCATTTTCGTTTTGTGCTGACTTGGCTTGCGCATGATGATTCCGGCGATAACACCCGTCGCGTTGAGGAAGCCTTCCAAAATGTCGGGGGGATCGAATTGGCTCGGTCCGCCCGCATCGTGAAGGGCACCGGCGCCGCCGACAACTGGCGGCGGGAAATACAGAAAGCCGCCCGCAAGCTCCTGGAGACGTGGAATGCTGATCTGGCGATCGTCGGTTTGGTCAAGAAATCGAAAGACGCGCTGAGTCTGTGGTTTATACCGCGCGAGGGCGACGGCACGCTTGATCGCGGAGATGCGCCTTATGCGTTGGAGAACGCGACACTTGGCGAGGACTTCCACGAGCATTTGCGTGTTCAACTCGTTGCGACGGCACTGAGTTCGGTGGCTCCTGCCGCGGATACCGAAGCGAGGGGTCAATTGCTGGCCGACACATTAAAGCCGGCAGCATCCAGGATTAAGAACCTGCTTGAAAGCAACACGATCGCAGACCGCAATCGCGCCGCCGATTTGCACGTCGCGCTCGGCGCCGCCCTTTGGACACTTGGCGAGCGGGAAGGAGGCACCGAGCGCCTTGAGCAGGCGGTCGGGGCCTACAAGGCGGCGCTCGAGGTGTACACGCGCGAGGGGGTGCCGCTGAAATGGGCTGCAACGCAGAACAACCTCGGTAACGCCCTTCGGACATTTGGCGAGCGCGAAAGCGGCACCGAGCGCCTTGAGCAGGCGGTCGGGGCCTACAAAGCGGCGCTCGAAGTGCGCACGCGCGAGCGCGTGCCGCTAGATTGGGCCATGACGCAGAACAACCTCGGTAACGCCCTTCAGACCCTTGGCGAGCGGGAAAGCGGCACCAAGCGCCTTGAGCACGCGATCGGGGCCTACGAGGCGGCGCTCCGAGTGCGCACGCGCGAGCACGTGCCGCTGGGTTGGGCTGCAACGCAGAACAACCTCGGTACCGCCCTTCGGACATTTGGCGAGCGCGAAAGCGGCACCAAGCGCCTTGAGCAAGCAGTCGGGGCCTACAAGGCGGCGCTCGAAGTGCGCACGCGCGAGCGCGTGCCGCTGGGTTGGGCTGCAACGCAGAACAACCTCGGTACCGCCCTTTGGACCCTTGGCGAGCGGGAAAGCGGCACCGAGCGCCTTAAGCAAGCAGTCGGGACCTACAAAGCGGCGCTCGAGGAGTACACGCGCGAGCGCGTGCCGCTGTATTGGGCCATGGCGCAGAACAACCTCGGTACCGCCCTTAAGGCCCTTGGCGAGCGGGCAAAGGGCACCGAGCGCCTTGAGCAGGCGGTCGAAGCCTACAAGGCGGCGCTCGAGGAGTACACGTGCGAGCGCGTGCCGCTGGATTGGGCCATGACGCAGAACAACCTTGGTACCGCCCTTAAGGCCCTTGGCGAGCGGGCAAAGGGCACCGAGCGCCTTGAGCAGGCGGTCGAAGCCTACAAGGCAGCGCTCGAAGTGCGCACGCGCGAGCGCGTGCCGCTGTATTGGGCCATAACGCAGAACAACCTCGGTAACGCCCTTCAGACCCTTGGCGAGCGAGAAAAGGGCACCGAGCGTCTTGAGCAGGCGGTCGGGGCCTACAAAGCGGCGCTCGAGATCCTTAGTGAGGACAATGCTCCGGAGGCGCGCATCGCTCGCATCCACACCAAATTGAGGCATTTGGAGACGATGATCGAGGCAAGGCGATCTCGATAACGAAGCTCGCCGCAAATATCCACAACTGTGGGGGCCGTCTGCAAGTTGGGGAGTGCCCCCGACCCGGAGTTGGTCTGCCGTCGCAGAGAATCACAACGAGGCAAAATTGGCTAGGTAAATGGAGGCGTCCAAGTTCTTGTTGCCCGAGCTCGGCAAGCTGGTGACCGGGGCCGTCGAACGCGAGCATGTCGCCGCCTTGCGCTGCCAGTACCGGGAGACGCCGTCAACGCTGCTCACCCCCTGCGGCCGCGGCGCCTCTCTCTGCCCGGAGGACGCCGATCGGGCCAGCCGCCGCCGATGACGCGAAGTGCATTTCGAGTATTCTGTCCATCGGTGGTAAGGGGCATGCATCACCTCCGACGGAGAAGCCCGTCCCGCGCAATCCACAAGGCCGTCACGAAACATGAAGATATCGGTGCCTGCGGTGCTGGAGGGGCTACAGCCACAACCGCGCTTTCTCGCGATTTGGCTGGCGCTTCTCGTGCTTATCGTCATCAGTGCGATCTTCGTGCCCAGAAGCCTGATGGCCGCCTCGATCCTCGCCATCATCCCGTTGGCGGCCTTCCTCTGTATCGCCTCGATGGGCGAGGCCTTGGTTCTTATGGTGCGGGGCATCGACCTCTCGATCCCGGCCGTCATCACTCTCTCCAGCAGCCTGATTCTCGGCGTCTCCGGCGGTGAGAACGGAGCGTTAGGCCAGGCGATCATCGTCGCACTGGCGGTCTCGGCCGGCGTTGGTCTGGTCAACGGCGTGCTGGTCTCCAACTTCAGGCTCAATCCTCTGGTCGTCACGCTCGCGGTCGGCACCATCGTGATGGGCTCTGCGATCTGGTACCGGGAAGGAATCGCCCAGGAGGCGCGGGTGCCGCCGATCCTCGCGGACTGGGGCGAGACGCGCTTTCTCTCGATCAACTTCTCGGTGTGGGTGGCGATGGCGCTCGTGCTCGCCTCCACCTTTCTGCTGCGCCTCACCCTCTACGGGCGGCGCTTCATCGCAGTCGGCGCCAACCCCATTGCCGCCTGGATCAGCGGCATCGGCGTGAACCGCTACCGGGTCGCGGCCTACGCCTCGGCCGGGCTGCTCTACGGCATTGCCGGCATCCTGCTCGCGGCGTTCATTCGCAATCCGACCCTCGATCTGGGCGCCGCCTATCTGCTTGCGCCCATCGCCGCCGCCGTGCTCGGCGGCACCGCGGTGAGCGGCGGGGTCGGCAGCATGATAGCGGTGGCCGGCGCGGCGCTGTTCCTGACCCATCTCGGGCAGATCCTGAAGATGATGGGGCTGACCACGGCGATTCAGTTCATGGTCTACGGCGGCGCCATCGCCGTCGGCATGGCGCTCGCCGGCGTCCGCTTCTCGGACCTGCGCGACGCGTGGGCGCGACGGCTTGGCCGCGAAGCCGCACCCGGCGCCGGGTGACCATAGGATGCTTATGCCAAGGCGACGGGTCTGCTATCTAGGGGCCATGCCGTGAGCAGTCTGTTCGCGGAATGGATCAGTCCACACTATGCTTCACCGACACGCAGGCATCGGAGGACACGAACATGAACCGTTTGCATTGGATGAGGAACACGGCCGCCTCGGCGGTGGTTGCCGGTGCCGTGGCGCTGGGCGCTCAGGGCGGCGCGAACGCCGCCGATCCCGAGCTGATGCTCAAGGCGCTCGGCACCACCGAGGGCATCGGCCCGATCGTCACGGCCACCTTCGACCGCGCGAGCACGCCGCTCAGCGAGGAAGACCGCGCGCTGGCGCTGAAGTGCTGGCAGGAGCAGGTGTGCGAGACCGGTCGCGGCGAGCTCACTGTCGCGCTCGCCGATGGCTTCGGCGAGAACGTCTGGCGCCGCGTGACGCACATGGAGTTCGTCATGCAGGCGCTGAGCTACCCCGAGGTCAGTAAGATCATCTACACCTCGGCCCGGGGTGATGCCAGCAAGGCGATCTCCGATATGCGGAGCATGATCGCGCAGGGCGTCGACATCATCGTGACCTTCCCCGACGCGGGCCCGGCGCTGCTGCCGACCGCCCAGGAGGCGACCGAGACGGGCATCACAGTGGTCCCCTATATCGCCGGTCTCGGCGGTACCGCGGGTGAGGACTATCTCACCTTCGTCGCCGAGGACCTGTGCGAGCTGGGCCGCCAGTTCGTCCAATTCGTGGCCGGCGCCAACAGCGAAGAGAGTATCGAGATCGTCGAGCTCGGCGGGACGCCCGGCAATCAGCTGAGCGCCGCCTGGCAGTCGTGCTCCGAGGCCGAGATTGATGGCAACGCCGCCATGACGCTGCTCGGCAAGGCCGACACCAACTGGACCCAGCAAGGCACCTTCGAGGCGATGTCGGGCTTTCTCTCGCAGAATCCCGATATCGACGCGGTCCTTTATGAATATGCCGACGGCTTTCGCGGTGGCGTACGCGCCTATGCCGCCGCCGACCGCGCCATGGACGTGATCGTCACGCTGCGCACCGACGAGCAGGGCCTGTTCTGCGATTGGGAGGAGGTCGGTAACCCGAACTTCCGCATCTTCTTCTCCTCGGGCGGCACCTTCCAGGTCCGGATCGCGCTGACCGCCGCCATGGAGGCGAGAGGCGGTGCCGAGCTCGGCGCCCATGTCGACGTGCCCTTCAAAATGAAAGAGGTGCAGCAGGGCATGTGCGACAAGGCGCTGCCGGATCAGATGCCGGTCTCCACGCTGGTGGACACCGACATGCTGAACGCGATGTTCAAGGAGTAGCGGCCTCAACGAACGGCCTGACCGCCGGGCGGGGCAGAAGACACTCTTCTCCGCCCGGCGGTTTCGTTTGAACGACCGCGGATCGCCACTGAGAGAATGCCCGAACAATCGCTCCACCTGTCAGGGATCTCCAAGCGCTTTCCCGGAGTCCAGGCGCTCCGCGACGTAAGCCTGGACTGCGTGGCCGGGGAGGTCCATGCGGTGCTCGGCGAAAACGGCTCGGGCAAGAGCACACTGCTCAAGATCGCAAGCGGCGCGCTGACGCCGGACGACGGTACGGTCGAAATTCTCGGCAATCGGCTGGCCTCGGCGGACACGTCGCAGGCCCATCGCTTCGGGCTTGCCACCGTTTACCAGGACAACTCGCTCGTGCCGGAGCTCACCGTCGCCCAAAACCTCTATCTCGGCACCAAGGGCGCGCTGCCCTATCGTAGGCTGGAAGCCTGGGCCGAGGAGCAGTTCGCTCCATACGATCTCGCGATAGACGGCGCCGCACGCGTCACCGATCTCTCTCCGGCTCAACGACAATTCCTGGAGGTGGTGAAAGCGCTCGTCTCCAAGCCCAAGGTGCTTCTGCTCGACGAGCCGACCGCGTCGCTCGATGTCAACGACGTGGACACCCTCCATCGCATCGTCCGTTGGATCGTCGCCGAGGGCACGACGGTCGTCTATGTCAGCCATCGTCTCCCGGAAATCCTCTCCCTTGCCCAGCGCGTGACCGTGCTGCGCGATGGCGAGGGGCAGGGCACGTTCGAGACGCACGCGCTTTCCGAGGACGACCTCATCGCGCTCATGGTCGGCCGGCCGATCGAGGCGGAGTTCCCGCCCAGGCGAGGCGCCGAGGTTCTGTCGAGCGAGGTGTGCCTCTCGGTGCAGGCGATTTCCGGCGACGCGTTCAGCGACGTTGCCTTCGAAGTTCACCGGGGTGAGATCCTCGGCCTCGCCGGCGCCGAAGGCAACGGGCAGCGCGAGGTGCTGCGCGCGATTGGCGGATTCGAGGACGCGTCCGGCGTCCTCTCCTGCAAAGGCCGGCGCATCCCGCCAGGCTCACCGCAGCCCGCGCTCGGCGCCGGCGTGATGATGCTGAGCGGCGACCGGGCGGTCGAATCCATCTATCCGGCCATGAGCGTGCGCGAGAACATCACGATCCAGGTTCTCAAGGACTTCGCGACCGCAAGCGTGATCTCGGGGCGCAAGGAGCGCGCGCGCACGCGCGAGATGATCGAGGAACTCGACATCGTCACCGCGTCCCTCGATCAGCCCATCGTTTCGCTCTCTGGCGGCAATCAGCAGAAAAGCATGCTGGCGCGGAGCTTCCTGCACGGCGCCAGGGTGGTGCTGATCGACGAGCCGACCCAGGGCGTGGATGCGGCCGCGCGCTTCGACATCTATCAGGCGGTCAGGGCCAAGGCCGACAGCGGCACCAGCTTCGTCATCAAGTCGTCCGACGCGCTCGAGCTCGCCGGTCTGTGCGACCGGGTACTGGTGTTCTCGCGCGGGCGCCTCATCAAGGAGCTGGTGGGCGACGCGGTGAGCGAGGAGAACATTATTTCCTCGTTCCTGACCTCGCGGGTGGGGCGCACGAGCGAAGCCGCCGCCACGCAGCCTGCGTCCGCGATCCCCGCAGGCTTTTCTCGCGCGCGGGACATCGGGCGGCTCGCGCTCGCCCGCGATCAGTGGTGGACACCGCTCGGCTTTCTTCTGTTGTTGATCGTCCTGGTGGGTGCCTACGCCTCCAGCCAGTCCGACGCCTTCCTCTCCCCGCTTAACGGACGGCACCTGCTACTGGCTACCGCGCCACTCGCCCTGGTCGCCGTGGCCCAGTTGAACGTGCTGCTCGTCGGCGGGTTCGACATGTCGGTCGGCTCGCTCATGAGCGTGACGGTCGTCGCCGCGTCCTTCCTGCTCGGCATGGGGGCGGACATTCCGGTGCTGTTCGGCGGCACGCTCGCCTGCCTCGGTGCCGGGCTGGCGGTCGGGATCATCAACGGGACCATGGTGCGACGGCTCCGCATCAACCCGGTGATCACCACTATCGCCATGCTGAGCGTGCTGCAGGGCGTCGCGCTCCACTTCAGGCCGGTGCCGACCGGCCTGGTGGAGCCCGGCTTCATGGCGGCGCTGCGCACCCGTATCGATTTTCTCCCGGTCTCATTCCTGGGCCTGATCGCGATCGCCGTGCTCGGCGATCTTTGGCTCTACCGCACCAAGAGCGGGCTCAGGCTCAGGGCCGTGGGTTTTCACGAGGAAGCCGCGCGACGCAACGGCATCAGGACGGGCTTCGTGCATTTCCGCGCCTATGTGATCTCGGGTGGGATCGCGGCGCTGGCAGGGCTCTTTCTCAGCACCGAGGTTGGCGTCGGGCACCCGACGGTGGGCGCCACGTACACGCTGACAAGCATCGCCGCGGCGGTTCTGGGCGGCGCCGCGCTTTCCGGCGGGCGCGGGTCCTATACTGGCGCGCTGCTGGGCGCGGTCTTTTTCACGTTGATCGTCAACATCATGCCGTTCCTCGCGGTCAACACCGCGCTCGGCGTCATCGTCAGCGGCGCATTGACACTGCTTGCCGTCCTTCTCTATTCCGGGCGTCTGCCGACCGGTCGCGTGGGTCATCTCTTGCGCGTCCTTGCCGAGCGCCGATCCACCTAAACACGACGGGTATTGAGGTCATGACAGAGCTATTGCCGATCTCGGAACGCGAATCCGCCCGCCCCGCCGCCGCGCGCGGTCCCTACGATGGCGCCTTCGACATCGTGTGTGTCGGTGCCGGCGCCGGTGGCCTGGCGACTGCGCTGTTCTCGCGCTGGCTCGGCAACAGCGTGCTGATCCTGGAGAAAGCGCCGGAGATCGGCGGCACGACGCGGAAGGCCGCCTTCTGGTACTGGGTGCCCAACAACCAGGCGATGCGGGACAAGGGCATGGAGGACCCGCGCGAGGATTGCCTGCGTTACATGGCGCGCTTGTCTCGCCCGGAGTGCTACGACCCTACCGATGCGCACCTCGGCATGCCCGATTGGGAATACGCGATGTTCGAGGCGATCTACGACAATGCCTCGACCGCGACCGAGCTGCTGAAGGAGAAGGGCGCGCTCGACTACCGGCACTGCGACTTCGTGCCGGACTATTGGGCCGAGCTGCAGGAGGACAAGGCGCCGACGGGCCGCGTCCTGGTCCCGGTGGACGCCAGGGACACGATGTCGGATGGCGGCTTGCGTGCGGTCGAGTCGATGTCGCGTGCGGCCGCCGAGGCGGGCGTCGATATCCGCACCGGGCACCGGGTGCAGCGCGTCGTTCGCAACCTCGCGGGCGATGTCGTCGGCGTCGAAGCCAGCGCCGGCAACGGCGCGGTGCGGCGCTTCCACGCCCGCAAGGCCGTGGTCTTCTGCACCGGCGGCTTCACGCACAACGTGGAGATTCGCAAGAACTTCCTCAACGTGCCGATCTACGGCGGCTGTGCCGCCCAGACCAACGAGGGCGACTTCATCCCCATTGCCGGACAGCTCGGTGCTCAGCTACGGAACATGAACTACTCCTGGATGTGCCCCATCGTTCTGGAGAAGGCGCTTGCCGGCGATCCTTCGTTGATCGGCACATTCTCCCCTTCGGGCGATTCGATGATCTATGTGAGCAAGCAGGGCCATCGGGTCGCCAACGAGAAGCTCGCCTACAACGAGATGGCGCAGAAATTCTTCGAGTGGAGCCCGACGGCAGGGGAATATCCCAATCTGGTGCTGATCGCGGTCTGGGACCAGCGCAGCCAGGATCACTGCTCGAGCGACGAATACGGCCGTTTCATCGTGCCACCGGGCACCGACGATGCCCACGTGGTCAAGGGCGAGACGAGCGGCGCGCTGACCCAGGCCATCGACGAGCGGCTGCAGCGTTACGAGGCCGAGACCGGCGGCGTGCGGCTCGCTCCCGATTTCGAGGCCAACCTCCAGGCGGCGATCGAACGCTTCAACGGTTTTGCCACCAACGGCAAGGACCTGGATTTCCGTCGCGGCGAGCGCCAGGTCGAGCAGCTCTTCAACGGACCGGTCGCGGAGGCTCCGTCCGCGCCCAACCCGACCATGTATCCGATCAGCGATCAGGGCCCCTACTACGCGGCGCTCCTCTCCGGCGGCACTCTCGATACCAAGGGCGGGCCCAAGACCACGCCGACCGGCAAGGTCCTTGACGACAGCGATACGCCCATCGTCGGCCTCTACGGCGTCGGCAATTGCGTCGCCTCGGCCTCGGCGCGCGCCTATTGGGCCGGTGGCGCCACGCTCGGCCCCATTCTCACCTTCGCCTATCTGGCGGCGAACGAGGCCGATCGGGAGCCGCTGAAGCTCACCAACTAGGAAACAGATCTGTTCAGGGTATTGGCGACGAGACCGAACGCACAAGGAGGAACGGCATGGCGCTCACCACGCAGACGATGACCGACGAGCAGCGCAAGTCAGTCGCGATCGAGTATCTCAAGGCTTTCGACAACGGGGGCGTGACCTCTACCGGCGGCAGCATCCTCGACCTCTTCGCCGACGACGCTCAGGTCTATTTCCCGAAATGGGGCATCGCCACTGGCAAGGAGCAGATCGGACAGCTCTTCACCGACGTGGGCGGCACCATCAAGTCGATCGAGCACCACTATTCGCACTTCAACTGGATTTTCTCGGGCAGCGACTATGTCGTGGCCGAAGGCACCAGCCACGGCGAGCATCGCGACGGTCCCTGGCGCGCCGGTGTGCCCGAATCGGGTGCGGGCCGCTGGTGCGACGTGTTCGAGATTCGCGACTGGAAGATCCAGCGCTGCTTCATCTATCTTGACCCCGACTATGCCGGCGGCGATGCCGCGCGCTATCCCTGGCTTGCGGACAGGTAGGCGCGTCGCATTGTCGCAACAGGCGGCCGCTCCCGTACGGAGCGGCCGGCGGCGGGTGCATCCCCGGCGGCAGGGGCGGCCTTCAGGAACCGTATCGGGAGCAAGACAAAGCAATCTCACGCGTATTCAGGGCATCTCTCCACACTGCCGCGCCGTCAATCGATGGGACGACGGTTGTAGTGGCTTGAACGCCACCGTGGCTGGTTGCTGATGTCGCGGAAGATACGACAGATCCTGAGACTAACCTCTGCTACGTATTCATGTTTCTTCCACTACGACGGCCAAACTTCTCGTCTCTCCTCAATCGTCGACAACCCTGGTGCGTGCGGATCCGTTATTGCTATGCCATCGACGGCCCGGCAGGGTGCGCGCCGGGCCGGCACCACCAACGAGTGCCCCAGAGCCGATCACAAGACCGGCTTCGTGGAGGCAAAGGGATCGTGAGCCAAGACATTCTGATTACCGGCATGAGCGGTCTTATCGGCTCGGCCGTGCGCAAGCGTCTCGAAACTCGCGCACGCCTCACCGCCCTGAACCGGAGCGACGTGTCCGGCGTCACCACGGTGCGTGCGGATCTCTCCGATCTCGACGCGATTCGACCTACCTTCGAAGGCCGGGACACTGTCATCCACCTCGGGGCGAAGGCCCGTGACGGTCATACCTGGGAAGAGCTTTGCGACACCAACGTCATTGGCACCCGCAATGTACTCGAAGCGGCCAGGCTCGGCGGTTGCAAGCGCGTGGTGTTCGCCAGCTCCGGCGCGACCGTCGCCGGCTGGGAGCGTGAGGAGCCGTACCGCGCGCTTGTCGAGGGCCGCTACGATGACGTGCCTGCGGACTGGGTGCGGATACGCCATGACATGGCCACTCGTCCCAACGGACCTTACGCGAGCTCCAAGATTTGGGGTGAGGCCCTCGCGCGTTACTACGCAGACAGCTTCGATCTCTCGGTGATCGCGTTGCGCATCGGCTTCGTCAACGCCGAGGACCGGCCGGTCGACGCGCGGACATTCTCCGTGTGGTGCAGCCAGCGCGATGTCGTCAATGCCATCGAACGCGCCGTCGACCTGGACGAATCGATCCGCTACGACATCTTCTTCGTCTCGTCTGACAACAAGTGGGGCTATCGCGATCTCTCCCATGCCCGTGAGGTGCTGGGCTTCTCGCCGCAGGATGCCGCCGAGGATCATCGTGGGTGAGCGCGAGAAGACGAGCCAGCCTGCAGGAAGCGATGATGCAGAGGCAATGCAGCTGCCCCGCTCTTCGGTGATCGGCGTGCGGGCGGCACGGTGCAGCTGGTAGCCACGACCGGAGAGCCGATGCTCGAAGCGCGCCGGGTGCCGCGGGAGGTCTTCGGCTTCGAGGATTTTCGACCCGGCCAGGAGGCGGCGATCGCGGCTCTGCTTGCTGGCCGTCACGCGCTCACCGTGATGCCGACCGGCCGCTGATGTGCATCTCGGGCGACGGCTCGGCGATGTACAGCATCCAGGCGCTCTGGACCGCTTCCCACCACCGGCTGCCGATCCTGTTCGTCATCTTCAACAACCGGGAGTACCGCATCCTCAAGCACAATCTCGACATCTACCGGCAGCGCTTCGGCGTCGCCTCGAACCGCCCCTATGTGCAGATGGACCTGACCGATCCGGAGCTCGGCTTCGTCGAGATGGCCGCCGGCATGGGCGTCGCCGGCACGCGCGTCACCGAGCCCGAAGAATTGAGCGCCGCGGTGCGCGAGGCGCTCGCCGCCGGCGCGCCGCGACTGATCGACGTCGTGATCGAGGGGAAGCTGTAGCCCGGTCTCGCGAGATCAATAGAACCGGTCGAAGAAGATGCGGTCGGGCGCGATCTTTTCGCTCCGCATGACCGGCCTGAGCAGGGCGTCGATCAGCCCCGGCGGCCCGGCCATGTAGAGGTCGCTCTCGGAAAGCCCGTCGAGCGCCGCGAGCATGATGTCGCCGACCAGGCCGGTCTCGGTGCCGGGCGCGCCGTCGCGAACGGCCAGCGTCAGGGACAGCCGGTCGTGATCGGCCGCGAGGGTTTCGAGCGTGTCGATCATGAACAGATCGTCGACGCCGTTGACGCCGAAAAAGAGCCGGATTGCGCGGGCCTCCGGCTGGGCGAGGGCGCCGCGGACGACCGAGAGCACCGGCGCGAGGCCCGAGCCGCCGGCGACGCAGATGATGTCGCGCACCAGCGGGGTGCGGAGATAGGCCCGCCCGTAGGGCCCCTCCAGGCTCACCCGATCGCCGGTCGAGAGTTCGTCGAAGAGATAGCGCGAGGCATGACCGCCCGGCTTCTCCTTGATGATGAAGTCGAGGGTCTCCGGATCGGTGTTCGCCATCGAAAAGGCGCGCCGCTGGCCGCTCGGGAGCTGCAGCAGGACGAATTGCCCGGGCAGGAAAGCACGGGCCCGGTCCGGGCGGCCGCGCATGAACATCACATCGCGATTGAGCCGCTCCAGCGCCTCGACGGTGGCGGTGAACGCCTCGGGCGCGGGCTCGTCGGCCGCATCGGCGCGACGGAGCTGGACCACGCAATCGCCGCGCGGCAGGGCCTGGCAGCAGAGGATCCGGGCGCCCTTGCGCCGGTCGCGGTCGCTGAGCCCGCTCGCCTCGGGCCACAGCGAATCCACCTCGCCCTCCAGGAGCCTCCCCTTGCACGAGCTGCAGCTCCCGCTCGCGCACTCGTAAGGCAGGGCGAACCCGGCCCTGAGGCCTGCGCGCAGGATGGTCTCGCCGGGGCCGCAGGCGAAGCTCTCGCCCGACGGCGCAAGCGTGATCGTCACCGGTCCGGTCAGCGGTTCCCTCCCACCGGCGCCGTCACCCGCCCCGCGCCGGCAGGTGTTCGGCGTACCACTCGAGGGTCGCCGCCATGACTTCGCCGAACGCCGGCTCGGCATAGACGTCGAAATGCCCGTAGCCTTCGAGGATCACGAGCTTCTTCGGCTCGCCGGCGCGGGCGTAAAGGGCCTCCGATTCCGCCGGTGGCACCAGGCGGTCGTCGTCGGTGGTGATGAAGAGCACCGGGCGCGGCGCGATGCGCCCGACCACCCAGTCGGCGTGGAAGCTCAGGGTCTCGTCGATGAAGGACAGCGGCACGGTCGAGACGGCGTCGGGATTGTCGGCCCGCGCCGCCGCCGAAAGGGCCGCCGACTCGCGGTCCTGCAGCAGGATCTCGTCGCGCTCGGCGAGCCCGGACTCCCCGCTCACGACGGCGCTGTCGCGCTCCTCCTCGGCGCGGGTGAGCAGGTCGTGCCATTCGTCGGGCCGGCGCACGCTCCGCATCCAGCGCCGGCCGTCGCCGACCCCGACCACGCTCACGACGCAGCGCGCCCGCTGGTCCAGGGCGGCGGCCCAGATCGCCGTCGCCCCGCCATAGCTCGTGCCGTAGAGCCCGAGGCGCGCCCGGTCGACGCCCGGCCGAGTCCCGAGGAAGCTGAGCGCGGCGTGCACATCGGCGATGCGGCTGAACGGCGCGAGCCGGGTGCGCGGTCCCTCGCTGGCGCCCCAGCCCTTGTAGTCGAAGGCGAGCACCACATAGCCCGCCGCCGCGAGGGCCTGCGCATTGTCCGGCAGATAGAGGCTCTTCACGCCGGTATAGCCGTGGCACAGCACGATGCCCGCCCGCCGCTCGCTCGGATCAAGCCCGCCCGGCCGGTAGAGATCGCCTTCGAGCCTGACGCCCTCGCTGTAGAAGCTCACGCTCTCCTGCTGCATCACGCCAGTTCCCTGCCTGTAAGCCCGGTTCTCCCGAAAGCCCGCGATCCTAGCACGAGGCGGCGCACCCGTTCGCCGGTCAAGCCGATGCCGCCGCCGCGTCCGACCTCGGGCGCCGGAACCGTCCCATGGCGGGCCATGCCCCATGCTATAGTGCGCGGACCTTCCGGCGCCGTTGTCCATGAGCGACCCCTTGGATTCCGCACACCCTCCGCTCGCCGAGCCCGCGGGCCGATCGGCCCCCGAGCCGTCCTATCTCGCCGGCCTCAATCCGGAGCAGCGCAGCGCGGTGGAAGCGCTCGACGGCCCGTTGCTCGTGCTCGCCGGCGCCGGCACCGGGAAGACACGGGTCCTCACCACCCGCCTCGGCCATATTCTCGCGATCGGCCTCGCCCGGCCGGGCGAGGTGCTGGCGGTCACCTTCACCAACAAGGCGGCGCGCGAGATGATCGGCCGCGTGGAGCGGTTGATCGGGCGCTCCGCCGCCGGCCTCTGGCTCGGCACCTTCCATGCGGTCGCGGCCCGCATCCTGCGCCGCCATGCGGAGCTGGTCGCGCTCAGGCCGGATTTCACGATCCTGGACACCGACGACCAGATCCGTCTGCTCAAGCAGCTCATCGCGGCGGAGAATATCGACGAGAAGCGATGGCCGGCGCGGACCCTGTCGGTGATCATTCAGCGCTGGAAGGACCGTGGCCTGACGCCGGACAAGGTGGCGGGGACGGACGGCGCGGATTACGCGAACGCCCGCGCGCCCAAGCTCTATGCCGCCTATCAGGAGCGGTTGCGGAGCGTGAACGCAGCCGATTTCGGCGATCTCCTGCTCCACGACCTGACGATCTTCACCCAGCACCCGGACGTGCTTGCCGATTATCAGGCGCGCTTCCGCTATCTGCTGGTCGACGAATATCAGGACACCAATGTCGCGCAATATCTGTGGCTCAGGCTGCTCGCGCAGAAGCGCCACAGCATTTGCTGCGTCGGCGACGACGATCAGTCGATCTATGGGTGGCGCGGCGCCGAGGTCGGCAACATCCTCAAGTTCGAGAAGGACTTTCCCGGCGCCACCGTGATCCGGCTGGAGCGCAATTACCGGTCCACCGGCCATATCCTCGCCGCCGCGTCGGGCTTGATCGCCCATAATGTCGGGCGCCTCGGCAAGACCCTGTGGACCGAGGGCGGCGACGGCGAGAAGGTCCGCATCACCGGGACCTGGGACGGTGAGGAGGAGGCGCGCACGACCGGCGAAGCCATCGAGGCGCTGCAGCGCGACGGCGAGGGGCTCGACGGTATCGCCATTCTCGTCCGCGCGGGCTTCCAGACCCGCGCCTTCGAGGAGCGCTTCCTGACCATCGGCCTGCCCTATCGGGTGATCGGCGGCCTGCGCTTCTACGAGCGCCAGGAAATCCGCGACGCGGTGGCTTATATCCGGGTTCTGGTCCGCCCTGATGACGATCTGGCGTTCGAGCGCATCGTCAATCTCCCGAAACGCGGCCTTGGCGAGGTCTCGCTGCGCCCGGTCTACCAACTGGCGCGCGCCGATCGGACCTCGCTTTATCGCGCGGCCGAGGCGCTGGTCGAGACCGACGAGCTCAAGCCGCGGGCCCGGACCGCGCTGGCCCGGCTGGTCGACCGGTTCCGCGCGTGGCGGGGTTTGCTCAACGAGCTGCCCGACGCGGAGGTGGTCGAGGTGATGCTCGATGAATCGGGCTACACCGAGATGTGGCAGAACGACCGTTCGCCGGCGGCGCCAGGCCGGCTGGAGAACCTCAAGGAGCTGGTCGGCGCGCTGGTCGAGTTCGAGGACCTCGCGGCCTTCCTCGATCACGTCAGTCTGGTGATGGACCGCGAAGACGGGGCGACCGAGGAGATGGTCAACATCATGACCCTGCACAGCGCGAAGGGTCTCGAATTCGACACGGTGTTCCTGCCCGGTTGGGAAGAAGGGCTGTTTCCCCATCAGCTCGCGCTCGACGAATCCGGCGCCGCCGGGCTCGAGGAGGAGCGCCGCCTCGCCTATGTCGGGCTCACCCGCGCGCGGCGCCGGGCGCATATCCTGTTTGCGGCGAATCGCCTCATGTACAACCAATGGGTCAGCGCCATCCCGTCGCGCTTCGTCGAAGAATTGACCGCCGACAACGTGACCCTGTCCGAGGTTTCGGGCATGCGCCCGCCGGTCCCGGGCGGGGTCTATGGCAGCCATGGCGGGGCGAGTACCGCCTGGCGCTCGGCGTCCAGGGCAGGCGGGGCGAGCGGCCGCCGGAGGGCGGTCCCGCCGACGCTCGAGGCGACGCCGGTGCGGCTCCCCGGCGCGGCCGGTGCGGCCGACTATGCGACCGGAGACCGCATCTTCCACCAGAAATTCGGCTATGGACGCATCCGCGCGGTCGAAGGCGACAAGCTCGAAATCGCCTTCGACAAGGCCGGGACCAAAAAGGTCATCGACAGGTTCGTCCAGCCCGCCGACAGCTTGTGAGTCGATTCCCGGTTATTCCCGTCGCGTCTTGCCGGCGACATCGGCAGCGCCAGCATCCTCAAGGACGGCCGGGCGGTGTTCAATATCGCCGGCAACAAGTACCGCATTGTGGTGTGGATCAACTATCCCTACCGCGTCGTCTACATCCGGTTCATCGGCAGCCACCGGATGTACGACGCCATCGATGCCCAGACGATTTGAGGGACGAGCCATGGATATCGCGCCGATCAAGACCAAACGCGACCACGCCCGCGCATTGAAGGAGATCGAGAGCCTGATGACGGCAAAGCGCAACACGGCCGACGGCGACCGCCTCGATGTCCTGGTGACGCTCGTCGAAGCCTGGGAGGCCAAGCACTACCCCCTCGATCTGCCGGATCCGGTCGCCGCCATCCGCTATCACATGGAACAGAACGCGCTGGCGCCGAAGGATCTGGTGCCCTATATCGGCAGCCGCAGCCGGGTCTACGAGATTCTCAACCGTAAGCGCCCGCTGAGCCTGAAGATGATCTGGCGGCTGCACCAGGGGCTCGGCATCCCGGCGGAATCGCTCATTAGGGTCGAGCCGCACGCGACTGCCGGCTAAACGGCAAGACCGAGTTCCCGCGCATGAAAACCGCGATCTTGTTGGGGGCCGGTTCGTCCTTGCCGGCCGGGTCTCCGTCGACCCGATGTCTGACCGACGTGGTCTCGACCGGCAATGGCGTTTAGAGACACACGGACGCGGCCTATGACCCCGGATGGCGCCGATCCGCCGGACGACAAAACGCGCACCGCCACCATAAACCGCCGCAAGGAGCTGGTCGGCGCGCTCGTCCAGCGCGGGGCATCGGCGAACCGAACGCGAGCGGCTGACCTCGGATACCCGTACTTCCCGATGGGTCCGCTCACGCTCGACGCAGTTATCGGGAGGGCCGTAAGCCGGTTTGCGGCCTCATGCCTGTTCCTCGCTCGGTCGGCCTTGAGCCCAAGCGCTACCTAGCGATTATATTAGCTAGGTTATCCCTCTAGCGGGGCGAAAGGTCATGGTCGTCGTCAATGTCCATCAAGCCAAGACGCAACTCTCCCGACTGCTGGCACGGGTCGAGGCCGGCGATGATGTCGTGATCGCCCGGCGGGGCGAACCCGTCGCGCGGCTCGTCGGTTGCAAGCCCCGAGGCAAGCGGCAGCCCGATATTCTCAAGGGCAAAGTGGTCATTCCCGACAACTTCTCCGATCCGCTGCCGGAGGAAGAACTGACCGCATGGGAAGGCGGATAGCGGTGCGGGCGCTGCTGGATACGCATGCGTTTCTCTGGTGGATCGCCGATAGCGGGCGTTTGTCTGGAGCCGCGCACCGCGTGACCGCGGCGAGGCGAACGACATCGTGGTCAGCCCGGCGTCCGCCTGGGAAATCGCCACCAAGTTCCGGCTCGGCAGACTGCCGGAGGGCGAAGCCGCCGCGTTCGATATCGCCGGCGTCATTGCCGACCAGGGCTTCGAGGAACTGGCGATCGGCGTCGCCGATGCCGAGCGCGCCGGGCGATTGCCCGGTCCCCACCGAGATCCGTTCGACCGAATGCTCATCGCCCAGGCCCTGGCGCACGATCTGGCGATCGTGTCGATCGACGCGGCATTCGATCGTTACGGCGTCAATCGGCTGTGGTGACGAGAGCGTTCTTCCCGGCGTGATGCCCGCGGGGCCACGCCGCCCGGGGGTATCGCCGATCGGCGATCCGCGCGCCTGGCACCCGTCCGTCCGTTGTGCTGAAACGCGAGCGCCGCCATCGGCGATCGCGGCGCGTTGCCGCCGGGGCGCGGGTCCGCCATGATGATCCGGTGCAGGAAGAGCGCCTATTCGCCGACTACGAGATCGACCCCGCCTTCTACGACGAGATGTTCGAGGCCCGCTACCGCCTCGCTACACCACTACCGGGGACGCAAACTGTCGCAACCGGCATGGTCATCAACGTCCCCAGACCGCGGCCAATCTTCAACCCGCTTCTTGGCGGAGTTCAAGCTTTAGCCGCATCCCGACCGCCGCCGCGGCGCGCTCCAACGTATGCAGCGTCACACCTTCGTTTTCCGGATCGAGCAATCGGTCAAGCTGTGAGCGGCTGGTTTCCATGCGCTCGGCCATGCGCGCCTTAGAGAGGTTCTGCGCCTTCATTGCTTGCGCCAGCTTGTAGGCGAGGACCGCTTTGATCGCATGGTTCTTCGTGTCTTCATAAGTGCCGTCTTCCCTGAGCAGACTTTCAAGCGTCGAGCCGACATGCGGGTTCTTCTCATTCATTCCGGTTGTGCTCCTTCAATCGGCGCTCCGCGAGCTTCAGCTCCTTCGCGGGTGTCGCCTGGGTTTTCTTGATGAAGCCGTGCAGCAGCAGCATGGTTCCCCCCGACGCGGTGAAGAACACCCTGGCGATCCGTCTGCCGGCCAAATTGCTGCGCACCTCATACAAGCCGGGATAGTTCGTAAGCGCCGCGCAGCGCGATGTGGGGCATCGGGCAAGCGGCTTGACGCACCCTGTCGGCCGGACAGCGCCGCCCTTCGGGTCGCGCCCAGGCGCCCGCCCGCGTCGTGCGCCCCGCGCGCGTCCCGCGCGACGTCGCGGGCCTCAACCGTAGGCACCGCTACGCTTTTCGGCCCGCTCCTAGCGGATCGAACGCCTGGACGCGACGCAGGCCGTGACCCTGGTGAGAAATGCGGGCTCGGGCCTGTGCCCCGACTTTCCACCAATCATAAGTGGAGTCCGTTGGTGTTTTGGCTCGGCTGAGCCGGGAGCGAATTGGGCCCGGGCGCCCGAGTTCAGCCGCGCAGGCGCCGGATCGTGCCGGTGGTGCTGTAGCCGGGCTCGTTCTCGGCGATCAGGACGCTGCCGCCATAACCCTGCACGATATCGGCGCCGACCACCTCATCCAGCGTGTAGTCGGACCCTTTGACGAGGCAGTCGGGGCGGAGCGCCTCGATCAGGTGTTTCGGCGTCTCGTCGGCGAACACGACGACCAGATCGACCGTTTCGAGGGAGGCGAGAACCTGGGCCCGCGCCGCCTCGTTCTGCGCGGGGCGGTCCGCGCCCTTGAGGCCGCGCACCGAGGCATCGCTGTTGAGGCCGACGATCAGTCGGTCCGCGGCCTGCCGGGCCTGACGGAGCAACGAGATATGACCGGGGTGGAGCAGGTCGAAGCAGCCATTGGTGAAGCCGATGCGCTGGCCCCGTGCCCGCCAGGAGGCGACGGTTTCGAGCGCGGCCGAGAGCGGCATGATCTTGGCCTCGGAGGTGGAAAGATCACCGGCCCGCACCGCGCGCAGGAGATCGGCGGCCTGGACCACGGCGGTTCCGGTCTTGCCGACCACGACGCCCGCCGCCGCATTCGCGAGCGCAGCGGCCGCGACCATGTCGACGCCCTGGCCGAGCGCGGCGGCGAGGGTCGCGACCACCGTATCGCCCGCCCCCGAGACGTCGAACACCTCGCGCGCCTGCGCCGTGAGGTGCTCGAGCCGGCCGTCGGCCGAGACCAGAGTCATGCCTTCGTGGCTCCGCGTGACCAGGATTGCGCCGATCCCGTGGCGCGCGATGAGCCGCCGGCAGGCGGCGACGAGAGCGTCGACGGTCTCCAGGGTCTCGCCAGCGGCGAGACCGAGCTCGACGCGGTTCGGCGTGATCACCGAGGCGCCGGCATAGCGCGCATAATCGCGGCCCTTGGGATCGACCACCACCGGCCGGCCTGCGTCACGGGCGCCGTCGATCAGGCTTCGGACCAGGTCCGGGGCGAGAACGCCCTTGGCGTAGTCCGAAAGCGCGATCACGTCGCAGCTCGCGAGCGCGTCCCGGGCGAGGCTGATCAGACTCCCGGCCGAGCGCGGGGCGATCGCCTCGGTGGTCTCGGAATCGGTGCGCAGGAGCTGCTGACCGCCGGCCACGAAGCGCGTCTTCTCGGTCGATGGCCGCCCCCGCTCGACCAGCAGATGAGGCTCGACCCGCGCCTCGCGCCCGACCAGGCCGGTCAGTCGGCGCCCGACCTCGTCGTCGCCGATCACGGAAAGGAGGGTGGCACGCGCGCCGAGCGACACCAGGTTGCGCACGACATTGCCGACCCCGCCCAACATGTAGACGTCGTGGTCGATCGAGAGCACGGGCACCGGCGCCTCGGGCGAGGTGCGCTCGACCTGCCCGTAAACGAAATGGTCCAGCATCACGTCGCCGACGCAGGCGACCCGGCTGTTGCCGAGCGATTCGATGTGGGCGGCCAGTGTGGATGGGTCGGTCATGAGCCCGATGGGCGTGCTGCACCCGAAGGAACCGGCGCACGGTACAGGATTACGGCCCGGAGACAAGGCGTTCCGAAGCTCACGATGGTTCGTGACGCAGCTTGCCCGGCCAGACCCTGCGCGCCAATATCCTCGCGGTCGGAGGAGCTGCCGAGCGAGATAGGGCGATGACCCGCGTCACCGACACACTCATCGACCAGATGGTCCGGGCCATCGTCGACGAGGTCGATCCCGAGCAGGTGATTCTCTTCGGCTCTCGCGCCCGAGGCGATGGGCGAGAGGAGTCCGACGTCGACCTGGTCGTCGTGGAGGCCGAGCCGTTCGGTCCGGAGCGAAGTCGCCACGGCGAGATGGTCAGGCTCTACCACGCGCTGGCCGGATTCCCCGTCGCTGCCGACGTCCTCGTCTACTCCCATGGCGATGTCGACTATTGGCGTGATTCTCTCAACCACGTCCTCGCGCGGGCGCTGCGGGAAGGAAAGGTGCTCTATGAGCGACCTTAAGTGCGCGAGAATGATGTTTCGCGCGGCCGAACGCGATTTGCTCACGCTCCGGAGCATGACCGCCGAGGCGCCGCAGGAGTCGTTCGGATTCCATGTGCAACAAGGGGCGGAGAAGGCGCTCAAGGCTTGGCTCGCCCTGCTGGGCGAGACCTACCCGCTCACCCATAATCTGGAGGCGTTGCTGGATCTCCTCGCCGATCGGGGCGTCGCGACGGAGCCTTTTCGGCCGTTGATCGAATACACGCCCTACGCCGTCGAGATCCGCTATGAGGGTGTCGATTCGAGCACCGAGCCGATCGATCGGGAGGGCGCCTGCGCGTTCGTCGATGCATTGCTGGAACAGGTCCAGCGGGCGTTGGGAGAGGTCGAGGGGGCGTGATGGCGTGACCTCGCGCGCCGCTTGCCCGGCCCGCGCCCGCGCGCCACAATCGGCGCGCGCCGACCGCTCGGGACCCATTCCATGACCAGCCGCTACGAGGAAACCTACGCCCGCTCACTCGCGGAGCCGGAGGCCTTCTGGGCCGAGGCCGCCGAGGCCATCGACTGGGACAAGCGGTGGGACCGCGTCTTCGACGAATCACGCGCGCCGTTCTATCGCTGGTTCCCGGGCGCCCGGGTCAACACCTGCTACAACGCCCTCGACCGTCACGTCGAGGCCGGGCGCGGCGCCGAGACGGCGTTGATCTATGACAGCCCGGTCACCGAGAGGGTCCGCCGCTTCAGCTATGCCGAGCTCGCCGACCTCGTCGCCCGGTTCGCCGGCGCGCTCAGGGGCCTCGGGGTGGGCAAGGGCGACCGCGTCCTCCTCTACATGCCGATGGTCCCCGAGGCGGCGATCGCGATGCTCGCCTGCGCCCGTCTCGGTGCCATCCATTCCGTCGTGTTCGGCGGGTTCGCGGCGAACGAGCTCGCGACCCGGATCGACGACGCCAAGCCCAAGGCCATCGTCTGCGGCTCCTGCGGCATCGAGGGGGAGCGCGTCATCCCCTACAAGCCGCTGCTCGACGCCGCGGTCGAGCAGGCCGCGCACAAGCCGGATGCGTGCGTCATCATGCAGCGGCCGGAGCAGGAGGCGAGCCTGATCGGCGGACGCGACCGGACCTGGGACGAGGTCATGGCGGGAGCGGACGCGGTCGGCTGCGAGCCGGTCGCCGCGACCGACCCGCTCTACATCCTCTACACCTCGGGCACCACGGGCGATCCCAAGGGCATCGTGCGGGACAATGGCGGGCATCTGGTGGCGCTGCATTGGAGCATGCGCCATGTCTACGGCCGGGAGCCCGGCGAGGTCTGGTGGGCGGCCTCCGATATCGGCTGGGTGGTCGGCCACTCCTACATCGTCTACGCCCCGCTCATCTATGGCTGCCCGTCGGTCCTCTATGAGGGCAAGCCGGTGGGCACCCCCGATGCCGGCGCCTATTGGCGGGTGATCGCCGAGCACGGCGTGACGGCGATGTTCACGGCGCCGACGGCGTTCCGCGCGATCAAGCGCGAGGACCCCGACGCCACGCACCTCGCCGACTACGATATGTCGCGCTTCGATACCCTGTTCCTCGCCGGCGAGCGCACCGATCCCGACACGCTGGCCTGGGCGGAGCGGCACCTCGAGCGCCCGGTCTATGACCATTGGTGGCAGACCGAGACCGGCTGGCCGATGGGGGCGAACTGCGCCGGGCTCGGCGCGCTCCCGGTCAAGCCCGGCTCGCCGACCAAACCGGTTCCGGGCTATCGAATCGAGGTGCTGGACGAGGCGGGGACGGAAGTGCCTGCCGGCGACATCGGCGCGATCGTGGTCAAGCTGCCCTTGCCGCCGGGCTGCGTGCCGACGCTCTGGAACAATGATGCGCGCTTCACGGAATCCTACCTGTCGCGCTATCCCGGCTATTACCTCACGGGCGATGCCGGCGCGATCGACGAGGACGGCTATCTGTGGATCATGAGCCGCACCGACGACATCATCAATGTCGCAGGCCATCGGCTCTCCACCGGTGCGATGGAGGAGGTCCTGGCGCGCCACCAGGATGTCGCGGAGTGCGCCGTCGTGGGCGTCGCCGATGCGCTGAAAGGGCAGCTTCCGCTCGGTTTCGTCGTGCTGAAGGCCGGCGTCAATCGACCGTATGACGAGATCGTGGCCGAGCTGGTCCGCATGGTGCGCGAGTCGATCGGGCCGGTCGCGGCGTTCAAGCAGGCGGCGGTGGTCGACCGGCTGCCGAAGACCCGTTCCGGCAAGATCCTGCGCAGCACCATGGCGAAGATCGCCGACGGCGAGGCGTTCAAGACGCCGGCCACGATCGACGACCCGGCGATCCTGGACGAGGTGGCCGAGGCGGTCAGACCGCTCGGTTACGCCGCAACTCCGGCGAGCGACTAGGATTGCCGGAGCTTCGGGCCGTGGCGTCTCGGCGCTATGCCGCTGCCGGTGCCGGGCGCAGGAAGGTGAGCGCGCTTCTGCCGTAGCGGCGGCGGTCCTGGACCGCGAGCCCGCCGGGCGGCTCGAAGGGATCGCCGCGCCGGGTTTCGACCACCACCGTCGCTTCCGGCGCCAGCCAGCCGCCATCGAGCAGCGCGTGCAGCGCGGCCTCAGCGAGGCCCGAGCGGTAAGGCGGATCGAGCAACGCCAGGTCGCAGGGCTCGGGCGCGGGCGGCAGGCGGGTCGCGTCGGCGGCAAGCACCCTGGTCGCCTCGGCGCAGGCGAGCGCGTCGATATTGGCGCGGAGCGCCGCGAGCGCGGCGGGGCTGTGCTCGACGGATGTGAGCTGCGCCGCGCCGCGCGAGAGAGCTTCCAGGCCGAGGGCGCCGGTGCCGGCGAAGAGGTCGACGACGCGGGCGCCTTCGATCGGCCGGCCCATCGCGCCATGGGCCAAGATGTTGAACAGCGCCTCGCGCACCCGATCGCCGGTCGGGCGTATGCGCATCCCCGCCGGCGCCGTGAGCCGCCGGCCGCGAAGCCTACCGCCGACGATTCGCATCGGTCCGGCGCCAATTGCCTCCGAGCTGATCGCGCAGCACGCGCGTCGGCACCGGCGCGATCTCGCCGCGTGCCAGGCCGCCGAGCTGAAACGGGCCGTAGGCCGTGCGGATCAGGCGGTTGACGGTGAGGCCGAGATGCTTCAGCACGATCCGGACCTCACGGTTGCGGCCCTCGGCGAGCGAGACCGTGAGCCAGGCATTGCGCCCGATTTGCCGATCGAGCCGGGCCTCGATCGGCCCGTAGCGCACGCCGTCGACGGTGAGACCCGCCGCCAGCGCCGCCAGGCCGCTTTCCTGCGGCGTGCCGTGAACGCGGACCCGATAGCGCCGCAGCCAGCCGCGCGTCGGATGCTCGAGCGCGCGGGCGAGCGCGCCGTCATTGGTGAGCAGCAGCAACCCCTCGGAGTTGAAATCCAGGCGTCCGACCGAGATGACGTAGCCGAGCCGCTCCGCCACCTTCTCGAACACCGTGGCGCGGCCTTGCGGATCGCCATGGCTGTTGATCAGGCCCGCCGGCTTGTGATAGCGCCAGAGCCGGGTCGGGGCGGCATCCGGCAAGGGCGTGCCGTCGACCGTGATCAGGCATCCGGCGCCGACATTGATCGCGGGATCCGACACGGTCTTTCCGGCGAGCGTGACGCGGCCCGCGGCGATCAACCGCTCGGCCTCGCGCCGCGAGCAGAGCCCGGCCCGGGCGATCCGTTTGGCGATCCGCTCCCCGGGCGGGGCCGCCCCGGTTCCTGCGCCCTCCGCCGTCACGACGATCGCCTAGCCGGCGCAAGCCCGGATCAGCGACCGAAAAATGCGCGCATCGCCGGGATCGATCGCATATTCCGGGTGCCACTGCACGCCGATGAACCAGCGCCGCGCCGGGTCTTCGATGCCCTCGATCACGCCGTCCGGCGCACGGGCGTTGACGACGAAGCCGGGCGCAACCTCGGCGACGGCCTGGTGGTGGGCGCTGTTCACCTGCATGGTCTCGCTGCCGACGATGCCGTGCAGCGCGGTGCCGGCGACCAACGCCACGCCGTGGCCCGGTTCGGTGCGCGGGTTGGGCTGCTCGTGGGCGAGCGCATCCGGCACCGCGTCCGGAATGTGCTGGATCAGGCTGCCGCCGAGCGCCACGTTCATGAGCTGCTGGCCGCCGCAGATCCCGAGCGAGGGCATCGCCGCCGCATGGGCGGCGCGGGTGACGGCGAGCTCGAAGGCGGTGCGCCGGTCCTTGGTCGTGACCGTCTCGTGCCGCGAGGCGGCGCCGAACAGGGCCGGATCGACGTCGAAATGGCCGCCGGTGATGACCAGGCCATCCACCAGGTCGAGATAGCGGGACGCGAGATCCGGCTCATGCGGCAGGGCGACCGGAACCCCGCCGGCCGCCGCGATCGCGTCGCAATAGTTCGAGCGGATGGCGTACCAGGGCTGCTTGGCATAACCGCCGGGCGGCTCGGAATCGAGGGTGAGTCCGATGACGGGCGCAGCCATGGCGGGACTCTAGAATCGCCGCCGGCCGCCCGCAACCGCCGCTCCGTTTCCTCCCTTGACCCGATAGGGACGCGGCGGGACCCTATGCCCATGGCGGATGCCCGTCCTTCACTCATGGATCTCGCCATGGCCGAAGCCGAGGCGGCAGGCGCCTGCGGCGAGGTGCCGGTCGGCGCGGTCGTGGTCGACGGGCGCAGCGGAGAGGTGCTCGCCAAGGCGGGCAACGAGGTTGAAGGGTCGCGCGATCCCACCGCCCATGCCGAGCTCCTGGTGATTCGCGCGGCCGCCGCGCTGCGTGACACGACCCGGCTGGTCGGCTGCGATATCTATGTCACGCTGGAGCCCTGCGCGATGTGCGCCCAGGCGATCGCCTTCGCGCGGCTGCGCAGGCTCTATTATGGCGCGGCGGACCCGAAGGGCGGCGGGGTCGATCACGGTGCGCGGATCTACGCGCAGCCGACCTGCCATCACCGGCCCGAGGTCCTCGGCGGCATCCAGGAGAGCCGCGCGGCCGCTCTGCTCAGGCGCTTCTTCGAGGACCGGCGCTGATCGCGCCCCGCGCCCCGCCTTGCGGCGTGGCCGCGGGACGATGCTAGACTACGCGGCCGACGACGAACGCCTGACGGGGGGAGAGGGAGGAGGACATGCCGAGAGGCGCCGAGCTGCCGACGATCGACCAGATTTGCGCGCTTGCCGAGGAGTTCGGCATCGCGATGCCGGAAGAGGACGCGGAGGCCTATCGGAACCTGATGACCGGGCCGATGGCATCTTACCGCGTTCTGGAAGAGATACCGGAATGGCGCCCGCCGCAGAAATATCCGCGCGACGGCGGCTATCGACCGAGCGCCGATGAAAACCCGTACAATGCCTGGTACTGGCGTTGCGCGATCAAGGGCGCCGATTCGGGTCTGCTCCACGGCTATGAAGTCGGGATCAAGGATCCGGTCGGCGTCGCCGGCATCCCCATGATGAACGGCTCGCGTCTGCTCGAGGGCTTCATCCCGGACGTCGATGCGACGATCGTCACGCGCATCCTCGACGCCGGCGGCGTCATTCCCGGCAAGACCACCACCGAGGACTGCTCGTTTTCCGGCGGCGGCCATACCAGCGCGCTCGGCCCGATCCGCAATCCGCACAAGCCGACCCATTCGCCGGGCGGCTCGTCGGGCGGCAGCGGCGCGGCGGTGGCGGCGGGCGACGTCAAGATGGCGATCGGCGGCGACCAGGCCGGCTCGATCCGCCTGCCGGCGGCGCGCTGCGGGGTCGTCGGGCTCAAGCCGAGCTTCGGCCTGGTCCCCTATACCGGCGCGGTGATGATCGAGATGACCCTCGATACCCTGGGGCCGATGTGCGACACGGTGGAGAACACCGCCCGCCTGCTCTCCGTCATCGCCGGCCCGGACCCGATGGACCCGCGCCAGCGCGGTGTGATCCCGCCGGACTACGTGCAGGACTACATGCCGGCGATCGACAAGGGCGTCGAAGACCTTAGCATCGGCCTTCTCAAGGAGGGTTTCGGCCAGGAACGCTGGCCGGACCTCGGTTACCCGGGGAGCGACGCGGTCGTCGACCGCAAATGCGAGGCGGCGGTGAAGGCGCTCGAGGCCCAGGGCGCGGAAGTCATGACGGTCTCCGCGCCGATGCATCTCATCGGCCCCCATATCTGGAACGCCATCGGCCTCGAAGGCTCGGCCGAGTTCATGATCAAGGGCTACAATCAGGGCTCCAACTGGCGCGGCTTCTACAACACGCGGTTGCGCGAGGCGATCGGCCGGGGCTTCGACGCCCGCGCCAACGACCTGCCGGTCGCCGGCAAGCTGGTCTTGATCCTCGGCGAATACATGCATCGCAACTATCATGGGCGGTATTATTCCAAGGCGCAGAACCAGCGGCACCTGCTCGATGCGGCCTACGACGTCATCCTCGAGGAATGCGACGTCATCGCGATGCCGACGATCCCGTTCGTGACGCCGCCGCTCGCCGCTCCCGATTGCGATATCGAGACCGACATGGAAGAGGCGCTCAACATGATCAACAACACCTGCCAGTTCAGCCTCACCGGTCATCCCGCCATCAGCGTCCCCTGCGGCGTCGAGGACGACCTGCCGATCGGCCTCATGCTGGTCGGCCGTCGCTTCGACGACCTGACCGTGCTCCAGGTCGCGGACGCCGTGGAGAAGACCGCCAACTGGCGGGCGCGCTAGGCCGCGGCTTCGGCTCATGTCGAGTCCATCCGGGACCGTGACCACCGCAGGCCCGCTCGCGCGGTGCAGGCCTGCGCGCGATGTCGATGCGGTGGTCGTCGGCGCCGGGTTCGCCGGGCTCTACATGCTGCACCGGTTGCGCATGATGGGGCTCTCGGTGCGGGTCTTCGAGGCCGGCGGCGGGGTGGGGGGCACCTGGTACTGGAACCGCTATCCGGGCGCCCGCTGCGACACCGACAGCGTCGAATATTCCTACCAATTCTCCGAAGACCTCGAGCAGGAGTGGCAATGGACCGAGCGCTTCGCCACCCAACCGGAGATCCTGCGCTATCTTGAACACGTCGCGGATCGCTTCGATCTTCGCCGGGACATCCGGTTCAATACGACCGTCGAGGCCGCAATCTTCGACGAGGCGGGCGGACACTGGACGATCGTGACCGGTGACGGCGCCCGGCTGACCGCGACCTATTGCGTCATGGCGACCGGGTGTCTCTCTGCGGCCAACGAGCCCGCGTTCGACGGCCTCGATCGCTTCGCCGGGGATTGGTATCACACCGGCGCCTGGCCCCATGAAGGCGTCAGCTTCGCCGGCCGGCGCGTCGGCATCGTCGGCACCGGCTCGTCCGCGATCCAGTCGATCCCGGTGATCGCCGCTGAGGCGGCGCACCTCACCGTGTTCCAGCGCCAGGCGAATTACACCGTGCCGGCCCGCAACGCGCCGCTGGATGCGGCCGAATACGCCGCCGTCAGGGCGGACTATCCCGCGCTGCGAAGCTGGGCGAAGGGGACGCCGACCGGCTGCTGGTGGCTGGTGAACGAAGCGGCGGCCGAGATCGGCGCCGAGGCGCAGCAGCGCGAGCTCGAAGCCCGCTGGGAGAAAGGCGGCCTCTGCTTCTACGGCGTTTTCGGCGACCTCTTGTTCGATCAGGCGGCGAATGACATCGCGACCGAATTCATTCGCGGCAAGATCCGCGCCCTGGTCGACGACCCCGCGGTGGCGGCGCTGCTGTCGCCGCGCTCAACCATCGGATGCAAGCGGATCTGCCTCGATACCAGCTATTACGAAACCTTCAACCGGCCCAATGTCACGCTGGTCGACATCAGCGAGGCGCCGATCGAGGAGATCATCCGCACCGGCCTTCGCGTGAAGGGCGAGACCCACACGCTCGACTCGATCGTCTTCGCCATCGGGTTCGACGCGATGACCGGGCCTTTGCTGGGGATCGACATTCGCGGCACCGGCGGCCAGGCGCTCGCGGCGAAGTGGGCCGACGGGCCGCGCAGCTATCTCGGCCTCGCGATGGCGGATTTTCCGAATCTGTTCACGATCACGGGCCCCGGGAGCCCCTCGGTCCTGACCAACATGGTCCCCTCCATCGAGCAGCATGTCGAATGGATCGCCGATTGCATCGACCATGCCCGCGCCCGCGGGCTCGAGCGTATCGAGCCGACCCGCGCGGCCGAGGACGCCTGGGTCGCCCACAACGCCGAGGTGGCGGGAGAGACGCTCTTCCCCTCCTGCAACTCCTGGTATGTCGGCGCCAACATCCCCGGCAAGCCACGGATCGTCATGCCCTATACCGGGGGCTTCCCGACCTATGTCGAGAAGTGCGAGGCGATCGCCGCCAACGGCTATCAGGGGTTCGCCCTGACCGCCGCGTGAGCCGGGAGGCCGGGAGGGCTAGTCACCTTCGGTCCAGCCCGGCGGCGGATCGCAGGGCTCGGTGCCCATGTCGGCGGGCACCGAGACTTCGATCAGGTCGAACTTGTCGGAGGTCGCAATCTCGTTGTGCGGCACGCCGCCGGGGATGTAGAGGGAATCCCCTTCCTCGATGCGAATCGTCTGGTCCTCGAAGGTCAGGTCGATCCAGCCGCTCAGCATGTAGACGAGCTGCCCTTCGCAGATATGGGTGTGCCAGCCGGTCGGCCGCGAGAGCCCGGCCTCGGCCGAGGTGATCTGGGCGCGGATCCGCCCGTCGCTGGCCGTCGTGACGCCGAGATCGCGGTATTTGAGGAACGCGCGCCGCCCCGGGACGAAGGTGGGGTCGTTCTTCCTGACCAGGGTGAAGGCCGGTTGCCTGTCGTCCGAGCACGCGGCCGCTGCCGAGGCGGTATTGGTCATGGGTGCTTCCCCCTGTCGCTGAGGCGGTTCGACCCGGCATCGTAGAAATCCACGGCCGGCCTGACAAGGCGCCAGCGGCAGGCGCCGGCGATGGGCCGCAATCCGCCGCCTTCAGCCGGCGCCGTCGTCCTCTGCCGGCGGGTACAGCCAGGCCTTCGGGCGGCCCGCCGTTTCGGGCGCGGCAGCGGCGCCCTCGGCGAGCCCCGGTGCGCGCTGCTTGGTCAGCTTCATCGTGATGTGCTCGCCCGAGGTGGTGCGGCCGTAGCGCGCCGGGTTGTCCGCGCTGACGCAGCTCGGCAGGCACTCGATCACCGCGTCATAATTGGGCTGATGGAAGAAGATCAGCGAGAGGCGGTCGAGCTGGGCCTTGTCGCGGGGCGGGTTGGCGATCCGGTGCATGGTCGAGCGCCACCGGTGATTGGTCCACTCGGCCATGAGGTCGTCGAGATTGACCGAGAAGCTGTCCGGAAACCAGGGCACGTCCTCCCAGCCGCCGTCGGGGTTCTGGATCTGCAAGCCGCCGATCTCGGTGTCGCAATGCACCAGCGTGAGGCTGCCATAGTCGGTGTGGGCGCCGCCCCGGAGCTGCTCGGGGAGCGGCGCTTCGGTCTGCGACGGGTAGTAGATGGCGCTGAAATTGGTGATGTGCTCGTCGATCTTGGGCTGGAAGAAATCCTCCGGCATGTCGAGCGCGAGCGCGAAGATCCGCATCATGTCGGCTGAGAGTCGGGTCAGCGCGCGATAATAGGTTTCCCAGATCTCGGCCAGGCCCTCGGGCCGGTCCGGCCAGATATTGGGCGCGAAGTAGCGCGCACCCGCCGGGCCGTAGTGATAGGCGTCATAGGCGGCCTCGACGGGGCCCATGCTGTAGGCCTCCTTCAGGTCGGGCGGGCGCTCCTCGTCGAGGCTGTAGGCGAGACTCTCGGTGCCGGGCGGGGTGTAGCCGCGATAGCGGTCGGCCGGCATTTTGTGCTTCATCTTCTCCCAGTGGGGCAGCGCGAAATAAGCTCGCGAGACGGCGTGCATCTCGGCGATCAGGCTGGGCGGCACGCCGTGGCCGGTGATCACCAGCCAGCCGACCTCGCGGCAGGCTCTATCGAGCGCGCGCGCGGTGCGCGCCTTGTCGTCCGCCGAGCCGGCGAGGAAGGGGCCGATGTCGATGAGCGGGATCATGAGACCTCGGTTTCCGTCGCCGCCGCAGCCTGTTCTACACCGGCGGTCTGCCGAGCGCTCATCGCCGACGCGCCCGCATCGGCTGTCAGCCGCGCAAGCCCAGGATATCGCGCGCTTCCGCCGGCGTTGCCGGCTCGGCGCCCAGCATTTCGATCAGGGCCACCGCCTGGTCCACCAGCGCCGCGTTGGAGGGAGCGAGCGTGCCGCGCTCGAGGTAGAGATTGTCCTCGAGGCCGGTGCGGACATGGCCGCCGCTGAGCACCGAGAGCGCGATCAAGGGCCGCTGGTCGCGGGCGATGCCGAACGCGGCCCACTGGGCGCCGGCGGGCAGAAGGCTCTTCATGTAGCCGAGCGCCTCGGGGCTCGCGGGCGCACCCCATTCGATCCCTAAGCAGAGCTGGAAGAGGCCCGGCGCCTCGACATGGCCGCTCTCGATCATGTGGCCGGCGAGCCGCACATGGCCGACATCGAAGACCTCGAGCTCGGGCACGACGCCGATCTCGCGGATGGCATCGGCCATGTAGCGGAGGTGAGGCGGCGCGTTGATCATGACGCTGTCGTCGCGGATGCCGCCCGAGTTCATCGTCGCCACGTCGAGGCTGCAGATCTCCGGCCTGAGTTCGAGCACATGCCGGATCCGCTTCGCCGGCGCGCTGAAGGTCGTGCCGGGCCCGTAAGCGAACGGGTCCTCGAGGCCCGGGCTGAGGCGGGCGCCGTAGCCGGTGGTGAGGTTCAGCACGACATCGGTGTTGCTCTCGCGAATCCGGCTCGCGGCCGCGCGGTAATGGTCGAGTTCCATGCTGGCCTGACCGGTCTCGGGATCACGCACATGGACATGCACGATCGCCGCGCCCGCTTTGGCGGCGTCGATCGAGGATTGCGCGATCTCTTCCGGCGTGACCGGCACCGCCGGATTCTTGGCGACCGTATCCGCGGACCCCGTCACCGCGCAGGTAATGATGACCTTCCGCCCCATGCTCCCCGCGTCTCCCCGCTTGCGCGCCGCCGACACGAAAGCGGCGGCATCATGCGCGGCGATCATGACACGAAACGCCGCCGCCGCCCACGGCGTGGGGGCGCCGCGGGTCGGGCTGGGACGGCGATCTCGACGCGTCGCGGTCCGTCCGCTCACCGTGATTCTGATCGGTGAGGCCGGCCGGACACCGGCCCCACCGCGGTAAGGCTACAGGAGCTCCATGTCGCTCAAGAGCTTCTGGATCGCCGGCTCGCTCATATTGTCCCTGGTGACCACCTGCGCCGGGATCGCCACCGTGCGCGGCTCCACCGTCCCGCCGTTCAGGATCTTGTCCATGGCGTAGACGCCGTCATAGCCCATCTTGAACGGGTCCTGGAGGATGAGGGCGTCGATATAGCCCTCCTTGAACAGCTCGAACTCCTCGGCCGAGCTGTCGAAGGCGACGATGCGCAGATCGAGGCCCTTCTGCTTGGCGAGCTGGCCGGCGCCGGTGCCGCTGCCGTCGCAGGCGCCGTAGAAGCCGACCAGATCCGGATTGCCGGTATAGACGTCGGTCGCGATATTGAGCGCCTTGGCCGGGCTGCATCCGGAATATTGCACCGGCAGGACCTCGATATCGGGATGGTTCTTCATCTCCTCGAGGAAGCCGTTTTCGCGTTCATAGCCGGTCTGCGAGCCGGCGGTGATGCCGATATCGCCGACCTTGCCCTTGCCGCCGATCAGCTCCGCCAGTTTCTGCGCAGCGAGCTTGGCGGCGCCGAGATTGTCGGTGGCGATATAGGCGAGCGAGGTGTCGGGATCGATCCCGGAATCGACGGTGATGACCGGCACGCCGGCCTCGATCGCCTTGGTAACCGCCGGCGAGAGCGCCTTGGCATCGGTCGCGGCGATCAGAATGCCGTCGATCCTGCGGGTCACCATGTCGTTGACGAGGTTGATTTGGCCCGGGATGTTGGTCTGGTCCTGGACGCCGACATAGAGCACTTCGTAGCCCAATTCGGCGCCGGCCTTCTCCGCGCCCCGCTTGATCGCGAGCCAGAACGACGAATCGGTCGATTTCGGAATCCACGCCAGCGTCTTGTCCGCCGCGAAAGCGTCCGAAGCCAACCCGACAAAGGGCAACGCCGCGAGCATGGCCGCCGCCGCGATCGCCCGGAGGGCTTTCGGTAGTGGCGCGTGCTTGTTCATCTCCTGTCCTCCCTGTGGATCTATCTGGCTGCGGCGTTGTTATTCTTCCCCGCCGCGCCGCCGCCGCCGCCAGTTGTCGATATAGACGGCGCCGATCAAAATAGCACCGATCGCGACCAGCTGCCAGAATGCGTAGACGCCGAGCACGTTCAATCCATTACGCAAGGTGGCGATGATCAGCGCGCCGATCAGCGAGGCGATCAGGCTGCCGTGGCCGCCGAACAGGCTGGTCCCGCCGATGACGACGGCGGCGATCGAGTCGAGCTCGTAGCCGACCCCGCCTGCCGGTTGCCCGCTGCCGATGCGCGAGGCTTCGGTGAGGCCGGCGATGGCGGCGGTGACGCCGCTCAAGCTGTAGATGAAGACCAGATAGAGCGGAATGTTGACGCCCGAGAATTTGGTCGCCTGCTGGTTGCTGCCGATGGCGAAGGTGTAGCGGCCGAGCCGGGTGCGCAGCAGCACGAACAGGCCGATCGCGTAGAGCGCGAGCGTGATGATCGTCGGCGCCGGCACGACGCTCCATAAGCGGGCCTGGCCCAGCGTCTCGAAGCCGTCCGCCACTCTGAAGACCGGGATGCCGCCGGTGATGATCAGCGCGTAGCCGCGGGCGATTCCCATCATTCCGAGGGTCGCGACGAAGGGCGGGATCCCGAGAAACCCGACCGCGACGCCGTTCGCCGCGCCGAAGAACGCGCCGCAGATCAGCCCGGCGATGACGCCGGCCGCGAGGCCGTGGCCGGCATCCATGACCAGGGTCGAGGTGACCGCGGAAGCGGCGAGGATCGAGCCCACCGACAGGTCGATCCCCTTGGAGAGGATGACGAAGGTCTGCCCGACCGCGATCAGGGCGATCACCGCGGCCTGCACCGTGATCTCGAACAGATTGTTGACGGTGAAGAAATAGGGCGAGAGCTGCGACAGGATAAGCCACATCACCAAGAGGATGCCGGCGGTGAAGAAGGTCGGGTTGTCGATCACCGCGCGCTGAAGGGCGCCGAGGAGCCGCGCCGGCCGCGAAGTCGCGGTCAGGCCGAAGAAGCCGGGATTCGGGTCGGGAGAGGCCAATGCGTGCCCTCGCGGGACGTGCCGAAATCGAGTCTATGCAACGCGGCCGAGCCGCGCAATTTCATCTTCGGGCCGGCCTCGGGGTCGGGCCGGGCGGACCGGCGGGCGCCGCGGCGCCTCGCTTGACGCACGCTGCGGCGCTACCCAGAATGCCCCCTCTGCCCCTCGCGCCCACGCCGAACGAAGGATCCGATGGCCGCGCCGCCGCTGGTGGAGATGCGCAACATCTACAAGAGCTTCGGCGGCACGCATGCGGTCGAGGACGTTTCGGTGTCGGTCGAGCCGGGGGAGGTGCTGGGCGTCGTCGGCCATAACGGGGCCGGAAAGTCGACGCTGATCAAGATCCTCGCCGGCGCCTATCGCATGGACAGCGGCGAGATCTATATCCGCGGCACGAAGGCCTCGATCAGCAACCCCCGGGATGCCCGGAACTACGGCATCGAGACCCTGTATCAGGATCTGGCGCTGGCGGACCACCTCGATGCGATCGCCAATCTGTTCCTGGGCCGCGAGATCATGACCCGCTGGGCGACCCTCAACAGCGATGCCATGGAGCGCGATGCCCGCGAGGTCATTGCCCGCATCAATCCGAGCTTCGTCAACCTCAGGGAACCGGTTCAGCGGCTCTCCGGCGGCCAGCGCCAGTCGGTCGCCATCGCGCGCGCGCTCTATTTCGACGTCAAGGTCTTGATCATGGACGAGCCGACCGCCGCGCTCGGGCACCGCGAGACCGCGGTGTTCAGGGACCTCGTGCTCCGGCTCAAGTCCGAGGGGATCGGCATGTTCATGATCAGCCACGACATCCATGAGGTGTTCGACCTGTCGGACCGGGTCACCGTCATGACCAACGGCCGCCAGATCGGCACCCACCGCACCGACGAGGTGACCAAGGACCAGGTGCTGGGCATGATCATCCTCGGCAAGCAGCCCGGCGACGAGACCGCCGAGGACATCGCGACGCTACACTGACGGGACCGATTGCCGGCGACAAGCGCCCCCCCCGGTTGTCCGAGCTTCGCGGCCCGGAAATCGTGCGCGCTGTGCCGGCTCATGCCGCGCTCCGGGCCGGGAAAGCGCGGGCGGGAGCGCTGCCGACCGCCTGCGCTTGTACGCGGCTTCGGTCGCTTTCAAGCGCGCTGCGAGCTCATCGTCGATCTCGCGAAATATCGTGGGGACAGCGCTCGATCCCGTCGCGCAGGACCTCGACCGGCGTGCAAGGGGCACAGCTCACCGCCCATACGGCCCAATCAACGAGAGCCGTGCCGCATCGCGAGCAGCGCGGCCGAGCACCGGATGTCGATTTCCGCGACTAGAGGCGGGGATTCACTACAGTGATTGCCCGTTCTCAATTTCGCTCCTCATGAATCGCCAATTCATCGATGTAATCCGCCATAAACGGGAGGAAATTTTCCTTGGCATGCATATTGTATCTATGAAGTAAATTGGAAAAGATATTCTCTTTATCCCCCATCGGTTCACCGGTGGCATACTTCCAAAAAGCGTGATTATTATCTTCCCGGTCTTCGCCTTCATAAGCAGGCCAAAGAAAATCGCGCGCATCGGACCAGGTGAGAGTTCTGCTTCGAGCCTTTTCGTAAAGCCCCGGATTGATTTGACGCATAATGCAAAGGCCGATGACCAATGGAGGAAAAAACGCTTGACGCGGCCCAACCGAAGCGCTGGCCAATACCACGTTGGTCATCACGCGCTCCAACTGTCGGAGCGATAAGGCATGATGCTCCGAAAGCTCTTCCAGCCAGTCCCTCGCCCAGGATTCATGGTGTTGTTCGGGAAAGGAAATACCAAGAGTACTCCACAAATACGATATATATTCTTTCCTCCTTCTTTCAACCAGAGTGTTATCGGGCAATACTACTCGCAAGTTATAAAATTTCTCCAGGTAAGTGCGAGCGTCAAAGTTATAACCGTATGCGCCCTGAACCGTCTGTCCAAGTTGTGTCAGGTTAGTCACGAACACAAAACACACTCCTTGGACGGAGAACAGGTGCTTGACCCGCTCGATGATGCTGAGCGCGAACGGCGGTCGGCAGCGGTCCAGCTCATCGATGATGAAGATCAACGGGAAAGGCTTGCCGCCTTCCGGTTCATCGCTCTCGAACTCCTGGGCAAGCACAGACAATGCATCGCGAAAGGCTGTTAGTGCAGCCCGTTCGTCGTCGACTTTGCGGAGACGATTCGAGACCGCGTCCTTTACCAATTTAGCGGATTCATCTGCAAGGGCATTGGCTGCGGCCTTCGCGGTTTCTCCGACTGCCTGGAAGTCCTCCAAACTTGCAAATCCCACAGTGCCCCCTTTCGCGGCTATACGCAAACCGATTGGAGTTAGAGCAAACCCCACCTTCTTGGCCTTGTTGAGGAACTGACGGACAGTATATTTGTTTCCACTAAACGTGCTTTTAGCCGTGGCGTAGATCTCCCCTGATAGCGCGAGGAAGGCGTCCTCGAAGTGGTCATTTCCGAAGGCGTCAAACTGGATCACCTGAGCGCCGTGTTGGCGCAACAGACCGGCCCACTGCTTAACGAACACGGACTTGCCGCTACCCCACGGCCCATCCAACGCAATGACCAGCGGCTCATCGATGTTCCGGATTAGATTGGTAAGCCTCTCGGCAAAAGGGCGATATTTGAAAATGTCATTCTCGTCAGTGAATCCCTCATCCGTGATGACGGGTTCTGGCGGTGTGAGGCGCATGAGCAAACGGTCCTTTCTGTCTGATCCCTTGTTCCAACAATGTCGATGCAACCACGCGCATTAATATCCGGTCCTCACACCTGCCGTCAGCGCAGGCCGTGGATCGGCATGCCGAGATCGACGCAGGCTGCCATGGTCAGGTCGAGCGCTTCCGCGCGGACCGGAAATCGTGCGCGCTGTGCCGGCTCATGCCGCGCTCCGGGGCAGAAAAGCGCGGGCGGGAGCGCTGCCGACCGCCTGCGCTTGTACGCGGCTTCGGTCGCTTTCAAGCGCGCTGCGAGCTCGTCGTCGATCTCGCGAAATATCGTGGGGACCGGGCCCGCTCCGGGCGGCGGTCCGGTTCTGCCGGGCCTGGCCGGCTCATCGCTCCAGCGCTCGCCGTGCAGCCAGCGTGCCGGGTGAGCGATGTATTCGGTGTCCCTTCCCGTGCATTCGCCCGCATAGCGCTCGATCCCCTCGCACAGAACCTCGACCGGCGCGCGTTTGAGCGCAGTCTTGAAGGCCTTTCGTGCTTGACCCTTGCCGACTTTCCGGGGGACGAGTTGCCACCACTTCTCGAACTTCTCGTCGATCTCGGTGAGTCGATCCCCCTTGGGGGGGATGACAGGGGGAGATTCCGATTCCCATTCCGATTCCCGTTCCGATTCCCGTTCCGATTCCCTCCTCCGATTCCCATCTGCGGCGCGATTTCCGCATTGTGCGGACTCCGACCCCCTTTCATCGACAGCGATTTCCGCATTGTGCGGAATTAACTCGAGCTCATCGCCGTCGATGTCCGCAATCTCGTCGGGTGAGCCGATGAAGCTGCGGATGTCGTCATTGATCGGGTGCAGCCGTTTCTGATTCCTGGGGCGCTGAAAGCGGGTGAAATTCCGGATTGCGCCATAGCGGCGCCCGCCGATCTCGTAGCGCGCGATGATCTCGTTCGCCTCCAACTCCGCGAGCAGCGCCTCGATATCGACATTGTCCGCCGGAAGCAGCCGCATTTTCAGCGTCACCGGCTTCCAGGAGAAGATCCCGAGATCATCCGCCTCGTTGCGGAGCGCCAGCGCGAGCAGCCGGGCGAAGGGTGAGCAGCCGGGCGAAGGGTGAGCAGGAAACGAAGGCGTCGTCGGTCCATTGGCCGGGATGTGTGCTGCGGATCCGCATGATGCCGGCTCCTGCTGTTCGGCGAGGGTTCCGAACGACATGACCGCCGTGCCGTAGCACATGTCAACACCCCAGGGCGGTTCTCGCCGATGGGCAACGCGGCCGAACCTTCCCACGCGGTCGCGCCGGCTTTGCCAGCGACCCCCGCCTCCCGAAGACGGCGCTCTCCCGGGCTGAGCGACACGCCGGTCGTCCGGGATTCGGGACGAGGGGCGCCTCCCGAAGCCCGGAGAGCCGGTGAACGACGCGGCGAGCTCCTTCGAGGCGGGCGATTCATGCATGACCGACGGCCCCATCGTGTGTATATATCTACACACTCAGGGCAGACGTTCATGGAACGCAACAGCCGCAAATTGATCAAACTCTTGGAAGATGACGGCTGGTATCGCGTCGCCGTGAAGGGCAGCCACTGGCAGTTCAAGCACCCGACCAGGAAGGGCCGCGTGACGGTGCCCCACCCAACCCGAGACCTCAAGACCGGAACCGTTTTCTCGATCTACAGACAGGCCGGCTGGAAGTAGCAGGAGAACGACATGCGCTACGTCGCCTTCATTCACGACGATCCCGATCCCGGATTTGGCGTCAGCTTTCCCGACTTTCCCGGATGCGTGTCGGAGGGCGAAACCATCGACGAGGCCTACCGCCGCGGCGCGGAGGCACTCGCCTTTCACGTCGAGGGCATGATCGAGGACGGCGAGCGGATCCCGGAGCCGCGCTCCATTGAAGCCATCAGCGCCGATCCGAGCCTCGCGGCGTGGCGAGAAGGCGCCGTCATTGGCTTCATCCCCTTGATCTTGGACAAGGGTTCGCCCCGGCGGGTCAACATCTCCCTGGACTACGGCCTTCTGCGGGCTATCGACGCCGAAGCGGAGCGACGCGGCATGACCCGCTCGGCGTTTCTCTCCAGCGCGGCGCGACACGCAATCCAAGACCAGCATTAGAGCCGTTTCTAATGCGGAGCCCGCGGATATGCGCGCAAACTTGCGCACGCAAAAATGCGGCGGCGCCTTGGAATGAGGGCTAACGTATTGGAATGATGGTCGGAGTGAGTGGATTCGAACCACCGACCCCCGCCTCCCGAAGACGGTGCTCTGCCAGGCTGAGCTACACTCCGATCGATGCGCGGCGCCGGCGCTTGGCCCCGCCTCCGCCGCGTCCGCCTCTTATATCGTCCAGGACCCGAGGCCGGCAAGCAAGGCGGCGGGCCGGCGGCTCTCGATTCAGGCGTGAAATGCGCCCTCAGACCGCGGGCCGCTTGTCCGCCCAGGGGCGGGCCTGCTCGAAGGCGCGGGCGGCCTGCAGCACGGTCAGGTCGGCGAAGCGCTGGCCGACGATCTGCAGGCCGGCCGGCAGGCCCGCATCGGTGAAGCCGCACGGCACCGAGGCTGCGGGGTTGCCGCTGAAGTTGAACGGGTAGGAGAATTCGGCCCAGATCAGCCAGTCCCAGGGGTGGGCCGGCCAGTGCGCCGGCTGGAGCCGGTCGGCCGGGAACGCGGCGACCGAGACGGCGGGCGTCAGGAGCAGGTCCCAGTCCTCGAAAAAGCGGTGCACCGCCTCGATATAGGCGAGCTTGCGCGCCCGCGTCTCCAGATAGGCCGCCCCGCTCACTCCCTCGCCGGCCCGGATGCAGGCAACCAGGCCGGGATCCATCTCAGCCTCGAACGCGGCGAGCAGGGGGCGGTAGGCGTGGAGATGGATCGGCCATAACAGGCGGATGATGTCGGGTCCGTCCGGCCCGAACGGCAGCGCCGGGGTCTCGACGGCGCAGCCCAGTGCCTCGAACGCCTCGGCGGCGGTCTGCACCAGGGCTGCGACCTCGGGATCGACCCGCGCATGCCCCAGATCGGGGCTGAAGGCGACCTTGAGGCCCGCGATGCCGTCGTCGAGCCGCGCGGGATAGTCGGCGGGATGCGCCTCCAGGCTGGTGTGGTCCCAGGGATGGGGCCCCGCCATCGCCCGGAGCATGAGCGCGGCGTCGGCCACCGTGCGGGTCATCGGCCCAACATGGGAGACCTGGTCGTTGTTCGGCAGCGGCCAGTTGGGCACCCGCCCATAGCTCGGCTTGAGGCCGAGGATGCCGCTGAAATGGGACGGCATGCGGATCGAGCCGGCGCCGTCCGAGCCCTGGTGCAACGGCCCGTAGCCGGCCGCCGCCGCGGCGCCCGCGCCGGCCGACGAGGCGCCGGCATTGTAGCCGGGCTTCCAAGGGTTCGACGTGATGCCGGTGAGCGGGCTGTGGCTGACGCCCGACCAGCCGAACTCCGAGGTCGTGGTCTTGCCCAGGACGACGGCACCGGCCGCCACGAGCCGGCTCACCGCCGGCGCGTCGACCGCCGGCACATGCCCCTTCAGCGCATGAGAGCCGCGCTCGGTCGGAATGCCTGCGGTTTCGGTCAGGTCCTTGATCGTGACCGGAATGCCGTGAAGCGCGCCGGCCGCATCGCCCCGCATCAGCGCGGCCTCGGCGTCGCGCGCCGCATCCCGCGCGCGCTCGGCGGTGAGCGTCGCGAAGGCGTTGATCCGAGGCTCGCAGGCTTCGATCCGCGCCAGCACGGCGTCGACCAGCTCGACCGGCGAGAGCGCCTTCTGCCGGATCATCGGCGCGAGCTCGGTGGCGGGGGTGAAGCAAAGATCGTCCGTCACCGTCGGCTCCTCGGTGTTTGTCGGGACCGCCGCCGATCATGACCGGGAAGAGCGGACCTGTCATCCCGAGCGCCGCCGTACGCGCGGCACAGCGCCGCTAAAGCAGGTCGCGCAGCGTGGCGATCAGCGGCGCGTCGGCCGGCGGCATCGGGAAGTCCTTGAGCCGCGCGGGTCGGACCCAGCGCAGCGTCTGCCCCTCGCGCGGGGTGACCGTCCCCTCCCATATCCGGCAGACATAGAGCGGCATCAGGAGGTGGAACCGGTCATAGTCGTGGGACGCGAAGGTGAGCGGCGCGAGGCAGCTCTGCTCGACATCGATCCCGAGCTCCTCGCGAAGCTCGCGAATCAGCGCCTGCTCGGGAGTCTCGCCCGGGCGGATCTTGCCGCCCGGGAACTCCCAGAGCCCGGCCATGGTCTTGCCCGGCGGCCGTTCTGCGATCAGCACCCGGCCGTCGGCATCGACCAGGGCGACCGCGGCGACGAGGACGACCGGCTTCGCCGCCTCAGGAGCGGTAGTCGGCATTGATGTCGATGTAGCCGTGGGTCAGGTCGCAGGTCCATACGGTCGCAGCACCGGGCCCCGCGCCGACCTCGACGGCGATCTCGATCTCGGCCTGTTGCATATGGCGGGCCGCGGCCGGCTCGTCATAGGCGGGGTCGAGCTGCCCGTTTCGCGCGACCCGCCGGCCGCCGATCCAGATCGAAAGCCGGCTCTGATCGACCGGCGGATCGGCCTTGCCCGCCGCCGCGACGATCCGCCCCCAATTGGGGTCCGCGCCGGCGAACGCCGTCTTGACCAGCGGCGAATTGGCGATCACCAGGCCGAGGCTTCGCGCCGCGGCTTCGGAGGCCGCGCCGCCGACGGTGATCGCCACGAATTTCCGCGCGCCCTCGCCGTCGCGCACGATCTGCTGGGCCAGATCGATCAGCACGGCCTCGAGCGCGGCGCGGAAGGCGCGGAGCCGGGGATCGCCGGCCCGTGTGATGCGCCGATTGGGCGCGGTCCCGGTCGCGAACAGGAGGCAGGTGTCGCTGGTCGAGGTGTCGCCGTCCACCGTGATCGCGTTGAACGATCGGCCATTGGCGCGCCGCAGCGCCGGGCGCAGCACCGCCGCCGGGAGGCGCGCATCGGTGAACAGAAAGGCCAGCATGGTCGCCATGTTCGGCGCGATCATCCCGGAGCCCTTGGCGATGCCGTTGATGATCACCGGGGTCCCGTCGATCTCGGTGCGCCGGCTCGCACCCTTCGGGAAGGTATCGGTGGTCATGATCGCGGCCGCGGCCGCGGGCCAGGCATCCGCGGAAAGCCGGGCGTGGAGCGCCGGCAGGGCCGCCGTCAAACGCTGGTCCGGCAACGGCTCGCCGATCACCCCGGTCGAGGCGACGCAGACCGCCTTCGCGCGGCAGCCGACCAGCTTCGCCGCCGCCGCCGCGGTCCGGCGCACGGCGGCGAGACCCGCCCGCCCGGTCGCCGCATTGGCGTTGCCGGCATTGACGACCAGCGCGCGCGCCGCGCCTTGATCGAGCAGCGCCCGGCACCATTGCACCGGCGGCGCGGCGGTTCCGGATCGGGTGAGCACGCCCGCCAGCGTGGTCTCCGGCGCGAGCACCGCGAGCATGAGGTCCGGGCGGCCGCGATAACGCAGGCGCGCCTCGGCGGCGCCGAGGCGAACGCCGGCAATCGGCGGCAAGTCGGGGAAGCGCGCGGGCGCGAGCGGTGATCGTGCGGTCATCGGACTCTCCAACCGGCCGCGAGGCCCCGGCGCGCGTCTTGAACCCGCCGGCGCCTGGCGATGCGTGTTCGGCGCCGCCGGATTAACCATACCCCCAGGCTCGGAACAAGGAGAAGGCCGCCCGTCGGGCCGCGTTGACAGGGTAGGGGGGCTCGCTTATCTGTCAGTCACGGCCGTCGATCGCGGCGGCACGCGCGGAGTGTCGGGATCACGTCATGCTGCAGGGGCTGAGTCAAAAGCTGTTCGGCACGGTCAACGAGCGCATCGTCAAGACCTATGCCGGGCAGATCAGCGCCATCAACGACCTCGAGCCGTCGCTCGAGGCGCTGAGCGATGACGATCTCCGCGCCAGGACCGGCACCTTCAGAGGACGCGTCGAGGCGGGCGAAAGGCTCGGCGATCTGCTCGTCGAAGCCTTCGCCACGGTGCGCGAAGCGGCGAAGCGCACGCTCGGGCAGCGCCACTACGACGTGCAGCTGATCGGCGGCATCGTCCTCCACGACGGCAAGATCGCGGAGATGGCGACCGGCGAGGGCAAGACCCTGGTCGCGACCCTGCCGGTCTATTTGAACGCGCTCGAGGGCAAGGGCGTGCACGTGATCACGGTCAACGATTACCTGGCCCGGCGCGATGCCGCCTGGATGGGCGAGATCTACCAGTTCCTCGGCTTGACGGTCGGCTGCATCGTGCACGGCGTCGAAGACGGCGAGCGCCGGGCGCAATACCAGGCGGACGTCACCTACGGCACCAACAACGAGTTCGGCTTCGACTATCTGCGCGACAATATGAAGTTCGCGCTGGAGACCATGGTCCAGCGCGCGTTCAACTTCGGCATCGTCGACGAGGTCGACAGCATCCTGATCGACGAGGCGCGCACGCCGCTGATCATCTCCGGACCGTCGGAAGACAGCTCGGAGATGTATCAGAAAATTAATGGCGTGATCCCCCGGCTCGAAGAGGACGACTTCGAGATCGACGAGAAGGCCCGTGCCGCGACCCTGACCGACGGCGGCACCGAGCGCGCCGAAGAGCTGCTCGCCGAGCTCGATCTTCTGCGCAGCCCCAACCTCTACGACATCGAGAACGTCTCGATCGTGCATCACGTCAACCAGGCGCTCCGCGCCCACAAGATGTTCGAGCGCGATACCGACTACATCGTCAATGACGGGCGCGTCGTCATCATCGACGAGTTCACCGGGCGCATGATGCCCGGACGCCGTTTCTCGGAGGGCCTGCACCAGGCGCTCGAAGCCAAGGAGAAGGTTTCCGTCCAGCAGGAAAACCAGACCCTGGCCTCGATCACCTTCCAGAACTATTTCCGCATGTATCCGAAGCTCGCGGGCATGACCGGCACCGCGGCGACCGAGGCGGCTGAGTTCGGCGATATCTACGACCTCGACGTGATCCAGATCCCGACCAACGAGCCGTGTATCCGCGAAGACCGCGATGATGAGGTCTACCGCACCGCGAACGAGAAGTGGGATGCGATCATCGAGCTGCTCGACGATTGTCAGAAGCGGGGCCAACCGGTTCTCGTCGGCACCACGAGCATCGAGAAGTCGGAGCTCCTGTCCGAGCGGCTGAAAGAGAAATCGATCCGGCACAACGTGCTCAACGCCCGCTATCACGAGCAGGAGGCGCACATCATTGCGCAGGCCGGACGCACCGGCGGGCTGACCATCGCGACCAACATGGCCGGCCGCGGCACCGACATTCAGCTCGGCGGCAATGTGGAGTTCCGGATCGCCGACGAGCGGAAGGAGGACGCGGACGAAGACGCCGGCGAGCGCGATGCCGCCGGCATCCGCGAAGAAGTGGCGGCCGAGCGCGAGAAGGTGCTCGCCGCCGGCGGGCTGCTCGTCGTCGGCAGCGAGCGGCACGAGGCGCGGCGCATCGACAACCAGCTACGCGGGCGCTCGGGCCGGCAGGGCGATCCCGGCGCCTCGCTGTTCTTCCTCTCGCTCGAAGACGACCTGATGCGCATCTTCGGCTCCGAGCGCATGGACTCCATGCTTTCCAGGCTCGGCCTCAAGGACGGCGAGGCCATCATCCATCCGTGGATCAACAAGGCGCTCGAGAAGGCGCAGCAGAAGGTCGAGGCGCGCAATTACGAGATCCGCAAAAACCTTCTGAAGTTCGACGACGTGATGAACGATCAGCGCTCGGTCGTCTACGAGCAGCGCAAGGACCTGATGCGCACCGACGACGTCTCGGAGACGGTCGTCGACATGCGTCACGAGGTGGTCGACGCCATCGTCGACGATCACATTCCGGAGAAGGCCTATCCCGAGCAATGGGATCTCGACGGCATGCACGACTCCTGCAGGCGGCTCCTCGGCCTCGATCTGCCGATCAAGGATTGGGCCGCCGAGGAGGGGATTGCCGACGAGGAGATCCGTGACCGAATCATGAAGGACTCGGATACCCGTGCCGCGGCCAAGCTCGGCAATTACGGGGCCGAGGTCTGGCGCCTCGCCGAGAAGAGCTTCCTGCTGCAGATCCTCGACCAGAGCTGGAAGGATCATCTCCTGACCCTCGACCATCTCCGTCAAGGGATCGGCCTCAGGGCCTATGGCCAGCGCGACCCGCTCAACGAGTACAAGCGCGAGGCCTTCGAGATGTTCGAGAACATGCTCGGCAGTCTTCGGGAGCAGGTGACCCAGCTCCTGAGCCATGTCGAGCTCAGGGTGGCCGGCCCCGAGGAGCCGGACTCGGTCCTGCCCGAGCGGCCCGCGCAACAGATGCAGGAGACCCGCCGGGATCCGGCGCTCGCCGGCGCTCCGGCGCCGCCCCCTGCCGGCGAGCGGCGACTGGAGTCGGTCATGGCCGGCGGCGGCCGGGCGCCGGCGCCGCCCGAGATCGAAGGACCGGGACAAGCGGCGGCCGAGGGCGGTACCATCCGGCGCGCCAAGTTCGATGCGAACGACCCGGCGACCTGGACCAAGGTCGGCCGCAATGCGCCTTGCCCCTGCGGCTCCGGCAGGAAATACAAGCACTGCCACGGCAAGCTCGTCTGACCGGCCATGGCCACCCGCCTCAGGTTTGACAGTCCGGGGCCTTTTTCTTAGCGTCGCCCGGCGATGCGGGGCGGTCGACGGCACTGGCCCCAGGGAGACCAGCGTGACGATTGCGGCGGTCCTTCCGGTCAAGGACTTCGATGACGCCAAGCAAAGGCTGGCGCCGGTCTTGCGCGCGGACGAGCGCCGGCTGCTGTGTCGGGCGATGGTGGAGGACGTGCTGGAGACCCTTTCACGCGCGGCCGGGCTGTCCGAGGTGGTCGTGGTGACCCGCGACCGGGCGGCGCTCGCGCTCGCCGCGCGCTACCGGGCGCGGATCCTGATCGAGCCGTCGAACGCCGGCCAGACCGCGGCCGTGACCAGGGCCGCCGGAATGCTGGCGCGGACCGGCGCCGATGGTCTGCTCCAGGTTCCGGGTGACGTGCCGGGGCTCGGTGTCGAGGAGATCACGGCGGTCCTGGCGGCCCACGGTACGGCGCCGGCCGCGACTCTGGTGCCGGCGCACGACCGGCGCGGCACCAATTGCGTGCTCTGCTCGCCGCCCGATGCGCTGCCCTTTGCCTTCGGCGATGACAGCTTTCCGCTCCATTGCGATGGCGCGCGGGCGCGCGGCATCACGCCCCGGATCGTCCGCCTCCCCGGCCTGGGGCTGGACATCGATGCGCCGGACGATTTGCGCGCATTTCTCGCCGAACCGGTCGAGGGCCGCACCCTCGCCTATCTTCACGAGAGCGGCATCGCCGACCGTCTCTTGGTGACCGACGCCGCATGAGCCCGATGCGCCCCGCGACCCGCAATCTGCTCGCGGCGGTACGCGGCGGGCACCGGCCAAGTGCTGTGGAGGCGCGCGCCATGGCCGACGAGGCCGTGCTCGCGCCGCTGCTCGACTGCGCGGCCGTGCTCCGCGACCGGGCGCATCCGGATGTCGTGACCTATTCGCGCAAGGTCTTCATCCCGCTCACCCATCTCTGCCGCGACGTCTGCCATTACTGCACCTTCGCCCGGCCCCCGCGCCGCGGCGAGGCCGCCTTCATGACCGCCGACGAGGTGCTGCTTGTGGCGCGGGCGGGCGCGGCTGCCGGCTGCAAGGAGGCGCTGTTTACCCTTGGCGACAAGCCCGAATTGCGCTACCGCGCGGCGCGCGAGGCGCTTGCCGCGCTCGGCCATGAGAGCACGCTCTCTTACCTCAAGGCGATGGCGGCGCTGGTGCTTGAGGAGACCTCGCTGCTGCCCCATCTCAACCCGGGCGTGTTGAGCCGGGCCGACCTCAGGGCGCTGCGCGCGGTCTCGGCATCCCAGGGCATGATGCTCGAAAGCGCGGCGGAGCGGCTGTCGGCCAAGGGCGGCCCGCACCATGGCTCGCCCGACAAGCGCCCGGCGCTGCGCCTCGAGACGCTGCGCCTCGCCGGCGAGGAGGCGGTGCCCTTCACCTCGGGCATTCTGATCGGCATCGGCGAGACCCGGGACGAGCGGATCGAGGCCTTGCTCGCGCTCCGCGATGTCCACGATGCCCACGGGCATATCCAGGAGATCATTATCCAGAATTTCCGCGCCAAGCCAGGGACGCGGATGGCCGGCGCGCCCGAGCCGAGCCTCGATGAGCTGCTCTGGACCATCGCCGTCGCGCGGATCCTGTTCGGCCCGGCCATGAACATCCAGGCGCCGCCCAATCTGAGCCCGGGCGCGCTGCCGAGGCTGGTTTCGGCGGGGATCAACGACTGGGGCGGCGTGTCGCCGGTGACCCGCGATTACGTCAATCCCGAAGCGCCGTGGCCGCATCTCGACGCGCTCGCCCGTGAGACCGCCACGGCCGGGAAGGCGCTGGCCGAGCGGCTCACCCTCTATCCCGCCTACGCCGCCTCGGGGGAGCGCTGGCTCGCGCCTGCGCTTCGGGAGCGGGTCTTGAAGATGATCGAGGCCGGCGGCTATCCCCGGACCGACGCCTGGGTGCCGGGCACCGGCGAAGCGTTGCCGCGGGCGGCCGCGCCGGTGCCGTCCGTCGCGGCGCCCGACATCGATCGTCTGCTGGCCCGCGCCGAGGCCGGCGAGGGTCTCGGCGAGGACGCGCTGGTGCGCCTGTTCGAGGCCCGCGGCGCGGCATTCGATGCGGTCTGCGCCGCCGCCGATCGCCTGCGGGCGCGGGTCAATGGGCCGGCGGTGAGCTATGTGGTGAACCGCAATATCAACTACACCAATGTCTGCTATTTCCGCTGCCAGTTCTGCGCCTTCTCCAAGGGCAAGCTGAGCGAGAACCTGCGCGGCCGGCCCTATGACCTGCCGCTCGAGGAGATCGTGCGGCGGACGCAAGAGGCCTGGGAGCGGGGGGCGACCGAGGTCTGCCTGCAGGGCGGTATTCATCCCGACTACACCGGCGAGACCTATCTCGCGATCTGCCGCGCCATCAAGCAGGCGCTGCCGTCGATCCATATCCACGCCTTCTCGCCGCTCGAGATCTGGCAAGGGGCGGCGACCCTCGATCGCGCGCTGCCGGCCTATCTTGAGACCCTTCAGGAGGCGGGGTTGGGCTCGCTCCCGGGAACCGCCGCCGAAATCCTCGACGACTCCGTCCGGGCCGTGATCTGCCCCGACAAGATCACGACCGATCAATGGCTTGCGGTGATGGAGGCGGCCCACGCGCTGGGCCTGCGCAGCACCGCCACGATCATGTTCGGTCAGGTCGATTCGGCGCGTCACTGGGCGCGGCATCTGCTGCGCGTCCGGGCGCTCCAGGAGCGTACCGGCGGCTTCACCGAGTTCGTGCCGCTGCCTTTCGTGCCGATGGAGGCGCCGCTCTACCTCAAGGGCCGCGCGCGCAAGGGCCCGACCTTCCGCGAGGCGGTGCTCATGCACGCGGTGGCGCGGCTCGCGCTCCATCCGGTGATCCCCAACATCCAGGTCTCGTGGGTCAAGATGGGGCCGGATGGCGCCGCTTCCTGCCTCGCCGCCGGCGCCAACGATCTCGGCGGCACGCTGATGAACGAATCGATCACCCGCGCCGCCGGGGCCCGGCACGGCCAGGAACTGCCGCCGGCGGCGATCGAGGCGCTGATCGAGGGGATCGGGCGCAGGCCGGCGCCGCGGACCACGCTCTACGAGCCGGCGCCGGCCCAACGCTGCGCCGCCGCGCGCGCGGCAGCGCCGCTCGCCCCGGTGGTGAACGCGCCGGCCCGCCGTTACGAGCGGCGCACGGTTGCCGCCGATCTGGTCCGCCCCGGCATCCAAGCCGACACCGGGCTCGCTCCGGGCGATTGATTCCGGGCTGGCGCGGGCGCTCGGGCGCCCATGGGTGGCGGTGATCGGCCGCCGGCGCGTTTAGGAAGGGTGGCCGAACCTGCATCGTTAAGTGTCCTTGTTCTTGACAATCTTGTCATATTCGTCAACATTCACTCATGATCCACGACACACGACCCATCGGTTGGGTTCGCGCGGCGCGGAAGGATTTCGGGAGATTTCCCAAGACAGCCCAGGATCGCGTCAACACGGCCTTGACCATCGCCGCCGAGGGTGGAAAGGCAGACATCGTCAAACCGCTGAAGGGTCTCGGATCGGGTGTCATGCAGATCGCTCTGCGGCATCGGACGGACGCCTATCGCGCAGTCTATGTAACGGAGATCGCAGGGTCACTGTGGGTCGTGCACGCCTTCCGGAAGAAATCCAAAACCGGGATCAAGACCCCGAAATCGGACATCGATCTTATCCGGGAGCGAATAGAACGACTGAGAAGGGAGTTGTCGCAATGAGCGAGAGTGATTTTGAGCTCGTTCGAGGAAGCGGGAATATCTTTCGCGACCTGGGCGATCCGGATGCGGATCTGAAACAGGCCAAGTCAATCATTGCCGCCCAGATAATCGCGGTGCTGAACGATCGCAAGCTAACCGTCCGGAAGGCTGCCGCCAGTACCGCCTTTGCCGCGTCGGATTTCTCTCGGGTTCGCAACGCGGACCTCGGACGGTTCACATTGGACCGGCTTATCAGGATGCTGCATTCCTTGGACGATGGGGCCGAGGTAACGGTTCAGATTGCAAATGAGCTGCGTAGGCGGCAGCGACGGGCTATCCGTGATCGGATCATCAACATGACGAAGCCGAAACTTTCGACAGACCTTCGTAAGCGCGCCGAAATCGCGGCCCAAAGCGCCTACCTGTTCTACGACGCTAGTACGGCGATGATGAAGTTCCTGCCCGATTCGGAAAAGGAACGCTACTACCTTCCGTTCGGCGTATCTTGGTATCTACAGCGGTTTCTATCGCTTGAGTTATCCTTCAAAGCGCTTCGTACGCTGATACGGGGAGAGGATTTCGCGGAGAAACACCCTTTGAATCAGCTGTTTGACGAGCTCCGTGGTGACGGCCAAAAGATGATCCTGACCTGCTCTGGGGTCGAACGTCAAAAAGCCATCGCTTTTCTTCGTAAACACTCTACCGCGGTTGTGGACCTCCGATACTTCGGCAAAAAGGTGGATCTCACAGCGAGCGAAACAGAACTCCTTGTGGCGCTTAACGAGGCATCGATCTTTCTCCTGGGTGAATTTGGAATGAGATTCGTCGGCAGTATCGATAACAGCGATCAGGCAAAGCGCGTGATGAATCGGCTGTCGGCATGACACAAACTCAGATCGCCGCTGGTATTGACGGTATCAAGAACCGTCCAAGAGGGTATGACGGATATTTACCTCTGTTGGCTTCTACCCTTACACCTGGGCGTTGTACATGTCGAAGACCACGCCGTAGACGTCGAACGTTTTCGAGGGATTGAACGACATTGTGTGTAGCACCGCGTCCATGTTCTTCAGCTGAGTCACGAGGCGGCGAAGCTTTGGCACCGGATCGACGTCGAAATCCACGCGGACGTCGACGGCCGGCCATGGCTGCTTCCCGTTGAACGTCTGGATCATCGCCCAGGATTCCGGGATCGATCCGATGTCGGGCTGACCCTGCCCGCCCGCGGCCTTGCCGGCCTCGATCGCGCGCAGCAGCCGCTCGTCCATGGCCTCCCCCCGGTTGTCCTCCAGCGCCTTGGCCATCGCCTTGACGGGTTCCGGGCCGTCCATGTAGTTGCCCATCGCGATCGAGCCCGCGCCGACGATGTGGCTCGCATGATCCCAGGCGTCGGAGCCGGTGCGAACCCAGGTCTCGCCCGTGGCCGTGACCGCACCGATCTGCCGCCAGCTCCAGTTCTCGTCCTGCTTCTCGAGCGCGGCCTCCATGTCGTCCCAGCCGACCCTGGCGTCCCTGAGGTCGCAGAGCTTGTGGCCGCGGTACCGCTGGTGAGTCGAGGCGGCCGGCGTGGTAGGCTCGACCGCCGGCCGGCGGAGAACCCGTGGATAGAGAAGGAGCGTCGAGGATGCCCGGCTTCACGATCACCGCGACCAACCATACGAGCTTCACGGTCTCGAGCCTCGACCGCGCGATCCGCCTGTTCCGCGACGCGCTCGGCTTCGAGCTGCTGAACCGCTCGGCGCGCGACCCGAAATTCATCGAGCAGGTGGTCGGCGTCGAAGGCGCCGATATCGAGGTCGCCTATCTGCAGGCGCCGGGCCACCGCCTCGAGCTGATCGAGTATCGCGGCCCGGCCGATCGCGGCACGGTCGAATCCCGCCCGTGCGACGCCGGCTTCGCCCATATCGCCTTCGACGTCGACGACATCGACGCGGCCATCGCTTCCGTGCGGGAAGCCGGCTCCGAGCCGCTCGGCGCGCCGATCGCGGTCAATGCGGGGCCCAATAAGGGCGGCATGGTGGTCTATACGCGGGATTCCGACGGCATCACCGTCGAGTTCATTCAAAAACCGACGGCGTAGTGTTCTACGACACCGCCCGCAACGATCACGGTCTGCCGCGCGACCCGTTCAAGTCCTGCGTGGTGCCGCGCCCGATCGGCTGGATCACGACCGTCAGCGCCGCCGGCGTGCTCAACCTCGCGCCGTTCAGCTATTTCAACGCCTGCGGCGATCATCCGCCGCAGGTGATGTACGCGCCGACCGGGCCGCATGTCGAGGGCGGCGCCAAGGACAGCCTGCGGAACGCTCAAGAGACCGGTGCGTTCGTCGCCAACCTCGCGACCTGGGAGCTGCGCGAGGCGATGCGCGTTTCGTCGAGCGGGGTGGCGCCCAGCGTCGACGAGTTCGCCCTCGCCGGGCTCGAGACCGAGCCTTCCCGGATGGTCCGCCCGCCGCGGGTCAAGGGTGCGCCGATCCATCTCGAATGCAGGCTGAACAAGGTCGTCGAGCTGTTGGCCGACGATCCCTCGAGATTTCGGAACTGGATCGTGCTCGGTCATGTCGTCGGCATTCATATCGACGACGCGGTGATCAGCGAGGGACGGGTCGACCAATCGAAATTCCGGCCCATCGCACGGCTCGGCTACGCCGACTACACCACCGTCGATAGCCGCTTCGAGATGCCGTTTCCGGACTAGGGGGCGGCGAATCCGGCGCGGCAGACGTGGCGAAGCAGAAATGGGAGAGATGACATGGCGATGGACTTGATCGTGCGTGGTGCCAATCTGCCCGATGGGCGGGTCGGCGTGGACATCGGCGTGCAGGACGGGCGCATCGTCGCCGTGGAGCCGGCGCTGAAGGCCGAAGCGGGGCAGGAGATCGACGCCACGGACCGGTTGGTCTCACCGCCCTTCGTCGATGCCCACTTCCATATGGACGCGACGCTGACGCGCGGTCTGCCGCGCACCAACCGGTCCGGCACCCTCTTCGAGGGCATTCAGTTGTGGGGCGAGCTGAAGCCGCAATTGACTCCGGAGGCGGTTGCCGAGCGCGCGATGACCTATTGCGACATGGCGATCGCCCAGGGGATCCAGGCAATTCGCAGCCATGTCGACGTCTGTGACGAGAGGCTGGTCGGTGTCGAGGCGCTGCTCGAGGTCAAGCGCCGGGTCGAGCGATACATCGATCTGCAGCTCATCGCCTTCCCGCAGCAGGGCTATTACCGCTACCCCAACACGCAGGAACACCTGCAGCGGGCGCTCGACATGGGCGTCGAGGTGATCGGCGGCATTCCGCATTTCGAGCGCACGATGGCCGATGGCGACGCGTCGGTGACCGAGCTATTGGAGATTGCGGCGGAGCGCGGGCTCCTGGTCGATATGCATTGCGACGAGACCGACGACCCGATGTCGCGTCATATCGAAACGCTCTCCAAGGAGACCCTCCGCCTCGGCCTGCACGGGCGGGTGGCGGCTTCGCATCTGACCTCCATGCACGTCATGGACAACTACTATGTCAGCAAGCTGATCCCGCTGATCGCCGAGTCGGAGATCACCGTGATCCCCAATCCTCTCACCAACATCGCGGTGTGGGGAGACAATGACGGCAGCTATCCGAAATGGCGCGGTATCACGCGCGTGCCGGAGCTCAGAGAGGCCGGCATCACGCTGGCCTTCGGCCAGGATTGCGTGATGGACCCGTGGTACGCCTATGGCAGCGCCGACATGCTGGAGGTCGCGCATATGGGCTCGCATGTGACGGCCATGTTCGGGGAAGACCAGGTGCGGGCCTGCTTCGACGCGATCACCGTGAACCCCGCCAAAATCCTTCACCTCGACGGTTACGGGCTGGAGCCCGGCTGCCACGCCGACATGGTCGTGCTCCAGGCCGCGGACCCGCTGGAGGCGATTCGGCTGAGAGCGAGGCGGCTCGCGGTGATCCGCCGCGGCGAGGTCGTCGCCCGCACCGCTCCGACCGTGACCGAGCTGTCTGTGCCGGGGCGGCCGAACAGCGTGGAGTTGACTTACAAGCCGACCGACCCGGGCAAAGACTAGCGCGCGGCCGCGCTCACGTCGGGTGAACGCTCAGGCATTCTCCACCGGCATGCACATCGGAGAGATCTCGTCGGCTTTCCGGTGCGCCCAATCCGCCGACGGCATCTGCTCCATGATTCTCCCCTGGCCCGCCTGCAACTCATCCAAGATGGCGTCTTGATCCATCGTCAGCAGCTCGCGGTCCGAAACGACGAGGTTCCCATCCACGTAGACGTCGCGAACGGCGTCCGCGGTCCCCGAATGGATCAGGCACTTCAGCGGATCCCTCAATGGCCGCAAATTGGGATGTTTCAGATCGATAAGCACGACGTCCGCCTTTGCGCCGGCCGAGAGACGGCCGATATCATCCCGGTTCAACCCCCGTGCCGCGCCCAGCGTCGCGATCTCGAAGATATCTTCCGTCCTGAGCAGATCGACATGTCCGCTCGACACCTTGGAGAGCAACAAGGCGGTGCGCATTTCCTCTATCAGGTCGATTGGATAGGCATCTGTCCCGAGCGCCATGTTGACTCCTTCCGCTCGGTAGGCGCCCAGGCTTCTCATCATATCGCCCCACTGCGCGAACGCGCGCGAGCAGTGCGCGACCGTCGTGCCTGTTTTGGCTAGCCTGGCCACATCGTTGTCCGGCGTGTACTGCGTATGGAAGTTGACCCACGGGTGCCTGTCCGTGTTGATCCCATGCCCGATGATCGTATTCGGACCAAGGGCGCCCAAGCTATCCAGCCACGCGATCGGGGTCATGTTGTGCCGCTTGACCATCTCTCGGAATTCGAAGACCGATTGGGAGGCATGCACTTGCACCGGGATACCGCGCTCCTCGGCCGCGCTCACGCAAGCCTTGATCAAATCGGCTGAGCAGGTGTCGACCTGCGCCGGGCCGACCATGCCCTTGAGGCGGCCGCTGTTGTGCCGTTCGGCTTCATCGATGAGTTCGAGCGACTGATGGAAGTTGCGGTCGACGGTCTTCTCGTCGAACCAGCGATAGAGAACCTCCTTGCCGTCGTTCGTGTACCATTCTCCGGACTGCACCATCGGGCATGCGTAGGCGCGAATACCGCTCGACGCCATGGTTTCGAGCCATCCCGGGAACGGGGGCCAGGGGCAATCCAGCTCGACAAATGTCGTGCAGCCGCTTTTCAGCGCCTCGCAGATGCCGGCCTGCAACGCGGCCCGCGCCGTGTCCTCGTCAGGCTGGATCAGCCAAGTGTACTCAAAGAGCTGTGACATCCACAGGTGTTTGCTGGCCAAGTCTTCCCAGAACCCCTTGCCGGGGAGCTCGAGAGCGGCATGCGCATGGAGAGTCATCGTGCCCGGAAGCACCATGAGATCGGTCCCGTCGATCGTCGTGTCGGCGTCGCCGTTGTAGTCATTCCCGACATAGTCGATCTCGTTGCCGGTAAACGACAGGTCGCCATTGGCGATGTATTTGTGTTTCCCGGTCCCGGGATCCCACGCGACAATCCAGTCGGCGTTCTTGATAACCGTCGTGTCCGTCATGTTCGTTCACCTCCCTCGCGCGGTGCAGGGCATGCGGCCTGAGCTCCAGAGGCCCGATCGCGCTGCTCGACGCCTGTCGCCAAAGAACGAGCGACCGTCCGGCACCGGACCGGACGGTCACGCGATACTCAGAGGTTCTTGTATTCGATCCAGGCCTCGTTCCAGGTCTCGACCGATTGTTGCTTCGGCAGGTAGCGGATATTGATCTTTCCGGAGCGGATGTCGTCGATCACATTCGGCTTGTCGAACTGATGCCGAAGCATGACCGCATCCTCGGGCCGGTCCTCGTTCAGCTTCTTCCAACCCGGAATGCTCGGGATCGAGGCGTTGTAGGCCGGTTTCGTGGCCTCGCGCACCAGGCCCTCCGGTGAGCTCATATACTGGATGAACTTCCTCGCCAGCTCCTGCTTCTTGCTGCCCTTCGCGATGGACAGTGATTCGGTCCACTGCAGTCCACCCTCGTCCGGGATGGTCATGTCGACCGAGAGGCCGTCCTTGCGCATGAGGATCGTCAGCCACTCCCCGATGCCCGGCACCAGCCATGCATCCTCGCCCGACATGGCGCCGAACAGGCCGGCGAAAGCCCAGAAGCCCGCCAGCTGCGGCTTGAGGGAAAACAGGGTTTCCTTCAGTTTCTGGAACTGGGCCTCGTCGATATCGAAGGGGTCCTTGTTGCCGTTGTAGATGCTCAGCACCCCCATGCTGGGGAGGTACCAATCGAAGTGGCCGACCTTGCCCTTCGCCTTGTCGCTCCACAGAGCTGCATAGGAGCGGAGATCCTCGGGCGCGAACCGTTGCGTGTTGTAGGCGATCCCGATGAAGCCATAGCTGACCATGACCGAGTACAGATCACCGTCCAGCCAATGGGTCGGGAAACGCTGGAATTCGGGCCAGAAATCGTCGATCGGGTAGTCCGTCGGGTCGAGCTTCTCGATGAAGTCGCCGTCGCGCATCATCTCGATATAGGCGTTGCCCGTGAGGATCACGTCGTAGGTGCCGACCGGCGACTGCTGCAGCAGCGACAGCATCGCCTCGCCGCCGACATACTCCTTCGGAATCACCTTGACGCCGTGCTCCTCCTCGAACGGTGCGACGACGTGGGCATCCGCATGGCCCGGCCAGGTCAGCATCGTCAGCGTGTCGTCATCCGCGGCCGATGCTTTCGGGACGATTCCGCCGAGCGCGGCGGCGCCGGCAAGCGCTGTTGTCCCCTTGATGACATCGCGCCGGCTCGGCGACAAACCGAACAAGCTCCTCTTGGATCCGCCATTCATCATGAGCCTCCTTGATTCATGCCTCAATGCGACGGCTCAGCAGCATGGTTTGCCTCGGCACGTCTTGACTTTCTCAGACCTGGGATTTCGGTGCCGGCGGCTGCCTCCGCGCGTCTTCTCGGACCATCGGATTTTTTCCGGATGGTCACTTTGGTTAACGCGGCAGGCTAGCAGTCTGTCGGATTTGGCGCGAGCGGTTTGTGGTTAAGGCGCGTCCTCGGTTTCATGCGGCCTTGAGGTTGGCGATGCCCCGGAAGTCGTAGCGGCGCTCGCCCTCGGAGCCGACTGTCGGGCAATCTCCTCCGGCAACACGTCGCTGTCCGGCGCGGCCGCCGTCACGCGCCGCCGGCGCGGCAGAACCGGCCTTGCGCCGCGAGCGCCGTGCAGAGGATGCGCGCGGCGTCGGGGCCGGGCAGCGGGCCGGCTTCGATGACGAAAAGCGGTGCACCGGTGGCCCTTTCTTCCCGCTTCATGGTGGCGGAAAGCGTGCCGAGCAGTGCCGGGTGGCCGTCGCGCAGCCGTTCCCATGCCTGCATGGCCGCCGCCGCGCTGGCATGCCGGCCGAGCGCGACCGTGTAGCTCACGCGGCCCGCGGCTCGCGCGGCACCCGGTTCCGGCGGATCGGGCAGGACGGGCGGTATCTCGACCGACTCGGACCGCTCCGGGGCCTCCAGCACGGGTCGATGCGCGTCGTCGAAACCGGCGGGTGAGGGGTACGGCAATGTGTCGCGGATCGCGGCAAGATCGACCTCCACCGGCGGCGGTCCGCCCCAGCGGGCCGCTGCGGCGCTCTGCTCCTCTTGCGCGCGTGGGGAACGGCGGGTGAGGCGGGTCGGGGGCCGCGGCCGTCCGAGAGCGAAGGCGGCCTCTGGAGGAAAGATCCCCTCGGCGTGCCAGCGCCGGGCGGCGGCGGCATAGAGGGCGCGGGCCCGATCGTAATCCCGATCGACGCCCAGGCCGTGCTCGTACAGATAGGCGAGCGCGGCCTGGGCGGCGTCGTTCTCCTTTTCACTGGCGCGGCGGTACCAATGGGCGGCCTCCTCATGGTCTTGCGACACGCCGAGGCCGCGCTCGTAGAGCGAGCCGAGGTGGAACTCGGCGAGGGGATCGCCCTGGCGGGCGGCGCGAGCGTACCACGAGCGGGCTCTCTCGTAGTTCTGCGGGACCCCGAAGCCGCGCTCATAGATGACCCCGAGCGCGGTCTGCGCGGTCGGATCGCCGTCCCGCGCCATGGCAAGGACGCGCTCGCCGATTCGATCGCCGTCTCCGCCCACCAGGGTCTCGGTGCATGCGGCGACCAGCAGGAGCCCGGCCATTGCGCAGGCGCGGAGAATGCCGGTCGTCATGGTGCCGTCACCACGCCCCGGCCGGGACCGCTGCCGGTGTAGGCCGCCGCGCGGCGCACCGGTGTCGAGGAAGGCGTGGGTGAGACGCCGTGCGGTCAGAAGTCGATGCAGCGCCCCTTGCGCTCCCAGTCGCCGTATCGGGTCGGCTCCGGCTCGGTGGGCCCGCCATGCTCGATCTCGCGCGGCGCCGCTCCAGGCTTCGCCGCCCGAGGCTTCGCCTCGCCGCGGCGGGCGGCGCTTGCTTCGGTCTTTTCGGCGCTGCCGCCGGCCCGGGAGGGGCTGCGCGCCGATCCGGATCGGTCGCTCATGACCGAGACATAACGCGGCCCGCCCTGGATTGGAAGAAGGCGCGGCGAAGGGCTCGCGACCGCCGCGGCTGGATCCGTGGACGGCGCGTCAACCGCCGGCCGCGGCATCGCGGGCGATCGGCCGGTCGGGACCCGGCGCAACGGCCGGCGGCGCGGTCTCGGTGTGCCGCCCGAGGGTGCGCCGCGCGAGGATGTCGGGGCCGATCTCGGCAATGTTGGAGAGCCCGCAGAGGCCCATGGCAAGGTCGATCTCGCGGCGCAATATGTCGAACATATGGGCCACGCCGGCCTCGCCGGCGACGGCCAGGCCCCAAAGCTGCGGCCGACCGACCAGGCAGCACTCGGCGCCGAGGGCCAGCGCCTTGACGATGTGGATGCCCCGTCTGATCCCGCCGTCGAGCAGAACCGTCGCGCGGCCGGCCACCGCCTCGGCGACTCCCGGCAGCGCCTCGACCGCCGCCGCAACGCCGTCGAGCTGGCGGCCGCCATGGTTGGACACGATCACCCCGTCGACCCCGTTCGCGACCGCCTCGGCGGCCTCGGCCGGATGGAGCACGCCCTTGAGCAGGAGCGGCCCGTGCCAGATATCGCGCAAGTCTGCGATATCGCGCCAAGTCATGCCGGGATCGGGGAGCGTCACCATGCGCTCCGCAAGCGCGGTGAGATCCTCGGCCTCGCCCGACCGTTTGTAGTTGCCGAAGGTGATTCTCGGGATCGCCCTGCGCATCCGCAACAGCCAGGGCAGCTTGAACGCCATATGGGCGATCTCGCCGGCCGAGAGCCGCGGCGGAATGACGAAGCCGTTTCGGATGTCGCGCTCGCGGTTGCCGAGGATCTGCGTGTCGACGGTCACGACAAGCGCCTCGTAACCCGCCGCGGCGGCGCGCTGCGCCATCTCACGGGTGAGGGCGCGGTCCTTGTAGATGTAAGTCTGCATCCAGCGGGGCGCCGTGCCGGTCTCGGCCAAGGCTTCGAGCGTGCACACCGAGCCGTGGCTCAAGCAGTAGACCGAGCCCGCCGCCGCCGCGGCCCGGGCCGACGCGGCTTCGCCCTCCGGCCAGAGCAGGCCGGCAAGGCCGGTCGGCGCCACGATCAGCGGCAGGGACAGCCGGCGACCGAACAGCGCGACGGATAGATCGCGGGCGGAGGCGCCGCTCAGCGGGCGGGGCAGCAGCGGGACCGACTCGAAGGCGGTTTCGTTCCGGCGCAGCGTGTGCTCATCGCCGGCCCCGCCGTCGACGAAATCGAAGACCGCGTGCGGCAGGGCGCGCCGGGCTTCGGCCCGCAGCGCCGCGATGTTGAAGGCACGCCGCTGCCAGCGGGGACCGTGCGTGCTCACCTGGGACCGTGCGGCCTATCCCGCCACCGCCGCCTGCACCGGTACCCGGCACCGAGAAACCCCAACCGAGCACTCCTTATCGTCACGCCGCCGCTTTGCTCCATGCCTGCGGCCGGCGCTCGACCCGGCCGTCTCCGGCAGTATAGGCGGGAAGCCCCGACGGCGCATGGGGCGATCGCTCCGGCTCCCGAATGACGGGCCGTGAGCGCTCGGCGCCGCCGCGGCCTTGAACCGCAGGCCTCGGCTGACGGGCGGCCGATGCTTCGTTAGCCCGCATTTCTCACCAGGGTCACGGCCTGCGTCGCGTCCAGGCGTTCGATCCGCTAGGAGCGGGCCGAAAAGCGTAGCGGTGCCTACGGTTGAGGCCCGCGACGACGCGCGGGACGCGCGCGGGGCGCACGATGCGGGCGGGCGCCTGGGCGCGACCCGAAGGGCGGCGCTGTCCGGCCGACAGGGTGCGTCAAGCCGCTTGCCCGATGCCCCACATCGCGCTGCGCGGCTTTCCTGCCCTGTCGGCCGGACAGCGCCGCGCAGACCATGACCCTGGTGAGAAATGCGGGCTAGACTGGGGGGCGAGGCGGTCATGGGAGGCTGGGGATGGCCTATTGGCTCTTGAAGTCGGAACCGGGGTCCTGGTCGTGGCAGGATCAGGTTCGCGAAAGTGTCACCGAGTGGGACGGCGTGCGCAATCATCAAGCCAACAACAATATGAAGGCCATGAAGCGCGGCGACCGCTGCTTCTTCTATCACTCGGTCGATGCGAAGGAGATCGTCGGCGTCGTCGAGGTCGTCAAGGAGCATTACCCCGACCCGACCGATCCGAGCGGCCGCTTCGGCATGGTCGACGTCAAGGCGGTGATCCCGGTCAGACAACCGGTCTCGCTGAAGCAGATCAAGGAGGACCCGGCGCTGGGAGACATGCAGCTCGTGCGCCAATCCCGCCTGTCGGTGAGCCCGGTCACGTCGGCCGAGTGGCAGCGGATCTGCGCGCTGGCCGGAATCACGGCGTAGCGCGGCCCGGCCGGCGGTCTTCGGCCCCGGGCCGATCGCCCGTGCTCAGGCGGGCTCGGCCCGCGCCTCGACTGCAATACGGAGCAGTGCCTGCCAGCATATGCCCTCGGCCGCGCCGCTCGTGATCTTACAGTCGCGCTCCGCGGTGCTCAGGAGGTTCAGGGCGCCGGCCGCGCGCGCGCTGGTCCAGCATGCCATCTCGCTGGCGAACGAAGCCCGCTCCCGTGGGTAGATCGGCGGCTTGAGAGCATGCATCGCTGCCGCCGGGCTATCGCCTCGCTCCAGCGCGGCCGTCGCGAGATGCAGGCGTGACAGGCGGCGGGCGGCCGCGCGGAGAACGGTGATCGGCTGAACGCCCCCATAGAGTGCGCGTGTCATCGCCCGATCGAGCCGGTCGAGATCGCCGGCCGCCACCAGGCACGCGATCGATTCCGCGGACGCATGAGCCGCGTCGCCCACACAAGCCTCGGCGACGTCCATGGTGAGCGCGCTTCCTTCCGGCTCGGAAGCGCCGAGATAGATCGCGAGCTTCTCGATCTCATTTTCGATCTGGCTGCGGTCGGTCCCGAGCCGGTCGGCCAGCCAGCCGACGGTCTCGGGCTCGACCGACAGGCCCCGTTCGGCGCAGAAGGCTTCGATCAGGTTTGTTGCGCTGTCGATGTCCTCGTCGTAGCAGGGGACGGCGGCGAGGTTCTTTTCCTGCTCGCACAAGCGCCTGAGCCCCGAGCGCGGGGTCAGCGGACCGGCCTCCGCAATCACCAGGCTGTCCACCTCGGGCAGGGCGAGGCAGGTTCGGAACGCCGGCACCAGGGCCTCGGTAGCGCCGCGCAGGCGAACGACCCGTTTTCCGCCGGTGAATGACAGCGCGGCCGCTTCGTCGGCGAGGCGGCCCGGTTCGTCGCGCAGCGTCGCGAGGTCGAGGCTCGACACCCGAAACGGGTCGGCCGCATCCTCCGCGATGGCCCGCACGCACGCCTCGGCGCGGGCTCGCACCAAGCCTTCGTTCGAGCCGTAGATCAGGACCAGGCGGATGCCGGCGTCCGGAGCGGCGCAAAAGCGATCGGCGCGGGCCGGGGCGATCTTCACGGCCCGCTTCCCGAGGGGGCCGTCGGCCGCCGGCGTCTCATCGGGTGAAATAGACGAGGATGAGCGCTCGGATTTCGTCGCTCAGAGCGCGCGCCGCTTCACGCGCGGCATCCTGCTCCGCGGCCAGGGTGGCGAACTTGGAGTCGACGACGTTGTAGCTGCCGATCGCCTTGGCCGCTCCACGGTAGACGACCGCGCCGGTTCGATCCGAGAGCGAGAATGTGGCCCGGAGCGTCAGATTGAACCGGTTCACGCTGTCGTTAAGCTGGATCATGAGCGGCGCCGTGGTCTGGGTAATCTTGATCCTCAGCCGGTAGTCGGGCTGGGCCGGCTGCCCATCGGGGGTCAGGCTGTCGATCAGGTGGTTGCGCACGACGTGGCCGATCCGGTCCTTGATCGGCGCGATCTCGATGGCCGCCGCGCGGATGCCCGGCCCGTCGCCCCCGCGCGTCCCGTAGAGCGGTTCAAAGCCGCAAGCGCCGAGCATGAGGAGCGCGAGGATCAGAAACGGCGCGCGCCGGATACGCGCCGTTCCCCGCCCGCGCGTATCAGGTAACGACATTGACGATTCGTCCGGGCACGACGATCACCTTGCGAACGGCGCGGCCGGCGAGCGCCCGCTGCACGCCGCCGTCTGCCATCGCCGCGCTTTCTGCCGCCGCCTTGTCGTGGTCCATGGGGAGCGAGATCGTCGCCCGCTTCTTGCCGTCCACCTGGACCGCGACGACCACGATGTCGTCGGCGAGCAGCGCGGCCTCCGGCGCCGGCCATGGCTCCCGCGCAAGCCAGCTCTCATGACCGAGGCGGCGCCACATCTCCTCGGCGAGATGGGGCACCATCGGGCCTATCAGCCGGGCGACGGTCTCGAGACCTTCCCGCATCACAGGACCTGCGTCCGGCAGGTCCTCGACGACCGCGAGCGCATTGGTCAGCGCGCGCACCCGCGCCACCGCCCGATTGAAATGGAAGCGTTCCAAGTCCTCAGTCACGCCGGCGATCGTCCTGTGGATCGTCTTGCGCAGATCGTGAAGCGGTGCGGCGAGCGCGGCGTAAGCCGGTGCGGCGGATGAGGGGGGCGGCAAGGCAATCGGCGGCTCTTCGACCAGCCGCCAGAGCGCTGTGATATAGCGCCACGCACCCTTGACGCCGGTATCGCTCCATTCGAGGTCGCGCTCGGGCGGGCTGTCGGACAACATGAACAACCGCGCCGTATCGGCGCCATAGGCCTCGATGATCGCCTCGGGGTCGACGGTGTTGCGCCTCGACTTGCTCATCGCTTCCGAGCGGCCGGTGATGATCGGGCGGCCGTCATCGCGGGCGACCATGCCGCTGCCCGGGCGTGCTTCGACCTCGTTCGGGTAGTACCAGCGCCCGTCCTCGTCACGATAGGTCTCGTGGCACACCATGCCTTGCGTGAACAGGCCGGCGAACGGCTCGTCGATCGAGAGATGGCCGCACAGCCGGAGCGCCTTCGTGTAGAAGCGGGAATAGAGCAGGTGCAGAACCGCATGCTCGATCCCGCCGATATATTGATCGACCGGGAGCCAGGGCTCGACCTCCTCGGCCGGCAAGGGTGTATCGGCGCGGGCCGCGCAGAAGCGCGCGAAATACCAGGAGGAATCGACGAACGTATCCATCGTGTCGGTGTCCCGCAGCGCGGCGGCGCCGCAGCGCGGGCAGGCGGTTCGCTTCCAGGTCGGATGGTGGTCGAGGGGGTTGCCGGGGGTATCGAAGCTCACATCCGCCGGCAGGCGCACGGGAAGCGACTCGCGCGGCACCGGCACGACGCCGCATGCCCCGCAATGGACCATCGGAATCGGGCAGCCCCAATAGCGTTGGCGTGAGATGCCCCAGTCGCGCAGGCGATAGCTGGTGGCGGCCGCGCCGGCGCCGTGCTCGGCGAGGACGGCGATGACCCGCTCCTTGGCCTCTGCGACCGCGAGCCCGTTCAGGAAGTCCGAATTGATCGCTATGCCGTCGTCCGTGTAGGCCTCGTCGCCGATCTCGACGCTCTCCGGATCCTGGCCGGGCGGGCACACCACCGGGATGACGGGAAGACCGTGACTGCGGGCGAACTCGAGATCGCGCTGGTCGTGCGCCGGGCACCCGAAAATCGCGCCGGTCCCGTATTCCATGAGCACGAAGTTCGCGACATAGAGCGGCAGGGTGCGCTCCGCGACGAGCGGATGGCGAACCCGAAGGCCGGTATCGTATCCGCGTTTCTCGGCGGTCTCGATCTCGCGCTCACCGCCGCCGGCGCGGTTGCACGCGGCGATGAAGGCGGCCAGCGCCGGATCGGAGGAGGCGAGCGAGGTCGCGAGGGGATGGTTGGGGGAGAGGGCGCAGAACGATGCGCCGAACAGCGTGTCGGGGCGGGTCGTAAACACCTCCAGCGCCTGATCGCGGCCGTCGATCGGGAACAGAACCCGGGCGCCGTCGGAGCGTCCGATCCAGTTGCGCTGCATGAGCCGGACCTTTTCGGGCCAGCGCGGCAGCGCGTCGAGCGCGTCGAGCAACTCGTCGGCAAACCGGGTGATGCGCAGGAACCATTGCGCCAGGCGGCGTTTCTCGACCGGTGCGCCTGAGCGCCAGCCGCGCCCGTCGATCACCTGCTCGTTGGCGAGCACCGTTTGATCCACCGGGTCCCAGTTGACCCAGGATTCCTTGCGTTCGACCAGCTCCGTCTCGAAAAAATCGAGAAACAGCGCCTGTTGATGCTCGTAATAGCCGGGATGGCAGGTCGCGAATTCGCGCTCCCAGTCGATCGAGAGCCCCATCGAGCGGAGCTGTTCGCGCATCGTCTCGATATTGGCGTAGGTCCAATCCGCCGGGTGGACGCCGCGCTCGAACGCCGCGTTCTCCGCCGGCAGGCCGAACGCATCCCAGCCCATCGGATGGAGCACGTCGTAGCCGCGGGCGCGCTTGTAGCGCGCAACGAGGTCGCCCATCGTGTAGTTGCGCACGTGGCCCATATGGATTCGGCCCGACGGGTAGGGGAACATCTCGAGGACGTAATAGGTCGGACGATCGCCGCCGCGCTCCGCGCGGAACAGGCCGGCGCCATCCCATGCGGCCTGCCATTTGGCTTCAACCGCGCGCGCGTCGTAACGCTCGCTCATCGTCTTGCGATCGCTCATTCGTTTCGGCCGGCACCAAAGAGCGGCGTTCCTATAGCATGACGGATGGGGCGGCGCAGCCCGGCTTTGCCGCGCCACGCGCTCGATCGCTGGAGGTTGGTGCCCTCTATCCGCCGATCAACGCGGTGCGCAGTTGGCGGGCTCGCTCCAGGATCTTGTTCTCGAGGCTGACGGCGGTATCAGAACTGATCGCGCGATCCGCCCATTCGCCGTCTCCGACCCGCTCCTGGCGGAAAACGGCAACCCGCAGGCCATTTGCGCGCAGCGTCCGATCCAGGATGTAAACCGTCATCTTGAAGCGCTCGTCGGGGCTTTCCGGCGGGGCGTACCAATCCGTGATGATTACGCCGCCGAACGGATCGGCTGACGAGAGCGGCATGAACGAGATCGTGTCGAGAGAGGCGCGCCAGAGAAAGCTGTTGACGCCGATGCCGCCGCCGGTCGCCGATGCTTCGCTGTCCCCGCCCAGGAAGCTGAGGCCGCCGGGGCCGAAGATGCTCCCCTCGGGCATCGGACCGGCGCGCCGGCGGGGATCCTCGACATATTCCTGATTGGGGTCGGCATACTGGCAGCTCGCCCCGGTGAGAGCGAGAACAAGGCCGCCAGCCAGCATGGCCATGCCTGGAATCGAGCGTTTCATACCGACCACCGATCCAACCGCGCGTCCGCCGCTTCTTATCACAAGCCGCGCGCTCGCCTCAAAGTCATCTGGACATCGCTTGCGCGCCGCCGACCGGTTCGCAGCGCGAACCGCCGGCGCTAGGCGCGGCGCCGGGCGCGGTCGACGCAGGCGAGCGCCGCCATGTCGAGCATGGCGTCGGTATCGATGCGGTGCTTGGCGTAGAGCGCCGGGATATCGCCCGATTCGCCGAAATCGGTGACCCCGAGCGGGTAGGGGCGATGACCGGCGACCGTGCCGAGCCAGGAAAGCCCGGCCGGGTGGCCGTCGAGCACGGTCACGAGCGCGGCGTCGCGCGGCAGCCGGCCGAGCAGGGTTTCGGCGTGAGCGGCGCCGGCCGCCTCGCCGCGCGCCCGGGCGCCGGTGGCGGCGAGCCAGTCGGCGTAGAGGCGGTCGGCCGAGGTGACGGCGAGCAAGCCGATCCCCGGGATCTCGTCGGCGAGCACCTCGCAGGCGGCCCGTGCCTCGGGCGCGACGGCGCCGGAAAAGACCAATGCCAGCGGTGCGTCCGGGGCGGGCGCGGCGAGCCAATAGCCGCCGGTCAGGATCTCATGGCGGAGCGCCGCGTCGATCGTGCGCGTCGGCTGGTCGATGGTGCGTGTCGAAAGCCGGCAATAGACCGCGCCGCCATCCGGGTCCTGGAGGTGGCCGAAACCCCAGAGCATGATCTCGGCGAGCTCGTCCGCGAAAGCGGGCTCGAAAAACATCAGGCCGGGTTGGCCGATGCCAAGCAGCGGCGTGCCGACCGACTGGTGCGCGCCGCCTTCGGGCGCAAGCGTGATGCCCGAGGGCGTGCCGGCGAGGAGGAAACGGGCATCCTGGTAGCAGGCATAGCTGAGCGCGTCGAGGCCGCGCGCGATGAAGGGGTCATACACGGTGCCGACCGGCAGAAGCCGCGTGCCGAAGAACTCGTCCGAGAGCCCGAGCGCAGCCAGCAGCAGGAAGAGATTGTTCTCCGCGATTCCGAGCTCGATATGCTGGCCGTTCCTGCTCAACGACCATTTCTGCATCGAGACGACCTTCTCCGAGCGGAAGACGTCTTCCCGGTCCGCGCGGTCGAAAATGCCGCGCTGGTTCACCCACCCGCCGAGATTCGTCGAGACCGTGACGTCGGGCGAGGTGGTGACGATGCGCTCCGCGAGGGGGCTTTCGCCCTTGCCGAGTTCGTTCAGGATGCGTCCGAAGGCTTCTTGCGTGGACATCTGCGCGCTCGGGCGAAGCGGCAGCGCCTCGGGCAGCGAGACCCGCGGGGCCGCCAGCCGGCCGGGCTTGCGGTTGAACGGTGCCGCCGCGATGAAGTCCTTGAGCGTTTCCTCCTCGAGGGGAAGCCCGGCGAACGGCGACCATTCGGCGCCTTCCGCGACCCCCATCGCGGCGCGGAAATCGGCCATCTGCTCTTCGTTCATGATGCCGGCGTGATTGTCCTTGTGGCCGGCGAAGGGCAAACCGAAGCCCTTGATCGTGTAGATGATGAAGCAGTGCGGGACGTCGGAGTCGACCTCGTTCAGCGCCTCGAGCACTGCCTCCATGTCGTGGCCCGCGAGATTGGTCATCAGGTCCTGCAGGCCGTCGTCGTCATACGCCGCGAGCAAGGCCTTCACGCCCGCGACATGGCCGATATCCCGCGTCAAGCGCGCGCGCCACGCGGCGGCGCCCTTGAATGTGAGCGCGCAATAGAGCTCGTTCGGGCACTCATCGATCCACTCCCGGAGCGCCGCGCCGCCCGGCTTGGCGAAGGCGGCCTGCTGGCGGTAGCCATATTTCAGGAGCACCACCTTCCATCCGACCGCCTGGAAGAAGTCCGTGATCTTCTGGAACAGTCGGTCCGAGACCACGCGGTCGAGGCTCTGGCGGTTGTAGTCGACGATCCACCAGAGGTTGCGCACATCGTGCTTCCAGCCCTCGAGCAGCGCCTCGAAGACATTGCCCTCGTCGAGCTCCGCGTCGCCCATGACCGCGATCATGCGGCCGGGTTCGCGCGGCTCGGGAGCGAGCTTGTGGAAGCGGATATAGTCTTGGACCATCGAGGCGAACAGCGTCATGCCGACGCCGAGCCCGACCGAGCCGGTCGAGATGTCCACGTCGTCGGTGTCCTTGGTCCGCGACGGATAGCTTTGCGCGCCGCCGAGCCCGCGAAAATCCTTGAGCTTGGCTTGCGTCTGATTGCCGAAGAGGTACTGGATCGCGTGAAACACCGGGCTGGCATGGGGCTTCACCGCGACCCGATCGTTCGGCCTCAGAATGTCGAAATAGAGCGCCGTCATCAGCGTCGCGATCGAGGCGCAGGATGCCTGGTGCCCGCCCACCTTGAGGCCATCGCGTGCCGGGCGCAGATGGTTCGCGTTGTGGACCATCCACGCCGAGAGCCACAGCACCTTGCGCTCGAGCGCATTCAGGCAGGCGAGCTTCTCCGGCGCGATGACCGGCTTGTTCACGAGCTGGGTCATGGGGACCTCCGTTGCCCGAGTCTAACGCAGCGTCGTTGCCGTCGTCCAAGCAACATTGACCGGCAGGCGGTCTGTTAAGCTCGCGCATTCGACGATGTGGGTAGTCTCGTGAGCGATTTCTCCTCGGAAGACGACGCCGCGAAGGCGCGCGAGGTCGTGGCGATCACGATTGCGGAATATGACCGCATGGCGGCGGCCTACCGTCGCGGCACGGCCGACCATGACGTCAGTCAGAATATCGCGGCTCTGCTCGAAGCGATCGAGGGCGCACCGCCCCATGTCATCCTCGATCTCGGCTGCGGGCCGGGCCGCGACCTGCGCCGCTTCACCGAGCTCGGACATGAGGCCGTGGGTCTCGACGGCGCGGCGGAACTCGTCGCCCTCGCGCGCGCCGAAACCCACTGCGCCGTGCTGCACCAGGATTTTCTCGCCCTCGACCTGCCGGCGGGACATTTCGACGGGATCTTCGCGAACGCGTCGCTGTTCCACGTGCCGAGCAGCGAGCTCCCCCGCGTCCTCGCCGACCTCGCATCGGCCCTCAAGCCGCGCGGCGTTCTGTTCTGCTCGAATCCGAGAGGATCGAACGAGGAGGGCTGGGCCGGCGGGCGCTATGGCTGCTTTCACGACCTGGAGACTTGGCGCGCCTACGTCGTCGCCGCCGGTTTCAGCGAGCTGCACCACTATTACCGCCCGCCCGGGCGCCCGCGCGCCGCGCAACCCTGGCTCGCCACGGTCTGGCGAAAGGTCTGAGGCCGGCGCCTTTCTCAGCCCCAGAAGCGGCCCGTTGCGCCGATGACCACGGTCGCGACCCCGAGGGCGAGATTGGCGGTGATGACCCAACGGATCCGGTTGATCGCCTGGGCGGCGGCCGGCGGTCTGCCGTCGTCGAGCGCCTTCAAGAAGCCGCGATAGGGGAGCGCGAGCAGCGCCAGGAAGAGCAGCACCATGACGAGGCCGGTGCCCTGCATCAGGTGCACCGGCAACCCGACTTCGGCGAAGCCGCCGAGCTCGGTCATGATCATCGCGTAGCCGGTCGCCAGCAGTGCCAGCACCGCGACGCCGACCGCCGGGAAGAAGTGCGCAAAAACCCGCCGCCAGAGCGCGAGCCGTGCCGGCGGCTCCAACGGCCCGGCCGCGGGCCTGAGCACGACCAGGGCGAAGAACATTCCGCCAACCCAAATGATGGCGCCCAGGAGGTGGATGGCGAGGAGGTAGGCCATGGCTGATGCTCGCTGAATCGATGGTCGGCTCATAGCACGGCTCTGCCTCGGAAGCCACGTGCCGGCCCCGGGGCATGCCGTTACAATGCGCCGATCGGGGCGCTGCCTCAGGAGTCGGGCCATGATCTTTCGCCAGCTCTATCACCTCGATTCCGGCACCTATACCTATCTGCTGGCGAGCCGCTCCGGCGGCGAGGCGTTGATCATCGACCCGGTGTTGGAGCAGGTCGAGCGATATCTGACCTTGCTCGGCGAGCTCGACCTCAAGCTGGTCAAGGTCGTCGACACCCATGTCCATGCCGATCACATCACCGGCATGGGCGCGCTCCGCGATCGGACCAAATGCGTCACCGTGATGGGCAAGGAGGCGCCGGTCGACGTGGTCTCGATGCGCATCGGCGACGGCGACACCGTCGACATCGAAGGCCTCCGTCTGCGCGCGCTCTACACGCCCGGTCACACGAGCGAGTCCTACAGCTTCGTGATGGACGATCGAGTGTTCACCGGCGACACACTGCTGATCCGGGGAACCGGCCGCACCGATTTTCAGGACGGCGACCCGGTGGCGCAGTTCGACTCGCTCTTCAACAAGCTGCTCATCCTGCCCGACGAGACCCTGGTCTATCCGGCCCATGACTACAAAGGCGACACGGTCAGCACCATCGGGGAAGAGAAACGATTCAATCCCCGCCTTCAGGTCTCCTCGGCTGCGGCCTATGCCGAGCTCATGAACAATCTGAACCTCGCCAACCCGAAGATGATGGACGTTGCGGTGCCGGCAAACCTCCGCGTCGGGCGCGGTCAAAGGGACGAGACCCACCCCGAATGCGCGCTGACGGCGGGGCAGATCATGAGTGGCTGCCGCCTGCCCGAATGCATTCTCGTCGACCTCCGGGAGGAGGCGGAGCGCGCCGGCGAGGGCGTGATCCCGGGCTCGGTGCACGCGCCTTACGGCCGGCTCGCCGTCATGATCGGCCCGGGCGGGCTATTGCGCGAACTTGCCCTGCAGCCCGGCTATCGGCTCATCTACTATTGCGCCTTCGGCGAGCGCTCGGCGATGGCGGTCGATACCTCGCGCGAGTGCGGCGTGACCAATGTCTGCCACATGATCGGCGGCATCGCCGCGTGGCAAAAGGCGGGCGGCGACATCGAAAGGCCCTGATCTCGCCGGTCCCGGCTTAGGGAGAGGGTATCCGCCTTGCCTCACGCCGTGACTCTGTGTTGCAGTCCGGCGCGATCACGGAGGCTGCGGCATGAAGCTCGGCATGTTCATGATGCCGGTGAACGATCATCGGCGGGACACGCACACGGTCCTCAAGGAGGACGTCGAGATCGCGGTCGCCTGCGACCGCCTCGGCTTCGACGAGTTCTGGGTCGGCGAGCACTACACGACCCTGAGCGAGCCGGTGACCTGCCCGTTCATGTTCCTCTCGAACCTGATTGCGCGGACCGCGCGCATGAGGCTCGGGACCGGCGTGGTCAACCTGCCGCAGCGTCACCCGGTGCAGACGGCGGCCCACGCCGCTCTCCTGGACCATCTGAGCGATGGGCGGCTGATCCTCGGGGTCAGTCCGGGCGGCCTGGTCAGCGATTTCGAAATGTTCGGGGTGACCGATCCGCAGATTCGCCGCGAAATGGCCAGCGAATCGATCGAGACGGTGCTTAAGCTCTGGTCGAGTGAGCCGCCCTACGACATCAGGGGGAAATACTGGACGCTTCGGCTCGAGGATTATCATTGGCCCGACCTTGGCGTCGGCAGCATGATCAAACCCTATCAAAAACCGCATCCGCCGCTGGTTGCCTCGGCGATGAGTCCGAATTCGGGCAGCGTGCGCGCCGCGGCGCAGCGCGGCTGGGGCGTGATATCGGCGAATTTCGTGCCGGTCTCGACCGTCAAGTCCCATTGGGAGAGCTTCGCCGCGGGCTGCGCGCAAAGCGGCCGCGAGCCGGCGCCGGCGGATTGGCGGGTCGCTCGTTCGATCTTCGTCGCGGCGGACGACGCCGAGGCCAAGGCCTATGTGCGCGACCCCGAGGGGCCGTTCGCGCACTATTACGGCTATCTGGTGGCGCTGATCAAACGCGCCGCGTTTCACGCCATCATGAAGAGCGGGCCCGAGATGGCCGACGACGACGTCACGCCCGACTATGCCTGCAAGAATTTCGCGATCGCCGGCGATCCCGCCTCGGTCACGGAGCAGATCCTCGCTTTGCGAGAGGAGGTGGGGCCCTTCGGCACCATCCTGATGACGGCGACCGATTGCCTGAACGACGCCCATAAGGCGGTCCTGCTCGAATCGATGCGGGCCATGGCCGAGGAGGTCATGCCCCGGCTCAGACGCGCCCTCGGCGACAAGGCGGCGGCCTAGCTACCGGACCCCAACTCTTGTCGTCCTCGGGCGACCTTTTCGAGGATGCGGACACCCTGACCATAGCCCGTGTGCTTCACAGTGCCATGGATATCGAAAGGCACTTGCCGCCGGAGGCGCAACCGTAGAGGGCGGCCTTGCCGGCAGCCCGCATCGGAGCTGGCGACGGCCGGGCGATAACGGACGTCGCCGGAGGACGGCGGCGGTCGAGGTCGATGCCGACACGGATAAAGATCTGCTGCATCGGGAGCGTGGCGGAGGCCGCTATCGCCGTCGCGGCCGGCGCCGATGCGCTCGGGCTGGTCTCGGCGATGCCGAGCGGGCCGGGCGTGATCGACGAGGCGCTGATCGCCGAGATCGCGGCCACCGTGCCGCCGGCGGTCGGGACCTTCCTGCTCACCAGCGCGGTCGAACCGGCCGCCATCGCCGCGCAGCAGCGCCGCTGCCGGGTCAACACCATTCAGCTTTGCGATGCGCTCGATCCGATGGCCTATCCGGCGCTGCGGAAGGCGTTGCCCGGCGTCGCCTTGGTTCAGATAATCCACGTCCGTGACGAAGGCTCGGTGGCGGAGGCCGAGCGCGCCGCCGGCAAGGTCGATGGGCTGCTGCTCGATTCCGGCGATCCGACGCGCGCGGTGAAGGAACTCGGCGGCACCGGCCGGGTCCACGATTGGCGCCTGAGCCGGCGGATCGTCGCGCGCGCCGGCTGCCCGGTCTTTCTCGCCGGCGGGCTCGGGCCGCAAAACGTGGCGGAAGCGATCCGTTCGGTGCGCCCCTACGGAGTCGATCTCTGCACCGGCGTGCGAACCGACGATGTTCTCGATTGCGAGAAGCTCGCCGCATTCGTCGGCGCCGTCGCCGATGCGGACACTTGCAAGTCGAGGGAGTCCCGACCGCACGGAATTTAATTCCGTGGTTACTATCTTGATTCCCTTATGATATCTCAGGTTTCGGGTTGATGTGATCGAGGGAGAAGCACAATGAGTGAAGCGCTGCGCAATCTGATCGTCCAGACTCAAGAGGCCTTTCGCGCCGATCCGAAGGAGGCGCAAGCGACCTTCGAATCGATCTCGGCGCTCGGCGAGGGCCTGCGCTCCGAGGTCGCGCTGCGCGACCATCGCTTGGTGGTCGACGAGCCGGAAAGCCTCGGCGGCACCGACAGCGGGCCGAACCCGGTCGAGCTGATCCTGGCCGCGCTCGGCACCTGCCAGGAGATCACCTACCGGGCCTATGCGGCCGCGCTCGGCATCCCGCTCGATCATGTCTCCGTCAAGCTGGAAGGGGATATCGACCTCAGGGGCTTCTTCGCGGTCGATGAGTCGGTCAGGCCCGGCTATCAGGGCTTGCGCGGCACCGTGCGCCTCGAATCATCGGCGGACCAAGAGAGCCTCGAAAAGCTCCAACAAGCGGTGAACGCGCATTGCCCCGTGCTCGACATCATCTCGAACCCGGTGCCCGTGGAGCTGGTGCTCGAGACCAAGCAACCCGCCGTCGCGGCCGAATAGGGAGAGCCGTCGCGCTGGAGCCGGCGAGCGGGCGGGGGAGCCATCGCCCGTCCCGTCAACACGCGCTCGCGAAAGCACCGTCATGAAGACAGACATTTGCCGAGGCCTCGGCTAAGCTCCGGCAAGACGCGGATCCAGGGGAGATAGATCCATGGAGCGATTCATCGGCGCCGCCCTTGCGGCGGTCGGAATGGCGGCGGTTGGCATGGCCCAGGCGGAGGACTTCACGCCGGCGGTCGTGTTCGACATGGGCGGCAAGTTCGACAAATCGTTCAACGAGGCCGCCTACAACGGCGCCCAACGCTACCAGGCGGAAACCGGCATCCAGTATCGCGAGTTCGAAGTCACCAACCCGTCGATGCGCGAGCAGGCGATCCGCAACATGGCGCGGCGCGGCGCGCAGGTGGTGATCGCGATGGGCTTCGCCCAGGCCGCCGCGGTCGAGGCGGTCGCCAAGGAATTCCCGGACACCAAGTTCACGCTGATCGACATGGTCGTCGATCTGCCGAATGTGCAGTCCGTGATCTTCAAGGAGCATGAGGGCTCGTTCCTCGTCGGCATGGCGGCGGCGATGACGTCGAAGACCGGCAAGATCGGCTTCGTCGGCGGCATGGACATTCCGCTGATCCGGAAATTCGCGCTGGGCTATGTGGAAGGCGCGAAGCACGTCAACCCGGATATCGAGATCTTTCAGAACATGACCGGCACAACGCCCTCGGCGTGGAACGACCCGACCCGGGGCGGCGAGCTCGCGCGCAGCCAGTTCGATCGCGGCGCCGACGTGGTCTATGCGGCGGCCGGCGGCACCGGCATCGGCGTCTACCAGGCCGCCAAGGATGCCGGCAAGCTCGCGATCGGCGTCGACAGCAACCAGAACTATATCCATCCGGGCACGATGCTGACCTCGATGATCAAACGCGTCGATGTGGCGGTCTATGAGGCCTTCAAGGGCGCTCAGGACGGCACCTGGAAGGGTGGCATCCAGATTCTGGGACTGGCCGAGGACGGGGTCGGTTGGGCGGTCGACGAGCATAATCGGAGCCTCATCTCGGCCGATATGGAAGCCGCGATCGAGCAGGCCCGGAAAGACATCATCGCCGGCAAGATCGCGGTGACCGACTACATGGCGCAGTAGCGCGCGGGGCGTTCCTGCCCCACGGGCCGGACGCGGATCACGTGACCGCGGAGGAGCAAGGGGCCGCCGCCTCCGGTTCCTCCGAGCAGCCGGGCGCGCCCGCGCTCGAGGCCGTCGGCATCGAGAAATGGTTCGGCTCGGTGCACGCCAATGACGACGTCTCGGTGGCGGTCGCGCCGGGGACGATCCACGGCATCATCGGCGAGAACGGCGCCGGCAAGTCGACGCTGATGAGCATCGTCTACGGCTATTACCAGGCCGATGGCGGCGACATCAGAATCAACGGCGCGCCGGTCGTGATCAAAGGGCCCCAGGACGCGATCGCGCACGGCATCGGGATGGTCCATCAGCATTTCATGCTGGTCGACACCTTCACCGTGCTCGAGAACGTCGTGCTCGGAGTCGAGAACGGTTACCTGCTGCGCCAAGCCCTCGCCCAGGCGCGGCAGGAGCTCGAGAGGCTTGAGCGCGAATACGGGCTCGACGTCGACCCGGATGCCATCGTCGGCACGCTGCCCGTCGGTCTCCAACAGCGCGTCGAGATTCTGAAGGCGCTCTATCGTGGCGCGGAGATCCTCATTCTCGATGAGCCCACCGGCGTTCTCACGCCGCAGGAGGTCGACGAGCTGTTCCGCATCCTCCGCGCGCTCCGCGAGCAGGGCAGGACCATCATCCTGATCACCCACAAACTGCGCGAGATCATGGCGTTGACCGACCGGGTCACGGTGATGCGCGCGGGCCGGGTGGTCGATCATGTCGACACCGCGGACACCGACCGCGCGCAGCTCGCGGCGATGATGGTCGGCCGTACCGTGCTGCTCCGCGTCGAGAAGGGCGAGGCGGCGCCGCGTGAGCCCGTGCTTGAGGTCGAGAATCTCGCGGTGCGTGACCGGAGCGGCGTGCTCCGCGTCAAGGATGTGAGCTTCGCGGTCCACGCGGCCGAGATCGTCGGCATTGCGGGGGTCGCCGGCAACGGCCAGTCGGAGCTCCTGGAGGCGCTGGCCGGCACGCTCGCCCGCGAGAAGGGCGCGATCAGGATCAAGGGCGAGCCGGTGCCGGCCGGCGGCCGGGCCGAGGCGGCGAAGGCGATGCGCCGCCTCGGACTCGGCCATGTGCCGGAGGACCGCCAGCGCATGGGCCTGGTTACCGCCTTCGAGGCTTCGGAGAGCGGCGTCCTCGGCTATCACCACGATCGGCGCTACAACCGCGGCGCATTGATGAGCCACCGCGCGGTGGTCGGTGACGTCAGACGGAACATGGAGGACTTCGACGTTCGCCCGCCTCTGCCGCGGCTGCGCACGGCGAATTTCTCCGGCGGCAATCAGCAGAAGATCGTGGTCGGCCGCGAGATGGGCCGCGGCCCGGACGTGCTCCTGGTCGGTCAGCCGACCCGCGGCGTCGACATCGGCGCCATCGAGTTCATCCATGGTCAGCTCGTGGCGATGCGCGACGAAGGCAAGGCGATCCTCCTGGTTTCGGTCGAGCTCGACGAGATCATGTCGCTCTCGGACCGGATCCTGGTGATGTTCAACGGCGCCATCGTCGGCGAGGTCGTACAGGCCGATGCGGACGAGCGCACTCTTGGCCTGATGATGGCGGGCGAGCGCGCCGCCGTAGCGGGGAACGCTGAGGCGTGAGCGGCTTCGGCGGGCCGACGCAGGCGCCAAGCTGGGTCACCCACGGTCTGGTTCCCCTGATCAACCTTGCCCTCGCGCTGATCATCGCGGGCGTGATCATCGCCCTGATCGGTGAAAACCCGTTCGAGGCGCTGCGGCTCCTGGTGCTCGGCGCGGTGGGCTATCCGGAAGCGATCGGCTACACCCTCTACTACACCACCAACTTCGTCTTTACCGGGCTCGCGGTCGCGATCGCGTTCCATTGCGGCCTGTTCAATATCGGCGGCGAGGGCCAGGCCTATCTCGGCGGGCTCGGCGCCGGCCTGGTCGCGCTCTCGCTGGGCCACTGGCCGGCGCCGGTGGTGATCCTGCTCGCGATCGCCGCCGCGATGGCGTTGGGCGCCTTCTGGGCCTTCATCCCGGGCTGGCTGCAGGCGAAGCGCGGCAGCCACATCGTGATCACCACGATCATGTTCAACTTCCTGGCGGCTGCGCTGATGACCTATCTCCTGGTCGAGATCTTCATCAAGCCGGGCCAGCAGGCGGCCGAGAGCCGGACCTTTGAACCCAACGCCTGGCTTCCGTTCGCCCACGACGTGCTCGCCGCCTTCGGGGTGAATATCGGCCATTCCTCGCTCAATCTGAGCATCATCGTCGCGCTGGTTTGCCTCGGCCTCTTCTGGGTCTTCGTCTGGCGCACGCGCTGGGGCTATGAGATCCGCGCCGTCGGCCATAACGAATCGGCGGCCGTCTATGGCGGGATCTCGCCGGCGCGCGCGATCATGATCGCGATGGCGGTCTCGGGCGGCCTCGCCGGTCTGGTCGGTGTGAACGAGATCATCGGCGTCCATCATCGGCTGTTGTTGGAATTCACGGCAGGCTATGGCTTCGTCGGGATCGCGGTCGCATTGATGGGCCGCAACCACCCGGTCGGCATTCTGCTCGCCGCTCTGCTCTTCGGCATGCTCTATCAGGGAGGATCCGAGCTCGCCTTCGATATGCCGAACGTGACCCGCGACATGGTGGTCGTCCTCCAAGGCCTGGTGATCCTCTTCTCCGGCGCGCTCGAGCATATGTTCCGGGCGCGCATCGAGAGCCTGTTCATGCGCCGCGCGCGCGTGGCGACGGCCTAGTCATGGAAGCGGTTACCTGGCTCGTCCTGGTCATCGACGCGACGCTGCGCGTCTCGACGCCGCTGATCCTCGCCGCCTTTGCGGGCATGTTTGCCGAGCGCTCGGGCGTGGTCGATATCGGCCTTGAGGGCAAGATGCTGGGCGCCGCGTTTGCCGCGGCCGCGGCGGCCTTCGCCACCGGCTCGCCCTGGATCGGCCTGCTCGCCGGCATCGGCGCCTCGGTCGCGCTCGCCATGATCCACGCCTTCGCTTGCGTGACCCATAACGGCAATCAGGTGGTCTCGGGCATGGCGCTGAACATTCTGGTGGCCGGGCTCGGGCCGGTGCTGGCGCTGGCCTGGTTCGGCCAGGGCGGACAGACTCCGATGGTCGGCGACGGGGCGCGCTTCCGCCCGCTCCACTTTCCGTTCGCCGACCGGTTGAGCGATGTGCCGTTCCTGAGCCAGATCTATTCGGAGATCATCAGTGGCCACAATCTGATCGTCTATATCGCCCTCGGCATGGTCCCGCTCGCGGCATGGTTCATCTACAAGACCCGCTTCGGGCTCCGGCTCCGGGCGGTCGGTGAAGCGCCGGAAGCGGTGGACACCGCCGGCATCTCGGTCGCCGGGATGCGCTTTCGGGCGATGGTCGTGTGCGGCATCCTGTGCGGCGTCGCCGGCACCTCGCTCTCGATCGCGCAGAACGCGCTCTTCGTGCGCGATATGACAGCGGGCATGGGCTATCTCGCGCTCGCCGCTTTGATTTTCGGTAAGTGGCGCCCGGTGCCGACGCTCTTCGCCTGCTTCCTCTTCGCCTTCGCCGACGCCGTGCAGGCGAGGCTCCAGGGGGTCGACGTTCCCGGCGTCGGCGTCATCCCGGTGCAGGCGATCCAGGCGCTCCCCTACCTCCTGACCGTGCTGCTGCTCGCGGGCTTCGTCGGCAAGGCGGTGCCGCCCAAGGCGAGCGGCATTCCCTATGTGAAGGAACGCTGAGGTGGCAGAAACGAGCGAGACCAAGCTCGACGAGATGATCCGTCTGGCGGCCGCAGTGCGCGAGAATGCCCACGCACCCTATTCCAACTTCCGGGTCGGCGCCTGCCTCGAGGCCGCCAGCGGGGCTCTCTATGTCGGCTGCAATGTCGAGAACGTCGCCTACCCGCGCTGCAATGTCGAGAACGTCGCCTACCCGCAAGGCCAGTGCGCCGAGGCGAGCGCGATCGGTGCGCTGGTCGGCGCCGGCGACAGGGACATCGTTTCGGTGGTGGTGATGGGAGGCGGGCCCGCGCTCTGCACGCCCTGCGGCGGCTGCCGCCAGCGTCTGCATGAATTCGCACCTCCCGAGACCCCGGTGCACATATGCGGGCCCGAGGGCCTGCGCAAGACACTGAGCCTCGGCGCGCTCTTGCCCTGGAGCTTCGATGCCTACCGTCCGGAGCCGCCACGCTAGCAGTCTGCTAGAATGGCGCTATGGGAGCTGCCCTGGGATCTGGGCCGGTGTGGATTGCCTGATGTCTGCACGCGTCCTTGCAGGGTACGTTCCAGCAGCCGAAGCCTACCGTCGCACGCTCCGCATCCGGGCCCGGCCGGTGTGCGGCGCCACGCGCCAGCGTGCGCGTATGGAATCCCCTGACCGGGACCGGTCGAAACCGCCGCCACCACCCGGCGGCGCAAACGACACGCGGAGTGGATCGACGGACCTTGAACGTCAACCGCAGTCGATGAGGAGCCCCGATGAGTACGAAACTGCGTTACCTGCACCATCCCGCTTCCCAGCCATGTCGCTCGGCGCGTCAATTCATGGTCGAGAACGACATTGCCTTCGACGACGAAGTCGTCGACATCACCACGAACATCAACGAGACGCAGGAGTTCAGGGACACCTACAACCCCACCGGGCAGGTTCCGATTCTGGTCGATGGCGACTTCACCGTGTGGGAGAACGTGGCCATTGGGCGTTACCTGAACGAGAAATTCGATTGTCCCAGCCACTGGTTCGGATCGACATTGCGGGAGCGATCGCTCATCAACCAGTTCGTACAATGGTACGCCTACACGCTTCGCCTGGGTGGGGGAGCGTTCCACTGGACCATCTTCGCCCCCTTCATCTACGGGGAAGACAAGGACTTTAGTGCAGAGCGCAGGAAGGGCTACCACGTCCTCTACGAGTCGATGGGCGTAATGGAGGATTACTGGCTCAAGGACCGCGACTATGTCTGCGGCGACGAGGTCAGCTATGCGGACCTGGCCGCGTTCCACGAGATGGTCTCCCACCATGCCGGCAAGATCATTCCGGACAATGTGTGGGACAAGCACCCGCGACTCACAGCATGGTTCGAGAGGATGTCCGCACGGCCGGCCAGCAAGGCCGTCAGCGAGTGGCAATATGGCGCGGTAGGCCAAATACTCGCCGGCGAGCTCAAGGTCGAGTTCAGCCGCAGGACCGCCGTGCTGAAGGGCACGGAGGCCTATGGCGGCCACAACCACGGTATTCCTCACCTGGACGAGAGTGACGACTACATCGCGCAGGTCGAGGCCTAGAGGGCCGCGGCACGATAGACCACAGCAGCAGGGCACGCCCTTGTCACCGGCAAGGCCCGCAAGGCCCGGTCCGCGATCCAATGCGTGGCAGCGACCGGGGCGCGTCCTGCAGCGCATATTGCCCGCACGATTTGCAGGGGCGATCGACGCCTTGTAGACGCCCCAGTCGCGTTGCACAGACGCTTGGTTGAGGTACTCCCATGGGCTTGGCACGAGAGGCTCCCACCGACGCGGTTCGGACAGGCGCGTTCACCTACCTGGCGGCCTCCGTAGAGAACTCGCTCTATCGCAACGGCAAGGTGTTCATGCGTCGGGATAGCGACGGCAATGACAGCCCATGGGAGGGCGCCGATCTGGAAAAGCGGCGGATGCCCGTCCACGACGCGCGCGGCTTGGTGGGGTCGCAGCGCCGCACACTCGACGCCAACGGCTTCGAACTGCTGGAACGCCCGACGGTGCTGCCCGATATCGACTTTTTCGACCACGACCAGATCGTGCGCAGCTACTACCCACGCTGTGCCGATGTCGTTCGAGAGGCGTGCGGCGCCCGCCTTGTCGCGGCCTTCGACCACAACATTCGCTCCGTCACCGGCAATCTGAGCCGGCGCTGTATCGAGGGCGGGCAGCAGGTGCAGCCGCCGATCCACATGGTGCACGGCGACTACACACTGACCAGCGGACCGCGGCGGCTGCGCGACCTGGCGAAATCGCCCACCAGCAACGACACCTACCGCACCCTGCTCTCCGAAGGCGAGACGCTGCTCGACAGGACGAATGTAGAGCGGGCTCTCGGCTCGGGCCGCTTCGCGCTCGTCAATCTCTGGCGCAACATCGCGCGGGAGCCGGTCGCCGTCCATCCGCTCGCCCTCTGCGATGCGGCCAGCGTGCATCCCGACGATCTCGTGGTCTTCGAAGTCCACTACAGCGATCGGATCGGCGAGAACTACCTGGCGAAACACTCTGACAACCATCGGTGGTACTTCTATCCCGCCCTGACCCGCGACGAAGTGCTGCTGATCAAGCAGTGGGATTCGGCCGGAGGCCTGGCACGCTCGGAGGGCGTGAACGCGGACGCGGCGAGCCCGGGTGCCCCCTGCACCTTCAGCTTCCACAGCGCCTTCGAAGATCCGGCGACGGCGCCCGACGCCCCCGACCGCTGGAGCATCGAAGTGCGCTGCGTCGCGCTCTACGACGAGTAGCCCGCTAGCCTGTTCCCGATCGATCGCCGCCGGACGTCGTGCTAGGTGGTGGCGCGCGGCGCGGGATCGGGTACCATCCGCGGGAGCGGCTCGGAACGCCGCCGCGTGGCCACCTTGCCGACGCGCGGAGGGCGGCTGAGCGGATTGACAAGGAGGAAGCACCGTGCCGAGCGAGTTCGTGGCGACCGCCTGCCCGCATGACTGCCCGTCGACCTGCGCGCTCGAGGTCGAGCGCGTCTCGCCGGAGCGGATCGGCGCGGTGCGCGGGGCCCGGGAGAACGACTACACCGCCGGCGTGATCTGCGCCAAGGTCGCGCGCTACGCCGAACGCGTGCACCATCCGGGCCGGCTCGCGCAGCCTCTGCAGCGTACCGGCGAGAAGGGCGCGGGCGCGTTCCGCCCGATCGGCTGGGACGACGCGTTGGACGTCATCGCGGACGCGTTCACCCGTGCCGCCGAGAAGCACGGCCGGGAGGCGGTGTGGCCCTATTACTACGCCGGCACGATGGGCCTGGTGCAGCGTGACGGGATCAATCGGCTGCGCCATGTCATGGGCTATTCGTCGCAGGACGAGACCATCTGCGCTCGCCTTTCGAGCGATGGTTGGAAGGCGGGCGCCGGCGTTTTCTGGGGCAGCGATCCGCGCGAGATGGCGCAATCGGACCTGATCGTCGTTTGGGGCTGTAACCCCGCATCGACCCAGGTCAATGTCATGACCCATATCGCCCGGGCGCGGAAGGCGCGCGGCGCCACGCTGGTCGTCGTCGATCCCTATGAGACGCGGACCGCCAAGGTCGCCGACCGCCACGTCGCGCTCCGTCCGGGGACCGATGGCGCGCTCGCCTGTGCCATCATGCACGTGCTCTTCAAGGAGGGCTACGCCGACCGTCCCTATCTCGCGCAATACACCGATTGCCCGGACGCGTTCGAAACCCATCTCGAAAGCCGCGGGCCCGACTGGGCGGCCGGGATTACCGGGATTCCGGCCGCCGAGATCACCGAGCTCGCGCGCCTCATCGGCCGAACCAAGCGAACTTATCTCCGCCTTGGCTACGGCTTCACCCGCTCTCGCAATGGCGCGGCCAACATGCACGCCGCCTCTTGCATCGCCGCGGTGACCGGCGCTTGGCGCTACGAAGGCGGCGGCGCGATGCATACCAACAAGAGCGTGTTCGGTATCGACGCCACGTTGATCGAAGGGCTCGACGCTTATGATCGGCAGGTGCGCGTGCTCGATATGTCGCGCATCGGCCCGGTGCTGACCGGCGACGCGGCCGACCTCGGCGACGGCCCGCCGGTGACCGCGTCGATCATGCAGAACGTCAATCCGGCGGCGGTCGCGCCGGAATCGGTCAAGGTGCGCGCCGGTCTGCAACGAGAGGACCTGTTCCTCGCCGTGCACGAGCAGTTCATGACCGATACCGCTCGCTACGCGGATATCGTGCTACCCGCGACCACGTTTCTCGAGCATGACGACGTCTATGTCGGCGGCGGCCACAGCTTCCTCCTCATGGGCGCGAGGGTGATCGAGCCCCATGCCGAGGCGCGGTCCAATCATGAGGTGATCCGTGCCCTCGCCAAGCGGCTTGGCGCCGAGCATCCGGGCTTCGAGATGACCGCTTGGGAGCTGATCGACGCGACGCTCAAGCGGTCGGGCCGTCCCGACGCGGCGACGCTCAAGGCGAAGCGCTGGCACGATTGCATGCCGGACTTCGAGACCGCCCATCACCTGAACGGTTTCGGCTGGCCGGACGGCCGGTTCCGCTTCAAGCCGGATTGGGCGTCGATGGGCCCGCGCGGCGTCGACATGCCGGACTTTCCGGATCATATGGCCGTCATCGATGCGGCCGATGCCGAGCACCCGTTCCGCCTCGTGACCGCGCCGGCGCACAACTACCTCAATTCGAGCTTTACCGAAACGCGCACCAGCCAAGCCAAGGAAACCCGCCCGAGCGCGCTCTTCCACCCCGGTGATGCCCGCGATCTCGGCCTCGCGGACGGCGACCGCATTCGCATCGGCAACATGCGCGGCTCTATCTTGCTCCACGCCCGTATTGTCGGCGGCGCCAACGGCAGTCCGCCCGACACCGGCCACGGTCAGCAACGCGGAACCGTTATCGTCGAGAGCATCTGGCCCAACACGGCCTTCGAGGAGGGTCTCGGCGTCAACGCACTGACCTCCGCCGAGCCGGGCTACCCGAACGGCGGCGCGGTGTTCCACGACACCGCGATCTGGGTGAGGGCTGCGAATTAGGTGAGCCGTTCCCGGCGAAAACCGCGCCGGACGGATAGCGGCGCCGGCAGCTTCACGCCTGCGTTCCTCCGATGAGGCGGCCGGCTCGGGCGTCCGCCGTCAGAAGCCCTTCCAGTCTCCCGCGCTCTCCAACGCGGCCGCCACCTGGAGCACGGTCGCATCCTCGAAGTGCCGACCGACGATCATGAAGCCGACCGGCAGGTCGTCGGAAACGGCGCACGGTACCGAGATGGCCGGGTGCCCGGTAAGGTCGAATTGGCAGGTGTTATGGATCATGTTGAGCGCGTAGAAGGCACGCTCCTTGAGCGGCGCGTCGTTCTCGGGGATCGGGGTCGGCAGAATGGCGGTCGTGGGCAACACCAGGACGTCACACGCCTCAAACAGATCGTCATAACTTTGCCGGATTTGACCCCGAACGTTCTGCGCCTTCGCATAGTAACGGCCGTAATATTCTGTTTGCATATATTCGCCGAACAGAAGCACCATTTTTACCGTCACGCCCATATCGTTGGCGCGGGCGCGCGTTGCCTTCGCCGTGTTGTCGAGCAATTGCGTGTTGTAGAAGCCAGCCCAGTTCGAGCCGATCCCGTTGCCTTTCAGCATGAACGCCTGGGCGCCCTCGACGCAGATCGGCAGCCACACGTGATAGGCATCCTCGTGGCGCGGGTTGGAGACCTCGGCCGCCGTGGCGCCGGCATCCACGAGCCGGTCGACCGCAGTGCGCACCTTCTCGTAGACCACCGCGTCGCCGGGCGGCAATCCGGTGTCACCCCAGGATTCGATCCCATGCTCGAAGCCCTCCTTCAGCACGCCGATCTTGATCCCCTTGCAGCCCTTGCCGAGATCCGAGACGTAGTCCATCTCGAGCCCTGCCGGGATCAGACCACGCTGGCGTGGGTCAAGGACGTCTTCGCCGGCGATCGCGGTGAGCAGGCGGGCGGTGTTTTCCACGGTGTCCGCCATGGGACCGAGATGGTCGTTGGTCATCTCGATCATCATGGCACCGGTGTAGGGCACCAGGCCGAAGGTCGGTTTCAGGCCGACGATCCCGCTCCAACTCGCCGGGATGCGGATCGATCCGCCTTGATCGCCGCCGATCGCCATGTCGATATCGCCGGCCGCGATCGCAGCCCCATTGCCGTTTGACGAGGCCCCGGTGGAGTGGCTCGGCTTGTGTGGATTGCGCACCGGCCCGTAGGCGGAGGTGTGGCTGGCGCCGGAGAACGAGCAATCCTCGCTGTTGGTCTTGCCGAGGATCGTCCCGCCGGCGTCGAGCACGCGGGTCACCACGGTCGCGTCGATGTCCGGGATGTAGCCCTCGAGGGCCTTTGCGCCGTTGATCATGGGAAGACCCGCGACGCAGATCGCATCCTTGATGCCGACCCGTTTGCCGGCGAGCACGCCGCCTGCGGCGCCCCTGATCTCGCCCTTCACGAACCAGGCGTTGTACGGATCCTCCTCGGGACCCGGCCGATAGGAGGCGCCGCGCGGATATTTGACGGGGGGCTTGGTTTCCTGCATCGCGTCGAGACGCCGATAGCTGCGCAAGGTTCCCGCCATGATCTCGCTGTAATCGGCGGCATCGGCATCGCCGAGCTCTATGCCAAACGATTCGGCCATCGCCTGAATCTTCGCCGCACTCGGCGGTACTGGACCGATCGGCATTGCGCTCTCCCTGGTGTTCCTTGAGGTTGCTCGGCGGCCCGTCTTGCAGACGCCGCCTGGCATTCTAGCCGCCGGCGCCGCGCCCGGCCATCTTGGCCTGCTTCTTTGCCCCGGATCCACGAATCGGGATACGGTTGTCATAATATGGAAATACACCGCATCACCCGGTTGTGGGGACGATCGACGGCGCGGGCCGTTGCGCTCTGGGCCATTGCAACCGCTTTCGTGGCGCTCGCCGAGCGGCCGCCAGCGATTGCCGATCTGCTTGCCGACGGCGCGACCTCCTATGCCGCCGGCGATTATGGTGGGGCCGCGCTCGCCTGGCGCTCCCTGGCCGGGCGCGGCGATCCGATGGCGCAGTTCAATATGGGGCTCCTGCACGAGACCGGTCGCGGCGTGGCGGCGGAGCCGTCCGCGGCGGCAGCCTGGTATGAGCGCGCGGCCAGGCAAGGCGTCGCGGCGGCGCAATACAACCTGGCGGTGCTCTATCAGGCCGGCCGCGGCGTGCCGGAGGATGCCGGGCGAGCGCTCTATTGGCTCGAAGTGGCGGCGCGCCATGCAGAAGGTGTCCCGCGGATCCGGGCGGTTGAGGCTGCCGCGCAACTGGCACCGCTGCTTTCGGAGGAATCCGCCACTGCCGCGCGCGCCGAAGCCCGCGCGTTCTCCGCGCGCGAAGAGGCCTGGGCAATGCCGGAGCGCGGGCGTTTCAATCTGGTTCTCTCGCCGGGCCAGATCGAGGATCTTCAACGGCGGCTAGCGGTGCACGGCTACGACAGCGGGCCGCTCGACGGTGTCGCCGGGGAGCAGACGCGGCGCGCCGTGCGCCGCTATCTGGAAGATCGGGGAATCATATGGCCGCCGGGCAAGCATCTCACCCAGGGCTTGTTGGATCTCGTCAAAGGCCCCTGATGCGATGAGCCTCGTTGTCTTCCGTTGCCCCGATCAGGCCTTCCGCTGCCGCTTGCCGGCGGGCTTCTTGCCCTTGCGGCCAAGGCCGATTCTGCGGGCGAGCTCACTCCGCCGTTTGGCGTAGTTGGGTGCGACCATCGGATAGTCCGCAGGCAAACCCCAGCGCTCGCGGTATTGCTCCGGCGTCAAACCATATTTGGCGCCGAGATGGCGTTTGAGCGTCTTGAGCTTGATGCCATCTTCGAGGCACACGATGTAATCCGGTTTGATCGAGGCGCGAACCGAAACAGCCGGTTTCGGACGAGGCGCTTGATCCGGCGCCGCGGCCCCGCCCGCCGCGTCCTTGAGGCTGTCATGGACCTGTCGTATCAGTGCCGGGAGCTCGCCCGCGTCGACCTGATGATGGGCCACATAGGCCGATACGATCCTGCTCGTCAGCGCGATCGACGCTGCTTGCTGAGATTCACCGGTCATCGTTCCGCCCTCCATGTGCGAATATTTGGGTGAAATTGCGTCATTCTCGCGTCACGTTCAAGCGATAATGACCTAATTCTTGCGGCACGCAGAGTTGGCGGCAAGTAATTTTTGAAATGTACAGCGCAATCCTCCGGGATCTCGCGGCATCTTCGCCAAGCCGCGGACCGGAGGCGGGTGCGGGTAGCGCCGGTGTTCTAGGTGTCGAGGAAGCTGCGCAGTTTGCGCGACCGCGACGGGTGCTTAAGTTTTCGAAGCGCCTTGGCCTCGATCTGCCGGATGCGTTCTCGCGTGACCGAGAACTGCTGGCCCACTTCTTCCAGGGTGTGATCGGTGTTCATCCCGATGCCGAAGCGCATGCGAAGAACCCGTTCTTCCCGCGGCGTCAGGCTGGCCAAAACACGTGTCGTGGTCTCGCGCAAGTTGGACTGGATCGCCGCATCGACCGGCAAAACCGCGTTCTTGTCCTCGATGAAGTCGCCGAGATGACTGTCCTCCTCGTCGCCGATCGGCGTCTCCAGACTGATCGGCTCCTTCGCGATCTTCATCACCTTGCGCACCTTGTCGAGCGGCATGCCGAGGCGCTCGGCGAGCTCCTCCGGAGTCGGCTCGCGCCCGATCTCGTGCAGCATCTGGCGAGAGGACCGCACCAGCTTGTTGATCGTCTCGATCATGTGCACCGGGATGCGAATCGTGCGCGCTTGATCCGCGATCGAGCGGGTGATCGCCTGGCGGATCCACCAGGTCGCATAGGTCGAGAACTTGTAGCCCCGCCGATACTCGAACTTGTCGACCGCCTTCATGAGGCCGATATTGCCCTCCTGGATCAGGTCCAGGAACTGGAGGCCCCGGTTGGTGTACTTCTTGGCGATCGAGATCACGAGCCGGAGGTTGGCCTCGACCATTTCTTTCTTGGCTTGGCCCGCCTCGCGCTCTCCCTTCTGCACGGTGGCGACGATCCGCTTGAACTCGGTCGGCTCGAGCCCCGTGTTGCGGGCGAGCGATATGATGTCTTTGCGAAGCGCATTGATTGTGGGGCGCTTTTCCTTTGCGAAGACCTTCCAACCCTTGTCGCTCAACCGGCTGACACGCGAGAGCCAGCGCGGGTCGAGCTCGCGCCCGACATAGTGCTTCACGAATTTCTCGCGCGAGACGCCGCACTGAATGGCCGTGCGCAGGAGCTCGCCCTCACGGCGCTGCAAACCGCGGTTCAAGCCGTAAAGCTCGTCCACCGCCGCCTCGATGCGAGCATTGTTGAGTCGGATACCCTGCATCAGCTCCACGAGTTCGCGCTTCAGCTTCCCGTATCGCTTGGTTTGCGACTCGCTCAGCGTCTGGTTCTTCTGCGCAAGCTCGAGGCGCGTGTCCTGTAGACGGCGGAACTTTTTGTAGGCTGCGGCGATCGCGTCGAAGGTTTCGATGACCTGGGGACGAACCGCTGCCTCCATCGCCGAAAGCGACACGTTTCCATCATCGAATTCGTCGTCGCTCTCGCCACCCTCCGTCTTGTCCGCGCTGACCGCTTGGCCGCTCGCGGGCGCCGATTCGCCTTTCGGCGTGGCCGCTTCAGACTTTTCGGGCTCGCGGCGGCTGGCGACGGCCGCCGCCGCCGGGCGTAGCGTGCCATCGCCCGCTGCTTCCGGCCCGCCGCTGTAGGTGGCCTCGAGATCGATCACGTCGCGCAGTAGCATCGATTCCTCACGCAACGCATCACGCCATTCGATGATGGCGCGCATGGCCAGCGGGCTCTCACAGATCCCGCCGATCATGGTCTGCCGACCCGCCTCGATTCTCTTGGCGATCGCGATCTCACCCTCGCGGGACAGAAGCTCGACGCTGCCCATCTCGCGCAGATACATGCGCACCGGGTCGTCGGTGCGTCCGAGATCGTCCTCGCTGACCGTCGTGGTGGTGGTGGTGGTGGTGGTGGTGGTGGGAAGGACCGTTTCCGGCTGCTCTTCCGTGGTCCCTTCCTCCGATTCCTCGCTCTCGATGACGTTGATGCCCATCTCGGAGAGCATCGTCATGGTGTCTTCGATTTGCTCGGAGTTGACCTCGTCGGGCGGCAGAGCCTTGTTCAGCTCGTCATAGGTGACGTAACCGCGTTCCTTGCCGCGCGTGATCATCTTCCGGACCGACGCGGTCAAGGAATCGAGAATCGGACCGTCGGTCGTCTCTTCGCTTCGTTCGGTGGTTTCGCCCTGTTTAGCGGGCTTCGTCGCCATTCGGCTGGTTCCCCTCTCGGCTCCGGGACCGGATCGTTGCTGCGCCGTCACTGCGAGGCCGTGCGGTCCCGTTTGGCAACCGGCGTTCGGCCACGCGCGGGCCGCCCCGCCCATGGCATGGTCCGGCAACTCACGTGGCCCTCTTCGTGTTTGACAGGTGAATTGGCGCCGGAGGCCTCCGAGTCAAGCCCCAATCGCGAAAAGTCTGTAAAACGCGTACCCGGGTGTCAAGCGCGCCGCGGCCACCCGGCGCTTGTTGGTCGATCGGCACTGGCATGCCTCGCTATGTCCCATTCGCCCCGGGGGCCGCGCCATAGTCCGGGATCTCGACCTCGGCATCGCCCGAATCGCGCAGGTGACGAACCGTTTCGCGCAGGCGCTCCCAGCTTTCCTCGCTCATCTCGTCGGCGAGCGCCTTCTCGGCTTCTCTCAGAGCCGTCGGAAGCTCGACCCAACGACGCTGCATCTCCAATGCCTGGGCCAGTTGGATCCGGGCGTCGGCAAGACCGGCTCCGTGCCCGCGGCTCGCGGCCCAATCGAGATAGCGCACATCGCTCCCGACGAGCTCGTCCATGACGCTGCCGAAACCGCGCTGGGTAAGCTCGTAGGGCAGGGTCTCGCCGCTGCGCTGCCGCCCCTCTTCGGCCCATTCGATCAGCGCGGCCAGCACGGCGGAGAAACGCGCCGTCTCGAGGCGGAGCCCGGCCAATGCATCGCGCTGTTCGGCCACGAGCTCGGGGAAATTGAGCAGGGTCTGGAGCAGCGTACACTCGCGCCGTTGCGCCGCGCCGAGCGCCCGCGGGCCGAGCGCGTCGCCCCGGGTCACCGGCGCGTCGGCGGGTGTCGGCCAGCGGCCGTCCCGCCGCTTCGGCGCAGGCTCCCTCAGCCGCCGTCGAAAGTGCCCCAGATAGTAGAACCGCAGGTCGCGGTCGGGGATCTGCTCGACCTGGTCCTGGAGCCGCTTGTTGACCCGTGCGCGCGCCTCGGGCGTGTCGAGCGCGCGGCCGCTCGTCGCCGTCCGCCAGAGCTGCTCGGAAAGGGGGATGGCGGCATCGAAGATCTCGACCATCGCCTGCCCGCCACTGTCGCGGACCACCGTGTCGGGGTCCTGCCCCGCAGGCAGGGAAGCGAAGGAGAGGGAGCGCCGAGCGCCAAGGCGCGGCAGGGCTCGCTCGACGGCGCGCGCGCCGGCGCGCGCGCCGGCCTCGTCACCGTCGAAACAAAGGACCGGCGTTTCGGCGAGCCGCCACAGGGCCTCGAGCTGGAGCTCGGTGAGAGCGGTTCCGAGCGGCGCCACGACGTCCGCGATGCCCGCCTGATGCAGGGCGATCACGTCCATATAGCCCTCGACCGCGATCACCCGGCGCGCCTTGCGGGCGGCGGGCGCCGCAAGATGGTGGCCGTAGAGCACGGCGCCCTTGCTGAACAGCGGCGTATCGGGCGAATTCAGATATTTGGGTTGAACCGTGCCGAGGGCACGGCCGCCGAACGCGATGATCCTGCCCCGTCGGTCGTCGATGGGGAAGATCACCCGCCCTCGAAAACGATCATAGGGACTGCCGCCGTCGTCGGGCGCAACAAGGAGCCCCGCCGTCAGCATCATTGCCTCGGTGATGCCGTCCTTGGCGAGCGCGCCGCGCAGAGCGGTGCGGCTGTCGGGCGCGTAGCCCAGCCGGAAACGCGCGATCGTTTCGGCATCGAGGCCGCGGCTCGCGAGATAGCGCCGGGCCGGCGCACCGCGCGGCCCCGCCAACTCGGATTCGAACCAGGCTGCGGCGGCCTCGATGACGCCGTAGAGCGACACCCGCTCCTTGTCCTTCTCTTCGGCACGGCGATCGCGCTTGGGCAACGCCAGACCGGCATCGCCGGCCAGTCGCTCGACCGCCTCGGGGAAGCTCAAACCCTCGTCCCGCATGACGAAGCCGACGACGTCGCCATGGGCGCCGCAGCCAAAGCAATGGAAGAAGCCCTTCTCCTCGCTCACCGTGAAGGACGGGGTCTTCTCGTTGTGGAAAGGACAGAGGCCGATCAACTCGCGCCCGCGGCGGATCAGACGCACGCGCCTGCCGATCACGCCCTCCAGTGGGACCCGCGCCCGGATCTCGTCCAGGAATTGCGGCGGGAAATTCATCCGCCCGCGCCCGGCTTTGCCGGCAAGAGCCGCCATGCCGCCCGCCCCCGGATCAGGTGCGGGGCAGGGGAGCGGCAGGGATGACGACGCCTGCGCCTTTCACCATTCTCGCGAAAGCGGGAATCCAGGTCCCGAGGGCCAAAGCTCTTGCTCATGAAACCCCGTGAATCGCACCGGCCCGTCCGTCAGGCAAAGCCGATTGCCCAGACAAGCGCCTAGCCCGGTATCATGACCCGATCCGAACCCGTTTCCCAGTCCGGCGGCCGGATCACCGCCGAAGGTGGGCCAAATCTAGGCGAGCATCTCCTTGACCAGCCCGCTCGCCTTGGCGAAATCCATGCGCCCGGCATATTTGGCCTTGAGGCAGGCCATCGTGCGGCCCATGTCCTTGATCGTGCGCGCATCGAGATCGCTCACGACGTTGCGAACGGCCGAGACCAGATCCTCGCCTTCGATCGTCGGCGGCAGGAAGGTCTCGATCACGGCGATCTCCTCGGCTTCCCGCTCCGCGAGATCGATCCGACCACCGCGCTCATATTGCTCGATGCTTTCGCGCCGCTGGCGGATCATCGTTTGCAGCAGGGTCAGGATCTCGCGGTCGGTCAAGCCCGCGCCGTTTCCCTTGCCGCGCTCGACGATGTCGCGGTCCTTCAGCGCAGCGAGGATCAGCCTGATGGTTGCCACCCGACAGGCCTCGCGCGCCTTCAATGCATTCTTGAGCGCGTCGCCGAACTGCCGTTGCAGCATGCCGATACCCTTCTACCTCGACGCGGCGAGGGACTATAGCTCGCCGAAACCGGCGATCAAGCCGGATTCGTGGCTTGACAGATATGTCGTTTGGCGCCCGGTGGTTAAGGGGGCGACGGGCTGAGGTCACGGGCGATTCGGGCGGCTCCGTCGCCGATCACCAGGCTGCGCGCCGCAGCGCGACGCGCGGGTCGACGCGGATTCCGGTCGGTCTTGCTGGCGTAGCGCGTCTGTCGAACGTCCGCCGTTCGCGATCGAAAAGGCGTTAAACGTCGCGGATTCCACGGGGCGGGACAGATGCGGGACAGATGCGGGACACATGCTTGACGTCCGCAAGGCCCCGACTAGACTGCGCGCACCACTGGGAGGACCGGGCAGCGGCGAGAGGCGTCCGGCCCGCAGGAATTTCGATGCCTGGGACTGGATCGGCCACCGCCACAGCGGCGCTCGCGCTCGCCGACGGAACGGTTTTTCGCGGCCGCGGTCTCGGCGCCCACGGCTCGGTCGCCGGCGAGATCTGCTTCAACACCGCGATGAGCGGCTACCAGGAAATCCTGACCGATCCGTCTTATGCCGGGCAGATCATCACCTTCACCTTCCCCCATATCGGCAATGTCGGGACCAATGACCATGATTGCGAGGCCGAAACCCCGGCCGCTCGGGGTCTCGTCCTGCGCGCAGACATCACCGAGCCGTCGAGCTGGCGCGCCGCCCAGCACCTCGAACACTGGCTCGAGCGGCACGCTCTGATCGGGATCGCCGGCATCGACACAAGGCGGCTGACCCGGCTGTTGCGGAGCAAGGGCGCGCAAAACGGCGCGCTCGCTCACGCCGCCGCGCCGGAGGTGATCGACGAAGCCGCGCTGATCTCGAAGGCCCGCGCCTGGCCTGGGCTCGAGGGCATGGACCTCGCCAAGGAGGTGTGCTGCCGTCAGTCCTATGACTGGAATCAAACCGCGTGGCGTTTCGAGGCCGGCGGGTACGGAACCAGCGCCGCGCCGCGCTACCGCGTCGTGGCGATCGATTACGGCGCCAAGCACAACATTTTGCGCTCGCTGGCGTCCTCCGGATGCGACGTGACCGTTGTCCCCGCGACCGCCAGCGCCGAGTCGATCCTTGCGCGCGAGCCCGACGGCGTCTTTCTTTCCAATGGTCCGGGAGACCCGGCCGCGACCGGCAGCTATGCGGTCCCGGTGATCAAGAAATTGATCGCGAACGGGCGCCCGATCTTCGGCATCTGCCTCGGCCATCAGCTCCTCGCTCTGGCACTCGGTGCCACGACCAGGAAGATGTCCTTTGGACACCGGGGCGCCAATCACCCGGTCAAGGAGCTTGCAACCGGACGGATCGAAATCACGAGCCAGAATCACGGTTTCGAGGTCACGACCGAGTCCCTGCCGAGCGGCGTTTCGGCGACCCACATCTCCCTTTTCGACGGCACCCTCGAAGGCCTTGCCGTCGAGGGCCGGCCGATCTTCTCGGTCCAATATCATCCGGAAGCGTCGCCCGGCCCCCAGGATGCCCAGCATCTGTTCGGCCGGTTCGTCGCCTCGATGGACTAGCGATCACGAGCCGCGCGATGCCACGGCGGACCGACCTCGAATCGATCTTGGTGATCGGCGCCGGGCCGATCGTGATCGGCCAGGCCTGCGAGTTCGATTATTCCGGCACCCAGGCCTGCAAGGCGCTCAAGGAGGAGGGATACCGGGTCATTCTGGTGAACTCGAACCCGGCGACGATCATGACCGATCCCGAGTTCGCCGACGCCACCTATGTCGAGCCGATCACGCCGGATATCGTCTCGCGCATCATCGCCGCCGAGAAGCCGGACGCCGTGCTGCCGACGATGGGCGGGCAGACCGCGTTGAATACCGCGATGGCGCTCGCGGATGGCGGCATCCTGGCGGAGCACGGTGTCACGCTGATCGGTGCCTCGCGGGAAGCGATCGCCGTCGCCGAGGATCGCGAAGCCTTCCGCCGGGCGATGAGCGAGATCGGCATGGAGAGTCCGAAGAGCCGGATCGCACGGACCCTCGACGAAGCGCAGCGCGCGCTCGAGGTGGTGGGGTTGCCGGCCATCATTCGTCCTTCCTACACCCTTGGCGGCACCGGCGGCGGAATCGCCTACAACCGCGCCGAGTTCACCGCGATCGCGGTGGCCGGAATCGACGCTTCGCCGGCCAGCGAGATCCTGGTCGAGGAATCGGTGCTTGGCTGGAAAGAGTTCGAGATGGAGGTCATGCGCGACCGCGCCGACAACGCCATCATCATTTGCTCGATCGAGAACCTCGATCCGATGGGAATCCACACCGGCGATTCGATCACCGTGGCGCCGGCGCTGACGCTGACCGACAAGGAATATCAGCGGATGCGCAACGCGGCGATCGCGGTTCTGCGCAAGGTCGGCGTCGAGACCGGCGGTTCCAATGTTCAGTTCGCCGTGCATCCGGGCACCGGCCAGCTCGTCATCATCGAGATGAACCCGCGGGTCTCTCGATCATCGGCGCTCGCCTCGAAAGCGACCGGATTTCCGATTGCCAAGGTCGCAGCCAAGCTTGCCGTCGGCTACACGCTCGACGAAATCGCGAACGACATCACCGGCGTAACGCCTGCCTCTTTCGAACCCACCATCGACTATGTGGTGACCAAAATCCCGCGTTTCGCGTTCGAGAAATTCCCCGGTGCCGTACCGCTGCTCACCACGTCCATGAAATCGGTGGGCGAAGCCATGGCGATCGGGCGCAATTTCTGCGAATCGCTGCAAAAGGCGCTTCGCTCGATGGAAACCGGCTTGACCGGTCTCGACGACATCGACATCCCCGGCGCCGAAGACGGCGATTGTGAAGCGATCCTCGCGGCGTTGGGCCAACCGCGCCCGGATCGTCTGTTGGTGATCGCCGAAGCCTTGCGCCGGGGCGTCGGGATCGACGCGATCCACGGGGCTTGCGCGGTCGATCCCTGGTTTCTGCGCGAGATCGCCGCGCTCGTTGAGGCGGAAGCGGAGGTCCGCGATCGCGGGTTGCCGGTTACCGGGGCGGCACTGCGCCGATTGAAGGCGCTCGGGTTCGGCGATCAGCGGCTGGCTGCGCTCGCCGGGACGGATGCGGCGACGGTCGCCGCGCGGCGCGAAGAACTCGGCGTTCATGCCGTGTTCAAACGGATCGACACCTGCGCCGCCGAGTTCGAATCGCGGACGCCTTACATGTACTCCTGCTACGAAACCGGGGCCGGCGGAGAGCCGGCCGAATGCGAGGCTGATCCGAGCTCGCGGCGCAAGGTCATCATCCTCGGTGGCGGCCCGAACCGGATCGGCCAAGGCATCGAGTTCGACTATTGCTGCGTCCACGCGGCCTACGCGCTCAAAGAGGCCGGTTTCGAGACCATCATGGTCAATTGCAACCCCGAGACCGTGTCGACCGACTACGACACTTCCGATCGTCTCTATTTCGAGCCGCTCACCATCGAGACCGTGCTCGATATCGTCCGCGTCGAACAGAGCGCGGGTCGTCTGGTCGGGCTTAACATCCAGTTCGGCGGGCAGACGCCGCTCAAGCTCGCCAAGGCGCTGGAAGCGGCGAAAGTCCCGATCCTGGGCACCGATCCGGACGCGATCGACCTGGCCGAAGATCGGGAGCGCTTTCGGGCCTTGTTGCGCGATATCGGGCTCAAGCAGCCGGATAACGAGACCTGCACCTCGAGCGAGGAGGCGCGAGTCATCGCGGAGCGTATCGGTTATCCGGTGGTGGTCCGCCCCTCCTACGTGCTCGGCGGGCGGGCGATGGAGATCATTCACGACGGCGAAGGCTTGGTGCGTTATATGCGTGAGGCCGTCCGGGTCTCCGGCGATAGTCCGGTCCTGGTTGACCGCTATCTCAAGGACGCGGTCGAGGTCGACGTAGATGCGCTCAGCGATGGCAGGAATGTCGCCGTTGTCGGCATCATGGAGCATATCGAGGAAGCCGGAATCCACTCCGGCGATTCCGCCTGCGCCCTGCCGCCGCATTCGTTGAGTGCCGAGACGGTGGCCGAGCTACGCTGCCAGACGATCGCCCTCGCACACGCGCTCAAGGTGTGCGGTCTGATGAATGTGCAGTACGCCGTCCAGAACGGCGTCGTGTATGTGCTCGAGGTCAACCCGCGGGCCAGCCGCACCGTCCCGTTCGTCGCGAAGAGCATCGGCAAGCCGATCGCGAAGCTGGCGGCGCTCGCGATGACCGGCGCGCGGCTCCCTGACGACTTGGTGGAAGGCGGAGCGCCCCCGGGGCATGTCGCCGTCAAAGAGGCGGTGTTTCCGTTCGCCCGCTTCCCCGGCGTCGATCTGATCCTCGGGCCGGAGATGAAATCGACCGGCGAGGTCATGGGGATCGACCGCACTTTCGGCGGCGCGTTCGCCAAGGCGCAGATCGGCGCCGGCATGCATCTGCCGGTCGCCGGGCGGGCTTTCATCTCCGTGCGTGACGACGACAAGGCGGCCGCGGTGGCGATCGCCCGCGGCTTGGCCGATCTCGGGTTCGACATCGCCGCCACCGGCGGCACGCGCGCCGCGCTCGAGCGGGCGGGAGTCGCCGCCGACCATGTCAACAAGGTGCAGCAGGGCCGCCCCGATGTGGTCGATGCCATCAAGGACGGCACGATACAGCTCGTGGTGAACACGACGGGCGGCGCGCAGGCTATCGCGGCCAGCTATCAGCTGCGCCGGGCGGCACTCGAGCATCAAGTTCCCTATTTCACGACGCTCGCCGGCAGTCGCGCAATGATCCAGGGCATCGAAGCGCTGAAGGGCGGCGGCCTTGATGTCGCGCCGCTCCAGTCCTATTCTCAGATGCGCCAAGACGTTGGCTAACAACGTCAACAGCCCGATATAATTGATAGGCCCGCAGAAGGGGCGCGTCCCGGCGATCGCCGCCGACCGGTGCGCGGGGGTCCGACGATGGATAAGCATTTGATGACGCCCGAGGGGCATCGACGCCTCAGGGACGAGCTGCGCCGCCTCAAGGCCGAGCGGCCGCGCATCGTCCAGGAGATCGCCGCAGCGCGGGAGCATGGCGATCTGTCCGAGAACGCCGAATACCACGCGGCCAAGGAACGGCAGGGACTGACCGAGGCGCGCATCCTGGAGATTGAAGCGAAGGTCGGCCGGGCGGAGGTGATCGATATCTCGACGCTTTCAGGCGATCGGGTCCAATTCGGCGCAACCGTTTCGATCATCGATGAGGATACCGAAGCCCGGAGCACCTATCGGATCGTCGGCGCCGACGAAGCCGAAGTGAACGAAGGCCGGCTTTCCATCACCTCGCCGTTGGCCCAGGCGCTCGTCGGCAAGGAAGTCGGCGATTCCGTCGAGATCGAGACCCCCGGCGGACACCACACCTACGAGATCACCGCGATCGCCTTTGGTTGACGTCGCTTCCGTCACGGCGAAGGCGGCGCGCCGGCCGTGGGATCGTTGAGCCGGCGACGCGCATGGGCGTCAAGAGCCGGCCGGCTCGAGTGTCACGCCGTACAGCTCGTTATCGGCCCGATCCATCAGGCGGACGGTCATCGCCTCGGCGCGGTCTTTACGTCAAGCGTTGATGTCGACCACGATACGGCCGCGGACACGGCCTTCGAGTATTTCGATGCCCCGCGCCGCCGGCGAGACCACAGGCCGCGAGCGATCCGCCACAGCGCGTCTCGGCCAGAATCTGGGCCAGCATCGCACCGCCGACCGTGTCGACGGCGCCGGCCCAGTGCTCCCGGAGCAGTGGCTTGTCCGGCGCTTCGGCGCCTTCATCCCGCGGCAGCACTTCGCTGGCGCCGAGGCCCTTGAGGTAGTCATGGCATTCGGCGCGGTCGGTTATGGCGACGGGCTCGTAGCCGAGCGGGCGAGCAGGGCGACGGCGACGCTGCCGACTCCGCTTGCGGCACCGGTGACCGCGATCGGGCTCGGGCCCGGGCCTTTACCGAGCCCGGCACGCTCGAGCGCGATGACGCAGAGCATTGCCGTGAAGCCGGCGGTGCCGATGGCCATCGCCCATTTGGTGTCGCAGCCGTCGGGGAGCGCGTCAAGCCAGTCGGCCGCGACGCGGGCACGCTGGGCGAAGCCGCCGGGATGTCGTTCGCCCACGCCCCATCCGGTCAGAACCACCGCTTGGCCCGGCACGAAGGTGGGCGAGTCGCTTCGCTCGACCGTGCCGGCGAAGTCGATCCCGGCGGTCATCGGCGGCCGCCGGATGATCGGCGCGCGCCCCGTGAGAGCCAAGCCGTCCTTGTAGTTCAGGCTCGAAAAGTCGATCCGCACCGTGACCTCGCCCTGCGGGAGGTCGGCTTCGACCAGAGTTTGGATTTCGGGCTCGGTCTTGCCGTCCCGTTGATCGACCACGAGTACCCTGTAGCCATCCACCATCCTGCTCTCGATCCTGAGGTGCCGGCGATCACGCCCTTTACGCCGCCGCCGCAACATCGGCGGACAGATCGTGCCCTTCTTCGGGGGCTGAGGCCGAATCCCGATCGAAGGCACCAGCCGGTTGCGAGAGCTGTCGGTTGCGAGAGATGGCGTGGCGGCGACGTTTATGTTAGAAGCCTGCAACATTCATGCCCAGTCTTTGCGAGCAGCCCTCCCGGCGGCACGTCGTGCCGCCGGGAGGGCGCGCTTGGATCGATAGGGAGATAGGAAAGAGAATGGCCAATGCCGACTGTCAAGAAACCTCTGCATAACGTCAAGCTGGCCATTGTGGGGATTGGCAACTGTGCGAGCTCGTTGGTTCAGGGCATCACGCATTACAGGAAGGGCGGCGTCGAGGCCTTGCCCGGCCTGATGCACCCCGATATCGGGGGCTGGGGCCCGGGTGATCTGGAGGTCGTCGCCGCCTTTGACGTCGACCGCCGAAAGGTCGGGCAACCCCTGGAGGAGGCGATCTTCGCCAAACCCAATTGTACGATGGTCTTTGAGGACGAGCTTCCCCCATCCGGCGTCGTGGTCCAGATGGGGCCCGTTCTCGACGGTGTTGCGCCGCACATGGCGGATTATCCCGATGACGAGGCATTTCGGCCGGCGGATGCCGATCCGGTGGATGTCGCGGATGTCTTGAGCCGAACCGGCGCGGAGGTGCTGGTTTGCTACCTGCCGGTCGGCTCGGAGCAGGCGGCGCTTCATTGCGCCCGGGCCTGCCTCGACGCAGGCGTCGCCATGGTGAACTGCATACCCGTGTTCATCGCCTCAAACCCCGCCTGGGCGGAGAAGTTCAAGATCGCCGGGGTGCCAATCGTGGGCGACGACATCAAGAGCCAGGTCGGCGCCACGATCGCGCATCGGCTGTTGACCCGTCTGTTCGGCGACCGCGGTTACACCCTGGACCGCACCTATCAACTGAACACCGGCGGCAACACCGACTTCCTCAACATGAAGGCCCTGGACCGGCTGACATCGAAGAAGGTGTCCAAGACCGAATCCGTTCAGTCACAGCTCGACGGACGCCTCGCCTCGCGCAACATCCATATCGGCCCGTCCGATTACGTGCCGTGGCAAGGCGACAACAAAGTCGCCTTTATCCGCTTGGAAGGGCGCGGATTCGGGGGCGCTCCCATCGAGCTGGAGATGCGCCTCTCGGTCCAGGATTCGCCCAACAGCGCCGGCGTCGTCATCGACGCCGTCCGCTGCGCCAGGCTCGGCATGGCGCGGGGCATGGCGGGCCCGCTGGAAGCGCCGTCTTCCTATTATATGAAATCGCCGCCGGTCCAGATGCGCGATTCCGTTGCCCGTGACTTGTGTGACGCCTTCATCGGAGAAGGACGCGCCGAAGCATCGGCGGCCGGAATCATGGCTGCGGCGGAGTAGACGCGTGTTCCGACCACCGCGGGCAAGGGCTGCCCCGCCCGCGGTGGTCTTGTCCGACCTCGGTGGGAGAGCCTGGTGACATGACCGGAGAGGCGGCGAGCGCCGGCATGTCCGGGCATTTCGCCAGGGTGGCGGAGGTCTACCGCGCGGTCCGGACCACCGATCCGGAGCCGGTTCTTTATATCCGTGACGCCTTGGCTGATCGCGCGAGTGTGCGCGCGGCCGATATCGGATGCGGCGACGGGCGCTACGACAGGCTGCTGTTCGATTGTATCCCCAACCTGCACCTTGTTTGCGTGGATTCCAGCGCGCCGATGCTGGAACGGCTCTCCGACTGCCTCGCGGAGGCGCGTATTGGCAATTTCGTGACCCAGTTGTCCGGCGTCGACGACGTGGCGCTTGAAGACGACTCCCTGGACGCCATCCTCACCTTCAATGCGGTGCACCATTTCAATGTACCCGCCTTTCTCGCCAAGGCCCGGCGCGCGCTCGGCGATGACGGCCGCCTGTTCATCTACACACGCACGCCTGAACAGAACGCGGGCACCCTATGGGGGCGTTTCTTCCCGCGTTTCAACGAGAAGGAATCACGGCTTCACTCCATCGAAAGCATGGAAGCCTGGGTCGCCGAGACACCCGGCCTCGAAATGGTCGAGGCGAGGGTGTTTCGCTATGCCCGGACGGCGAGCCTGGAACGCCTGTTCGAACAGATGCGAGGCCGGCACTACTCGACCTTTTCGCTCTATGACGAGCGGGAGTTCGAGGAGGCATGTCACGGTTTCGGCGAACGAATCCGCCGCGCATTCGATGATCTCGAGGCCATTCGATGGCACGACGAGAACATCATGCTGCACTTGACCAGGGTCGAGGTCTGATCGCCACCCGTTCCTGCCCGGAGCACGGCTCGCGGACCCGACCGTCATAGAGCCGCCGGGGAAAAGCACCGGCTCCGTGTCATCGATTGGCACGTGCTGTACGATCCGGGTGGGGGTCACACCTGCCGAGGGGCGCGCCGATCCGACGTGTCCCCGAGACCTGCCTGATGTCGCACTCTTCATCGGCGGCCGAAGGGCCAGCCCGCATCCTTGTCATCAAGCACGGCGCGCTCGGCGATTTCATCCTGGCGACCGGCCCCTTCGCGGCGATCCGGCGGCATCACCGGCGCGCACGCCTGACCCTGCTGACCACCGCTCGCTACGAAGATCTGGCGTGGCGTCTGGGTCATTTCGATGCCGTTTGGGTCGATCGCAAACCGAGATTGCACCAGCTCCGGGAAGGGTTTCTGTTGCGGCGCCGCTTGCACAGCGGCCGCTTCATGCGGGTCTACGACCTGCAGACATCGCAACGGTCCAGCTTCTATTTTCGCCTGGTCGGCCGGCCGCGACCGGAATGGTCCGGCATCGCGCCCGGCTGCTCCCACCCCCACGCCAACCCGGCGCGAGACCGGATGCACGTGATCGAGATACAGGCCGAACAGCTTGCGATGGCAAGCATCGCCGCCGTGCCGCCGCCGATATTTCCTGGCTGGACTCCGATCTCGCCGGTTTCGATCTCGCCGATGATTTCGCGCTGCTCGTCCCCGGCAGCGCACCGCACCGACCGGCCAAGCGCTGGCCACCGGCACGCTTTGGCGCGCTGGCCTCTTTCCTGGCCCGCCGGGGCATCCAGCCGGTCGTGATCGGGACTGCCGCCGACGGCCCCGAGCTCGCGGCGATCCGTGCGGCCTGCCCCGAGACCTTGGATCTGATCGGAAAGACCGATCTCGGCGCGATCGCCGCCTTGGCGCGGCGGGCGCGGCTCGCGATCGGCAACGATACCGGCCCGATGCATATCGCCGCGGTCGCGGCCTGCCCTGCGGTGGTGCTGTTCTCGCACGACTCCGATCCCGCGCTCTCGGCGCCCCGCGGCCCGCGGGTCTCGATCCTCCGCCGTCCCTCGCTCGAGCAGCTTACGGTCGATGAGGTGAAAGCGGCGCTCGCATCGCACCTGGACGCCGCGCCATTGACCATCGCCGAGCGCGGCGGGGCTCGCCTTGACAGCTAGGGCGCCGCGGCTACAGTGCCGCGACCCGAAGGGAAACGAGGGGCACGACACGACCGCGATGCCGACACTTTCGTTGCCGGACGGCTCGGCGCGTTCGTTCGATGCCCCCGTGACGGGCGCCGATCTTGCGGCAGCGATCGGGCCCGGGCTCGTCAAAGCGGCTCTCCTGGTCGAGGTCGACGGCGAATTACGCGATCTCTCTCGGCCGATCGAGACGAATTCCGCGGTGCGCGTGATCACCGCGCGGGACGACGCCGCGCTCGAGGTCATACGCCACGATGCCGCTCATCTCCTGGCGGAGGCCGTCAAGGAGCTCTACCCCGACGTCCAGGTGACGATCGGGCCTGCCATCGAAAACGGGTTCTACTACGACTTCGCCCGCGACGAGTCTTTCACGCCCGACGATCTGGTACGGATCGAGGCCCGCATGGGTGAGATCAGAGACCGGGACGAGGCGGTGGTTCGCGAAGTGTGGGAGCGCGATGCCGCGGTCGCGTTTTTCGAACAAATGGGCGAGCTCTACAAGGCGGAGCTGATCGCGGCGATCCCGGGCGGCGAGCCCATCACCCTCTACCGGCAGGGCGATTTCGTCGACTTGTGCCGCGGCCCTCACCTGCCCTCGACCGGGCGGGTCGGCGCGTTCAAGCTCCTCAAGGTGGCCGGTGCCTATTGGCGGGGCGACGCGCGGAACGAGATGCTCCAGCGCATCTACGGCACGGCCTGGCCCGACGCGAAGCAGTTGCGGGCCTATCTGACGCGCCTCGAGGAAGCCGAGAAGCGCGATCATCGGCGCCTCGGGCGCGAGATGGGCCTCTTCCACTTCCAGGAGGAGGCGCCGGGCGCGGCGTTCTGGCACCCGAAGGGATGGACCTTGTTCCGCGCGCTGGTCGGCTATATGCGCGCGCGGCAGGACCGGGCCGGCTACCGGGAGGTCAACACGCCCGAGATGATGGACAGCGCGCTCTGGGAAGCGTCCGGGCACTGGCAAACCTTCCGCGAGCACATGTTCACGTCGCAGACCGAGGATGGCCGAAACTTCGCGGTCAAGCCGATGAATTGCCCCGGCCACGTGCAGATCTACAAGCGTGGCATCAAGAGCTATCGCGATTTGCCGCTCAGGCTCTCGGAGTTCGGCAAAGTCCACCGCTACGAGCCGTCCGGCGCGTTGCACGGCCTTCTCCGGGTGCGCGCCTTCAGCCAGGACGACGCGCATATCTTCTGCACGCCGGAGCAGACCCAGGATGAATGCTGTGGCGTGATCGCGCTCGGCCTCGACATCTATCGCGATTTCGGCTTCGACGAGGTGCGGATCAAGTTCGCCGATCGTCCGCCGAAGCGGATCGGCTCCGACGAGGTTTGGGACCGCCTCGAAGCGGCGCTCTCGGGGGCCCTGGAGAGCATGGAGCTGGATTACGGCTACAACCCCGGGGAAGGCGCGTTCTACGGACCGAAGCTCGAATTCGTGCTGCGTGACGCGATCGGACGGGACTGGCAGTGCGGCACGCTCCAGGTCGATCTCAATATGCCGGAGCGCCTCGATGCGACCTATGTCGGCGAGGACGGCGAACGCCATCGGCCGGTGATGCTGCATCGTGCGCTGTTCGGCTCGCTGGAGCGCTTCATCGGCATTCTGCTCGAACACTACGCCGGCAAGCTGCCGCTATGGCTCGCACCGACCCATGCCGTGGTGGCCACGATTACCGACGAAAGCCACGCCTATGCGAAGGCGGTGACGGCGCGCATGCAAAGCGCCGGGCTTCGCGTCGACGCCGATCTGCGCAATGAGAAGATCGGCTACAAGGTGCGCGAGCATAGCCTCGCCAAGGTCCCGATCATTTTGGCCGTCGGCGCCCGGGAAGCCACGGAGAACACGGTGTCGATGCGCCGGCTCGGTTCCAAGCACCAAGTAATTCTTGCGCTCGATGAGGCCGTCGCTACACTTCGAAAAGAAGCGTCCGGCCCGCTCGGTCGACTGGCCGCGCGGGACGGTAAGGGCGACTGACGCTTTTCTGAGGTGGCGTCGATAGTCCGGCAAGCGCCACGGTGAGGGGAGACAAGGGATAGCAAGACATCCGGTCGCGGCACCGCCGACGCGCGAGGGACCGCGGATCAATGATGATATCGAGGCGGCGAACGTTCGCCTCATCGATCAGAACGGGGGGCAGGTCGGCGTCGTCGCCGTGGAGCGTGCCCTGGAGCTTGCGGACGAAAGCGGCCTCGACCTGGTCGAGGTCGCGCCGGAGGCGGAGCCGCCGGTGTGCAAGCTTCTCGACTTCGGGAAGTACAAATACGAGGCGCAAAAGAAGGCCAGCGAGGCCCGCAAGAAGCAAAAGACGATCGATATCAAGGAGGTCAAATTCCGACCCGGTATCAATGAGGCGGACTATGAGGTGAAGCTGCGCAACATCCGCCGATTCCTCGACGAGGGCGACAAAGTCAAGGTGACCATGCGTTACCGCGGGCGCGAAATGGTCCATCAGGACATTGGTATGAACGTCCTGAGGCGCGTGCGCGACGACCTCGATGAACTCGGAAAGATCGAGCAGATGCCGAAGATGGAGGGTCGTCAGATGACCATGGTCGTGGTCCGCAAGTAACCACCTCGCGGGCCGGCACGGGCGGCCTTGAATTCAATCAGCACTCCGAGTACAACGGCTGCCGCCGAGCATCCGGGGTCGAGCATGCTTGGCGCGCGGCGCCTGCCGTTTTCAAGAAGCCATGAGAAGCGAATGCCCAAGCTCAAGTCGAAGAGCAGCGCCAAGAAGCGATTCTCCGTGACCGGACGGGGCAAGCTCCGCCGCCGCGCCGCCTGTCACCGCCATAACCTGACCAAGCGCGCGAAGAAGGTGAAGCGCAATCAGCGGGCCTCACGCACGCTGGCGGCGTCGGATGAGGCGATCGTGCGGCCGTTCCTGCCGTATCTCTGAGCGCGGCGGAGGAATCCCATGGCACGGGTAAAGCGGGGCGTGACCTCCCACGCACGGCACAAGAAGGTGCTGAAGCTGGCCCGCGGCTATCGCGGGCGCAGCCATTCGAGCTATCGCGTCGCTCTCGGGCGGGTCGAGAAGGCGCTGCAATACGCCTATCGGGACCGCCGCACCCGTAAACGACGGTTTCGCGCGCTTTGGATCCAACGGATCAACGCCGCCGCCCGCGAGCATGGCTTGACCTATTCTCAGCTCATGCACGGGCTCGCGCTCGCCGAGGTGGAGGTTGACCGCAAGGTCTTGGCCGACCTTGCGGTGCGTGAGCCGGCGGCGTTCAAGGTCGTCGTCGAGCAGGCCCGGAGCGCGCGCGGGCAGACCGACTGATCGGCCGCCGCTCCGTCGGGGCAAGGCCGTCGGAGGAACCCTTGGAAGACCTCGACGCCCTGGAAGAGGAGTTGCTCGCGGCGATTGCGGTCGCCTCCGACATGCCGGCGCTGGAACAAGCCCGTGTCGCCGCGCTCGGCAGGAAGTCCCAGTTGACCCGTGAGATGAAGGGCCTTGGCGGTCTCGAGATCGACGCCCGCAAGGAGGCCGGCGCCCGCCTCAACAAGATCAAGGTCGCACTCGCCGCCGCCATCGAGGCGCACCGCGGGGTGCTGGAGCGGGAGGTGCTCGACCGGCGGCTCTCCGCCGAGTGGGTGGACGTCACCCTGCCGCCGCGCCCTGAGACGGACGGTGCGATCCATCCGATCAGCCAGGTGCTCGACGAGCTGATCGCGATTCTTGCCGATATGGGTTTTCGCGTGGTCGAGGGACCGGATATCGAGGACGATTTCCACAACTTCACGGCGCTCAACATCCCGCCGGAGCACCCGGCGCGCCAGATGCACGACACCTTCTATTTCGCCGCCGACGAGGCGGGCGAGCGCATGCTGCTGCGGACCCATACCTCGCCGGTGCAGATCCGCACGATGCAGGCCGAGCCGCCGCCCCATCGGATCATCGCGCCGGGCCGCACCTATCGCTGCGATTACGACATGACACACACCCCGATGTTCCATCAGATCGAGGGGCTGGTGATCGACGAGAGCACCCATATGGGCCATCTCAAGGGCTGCCTGATCGATCTCGCGCGGGCGTTTTTCGAGGTCGAGGATCTGCCCGTGCGTTTTCGCCCGAGCTATTTCCCCTTCACCGAACCGTCCGCCGAGATGGATATCGGCTGTTCGCGCGAAGGCGGCGGCCTCAGCATCGGCAAAGGCGCCGATTGGATGGAGATCCTGGGCTGCGGCATGGTGCACCCGAAGGTGCTGGAGACCGTCGGACTCGACCCGGAGCACCATCAAGGCTTCGCCTTCGGCCTCGGCGTCGAGCGCCCGGCCATGTTGAAGTACGGCATCCCCGATTTGCGCAATTTCTTCGACGCCGATGCGCGCTGGCTGCGCCATTACGGCTTCAGGCCGTTCGACGTGCCGAGCCTGGTCTCGGGCCTGAGCGCATGAAGTTCACCCTCTCCTGGCTGGCGGCGCATCTGGAGACGGATGCGCCGCTCGAGGCCATCGCCGACAAGCTCACCGCGATCGGCCTCGAGGTGGAATCGGTCAGTCTCCGCGGCGAGGAACTGGCGCCCTTTACCGTCGCCCATGTGATCGAGGCGGAGCCCCATCCGAATGCCGACAAGCTCACCCTTTGCCTGGTCGATACCGGAACCGAGAGGCTCGAGGTGGTATGCGGTGCGCCCAATGCGCGGGCCGGGATGAAGGGCGTTTTCGCGCCTGTCGGCACGACCATCCCCGGCACCGGCGCCGCCCTCAAGAAGGCCAAGATCCGGGGCGTCGAGAGCTGCGGCATGCTCTGCTCCGAGCGCGAGATGGGGTTGGGTGATGACCATGAGGGGATCATCGAGCTCGCTGACGACGCCCCGATCGGTGCGCCCTTCGCCCGGGTCATGGGTCTGGACGACCCCTTGTTCGACATCGCGATCACGCCCAACCGCGCCGATTGCCTCGGCGTGCACGGCATCGCTCGCGATCTCGCGGCGGCCGGGCTCGGTCGTCTCAGGACCGCCGAGATCGAGCCGCTCCCGGGGCTGTTTCAAAGCCCGATCGGGGTCAATCTCGAGTTCTCCGAGAGTGGGCGCAGCCCTTGTCCTCTCTTTCTCGGGCGCTATGTGCGGGGCGTGCGGAACGGAGAGAGCCCCCAATGGCTCAAGGATCGGCTCAACGCGATCGGTCTCCGCCCGATCTCGGCTTTGGTCGACCTCACCAATTTCCTGACCATCGACCGCAACCGCCCGGTGCATGTTTTCGATGCCGGCAAGGTCGCGGGCGATCTCTGGCTCAGGCTCGGCTGCGGCGGCGCGCGCCTGCTCGCGCTCAACGGCAAGGAATACACGCTCGATGACGAGATGACCGCGATCGGCGACGAGACGGGGGTGATCAGTCTCGCAGGGGTCATGGGCGGCGCGGCGTCGGGATGCACGATGGAGACCACCGACGTTTTCATCGAGATCGCCTTGTTCGATTCGGCGCGCACGGCTGCGACCGGACGCAAGCTCAATCTCGAGAGCGACGCCCGCTATCGCTTCGAGCGCGGGGTCGATCCAGCGTTCGCGGCACCGGGCATGGAACTGGCGACGCGTCTCGTGATCGAGCTGTGCGGCGGCGAGCCGAGCGAGGTCGTGGTCGCCGGCGCGGCGCCGTCCTGGCAACGCGAGATCACCTTCCGGCCCTCGCGCGTGGCGGCTCTCGGCGGCGTCGATGGTGAGGGAACAGGCGCGGTGACTATTCTGTCGGCGCTCGGCTTCGCCTGCGAAGTGCGGGACGCCGACCGGGTTGCCGTGCGGCCTCCGTCCTGGCGCGCCGATGTGGATGGCGAAGCGGATCTGGTCGAGGAGGTGCTTCGAATCATCGGCTTCGACCGAATCCCGGCGGTCTCTCTCAGCCGGCCGCACGGTGCGGGGGATATCCGGCCCGCCTTGACGCCGGTACGCCGCCGGCTCAACGCGGCGCGGCGTTCGCTGGCGGCGCGCGGCATGCTTGAGGCGGTCACCTGGTCGTTCATGCCGCGTCGGCAGGCGGCGTTGTTCGGCGACGCCACGGACGAGCTGGTGCTGGCCAACCCGATCAATGCCGAGCTCGATGTGATGCGTCCCTCGATCCTGCCCAATCTGATCACCGCCTGCCAGCGCAACGCCGATCGCGGCATGCCCGATACGGCGCTGTTCGAAACGGGTCCTCAATATGTCGACACCAGCCCGGCAGGCCAACATACGGTCGTTGCCGGTGTCCGGGCGGTCGCGGCGGTTCCGCGCAACTGGCTCGGGCCTGAGCGCCCGGTCGACCTGTTCGACGCCAAGGCCGATGCGCTCGCCGTCCTTGGTGCGGCTGAGGTTTCCCAGACCAGCCCCCAAACCAAGGCGGAGGGACCGGCCTGGTATCATCCCGGCCGCGTCGGCACCCTCGTGCTCGGGCCCACCCGGCTGGCCGCGTTCGGCGAATTGCATCCCGGCGTCCTTCAGGATCTCGGCGCAGCGGGGCCGATGGTCGGCTTCGAAGTCATGATGGACGCGTTGCCGCGCGCCAAGCCGAAGGCGACGCGGGCGCGGCCGCTTCTGGAGACCTCCGGTTATCCCGCGGTCGAGCGCGATTTCGCGTTCGTCCTCGACAGTGAGGTCTCGGCCGCCGAGGTCGAGCGCGCGGCCCGCAATGCGGACAAAGCGTTGATCAAAAAGGTCACCGTATTCGACCTCTATGCCGGCTCAGGCATCGAGGCGGGCAAGAAATCGCTCGCAATCGCGGTTCGCCTCGAGTCCCGAGAGCGCACGCTGACCGACCCGGAAATCGACGCGGCGGCCGCCAAGATCGTCGCCAATGTCGCGAAGATCACCGGGGGCGTGCTTCGCGGCTGAAGAGGCCTTCGGCACGCGATCCGCGCAGCGGCCATGATCGAACTCGCAAAAATCCGCAATGTCGCGATCATCGCGCATATCGACCACGGGAAATCGACCCTCGCCGATCGGCTGATCGAGCGCTGCGGCGGACTGCAGAAGCGCGAAATGACCAGCCAAGTGCTCGATTCGATGGAGATCGAGCGCGAGCGCGGGATCACGATCAAGGCGCAAACCGTGCGCCTCGCCCATCGCGGCGCCGACGGGACCGACTATGTGGTCAACCTGGTCGACACGCCCGGTCATGTGGATTTCTCCTATGAGGTGAGCCGCTCGCTCGCGGCGTGCGAGGGCTCGCTTCTGGTGGTCGACGCGACCCAGGGCGTCGAGGCGCAAACCCTCGCCAACGCCTATCAAGCGATCGAGCACGATCACGAGATCATTCCGGTGCTCAACAAGATGGACCTCGCCTCGGCCGAGCCGAACCGGGTGAAGCAGCAGATCGAGGATGTGATCGGCATCGATGCGGCCGGAGCGTTGGAGATTTCCGCCAAGACCGGGCAGGGGATGGGGGCCTTGCTCGAAGCGCTGGTCGCCCGCTTGCCCGCGCCGGTGGGCGATGCCGGCGCGCCGCTCAAGGCTCTCCTGGTCGATAGCTGGTATGATTCCTATCTCGGCGTGGTGATCCTGGTCCGTGTCCAGGATGGTCTGCTCAGGCCGCGCATGGGCATCCGGATGATGGCCTCCGGGGTCGACCATGAGGTCGAGCGGGTCGGCGTGTTCACGCCGAAGAAGACGCTCGTCGAAAGCCTGGGGCCGGGTGAGATCGGTTTCATCACGGCGGCCATCAAGGACGTCGCCGATTGCGAGATCGGCGATACCATTACCGCGGTGCGGCGGCCGACGCCGGCGGCGCTGCCCGGGTTCCGCCCCAGCGTGCCGGTCGTCTTTTGCGGCCTGTTTCCGGTCGAGTCGACCGACTATGAGCGGCTGCGCGAGAGCCTTGCCAAACTCAGGCTCAACGATTCGAGCTTTCACTACGACGCCGAGACCTCGCCCGCGCTCGGCTTCGGCTTCCGCTGCGGTTTCCTCGGACTGCTCCATCTCGAGATCGTTCAGGAGCGTCTGGAGCGCGAATTCGACCTCGATCTGGTGGCGACGGCGCCGAGCGTGATCTATCGCGTGACGCTGACCGACGGCGGCGAGCGCTCTCTTCACAACCCGGCGGACATGCCCGACGCGACGCGGATCAGCCGCATCGCCGAGCCGTGGATCCGGGCGACGATCCTGGTGCCGGACAACTACCTCGGCGGGGTGCTTGCGCTCTGCGAGGAGAAGCGGGGCATTCAGCTCGATCTGACCTATGCGGGAAGCCGCGCGATGGTGATCTACCGGCTGCCGCTCAACGAGGTCGTGTTCGACTTCTACGATCGCCTAAAGTCGGTCTCGCGGGGCTATGCGAGCTTCGACTATCGGCTCGAGGATTACCTCGAGAGCGATCTGGTCAAGCTCACCATCCTCATCAACGCCGAGCCGGTCGACGCCCTGGCGCTGATTACGCACAAGAGCGAGGCCGAGAAGCGCGGCCGGGCGCTCTGCGTTCGCCTCAAGGAGTTGATCCCGCGCCAGCTGTTCAAGATCGCCATCCAGGCCGCGATCGGCGGCAGGGTCGTCGCGCGCGAGACGGTGAGCCCATTGCGCAAGGACGTGCTTGCGAAATGCTACGGCGGCGACGTCTCGCGCAAGCGCAAGCTGTTGGACAAGCAGAAGAAAGGCAAGAAGCGCATGCGCCAGATCGGCAATGTCGAGATTCCGCAGGAAGCCTTCCTCGCCGCGCTGAAGATGGGTGAATAGACGCGTCGCGGTGGCGTCTTCAGCGGGAAGAGCGGCGGCGCCTGGCGAACCAGAGCAGAAGCACGGCCGGCACCAGCGGGATCGCCCAGGCGGGGCCGAGCAGGACCGGCAGCACGACATCCGACCAGAGCCACGGCGCGATGCTCTTTTCGATGAGCGCTTGGAGGCCGACGAGGCTGTTGCCGTCGATCTTGACCCATATCTCGCCGGCGGTGACGAAGCGATAAGCCCCGGCACCGATCGCGCCATAGACCTCATGGCCGAACGCGGCGAGCGCAATCAGCAGGAGTGCAACTCCGATGATCCGGCCGATGATCACGCGTCTCTCCTTCTATGATGAAGCGGCCCACCTTATTGCAGCGGGAGGTGTTCTTGCTATTGTTTCGACGCTGTGGAGGGATGGCCGAGTGGTTTAAGGCGCACGCCTGGAAAGCGTGTTCACCGAATGGTGTCCGGGGTTCGAATCCCCGTCCCTCCGCCACTCGTTTTCGTAGTGCATTGATTATAATTGGATTTTGAGAGAAGAGTATATGTCACCCCCCATTCAACTCCCTATTCACCATCCACTTGGTGTCATGAGACGGCGATCTCAATGCGGCTCTCTTGTTGCCATTGCTCGATCGCGTCCGAAAGCCAGCGCACAGCACGACGGCTCACCCTGATAGGGTGTGGGAATTCGCCCCGCTCCATCAGCCTGTAATTCGTGCGGCGGGAACGGGGACCGGCTCCTGCCACTTTACTACCCGATAGGCTTCTAAACGGTGGTGGTCGTCGATCAGGATTGTTCCAGTACCCGCCGGTAGGACCGGGATCGGATCGAGCGCGCTGCTTCGTTCGATGGCCCGCGTTAGCTCCCGAACGTGGCACTCGTCGAGCGCTTCAGGGTTGTTCCAAGCTCGTCGCCGGGGCCGGAACAGTTACGGGCGCTCGGTGATTTGGCCAATGGGGAGCTCGGTCGGAAGCGTTCGTCCGCCGTTGGGTGCTGCGGCGCTTTCTTTTGAGCTTCTCAAGGGCGTCTTCGGCTTCGCTGCTGGTTTCCATGCGTCGTTTCGCCCTAGCGACACAGATTGACCCATTCTCTTGACAGGCCGCCTTGATTCGGCACAACCTCAATCCCGCCGACGTTACCGGGGATCCCGCCGAATCGTGTTACCCGCCGAATGCCAAACCTTGAACCCGGCTCGGGTAGCTCCTTGGACCTGGACGAACAAGGTGGGCGCTCCCCTTTCTAAACGGTTGCAATGACGCAACGCCGAGGGCAATAGAGGTTCAACAATGTCTTCCCGATATTTGTCGGGGCCGCAACCATCTATGGGGGAAGTGCCATGAGAAAACTATGGATGTGCGTTATCGGCACGCTTTTATGTGCTGCGGTGGCTTCACCGGCTTACGCTCAAGAGGATGTGCAAACCGGGAAGACTCATATCAGTATCGGGTATCAATCTCTTTCTGTATCCGGAGGATCGTCAACGGGCGAAGTCACAACCGCCAGCGTTCCCGACTATCGATTCAATCAAGTCTTTGCGCGCGCCGGCTATGATTTCACTCGCTATTTGGGGATTGAAACCGAAGCCATCATCGGAGTCGGTGAGGCGACCGAAAACATCACTATCAGTTCTGGGGTTTCAGGGATATCTATTCCAATAGAATTGCAGATGGAATATGCCCTCGCGCTCCTTGCAAAAGCTCAATATCCCGTTTTTGACGATGTCTCCGTTCACGTCCGGTTCGGCGGTATCCATGCTAGTTTTGAGGGTTCCATCTCATCTCTATCTATCTCTAACTCCGAGTCCGATGAAGGTTTTGCGTACGGAATTGGCTCGGAAATTGGGATCGGGGATGGCTATGGCATTCGCCTTGACTGGACCCGCATGGACATATTTGACGACACGGCGGATGGCGTTTCAATCGGGCTGGTTGTCCGCTTCTGAGAACGCTGTACCTCATCCCGTTCGGTTCCATTTTCATGAATCGGGCGGTACGAAATTGGTCGGTCGGGCCCGCAGCCGCGGGACCTGCAATGTCCGATCGTGAGGGGGATTCACCTAACGGGATGCGGCAGTTCCTGCCCCGCCGCTGATCAACAGCCCCTCCCGCCCCCACCGCGTGCTCTTGGCGTTCGCCGAGCAGCGCGCCTCGCCGGCCGCGCTCAGCGTGCGAGCCGTTTCGCCGCTGCGCGCAGCCGGGTCTGGGCTTGTTCGCTTTTCCAGATCTCGACTTGTCGCGCCACACGGGCTGACATCTGATCCCTGATATCGGCGCATAGTTTGCCGACCCGCATCCGTTTCGATTCCGAAAATGCCTCAGGCGCAAGATCGCGGAGCTGCATCAGTCGTTGCCACGCTGCGTCCTCGATAACCACTTTCTCGGCCACGTCATGAACCATGTTCAGCGCGCGCGACTCTTCGGCCGTCACGAGCTTGCCCGTATAGATCAGGTCCGAAGCGACATAATCGCCGGCGACGAAGCGCAACAACTGATCGCCGAAATAGGGGTTCGGAACGCCGAGCAAGATTTCGGGTTTGCCGAGCAAGACGCGGCCGGTGGCTGCATATCGATAGTCACAGGCCAAGAACATGGCCAGTGCGCCGCCGATGGCGTGCCCCTTGGCGGCCCCGACAATCGGCAACGGAGATTCCAGCAAGGTCAGGATGCACGTCCCGAGCTCGAGGAACATGATGCGCATCTGGGCGCCGGACTGGGAAAGCGCCCACTCCAGGTCGACGCCGTTGGAGAAAAACTTGTCGCCGCCGCACAGCATGATGCCACGCGCGTGACGCTCGGCATGGTGCACCGCGCTCGTAATCGCCTGAATAACGTCCGTCGTAAGGGCATTGTCGACGCCGCGCGACAGTCGAATACGGGCGCAGTCGTCCACCACCTCCGTGATCACGCTCTCCACCGATTCCTCCATCGTCCAAGAAACTCAAAGCCGACGTCTGTTGCCGGCTACTCGTCTCCATATGATCAACGGCTTAACTCCGTGAGAGGAGAGTTTCGGTGCGGCGCTTGCGGGAAAGACGCCCGGCCTTCGCCGCCGGATAGTCACTGTTCAACGACTATCCATAGATCGGGTGCAAATCATTCGACATTGCTACAAGGTGGTCGGGTGCAACGATCACGCCGTCACTGAGGATCTGCAGCCCGTCGATCCACATTGATTGCAGGGAAATTACGCAGTCGGGATGGTTCTCGCCGCCGCCTGGTTCCCAAAACGGCAGCCCAAGGCCGACGGCGTTGTACCCAACCACGCGCTGGTCCTCGATAAAACACTTGCCCGTGTAGCGCGCGGCGGGGTGAATGCCGCACGTAAAGTGTACGACGTAACCAAAGTCTCCGTTTCCAGCACGTTTGAGGGCACGCTGCATGACTTTGTTTTCCGATCCCCCACCGATAACGTCCTGCACCTTGCCGCGGATCTTCAACGTCATCGGTTCGGCGAGCTCCGTATAGTACTCATGAAACATAGCGCTGGTGACCACCGAGCCGCGCACCGATTCGAGTTCCGGAATAATCATGATCGTGCCGGGCACGAAATAGCCCCCGGGTTTGGTTGCCTTAGCCAGAGAAAAGCCATCGGGCTTCGCGAGCGTAAAGACGACATCCGTGCCGTGGGTGTTGGTGATCCGACAATCCTTACCGGCCGACGTCTCCACGAGGTCGGAAAGCGCATTACCGAGTTGAAAAAGGCCGTCGAGATCGGCGCCACCCATGAGTCGAACAATCTCGTCTGCGCCGATGTCTGCACCGAGGAGGTAGCGCGTGCGACCGTTCTCCATCGCTTGATCATGTGCCGCGGAGCCCGCCAGATACGGCATGCAGAAATCGATCCAAACATCGCACGCCTTGGTCGCGGCTTTCACATGGTCAGGTAGATAGTCGTCCGCCAAACCTCCCTGAAATGGCAACTTTGGGGCCAGTACGATCGACGCAACTTTTGCTCCGAGCCGGTACGCGGCGTCTTCGACCGCCCGCACGCCTGTATCGTCCGACCCCCTATCGGTTGTGATGAGGACGCTCTCGCCAAGCTTGATGCACATCATATCCCGCACCAGGACATCTGCCGCATGTGCCAGTTTCGGTCCGATTTCTGAGTGGATCATGGTCCTATAGCCAGCTTGGTTGATGTGCTGTTAAGTATACGTCGGGCAAGCGGTACTCGGCAGCCCGTCGATCGCGGCACGCAGGCTCCGTGCCACGGACCACCCACCGATTGCGGGCCGTCGTGCGGGGGGCGCGCACGAGAAGCCGACGCACACGGCGTCAAATCGCCGCCCAACAGTGACGTGAGAGGATGGATTTATGGAACTCAATGACGCCATGCGCACGACGTTTGCCGCGCGCGAATACACCGACGACCACCTGCCTGACGAGGTGCTTTACGAGACTCTCGACAACGCCCGCTTCGCGCCGAGCGGCGGCAATCGGCAGGGCAATCACGTCATCGTCGTCAGGGACCCCGAGACCCGCGCGCAGCTTGCGGCGCTGGCGGAGCCGGCGGCCAGGCGGTACCGCGCCCAGATCGAAGCGGGAGAGCATGCCTGGAGTGCCGTCGCACCGACCAAATTGTCGGCCGAAACGATCGCGAACACCCCGGTGCTCCCGATGCTGACCGAGCCGTACAAGCAGGCGTCAGTCGTGCTGGTGGTCGTCGTCGATCTCAAGGTCGTCGCTGCGACCGACCAGCACCTCGATCGCGTCGGAATCATCGGCGGCGCATCGGTCTATCCGTTCGTCTGGAATCTGCTGATGGCGGCCCGCCAGGCGGGGTTCGGCGGCACGATCACCACCCTCGCCATCGCCGAGGAGCCGAAACTCCAGGCCCTCTTCAACATTCCGAGCGATTACGCCGTTTGTGCGCTCGTGCCTCTTGGCCGCCCGGTTCGGCAGCTCACCAGGCTGAGACGCCGTCCGGTCGAAGAGCTCGCCACTCGCGAGCGGTTCGACGGCGCGCCGTTCACACGCGGCTGACCCGCCTATCGCCGGGCGCCGAGGATCAGAAGTGCGATCGATCGTCAGCGGCGGCCTCGTGATCGCTGATAGCGCCACAGCCCAGGCCGTTCTATGACTTTGTCGGATGTGAGTAGGCTTGCACCATCTCAAGTTCGACATGCTGATAGGCCTGCATCGGTCGAGAGCCGTGTGGCGGGCGATTCTGGGGCGGTTCGAGCGCAGCGGGCAGACGCCGAAACAGTTCTGCGCTGCGGAGGACCTGGGGCTGAGAACGTTCTCAACATGTCGGGAAAAGACAATAACAGCTCGGGTTCAGACCGACACCGACCGGTATTCGGTTTGACAAGCGTTCTCGGGCGTTCAGACGCGCGGCAACATCTCCACGGTCTCGCATAGCAGCACATCGCCATCACCGCGCAGTTCGTTCACCCGGCCGTAGAGCGTTGCGCCGAAAGCTATGCTCGCTTTCCGTGCGATGAATTCGTCGGCTTGGAGCCGGAAAAATCCTGATGGCCTGGCGCGGAACGCGATGCCTGCGTGAGCCAGGATGCCCCCGAAGGGGCGTACGCCTTCGATAAACTCTGGACGCAACAGCGCCGGGAAGGCGTCCAACGCGATGCGAATGGCGGCCAGTTCCACCGCCTGGCGCTCTCCGTCCTCCCCGATATACAGCGCGACGTAGCGGTAGAGCGAGCGTTCCTCGACAAGCAGGTCATCCGCTATGAGGTCTACGGCCAGCCGCTGGCCCCAGTGCGCCTCAAGGGTGGCCGTCATGCCGGCGTCGTGGACCAAGAGCTTGTGGTAGCTGCCGGGCACGTGCTCCGGAGGCTCGACATGGATTGCCGGCACCTCCATCGACAGGTAGCCGCAAAGCTTGCGGACGACCGCTTCCACCTGATCGCACTCGGCTCTTCCCCAATCGACCACGGTTCCCCCCGCGCACCTATGGCGTAAGAGTCTCGACAGGGGATCACAATAGCCACGGATGTTGAGCACGCCAGTGAGCTTGTCGTGATATCCGAGTTAAAGCGAGGTGAGCGTCTCTATGGCCTCCCCCGGCATGCCGCGCCCTCCCGGCAGCGTGATGAACCCACGGCCGACTCCGCGATCAACGCATTGCTCTCTTGCATCGTGCGTACCACGCGAAGATGGGTAATCCTCTCACGGGCGATTTTCATGTCCATCGGTTCATCGGAATCACGCCGGCGATCTCTGAGAAGAATGTGCGGCCCGCCGGGCGCCGGGGGTCAGAAGTGCGATCGATCGTCAGCGGCGGCCTCGTCGAAACCGAAATAGGCCTTTTCGAGCTGCTCGTCCGTCAGCTCGCTGCTCTTGCCCTCCAGTTCGATCTGGCCTCGCCGCATGATGTAGATCCGATCACTGTTCTCCAGCGCGCGATGGGTGCTCTGCTCGACCACGAGCAGGGTCATGCCCTGGTCGCGCAACGCGCTCAAGGTCTCATAGACCGTGTCGACGATCATCGGCCCGAGGCCGAGTGAGGGCTCGTCGAGCAGGATCAGGCGGGGGCCCGTCATCAACGCACGGGCGATCACGAGCTGCTGCTGCTCGCCGCCCGACAGTTTGCCGCCGGGCGTCGACAGCTTGTCCCGCAGAAACGGGAAGATGCTCAGCATGCGTTGGAAATCCTCTTCGACGCCCGCGCGGTTGCGGCGCATCTGGCTGCCGAGCCGAATGTTCTCTTCGACGGTCAGCTGCGTGAACACGTGCCGACCCTCCGGCACGAGCGAGAGGCCCATGCGGGCGATACTCTCCGGTGCCTGGCCCGAGATCGAGCGGCCGAGCAGCTTGATCGTGCCTTCCGTGGGCGTGAGGGAGCCCGCGATGCTGCGCAGCGTGGTCGATTTGCCGGCGCCGTTGGGGCCGACGATGCAGACCATCTCGCTCTCGTCGACTCGAACCGAGACCCCGCGCACCGCGCGCACGCGGCCGTAGCGGACATGGATGTTTTCAACTTCGAGCATTTTGCGATTTTGACCCCAGATAGGCTCGGATCACGTCGGGATTGTTTTGGATCTCCCGTGGCGGGCCTTCGGCCACCGAGCGGCCGCTCTCAATCACGTGGATGCGCTCGCACACGCCCATGATCACGCGCATGTTGTGTTCGATCAACAGCACGCCGCAGCCGAAGTCCCGCGGGATACGGGCGATCAGCTGCATGATGTCGTCGCATTCGGTGTCCGTCATGCCGGCGGCGGGTTCGTCCAGCAGCACGAAGCGGGGCGCGCTTGCGAGCGCGCGGCCAATGCCGACGCGGCGCTCTTCGCCATACGGCAAAGTGTCGGCAAGGTCGTACGCTTTGTGCCCGAAATGCATCCATTCCAGGATGTCCATGGCCCGTTTTTCCGCCGCCCGGCGCATGAGCCCGGTGCCGACTGCGGCGATTTCGAGATTCTCCAGCACCGGCAAGTCGCGAAACAGGCGGACCGCCTGGAAGGTACGCGCGAGACCGGTGCGGCCGATCCTGTAGGGCGGCCAGTCGGTGATGTCCCGACCGCCGAGGAGGACCTTTCCGGCGGTTGCCTTCTGGAAGCCGGTGAGCACGTTGACCAGCGTCGTCTTGCCCGAGCCGTTGGGGCCGATGAGACCGAAGATCTCGGTCCGGTCGAGGGAGATGCTGAGCCCGTCGAGCGCCGCCAGGCCCTCGAAATGCACCGATATATCGTGGGCCTCGAGGAGTTCGGCATCCGCGCTTCCTGTCGCTGGCTCGCTCATGCGCCCTCGCCCGTTCTCCATGCTTCCCCGGGGCATGGTTCAGCCCCCCGTCCGCGGGTTTTCAATTTCGGCCTCGACGCTCTGTGGCAGGACGCTCAGAGGAGGCTTGGGCGGCCCGAAGGGCCAGGGAATCTCGCGCCCGCCCATGATGCCTGCCGGTCTGAAGATCATGATCGCCAGCATGATGACGCCGAGAAAGATCTCCTGGACGCCCAGCGGCAGCTGAATGAGCGCCACGCCGATCTCCGCGCCCTTTTCCAACTGGCGAAAGATTTCCGTCACCGCGGTGACGACGACGACGCCCACCACCGCGCCTGCCAGCGAGTTCTGGCCGCCCACGACGAGCATGGCGAGCGTGATGAAGGTGAGTTGAATCCAGAACGCGTTGACGGTGAGGATCCCGAGGAAGTGGCCGTGCATCACGCCCCCGACGCCGACGACGAAGCCGCTCAGCGTGAAGGCGATGACGCGCTGCATATAGACGTTGACGCCGAAGGCACGCGCCGCTACCTCGTCCTCGCGCGAGGCGCGCAGCGCCAGGCCGAACCGGGATATCTGGTAGATGTAGGCGATGGCCATGACGATCAACGCCCAGTAGAACGTGATCCACATATCGACATACATCGGCAGCCCGATGATCGAGCTCGTGCCCAGCGTGACCCTCTCCCAGTTGTTGTAGATGGTGTAGCCCATGGCCATCGCCGCGAACGTGGCGATGCTGATGGCTATCGGATTGGTGCGCATGATGGCCAGCGCAAGGACGAAGGCAACGGCCGCGGCCAATAGCCCCGCCAGGATAAGCGCCGGCAGGGGATCGAGCTGGGCCGCGATCAGAAAGTCGGGCAGGCCCGGCAAGGTGAACTTCTTCAGGTTGGGCAGAAGCGTCAACCACGCCGCGGCGTAGGCGCCGACCATCATGTAGACGATGCTGCCGAACGAAAGAACGCCCGAATTACCCATGAAGATATAAATGCCGACGACGACGATCAGCTTGATGAGCCCGTCGGCGACCGTGCGCTGCATGAGGATGCTCCCCGAGGCATCCACGACAACGACGATGATCAGCAAGATGACGGCGAGGGAGATCAAGGGCCAAAGCCGGCGTAGCTGCCTCTCGAGCATCCCCATGCCGGGCATCTAGACGCGCTCCCTGACGGTCTTGGTCACGATCAGACCCTGCGGCCGGAAGATCAGGACCAGGATAACGAAGCCGAAGACGAACGCGTCGCGCGTCAGCTTGTAGTCATCCGGCAGGACGGTCTGAAGGACGGTGCTCATGATGCCCACCAGGAAGCCGCCGGCCGCAGCACCGAACAGGCTGCCCATGCCTCCGATCACCGTCGAGATGAAGGCGACGATCACCAGGTTGAGGCTCATCCGGAAGTTGAGCACGCCCATCTGGGTGATGAAGATGAGCGAGACCACGGCAGCCAACAGGCCGCTCATGGCAAAGGCCAGCGCGATCACCGTGTTCGCCCGCACGCCGAGAAGGCGCGCCGTCTCGAAGTCTTCGGCCGCCGCGCGCATCTGGACGCCGTAAGCGGTGCGCTTCAGAAACAGCGCGAGGCCGCCCAGCAGCACGATCGCCGCGCCGATCGCCACGAGTTGGATCGCGGGAACGCGCAAGCCTAAGAATTCGATGTGCCGGGCGAGCGAAATACCGACATTCACGGCCTTGGGACGGCCGGTGTAGATCAGGATGATGATGTGCTGGAACACGTAGCTGACCGCGAAGGAGGCGATCAGCAGGCTCGACATGTTCGCGCCCCTCAGCGGGCGAAACGCGATGAACTCGGTCAGGAGCGCGATGACGATGACGATCGAGATGATGGCCGGAATCAGGAGATAGGCAGGCCAGGTGCCGATAAAAGGCGTTGCCACCACGGCGCCGGCGGGCACGATGAGCGCATAGGCGCCAATGGTTATGAAATCGCCATGCGCGAAATTGATCAGCCTCAGAATGCCGAATATGAGACCGATCCCGAGCGCGGTCAGGGAATACAGACTGCCGAGACTGATGGCATCGATGGCGATCTGAAAAACGAATGTCATGCCGGAAAATATGCGCTTCTCGGGGATGCGTTCACGATGGTATTGGCCCGGTCAGTGGAGGTCGGATTGGGCTCCAAGAGCGTGGGTTGGCGCGCGCGCTCTCGGGCCGTGCCCGGGGTGGGAGGGAAGGCCGCATTCCCCACGCTGCCCACGCTGAAAATCCCCGCCGGGGCTTACCCAAGAGGAGGGGGCGAGACCCGGTCCGACGCTCCGGAATGGGTCTCGCCCGCCTATTAAGACGCTATCCGATCAGTCCCACGCCGTCAGCTTGCTGATGTCCCAAGCCTTCTCCGCCCGGAACTTCTCGAGGAACTCCAGCTTACCTTTGCCCTGTACCTCGAAGAAGGTGAACGGCCTGCGGTTCTGGATGTGGGTGTCCGCCGTCCAGGTGGTGACGCCGATCAGGAGCGGCACATCCGTGAAGGTCTCCATCGCCGCGACGATTGACATCGGCTCGTCCGTGCCCGCCTGCTCGAGAGCTTTGACGTAGGCCTGCACCATGCTGTAGCCGAGATAGACGTGCGAGGAGGGCGGCATCTCGCCGTATTTCGCCTGATAGCGTTCCAGGAAGACTTTCTCCTGCGGCGTGAAATTCTCGGGCGAGAACACGTTGCCGTGGGTGCCGTGGTAGTAGTTCTTGAGCCCCGGCACGGAATCCATCCAGAACTGCCCGGCATAGGACTCCGACGTCAGCACCGGCGTCTCGATTCCCGCAGCCCGGATCTGGCGCAGCGCGGAGGCGCCGCCCGGGATGTAGGAACAGATCATCATGACGTCGGGCTCCGGATCGATCGTCTTGTATTGGGTGATCTGAGCGGCGATCGACGGATCGTCCTGCTTGAAGACGTCCTTGCCGACGAGCTCGGCGCCCTCCAATTCCTGCCAGCGCTCGTTGAAGCCGACGCAAAGCGACTTGTCATACTCGATCGAGTTGTCGAGCAGCGAATAGGCTCGGCGCCAGCCCTTGCGCTTATGACCCCACTCGGCCAGCACGTAGCCCTGGGCGTTGGCCGCCGTCGACATGGTGAAGATCGTCGGGCCGATGCCCTGGACGCCGATCTTGGGATCGGAACCGCATACCGAGACACCGACGATCCCGGCGGCCGCGTATTGCAGGGCCGCGGGGCCACCCATGTCGTAGTCGCAGGAGAAGGCTGCAAACTTGGCGCCGCCTTGAACCACTTCGGCGCCGCATTTGGCACCCTGTTCGCGGTCCGCTTTGGTGTCGCACTTGACGAGCTCCAGTTTGCGGCCGCCAAGCACGCCCTGGTTCGTGTTGACCTGCGGAACGCCTAAAGTGTCCGCATCGATGAGCTGACCGGCGTTGACGTCGTCAACGGCGATCTCCATGGCTCTCTGGGGTTGGCCGTCATAGGTCAGCATCCAGTTCGAGAAATCCAGAGCCTGGCCGATGACGATCGGCTCGCCCTCGGCGCTCGCTTTCTGCGGCCCGACAAGCGCGCCCAGCGAAAGCGCGAAGGCCAGCGCTGAGGCAAAAACAGTAATCTTTCGCATTGACATCGGTATCTCCCTTGGTGATCACGATTCCCGGGTCTTTTGTTCTTATGCTTTCTCGGCCTTACCCGCGCCGACGACACTCTCCGGGTCGCATCGGCGAGGCGCATGCCGCTTCTATTGCATCGTTAGTCTTACGGTTTAAGCCATAGTCGGCAAGGGGAATCTATTCGACAGAAAAGGCCTGGACAAAGCGATAACGGAGCCTTCATTCAGAGCCGAGAGAGAGAGGCTCTCTTATCGTCCACAGTCAATTCGGGCTCCTTTGGCTCGACGTCCTGCCAAGAGCTGCTCAGCGGCGGCCGGCGCCGAGCAGCTTTTCCGTCTCTGCCTGGAAGTCGTCGAAATAGTCGAGCGCCTCATGGCCGCGCAGCGCGTCGCGATGCTTGAAGCAGTTGACGAAATGACCGTCGGCAACGGTGTCGGCCGGCGGCATTTCGGCCCGGCATTGATCGTCGGCGAAGGGACAGCGGCCGGAGAGGTAGCAGCCGGTCGGCAGGTCGATAGGGCTCGGGATCTCGCCCGCAAGGTCGACGGCGCTTTCGCGCTTGAGCTTCGGGTTGGGCAAAAGGACCGACGAGAGCAGGCCGATGCTGTAGGGATGGCGCGGATGGCTGAAGAGCTCCTTGGCGGTGCCCTGTTCCACGATCATGCCGAGATACATCACCGCGACCCGATGGCTCAGATAGCGCACGGTGCGCAGGTCGTGGCTGATGAAGAGATAAGCGGTCTCATGACCTTCCCCCTACGTTTAGTGCCACGTTGTTTGAGAGATTTCAGTGGGGCAGGTCAACGCGCACGCAACCCCTCGGCGGGCGCGGGCTTCACGCTACCAGCGCAGCTCGCCCCGCAGCATGATCTCGTGCTCGGGAGTTTCGCTCCCCCGTTCCCGGCGATTGCCTTCTAGACTGAGCCGGAGCAAGGAGGTGATTTCCATGCGCAAACCCATGCGATGGGATCTGTAGTCATTGGCTGCCAGCGATGTGCCGATAAACGGTTTCACCACTCCTTGGCCGCCGAATCCACCGTAACCGTAGCCGAGCTCCGTTTCCAAACGAGCCGCGACACCATAAGAACTCGGCAGGTACGTCTCCCGCAGCTTGTGCCGACGGTCAGCCGGGACGGCTCCTGGATCTTTTGATACGTTTCTGCTTCCATCCAAATTCTTCTGTTCATGGACGCTGCCCCTGAGGGCGCTCCATCCACCTCACCGTCCCCGGAGCGTTAACTCTGTCATGAATGAAGGCTTCGGCGGCCCAGACTATCAAGTGGTTTCTCCGTAACCATTTGGGAATACTAACTTTGTCGGACTCACCCCCGGGGGCGGGCGAGATGCGGCTTCTCTTCCGTTGGCGCAGATAGCCGCGGGCCAGGATCAGGGCGATCTCCTCGACCACATCATCGAGAGCGCAGGCTCAGAGCGGCGGAGCAGCACTACAGCGAGTATTACGACGGAGGCTAGATCGATGAAGACCGAAAAAGTGAAGATCGAACGCGGCGGCGGAAACGTGTTCGCGGACTTGGGACTCCCAGACGCCGACGCACACCTGCTCAAGGCGGAACTGGTCGCTCGGATCGACAAGATCATCCGCCAGCGCGGCCTCAAGCAGGTCGACGCGGCGAAACTGCTCGGGCTGTCCCAACCCGATGTTTCCCGCTTGCTCCGGGGCAGCTTTGAGGAGTTTTCCATGGAGCGGCTCCTGCGCCTGTTGACGGCGCTCGGGCGCGACGTCGACATCGTCATTCGAGAATCCCGTTCGGAGCGACGGGGCAGGCTTAGCGTCGAAGCGTAGGCGATCCTGTCAAAGAGTGAGCATTCTCAGTGACCGCACCACCACATAGCCCGGCTCAGCGTCAACTCGTATGTCAATCGGCGTTGAAGTCTGACCCCGTTTCACACCCAAGGCGAAACGGGCTGTTAAACAACGCGAAGCGAAAAACGGAGAATCCGGAAACGAAATCACGGGGTGGTGCACGTGCTTGAAATCACGCCAGATACGACAAGACCCCGACGGGGTTGCCCCTCGGGGTCTTGTGCCAACTAAAAAGCTGCAAGAGTTAGCGGTTAGGATTTGGCTCCCCGGGCCGGACTCGAACCAGCGACCCAGCGGTTAACAGCCGCTTGCTCTACCAACTGAGCTACCGGGGAATACGCCGTGCGGCCGCTTATCCTTGCGGCCGCGGTTCCCAGTCTCTGAGGGGTCTTATATCACCGGGCGGGCCGGTTTTCCAGCGGCAGGCGGTCTCGACGCGGTGGCTTCGATGCCGCGCCCCTCGTCGCACGATCCGCGCTATGCTCGGCCGATGACACGGCCAGAGACAAGCCTGAGGGTCGGCGTCGAGGTCGGCGGCACGTTCACCGACCTGGTCGCGTTCGAGGGCGAGGAGATCACCGTCACCAAGGTGCCGAGCACGCCGCGCAGCCCGGATCTCGGCGCCTTTGCGAGCCTGGAGCAGGGCGCGATCGAGCTTGCGCGCATCACGGATCTGGCCCATGGCTCCACCGTCGCGACGAACGCCGTTCTCGAGCGGAAGGGCGCGCGCACCGCCTTCGTGACCACCGGTGGGTTCCGGGACATCCTGTTCCTGCAGCGCCATGACCGGCGCTCGATCTACGACCTCCGTTACCAGAAGCCGGCGCCGGTGGTGGCGCGCCGGGACTGCTTCGAGGTGAGCGAGCGCATGCTCGCCGACGGCACGGTGGCCGCGCCCTTGGATGAAGACCGGGTCGTGAACGAGCTGATCCCGCGGATCGAGGGCGGCGGCTACCAGGCGATCGCCCTCTGCCTGCTCAACGCCTATGCCAATCCCGCCCATGAAGCCAGGGTCGCGGCGCTCCTTGCCGCGCGGCTCCCCGGCGTCTCGGTGACGCTCTCCTCGGATGTCGCCCGCGTCTTTCGCGAATATGAGCGGGCCTCGACGACCAGCCTTTCCGCCTTCGTTCAGCCGGTGATCGAGCGCTATCTCGGCCGCTTCGATGCGAGACTTGCCGAGGCCGGGTTTCGAGGCCGGCTCACGGTGATGCAATCGAACGGCGGGCGGCTGCCGGCGGCGGCGATGCGAAAGAGCGCGATCACCGCGCTTTTCTCCGGCCCGGCGGCTGGCGTTATCGGCGCGACCCGCCAAGCCGAGCGCTCGGGGTTCTCCGACCTCATCACCTTCGACATGGGCGGCACCAGCTCGGATGTCTGCCTGGTCCAGGACGGGCGGCCCACGCTCACCACCGAGACCGAGATCGACGGCCTTCCGGTGCAGACGCCGATGCTCGACATCGTGACCGTGGGCGGCGGCGGCGGCAGCATCGGCTGGGTCGACGACGGGGGCATGCTGCGGGTCGGACCGCAAAGCGCCGGTGCCGAGCCGGGGCCGGCCTGCTACGGCTTCGGCGGCACCGAGCCCACCGTGACGGACGCCCAGGTCATCCGCGGCGCGGTGCGCCCCGAGGCGTTCCTCGGCGGTCGCATGGCGATCGACGCCGACAAATCCCGCGCCGCTTTCGCGCCGATCGCCGACCGTTTCGGCATGACCATCGATGCGGCGGCGGAAAGCGTGGTCGGCCTGGTCGATGCGAATATCGTCCGCGCCGTGCAGCTCGTCACCACGGAGCGGGGCCGGGACCCGCGCGACTATGCGCTGGTGCCGTTCGGCGGCGCCGGGCCGCTCCATGCGGCGGCGATCGCCGAGAATCTCGGCATCGAGACGATCTGCGTGCCGCCCAATGCGGGCGTGATCTCGGCCTTCGGCCTGCTCGCCTCGGACTATCTGCGCCATGCGAGCATCACTCGCAAGATGCCGCTCGACGAGGGGCCGACCACGGGCGTTCGCCTGTTCGGGCGGCTTCGCGACGAGCTCGCGGTCGCCTTCGCGGAGATGGGGCTCGATGCCGAGGCGCTCCGCTACGCTTACGAGGCCGACATGCGTTTCGTCGGCCAGGCCTTCGAGCTTGCCGTCGACCTCGCGCCCGAGCGCATCGAGGCGCTGAGCCGAGACGATTTCCTCGCCGGCTTCGAAGACGCCCATCAGCGCATGTTCTATCACGGCATCGGCGCGGGACGGGCCGTCGAGATCGTCTCGCTCAGGGTCGGCGCCACGCTTTCCGCGGGCGCCGTTCCGACGCTCAAGAGCGCGCCAAGCGTGCGCGCCCCGGCCGTGCAGAAGCTCTTTTCGGGCGGTCGCTGGCGCGACTGCCGCCACCTGGCGAGCGATGGGCTGGGCGCCGGCGATTCGCTCGCCGGGCCCGCGATCGTGGAAGGCAGCACCGCAACCACCTATGTTCCGGACGGCTGGCGCGGCGCGGTCGATGGCGCCGGCAATCTGATCATGAGGAGAGAGCCATGACCTCGCTGACGCCGCTCGACCAGGCCGTCATCAGCCAGGGAATCCAGGCGGTGGCCCGTGAGATGGGCGCGAAGCTGGTCCGCTCCGCCTATTCGACCATCCTGCGCGAGGCCCGTGACGGATCGGCCGCGTTGCTCGACGCCCGGGGCCGGATCGTCGCCCAGGCCGAGCTGATCCCGATCCAGGTCGGGACCATCGACGCCATCGTGCAGCCCTGCCTTGAGCTCTACCCGCCGGAGACCCTCAAGGAGGGCGAGTTCCTGATCAACAACCATCCGTTTCACGGCGGCCAGCATCTTCAAGACGTCTTCATCTTCAATCCGATCTTCTTCGAGGGCGCATTGATCGGCTTCGGCGCGAGCGTCGCCCATCACCTCGACCTCGGCGGGGGCGGCGCGGGCCTCAATCCGGATGCGACCGACGTCTATCAGGAAGGCCTGCTGATCCCGCCCTCGAAATACGACATGGCGCGCGACTGGAACGGCGGTCCGTTCGAACGCCTGGTCGCCGCCAATATTCGCGTGCCCGATCAGACGATCGGCGACTTCAACGCCCAATTCGCCGCCAATCTTATGGGCGGCGGGCGATTGAAGGAGCTGTGCGGGAGGTATGGCGCCGGCGCGATCGCCGCCGCGATGGCGCGGATGCTCGACTACACCGAGCGCCGCGTGCGCAGCGCGATCGCCGCGCTGCCCGACGGGCGCTTCACCGGCGAGGCCTGTTTGGACGACGACGGCGTGACCGACGAGCCGGTATGGGTCCGGGTCGCCCTGACCATCAGCGGCGATGAGATGGAGATCGACTTCGCGGGCACCGACCCGCAGGTCTCGCGCAACGTCAACTGCCCGCTCGCCTCGACCAATTCCGTCGCGCTCAGCGCGGTCAAGATCGTGCTGACCGGCGCCGACGTGCCGTTCAATTCCGGGGTGCGCCGCTCGATCACCATTGCCGCGCCCTATGGCAGCCTGGTCAACCCGAAGCCGCCGGCGCCGGTACGTGCGCGCATGCTCTCGGCCTATCGCTGCTTCGACGCCATCATCGACGCTCTTGCCAAGGCCGCTCCCGACAAGGTGACGGCGCCGGGCTTCAACGTGACGACCATCGCCTGCCTCTCCCATCTCGGCGATGACGGGTTCGCGGTCCATATCGAGCCCTATGGCGGCGGCTTCGGCGGCGCCGCCGGCACGGACGGCTGCGACGCGATCGACAGCCAGCTTTCGAACTGCGCCAACACGCCGGTCGAGGCGCTCGACGCCGGCTATGATTTCTTCCGCATCGACTCCTATCGGATCGTGCCCGATTCCTGCGGCCACGGCGCGTTCCGCGGCGGCGCCGGCTTCGCGCGCCGCTACCGCATTCTGAAGGACGGCGCCCGCTTCGGGATCTACTCCGACCATCACAAATATCCGGCGCCGGGCCTGTTCGGCGGCAGGCCGGGGGCGACCGGCTTCTGCCGCCTCTATCGCGGCAACGAGGTCATCGAGATCGGCTCCAAGGGCGGCATCGATCTGCGCGCCGGCGATCTGGTGGAGGTCTTTTGCGGCGGCGGCGGCGGCTTCGGCGCGCCGTCGGCCCGCGCGCGCGACGCGATCGAGCGCGATGTCGCCGACGGCCTGGTCACGCCGGAGGAAGCCGGCAGAGTCTACGGCGCCGCGCCCGCGGCGGGATCGCCGACCGGGACCCGGCGTTGACGCGCGGCAGGCTTTCCTCGATCATTCTGCGCCTGAGAGCGGGCGCCGGAACATAGAACAACGGTTAGGCTCGCCGGCGCGGGAGGCTCGGCCCGGAGGGGAGAAATCCGCGAATTCCGGGAATCGTGAACGGCGCCTATGGTCCCGCGCTGCAGCCATGAAAGGGAGATGGATGATGATGGGGAAACGTCCGAAGCCGGTGCTGCGGCTCGCCGCCGCCGCAGTGGCCCTCGGCATAGCCGTGAGTGCCGGCGGCGCCTGGGCGGCCAAGCCCAATCCGTTGCCGGAATGCTTCAAGCCGTGGGATGAGACCACGCCGACGATCAGCTATCCCGAGCGCGAGGGACCGTTCCGCGTCGCGCTCGCCAACGGTTTCGCCGGCAATGACTGGCGCATCGAGATGATCCAGAGCCTCAAGGCGTGGGCCAGGCGACCCGAGAACGCCAAGGACATCGAGGAGCTGAAGATCGTCAGCACCGGCACCGACGTGGCGGCGCAGATCTCGGCGATCGACAACATGATCGCGGCCGGCTTCGATGCCATCATCTTCATCGCCGTCAACCCGACGGCGTTCACCGGCGTGATCAAGCGCGCCAAGCGCGGGGGCACCGTGCTCGTGCCGTTCGACAACATTCTCGATACGGCCGAGGTGGTGCAGCTCAACGAGCCGCAGCTCCTGCTCGAAGGGACCAAGGCGAGGGCGGTGGTCAAGCATATGGTCAGGAAGAGCGGCAAGGTGCTCGAGGTGCGCGGGCTGCCCGGCAACTCGGTGGATCGGGACCGCTCGATCGGCATGCACATGGTGTTCGACCCGATCGAGGACGTCGAGGTGATCACGGTGGTCGGCAACTGGGATACCGGCACCGTGCAGAAGGTCGTCGCCGATGCCATCGCGACCCATGGGCATTTCGACGGCATGGTGCTCCAGCACGGCACCGTCGGCGCCATCAACGCCATTCTCAACGCCGGCCACCCGATCATCCCGATCGGCGGCGACGGCGAGAACGGGGCGCGCAAGCTGATGGTGAAGCACAATGTGCCGGGCGCCTCGGTCACCCAGGCGCCGGCGATGTCGGCGATCGCCATGCAGGCCGCGATCGCGCTGCTCAAGGGCCACGAGCTGCCGGCCATGATCGCGCTCCCGCTTCCCTATGCGCTGAGCGAGGATCTGGAGGAGGGCGTGAACTACTTCCCCGATCTGCCCGACACGATCAATCTGGGGAGCGGGTTTGCCGCTTGCGGCACGGCGTTGACAGCCCAGGAAGTGCTGGCCGAGACGTCAGAAGACGAGTAGGGCGGTGGCGGGCGCCTCGCCCGCGGCGCCTCTACGCGACCGAAATCGACGGCAGGGTTGGTCCGTACGGGGCCGGCCCTGCCGCGCGCGCAAGGATCGTGCTCCGCCTCGCGCGGCGGCCGTGGCTCGCGGGCGAAAACGCCCTTCAGGACGTCCCCGTGTCTGATCGAGGCGGCGCCGATGCGCCTTTCCTCGAGATGGTCGGGATCGCCAAGCACTATGGCGGCGTGCACGCGCTGCAGGACGTCGATTTCGCGTGCCGGCGTCATTCGATTCACGCCGTGCTGGGCGAGAACGGCGCGGGCAAGAGCACGCTCATCAAGATCGTCGCCGGCGTCGTCCGCCCCGATGCCGGCGCGGTCCGGCTGGCGGGCGAGGAGGTCCGCTTCGCGACGCCGCCCGAGGCCATGCGGCACGGTATCGTCTGCGTCTTCCAGGAGCTTTCGCTGCTTCCGGACCTGTCGGTCGCGGACAATATTTTCATCACCCGCCCGCCCGGAAAATGGGGCTTCATCGACCAGCGCCGCCAGCGCCGGCGCGCGGAAGCCTTGCTCGCCCGCGTCGGCTGCGAGGATATCGACCCGCTCGAACGGGCGCGCAACCTGCCGCTCTCGCGCCGCCAACTGGTCGAGCTCGCGACCGCGCTGGCGCGCGAACCCAAGGTCCTGATCCTGGACGAGGCGACCTCCGCGCTGACCGCGCGCGATGTCGAGGCCGTGTTTCGCATCCTGCGCGAGCTGCGCGACGAGGGGCTCGCGATCCTCTACATCTCGCACCGCATGACCGAGATCGAGGCAATCGCCGACACCTGCTCGGTGTTTCGCAACGGCCGCCATATCGAGACTTTTCCGCAAAGCGAGCGCTCGCGCGACGAGATCGTGCGCATGATGATCGGGCGCGAGATCAGCCAGGTCTATCCGCCGAAACCGCAGGCGCCGCCCAACGGACGGCCTGCGCTCGAGATCGAGAATCTGACTTGGCAGGACCGCCTGAGCGACATCTCGCTCGCCGCCGCCCCGGGCGAAATCGTCGGCCTCGGCGGCCTCGACGGCCAGGGGCAGCGAGAGCTGTTGCTCGCGCTCTTCGGCGCCCTGCGCGGCGTGCGCGGCACGGTCCGCATCGGCGGCCGGCGGGCGCGGATCGCGAGCCCGGCTGAGGCCAAGGCGCCGCGCAACGGGATCGCCATGATCCCCGAGGACCGCAAGATCGAGGGCCTCATACTGCCGATGAGCGTGCGCGAGAACCTGACCATCGCGGGCCTGCGCAAGCTCATGCGCCACGTGGTCATCGATCGAAAGCGCGAGGGCGCACGTGTGGACGAGCTGGTCGCGCGGCTCAATATCAGGGTCGGCGACGTCCGCGACCCCGTCGCCAGCCTCTCCGGCGGCAATCAGCAGAAAGTCGTGATCGCCAAGTGGCTGGTCACCGAAGCGAACATCCTGCTGCTCATGGACCCGACCCGCGGCATCGATGTCGGCACCAAGCAGGAGCTCTATGCGCTGATGCGCCAGCTTGCCGACGACGGCGCCACGATCCTCTTCTATACCTCGGACTATGACGAGCTGGTCGGCATGTGCGACCGCGTCTTCATCCTCTATCAGGGCGCGATCCGGGATGTGTTCGCGGGCGATGAGATCACCGAGCGCAATATCGTCCGCGCCTCGCTGAACCTGGCGCTGGACGAGGATCGCGAGGAAGCCGCCGGATGAGCGGCCTGGCTCTTCACCTGCGCCAGAACTATGGCGCGGTGCTCGCGATTCTGATTTTCCTCACCCTATTTACGGTCTTTCTCTCTCTCCATCCCCGGGGGCCCTCGGTCTACGTCATGACGACGGCGGCCAACACGGGCACCGCCCTTGCCTTCGTCGCGATGGGCCAGACCCTGCCCGTGCTTACCGGCGGGCTCGACCTTTCCATCGGCTCGATCTTCGCGCTCTGCAACGCGCTCGCTTCCGAGCTGGTCAATGGCTCGCCGGAGCGGGTCGCGCTCGGTGTCGTGCTGGTGCTGCTCGCGGGGCTTGCCTGCGGGCTGATCAACGGCATCGTCGTGGTCTACGGCCGCATCCAACCGATCATCGCGACGCTCGCGAGCGGCGCCGTCTACACCGGATTGGCGCTGCTGATTCGCCCCACCCCGGGCGGCCGCATCGACGAAACGCTGAGCGAAGCGATGACCTACGAGACCTTCGGGGTCGTCCCGACCTCGCTGCTGCTGCTCGTGGCGGTCGTGGTCCTGATCTGGCTCCCGTTCAAGAACTCCGTGCTGGGCCGCGGCGTCTATGCCGCAGGCTCGTCGGAGCTCGCGGCCTACATGTCGGGGGTGCGGGTCGACCGTTCGAAGCTCGCGGCCTATTCGCTCGCCGGGTTGTTCGCGGCGATCGGCGGGCTCTTCCTCGGCTTCCAGACCTTCAGCGGCGATGCGCTGATCGGGCTGCCCTATACGCTCAACTCGATCGCTGCGGTGGTGATCGGCGGCACCTCGCTCTATGGCGGCGTCGGCGGCGTCATCGGGTCGATCTTCGGCGCCTACATCCTGCGCACCATCAACGGGGTGATGTTCTTCGCCGGCGCGCCCCCGCTCGCCCAACCCTTGTTCGAAGGCATTATCCTTCTCGGCGCGGTGGCGCTTGCGGCCTTGCGCATGGTGCGCATTGGCAACCGCCTCGAAGTCATGGATTAGGGGCCGGAGCCCGGCGCATGGTCAGCCTGCACGGACGCACTTCTGCCGCTCTGAAGCGCGTGGACCGCCCGGTCCTGGTCTCGTTCGGCTTCATCCTGGCCTTGATCTTCGCCGGCAGCGCCTATTTTCCGCAGGTGCTCACGGCGACCTACCTCCTCCAGCAGCTTCAAATCGCCTCGTTTCTCGGCGTCCTCGCCTCGGGCGCGATGCTGGTGATCCTGCTCGGCCATATCGACCTCTCGATCCCCTGGACCTTCACCGCTGCGGCGATTCTCTCCACCGCTCTCGCCGGCATCGACGGCACCGGCCCGTTCGCGCTCGCCTCGATACCCGCAGGCCTCGCTCTCGGCGCGTTGGTGGGCCTGGTGAACGGCGTGGGAGTCGCCTATCTGCGCGCGCCGTCGATGATCTGGACCCTTGGCATGAACGCCTTGATCCTCGGCATCTCGGTGTTCTTCACCGGCGGCTTCGCCCCGCACGGTGCGCCCACGGACTTCATGCGGACGGCCAGCGTCGGGCGGGCCGTGCTCGGCATTCCGAACGCCATCTATGTCTGGGCCGTCCTCGCCGTGATCGTCGTTTTCATCCTCAAGCTGACGCCTCTGGGGCGCTACATCTACGCCATCGGCAACCGCGAGACGGCGACCTATCTGTCGGGCGTCCGCACCCGGCTCGTGCTGGTCTTCTGCTTCGTGTGGGCGGGGTCGTGCAGCGCCATCGGCGGCATGTTGCTGGCGGGCTATGCCAACCAGGCCTATCAGGCGATGGGCGATCCCTATCTCCTGCCCACCATCGCGGCCGTCGTGCTGGGTGGCACCCACATCCTGGGCGGGCGCGGCACCTATTCGGGCACCGTCGCGGGCGTCGTCCTGCTGACCCTGCTCTCGAGCATGCTGTCCGTCATGCAGATGCAAGAGGCCGGGCGGCAGATCATCTATGGCGGCGTGATCATCGTCATGCTGCTGGTCTATGGCCGCGGCGGCAAGCTGCAGGGCTGACCGGGGCATGATGGTGCGGACCGGGCCGCCACGGCTGGACGGTCGCTGGCCCTCGCGATAGTGTCCGCCGGTGGCGCGCGGGACCTGAGCGCGCCGCTGGAGACTGCCTGACCATGCGTCCATCCGGCCGCCGAGCGAACGAAATGCGCGACGTGCGCCTCGAGCCGGGGGTGAGCAAGCACGCCGAGGGCTCCTGCCTGGTTCGCGTCGGCGACACCCATGTTCTCTGCACGGCGAGCGTCGAAGAGCGCGTGCCGCCGTTCCTCCGCCACAAAGGGCGGGGCTGGGTCACCGGCGAATACGGCATGTTGCCGCGCTCGACCGGCTCGCGGACCAGCCGCGAGGCGGCACGCGGGCGTCAAAGCGGCCGCACCCAGGAGATTCAGCGCCTGATCGGGCGCTCGTTGCGGGCCGTGACCGACCTCGAGGTGTTGGGAGAACGCCAGATCACCCTCGATTGCGACGTCATTCAGGCCGACGGCGGGACCCGGACGGCGGCCATCACCGGCGCCTATGTGGCGCTTCACGCCGCGCTGGCCGGCCTCGTCGCGGACGGGGTGATCGATCGACTGCCGCTCGCCGACCAGGTCGCGGCGGTGAGCTGCGGGATCGTCGGCGGCGAGGCGGTGCTCGATCTCGATTACGCGGAGGACTCGACGGCGGATGCGGATGCGAACTTCGTGCTGACTGCCGGCGGCGGGATCGTCGAGGTTCAGGGCACGGCGGAGACGACCCCGTTCGTCGAGCAGCAATTCCTCGACCTGCTGAGCCTCGCCCACGCCGGAGCGTCGCGCCTGTTCGCGCTGCAGCGGGCCGCTCTCGCGCAAGGCCGCTGATGGCCCGTCGTCTCGCGGCGGGGCGCCTGATCGTGGCGAGCCACAATGACGGCAAGGTCCGCGAGATCGCGGCCCTGCTCGCGCCGCACGGCATCGCGGCGGCCGGTGCGGCGTCGAGCGGCCTGGAGGAACCGGAGGAGACCGGCGATACCTTCCGCGCCAATGCGGCGCTCAAGGCGTGCGCGGCGGCAGCGGTGAGCGGCGCGCCGGCATTGGCCGACGATTCGGGTCTCGTGATCCCGGTGCTCAACGGCGCGCCCGGCATTTATTCCGCCCGCTGGGCGGGGCCGGCGCGGGATTTCCGCGCGGCGATGGCCCGCGTCGAGGCGGCGTTGGCCGCGCGCGGCATCGCGACCGAGGGCACGGCGGCCCATTTCGTATGCGCGCTGAGCCTGGTCTGGCCGGATCGGCATTGCGAAACCGTCGAGGGCCGGGTCGAGGGGAGTCTCACCTTCCCGCCGCGCGGCGATCACGGTTTCGGCTATGACCCGATCTTCATCCCCGACGGCCACGCGCTCACCTTCGGCGAAATGCCGCCGGCCGTGAAAGGGCCGCTGACCCATCGCGCCCGCGCGTTCGAGCAATTGGCGGCGTCATGCCTGCCGCGCGACCCGTGAGCGCCGCCGCCGACCGGCGCGCCTCCCGCGCGCATCGCCCGCACGCCGTCTATATCCACTGGCCGTTCTGCCTTGCCAAGTGCCCCTATTGCGACTTCAACAGCCATGTCAGGGACCATGTCGATGGCGCGCATTGGCAGCGCGCGCTGCTCACCGAGCTGGATCACTTCGTGGCGCTGCTGCCCGGCGCGGAGGTCACCAGCATCTTCTTCGGCGGGGGCACGCCGTCGCTGATGCCGCCTGAGACCACCGCCGCGGTGATCGATCGAGTGGCCTCGCAGTGGACGCTCGCGGCGGACGCGGAGATTACCCTCGAAGCCAATCCGACCTCGACCGAGGCGGCCCGGCTGCGCGACTTCCGCGCCGCCGGCGTCAACCGGGTGTCGCTCGGCGTCCAGTCGCTCGACGACCAGGCGCTGCGCTTTCTTGGCCGCGAGCACGGCGCCGACGAGGCGCGCCGCGCGGTCGCGCTGGCGCAGCGCATCATGCCGCGCAGCTCCTTCGACCTCATCTATGCCCGCCCCGGCCAGGACCTCGCCGCCTGGCGCGCCGAGCTGACCGAGGCGCTGGCGCTCGCCGACGGCCACCTCTCGCTCTATCAGCTCACGATCGAGAAGGGCACGGCGTTTTATCGCGGGCTGCGAGAGGGCGCTTTCGCGCTTCCCGACGACGATACCGGCCGCAACCTCTACGATCTGACGCAAGCCCTGACCACGGAAGCCGGTTTCTCGGCCTACGAGATTTCGAACCATGCGCGGGACGGAGAGGCCTGCCGCCACAACCTCGCCTATTGGCGCTATGAGGACTATGTCGGTATCGGTCCCGGCGCCCATGGCCGCATCGCGCCGGCGAGCGGCCGGCGCGCCGTGCGCCAGCACGCCGGTCCCGAAACCTGGCTCGCCGCGGTCGACCGCGCGGGCCACGGCACCGCCGAGACGCGGCCGCTCGCGCCCGACGAGCAGGCGCGCGAGATGCTGATGATGGGGCTTCGGCTCGAAGAGGGTGTCTCGGAATCACGCCTGAGGCGGCGCACCGGCTGCGATCCGGATCGGGTGATCGACCGTGCCGGCCTCGCCCGGCTCCGCACCGGCGGCTATCTCGACGGCCGAGCCGGTCACTTGCGGGCCACCGACGCCGGCCGGCCGCTCCTCAACCGCCTGCTCGCCGAGCTGCTCGCCTGACTCAGTCGATCCGCTCAGCGTCGCCGTCGAGCCCGCCGGTGGCACGGTCAAAGCGCTCGGGCGCCGGGCTGACCACGATCGTCTCACCCCCGCCGGCGACCTCGAAGACGGCGAGGCTCCGCTCGGCCATGCCGTCTTCATCGAAGCGGAAGAGCCCGTCGACGCCGAGAAAGCCGCGGCGATCGCCGATCGAGCGGGGGCCGAATGCGACCCCCGTACGCGCCAGCACGGCGGCGAGCGCGGTAGCGTCATAGGCGAGGCTGGCGATCGTGCCCGGCAGCTCGGCAAAGATCTGGCGATAGCGGGCCTCGAAGTCGCGCCGCCCGGCCGGGTCGGGGCCGGCGAACCAGCCGCCCACCAGCGCCGGCTCGCTGAGCGTGGCCGGGTCCTCCCAGAGTCCGGTTCCCAGCAGGCGGACCTTGGTGGGATCGATGTCGTAGTAGGGAAGCAGTGGGGCAACTTGCCTGAGTCGGGCGCTGCCGTCCGCCAGCAGAAGGGCATCGAAGGGCACCGCGCCCACTGTGTCGAGCGTCGAGAGACGGTCCAGCCGGCGGCGCGAGGCGTCGTCGTCCCGGCCGGCGAGAGCCGCCCGCTCGGCCTCCAGCGCCCGGGAGCGCTCGTCATATTCGGCGAGGTCGCGAACGACCTCGGCCGCGTCCGACGAATCCGGTGCGTAATAGCGAACCCGAATCAAGGACAGGCCCGCGCTCCGCGCCGCCGCCGCGGTCTCGTCCGCGACCGCGATGCCGTAGCGCGTCTCGGGCGCGAGCAGGGCGATGCGCCGGTGGCCGCGCTCGGCGGCGTAGCCAATGACCCGCCGGATCTGAGTGCGCGGCGTATGGCCTAGCAGATAGACCCCGTCGCCTGCCACCGCCCGGTCGGTCGAGAAGGCGAGCACGGCCACGCCGCTTCTGCGCGCGTGGGCGGCCACGGCCGCCACGCCATCGGCAAAGAGCGGGCCGAGGATCAGATCGACGCCCTCCTCGAGCAGCGAGAGCGCGGCTCCCTCCGCGCCCGGGACCGTGCCCCCGGTATCGCGCGGCAGCAGCGCGAAATTCTCGTCCGCCGAGTCGAAGAGAGCGAGCTGGGCTGCGCGCAGCAATGTTTCGCCTTCCGGCGCATAACGCCCGGAGAGCGGCACGAGAAGGCCCACTCTGACGGCGCCGGGTCCGGTATCGGCCGTCGTGGCCGGGCCGCCGTCCAACGCCGCAAGATCGATCTCGACGGGGTCGGGTGCTTCGGGCGGCGCCTCGAAGGGCGGCTCGTCCGCGGCCGCCGGTTCTTGCGGCGTGATCGCAATCGGCGCGTCGGGCTCGGAAGGCGCCGTGGCCGGTGCTTCCACGGCTTCGGCCGCTTCTTCCGCGTGCTCCGCCGGTGGCTGGTCCTGCTCTGCCGGCGGGGGTAAGCTCGCCTGGGCGCAGGCCGCCACGAGGAGGATCAGCACCATGCCGGCCGCCGCGAATCCCGAGCGCCGGCCCCGATCCGCCGCGGGGAAAGTGTGAGGTCCGTGCATGCCTGAGAGCGCTCCCGTAACGGCTGCAAGCGGCGGTCAACCTACGGACCGCGTTCCGGCAAGTAAACCGGGGGTCGCGCCTGGTTTGTGGCTGGTCGCGACCCCGATCGGCAATATGGACGATGTCTCACGGCGCGCCCTCTCGGTGCTCGCCGCCGTCGATCGCGTCGCCTGCGAGGATACCCGCCACACCGCTCGGCTGCTGGCGCGGCACCGCATCGACGCGCGCTTGGTCTCCTATCACGAGCACAATGCGGCGCGGGTCCGCCCCGCGCTGATCCGCGCGCTCAAGCGCGGCGACGCGGTGGCCCTGGTCACGGATGCCGGGACCCCGCTGATTTCGGATCCCGGCTATAAGCTGGTCCGCGCGGCGCTTGACGCCGATATCCGCGTGACCGGCTGCCCCGGTCCGAGCGCTCCGCTGCTGGCGCTCATCCTTTCCGGCCTGCCGACCGATCGTTTCTATTTCGGCGGCTTTCTGCCGTCCCGTTCCAAGGCGCGGCGCGCGGCTCTCGCCGGACTGGTCGCGCTCGACGCGACGCTCATCCTGCTCGAAGCACCGCGCCGCCTCGCGGCGTCGCTGGAGGATATGGCGGCGGTACTCGGCCCGCGTCCGGCCGCGGTGGCGCGCGAGCTGACCAAGCGCTACGAAGAAGTGCGGCGCGGAACCCTGGAGGCGCTCGCGCGGCACTATGAGGCCGCCGGCGCGCCCAAGGGCGAGGTCGTGGTCGTTGTCGGCGGCGGGAAAGGCGAGTCCGTGTCGCAGGCGCTCTCCGATGCGGAGATCGATGAGCGCCTCGATGCGCTGCTCGCGACCGGGACGGTACGCGATGCGGCGGCGGCGCTCAGCGCCGAAACCGGGCGGCCTCGCCGGGAGATCTACGCCCGAGCGCTGGCGCTGGCGCGTTCGCGCGGCGGATGCGCGACCTAGCAGCGCGGCGAGCGGCCGAAAGCCGGGGCCGCGCGGCGGAGCGTCTGTGCGCGCTGCGCCTTCGGCTCACGGGGTGGCGGATTCTCGCCCGGCGCTACGCGACTCCGGTCGGCGAGCTCGACATCATCGCCAAACGGGGCGCGCTGATCGCCTTTATCGAGGTGAAGCACCGGCGGGATGTTCACGGTGCTCTCGAGACGATCACCGCTCGCCAACGGATGCGCATCGAGCGCGCGGCAACCGTTTTCTTGTCGCGCTATCCGAAATGGCGCAAGCTTGTGCTCCGATTCGACGTCATGGTGGTAACCCCTTGGCGATGGCCGCGGCGCCTCTCGGATGCCTGGCGCCCCGACGGCGTTGGCACCGTCTCGTAGCGCGGCCGATGAGGTGTTGCATGAAGACGCGTGACGAAGCCGGGCGTCATCGCCCGCCGGTCGGCGCCCTGACGGTGCCGGTCATAGCGATCGCCCTCATGCTGGCCGGTTCTCTCGGCCTCGCCGGCTGCACCGAGCTCTTCGTCGGTGCGGCCGCCAAGACGGGCTTGGCGATCGCCGAGGAGCGCTCGGTCGGCGACGTGGTCGACGATCTGACGATCCGGGCCGAGCTCAACCAGATTTTCTTCGAAGACGACATCGATCTCTATCAGAACGTGTCTTTCGGCGTGGTCGAGGGCCGCGTGCTGCTCAAGGGCAACGTGAGGGAGCCGGAGCACCGGATTCGCGCGATCCAGCTCGCCTGGGGGGCTGCCGGGGTCCGTGAAGTGATCAACGAGGTTCAGGTGACCGACAAGGGCGGGATCCTCGACTATGCGCGGGACACCTGGATCTCGGCGCAGCTCAAGGGCAGGATTCTCTTGGACAAGGATATCCTGTCGATCAACTACAACATCGAGACGGTCAACGGGACCGTGTATCTGCTCGGGATCGCGCAAGACGAGGAAGAGCTTGTCAAGGTCAGCGGCCATGCCCGTGCTATCGACGATGTGAAGCGCGTCGTGAATCACGTGATCATGAAGGACGATCCGCGCCGCCAGGCGACGCCCTGATGACCGGGGCGGCGATCGAACGCGCGCTCCGCGCGGTCGGCGCCCTGGCGGACGAGGCGATCGATCTGGCCGAGACCGCGCTCCTGCTCGGCGCCCTCGATCTCCCGAGCGCGCCGTTGGCGCGCTACCGCAGCCATATCGGTCAAGTCTCCGGCGACGTCGCGGCGATCGCCAAGGCCGACGAGCCGCTCGAACGGCGCCGCAGCCACCTCAACGCGGTGCTTTTCGAGAATCATGGCTATGCCGGCGATACCGAGAGCTATGACGCGCTCGAAAACGCGAACCTCCTGCAGGTCATCGACCGGCGCGCCGGCCTGCCGGTCAGCCTCGGCATTCTCTATATCCATGCCGCCCGGGCGCAAGGCTGGGCGGTCGACGGGTTGGCCTTTCCCGGCCATTTCCTGGTGCGCATGGACGACCGCGACCGTCGGGTGATCGTCGATCCGTTCCATCGCGGCCAGGTGCTCGAAGCCGGCCATCTGCGCGACCTGTTGAAGCAGTTCCATGGCGCCGATGCGGAGCTCCAGCCGTCCCACTATGCGCCGGTCGGCAACCGGGCGATCCTCCTCAGGCTCCAGAACAACATCAAGACCCGTGCGCTCCAGGCGGGCGATGCGGCACGCGCCGCCGCGATTCTGGAGCGCATGCTGTTGATCGCGCCGGAGGCGGGCGGCGTCTGGCACGAGCTCGGCATGCTGCGCGCCAGGCTGGGCACCGTGAAGAGCGCGGTTTCGGCGCTCGAGCGCGGCCTCGCCTGCGGCCTGCCGAACGCGGCGCAGACGCGCGCCGAAGCCGTCCTGGCGAAGCTCAAGACCAGCCTGAACTGAGCGGCGAGGGCGTGACATGAGCCTCGCGGTCGCCATACAGATGGACCCGATCGCGACCATCGACATCGAGGCGGACAGCACCTTCGCGCTCGCGCTCGAAGCGCAGGCGCGCGGCCACCGGCTGCACCACTATTTGCCCCAACATCTCTCGCTGAGGGCGGGCAGGGTGGTGGCGCTCATGCGCCCGCTCGAAGTGCGGAACCGGGCCGGAGACCATGCCAGTCTCGGCGCGCCGGAGACCATCGACCTCGCCACGATGGACGTGGTCCTGATGCGCCAGGATCCGCCGTTCGACATGTCCTACATCACGGCCACGCACCTCCTGGAGCATGTCCATCCGAAGACGCTGGTGGTCAACGACCCGGTTCATGTGAGAAACGCGCCCGAAAAGCTTTTCGTCACGCATTTCGACGGCCTGATGCCGCCGACCCTGATCACCGCGGAGCGCGATCTGATCGTCGCGTTCCGGGCCGAGCATGGCGACATCATTCTCAAGCCGTTGTTCGGCAATGGCGGCGCCGGCGTGTTCCATGTCACGCCCGAGGACGAGAACCTCAACGCCCTGCTCGAGATGTTCACCACTCTCTTTCGCGAGCCGATCATCGCCCAGGCCTATCTGCCGGCGGTCCGCGCGGGCGACAAGCGCATCATCCTGGTCGAGGGCGAGCCGGTCGGCGCGGTGAACCGCGTCCCGCCGCCCGGCGAGGCGCGCGCGAACCTCCATGTCGGCGCCCGCCCGCAAAAGGCGGCATTGACCGATCGCGAACGCGAGATCTGCGCTGCGATCGGGCCCGCGCTCCGCGAACGCGGCCTGATCTTCACCGGCATCGACGTGATCGGCGACTACCTGACCGAGATCAACGTCACCTCGCCCACCGGCATCCAGGAGATCAACCGGCTCGATGGCACCCGCCTCGAAGCCCGGATCTGGGACGCGATCGAGGCCCGCCGCGGATAGGCCGCGTGGCCGCGCCCGCCATCTCCCGCAGAGTCTGGTATGTGCACCCGGTTAACCAAAAGCTCCCGGGTCGCCCGCTCGATTCAATAGCCTGGAAGATACGACTAGTGTTGCGTCCCGGAGATATATGAGCAAAGCCGTTGGATTTTGGCGAGTATAGACTCTGCGGTTGCGGTCCACATGAAGGGTGTGGCTTTGGCGTTGTAGTGGTGGACGAAGAGATCGATCTTGTTGACCAGTTCCCTGACGTTGGAGAACGAGCCGCGTCGGATGGCCATTTGAGTGATGATGCCGAACCAGCGCTCGACCTGATTGAGCCACGAGGCATAGGTGGGCGTGAAGTGGATGTGGTATCGCGGGCGCCTTGCGAGCCAGGCTCTGACCTTCGGGTGCTTGTGGGTGGCGTAGTTGTCGGCGATGAGGTGAACGTCGAAGGGTTCGGGGACGTTGGCGTCGATGTGGCGCAGAAAGGCGAGGAACTCCTGGTGGCGATGGCGCTTCTTGCACTGGGTGATGACCTGTCCGGTGGCGATGTCGAGGGCGGCGAACAGGGTGGTGGTGCCGTGACGGACGTAGTCGTGGGTGACCCCTTCGACATAGCCCAACCCCATCGGCAGCATCGGTTGGGTGCGGTTGAGGGCCTGGACCTGGGTTTTCTCGTCGACACACAGCACGACGGCGTGGTCGGGCGGGTTGAGATAGAGGCCGACGATATCGCGCACCTTCTCGACGAAGAAGGGGTCGTTGGAGAGCTTGAAGTGGCGCTGGCGGTGGGGTTGGATCGCGAACAGACTGAACCAGCGTTGCACGGTGCTCTTGGAGACGCCGGTTTGCTCGGCCACGGCGCGCACGCTCCAATGGGTGGCACCGTCGGGTGGTTTGGTCTGGAGGGCGGTGTTGATGACCTCGGCGACCCGTTCATCGTCGTGGGTCCTGGGACGCCCCGAGCGCAGTTCATCGTGCAACCCCTCGATCCCTTGCATGCGATAGCGCTTTCGCCACTTGCCGACGGTGGCATTGCTCAGGTGCATGCGCCGGGCGATCGAGGCGTTGGCCTCGCCCTGGGCGCAGGCGAGAACGATTTGTGCACGCCGGACCAAGCCGTGGGGCAAGGAGCGGGAATTGGCGAGGCTGAGGAGCTGCGACTTCTCGTCGTCTGTGAGAACGACGGGCTCGACCGGGCGACCACGGGGCATGGGCAGGCTCCTGACAGTAAACTGCCCATGAATATATCATCTATCTCTGGGACGATACACTAGGAGAAACGGCCGGTCTCGGCCGATGATGGGGGCTCGCCGGAACGGGGGAGAACGACGGCGCAGCAACGGCCGAGAACGCCGAATGGTCGCCCATATCAATACCGTCGCCTTCCAGGGTATCGAGGCGTTGCCGGTCGACGTGCAGGTGCAGATCGGCGCGGGCCTCCCCGCTTTCATGGTTGTCGGCCTGCCGGACAAGGCGGTCGCCGAGAGCCGGGAGAGGGTGCGTGGTGCGCTCGCGGGCCTCGGGCTGGCTCTGCCGGCGCGGCGGATCACGGTGAATCTCGCGCCTGCCGACATGCAGAAGGAGGGCAGCCACTTCGATTTGCCCATCGCGCTCGGGCTCCTGGTGGCGATGGACGTGCTGCCCGCGGACGAGCTGATCGGCTATGTCGCGCTCGGTGAGCTTGGGCTCGACGGCGCGCTGATTCCGGTCGCCGGCGTGCTGCCGGCCGCGATCGGCGCGAACGCTAAGGAACGCGGTCTGATCTGCCCGGCGGCAAACGGCGCCGAAGCGGCCTGGGCGGGCGCAGGCGAGGTCGTGGCGCCGCCCGATCTGCTGGCGCTGATCAACCATTTCAAGGGGACCCAGCTCCAGGCGCCGCCGGCGCATGCGAGCCTTGCCGAGGGGCCGCGGTTATCCCGATCTCGCCGACATCAAAGGCCAGGAGACGGTCAAACGCGCTCTCGAAGTGGCCGCCGCCGGCGCCCACAATCTCCTCATGATCGGCCCGCCCGGCACCGGCAAGTCGATGCTCGCCTCCCGTCTCCCCGGTATCCTGCCGCCGCTCGACCCCGAAGAGGCGCTGGCGGTCAGCATGATCGCCTCGGTCGCCGGGCTCCTCGATGAAAGCGGGTTGACCCGGCGCCGCCCGTTCCGCGACCCGCACCATTCGGCTTCGATGCCGGCGATGGTCGGCGGCGGCCCCCGCGCCCGCCCGGGCGAGATCTCGCTCGCCCATCTCGGGGTCCTGTTTCTGGACGAGCTGCCCGAGTTTCCCCGCGCCGTGCTCGACGCGCTGCGCCAGCCGATCGAGAGCGGCACGGTGGTGGTCGCGCGGGCGCGCGCGCATGTTCGCTATCCCGCACGCTTCCAGCTGATTGCCGCGATGAATCCCTGCCGTTACGGCTATTTGTCGGACCCCGCGCGGGCCTGCTCCCGCGCGCCGGGCTGCGCGCGGGACTATCAGCTGCGCATCTCCGGCCCGCTCTACGACCGCATCGACCTTCACGTCGAGGTGCCGGAGCTTTCCGCCGCGGATCTGACCCTGCCGCCGCCCGCCGAAGGCTCGGCCGCCGTCGCCGCGCGCGTGGCGGCCGCCCGCGCCATCCAACGCGCGCGTTTCGAGGCGCTCGGCGTGCACCCGGAGACGCGCACCAATGCCGAGGCCGAGGGCGAGATTCTGGACCGCATCGCGAGGCCCGACGACGCCGGCCGCACGCTCCTCGCGGAGGCGACCGACCGGCTGAAGCTCTCGGCCCGCGGCCACCACCGCGTGCTCCGCGTCGCCCGCACGCTCGCCGACCTGGCCGGCGCCGAGACCGTCGCTCGCCTGCATATCGCCGAGGCGCTCTCCTACCGGCGCATCAGCCCCTACGGATAGGGAGCGGGAGGCGGCGGATCGGCCTCGTCGGGCTCGGCCCGCCTGTTCGAGGCCCCGTTCCCGGCGCTCAGGCTTGCGGGATCATACGGCCGAGCCAGCGGCCGCCGCAGAGATGGACGTGGAAATGGGGCACTTCCTGGCCGCCATGGGCGCCGGTATTGGCGATCGTGCGAAACCCTTCCGCGTCGAGCCCGAGTTCGCGGGCGATCGCGCCGACCGTCTTGAAGAAGCGGCCGATCTCGTCGGCCGAGCCGTTGCGCGTGAAATCGTCGAGCGAAACATAGGGCGCCTTCGGGATCACCAGGACGTGCACCGGCGCCTGTGGGTTGATGTCGCGGAAGGCGAGGACGGCGTCATCCTCATAGACGGTGTCGTTCGGAATCTCGCCGCGCAGGATTCTGGCGAAGATGTTGGTATCGTCGTAGCTCATTCCCGTCCTCCCGCCGCCCGCTTGCGCGCCTCGCGCGTCAGCCCCGAAACGCCGCGCCGTTTCGACAATTCGCCGAACACATCGGCGGGCGCGACGCCGGTGACCGACCAGAGCATCAGGAGGTGGACCAGCAGGTCCGCGCTCTCGGCGACGACTTCCTTCTTGTCGCGCAGCGCGCCCGCGAGCGCCACCTCGACGCCCTCCTCGCCCACCTTTTTTGCGATATGGTCCACCCCGCGCGCGAGGGTGCGCGCGACATAGGAGGTCTCCGGATCGCCCCCCTTGCGCTGCTCGATCACATCGAACAGCTCGGTGATGATGCCGCCGTCTTTTGCCTTGGCCATCGCGCTATCCCGACCGCGTCCCGCGAGCGTCCTCGTTATCAGATTTCCCGCGCTGCGTCATCGCGCCGCCCGCTATGGCCGGACCGGGATCCCGGCGCCGCGCATATGCGCCTTGGCCTCGCCGATCGAGTGGGTGCCGAAATGGAAGATCGAAGCCGCCAGCACCGCCGTCGCGCCGCCCTCGCGGATGCCCTCGACCAGATGGTCCAGCGTGCCGACGCCGCCGGAGGCGATCACCGGGATCGTGACCGCATCGGCAATTGCGCGGGTCAAGGCCAGGTCGAAGCCGCTCCGCGTACCGTCCCGATCCATCGAGGTCAGCAGGATCTCGCCCGCCCCGGCCTCGGCCATGCGGCGGGCCCAGGCGATCGCGTCGATCCCGGTGGGGGTGCGCCCGCCATGGGTGAAGATCTCGAAACCGCCGCCCTCTGCCCGCTTGGCATCGAGCGCGACGACGATGCATTGGGTGCCGAATTTTTCCGCCGCCTCGGCGACGAACGCGGGGTTCGCCACGGCCGCCGTGTTGATCGAGACCTTGTCGGCGCCCGCCAGCAGAAGCGCGCGGACATCCTCGATCGTGCGCACCCCGCCGCCCACCGTCAGCGGCATGAAGCAGGCTTCGGCGGTCAAGGCGACGACGTCATAGAGCGTATCGCGCTCCTCGTGGGATGCGGTGATATCGAGGAAGCAGAGCTCGTCTGCGCCCTGCTGGTCATAGATCCGAGCCTGCTCGACCGGGTCTCCCGCATCCACCAGGTCGACGAAACGCACGCCTTTGACCACCCGTCCGGCGTGGACGTCGAGGCACGGGATGACGCGCATCTTCAGCATGGTGCCGCGCGCGTGCTAAGCGGCGAGCAGCGCAAGCGCGCGCGCCGGATCGATGCGCCCGTCATAGAGCGCGCGGCCGCAGATCACGCCGCAGACCCCGTCGGCCTCATGGGCCTTGACCGCGGCCAGATCGGCGTGGGAGGCGACGCCACCGGAGGCGATGACCGGCGTCGAGATCGCCCGTGCGAGCGCGCCGACCGCGGCCGCGGCGATGCCTTGCAGCGCGCCGTCTCGGCCGATGTCGGTATGGACGATCGCGGCGGCGCCTGCGTCTTCGAAACGGCGCGCCAGCGCCGGCGCCTCCATCTCGGTCGTCTCGGTCCAGCCCTCGACCGCGACCCGGCCGTCCCGCGCGTCGATGCCGACCGCCACCTGCCCGGGAAACGCCCGGCATGCCTCACGCACCAGATCGGGGCTGCGAACCGCTGCGGTGCCCAGGACCACCCGGTGCACGCCGCGCCCGAGCCATGTCTCGATGGTGTCCATGTCCCGGATCCCGCCGCCGAGCTGGACCGGGATCTCGACCGCATCGAGGATCGCGCCGACCGCGCCGTCATTGATCGGCCGTCCCGCGAACGCGCCGTCGAGATCGACGACGTGGAGCCAGGCGAAGCCGGCGGCCGCGAATGCCCGCGCTTGCGCCGCTGGGTCGTCGGCGAAGACCGTGGCCCGCGTCATGTCTCCCTGCACGAGCCGCACGCAGACGCCATCCTTGAGGTCGATGGCGGGGAGCAGAATCATGGCGCCCTGCTCAGAGGTCCTTGCAGTAATAGTGGCCGGCGATCGACCTGCCGTCGACGAACGCATATTTGGGATGCGTTCCCCAGCGTTGGAAGCCGAGCGTTTCGTAGAGTTTGATGGCGACTTCCTGGGTCTCCCGCACGCTGAGGTTCATGACCTTGAAGCCGCGCGAGACCGCCTCGGCTTCGGCCGTGTCGAGCAGCGCCCGGGCGAGGCCGTGCCCGCGCGCCCAGGGCGCCACGAAATGGGTATCGATGAGGCAGGCGAGCCGCCATGCCTCTTTCTGGGGCGCCGCCGAGACGAGCTGCACCGAGCCCGCGATCACGCGATCCACCCGCCCGATGAACAGAACCCGTTCCGGCACCACCGTCACGCCCCGCCAATAGCGCTCGAACGCGGCCGGTTGGGGCGGGCGTACCCAGCCGAATCCGGCGCCGTCATTGATCGCGCCGGCGGCGGCGTCGCACAGCTCGGCGAGCTCGCGCTTGTGCAACCGCTCGACCTTGGCGACCTCGATCCGAGGCGTCGCGGGCGACGTCTCGCTCATGGCCGCCAGCGAAGAAAGTTCGCGATCACCGTCAATCCGACCGCCTGGCTCTTCTCAGGGTGGAATTGCGTGCCGATCAGATTATCGCGGCCCGCGACCGCGGTGACCGGGCCGCCATAATCGACGGTCGCGAAGACCTCGTCGGCGCGGCGGCAGGCGAGCGCATAGCCGTGCACGAAATAGGCATGGACGCCGCTGGTCAGGTTTTGCAGCACCGGGTGGCCGCCATTGACGAGGTCGAGGTCGTTCCATCCCATATGGGGGATCTTGAGCGCCGCGTCATCGGGCGCAAGCGCGGCGACCTCGCCGTCGATCCAGCCGAGCCCCTCATGGTCCCCATGCTCATGTCCGATGCGCGCCATCAACTGCATGCCGACACAGATCCCGAGGAACGGAACGCCGCCGCCGAGCACGGCGTCCTCGAGCGCCTCGATCATGCCTTCGCAGGCGGTGAGGCCGGCCTTGCAATCGGCGAAAGCGCCGACCCCGGGAAGGACGATCCGGTCCGCTTTGCGCACGCTCTCTGGATCGCTGGTCACCAACACCGGCGGCGCGGGCGCGATATCCGCCGCGGCGCGCTCGAAGGCCTTCGCGGCGGAGCGCAGATTGCCGGACCCGTAGTCGATGATCGCGATGGTCACGGCGCGTCAGCTCCAGAAACCGGGGCTCGGGTCGAGGCCGAGCCCGCTCTCCGGGTGCTTGGGCGCGCTCGGCCGGGTCACCGGCGGCGTCGGGCGCGGCGCCCGCCCGCCGGCCTCGGCATAGCGGATGAGCGCGCTCGCACGGTCCGGCGCGGCGATCACCTCGACCAGGCGGTAGCCGCGGGACGCGAGCCCGGCACGGCGCCAGTCATTGGCCGACATGCCGGCGAGCACGCCGTAGCCGAGGCCGAGCGCCGCCGGCCAGACCGGGCCGAGGCCCAAGAGCTCCGGCACCACGATCAGCGCTGCCAGCGCGGCGATCAACGGGATCGCCACCAGCCAGAGCCCTTCCGCGACGGCCCAGAACGGGGCGAAGAAGAAGGCCAGCCAATTGAAGCCTTCCCGCACCAAGACCGCGCGCCCGAGCGCAGGCCCGCCCGCCTCCTCATCCCCGTCCGGCAGATGGACCGTGTAGAAGCGCACGCCGCTCAGGCCTCCAGGCTGCCGCCGAGCACGCCCTTGGTCGAGGGGACCTCGCCGGCCATGCGCGGATCGGGCTCGATCGCCTGACGCAGCGCCCGCGCGAGGCCTTTGTAGCAGGCCTCGATGGTGTGGTGGCTGTTCTCGCCATAGAGCAGCTCGACATGGAGCGTCAGCCCGGCGGCTTGCGCGAAGGCCTGAAACCACTCCTTGAAATGCTCGGTGTCCATGCCGTCGAGCCGCGGCTTGCCGAACCGGACCCGCCAGATCAGATAGGGCCTGTTGCTGGCATCGAGCGCCACCCGCACGCACGCCTCGTCCATCGGGATGGTGGCGCTGCCGTAGCGGCGGATGCCGCGCCGTTCGCCGAGCGCCCGGCTCACCGCCTCGCCGAGGGCAAGCCCGGTGTCCTCCACCGTGTGGTGCAGCGTCACCTCGATATCGCCCTTCGCCGCGCAGGTGATGTCGATCAGGCTATGGCGCGAGAGCTGCTCCAGCATGTGATCGAAGAAGCCGATCCCGGTTGCGATCTCGGAGCGGCCGCTGCCGTCGAGATCGACCGTGACGGTAATACTCGTCTCCTTCGTCACCCGCTCGACGCGGGCCGTGCGCGTGGGCTGCTTCATGCCGCAAGCCGATGCTGTGGGAGGCGCGCCCTTGTAGCAAGAACCGCCCTCCTCGGCCAGCCTCGCGCGACGCCCGTCGGCAGACGACAGACGGCCTTCAATCAGATCGGAAAGGGATTGGCGCGGGCGCATCGCCCTCTTCCCGGGCTTGATTCGTCTCCGGCCATGCTGGGCTTCGGCGTCGAGCCCCGGGTGAGGAAGATGGCGGCTCCAAAACCCCACGAATGATCGAGCGTGTTTCATGCCAGAGTTCGACATCGCCCAGTTTTCGCCCAGTTTTCCTGGCCTTCTGGATCGCATCCCAAGTAATCTCTCGATGCGCCGGCTGGTTTCAGAGGGATCCGGATGAAGGGGGTCGGGCGTCTGGCGGCGTCCTGTATGGTGCTGATGTGCTGCGCGCTCGCGGCGCCTGCGGCCGGGGACGAGCATACCGGAGCCGAGGATTCGCACCTGGAGCTGACCCTGGATGACGCGATCCGTCTGGCGTTGCGGAATAACCGGGGGCTGCTCGATGCGCGCCTCTCCCGCACCCTCCAGGAGTTCGCGCTCGACGTGGCCGGGGACCGGTACCGCCCGACGGCGAGCATCGGGCCGTCGACGGGCGTGCGGAAGGGCGACGATCCGACGGCGGACCTCGTCACCGAAGGGAGCATCCGGGTTCCGACCGGCGGCACGTTCGCGCTGCGATGGTCGAAGCCCCTTGCGAGCGAGGGCGAAGATTCCGGCGTCTACAGCCTCAGCTTCGAGCAGCCGCTGCTGAAGGGCTTCGGGGTCGCGATCGACACCGCCCCGCTGCGGGTGGCCCGGCTCAGAGACGAGATCAATGTCCTGTCCTTCAGGCAAGCGATCGCCGGGGTCGTCGCCTCGACGATCCGGGCGTGGCGGTCGCTGATCCGGGCGAACCGGCAGCTGGAGATCGCCGAGGCCTCCCTGGAGCGGGCCCGGGATCAACTGGAGATCAACCGGGCGCTGATAGCGGCGGGCCAGATGGCGGAGCGCGAGATCCTCCAGAGCGAGGCGGAGATCGCGGACCGGGAGCTGGCCCTGGTGGAGACGAGGAACGGCCTGACCTCGGCCAATTTCGGGTTGATCGACATCCTGGACATCGACAGCGCGGCCCTGATCCGTCCGCTGGAGACGCCGGCGGCCCGGCGGCCGGTGCCCGGCGTGGCCGAGGCCATCGAGGTGGCGTTGCAGAACTGGCCTGCCTATTCGAGGGCCCTGCTGGATGCCGAGATCGCCGGGATCGAGCTGGAGGTCGCCAGGAACGACCGCCTCTGGGACCTGTCGCTGGATACTCGGGCGTCGCGCGCCGGCAGCGGCGGCGGGACCGACTATGAGGCGGGGCTGCGGCTGACGGTTCCGCTGTGGGACCGCTCCCGCCGGCTGGCGTGGATGGGCGCTCGGGCCGACGTCCAGACGGCCGAGCGCGACCTCGTGGAGCTGCGCCAGTCGATTGGCATCGCGGTGCGCCAGGCGGTGTATGACCTCGATGTGGGGCTGCGGCGGATCGAGCTTGCCCGTCAGGCGCTCACGCTCTCGCAACAGAAGCTCGAGATCGAACGGAGCAAGCTGCGTCAGGGCCTGTCGTCGGCCTTCCAGCTGAGCCAGTTCGAAGACGATCTGGTGCGCGCGCAGAACGCCGAGGTGGACGCGGTCATCGGCTATGAGAACGCGCTGACGTCGCTGGATCTGACCCTGGGCACGACCCTCGAGACATGGAACATCCGCGTGGAGCGGGTCAGGCAATGACGGACCGCCGCACGGACATCCACGGGAGCGTCCTGGAGAATCTGCTGGACGGGGTCATGGTGGTCGAGCTCGGCGGCTCGATCGGGATGTTCAATTCGGCGGCGGGCCGCATCCTCGGCCTCTCTCCCGACGAGGTGGCTGGGAGGACCTTCGCGGAGCTATTCATCGCGCGCGAGGGCTTCGACGAGTTCACCGAGCTCATCCTGGATGCCATCGGGGACAGGGGCGAAGGCGGCCGGCAGGTGGTCGCCCTGCATGCCGGCGGCGAGGCGCGGTCGTTGTCGGTGGCGACCTCCTATCTCAGATCGACCGAAGACGGCGGCGGCGCGCCGGTCGCCGTTATCGCCGTGTTCAGCGACATCACCGAGCTCCGGGAGCTGCGCGAGACCGAGCTGCGGATGGCGAAGGCGGCGGAGGCGCAGCACGCCGAGCTGCAAACCGCCTACAGGCAGATCGAGGAGCGCAACCAGACGCTGGCCGCGATGCTGAAGAGGGTCCAGGTGATCCGTGTGCTGGCGACGGTCCTGGTGATCGGGGTATTCCTGGGGGCCGGCGTCTACACTTGGCAGCCTCTCGACCTGTTCGGCGGCTCGTCCGAATCGGCCGTCGTCTCGCCGGCCGATGCCGGCATTGGCGAAGGCCTCAGTACGATCACCGTCGAGCCGCAGACGGTGCGCACGACGATCTCGCTGGTGGGCGAGCTGGCGCCCTGGCACACGGTGAACGTCGTGAGCCCAATCGGGAGCCGCATCGGGACGGTGCACTTCCAGTACGGCCAGGAGGTCGTGGAGGGCGAGCTTCTGGTTGAACTGGACACCGCCGAGGCCAATCGCGAGTACCGGGAGGCCCGGGTTGCGTATATCGAAGCACTGGAGAAGTTCGAGGCCATCGAGAACTGGGAGAACGGCCCCGAGATGGCCGACGCCCGGCGCTCGTTCGCCCGGGCGAAGTTGGAGCTCGAGAGCCAGGAGAAGCGGCTGAAGCGGACCACGTTCCTTCTGGAGCAGGGGTTGGTCGCCGCCTCCGAGCACGAGGACACGGAGCAGCAATACCAGAGCCAGCAGCTGGACTTCGAGGCGGCTCGGCAGGACTTCGAGGCGGCGCGGGCCAGAGGCGGCAAGGAGGCGCTGGACAAGGCCGGGCTGGAGCTGGGCATTGCCCGCGAGAAGATGCGCGAGCTCGAAGAGAGCTTGCGACAGGGCGCGATCCATGCGCCGCTCACCGGCGTCGTCCTCGGGCCGGCCGGGTCCGGCAGCAAGGGTCTTGCTGCGGGCAGGTCGGTCGAGGAGGGCGAGGTGCTGCTGACGATCGGGGACTTCGCGCGCATGTCGGCGGTCGCGAAGGTCGACGAGGTGGACGTCGTGCGGATCGAGGCCGGCCAGGCGGTGTCGGTCACCGGCAATGCCTTTCCCAGCCTGAGGCTGGGGGGAACCGTGACCCACGTCTCGTCGCAGGCGGAAGCGCGGTCGCGGGGCGCGCCCGAGTTCCGCGTGGTCGTGACGCTCGATCCTTTCGAGGCCGCGCAGCGGGAGCGACTGCGGGCCGGGATGTCGAGCAATCTGAAAATCGTGGTCTACCGGAACGACGCCGCCCTGCTGGTCCCGATCGACGCGGTGGAACGGCACGGCAGGACCCACCGGTTGCTGGTGGTCGATCGGGAGACCGGCGCGACCCGGGCGCGCGAGGTCGAGACCGGCACCACCACTCTGGACTCGGTCGAGATCGTCGCCGGCCTCGAGCCCGGCGACGAGATCGTGGTGGCGGAGTAAGCCGGGGGCGTCGCGGTGCTTCGGCTAGTGGACATCGAGAAGTCCTTCAGGCTCGGGACCCTGAGCATCCAGGTGCTTCGGGGGGTCTGCCTGGAGGTGGCGGAGGGCGACCTGCTGTCGATCATGGGGCCTTCGGGAAGCGGCAAGTCGACGCTGATGAACATCATCGGGCTGCTGGGCCGCCCGACGGCGGGGTCGTACTTCCTGAACGGGCGCGACATCCGGTCGATGAAGGACCGGGAGCTGTCGGCCTGCCGCAACGCCAATATCGGCTTCGTGTTCCAGTCGTTCCAGCTACTGGGGCACCTGACGGCGCTGGAGAACGTGGCCGTTCCGCTGGTGTACCGGGGCATGGGCCGGGGTGAGATCCGGCGCCGGGCGCGGGCGATCCTGGAGAAGGTCGGCATGGGGGACCGGACCGGGCACAAGCCGGGCCAGCTCTCGGGCGGACAGAAGCAGCGGGTCGCCATCGCCCGGGCGTTGGTCGGGGAGCCGGCCGTGGTGCTCGCCGACGAGCCGACCGGGGCACTGGATTCGGGCACCGCGGACGAGGTCATGCGGCTCTTGATCCGGCTGAATCTGGAGGACGGGATTACGATCGTGATCATCACGCACGACCCCGAGATCGCTCGGCAGTGCACGCGGCAGACCCAGATCGGCGACGGCGTGCTGCATGAGATCGCGCAACCGTAGGGCGGAGGGACGCGATGCGGCAACTGGGCCCGGTCCTGACAGCCAACCTGCGGGAGGCGGTGCGCAGCCTGTACGGCGCCAGGCTGCGCACGCTGCTGGGGCTGATCGGCATCATGATCGGGATCGCCTCGGTGATCACGATGATCTCGACCGGCGAGATCGCGACGGCCCAGTCGCGCAAGGAGTTCGAGGCGCTCGGCACCGATATCCTTACTATCCGCAAGTCCGACGATATAACGGCCGCGGCCCGGCGGCGGGGAGTCGCCATCGGCCTCGGCGACGCCCTGGAGGTCGCGGACGCGCTCCCGTCCGTCGCCGAGGCGGCGCCCCGGATTCAGTCGCGAGGCGGGTTCACCTATGGCGGCAAGCGTGTCGGCAGCGGCGCCACGCAGGGGGTGACGGCCTCCTTCGCGAGCGTGAACAAGCTGCGGGTGGCCGAGGGGCGGTTCGTGTCGGACCTGGATATCGGCCGCTATTACGGCGTGGTCGGCGCGGACATCGCGGACGCCATGCGCCGCCGCGGGGCGAGAGCGATCGTCGACGAGGTGCTGGAGATCGGCGGGCGCCTGTTCACGGTCGTGGGCGTGCTGGAGGACACGCCGGAGAGCTATGTGCTGCCGTTCCAGGTCGACGCGAACGAGTCCGTGTTCGTGCCGATCACTACCGCGCGGCGAATTTCCCCCGGCGCGGAGATCGAGCTGATCGTCGCCCGCGTTGAAACCGGCGTTCACTACTCGACCGCCGCCCGGGACCTGCGGGCCTATTTCGGCGAACGGACCAGAGGGCTGGCGGTTGAGGTCACGAGCGCCGAACAGCTTATCGAGCAGATGGAAGCGCAGCTCGGCCTCTTGACCCTTCTGCTGGGCGCGGTCGGCAGCATCAGCCTCATCGTCGGCGGCATCGGGATCATGAACATCATGCTGATCTCCGTGGCGGAGCGGCGCCGGGAGATCGGCATCCGGCGTGCGCTGGGAGCCAGCCGCGGGGACATCCAGCGCCAGTTCCTGATCGAGGCCGTCATCCTGACCGTGGGCGGGGGGATGGCCGGGCTCGTGTTCGGCATGGGGGCCACCTATGGGATCTGCCAGTTCACCGGCTGGGACTTCTTCATATCGCCGGTGTCCATCATAGCCGGGATCGGCGTCTCGACCATCGTCGGCATCTTCTTCGGCTTCCAGCCCGCCTACCAGGCGGCCCGCCTCGACCCGATCGCCGCTCTGCAAGGGGAATAACCTGCCCGCGCGGGTCCGGGTCCGGCCGGGCTGCTCGAGATCGCCCTAGCAGTCTGTCGGACTTTGGATTGGATTTCTCATAGAATCGCTGCATGAGCAATTTCGTCGACTGTGATCGGGAGCAGGCGTTTCTGCTTCCTCCCGATCTGCGGGACTGGCTCCCGGCGGGTGATTTGGCGCACTTCGTGATCGAGGCGGTCGAGCGCGTCGATCTGGGCGCCTTCAAGGTGAACCATCGCGGCACGGGCTCGGCGCGAGGCCTTGCGCGACAAGCTTGATGCGGCCCGTCGCCGTCTGGAGACGCGAGCCGAGGCGCGGGCGGAAGCGGAGCGCGGGGCCTACGAGGCCAAGGTGGCGGCGCGGGAGAAGCGCCGGGGTCGTGCCAAGGGCAAGCATCCCAAGCCTCCGCACGAGACACCGGGTGCGGAGGAGCAGAGCAATTTGAGCGACCCGGACAGCCGTCTGATGCGCAAGAGCAAGCAGCACGAGTATCGCCAAGCCTACAACGCGCAGGCGGTGGTGGATGCCGGCGGCAGTCAGTTGATCGTGAGCGCGCGGATCAGCCAATGCGCCAGCGACCGCAACGAACTGGTGGCGGATATCGAGGCGATCCCGGCGGCGCTGGACCGGCCGGAGACGGTGCTTGCGGACAACGGCTATGCCAACGGGGCGGAGGTGGCGGCGCTGGAGGCGAGCGGCATCGAGGCCTTGGTGTCGCCTTCGGCGGAAGGCCGTCGGCGGACCCACGACTTCCGCCCGGTGAAGGCTCTCCCGGCGGCAAAGGAGCCCAAGGCCGAATGGTTGAAGGCGATGGCGGAGAAGCTCGCGAGCGAAGAGGGTCGCGCCCTCTACAAGCTGCGCCGGCAGACCGTCGAGCCGGCCTTCGGCGTCATCAAGGCGGTGCTCGGCTTCACCGGGTTCTCGCTGCGCGGCCTCGAGAAGATCGAGGGCGAGTGGACCCTGGTAGCTCTCGCTTACAACCGCAAGCGCTTACACAGGCTGAGCCTGGCGGTGTGACGCGCCCCGGTGAAGCATGTCGTGACGGAGCAAGGGCGTCCACGCCGCGAACCGCCGCCGAACCGGCAGACCGCCTCTATCGGGAAGAAACCGGCGCCAACTCGGCCCGCCGGCAAAACCACCGGCGACAAAACCATACTCAATCGATGACCCAAAGTCCGACAGACTGCTAGCTTCGGAATTGGCACAATGAAAGGACCTGAACCAATGCGAATCAGGATGCTGTCGGCACTGGCGGCGGTGGTTGCCGTCGCGATCTTGATCACGGAGAGCCGCGCGGACTCGCCGCCCGCCCCGGCGCCGGACAGGAATGCGATCGAGGAGATCGTCAGGGAATACCTGATCGAACACCCCGAGGTCATCGAAGAAGCCATGTGGGCTCTGCGCGCGAAACGGGAACTCGAGCAGCGCGAGCATGAGCGGGCCGCGATCACGGCCCATGGCGAGGCGTTGCGGGCGCATCCGATGTCCCCGGTCTCCGGCAATGCGGGCGGAGATGTCACCGTCGTCGAGTTCTTCGATTACCGGTGCCCGCATTGCAAACGAGCGCTTCGGCCGGTGATGGACCTGCTGGAGGCGGACGGGCAGGTGCGCGTGGTCTGGAAGGAGTTTCCCATCCTCGGGCCGGTGTCGCGGTTCGCCGCCCGCGCGGCGATGGCTGCCAACCGGCAGGGCCGGTATCACGAATTCCACGTCGCGGTCATGAGCGCGCGCGAAGAATTGACCGAAGACGGGGTCATCGGGATTGCCGCCGATATCGGGCTGGATATCGAACGGCTTCGCCGGGACATAAATGACCCGGCGATAGAGGGCTATCTGGACGAGACGGCGCAATTGGCCGAGGCGCTCGGCATCCAGGGGACGCCTGCGTTCGTGATCGGAGACATGCTGGTCCCGGGGGCCATCGACGGCGCCGAGATGAAGGAGATCGTCGCGCAAGCCCGGGCCGGCGGCTGACTCCCGCCGACGGCGCGCCGCCTGCCCGTTCCGCCTCGCTCCGTGGCAATCCGCGGTTCCCCGTCCGCCGGCGGGGAGAGGCGAGGCGCCCCGCGCAGTTGTGTCCAGAACGTTCTGCAATTTGGTCACGGCACCGGATGAGATTGTTGTCGGCCTGCCGTGGTGCGGCGCCATCACACGCAAGCGCCAGGGCAGGCCGCTCCAGGGTGTGCGCCCATGTCGAGCATGTGTTCGCCGGCCAGAAGCACCGCATGGGACTGTTCGTACGCCCATCGGCATCGCCCGCGCCAGCACCAGGATCGGGATGGCCAATCTGGTCTACAACATGACCCGACTGGTCTGGCTCGAGCGCTGGCGAGTGCCCACATAGCCCCCGCAAGCCAACAAAAACGCCGAGCACGGCCCGAAAACTCCATCGCGGGGACAATCCAGCGGACAGGTCGGCCGCAAATACCTCGAAATCAGCTCAAACCGCGTCTGAAAACAGGTTCTTCGAGGTGTCCTACCGCGGTATCGTCGCCGGATATCTCACCCTGATTGACCCGCTACATCCGACAATCAAAAAGGAGAACCTGCCAATCCGAGGTATCCGGAAGGCGGAGGCCTGACACTTGTCGACATCGACGGCGACGGCAGGCTCGAACTCTATGTCGCGCATGGACGCGGCGAGACGGGCCGGCTGTTCAGCCACGACGGCAGCCGGTTCACGCGGCTCGCCGGCAATCGGGGCATCGAGCCGGCCGGGATGGATCGTGCGGGATATTTCATCGATCTCGATCATGACGGCCGGCAGGACTTCGTGTCGGTCCAGTTGCGAGGCGTGGAACCGTTCCGCAACGATGGCGCGGGACGGTTCGTTGAGACGACGGGCCAGTTCGGCATCCGGCACGACCGAAACACCCACTCGATGGCCGCCGCCGACATCGACGATGACGGTGACCTCGACCTGTTCTTCGCGCACTGGCACAACATCTGGAACGGATTCAGGCCGCCCTCGCACTATCTCTGGCGCAACGACGGCAGGGGGCGCTACGAGGACATCAGCCATGTCGTGCAGATTCGCCCCGGCGCGAGGCCTCACTCGAAACTCAGACTGGAGTTGTCCATCACACCGACATTCGCGGATATCGACGCCGACGGGGATCCCGACATTCTGCTGGCAGGCGACTTCGGCTCCAGCCAGGTCCTGCGCAACGAGGCCGGTACGGCGTTCGTCGACACGGGCGGCGGTGCCATCACCGACGAGAACGGCATGGGTGCCGCGGTCGGCGACTACGACCGGGACGGCGACCTGGACTGGTTCGTGACCAGTATCCATGGCGCGGGCGGCAATTCCGGCTTCGGCCCGACCGGAAACCGGCTGTACCGCAATATCGACGGAACCGGTCAGTTCAGCGACGCAACCGAAGACGCGGGCGTGCGCGAGGGCGGCTGGGGCTGGGGCACCTGCTTCGCGGACTTCGACAATGACGGCCATCCGGACCTGTTCCAGACCAATGGCTGGTTCGTCGAATATGTCGAGGATGCCGACGGCGAGCTCGTCGAGACCGCCGAGTTCCTGGAGGACCCTTCACGGCTGTTCATGTCCAACGGCGACGGAACATTCACCGAGCGCGCGTCCGAACTCGGCATCCGTCATGCGGGCCAGGGGCGCGGTGTCGTGTGCCACGACTATGACGGCAACGGCAGGGTGGACATTTTCATCGCAAACAACGGCGCCGCGCCGACCGTCTATTCCAACGTCTTCGAGAACAACCATCACTGGCTCGCGATCGACCTGGCCGGCCGGCATGCGAACCCGCACGGGATCGGCGCGCGGGTCACCGTCGGCACGGCATCGGGCAACCAGATGCAGGAGGTGCGGCTCGGCAGCTCGTACCTGTCCCAGGCTCCTCCGGTCCTCCACTTCGGCCTGGGCCGCGAGCGGACGGCGAGCGTGATCGAGGTCGAGTGGCCCGGCCCCGGCAACCAGGTCAGCCGGCTGGAGAACGTCAGCGCGGACCGGCGCCTGACCATCCGTCAACCGGCGCCCGACGGCTTTGCGCTCGGCGTCGTGCGCGGCGCCGGCGGCGGTCTTCATGGCGAAGGCGCGACGGTCGCCATCAGGGCGGCCGAGCCTGCGAGAAACCATAGTTTCAGCCACTGGACCAGTGAAGGAGGCGGCGTGTTCGGCGCTGCGCGGTCGCCCGAAACCACCTTCACGATGTCCGCGAACCCGGTGACGGTGTTCGCCCATTTCCTGCCCGGGCCGCCGCCGTCCGAGGCAGGCGTCTCGGTCGCGAGACGCTGGATCGAGGTGATGCTGCAGGCGATCCGCGACGAATTCGCCCGCCCGACGATCCATGCCCGCAACCTCTTTCATCTCTCGGCCGCGATGTACGACGCTTGGGCCGCGTATTCCGGATCCGCCAAACCCTACCTGCTCGGCGACGCCGACGCCCCGTGCATTCCCTCGAGCGTCCCGCCCGCCGGCGATGTCCGGAGTGCCGCACAGGAGGAAGCGATCAGCCACGCCGCCTGGCGCATCGTCCGACATCGCTTCCGGCACGCGCCGACCGCCGACCGCACCCGGAAGAATGCCGATACCCTGATGTCCGCCCTGGATTACGACACCGATGCCGCGTTCGCGGATACGGCAATCCGACCGGCCGAGGGCCTGGGCAAATGCATCGGCGACTTCTATATCTCCCGCGGCCTGACGGACGGCTCGAACGAGGCGAACGACTACCAAACAACAAACTACCGGCCCGTCAATCCATCCCTGGAACCGTACGACCCGGGCAATTCCACATTGGAAGATCCTGACCGCTGGCAACCGTTGTCGCTGAGCCGGTTCGTTGATCAGTCCGGTTTCCTGATCGGGACCGGCACTCCCGATTTCGTGACGCCCGAATGGGGCCGCGTGGCGCCGTTCGCGCTGACCGGGGACGATCTGATCGTCCATGAGCGGGACGGCGCCGAGTATTACGTCTATCACGACCCCGGGCCGCCGCCGGGCACCCGCGGTCCGCGCGCCGACCTCTACAAATGGGGGTTTTCCCTGGTCGCGCTGTGGTCATCGCAGTTGTCGCCGGAGGACGGCGTGCTGATCGACATCGCGCCGTCCGCCATCGGCAATATCCGCGCCTTGCCCCGCGGGTTCGCGGACTACGCCGACTTCTACGATTCCGGCGCCGGAGGCCCGGGCCACGAGATCAATCCCGCCACCGGCAAGGCCTATGAGCCCCAGTTGGTGCCCCGGGGCGACTATCTCCGCGTGCTGGCGGAATTCTGGGCCGACGGACCCGATTCCGAAACCCCGCCGGGACACTGGTTCGTGATCCTGAACACGGTCAACGACCATGATCTGCATGTCAGACGGCTCGGCGGCGAAGGCCCCGAACTCGACGCCCTGGAATGGGACGTCAAGGCCTATTTCACCTTGGGCGGGGCCATGCATGACGCCGCCATCGCCGCCTGGGGGATCAAGGGCTGGTACGACTATATCCGACCCATCTCGGCCCTGCGGGCTATGGCCGACCGCGGGCAATCGAGCGATCCGGCGCTGCCCTCCTGGTCCGCCGACGGCATCCCGCTGGTCGAGGGGTCAATCGAACTGGTCGGCCGCGACGATCCTCTCGCCGGCGAATACGGCGAGCATGTCGACGAGATCAAGCTACGTGCGTGGCGCGGCCCCAACTTTGTCGACGATCCCGCGGCCGATGCGGCCGGCGTCGGCTGGATCCTCGCCGGTAACTGGTGGCCCTATCAGCGTCCGTCCTTCGTCACGCCGCCGTTCGCCGGCTACGTGTCCGGCCATTCGACCTATTCACGGGTGGCTGCGGAGGTGCTGACCGCGCTGACCGGCGATGCCTTTTTCCCCGGAGGGATGAGCGACTTCCGGATCGCCGCGAACGGTTTTCTGGTGTTCGAGCGCGGACCCTCGGTCGACATGACCCTGCAGTGGGCGACCTATCGCGACGCCGCCGACCAATGCAGCCTGTCGCGCATCTGGGGCGGCATCCATCCGCCGGCCGACGACATTCCGGGGCGGATCATCGGAGCCAGGGTGGGCCTCGATGCCTTCAGCTTCGCGAAATCCCACTTTTAGCGACGCCGACTGCGGATCGTCGGCGGCTTCGTCTGCTGATGCTGACCGGCTGCCGGCGCAACGAGATCCTGACCTTGAGGCGGGAGGATGTGCATCTGGGGGCGAACGAGTTGCGGCTCCGCGACAGCAAGACGGGGCCGCGGGCGGTTTCGCTGGCGCCGACATGCTGGCGGAAGCGCGCAAATGCGGCGCCCTCCGCCCCTCGTGTTGATTTCTCGCCCCTCCGCGACCCGCGGCCGCTTGCGATCCTGATGCTCCGGCCCGGGTTTCAGCGTAACCCATTGTCACAAAACGGTTCCGAAAGGCGCCGTTCGGGTCGGACCGGACATCGTTCCTGTGCGGGGCATGGCCGTCAGACCCGCATCTGCGACATATATGCAACAGTCTCGTGGAAATGTGTCACTCCCGTTGCGGTCTTTATTGACCATTGATACGCCTCGCCTATTCTTGATCGACATCATCGGGGGCGGTTGCGTCGCCCATGGTTCTCTCAACGAGGAAAAAGCGAGGAGGATGGCATGAGAAAAGTGTTAATGGGGACAACCGCTTTGGTCGCCGCGAGCGTGATCGCAGGCGGAGTGGCACAGGCCGACGAGATGATGGCGGAGCCGATCTCGGTCGGTGTCGGCGGCTTCTACAAGACCGCCATCGGCTTCCCGGGCGGTGACGCGGGGGATAACGCGCACAGCCCCGCGCTCGCACAGCACCTCAATTTGAGGATCTCCGGCTCGACGACCCTCGACAACGGCCTCACCGTCGGTGTGAAGATAAACATCGAAAATGATGGCGGTGATGCCGGTGACGACCCGTTAGAAATCGACGAGCGCAACCTCTACTTCAGCGGCGGATTCGGCACGCTCAATGTGGGCAGCATGGAAAGTGCGGCTCAGTTGATGACCAACTTCGCCCCGAACGCCGCCAGTAATTTCGGCGTCAACACGCCCTTCTTCACCTTTGCGGCCGATGGCTATCTGCGCACCTATGACGACGGTATCGGCGACGAGGATGCGCTGAAGGTCGTCTATTTCTCGCCCACCTTCAACGGCTTCCGGGTGGGGGCGAGTTTTGCGCCGGACGATAGCGATGCGGGCCAATATGGCAACAACGCGGACAATGACGGTGGTTCGTCGTCCCATTGGTCAATCGGTGCGGAATATTCGACCGACATGGACGACTTCGGCCTTCGCGTGTCGGCAGGCTTTGAGAGCTACGACATAGAAGACACCGGTGCTGTGGCATGCGCAGGGGAATGCTCTCCTACGGCCTTGCGTCTCGGGGCGGGCGTCAACACCAGCGGGCTCGCGCTTGGTGGCGGCATGCTCAGGTCCGATGCCGGCGGTAACGAGCGCACCGATTACGACCTCGGCGTCAGCTATGGAGAGGGGGCGTGGACCTATGCCCTCCAGTGGGGCCATTCGGGCGACGACGGCGGCGAGATCGATCGGTACGCGGTCAACGCCAGCTATGCGCTCGGGCCGGGTATCGATCTGCAAGTGCAGGTCGACACCGGCGACAACTCGCGAGTGGGCAGAGATTGGACGCAGCTCATGCTGGGGACGCACATCGGTTTCTAGCCACCCGTTCAGTCGAAAGGCTTGGGAGCGGCTTCGGCCGCTCCCTTTTTTTGTCTGCCGCGCTGGAGGGAGGCGGCCGGCGCTTGCAAAAAACCGGCGTCCCGGCGCAGGGCGCGCATGGAGAGACGAGGCGGCCGAGAGCAGGCGGGCAGTCTTGCTCGTCCGGCCTGCGCGATCGTTGCCGATCGGCGCTGCTTCACCCACGCCGCGTTGGCGAGAGGCCTGGATTCCTCCGCCGCCCGGGTGTATGCCCCGGCTCGGACGAATGCCGGACGAGGGACGGGCGTCGCGCGAGGCCGGGCCGGGGCACAACGGGTATGATGGTCGCCATGCATAACGACCGATGAGCAAGATCCTCTGGCTCGCCTCCTATCCTAAGTCGGGCAACACTTGGCTGCGCGCGTTCCTGCACAATCTCTTCCGCGACCCGAGCGCGCCCTTCGACGTCAATCGGATGTCCGAGCTCACCGCCGGAGACAGCCAGGCGCGCTGGTTTCGGCGCCTCGATCCGCGCCCGCCGGCGGAGTTGAGTCGGGCCGAGCTCGCGCGGCTTAGGCCCGAGGTTCATGCCCTCATCGCCGAGAGCGCGCCCGATACCGTCATGGTCAAGACCCACAACGCGCTGGTCGAGGCGGCCGGCGCGCCCATGATCACCCAGACGCTCACCGCAGGCGCGCTCTATGTCGTGCGAAATCCCCTCGACGTCGCCCTTTCCTACGCCGATCATCTGGGCCGGCCGGTGGACGACATCATCGCGCTCATGGAGACCACCGGCTTCGAAACCCCGGCCTCCGAGACTCTTGTGCCCGAGCATCACAGCGACTGGTCCAGCCATGTCGAGAGCTGGACGCGCGCGCCCCATCCCGGGCTCCATGTCGTCCGCTACGAGGATATGAGCCGCCGCCCCGGCCCCACCTTCCGTGCTATCGCCGCTTTTCTCGGGCTCAAGCCGCCGCGCGCCCGGCTCGAACGCGCCATGCGCCATTCGTCCTTCCGAGCCTTGCGCGCGCAGGAGGACGAAGCGGGCTTCATCGAGCGCACCCCGGCGCAGGACCGCTTCTTCCGCGCCGGCAAGGAAGGCGGTTGGCGCGGGGTTCTCGACGAGCACCAGATCCGGCGCGTGGTCGCGCACCACCGTGCCGAGATGGAACGCTTCGGCTATCTGCCGGAGGGCTATGAGGACACGGCCCCGAAACGCGCGGTGAAATGATGGTCAATCAGAACGACAGGGAAGGAGAATCGTTGGCGCCGCGCGACGCCCATCTGGACGCTCTGGAATCCCAGAGCATGTACATCATCCGCGAAGCCTACGCGAAATTCGAGCGGCCGGCGCTGCTCTGGTCGCTCGGCAAGGATTCCAACGTCATGATCTGGTTGTGCCGCAAGGCCTTCCTGGGCCATCTGCCGTTTCCCGTGGTCCATGTCGATACCGGGCGCAAATTCGAGGAGATGTACGCCTTTCGCGCGCGCTATGCGGCGGCCTGGAAGCTCGCGCTGATCACGGCCGATTGCCCGCCCGTGGCGGAGATCGATCCGTCGCTGCCGCCGGCGGCGCGCTCGGCCGCGCGCAAGACCGCCGGCCTCAAGGCGGTGATCGCGGCCGAGGGGTTCACCGGCATCTTCGCCGGCATCAGGCGCGACGAGGAGGGCACGCGCGCGAAAGAGCGCGTGTTCAGCCCGCGCGGAACCGGGAGCGAGTGGGATTTCCGCGATCAGCCGCCGGAGTTCTGGGATCAGTTCAAGACCGATGTTCCGCCGGGCGGCCACGTCCGGATCCATCCCCTGCTGCACTGGTCGGAGATCGATATCTGGCGCTACACGGCGCGGGAGGGGATTCCGGTGATCTCCCTCTATTACGCGCAGGCCGGCAAGCGGTACCGCTCGCTCGGCGATCAGGACATCACCTTTCCGGTGGCGAGCCGGGCGTCGACGATCGAGGAGATCATCGCCGAGCTGGCGGTGACCCGTGTCTCCGAGCGCGCAGGCCGGGCCATGGACCACGAGGCGGAAGACTCGTTCGAGCGCCTTCGGGCGGACGGCTACATGTAGGGAGCCGGGCGAGGATGTCTTACACCGGTCGAGCGAGGTGTCCGTGACGCAAGCAGGCCCAGCCGCCGGTACCCTGCGGGAACCGCTCCGAATTGCCATCGTCGGCCATGTCGATCACGGCAAGTCGACCCTGATCGGCCGCCTCCTCCACGACACCGGCGCGCTGCCCGAGGGCAAGGTCGAGGCCATCGAAGCGATGTGCCGGCGGCGCGCGATGCCCTTCGAGTGGGCGTTCGTCATGGATGCCTTCCAGGCCGAGCGCGATCAGGCCGTGACCATCGATGCGGCGCATGTCTGGTTCCGCTCGCCCCGCCGCGACTATGTGATCGTCGATGCGCCGGGGCATCGGGAGTTCGTCAAGAACATGGTCTCTGGCGCCGCGTCCTGCGACGCCGGAGTGCTGGTGATCGACGCCGCGGAGGGCGTCCGCGAGCAATCGCGCCGCCACGCCTATCTGCTTCACCTGCTCGGTATCGGCCAGGTCATCGTCGCGGTCAACAAAATGGACTCGATCGACTTCGACGCGCGGCGTTACGCCGCCGTCGAGGCCGAAATAACCGATTATCTGGCGGCGCTCAGGATGGCGCCCCGGCAGGTCGTGCCGGTCGCGGCGCGCGAGGGAGACAACATCGCCGAGGCTTCCCCGCGGATCCCCTGGTACACCGGCCCGAGCCTGATCGGCGCGCTCGATGCGCTGGAGCCGCCCGGCGGGCTCGACGCGCTGCCGTTCCGCATGCCGGTTCAGGACGTCTATCGTTTCGACGCGCGGCGGATCATCGCCGGGCGCATCGAAAGCGGCCGTCTTCGGGTCGGCGACCGCGTAATCTTTTCGCCGTCGAACAAGGCCGCGCGGGTCGCGAGCATCGAGATGTGGAACGCGCGCGCGCCAGTTGCCGAGGCGAACGCCGGCCGCTCGATCGGCCTGACCCTCGACGAGCAGCTCTTCGTCGAGCGGGGCGAAACGGTGAGCCATGACGACCGGCCGCCGATCGAGACCAACGTCTTCCGCGCCTGGCTCTTCTGGCTCGGGCGCGCGCCGCTGCGGTCAGGTCGCCGCTACACCCTCAGGCTCGCCACCACCGAGGTTCCGGTCGAGGTCCAATCGATCGACCGTGTGATCGATATCGACGATCCGGCGGCGGGCGGCGGCGGCGAGGCGGTCGGGCAGGTGCCGCGCGACGGCGTTGCCGAGGTCGTCCTTCGCACCCGCGCGATGCTCGCGCTCGACGAGTTCTCGGCCAATCCGAAGACCGGCCGCTTCGTTCTGGTCCAGGGCCGGGACATCGCCGGCGGCGGCCTGATCAATATGAGCGGCTATCCGGACCAGAGGTCCCTGATCACCGGGAAGTCGAGCAACATCTCCGTCGTCGATCACGGTGTCAGCCTCGCCGCGCGCGCCCGGCGCAACGGGCACAAGGGTGGGGTGATCTGGTTGACCGGCCTCTCGGGTGCCGGCAAGTCGACCATCGCGGTGGCGGCCGAGCGCCACCTGTTCCGGAAGGGCTATCAGGTCTATGTGCTCGACGGCGACAATATCCGCGGCGGGCTCAATGCGAATCTCGACTTCTCGCCCGAGGATCGGGCCGAGAACATCCGGCGCGTCGGCGAGGTCGCGGCCTTGTTCGCCGATTCCGGCTTTATCGTGCTGACGGCGTTCATCTCTCCCTACCGCTCGGACCGCGAGCGGGCGCGGCAGGCGGCCGAGCGCGTCACCCCGCTGGGCTTTCACGAGGTTCACATCCGCGCGCCGCTCGAGATATGCGAGGCGCGCGATCCGAAGGGGCTCTATCGGCGCGCGCGCGCCGGCGAGATCGCGGATTTCACCGGCGTGTCGGCGCCTTATGAGCCGCCGGCGCGGCCGGATCTGACCGTCGACACCGGAGACCGTCCGGTCGAGCAGTCGCTGCAGGCGCTGATCGACTATATCGAACGGAAATTCGACCTCGCCGAGGCCGCGGCACCGGGTTGAGGGCGGCTGATTGGCGACATCAGGCGGGCGCTCCCCTTTTTCTTGGTGCGGTGCTATGGTCACGAATGCCACGCCACAATCTCCCGTCGGGGAGCACCCCGAACGAAGATGAGGGATGAGCGCTGAATTAATCGGCATCTTGGCGGTCGGCGCCGCGCTTGCTGGCGTCATGGTCAGCCTTTTCGCCTGGATACGGGCAGATGTCGCTCAGCTACGACGCGAAGTCGCCGCGTTGCGCGAGCGTATGGGCGCGCTCGAGCAACGCATGGCCCGGCTCGAAGGCATGCTCGAGGTCCTGAGCCAGGCGATCGGCATCAAACGCGCGGACGCGGCGGAATAGACGACATACCGACCGGTCTCGGCGCGTAAGCTCGCGGTGGCACCGGTCTCGCGGTCAGGTCCCGGGAAGCGCCGGCGGAATGAGCCCGCCGATGGCGGCGATGCCGATCGCGCCGCTGGCGCCGAGCAGCCGCGCCTCTCCGCGGCCGATCCCGCCGAGCGCGTAGACCGGGATCGGGCTCGCCTTGGCGAGCGCCGCGAAACGCTGCGGGCCGAGCGGGCGGACGCCCGGATGGCTCACTGTGGCGAAGACCGGCGACAGCAGGGCGGCGTCGGCGCCGGCGGCGGCCGCCTTTCGCAATGCGGCCGGCGAATGGGCGGCGGTCGTGACCAGCCATTCCGCGCACCAGCGGACGGCGCGCGCCCGCGCGGCGGCGCGTTCCGGCAGATGGACGCCGGCCGCGCCGATCCTGCGCGCGAGCGCCGGGTCCTCTCCGACCAGCAGAAGGAGCCCGCGCTCGCGCGCCACGGCCGCGAGGCGGCGCGCCAGCGCCTCTCGATCGGGCGCGCCATAGTGGCGCAGAATGACGGCGCTTCCCGCCGGCAGGGCGCGGGCGGCGGGCAGGGGATCGGCGAGGCGCACCTCATCGGTCATCAGGACGAGCGCCGGCAGGGCACTCTCCGCCGCCCGTTTGAGACTCGCCGCCGCCTCTGCTAGCCTTTCCATCGCCCGCTCAGCTCAGGTCTTCCCATGGCACATGCGCTCCCGACTGCCGCCTCCGACGGCCCGCAGACCGTCGATGTCGCCGCCAATCTGGCCGCCGTCAAGGAGGCGATCGGGGCGGCGGCGCGGGCAGCCGGGCGCGAGCCCGGGGAGATCACGCTGATCGCGGTCTCCAAGGGACACAAGGCGGGCCGGATCCTGCCGGCGCTCGCCGCGGGCCATGCGGCCTATGGCGAGAACAGGGTGCAAGAGGCCGGGGAGAAGTGGCCCGCCCTCAAGGCCGAATGGCCGCACGGCGCGCTTCATCTGATCGGCGCGCTGCAGACCAACAAGGCGCGCGATGCGGTCGCGATCGCGGACGCGATCCATGCGATCGACCGGGCCAAGCTGGCTGCCGCCGTCGCCCGCGAGATGGAGCGCCAGGGCCGGCGCCCGGCCTGCTTCATCCAGGTCAATACCGGCGCCGAGCCGCAGAAGGCGGGCGTCCTTCCGGAAGGGCTCGACGCGCTGGTCGCGCTCGCGCGCGACGAGTTGGCGCTGCCCCTGGTCGGGCTCATGTGCATTCCGCCGATCGACGAGGAACCGTCGCTGCATTTCGCGCTCTTGCGCAAGCTCGCGGCGCGCCATGGCCTCGGCCGCCTCAGCATGGGCATGTCGGCGGATTATGAGACGGCGATCGCCTTCGGCGCGACCGATCTGAGGGTCGGCACCGCGATCTTCGGCCCGCGGCCGCGGCCTTAGAGCGGAGGCACGCAAAGCTGGACCCGCCGGTCCACCTCCGCCAGGATCGCCAGCAGGTCGCTGCATGCGAGCGCGACGCAGCCCGCGGTCGGCGCGTAGCCCGGCCGGGCCAGGTGAAGGAAGATCGCGCTGCCGCGGCCCGGCACCACGGGGTCGTCATTGTAGCCGAGGATGACGATCACGTCGTAGATGTGGTCCGCGCGCCACAGCGCCTCATGCCGGCCGCCATGGGGCAGGCGGACGAGTTGGTTGTAGAGCGGGTCTTGCGGGTCGTCGCACCAGCCGTCGCGTGTCGTCAGCGGGGCGATAGCGAGCTTGGTGCGCGGCGGCGCCAACCGGTCCGCCCGGTAGAGCACCCGCCGGAGCGGAAAACGGCCGGCGGGCGTCGCCCGATCGCCCTCGCGCTTGTCGGTCCGGACCCCGCCCGATCCGAGGGCGCAGGCAAAGCGCCTGTTGCGCCACGACAGCCGGTTCGGCGGGTGCACGGTGAGGTCGGTGGCGGGCGGCACGCTCATGGCCATACAGCATAGCCGGTGCCGGCCCGGCGGGCGGATTTTTCGGCGCCGACCGCGCGATGCCGCGTCAGGCGCCCGAAGCAGCGCTGTCGTCCAGGAGCTCGCGGATCGGCCGAAAGGAGCGGCGGTGGTGCGGGGTCGGGCCGAGCCTTGCCAGGCCGGACCGATGCGCCGCCGTGCCATAGCCGGCATTGCGCTCCCAGCCATAGCCCGGGTGGTGCGCGGCGAGGCGTGCCATCAGGCGATCCCGCGTCACCTTGGCGATGATCGAGGCTGCGGCGATCGACAGGCTGCGCCGGTCGCCGCCTACCACCGTCCGCACCGGGCAGGGCAGCAGCGGGGCCTGGTTGCCGTCGACCAGCGCGAGCGAAGGCGCCGGGTCGAGCCGCGCGACGGCGCGGCGCATGGCAAGCAGGCTCGCCTGGAGGATATTGATGCAGTCGATCTCGGCGACGCTCGCGATGCCGACGGCGGCCGATGCGCAGGCCAGGATTTCGGGATGAAGCGCGGCCCGTTGAGCGGCCGAGCACTGCTTGGAATCGGTAATCCGGGCCCCGAGCGCCGGCGGCGGACCATCCTCGTCGAACATGACCGCAGCCGCCACCACGGGGCCGGCCCACGGTCCGCGGCCGGCCTCGTCGACGCCGGCCACGCGCCCGCCCGCCGCGCGTTCGAGCGAGAGGTCCGGATAATCCCGTTTCCCTCCTCTGCGTGCCATGGCTCTTCCTAGCACGGGCGCCGGGCGGCAGCCTGCGGGCCGGCGCAAGCGGTTGAGTCAGAAGAGATCGAGTTGGGCCGGCCTGCCGCGGCGGGCGCGGAACTGCGCGGTATCGAGTCGCGTCTGGTGGCGCTCAAAGCCGAGCCGGCGGGTGGCCGCGGCGAAACGCGCGGCGAGCAGCGCGGCATAGGGTCCGCTGCCCGTCATACGGGCGCCGAAGCGCGCATCATAGAGCCTGCCGCCGCGCATCTCGCGCACGAGGCGGATGACCCGCTTCGCCTTGTTCGGCGCGTGCGCCGCGAGCCACTCCCGGAACAGATCCTTGATCTCGCGCGGCAGCCTCAGGACGACATAGCCCGCCCGGCTCGCGCCGGCCTCGCGGGCCGCTTCGAGAATCGCCTCCATCTCGTGATCGGTGAGACCGGGAATCACCGGCGCGACCATCACGCCGACGGGCACGCCGGCCTCGCTGAGGGTGCGCATCGCCGCCAGACGCTTCGCCGGCGTCGAGGCGCGCGGCTCCATGGTGCGCGCGAGGCCGCGGTCGAGGGTCGTGACCGAGATGGCGACCGTGGTGAGGCGGCGCCGCGCCATGGCGGAGAGGATATCGATATCGCGCGTGACCAAGGCCGACTTGGTCACGATACCGACCGGGTGGTCGTGGCGGTCGAGCACCTCCAGGACGCGCCTTGTCAGGGCGAGGCGGCGCTCGGTCGGCTGGTAGGGATCGGTGTTGGTGCCGAGCGCCATCACCCGGCATTCATAGCCGGGCCGGGCGAGTTCGCGCTCGAGCTGGGACGCCGCTTGGTATTTGGCGAAGATCCGGCTCTCGAAGTCCTGGCCCGGCGAGAGGCCGAGATAGGCATGGGTCGGGCGCGCATAGCAGTAGACGCAGCCATGCTCGCAGCCGCGGTAGACGTTGATCGAGCGGTCGAAACCGAGATCGGGCGATGTGTTGCGGGTGATCACGGTGCGGCTCGCGTCGGGCCGCACCTCGGTGCGCAGCGGCGCCGGCGCCTCGTCGATGGTGCCCCAGCCATCGTCGAACGCCTCATAATCGTGGCGCTCGTGCCGCCCGCTCCGGTTGCTCGCGGCGCCCCGTCCCTTGCGCAGGGTCCTCATCGGGGCAGAGTATACGAAGTATGGAACATTACAAGAACATATTCTCGGCTGCCGATTGCGTCGAGGTGTCGATATTGACCGGCCGCGGCCGCCCGGCCATTGTCGATGGGTGACGCCGATCCTCAGTATCGTGATCCCGACGCTCGACGCCGCCGGCACGCTTGGGGCGACCCTGGAGAGCGTGAAACGCGGGATCGCGGCGCTCGCCGATCGATCGATGGAGGTCGAAATCGTGGTCGTCGACGGCGGATCGCGGGACGGCACGCTCGCCGAAGCCCGCCGGCACGGCGCGCGGCCGATCGATGCGGCGGCGGGGCGCGGGCGGCAGTTGGGCGCGGGCGCCGCGGCCGCATCCGGAGCCTGGCTGTTGTTCCTCCATGCCGACACCACGCTCGGTCCCGGCTGGGATGAAGATCTGAGAGCGTTCATCGGCATATCGGCCAACAAGGCGCGCGCGGCCGCCTTCCGCTTCGCCATCGATGATCGCTCGGCCGCCGCGCGCCTGCTCGAACGGCTCGTCGCGTGGCGTTGCCGTGTGCTCGGCTTGCCTTACGGCGATCAGGGCCTCGTGATCCATCGCGATCACTATGCGGCGCTCGGCGGCTATCGGCCGCTGCCGCTTATGGAAGATGTCGATCTGGTCCGGCGGATCGGGCGCCGCAGACTCGCCTATCTGGCCACGCCCGCGACCACCTCGGCCGTGCGCTATCGGCGTGCAGGCTATGCGCCGCGCATGCTGCGCAATGCCTGCTGCCTCGTGCTGTTCTATCTGGGGGTTCGGCCCGAGACAGTGGCACGGCTCTATGGATGAGGTCGCGCGGCCGCCAGCTCGCGATCTTCCTCAAGGAGCCGCGCCTCGGCCAGGTGAAGACGCGGCTCGCGCGCGATGTCGGGCGTCCCGAGGCCTGGCGCTTCTACCGGCGCCTGGTGCGCCATGTGGTGCCGCCGCTGGTCCGTGATCCACGTTGGACCGCCTGGCTCGCGACCACGCCCGCAGGCTGGCACGGGCGGGATGTTTTCTGGCCGTTCCAGCTGCCGCATGTCGAGCAGGGCATCGGCGATCTCGGGCAGCGAATGCTGCGGGTCTTCCGGAGCCTGCCGCCGGGGCCGGCGATTATCGTCGGCAGCGATATTCCGCAGCTCACGCCCGGCCACGTGGCGCGCGGCTTCACCGCGCTCGGAGGCGCGGACATGGTGCTCGGGCCGGCGGCCGACGGCGGCTATTGGCTCATCGGGCTGGGCGCGCGCGGGCGCCTGATCGATCCCTTCCGAGAGGTGCGCTGGTCGACCTCGGAGGCGCTCGCCGATACCAGGCGCAACGCGCCGGCGACGTTCCGGGTGGCCGTCGTCGATCGGCTCGCGGATGTGGACGACGGCGCCGCGCTCGGCCGCTGGCGTGCTCAGGCCAGCGCCATGCACTCGATCTCGATATCGAACTCCATCGGCCATGAGGCCATGGCGACGAAGGTCCGCGCCGGCGGGTCCTGCGGGAAGTAGCGCGCGTAGACCTCGTTCACGGTCCTGTAGTGGGCGGCATTGGTGATGTAGACGGTAACCTTCACCACGCGGTCGAGGGATGAGCCGGCGCTCTCGAGCGTGTGCTTGATGTTCTCCAGCACCTGCTCGGTCTGGGCCGCGATTCCACCCTCCACCATGGCGCCGGTGTCGAGGTCGAGCGGCGGAATGCCCGAGAGGTAGAGGACGTCTCCGGCCCGCACGCAAGGCGACAACGGAACGCCGACCTTGCGCAGCGCCTCGGACAGCTTGGGTATCTCGATGATCTCTTTCTCCATGGCTCTCCTCCCCTGTCTTGATGCGTCGCCGCCATTGGCCCCGAGCGCGGCGCGGCCGGGATCAGGCGCCGCCGCGCCGCTCGGTTTCCTGCAGGCGCGGCATCAGCTCGACCAAATTGCACGGACGCCATCGATAGTCGAGCTGGTGGCGCAGAACCTTGTCCCAGCCGTCCTTGCAGGCGCCGGGCGATCCCGGCAGGGCGAACAGATAGGTGCCCTCGGCCACGCCGCCGGTGGCGCGCGACTGCATGGTCGAGGTGCCGATCAGGTCGTAGCTGAGCTGGCGGAACAGCTCGCCGAAGCCCGGTATCTCCCGGTCATAAACGTCGTGGAACGCCTCCGGCGTTACGTCGCGGCCGGTCACGCCGGTGCCGCCGGTCGCGATCACGACGTCGACCTCGGGGTCGGCGATCCAGCCGCGCAGCGTGGCGCTGATCTCGCCCCGCTCATCGACGACGATCCGACGGTCCGCGACGCGGTGGCCGGCCGCTTCGATCCGCTCGACCAGGACCTGGCCCGAGCGGTCTTCCGCCAGCCCGCGCGAGTCCGAGACCGTCAGGACGGCGATATTGACGGCACGAAACGGCTTGCTCTCGTCGATTCCGATCATTGCGCCGGCTCCCCATCCTTGATCTTGGCTTCGATCTCGAGGAGATCGTGCCACACCTCGCGCTTCGCATGCGGCTGACGCAACAGATAGGCCGGATGAAACGTCGCTGTGGTCTGTACCGTCTGGCTCATGCGGGCGGTCGAGAACGGGAACCAACGGCCGCGCAAGCGCGTAATGCCCTCCCGCCGATTGAGCAGCGCCTTCGCGGCGATGCCGCCGACCAGGACCAGGATCCGGGGGGCGATCAGCTCGATTTGGCGTTCGAGGAACGGTTGGCAGATGGCCAGCTCCTCGGCGGTGGGCGACCGGTTGCCCGGGGGCCGCCAGGGCAGCATGTTGGTGATATAGACCTGAGACCGGTCGAGGCCGATCGCGGCCAGCATCTTGTCGAGCAGCCGGCCGGCGGGCCCGACGAAGGGGAGGCCCTGGCGGTCCTCCTCGGCGCCGGGGGCCTCGCCGACGATCATCAGCGCGGCACAGGGATTGCCGTCGCCGATCACCGTGTTGGTCGCCGTGCGCTTGAGGGCGCAACTGTCGAAGGCGCGCACCGCTGAGACCAGTTCTTCGAGGCTGTCGCAGCCGGCGGCAATGTCCTGGGCGGTCCAGGTGGCGTCACCCGGTGCAAGCGGCGCCGCCGGCGCCGAGGCCGAGGCCTCCCGGGCGGGCTCCGGAGCGGCGGCGGGCGCGGGCTCGCTTTCCCGGTAACGGTCATGCGGCGCGTGATCGATCGCCTGGTCGACACCGGCCAGCGCATACCAGTGCAGGAGCGCGCGAAGGGGCTCTTCATCGGTCATGGCCGGCAGGTTAGATCGATTCTCGCTTCATTGGAATCGCGCCCGCGCAGCCGGCCGGCTCCGGCCTCGTGAGTCGTCCGCGGCACCCCCACATAGCGGAGAGTAGCCGATCTCTATGGCAGGACCGGAACCTCGCTCAGATAATCGAACAAAGCTTTCGCGATGCGCCGACGCTCGGCTTCGGACAGACGATCCGAGAGCGGCGGCATGGTCGCGTCGCGTCGCACGGAGGAGGGGGTCAAAACCAATCGAATGAACGCCGCCTCCGCGTACCCTTTGGCGATTTCCGCCAAGTTGCCTTTGAATTTCGCCCCACCAAAACCATTCACCTCGTGGCAAGCCAAACAGTGCATTTTCGCGAGCCTCGCACCCTCGTGAAAACGAGCGTCAAGACCCTTCGGCAATAGAGCATCGTCGGACACCGTCACGAGGTTCACGTCCGTCACCTGATACGGCCAGTTTCGGGCGCCTTCTTCCAGCAAAGCGGGATCGGCGATGTTGTCCCAAACCAGATAATACGGCCCGAGCGGCACATCGGTCTGGTTCTGCGCGATATTGTCGACCGTGAAAGCGGAACTGTCCTTTCGGGAAAAAACAATAAAAGCGTTTTCTTTCAGAAAGCGTCCGACATCGATGCGCGAAACGTAACCGTCCAAGGCACGGAATTCGATCGTTTCAGCTTGGCTTCGCCAATCCTCGCCAAAGACGCGCGCCATCACATCGACGGCTCGGTACCCGACATAGTCGATTTCAACCTGCGTGTCTCCCACACTCAGATGCGGTTCGTAGACCGACACCGTCCCCGGCGGAAACCCCATCTGTTCTTGCAGATGTTCGACGGGAGGCAACGCCGCCGCGTGCGCCGTGGACGCGAGCAATAGGACCAGGCCGACGACCCGGCCCGGAAACGACAAGGCGCCCCGAACCGCCGGACACCGCGCGGCGCTCGACGCTCTTGCACCACAACGCGGGACACGATCCGAGAATGCCACGGCTTCCGTCAATGCGACGACCGATCATCTCCTCGAGATCGGCATACGCCATCGTTTCTAGGCCTTACGCGGACCCTGAACGACTTGTCCGGACCGGGCAGCGGGAGTTGCGTGCTCTTCAATCTGTAGCCGACCGGGTGGAGGGCGAGCTCCACATCGTGCAAGACGGTGGCCATGGTCACCGCGATCTGCACCTCGGCGAAGCCGTTGCCCAGACAACGATGCGCGCCCAGGCCGAAAGGAACGTAGACATAAGGACGCCGATGCTCCGCACGGTCTGGGGTGTAGCGGTCGATGTCGAACCGCTCCGGGTCGGGGAAAAATTCCGGCAGGTAATGGGGGATCGAGGTCGCGATCATCACGGCTTCGCCGGCCGGGATACGATGTCCGCCGAACTCGAAGGAATTGGCTGCCGTTCGAATAAGCAAGGGCGCGACGGGATGCATCCGCATGGTCTCGATTGCCGCGCGGTGCATGACATCCATTTCACGGACATCGCGCCACGCCGGCGTGCCGTCGGCGAACAGCGCATTCGCCTCTGAGCGTGCCTGCGCCATGATGTCGGGATTCCTCAGCAGCTCGTAGAGCATGAAGGAGCAGGTGTTGGCCACCGTGTCGAGCGCGGCGATGAAGGGGCCGAGCGCAGAGACCTTCAGATCGGCTTCGGGGAAAAACTGGGGATCCGATTCGTGCAGGTCCAGCAGGTCGTCGATAAGGTCGGGTTCATCGCCGTCGCGGTTGCGCCGTTCTCCCGAATGGCGCGCGATCACGTCGCGGTACAACTCGTCCATCCGCGCCGAAGCCCGCCGGAAGCGCGGCGACCAGCGCAGCGTCGGCCGCGGAATGATGATCGTCGAGAGCAGCGCGTGGACGAAATCAGCCAGCTCCTCGTTGTAGGCGCGCGGCGAAACGCCGGTGGTCAAGGTCCCCACCTGGTCGCTGGCGATGCGCTGAAGGGCGGATGTTACGGCCAACGGCGTCGTGCGCGGCCAATCCGCGATTTCCCGGCGAGCGATGTCGATGAGGTCCGATACGCGGTCTTCGGCATAGCGCCTGGAATATCCTCGCTTCAGAGTTCGGCGGAAGACCGCGTGCTCGGCGCCGTCGGTGCTTAGTACCGAACGCGCCGCGCCGAACCGGTCATTCAACCCGGTCCAGGGCTCGAATGATCGCAGAAACGTGGCGCCGTCTCGTTGCAGGAAACGGTTGGCGTCCACACCGGCCAGCACCGTGAACCGGCGGTTCATGAGCCGGATGCGGAATACCGGACCCAATTTCCGGTATTGCGCCATCAGGAACCCGCCCATGTCCCGCGCCATGGCGAAGCCGTTGCCGATCACCGGCAAGCCTCGCGCAAGCGGGACCGCTGAAGGTTCCATGCTGCCTTTCTCCCCTGTGCTTACCGAGCCGTTTTCGCCTTTACGAGACCGCGCTCTGCATACCTCCATTGATACGCGACAATACGCGACGACGATGGCAACCGGAAGACGACGCGGATCGGGCTCTTGGTCGCGGGTCGGAGGGCCGTTGTCTGTCCGGGTCTTGGACCAGGCGCATGTCCGGACTTTCTCGACCGACGGGCCGGGGACGCCTTGCGTGTTCAGACGCCGGCGGCGAACTCCCGGAAGACGCGGCGCACGATCTCGGCCTCGGCCTCGGTGATCCGCCGCTCGCCCCGCCTCGCCCGCCTCGTCCGTGACCTTCACCACGTCGTAGCTGTAGCACGGCCCGCCCGGGCTTGCCTTGCTCTATTCGGGTTCTACCCGGCCCCGACGGCGTGCGCGCGCCATAACGACTCTTGCGCGCGCGGCATTCTCGGCCGAAATTGGCGAGGCCCATGAGCCGGGAATCGATGGAGTATGACGTGGTGATCGTCGGCGCCGGCCCCGCCGGGCTCGCCGCCGCGATCCGCCTGCGTCAACTGAGCCTCGAAACCGGTCACGAGATCGGCGTGACCGTGCTCGAGAAAGGCTCGGAGGTCGGCGCGCACATTCTCTCCGGCGCCGTGTTCGATCCGCGCGCGCTGAACGAGCTGATCCCCGACTGGAAAGAGAAGGAGGCGCCACTCAACACGCCGGCGGGCGCCGACGAATTCCGGTTTCTCACCGCGCGCGGCGGCGTCAAGCTGCCGGGGTTTCTGCTGCCGCCGCAGATGCGCAACCACGGCAACTACATCATCAGCCTCGGTAATCTGTGCCGCTGGCTGGGCCAACAGGCCGAGGAGCTCGGCGTCGAGATCTATCCGGGCTTCGCCGCCGCCGAGCTGCTCTATGACGACGGCGGCAGGGTCAAGGGCGTCGCCACCGGCGATATGGGAATCGCCAAGGACGGCACCAGGAAGGCGAGCCATGAGCCGGGCATCGAGCTGCACGCGAAATACACGCTGTTCGCCGAGGGCGCACGCGGCTCGCTGACCAAAGAGCTTGCCGAGCGCTTTCGTCTGCGCGCGGGCGCCGCGCCGCAGACCTATGGCATCGGGCTCAAGGAACTCTGGCAAATCGATCCCGGCAAGCACCGCCCGGGCCTGATCCAACACAGCTTCGGCTGGCCGCTCGACGGGCGGACTTATGGCGGCTCCTTCCTCTATCATTTCGAGGAGAACCTGGTCTCGATCGGCTTCGTGATCGCGCTGGACTACGAAAACCCGCATCTGTCGCCCTTCGACGAGTTCCAGCGCTTCAAGACCCATCCGCTGATACGCCCGACCCTCGAAGGCGGCGAGCGGCTGGCCTATGGCGCGCGCGCGATCAACGAGGGCGGGTTTCAGTCGGTTCCCGACCTGGTGTTTCCGGGCGGCGCCTTGATCGGCTGCGCCGCCGGCTTCCTCAACGTGCCCAAGCTCAAGGGCAGCCACAGCGCGATGAAGAGCGGCGCCTTGGCCGGCGAAGCCGCGTTCGCGGCGCTCCGCGATGGGGGCGACGGCGCCAAGCCGCTGGATGCCTATCCCGCGAGCCTGCGCCGATCATGGGTGGTCAAGGACCTCAAGCAGGTCAGAAACTGCCGACCCGCGTTCCGCTGGGGCCTCGCGGCCGGCACCGTGATCAGCGGCTTCGAGCTCTGGACCAGAGGCGTCATGCCCTGGACGCTCCGCCATCGGCTCGACCATGAGAGCCTGAAGAAGGCCGCGGACGCGCCTCCGATCGCTTATCCGAAGCCGGACGGCGTGGTCTCCTTCGACAAGCTGAGCTCGGTCTATCTGTCGAATACCAACCACGAGGAAGACCAGCCCGCCCACCTCCGGCTCAAGGACGACGGCGTCCCGATACGGGTCAATCTCGCGCTTTACGATGCGCCGGAGCAGCGCTACTGCCCGGCCGGCGTGTACGAGATCGTGCAGGACGGCGACGGCGAGCCGCGTCTGCAGATCAACGCGCAGAACTGCGTCCACTGCAAGACCTGCGACATCAAGGACCCGACGCAAAACATCGAATGGGTCGTGCCCGAAGGCGGCGGCGGCCCCAACTACGCCAACATGTAGGGCCCGAAAATCAGCCGACCGAAAAGCGCGTAGCGGTCTCGGGGCGGCGGAATTCAGTTGTTATGCGTTGTTATAGCTTTCGCGCCCCTCCTGTTACCTTAGCCCCACCCGGGGAAGCGAGACGGCTGCAGCCATTCTTGCGGTGGATTTCCGTCGCCGTTTACGACCGCATCCGCCAGCCAGCGAGCTGTTGCGGGAGCGGCGTGCATCCCGATCGAGCCCATGCCGCCATGAACGAACAAGCCTTGGATCGGGGAGCGACCAGCCACAGGCATGCCGTCTGATAGCATTGGCCTGTCGCCCATATAGGCGTTGGTCACTCTGAGCCCGGCCATCCCATTCATCATCCGGATGGTACGTGCTGCTATGCCGCTGGCGACATCTACGTTTCTAACCAAGTCGCGAAGTGAGGGTTGAATGGTCGCGCCTAGACGCGCGTCCCCGCCGGCCATTGGGTTCAGGCAGATCGCTTCTACCGCGAGTTGGTCGTCAAGCTGTTGGGATATGTCGGACAGGGTTCCGATCGCCATCTGCTTTCCGAGTAGCTCTTGGTCAGGCCAAGAAAATTCCTCGACCATCCACGGGATCTCAATATCGAGTTTCCCCAACTGAAGAAGCCATCCGCGTCCAGCGGTAAATGGAAGGCTGGGCAAGGGGCCTTGACCAACGGTTCTTCGCAACAGTTCCGGCATAAACATCCCTGTCGCGATGAAAACCATATCCGCTGACACGATCCCCTGGTCAGTCAAGACCCCCGAAACCTTTCCACCCTGTGTCGTTACTTGAGCGACTCGGCATCCGGTTCTGAATTCCGCTCCGGCCTCGCGTCCCGCATGGGCGAAAGCGTGAGTGGCACCCATAGGCTCCAATGAATACGAACGCTCCGCAAAATATCCGCCCGCCACTTTGAAGCTCAACTGAGGCTGATCGCGCGCGAGTTCGGCTCCGGAAACCGGTTGCATTCCCACCCCAGCAGCTCGGTATCCATCTGCAATGGCGGAAGCGTTTTCATATTCCTCCTCGGTTTCGGCAATAAGAAGGTGGCCCTTGTTTACAAACTCGAACGGGATCGGACCGTTCGCGATTTCCGTATAAACTTCCACGCTGGCATCAAATAGCTCAACAACCTCTTTTTGCGGCCCCGTGAAGAGAGTCCCCGTGTTTTTTCCAGAGGACTCCGCCGCCACAATACTCTGCTCAAGAACCACGGTTTTAACGCCTCGTGAGGCGAGCTCGTAGGCCAGGGTACACCCAGCAATACCAGCCCCAATTACAATGGCATCAAATGGTTTCTTCCCACTATTGGCGGTTGTCGCGGTCGTTGTGTTCATCGGGTTTTCCTAGTTGGCTCAAATAGATAACCCGCTCACCCCCACCGGAGATCAGAATTTAGACTTTTCGCATTATCGTGTACGTCCATACGAGAATGCGAAATTGGAGTCAACAAGTCTGACTCTTTGGTTCTAACTGAGCACCGAACGAATGCGGTGTGGCCATCAAACACCTTCAATGTAGGTTGAATATTAAGAAAAATATCTTATTTATTTTTGGATATGAACATTTCCATTAACCCAGCCAATTTGGATTCATTGTGTTTCTGTTGGCTTGATCGGTTGGGGCCTGTCGATGAGACGGGTTGCGTTGTCTGGGCTTCGATCTGGGCACGCCGACGCCGTGCTAGCCATTCTTGCCGGTGCGGTGGTTCGCAGATGGCTTTCCGGCCGATGCGGTCAGACGGGGAGCGTCGTCCGGTTCGCGGTAGACGAGCAGACCCGGGTCGGACGCGAGCCGCGAGCCGGGTAACTCCGGCTTCAAGCGGCGGCGGAACTGAGGCCGGATAAAGCTGGAGACCTCCAACAACCGGCCGATTTGGCGCGGATAAGGGTGTTCTGTTGGCCGGTCCGTGCGCCGGGTGGATTTGACGGCGTTATTCGTCCGCGGCTTCGTTCTCGGCGGGGTGTTTTTCGGTCAAACGGGCGGACTCATGCCATGGCGGCCCTGCGCTCATGGAAGATCAGACGCTGGAAATTGTAAGCCAGGTTGGCGAGCCCGATCTTGGCCTCCGCCCGCTTGAGCCCGATGGTGCGGACGAACAGGCCCATGCGATCCTTCTGCTGGGCGAAGACATGCTCGACGCGTGCACGGACCGCTGACTTGCGGGCATTGGCCCGGGCGGTCGCCTTGGGCATGGCCTGGCCCGGCGGCTTCTTGCGGTGGATGTGGGAGACCCGGCCCTTGCCCGCCAGCCACGCCTCGTTCGCCTTCGAGCGATAGGCGCTGTCGGCCCACACGCCGGCGGCCAGATTGTCGCTGGTGACGAGATGACGCAACATCTTGCCGTCATGGCGGGCGGCATCGGTCACCGCCGAGCCGCGGATGAAGCCGTAGGCCCGATCGATGACGACATGATTCTTGTAGCCGAACACCGGGATCGCGATGTCGGGCATGCGCCGTTGCGCCCCGGCGGGGTTCTTGCGCCTTCCGGTCTTCACCGTCCACCGCGCGTCTGTGTCCTTCTGCGCCGCCTTGGTCGGCTGATCGGGCCAGATCTCGGCCGCGCTCTTGCCCGCCTTGATCGCCCGCTTCTCGTCATCGCGGTTGCGCTGCTTGGGCGCCGATACCAGGGTCGCATCGACGATCTGCCCGCCCATCGCCAGATAGCCGCACCGGCGCAGTTCGCCATCGAAGGCGGCAAACAGCTCATCCATCGCCCCGGCCCGGACCAGACGCTCGCGAAAGGTCCAGATGGTGTTGCGGTCCGGCGTCGGCGCACCGAGATCGAAGCCCAGGAAGCGAAGCCAGCTCAAACGGTCGCGGATCAGAAACTCCATCCGCTCGTCGCTCACCGTGTGCCGCGCGGCCAGGATCAGAACCTTGAACATCGCCACCGCATCGTAGGCCGGGCGGCCGCCTTTCGATCCGTCCGAATAGCCCAGCGCCGCCTCAAGCGGTGCGCGGAAAATCTCGAAATCGACAACCTTCGCCAGCACCTCCAACGGATCGCCCGTCGCCGAAAGCTTGCGCAAATGATCCGGTAAGCCGAACAGACCAGCCTGCCTCATCAATACCCCCCTCGAAGCGAACCGCCGCAGAGAATCACAACAAGGCAAAATTGGCGAGGTAAATAGAGGCGTGCAGCTTCATCAAATGGATCGGTGACCTGGGAAATGCGGCCCGAAATGGTCGTCCCGGCCGAGATCGAGTAAGCTGACCGCGTGAGCGATGACGGTGCTATGACGGCGGCCCGGCGCCGTGCCCGGGGGGCGCGCCGCGCTGCCCGCCTTGTGGCCGGCGCCCTGGCGGTCGCGTCGCTCGCGGCCTGCGCGAGCGGGCCGGCGGCGGCCGATTCGCCCCTGCCGCCGGTGCCGGCCAAGCCGGTGGCCGGCGCCGAACGGTCGGGCGTCTCGTCGCTCGGCAGCTATCTCGCCGGGCGCTTCGCTCACACGCATCGGGATTATTCGTCGGCGGCCGAGCACTTGTTGCGCGCGCTCAGGCACGATGCGGATAACCCCTCTCTGCTGCGCCGCACCGTCTCGCTGTTGATCGCCGATGGGCGGGTCGAGGAGGCGATCGAGCTCAGCCGACGTCTCACCGAGATCGACGCCGATGCGCGTCTCGCCCGCCTCCTTCTCGGGCTTCAGGACGCCCGCCGCGGTGATTTCGAGGCTGCGCTGGACCACGTCGCGAGGATTCGGTGGAGCGGCGTGTACGCCTTCCTGCTGCCCGCGATCGAAGGCTGGATGCGCCTCGGCGGCGGTGACGTCGAGGACGCGTTCGGGGCCCTCGCGCCGCTTGGCGATCGGGAGTCCTACCGGTCCTTCTTTGCGCTCCATGGCGGCTTCATGAACGATATCGCGGGCCGACCGGCCGAGGCCGAAGCGCTCTTTCGGGAAGCCGTCGCGACATCGAACGGCTCGCTTCGTTCGGTCGCGGCGCTGGGCAACGTCCTCGAGCGGGTCGGGCGCAGCGACGACGCGCGTGCGGCCTATGAAGAATACCGCGGGCAGAACCCGGACAGCGTCTGGGCCGAGCATGTAATCGATGCGCTCGGGGCCGATGAAGCGGTGGAGCCCCTGGTCTCCGGGGCCCGAGGGGGGCTGGCCGAGGCCTTGTTCGGCGCCGGGAGCGCGGTGCCGCAACAGGAAAGCGGTGATGCCGGTTTGGTCTTTGCGCGCCTCGCCCTGTTCCTCCGCGACGACCTCGACGAAGCGCGGATCCTGGTCGGTGAAATCCTGGAATCGGCGAGCCGACCGGAAGACGCCGGCGAGGTCTACCGTTCCATCGCACCCGATTCTCCCTTCGTCTGGAGGGCGCGGCTTCGGGCGGCGGCGAGCCTGGCCGATCTCGAGCGTGTCGACGAGGCGGTCGCCGCGCTTCGGGATATGGTGGACGAGCGGAGCGAGCGTTCCGATGCCGTAATCATGCTCGGCGACACGCTCCGGAGGAACGAGCGCTACGCGGAGGCCGTGCTCGCCTACGACACCGCCCTGGAGCGGACGCCGACCGTCGAGAGCCGGCATTGGAGCCTGTTCTACGCGCGCGGTGTCGCGCTCGAGCGGACCAAGAAATGGCCCCGCGCCGAGGCCGATTTCCTGCGCGCGCTCGAGCTGCACCCGGATCAGCCGTTGGTTCTCAACTATCTCGGCTATTCCTGGGTCGAGCAGCGGCGCAATCTCGACCGGGCGAAGGCCATGATCGAAACGGCGGTCTCGCTTCGACCGAATGACGGATACATCGTCGACAGCCTCGGTTGGGTGTTGTACCGGCTGGGCGACTACGAGCAGGCCGTGCGGCAGCTCGAGCGGGCGGTCGAGCTGCAATCGGACGATCCGGTGATCAACGATCATCTCGGCGATGCCTATTGGCGGGTCGACCGCCAGAACGAGGCGCGATTCCAGTGGCAGCGCGCCCTCGGCCTCGGGCCCGAGGACGATCTGGTCGGCACGATTCGGCGCAAGCTGGTCAAGGGCCTGACCGCCGGGGCGGAGCTGGAAGGCGCTCAGTAGGGTGCTCCGCATCGAGGCGCCGGCCAAGCTCAACCTCTATCTCCACGTCACCGGCCGCCGCGCCGACGGCTATCACGAGCTGGATAGCCTGATCAGCTTCGTTGGGCTTGCCGATACGCTCGAGATCGCGCCGGCGCGAGGGTTCGGCCTCACTGTGACCGGCCCCTTCGCGCCGGCCCTCGGGGGGGCCGAGAATCTGGTCGCCCGCGCGGCAGCGGCGCTGGCGGAGACGCTCGATCGGCCGGCCGATCTCAGCATCACGCTCGACAAGCGCATCCCGGTCTCGGCCGGTCTCGGCGGGGGCTCGGCCGATGCGGCGGCGGTCCTGCGCGGCCTGGCCGCGCTATGGGAGCTCGGCGGCGAGCGGGCCGGCGCGCTGCGGCGCATCGCGCTTGGTCTCGGCGCCGACATTCCGGTCTGCCTCGATCCTCGCGCCGCCTATGTGGCCGGGATCGGCGAGGAGCTGAGCGCACCGCCGCGGCTGCCGGACTGCACGGTGCTCCTGGTCAATCCGGGCGTGCCGGTGCCGACCGGCCCGGTCTTCGCGGCGCGGCGCGGCCCGTTCTCGACCGCCGACCGCTTTCGGGAAAGCCCGGCGAGCGCCTCGGAGCTCGCCGCAGTGCTGCGCCGCCGGCGCAACGATCTGGAGCGGCCGGCATGCGCCCAGGTGCCGGAGATCCGGCAGGTGCTCGCGCGCCTCGAGGGCGAGCGCGCGTGCCTGCTCGCCCGCATGACCGGATCGGGAGGCACCTGCTTCGGCCTGTTCGATGACGAGGCGGCGGCGGCGCGCCTGGCGCAGACCATCGCGGACGAGCACCCGGGCTGGTGGCTCTGCCCGACGCGCCTGGCTCACGAACCCGCGGGCTGAGCGAGCGCGGGGCGTTGTATTTTTCCCACAGGCTGTCGCTGACACACGATGCGTCCGGTTCAGGCAGCACGCGCGTTGTCCGGTTCGGTGTCTTCCGGCGCTCGCGCAAGCCCTGCGGCGGCGGGCCGCGCCGTGGTCCTCCGTCCTCCGCAGTGATATTCGTGGATGGCGGGAAGGCACACGCAATATAGTCCCCAAGGCACAGCCGATTTCAGGTAGCCATGGGGCTGGCCCGCGCGGCCTGGGCCACCAGCCGGATGCGACTGCCCGACAGACGGAGAGCGCGATGATCGACTTCCGGACCCACCCGGACGATTACCGTCACTGGCGGCTCGCCGCCGACGGCGCCGTCGCCACGCTCGCGCTCGATGTCGACGAGAACGGTGCCATCGCCGGCGACTATGCGCTGAAGCTCAATTCCTACGATCTCGGCGTGGACATGGAGCTCAACGACGCCATCCAGCGCCTGCGCTTCGAGCATCCGGCGGTGCGTGCGGTCGTTCTTGCCTCGGCGAAGGACCGCGTATTCTGCGCCGGTGCGATCATCGCAATGCTCGCCCGCTCGACGCACATCGACAAGGTCAACTTCTGCAAGTTCACCAACGAGACGCGCAACGCCATCGAGGACGCCTCGGCCAACTCCGGCCAGCGCTGGATGACGGCGATCGCCGGCAGCGCGGCGGGCGGCGGCTACGAGCTGGCACTGGCGACCGACCACATCATCCTGGTCGATGACGGCACGACCGCCGTGTCGCTGCCCGAGGTGCCGCTGCTCGCGGTCTTGCCGGGCACAGGCGGGCTCACCCGCGTCGTCGACAAGCGCCGTGTGCGGCGCGACCGCGCCGACTTCTTCTGCACCACCGGGGAAGGCTTGCGCGGGCGCCGCGCGCTCGACTGGAAGCTGGTCGACGAACTGGCGCCGCGCTCGCGCATCGACGATGCCGTGGCCGCGCGTGCCGCCGCCCTTGCTGCCACGTCCGACCGGCCGGCGGATGCGACCGGGATTGCGCTGCCGCGGCTCGACCGCACCGTGACCGACGACGCCATCGCGTACCGCTATGTGCAGGTCGCGCTCGACCGTGCCAAGGGGACGGCGACGATCACGGTCGCCGCGCCCGACGCGCCGCCGCCCTCGGATAGCACCGCCATCCACGCGGCCGGCGCCGATTTCTGGCCGCTGGCGCTGGCGCGCGAGCTCGACGATGCGATTCTGCACCTGCGCTTCAACGAGCCGGCGCTCGGCACCTGGACCCTCAAGACGGCAGGCGCGGCCGACCATGTCGCGGCGGCCGATGCCGCGCTTGCGGCCTGCGCCGACGACTGGCTGGTGCGCGAGATCACGCTCTATCTGAAACGCACGCTCAAGCGCCTCGAGGTGAGTGCGCGCAGCCTCGTTGCGCTGATCGAGCCGGGCTCGTGCTTCGTCGGCACGCAGCTCGAACTGGCGCTCGCGGCCGACCGCAGCTTCATGCTCGACGGCACCTTCGAGGACTCGAACCTGGCGCCGGCGACGGTGAGGCTGACGGCGATGAATGCAGGCCCGCTGCCGATGGCGAACGGGTTGTCGCGGCTTGCCAGCCGCTTCCTCGGCGATGACGACGCGCTCGCCGCCGCGCACGACGCCGTGGGCGCCGACCTCGACGCCGCGGCGGCCGAGGCACTCGGCCTCGTCACCTTCGCCCCCGATGATATCGACTGGGACGACGAGGTGCGCATCGCCATCGAGGCGCGCGCGGCCTTCTCGCCCGACGCGCTGTCCGGCATGGAGGCGTCGCTGCGCTTCGCCGGGCCGGAAACCCTGGAGACCAAGATCTTCGGCCGTCTCTCGGCCTGGCAGAACTGGATATTCCAGCGCCCCAACACCGTCGGCCCCGACGGTGCTCTCGCGCTCTATGGGTCCGGCGTGCAGCCGACCTTCGATCGCAACCGCGTCTAGCGCGGGGAGATGAGCCCGATGCAGGTCGACTACAACGAACGCATCCCCAACAATGTCGGCCTCGCCGACGACCGCCGCCTGCTGCGCGCGCTGGAGCGCTGGCAGCCGGCCTACCTCGACTGGTGGCGCGCGCTCGGCCCGGTCGGCGCGCATGAGCACGAGGTCTATCTGCGCACCGCGATCGGTGTGGACCGCGACGGCTGGGCCCATTTCGGCCATGTCAGGATGCCCGACTACCGCTGGGGCATCTTCCTGGCCGAGTCTCAGCCTGATCGGCGCATCGACTTCGGCATCCACAAGGGCGAGCCCGCGTGGCAGGAGCTGCCCGGCGAGTACCGTGCGGAGCTGCGCCGCCTCATCGCCACACAGGGCGATACCGAGCCGGCCTCGGTCGAGCAGCAGTGCCGCCTCGGGCTGAGCGCACCATCGCTCTACGATCTGCGCAACCTCTACCAGGTCAATGTCGAAGAGGGCCGCCATCTGTGGGCGATGGTCTATCTGCTGCACGCATTCTTCGGCCGCGACGGGCGCGAGGAAGCCGAGGAAATGCTGGCCCGCCACGCGGGCGATGCCGACAAGCCGCGCACGCTGGAGGCGTTCAACGAGCCGATCGACGACTGGCTGTCGTTCTTCATGTACACCTTCTTCCAGGACCGCGACGGCAAGTTCCAGCTCTGCGCGCTCGCGGAATCGGGCTTCGACCCCTTGGCGCGCACCTGCCGGTTCATGCTGACCGAGGAAGCGCATCACATGTTCGTGGGCGAATCCGGCGTCATGCGCATCGTGCAGCGGACCTGCGAGAAAATGCGCGCGCACGACACCGACGATGTCGGCCCCCATGGCGCCGTCTCGCTGGCGCTGATCCAGAAGTGGATCAACTTCCACTACTCGATCTGTCTCGACCTGTTCGGATCGGAGGAGTCGACAAACGCCGCCAACTACTACGCCATGGGGCTGAAGGGCCGCTATCACGAGACCAAGATCGACGACGACCACGTGCTCGCCGACCGAACCGTCACGGTCTCGGCCGTCGACGGCGGCAGAGTGGCATCAAAGGAGGTGCCGGCGCTGAAGGCGATGAACGAGACGCTGCGCAACGCCTATGTCGAGGACAGTCAGCGCGGTATCGACCGCTTCAACAAGGTGATCCGCCATTTCGACATCGACGCCGAACTGCGCCTGCCGCACCGCGCCTTCCACCGCAATATCGGGGCGTTTGCCGGCATCCACGCGGCACCCGACGGCACGCTCGTCGACGCGGCGACATGGGCCGCGAAACGGGGCGGCTGGCTGCCGAGCGCGGAAGACCGCGCCTTCGTCGAATCCCTGATGAACCCGGTGAGCGAGCCCGGCGCGATGGCCGGTTGGATCGCCCTGCCGAAGCGCGGCATCCACGGCCAGCCGCTCGACTACCGCTACGTCGAGTTCCACTAGGGACAGTTCGATACCCGGGGGAGGCGGCAGCGCCCGCTCGACGCCCGGTCGCGATCCCGCGGGTTTACCGATCGTCGCGCAGCTTGTAGCGCTGGATCTTGCCGTTCGCGGTCTTGGGCAGATCGTCCACGTAGCGGAGCCAGCGCGGATATTTGTAGCGCGCCAGCCCCTCCTTGCAGTGGGCCACCAGCGCCTCGGTCAAGCGGCTGCTTGCGGCGTGGCCCTCGGCAAGCACGACCCAGGCCTCGGGCTTGATCAGCCCGCCATCGTCGGCGCGACCGACGACGGCGGCTTCGAGCACCGCCGGATGCGCGATCAGGCGGGCCTCGATCTCGACCGGGGACACCCAGATGCCGCCGACCTTGAGCATGTCGTCGGACCGCCCGCAGCAGATATAGCAGCCGGATTCATCGACGTAATAGGTGTCGCCGGTGCGGAGCCACGAACCGTCGAAGGCGGCTGCCGTGCGCTCGGGCTCGCCCCAATACGCGGCGATGAGGGATTGTCCGCGGATCAGCAGGTTGCCGGTCTCGCCCGGCGCCACGTCGCGCCCGTCATCGTCGACGAGGCGGGCCTCGTAGCCCGGCACGAGGGTGCCGCTGGCGCCCGGCACGACCGCGCCGGGGCGGTTCGAGATGAAGATGTGCAGGCTCTCGGTCGTCCCAATGCCCTCGACGATGTCAAGCCCGGTGGCGCCACGCCAGCGCTCATACAGCGCCGCCGGCAACGGCTCGCCGGCCGAGACGCAGATGCGCACGCTGGAGAGCTCCGCCGACGCGCGCTCGAGCGCCTGCAGTTGCGCGGCGTAGAGCGTCGGCACGCCGTAATAGATCGTCGGCCGGAATTCGTCGATGGCGGCGAAGGTCGTCTCGGGCGTCGGCCGATCGGCGAGGAGCACCGCCGTGCCGCCGGTCCACAGCGGGAAGGTCATGGCGTTGCCGAGCCCGTAGGCGAAGAACAGCTTGGCAGCGGAGAAGTGGGTGTCATCCGCCCGCGCGCCGAGCGTCTCGACACCGAAGTACTGGCTGGTCACCACCATGTCGCGATGGCGGTGGACGCCGCCCTTGGGTGCGCCGGTCGATCCCGAAGTGTAGAGCCAGAATGCGGGGTCGTCCGCCGCCGCCGGGGCCGGCTCCAGCGCGCCCGACGCCGCGGCGAGGCGGGCCGCGAAGCTATCGCCGTTGCCTTCGACGGGGAGCGCGTGTGCCGGCCGGTGCGACGCCTCGGCCAGCGCCGAGCCAATTTCGCCGGCGAATTCCGGCGACCACAGGATGCAGCTAGCGCGCGCGTTCTCGATGATGAAGCGATAGTCGGGCGCACGCAGCAGGGTATTGAGCGGGACCGGCACGAACCCCGCCTTGATCGCGCCCCAGAACGCGTAGAAGAACACCGGGCAGTCCTTGACCACCATCAGCACGCGGTCGCCGGCGGCGAGCCCGAGCGCGGCGAGCGCGTTTCCCGCGCGGTTTACCTTGGTGGCGAGCTCGGCATAGGTCACGTCGCCGCCGGCATCGCGGATAGCGACCTTGGCGCCGCGCCCCTCGAAAACATGCCGGTCGATGAACGGCACGGCCACGTTGAAAACGTCGGCGAAAGCCAGTGCGCTCGGCGTCCGTGTGCCGTCAACCGCGACCGTGTGGTCGTCCATGGCGTTCCTTCCCGTCCCGAGCCGGACTCTAGTGCACTCACGCTCGGTTGTGCGACCGGCGGTTGCGGACCGCCGTCGATCGGCTTTCAAGATTGAGCCCTGATTGGAGTGGGCCGCTTGGGGCGGACATCGGATTGAATCACCGGGCGCTCGCTCCGCTCGCTTGGCTTCGCGCCATCAGGCGCGGCTGTTCGTGCTCCCGCGAGCGCCCGGCGCCTGAGGGAACAATAAAAACCGTGCCGGGATCAGAGAGCGGGGTCCGCCGAGGGCAGGCCGAGCAGCACGCGCCCGTGGTTGGACGCGTTGACGTCCCAGTTCTGGGTGATGTGGCCGCGGATGCAGTTCATGTCGCGCATCGCCCGTGAGATCGGATTGCTGTCATAGAGCCCGGCGCCGCCCGAGAGATGGAACAACAGATCGACCGCCTCCGCCGAGAGCTTGCCCGCCATGGTCGCCTTGGCGCGCAGTTCGGTCTTGAGCTCCATCGGGGCGATCGCGCCTTGCTCGGCGACCGCCATCCCGGCATCGCAGCAATCGTGGAGCAGCAACCGGGCGGTCTCGATCGCGGTATGGGCCTCGGCGACCTTGACCTGGGCGGTCGAGTAGTCGGCGACGCTCTTACCCGACATGCGCGCGATCCGGGTCCGGGTCCGCTCGACGAAGCCGTCATAGGTGGCCCGGGCCAGACCGAGCGCGACGGCGCTCTGGTTGATGGAGAACATGGCGAACGCCGGCAGCCTGTAGAGCGCCGCGTCGTTCACCGCGCATCCGGGCGCATTGCCGCCGCCTTTCGTCGCGTCGATGGGAAGCGCGCGGTGGGCGGGCACGAAGCAGTCCTCGATGGCGATGTCGGCGCTCCCGGTGCCGCGGAGGCCCGCGGTGTGCCAGGTGTCGAGGATGTCGTAATCGGGGCGCGGCACCGCGTGCATCTGGGCGACCGGCGCGCCGGCGCCGTTCTCGGTGAACGCCGCGGCGATATACCAGTCGGCGCCATAGATCCCGCTCGCGAACGGCCAGCGCCCGCTGAGCCGCCAGCCGCCGTCGACCTTTCGCGCCTTGCCGCAGCTCGGGATCAACGAGCCGGCGACCATCGCGTCCGGGGTCGCGCCCCAGATATCGTCCTGCCCCTCGCCCGGCCAGTAGCCGAGCAGGCAGTTATGCGAGCAATACTGGGTCAGGCACCAGCCCGCGGCGCTGCAGCCGAGCGAAATGGTCTCCACGATATCGACCATGCCGGAGAAATGCGCCTCGACCCCGCCGTGGCGGGCGGGTTGCAAGATCCGGTGCAGGCCGGCGGCGCGCATCGCCTGCATCGTCTCGGCCGGGAGTCGGCGGTCCTGCTCGGCCTCGTCGGTGCGCTCCCGGACCGTTTCGACGAGCGCCGTGGCCCGCGCCAGGAGGCCCGCGCGGGTGAGGGGTGCTTCCGCTAACGTCGCATCATTCATGGCGCGTCAGATTAGCGTGGCCGCCATGGTGGGGCTACCGCCGGCGGCCGGGCCGACTCGCTCTTGATTCGGGGAACCTCACGCCTTGTATCTGCCGTGTCGGGTGCCCCTGGCGGGCTCGATGTGGTTTGCCCTGCCCGACATCACCGCCGGCTATTTCGCTCGGATTGACGCGCTACATACTGTTTTGAGCGCGCGCTTTGCTCCCCGGAATCGGGTCGGGTTCGTGGCGCCGCGGGGTATCAGTCCGGTGGCCGCCGCGGAACTCCGGGTCAGTCAACACTCTCAGACACGCAGAGGTCGCCCCCACAGTTTCTGAGATTTGGGATTACGGGCCAGTGCACGGTTATCGTTGACGGAACCGGCAAATAAATCCCACCCGGGTCCTTACAATACGCGCTGATCTCGCACAAATTATCGTTATTGGCGGTGGCGGTTTCATCCTTGCACGAATCGTCCGCATAGCTGGCCTGGAACTGGTCAAAGCACGACTCATCGTTGACGATGTCCGACCTGTTGCAGAGATCGCTCAGATCCTGGCAGCAGTAAACCCCGTTGACCTCGATGACGGACCGTTTTACCGTGTTTTCGCCGGTCAAATACAATGTCAGGTCCGTCTCTATCTCTCTGTCGATCCATGCGACGACGTCCCCGTAGGACGGGCACAGGTTCTGGACTTCGACAGTTTTTCCGTTTTCAACCGTGCGTGTCGCGGTGCGCAGGCATTCCGCGTCCTGGTGACTCATTCTCTGGCCGCTGCCGCAGGCGGCATGGGCCTGACCGGCAAGCGTCGCCGCCAATACGAGCGCGAAGACTGTCGAGATCGCATGGGCTGTATTCCATTTCATTTTCAGGTCCTCTTGTTCCGTGCCGGGGTATCACCGTGACACAGGCCGGGCAGCGGGCCTGATCACTTGCCGTCGCCGGGACTTTTCGGCAGCGGCGCATAACTGTCAAGCTCCTGTCCTGGTTCAGGACATAGGGGACGGTTGGGTCTCCTTGTCTGTTGGTTGGATAAGGTATTGGGCGGCGTGTTTCGCCAGGGGCCTGACAGGGCCGGAAGATGTTGACTTCGTCGACGCAGGCATCGAGCCATCGGTTGAATGCGCCCGAGGGTGGTTCGCCATCCGCCGCGAGACCGTCACCCTTTCCGCCGGACGCCGCGCGGAGGGTCGAAGGGGTCACGTCCCATGCACGGCGGACGCTGCCGCTCAAGCGCCGCTCGGGCTAACCGTTGGGATCGCAACGATTCCTGCAACCCGAGCGTTGAGCGGAACGGCAGTCGGTTGTGGCGCGCCTGCGGGCGGTTGGTTCTCACACCCGACGCACCGTGCCGCAGCCAGTGCCATGGTTTCGATAGAACGCGTTGCGCGGCGCTAGGTCGGGCTCCGTTGGCCGCTCTGCGCGGCGTTCGCGGCGGCGCGCGCGGCTTCGCGCAAGCGGCGGAGCAGGTCCGCGCCCGGCGGGCGAAACCGCGCGAAGCGGCCGCGCATCTTCTGGATGCGCATGATGTCCGCGATGCGCCGGTCGAGGAAGGCCCAGCTTTCCTGCGCGCCCTCGGAGCGGTCGTTCAGCCAGTAGAGCAGGGTGGAGAGGTAGACGCCGGCGAGCAGTGCGCGCTTGGTGTAGAAGCCGAAATCCGTCGTCCGATCGCCGATCGCGAACCAGATCGTGTCCACGGTGCGGTAGAGAGAGCCGAGGGCGTGCGGGCCGTGCCGCGGCTGCGCCAGGATGGGCAGCGCGGCGCGGATCGCCTCCCGATGCTCCGCGTTCTGCTCGAGCCTGAGCCGCACGGCGCAGGTGATGCGGTCCCGGATTCGCATCGCCTCCAGCCCGGCGTCTTTCAGCGCTCCCTCGAGCCGGCGATCGGCGCGGGCCGCGTGATAGTCGATGAGCGCGATCGGGCCGCCGGGGAAGGCAGTCCGCGCGATCTCGGGCTCGAGCCCCAGATTCTTCGCCGCCGCGTCGAGCGCCGACTGCGACCAGCCGTCGAACGGCACATGCTTGAGAGCCGCGTCGAGCAGCCGGTCTCGGGTCTCGTCGGGCGGCAGCGCGCGCCACACGGCTCACGCCTCCGCCGGCGCCGAACGGCCGAGCTCGCTGGCGAAGGCGAGGGTGGAGAGGTCGGTCATCCGCATCGGATAGAGGATTCCATCCAGGTGATCACATTCATGCTGCACCACGCGGGCGTGAAACCCCCGCGCCTCGCGTTCGTGGCTGCGGCCCTCGATGTCGGTCCAACGATAACAGATATGATCGTGGCGCGGCACGATGCCGGCGAGGCCGGGAAGCGACAGGCAGGCCTCCACGCCCTCCACCATCCGCGCGCCGATCGGCTCGATCTCGGGATTGATCAGGACCGTGAGCGGCGTGCCCTCCGCCGCAGGGCGCGAACCGCCGTCCTCGCCTTCGGTCTCTTTCTCCTCTTCCTCCTCCTCTTCCTCTTCTTCTTCCTCCTCCTCCCGGCCGGGGGGGACGTGGAACAGGACGAGGCGCAGCGGCATATGCACCTGGGGCGCGGCGAGGCCGGCGCCGTTGGCATCAAGCAGGGTCTCGATCATGTCGCCGATCAGGCGCGCGACGGCCGGCGCGGCGGGGTCGACGATCGGCGCCGCGGTTTGGCGGAGCACGGGGTGGCCCATCCGGGCGATCTTGAGAATGGCCATGGCTCTTATATGGCCTGTGCCGCCGCGGCCGTAAACCGCCGTGCCGGGGCGCGTCTGGAGGCGTGCGGGAGGCGTGCGGGTCGCATCGCGCCGGGCGGTCGGCGAGGGGGCGAAATATCGACCTTGGAGCGCCGTTCGCCGGACCCTGGACAAGGGCTAGCGGCGCGCGGTCGATCTCGCTATTCTCCGCTCAGTCGTCGAAAAGCCCTCTGAAGTCATGATCGAACGTATCGTCGCGAGAACGGCTCTTTTCCTCCCGCTCCTGTGCTGTGCGTGCCTTTTGCTCGGCCCGCAGGAGGCGGCCGCGCAGAAGCTGCCGGAATTCCTGGCCGAGAACGGGGCCTGGAAGGCCTACACCTTCGTCGAGGACGGCAACAAGGTTTGCTACATGTATACGGAGCCGACCGCCACGGACGGCAATTACACGCGGCGCGGCGACCCCAACGCCATGGTGACCCGGCGCCGGGGCAGCAAGACGACCGAGGAAGTGAGCGTGACCTCGGGATACCCGTATCAGATGGGCAAGCTGGTACAGGTGCGTATCGACGGACGCGCCCACGATTTCGACCTGATCCACGGGGAGCACGCGTGGGTGAATGACGAGGCGGCGGACTCGACCCTCGTCAAGGCCATGGCCCGGGGCATCAAGATGACGGTGCGGGGGGTCTCCCGAAAGGGCACCCATTCCGTCGACACCTATTCCCTGGTCGGCTTCACGAAAACCCACAGAGCCGTCGTCAGCGCGTGCCCGTAGGAGGGCATTCCCGTCGATCCGGAGGGACCGCCGCGGGCGGCCGCGCCGCCCTCGGGTGAAGCCCCGTGCAGGACCGGCGCGAAAACCTGATCGGCTTGACTCGCGAGGAGCTCGCTTCCCGCGTGGCCGCGGTCGGCGTGCCGGTCGAGCGTGCCCGGCTGCGGGCCAAACAATTGTGGCATTGGATTTACCATCGCGGGGCCACCGAATTCGCCGCGATGACGACCATCAACGGCCCGCTGCGCACCGCGCTCGCCGCGCGGTATAGCCTGGCCCGCCCCGAAACGGCAGCCGAGCAGCGCTCGGCCGACGGCACGCGGAAATGGTTGCTGCGTTTTTCCGACGGCCGGGAGGTCGAGACCGTCTATATCCCCGAGGAGGATCGCGGCGCGCTCTGTCTCTCGTCTCAGGTCGGCTGCACGCTGAGCTGCACCTTCTGCCACACGGGCACCCAGCGGCTGGTGCGCAATCTGGACGCTCGCGAGATCGTTGGGCAGTTTCTCGTGGCGCGCGATGCCTATGGCGAATGGCCGTCTCCGCGGGGCCCGCGGCTGTTGTCCAACATCGTGATGATGGGCATGGGCGAGCCGCTGTTCAACTACGACAACGTCGCGAAGGCGCTCCGCATCGCCATGGACCCGGAGGGCATCGCGCTCTCGCGCCGGCGGATCACGCTGTCCACCGCCGGCGTCGTTCCGATGATCGAGCGCTGCGGCGCCGAGCTCGGCGTCGGCCTCGCGGTCTCGCTCCACGCGGTCCGCGACGCCTTGCGCGACGAGCTGGTGCCGATCAACCGGAAATACCCGATCGCGCCGCTGCTCGACGCCTGCCGCCGCTATCCCGGCGCGAGCAACGCGCGTCGCATCACGTTTGAATATGTGATGCTGAAGGGCGTGAACGATTCGCCGTCGGATGCCCGCGAATTGGTCCGGCTGATTGCCGGCATCCCGGCGAAGCTCAACCTGATCCCGTTCAATCCCTGGCCGGGCGCGCCCTATGAATGCTCGGCGCCGGAGGTCATCGAGAGCTTCGCCGCGATCGTCAACCGCGCCGGCTATGCGTCGCCGGTGCGGGCGCCGCGCGGTCGCGATATCCTGGCGGCCTGCGGCCAGCTCAAATCCGCGAGCACGCCGCGCCGTTCACGGCAGGGGATTGACGCGCGCCCGGCCGCCGCGCCGCCGGCGTGACCCGGCCGCGGCGGCCGTGCACGTCACGCCGCCGCGTCGAGGTCGCCGAAGCCCCTGCCTTCCGCGGCCAGGCGGCTCAAGAGCGGCGCGGGCTCCCAGAAGTCATGCTCCGTGCCGAAGCGCTCGATGGCTTCGTGAATGGTATCGAGCCCGACCCGATCGGCCCAGTGCATCACCCCGCCGCGCCAGGCGGGAAAGGCGTAACCGTTGATCCAGACGATGTCGATGTCGCTCGCGCGCAGCGCAATGCCCTCGTCGAGGATCCGCGCGCCTTCGTTCACCAGGGGATAGAGGCACCGCGCGACGATCTCGTCTGCGCCGATCTCGCGGCGGGCGATGCCTTGCTCCTCGGCGAGTGCGGCGATCAGCGCCTCGACCTCGGGATCGGGAATCGGGGCGCGGCTGCCGGCCTCGTAGCGGTAGTAGCCGGCGCCGGTCTTCTGGCCGAACCGGCCCCTCTCGCAGAGCCGATCGGCGACCGCCGAATAGCGCTTGCTCGGATCGCGCAGGTGGGCATCGGCCTTGCGCTTGCGCCAGCTCACGTCGAGACCGGCAAGATCGGCCATGGCGCAGGGTCCCATCGCCATCCCGAAATCCGTGACCGCGGCGTCGATCTGCGCCGGCGCCGCGCCTTCCTCGAGCAGGAAGCGGACCTCCCGCACATAGCCTTCGAGCATGCGGTTGCCGATGAAGCCGTGGCAGACCCCGGCCACGACCGGCAGCTTGCCGAGCCGGCGCGCCAGCGCGAGCACCGTCGCCAGGGTCTCGGGCGTGGCCGATTCGGTGCGCACCACCTCGAGCAGCCGCATCACCTGCGCCGGGCTGAAGAAGTGCATCCCGAGAACCGAACCCCGGCGCCCGGGCACCGTGTCGGCCAAATGGTCGACGTCGAGATAGGACGTGTTGGAGGCGATGATCGCGCCCTTCTTGCATACCGAATCGAGACTGCGGAACACCTCCTCCTTGGGCGCCATCTCCTCGAACACGGCTTCGATCACGAGGTCGGCCTCGCCGAGCGCGTCGATGGCCTCGACCGGCCTGATCAGCGCCATGCGCGCCTCGACTTCGTCCGGGTCGAGCCGTCCGCGCGACGCGCTCCGCTCATAGTTGCTGCGAATCGTCGCCAGGCCGCGTTCGAGGGCGCGGCCGTCGGAATCCAGCAGGCGGACCGGGATTCCGGCATCGGCGAAGCACATGGCGATGCCGGTGCCCATGGTGCCGGCGCCGACCACGGCCGCGCTCTCGATCTCTCGTGTCGGCGTGTCCTTGGCAATGCCCGGCACTTTGCGCGCTGCCCGCTCCGCGAAAAAGACATGGCGCAAGGCCGCCGATTCCGGCGACTTCATGCAGGCCTCGAAGATCGCGCGCTCTTTCTCGATGCCCTTGTCGAAAGGCAGCACCAGCGCCGCTTCGACGCATTCGAGGCAGGCGAACGGCGCCCGTTGGCCGCGCGCCCGCTTGGCCAGGCGCGCGCGGGTCGCCGCGAAGATTTCCGGGTCCTCGAGCACCGGCTCGCGGTCGCGCGCGAGCGGATGGGGCGGGCTGGCTGCGCTCCGCTCGCCTGCGAAGGCGAGGGCGCCGTCGAGCAGGTCGCCGTCGATCACCCGATCGACGATGCCGTGCTCGGCGGCTTGCGTCCCGGACACCCGTTTGCCGTCGACGATCATCGGCAACGCCGCCGCCACGCCCGCGAGCCGCGGCAGGCGCTGAGTCCCGCCCGCGCCCGGCGGGAAGCCGAGCGCCACCTCCGGCTGGCCGAGGACGGCGTCCGGGCTCGCCACCCGATAGTGGCAGGCCAGCGCGATCTCGAGACCGCCGCCGAGGCAGTAGCCCCGCAGCGCGGCGACGACCGGCTTGGCGGATCGCTCGATCGCCGGGATCACGTCACGCAGCGTCGCCTCGCCCGCCGGCCACGCCTTGCCGAACATGCGGATGTCGGCGCCCGCGATGGCGCCCGTGCCCCCGCCGCGCAGCACCACCGCGTCGATCGCACCGTCGGCCTCGGCCTCGGCCAGCCGTTCCAGGATCGCGCGCGGCACGCCCGGGCTCATCGCGTTGACCGGCGGGTTCTCGATGGTGATGACGCCGACGACGCCGTGGCGGCTCAGACTGGCTCCGCCCATTTTTGATCCTTTCTGTTTAGGCGAGCCCGTGAAGGGGCTCGGCTATGATTTCCCTCAGGCGCCGGGCGCTCGCTCCGCTCGCTTGGCTACGCGCCGTAGGGCGCGGCGCGCGGTCGCGCGCCCCGGGCCTGCGGCTCGGTTGTTCATGATCCCTCGGTCGCCGGGCGCGCGGTTCGGCGGCCGCGGCCCCTCAGGCGGCGCAGACCTCGTTGAGCAGGCGGCGCATGAAGGCTTCGCAGGCCTGGACTTGGGCGAGCTCGATGAACTCGTTCGGCTTGTGCGCTTCGCGGATGCTGCCGGGGCCGCAGATCACGGTCGGAATGCCGACTTCCTGGAACTGACCCGCCTCGGTGCCATAGGCGACCACCTCGGTGTGATTGGTCCGCGCCAACGCCATGACGATCGCCTCCGCCGGCGATCCCTCCTCGGGCACCAGGCCCGGGACGTAGGCGCGTTGCTCGGTCTCGATCGTGGTGCCGGGGTCGACCGCATGCATGCGGGGAAGAACCGTCTCGTTCGCGAAGCGCTCGAAACGGGTGCGGATCTCGTCCGCATCCGCGCCCGGCATGAGCCGGTATTCCCAGGTGAAGGCGCAGTCGAGCGGCACGATATTGTGCGCCGTGCCGCCCCGGATCGTGCCGACATGAACCGTGGTGTAAGGCGGGTCGAAGCCGCTCTCGGGCTCCGCGCGGGCTTCCATCTCGTCGGCCATCTCGGTCAGGAAATGGATCAGCCTGGCGGCGTGCTGAACGGCGTTGACGCCGCGATGGGTCGCGCTGGAATGCGCCTCCAGGCCGCGCACCCTTGTGGCGAAGCTGTGGACTCCCTTGTGGGCGTTCACGACCGCCATGGTGGTGGGTTCGCCGACGATCACGATATGCGGCTTGACGCCGAGTTCGGCGCCGAGCTTTTCGATCATCAGCGGCGCGCCGAGGCAGCCGACCTCCTCATCGAAGGAGAGCGCGAAATGGATCGGCGTCTTGAGCGGACGCGCGACGAATTCGGGCACCAGGGCGAGCGCGATCGCGCTGAAGCTCTTCATGTCCGCCGTGCCGCGGCCGTAGAGGCGGCCGTCCTTCTGCACCAGGCGGAACGGATCGGTGTCCCAGGGCTGGCCGTCCACGGGCACCACGTCGGTGTGGCCCGAAAGCGCGATCCCGGGCACGTCGCCGGGGCCGACCGTCGCGTACAGATTGGCCTTGTTTCCGGTCTCGTCGTGAATCAGTGTTGAATCGACACCATGCTCGGCCAGATAGTCGCGCACGAAATGGATGAGCGCGAGGTTCGATTCGCGGCTCGTCGTATCGAAGGAGACGAGCCTGTCGATCATCTCGATGGGGCTGTAGTGCGCGCCGGGCATTCGCTTCACCATCGTCCGGTGGGCGGCGATTGTTGCCGCGCCGCAATGCCGACACAAGGCCGGCTGCGATCGGGCCGCCCGCGGCGATCGACTGTACGGCGCGGTGCGTTGAAACCGGCATCGCAGACTGCCATATAGCGAGCAAAGAGAGAGACCGCCTTTGTCCCGCCGCCGCAGGATCCTGATGATCGTGCTTCCGTTGCTGGCTCTCGGGGGCGCGGTGCTGGCGGCCGGCTATCTGCAGGCGACCAGGCCCCAGCTCGAGCAGGCGCTGCCGGAGGAGCGGGAGAGGCTGATCGCCGCCGCCACCGTTCGGATCGCCGACATTCAGCCCGATATTACCGCGTTCGGCGACATCGTCGCCCAGCGCGATGTCGAGTTGCGCGCCCTGGTGGCGGGGCAGGTCATCGAGGTGGGTGCGGATGTGGTCAATGGCGGCACGGTGCGCGCCGGCGACCTTCTGGTCCGGATCGACCCGTTCGAATCCGAAGCCGCGGTCGAGGAGGCGAAGGCGGGCCTGGCCGAGGCGCAGGCGCTTCTCGCGGAAGCCGAGGCGGAGCTCGGCGCCGAGGAGGCCGCCCTCGCCGAGGGACGCACGCTGCTCGCGATCGCCGAGCGCGAGGTGGCGCGCCGCGAGGATTTGATGGCGCGCGACATCGGCTCGGAGAAAGCGTTGGACGACGCCTCGATGCGCCGCAGCGAGCGCGCGCGCAGCGCGGCGCTGGCCGAGCGCCGAACGGTCGCCTTGGCCGCGCGCGTGGCCCGCCAGAAAGCGGCGATCCTGCGCAGCACCGTCGCGCTCGACCGGGCCCGGCGCGATCTCGAGAACACGCGCCTGGTCGCGCCCTTCGACGGCTATCTGACCGAGACGTCGGTCGCCGTCGGCAAGCGCGTCGGGGTCAATGACCGCGTGGTCCGGCTGCTCGATCTCGAGCGCCTGGAGGCCCGAATCCATCTGAGCGATGCCGAATATGGCCGCCTGATCTCGTCGCCGCAGGGGCTTGAGGGGCGCCCCGTCGACATCGTCTGGCGCGCCGGGAGCCGCAGCTTCTCCTACCGGGCCGTGATCGGGCGCGTCGACGGCCGGTTCGATGCCGCGAGCGGCGGCGTCACCGTCTATGCCCTGCTCGCCGATGCCGGGGCGGGGGCGCCGCTCCGCCCGGGCGCCTTCGTCGAGGCCCGCATTCCGGATCGGATCTATCGGCAGGCCGCACGCCTGCCGGAAACCGCGCTGGTCGGCGAAGACACCGTCTACGCCGTGGTCGGCGACCGGCTCGAGCCGCGGCTGGTCGAGCTCCTGGCGCGTGTCGGCAACGACGTCGTCGTGGTCGGTGAGATCGCCGACGGCGAGCGCGTCGCGGCGACGCGCTTCCCGGAGATCGGACCCGGGGTCAAGGTCCGGGTGCAGTGACCTCCGGCGGCGGCGATCTGATCGCCTTCTTCACGCGCCATCGCACGGCCGCCAACCTCTTGATGGCGATGCTGGTGATCTTCGGCGCGCTTGGGCTCATTCGCATGAACACCCAGTTCTTCCCGACCTTCAGTATCGATTGGATCTCGGTCAGCGTGACTTGGCCCGGAGCCAGCGCCGAGGATGTCGATGCTAATATCGTCGCGGTGATCGAGCCCGAGGTCCGCTTTCTGGACAACGTCAAGCGCGTCGCCTCGCAATCGGTGGAAGGAGTCGGTCTGATCGCGATCGAGTTCGAGCCGGGCTCGGACCTCGATACCGCGCTCGCCGTCGTCGAGACGGCGGTCGGCCTGATCGAGACCCTGCCCGAGGATTCCGAGAAGCCGGTCGTGACGCGGATTTACAACTACGAAACGATCGGCCGGCTGGTCGTCTCGGGGCCGTTTTCCGAGACCGCGCTCCGTGCCTATGCCAAGGATATTCGCGAGCGGCTCCTGGCGAGCGGGGTCGACAAGGTCGATTTGTACGGCAGCCGGCGCGAGGAGATCTGGGTCGAGGTGGGCGCCGGGCGCCTGCGTCAGCTCGACCTTACGCTGGGCGATATCGCCGCGCGGATCGGTCAAAGCTCGCTTGACCTGCCCTCAGGGATCGTCCCCGCCGGCACCGAAAAGCAGATCCGCGCCCTCGGTCTCGCCAAATCGGTCGAGGAACTGGGCCATGTCGAGGTAATCGCGCGAGGAGACGGCGCGAAGGTCTATCTCCGCGATGTCGCCCGCATTACCGACCAGTTCAACGAGCGTGATCCGATCGCGCTCCGAGGCGGCAACCCGGCGGTCGAGCTGCATGTTCGCCGCGCATTTGATTCCGATGCGTTGGAACAAACCGACATTCTCGACAGCTTCATCGCGGAGCTCGGGCCGACGCTGCCGCCCTCGCTCGCCGTCGAGCACTATGACGATTTCGCGGACCTCATCGACGACCGTATCAACCTCTTGCTGCGCAACGGCGCGACCGGGCTCGCCCTGGTCGTCCTGGTCCTGTTCGTGTTTCTGAGCGCGCGGGTCGCATTCTGGGTCGCGGTGGGGATCCCGGTCTCGCTGCTCGCCACCCTCGGCGTGATGATGCTGACCGGCCAGTCGATCAACATGGTGAGCCTGTTCGCGCTGATCATGGCGATCGGCATCATTGTCGACGACGCCATCGTGGTCGGTGAGCACGCCGCGACGCAGCGGGCCGCGGGCGCCGATCCGATCGAGGCCGCCGAGCGCGGCGCGAAGCGCATGCTGGCGCCGGTCATGGCCGCGACCCTCACCACGATCGCCGCATTCCTGCCCTTGTTCCTGATCTCCGACATCATCGGCCAGATCGTCGTGGCGATCCCGCTGGTCATCATCGCGGTCCTCATCGCGAGCGTGATCGAGTGCTTCCTGGTGCTGCCCGGGCACCTGCGCGGCGCCCTCACCGTCGATCCACGCCGGGAGAACCGGTTTGCGCGCTGGTTCAACCCGCGGTTCGACGCGTTTCGCGACGGCGTGTTCGCGCGCGCCGTGCGCGGCTGCATCGCCTGGCGCTACCTGACGGTCGGCGTCGCCGTCTCGCTCTTGATTCTGTTCCTGGGCCTGATCGCGGGCGGGCGCCTCGCTTTCGTCTTCTTCCCCTCGCCGGAATCGGATTCGCTGTTCGCCAATGTGGCCTTCGTCGAGGGCGCCAAGCGAGAGACCACCATCGCGATGGTCGGCGAGCTCGAGCGCGCGCTCGACGAGGCCGAAGCAGCGCTGACCGGCGGCGCGGGCGGGCTCGTGGTCATGCATCTCGGTCAGGTCGGCACGCCAGCCGGCCGCTCCGACGCGTTCTTCCTCGGCACCGGCGATCACATCGGCGGCATGCGCGTGGAGCTTCGGCCGTCCGATCAGCGCTCGATACGCACCCAGGCGCTGATCGAGGCCTGGCGCGCCAGGATCCGCCCGCTCCCCGGCCTCGAGACGATGACGATCGTCGAGCAGCAGGGCGGACCGCCGGGCCGCGAGATCGACATCCGGGTCACCGGCAGCGATCTTCTCGCGCTCAAGACGGCGGCGAACGAGGTCGCTGCGCTCCTCGCCCGCTTCCCCGGCGTCAGCGACATCGAGGACAACACGCCCTATGGCAAGCAGGAGGCGATCCTGACCGTGACCTCGCGCGGCCGCGCCCTCGGCTTCACCACCGAGAGCGCCGCCCGCCAGGTGCGCGCGGCCTTCGAAGGCGCGATCGCCAAGCGTTTCGCGCGAGCGGACGAGGAGGTCGCCGTCCGCGTTCGCCTGCCCCGTGACTCGCTGACCGAGGGCGATCTGCGGCGGAGCTATCTCCGCAGCCCGGCCGGGATCGAGGTCCCGCTCGCCGAGGTGGTCCGCTTCACCGAGAGGACCGGCTTCGCCACCATCCGCCGCGAGGACGGCCTGCGCATGATTGCCGTCACCGCCGAGCTCGACGAGGCGGTCACCACCACCGACGAGATGATCGCCGCGCTCCAGGCCGAAGGGGTGCAGGAGATTGCACAAGCGAACGGCGTCGGTCTTCTGTTCCGCGGCAGGGCCGAGGAGCAGACGAGGACGCTCGGCGACATGAGGACCGGCGCCATCGTCGCCCTGCTCGCGATCTATCTCATCCTGGCCTGGGTCTTCGCGAGCTATGCGAGACCGATCTTCGTCATGGCGGTGATCCCCTTCGGGGCGGTCGGCGCCATCCTCGGCCACCTCATGCTCGGCTTCGACCTCACCATCCTGAGCATGGTCGCGCTGCTCGGGCTTTCCGGCATCGTGGTCAACGATTCGATCATTCTGGTGCGGGCGATTCAAGACCGCCTGGCGGCCGGTGAGACGCTGATCGAGGCCTTGGTCGGCGGTGCGCGGGATCGTCTGCGCGCCGTTATTCTGACCTCGGTCACGACCATTTTCGGCCTTCTGCCGCTGCTCTTCGAAACCAGCCTGCAGGCCCAGTTTCTCAAGCCGATGGCGGTGACCATCGTGTTCGGCCTGATGGGAACGACCCTGATCGTGCTGATCCTGGTGCCGAGCCTGCTCGCCATCCAAGATGACATCGCCGCGCTGTTCGGCCGCAGGAGCGCGGTACGGGGGGAGACGGCCGAAGAAGGGTGAGTGCGCCGGCTCATGAAGCTGCGACAGTCATTGCTGCATACCGCCGCGCTCGATCGGCCCGCGCTCACCATCGTCCTCTGCCTCGTGGCCGTGCTCGCCGCCGGAGCCGGTGTGCGTCAGCTCGATTTTACCAATGACGCCCGGGTCTTCTTCGATCCCGACAATCCCGAGCGGGTGGCCTTCGAGGCGCTTGAGCGCTCGTTCGACCCGACCCAGAACGTGCTCCTCGTGGTGGCGCCCGGAGAAGGCGCCCGCGCCGGCGTGCTGAGCCCGCAAGGCTTCGTGCTGCTCGGCGACCTCGTCGCCCGCGCCCGCGCGCTTCCCGATGTCGAGAGTGTGCTCGCACCGACCAATCTGCCCGTGCCGCGGGTCGCGGGCGATGGCCTCGCCGTCTCCCCCCTGGTGGCAGACCCGACCGCTCTAACGGTGGCGCAGGCGGCAGAGCGTGCGGCGCGTGCGCTCGCGGAGCCCGCATTGCGCAATCGCTTGCTGTCCTCCGACGGGCGCGTCGCCGCGGCGAGCATCAATCTCAGGCTGCCGCCGGATGAGCCCGGCGCCGTTGACCGCGCGGTGGCCGCGGTCCGCGCGCTCGCCGCCGAGCTCCGCGCCGACTATCCCTCATTCACCTTCTACCTGGCCGGGCCGGTGCTCGGCGGCGTGACCTTCGGCGAGGCGGCGGAGGCCGACATCCGGACCATCATGCCGCTGGTTGCCGGCATCGTCACGGTGTTGCTCCTGGTGTTGTTCCGCTCGATCACCGCGACCGTCGGCACGCTGATCGTGGTCGCCGCGGCGGCCGCTTTCGCCATGGGTATCGCGGGCTGGCTCGGGATGAGCCTGAACTCGGCATCCGCCGGCGCGCCGGCGATCATCATGACGCTGGCGGTTGCCGACAGCATCCACTTGATCACCGGCACAAGGCAGGCGCGGGCGCGGGGGCTCGCGAAGCGCGCCGCGATCCGCGAGAGCCTGCGGCTGAACCTCGGGCCGATATTCCTGACCAGCGCGACCACGGCGACCGGTTTCCTCTCCATGAACGCGGCCGGCTCGCCGCCGCTCCGCGATCTCGGCAACGTCTCGGCGCTCGGCGTGGCTGCCGCGTTCGTCTTCTCGGTGACCCTTCTGCCGGCGGCTCTCGCGCTCCTTCCCATGGCCGCGCGCACACGCCCGCCCGGCGAGCAGGTCGTGATGGCGCGGCTCGGGGCGTGGTTGGTCGCCCGGCGCTGGCCGGTCTTCGGCGCGAGCGTGGCGGCGGCCCTCGCCCTCGCCGCAGGGATGGAGCGGATCACCCTCGATGATCGTTTCGTCACCTATTTCGACGAGCGCTTCGAACTCCGCCGAGACAGCGATTTCGTGGAACGGAACCTCACCGGCCTCGCCGTGATCGAGCATGCGTTGCCGGCGGGCGCGCCCGGCGCTGTCGCCGACGACGACTATCTCGCCATGCTGGACGGCTTCGGCGCCTGGTATCGGACGCAACCGGGCGTGGTCCACGTCCACTCGCTCGCCGAGCTCGCGCGCCGTCTCAACCGCGCCTTTCACGACGACGATCCTGCAGCCGACCTTCTGCCTGGCGAGCCGGGCCTCGCCCGACGCCAGCTCACGAGCTTCACCGCGGGCCTGCCCGACGATGCGCCGGCGTTCGATCTCGTCGACGGCGCCTTCGCGACCAGCCGCCTGATCGCGACGGTGCGCGGGCAGACCTCGGCGGAGCTGCGCGCGCTCGCCGCTGCCGCCGATGCGTGGCTGGCGGCGAACGCGCCCGATCATGCGGCGCCTGCGACCAGCTTCTCGCTCATGTTCGCGCATCTCTCGGCTCGAAGCATCGAGAACATGCTGCGCAGCACCTCGATCGCGCTGGTGGTGATCTCCCTCCTGCTGATCATCGCGCTGCGCAGCGTTCCCTTCGGCTTCCTCAGCCTCGCGCCCAATTTGGTTCCGGCCGCGATCGGATTGGGGCTGTGGGGCTGGGTCCACGGCAATCTCGGCCTCGCAAGCTCGGTGGTCATGGCGATGACTCTCGGGATCGTGGTCGACAACACGATCCATCTGTTGAGCAAATATCTCCGCGCCCGGCGCCTCGACGGGCTCCGGCCGGAGCCGGCCGCGATATACGCGTTCGAGACCACGGGCGGCGCGCTCGCGCTCAACACGATCGTGCTGGCGTCAGGCTTCGCCGCGCTGACCGTATCCGGCTTCGCGGTCACCGCGCAGCTCGGGGCTCTGACCGCGATCGTGCTCGCGGTCGCCCTGGTCGCCGATTTTCTGCTGTTGCCGGCGCTGATGGTCGGCCGCCGGGGGCGGCGGTGAATCGCGGTTCCGGCGGGCCGCCGGGCGAAGACAGCCGATCCGATATCGAGTAGCGTACGCGGCCGGAAAATCGGGGGGCGCCGTGAACACGATCCTCAAAGGCCTGCGCGTGGTGGAGGGCTCGGCCTTCGTCGCGGCCCCGCTCGGCGGCATGACGCTGGCGCAGATGGGCGCCGACGTGATCCGCTTCGACCCGATCGAGGGCGGCCTCGATTACCGCCGCTGGCCGGTCACCGATGAGAACGCCAGCATCTACTGGGCCGGGATGAACAAGGGCAAGCGCTCCTTCGCGGTCAATCTGCGCGAGGCCGAGGGGCGCGAGCTGGTCGCCGCGCTGATCACGGCGCCGGGCGCGGAGGCCGGGATCTTCCTCACCAACCTCCAGATCAGGGACTGGCTCTCCTACCAGGCGCTCAGCGCCCGGCGCGCCGATCTCATCATGCTCCAGATCGTCGGCAATCCGGATGGCACGGTGGCGGTCGACTACACGGTGAACGCGCGCACCGGCTGGCCCTTCGTGACCGGGCCGGCGGCGCTGACGGAGCCGATCAACAATGTCCTGCCGGGCTGGGACCTGACCTGCGGGCTGACCGCCGCCGTCGGCCTGCTCGCCGCCGAGCGCCATCGCGCGCGCACCGGCGAGGGCCAGCATGTGCGGCTCAGCCTGGCCGATGTCGCCTACCATATCACCGGCTCGCTCGGCTATATCGGCGATGTCGAGGTCAACGGCGCCGAGCGGCCGCGTATCGGCAACGACATGTACGGCACCTTCGGCGGTGATTTCCCGACCCGGGACGGAAGGCGGGTCATGCTGGTGGTGGTGACGCCGCGCCATATCGGGGCGCTGGGCCGGGCCACCGGGCTCGCGGAAGCCTTCGCCGAGATCGAGACGAGACGGGGCGTCGACCTCCGGGAGGAGGCGGACCGCTGGACGGTGCGCGACGAGCTGCGCGCGCTGCTCGCGCCCTGGTTCGCAGGCCGCACCCTCGACGAGGTGGGCGCGTGCCTCACCGAGGCCGGCATCCTCTGGGGCCCGTTCCGCACCCATACCCAGATGGTGGCGGAGGACCCGTTCTGCTCGACCGCCAATCCGCTGTTTCAGACCATCGACCAGCCGGGGATCGGGCCGCTTCTCACACCGGGCTCGCCGCTCGATTTCGCCGCCGCGCCGCGCGGCGCGGTCGCGCCGGGGCCGCGGCTCGGCCAGCACACCGACCAGATCCTGGCCGAGCTGCTGGGGCTCGGCGACGGCGCCATCGGCGCCCTGCACGAGCGCGGGATCGTCGCAGGCGGGGAGGCCGCGTGAGCTTCAGACGCCCTCGGCCAGGACCGCGTCGATCCGCGCCGAAGCGGCCTCTGATGCCCCCGCGGGCCGGCGTTCCGCCGCTCCGTACCAGGCTCTCGCCGCCGCCTGATCGGCGAATTCCAGCACGGCGGTCCGCTCCCCGGGCCAGCGTCCTTCCTTGACCTCCGGCGCGCTTCCCGGCACCAGCACGCGCCCGCCATGGGCTGCGGCGCTCCGCGCCGGATCGCCGACGAGTTCCGCCGCGTCCGCTGCCGTGAGGCAGGCGATGACATAGACCCCGCCGGCTGCGGCCTCGAGGCCACGGGCGAGGACCAGGCTGCCGGTCGACGCGCGCTGCCGGATCGCCCGGGCGCGGGTGTAGTCGGGCGAGGCGTACCAGGCTTCGGCCCGCGCCGGGCTGTCGAACTCGAGCAGCACCAGCCGGCCCGGCCTCCACGCGCCCTCGATCACCTCATGGCTGCCGCCCCGGATCAGGAACCGCCCGCCGAACGCCTCGATCGTGCCCGGAGTCAGCGCCCGGTATTCGGCGTAAGTCTCCGCATCGGTCACCGTCACGTCGGCGATCACATAACCGGGCATGGCTCGGCTCCCTGTTGAAACGTCTCGTCGACATCGCGCCGCAGCTTATCGAAGGAAGGGCGGGTCCGCCGAGTTTTCTCCAAGCTGAACCGGGAACTCAGGGCGGGTCGACCGACCGCCGGGCTACAGGTTTGCCCCTGGCACCATGCGAGTTCGCTCAAGAAGCGCCTTGGCGCCGCGGATTGCCTCTGTGTCCGCCGGAGGTTCGGAACGGCGATCCCGCGATCCGGTAGACAGGCGGAAGGGCGACTATGCCGGATTCTGGGCCGTGACGGTGCGAGCCGACTGGCGCGTGATCTTCCGTTTCGAGGAAGGCGATGCCGTCGATGTCGACTATCTGGACGACCATTAGAAGGGTCAGGCCATGCTCATGCACGATCCGCCCCACCCCGGCGCGTTCATCAGGAGGCAATGCCTCGAACCCCTGGGATTGACGGTAACCGAGACCGCGAAGGGCCTCGGCGTGTCGCGCAACACGCTCTCCCTGTTGCTCAACGGCCGCCTCGGGATTTCCCCGGTGATGGCCATCCGTCTCTCGCAGGCTTTCGGCGGGAGCCCGGAAAGCTGGCTGCAGCAGCAGATGCAGTACGACCTGCGGCAAGCGCAAAAGCACCGGGACAAGATCGCGGTACGGAAATTCGTGGCCGCGTAGCCGCCCCCGGCGGCGGCGCGCCGGAAGCGGGCGCTTCGGTGAGCCAGATCAGCGTCTCGGCGGCCTCCACTTGGCAGAAGAAGAATCGCCGGGTCTCGAACTCCTCCGGGTCGTTCCAGTGCTCCAACGGGCGCTTTGGTCATACCCGTGACGCCCGGATATCCGGCGTCACGCCGTATAGATGACCTCGGCGGAGTCGAGAATCGCCTTCCGGCGGAGGTAATTCGGGCTTCGTTCCACCGACGAGCGTGTCAAAACATCCACGGGCATGCCGAACAGCTCCGACAGCTCCATGGACATGCTGACAAATCTGAGACCCGGCGTGCGGCCGGGCTCGAACTCCACAAGCACGTCAATGTCGCTATCGGGGCTGAAATCGTCTCGCAGCACGGAACCGAAGAGTGCAAGTTCGGTGATCTGCCAGCGTTTGCAGAAGGCGGCAATCTCGTCCGACGGTATGTCGATACGGGCGTTCATGCTGTCCCCGCACTTGTCCTCGTCAACGGCCGTCCTCCAAACTCCGGCGTGACCAGGCCGACGGGCGGGTTGTTCACGCGCTCCTTACCGGCATGCGCGTAGGTCGCGGTGTCCCGCCTGCTCTTGTTTCCCCGTCGCGCCATGGATCACCCTTGGATATCGAGGGCGCCGCCGGCTGCGGCTTCGAGGCCACGGGCGAGGATCAAGCTGCCGGTCGACGCGCTGCCGGATCGCCCGCGCGCGGGTGTCGTCGGGCGAGGCGTGCCAGGCTTCGGCCCGCGCCGGGCTGTCGAACCCGAGCAGCACCAGCCGGCTCGGCGTCGAGTGTCTTCTCCTCCAACCTGTGCAGGTTCATCACGTCATCGGTCATCGCCGCTCCTTCCGGTCAAAGCTTGGTGTCGCAACCCGACCTACCGGAAAGCGCCGATGACCAACCCGCCCTCGAGCTACTCCACCTCAAGGGACATCACCGCTCCGAATTGGAAGCGCTTCGTTGACCGCGCTCATATGTTATGTGACCGTCGATGCTCGTCCCTACCTGAAAAACAAGAAATTCGGAACTTGGAGGTGCGGACAAGCAGAGCAGGGAGAAGAAAATGTACAGCAGAACATCGATTTCTCGCCGTTCACTGTTAGGTGGCATCGGTGCCATCGGCGCATTGACGACAGCCGCGGCAACCAAGATCGGGAGTCTGCGGGCCGCGGATGATCTTGTCGTCGGCGCGGTCTATGTCGGCGCCAAGGATGATTATGGCTGGAATCAGGGGCACGCGGTCGGTGTGGCCGCACTGAAGGGCCTCAGCGGCGTGAAGGTCGTCGAGGAAGAGAACGTGCCGGAGACGGTCGAAGTTCAAAAGTCGATGGAGAGCATGATCAACTTCGATGGTGCACGCCTGATCTTCGCGACGTCATTCGGCTATTGGGATCACATGCTGAAGGTTGCAGCGAAATATCCCGATGTCCAATTCCTCCACGCCGCTCCGTCGGTCTGGGAGGAGGGCATGCCGGAGAACGCCGGCAGCTACAACGGTTATATCGATCAGGCGCAATACATCGCCGGTGTCGCCGCCGGGCACGCGACTAAAAGCGGCAAGCTCGGTTTCGTTGCCGCCAAGCCCTACCCCGCTTCCATCCGTAACGTGAATTCGTTCACCCTGGGGGCACGTTCCGTCAATCCCGACGCGACGATGCAGGTCGTGGTGACGGGCGACTGGGTCCTGCCCGTCAAGGAAGCGGAAGCGGTCAACAGTCTCGCCGACCAAGGCATCGATGTGGTGACGTGCCATGTCGACGCCCCGAAGGTCGTGATCGAGACCGCGGAAAAGCGCGGCATCTATTCGTCCGGCTATCATACGGATCAGTCGGTGCTCGCCCCCAACGGTTACCTCACCGGCGCGATCTGGAATTGGGAGAAGGTCTATACGGACTACGTCACCTGGCTCCGCGAAGGCACGTCGTGGCCCCACATTCTTCGCGGCGGCCTCAAAGAAGGCATCGTGACCAATGTTCCCTACGGCAATGCCGTATCGGCCGACGCCCGCAAGAGCGCCGATGCGGCCCTGAACGGATTCATGGACGGAAGCTTCCAGATCTACACGGGGCCAATGACGGCCAATGACGGGCGAACCGTGATTCCAGAGGGCACCGCCTATGCGGCGAACGACTTATGGCTCGAGACCATGGATTGGTTCGTCGAGGGCGTGGTCGGCACTACGGGTGCGTGAGTTGGCGTTGGTTTTATCAAGGACAGTCTGCCGCCACAGCGGACCGTAATGTCATCGCCGCGGGGGAGAGTGATCCCGGAATGGCGCTTGCCGTTCCTTCGTGTTCCGGGCCCCGCGGCCGCTTCAACGATGGAGGCGCTCGCCATACCGGTGGGCGCCGTCATTGTTTCGATGGTCCTGTTCGGCGTCTTCATGATCATCGTCGGCCAAAACCCTTTCGAGGTTTATCAGTCGATCTACAAGGGTGCGTTCGGTAGCTGGTTTTCGTGGCAGAACACGCTGCAACGTGCCTCCCCACTGATGTTGGTCGGCCTGTGCACGGCGTTGCCGGCGCGCCTCGGAATGATCGTTATCGGCGGCGAAGGGGCCTTGGTCATCGGCGCTGTGGCGACCGTGGCTGCGGCGGTCGCGTTCGAGGGGGCTCCGTCAGCCGTCATCACGACGATCATGCTCTTGGCCGGCGCGGCGGCGGGCGGCCTTTGGATTGGCTTCGTCGGCGGTCTACGCCACTACCGTGGTGTTAACGAGACCATCAGCAGTCTGCTCCTGAATTACATCGCGATCGCGGTGATGAGCCACTTGGTAACCGACGCCATACGGGACCCTGCGGTGCTTCACAAACCGTCGAGCTGGCATGTGGGCGAAGCCAATATGCTCGGCTCCATTCCCGGCATGGACGTTCACTGGGGCCTGGTCATCGGCGCGATCGCGTGCCTGGTGACATTCGTTCTGATGCGGCGGACCACGTTCGGATTCGCCGGCGACATGATCGGGGGCAACCCGCGCGCCGCGCGCATGGCGGGGATCGCCGTCGGCCCCCTTGTCGTGACGACATGCTTTGTTGGCGGCGCCGCGGCGGGTTTGGCTGGCGCCATTGAAATAGCCGCGGTGCAGGGACGCGCAAGCAGCTCCATTGTCGTGGGATACGGCTACACGGGCATCCTCATCGCGTTCATAGCCCGGCAGAATCCGCTTGCGGTGATACCGGTTGCGATATTGCTGGGTGGCATCCGGGCCAGCGGCGGCCTGTTACAGCGTTGGCATGACCTGCCCGATGCGACCGTGCTCGTCATGCAAGGCACCATCTTCGTCGTGATCCTGGCGAGCGAAACCCTCTATGGCCGTTTCGCTATCTTCCAGCCCAGGAGAGCCTGAGATGGAAGAAGTCACGGCCTTGGGCTGGTGGGGCGTTCCGTTGGGTGTATTGGCGGGAGTGTTGCGCGTCAGCACGCCGTTCCTGTTTGTCAGCCTCGGCGAGTGCCTGACCGAGAAGAGCGGCCGCATCAATCTCGGGCTTGAAGGCAACCTGGTCATGGGCGCCATGGCCGGCTACGGCGTCTCGTTCGTCAGCGGCTCACCTTGGCTCGGCGTGGTCGCTGCCGGCCTCATCGGCATGGTGCTCGGTGCCATGCATGCCTGGGCGTGCTCGCAACCTCGTGTCAACGACATTGCCGTCGGCATCTCGTTGATGCTCTTCGGCATCGGCTTGGCGTTTTTCCTGGGTAAACCGCTCATCAAGCCGACAGCACCACGCCTACCGACAGTCGACTTTGGTTGGTGGAGCGACATTTCACAACTTCGTTTCGCCCTTGAGATCAATGCTCTATTTCTCATCGGCGTCGCCCTGGCGCCGATCATGGCGTGGTCGTTCAAGAACACGCGATGGGGCCTCATCGTGCGCACGGTGGGCGATAGCGCCGACGCTGCCCGCGCCATGGGCTATCACGTCAATCGTGTGCGCATGCTGAGCACCGTCGCCGGTGGATTCTTCGCAGGAGTCGGAGGATCGTTCCTGTCCCTGTTCTATCCGGGAAGTTGGAACGAGGGCCTCTCCAGCGGCCAGGGTTTGATGGCCGTAGCGCTGGTCATCTTCGCCCGATGGGACCCGGTCAGGTGTCTGTACGCCGCTCTCCTGTTTGGCGGCGCGAGCTCGTTGGGGCCGGCGCTTCAGTCGGTCGGGTTCTCGGAAGGATACTACTTGTTCAATGCCGCGCCCTATCTGCTTACCCTCGCCATCATGATCATCAGCAGCTCGCCACGGCGCAGCCTTGTCGGCGCACCAGGAGAACTGAGCGTCACGAAATGACGCGCCACGAAGAGGAGACATCTCATGAACGGTCTTGGCGGACTGAACAAGTCGCCCGACGGCGTCGTCGTCGGCGTCGTGCAACTTCAATTGCCGAATGTCGTCACGAAAGAGGACTTGTCAAAACAGACGGACAAGATTTGCGGTATGGTTCGGAAAGCCAAGGCGGGCATGCCGACACTCGATCTCGTCGTGTTTCCGGAATACGCCCTGCATGGCCTTTCCATGGACATGAATGCGGACATCATGTGCCGTCTTGAGGGCGCGGAGGTTGCGGCATTCAAACGCGCCTGCGTCGAAAACGACGTTTGGGGCTGCTTCTCCATCATGGAGTACAATCCGGACGGCAACCCCTACAACAGCGGCATCATCGTCGATGCACGGGGGGAGCTGCAGCTCTACTACCGAAAGATGCACCCCTGGGTGCCGGTCGAGCCCTGGGAGCCCGGCAATATCGGTATCCCGGTGTGCGACGGCCCCAACGGCAGCAAACTGGGCCTCATCATATGCCATGACGGCATGTTTCCCGAAATGGCCCGCGAATGCGCATACAAGGGCGCCAACATCATGCTTCGCACCGCCGGCTATGCGGCGCCGATCCGCCACTCCTGGAACATCAGCAATCAGGCCAATGCGTTCTCCAACCTGATGTACACCGTGAGCGTGTGCATGGCCGGCACCGACGGCACCTACAACTCCATGGGCGAAGGCATGATTTGCGACTTCGACGGCGCGCCGATCGTCGTCGGCAACGGTCTAGCAGACGAGATCATCACTGCAGAGGTGCGGCCTAGACTGGCCGACGAGGCGCGCCGCGAATGGGGTGTCGAGAACAACATCTATCAGTTCGGCCATCGCGGATTCGTTGCGGTCTCAGGCGGCGCCCAGGATTGTCCCTATACCTACATGCGCGATCTCGCGGCGGGCCACTATCGCGTGCCCTGGGAAGACGAGGTCAAGGTCAAGGACGGAACAAGCTGCGGTATTCCCGTGCCGAACCGAAGCTATCGGGGGTAGCACACGGCGTTGGTATAAGCTGAGCGATAACCCGCCCCATGGCCGATAACCGCAGCGACAGCGAAGCCCCCGCTCCGCCACGTCTCGAAGCGTTGGCGGTGACAAAGCGCTTCGGGCCTCTTGTCGCGCTCGACGATGTCTCGCTGACCTTGGAGCCCGGTTCCTTCCACGCACTACTTGGCGAAAACGGGGCGGGAAAGAGCACGCTCGTCAAATGCATCATGGGCTACTACCGCGCCGACGCGGGGCGCTTTCTGGTGGGTGGAAAGACGCGTCGCGTCACCTCCCCGCGCGCAGCCCACGACCTTGGGATTGGCATGGTCTACCAGCATTTTACGCTGGTACCGAACATGTCTGTCGCCGAGAATCTGCTGCTGTCGAGAAGCCATCTTCCGAGTGTGGTCAAATGGAGAGCAGAGCACCGTGCCATGGAGGCGTTTCTCGAGACGATGCCGTTCTCCGTGGATCTCGCGGCACCAGTCGCCGCTCTGTCGGCGGGCGAGAAGCAGAAACTGGAGATTCTCAAGCAGCTTTATCTCGACAGTCGTATCCTCATCTTCGACGAGCCGACATCGGTCCTCACGCCCGGTGAGGCCGACGAGATCCTGGGATTGCTCAAACGGATGACGCTGGCCAACAGGCTGAGCGTCCTGATGATCACCCACAAGTTGCGAGAGGTAAGCGCCTACGCCGAAGAGGTCACGGTGTTGCGGCAGGGCAGGGTCTCCGGCACCGGCCGCGCCGAACAACTGTCCACGACGGACCTCACACGGATGATGGTCGGCACGACCACCCTGCCGAAACAGGCAGAAAGCAAACGGCATTCCGACCGGCCCGTCCGCCTCAAGCTCTCGGAGCTCTCCGCCGACGACGACAAGGGCCATAGAGCCCTGGCCGGCGTCTCCCTGGAGGTGTGCGGCGGCGAGATCGTCGGGATCGCGGGCGTGTCCGGCAACGGTCAACGGGAAATGACCGAAGTCCTGGCGGGTCAGCGTGAGGCTGCGGGCGGCACGGTCGCCGTGCATGGCGAGCCCTATCGCGCGTCGCGGGCCGAAATGCGCCGCCACAAGGTATTCTGCCTGCCGGAGGAGCCGCTGCGCAATGCCTGCGTGGCGCGCATGGCGATTTCGGAGAATCTTGCCTTTCGGCGTTTCGACGCGGCGCCGTTTGCCGTCGGCGGTGTACTGATCAATCGTGCGGCCATGCGGAGCGCGGCCATCGCCCTGATCGATCAGTTCCGAATCAAGGCCTCCTCGCCCGACGCTCGTGTCGAAACGCTCTCCGGGGGCAACGTGCAACGCATGGTCTTGGCGAGGGAGCTGTCGCAAGAAGTGGCGATCCTGGTGGCGGCGAATCCCTGTTTCGGTCTGGATATAGCGGCCATCGGCGAGATCCGCTCCCGGATCATCCAGGTGCGGAACAAGGGAGCGGCAGTGCTGTTGATATCGGAAGACCTGGACGAGCTATTCGAGCTCTCAGATCGGATATTGGTCATGTCTGGTGGCAAAATTAACTATGCGACAGATGTCTCCGATGCGGACCGCGCGACCGTCGGTCGCTATATGGCCGGTCTTCCATGATGGCGAGCGAGGCTAGGAAAAACCCGCCTGCCCATATGACTTGTCTTCGACAGTCCGGTTTCAGAGTTTCGGCAAAATCGGTGCGATGCGAAATTCCAGAGCGGCGATCCGGCCGATCGGGGCTCGCTTAAGGCGCCCTGGGCGCGTCGTTTGTGACTCGCCTGTAGCCGCGAAGCGAGCTGACGGCAAAGCGGCGAGGATGACCGCCGGATCGCCGGCCCGCCGTTCCGCCCTCAGAACGGTGTCGGGTCGGCGAAGCGGCTGAGCACGTTGGTGGTCAGCCGGGCGATGTTGTTGTCGTAGCCGTTCCACGGCAGGCTCGCGGGATAGCAGATCGAGCCGACCGAGAAGACCGCGCCGCCATTGGGGGTCTCGTAGAAGACCATGTCGGCGCGGACCTTCTCATTCTCGGTGCCGCCGAGCCCGGCATGGTTCACCAGCACCTCCTCGTTGACCACGATATAGAGGTCGGTGTGGTCCTCCGAGCGGGCGAGCAGCAGGGCATGGGGCGGCGTGCCGAGGCGGGGGTCGGTATGGTCGAGCTCATTGCCGGCCGCGCCGTCGCCGTGGAAGCCGAAATCGCCGAGCTTCTCGTCCTTGCCGATACCCTTGAAGATGAACCGCGCGCGCGCATCGAAGCTGCCCTCCATGCGCCGGTAATAGGAGGATTTGTCGAATCCCTCGGCGACGAAGCCGACGCCCGCGATCGCTTGCGGCGCGGTGTCGCCCTGGTGGCGCCAGATGCCGCCATATTCGCCGGTGAAGCTGTGATAATACTCGCCCGGATCCGCCTCCCAGGTGCGGATCGCGGCCTCGCAGCGGCGCACCTCGATTACGCCCGGCAGCTCCCGGTGCATCGCGACCCGCCAGTAGAAGCCGTTGCCGCCGAGATACATCAGCCGCCCGCCCTGCTGGGTGAAGGCGTGCACGGCGTCGCGCATGGCCTTCGAGTAATATTCGGGGTGGCCGCCGGTGATCAGCACATTGTAGGGCTTGAGCAGGTCGACGCCCTCGCGGTCGACGTCCTCGTCGGTGATCACGTCGTGCTCGAAGCCGAAATGGGTGAGCCAGTCGACCACATACATGTCGAGGATGAACTCGCGCGCATTGGTCGCCTCCTCGCCGGCGCAGGCCCACGGCGTCTCGACCTTGGGCCGCATGTTGAGGATCGGGCGCAGCCGCGACGAATAGCACACCCCGCTGCCGTCCGAGTGGGTGTCGTAGAGCGAGTAGCCGTATTCGCGGTGCTCGTTGAGGAAGAGCTGGTTCGCGTTGAGCGCCGAGAGCTGGCCGGTCAGGAGTTCGGCGAGCGAGCCGTCGAACGCCAGATGCTCGTTCGCATAGGCCATATATTCGACGGTCGGCAGCAGGAAGGCGATGCGCGCGGCGCGCCCGGGCGCCGGCAGCACGGCGAAGGGAACATACTCCTCGGCATCCTTCGCCCGGAGCCGCGCCGCGTAGACGCCGCTCTTCAGCCGCGCCGGCACGGTCCATTCGAAATCGACCTCCCAACCGGCGTCGTAGAGGTCGTCGTCGTGGAAATGGATGGCGCCGTATTCATCCGGCGTGTGGCGCCAGCACATCTCCCGCCCGCTAAAATTCCAGCCGGTCATGCCGCGGGCGGGCAAATTGACGATCTCGCCGTCGAAGTGGTGCGCCGAGCGGTCCGAGATCTTGACCGAGGTGATGTCGAGGGAGAAGTCCCAGGCGCAGAGGATGTCCGGCGCGAGCGCGGCCGGAACCGCCTCGTTCCTCATGCGCTCGATCTCGAGCCGGTCCAAGGCGCGGCCGACCAGGCGGGGCGAGTCGATCTTGCCGTTATAGAGCCCGTCGACCAGCGTGCGCCCCTTCGCGCGCCGCTTGAACAGGCCGGCCATGACGATCGGGGCGCCGGTGTTGACGGCGGCGGGGCGCGCCAGCCTGGCCCGCGCGACGCCCCCGTCTTTGACGCGGGCATAGCGGTGCAGCGGCTCCTGATGGACCGTCACCGTCCCGCTCTCGGCGTCGTAGCTCGCGGCGGCGAGATACCAGTGGCGTTCGAGCAGCTTCTTGCCGACGGAGACCGTCTCGACCGCGCCTTCCGCCGTCCCGAGTGTAAGCGCGATCGAGCCGGCCTCGTCGATCACCAGCGCGAAGCCGGCCCGGCCGCGCGGGTCCCATTTGGTGACGATGCCTTGGACGCCCTTGCCCGGCGTGGTCGGCCAGATCATCGCCTGAACGGTGAAGCTTTCCAGGGTCTCGAGCAGCGTCCGGCTTTCGACCAGCCCGTAGGAGCCGGCATGGATGATCTGCCGGCGCCCCTTGTGACGCTTGCCGACCGGCGTGCGGATCGGCTTTTCCTTGAAGCCCGGTCCGGACGGCGTGTCGTCGGCGCAGATCAGGCGCACGATATCGGCCTGATAGGTCGGGTATTCGCAATTGACCATGAACTTGATGGTCTCGCCCGGCTTGACGCTGAGCCGGTCCGAATAGCCCGTGATCTTCAACATGAAGCGCTCCCCCGCATGACAGGCCTCTCCCCGGGCTCAGCATAGTTAGCGCCCGGCCGGCGAACAACCGAGCCGCCGGCGCCGGCGCGCCGGTACGCGCCCTTCAATAACGCCCGCCGATCGGCGATAAACGGCGGCGCGCGAGGAAGGGAGAACAGCGATGGCCGATCCGCTCACCTTCAAGCTGGATACGCTGAGCCTGCATGCGGGCCAAAAGCCGGATCCGGTGACCGGCGCGCGCGCGGTGCCGATCTATCAGACCACCTCCTATGTCTTCGACGACACCGAGCATGCCGCCTCGCTGTTCAACCTGGAACGCGCGGGCCATATCTACTCGCGGATCTCGAACCCGACGGTCGCCGTCCTGGAGGAGCGGATCGCGGCGCTCGAAGGCGGCGTCGGCGCAGTCTGCACAGCGAGCGGACAGGCCGCGCTCCATCTCGGGATCGCGACCCTGATGGGCGCGGGCGGGCACATCGTCTCCTCCGCCTCGCTCTATGGCGGCAGCCACAATTTGTTCACCCACACGCTGCCGCGCTTCGGGATCGAGACCAGCCTCGTCGATCCGCGCGACACGGGCGGGTTTCGGAGCGCGCTCCGGCCCGAGACCCGCCTCGTCTTCGGCGAGACCCTGGGCAATCCCGGCCTCGAGATCATGGACCTGCCGGCGGTCGCCGCGATCGCCCACGAGGCCGGGATCCCGCTGATGATCGACAACACCTTCGCCACGCCCTATCTGTGCCGGCCGTTCGAGCTGGGCGTCGACATCGTGATGCACTCGGCGACCAAGTTCCTCGGCGGGCACGGGGTCGCGATCGGCGGCGTGCTGGTCGACGGCGGCACCTTCGACTGGGAGGAATCGGGCAAGTTCTCGACCCTGACCGAGCCCTATGCCGGCTATCACGGCATCGACTTCGCCGAGGAGTTCGGCACCGCCGCGTTCATCGCCCGGGCGCGGGCCGAGGGCCTGCGCGATTTCGGCGCCTGTATGAGCCCGACCAACGCGTTTCACATCCTCCAGGGGGTCGAGAGCCTGCCGGTCCGCATGCAGCGCCACGTGGAGAACGCGCGCAAGATCGTTGCCTTCCTCGACGGCCACGACGCGGTTTCCTGGGTGAGCTACCCGGAGCTCCCCTCCCATCCCGATCACGCGCGGGCCAAGACCCTGCTGCCCGCGGGCTCGGGCGCGATTTTCTGCTTCGGCGTGAAGGGCGGGCGCGCGGCGGGGCGCGCCTTCATCGAGGCGGTCGAGCTCTTCTCCCACCTCGCCAATGTCGGCGATGCCAAGAGCTTGGTGATCCACCCCGCCAGCACCACCCATCAGCAGATGGACGATGCGGCGCTCAAGGAAGCGGGCGTCGGCGAGGACATGGTGCGGCTCTCGATCGGGCTCGAGGACCCGGAGGATCTGATCGCCGATCTTGAGCGCGGCCTGAGGGCGGCCGCGCGCGCGGCGGCGGGGTAGTCATGGAGCTCCGGATCGACGGCGCCCGCGCCTTCGCCGCCACCGGCGGCAGGCCGTTCGACCCGCGCCTGCCGGTGACCGTCTTCGTGCACGGCGCCGCCTTCGATCACACGGTGTGGAAGCTGCAGGCGCGCTATTTCGCCTGGCATGGCGGCAGCGTGCTGGCGGTCGACCTGCCGGGCCACGGCCGCTCGGAAGGCGCGCCCTGCGCCTCGATCCCGGCGATGGCGGACTGGCTGGCCCGCTTCATGGCGGCGGCCGAGGTCCGCGAGGCCGCGCTGGTCGGCCACAGCATGGGCGCGCTGGTCGCGCTCGAGGCCGCGGCGCGCCCGGGCGCCGGCATTCGCAAGCTCGCCCTGCTCGGCGCCGCCGCGGCGATCCCGGTCAACGACATGCTGCTCGACAGCGCGGCGGCCGGTGATCATCGCGCGCTCGAGCTGCTCACCGGGTGGGGCTACGGCCGGCGGGCGCAGTATGGCGGCCATCGCATGCCGGGGATCTGGATGACCGGCGGCGGCTTGCGCACCCTGGAGCGGGCGCGCCCGGGCGTGCTGCACACCGACCTGGTCGCGACCGACCGCTATGACGGCGGCGCGGCGGCAGCCGCGGCGCTCGCCTGCCCGGCCCTGCTGGTGATCGGCGCGCGCGACGTCATGACCCCGGCGAAGCGCGGCCTCGCGCTCGCCGCGCTGATCGCGGATGCGGCCACCGTGGTGATCCCGAAGGTCGGCCACATCATGCTCGACGAGGCGCCGGACGAGACCCTGGACGCGCTCAGGGATTTTCTCGCGGGCTAGGGTGCTCCTCGAGGCGAGCCTCATCCGCATGCGCGCGGGTGGTCGCCTCTCCCGGGGGGGCGATCGTCTCGCCGTAATTGTCGTGTCGACGGCAGCGTGGTTGGGCCGTTGGAGCCGGGGCCATCATGGACAACGAGGAGTACCGATCATGACAAGGCGCATGCCGACGTCACTCATAGCGGTGGCGATCGTTTGTATTGCGATTGCGATCAGCTCGCTCGCGGCGCGGGCCTCACCGACGCCGATGGTAGACGACCGCATGGTGCCGGTATTGGTCGACGGCGAGCGGGTGCGTCTTGCAGTACGCATTTTCCGACCGGACGGAGAGGGTCCGTTCCCGACTCTGATCTTCCATCACGGATCAACCGGGTGGGGGACCAAACCGGAGCGTTTTGCCGAATCATGGCTGCCTGGCACCCTCATCAATTACTTCGTTGATCGCGGGTGGGCGGTCATTCTTCCATCCCGCCGCGGCCGGGGCGGATCGGAAGGGATTTATGACGAAGGCTTCGATCCCGATCGCCGTAAGGGATATAGCATCAAGCCGAAATACTCGTTACCCGGTGCGGATCGTGCTCTCGCCGATGTCGATGCGATCACCGATGTGATCCTGGCCATGCCGTTCGTCGACGCAACGACCGTGATCGCGAGCGGCGGATCGAGGGGCGGGATCTTGAGCATTGCCCATGCCGGCCAACGTCCGGATCTCTATAAAGGTGTGATCAACTTCGTGGGTGGCTGGTTAGGTGGAACGTGGCACGACGCGAAGAAAACAAACAACACGCTCTTCAAGCGCGGCGTTCCCTTCGGAGAGGAAACATTATGGTTATATGCGACTGATGACAGTTATTATTCCCTGAGTACCACCCGTGGGTATTTCAAGGAATTCGAGAAGGCAGGGGGCAGGGGCACGTTCGTCGACGACTTCCCGGGACAAATCGGGCATGGCCTGGTCGATGCTGCCGAGTATTGGGGCCCGGTGGTTGACGCATATCTCGACCGCCTGGGGCTTCCTCACGAAGCAACATCCTCAGCGCTTCGATTCACGCCGAATCCGTCGCCGTCTCCCGATGCGTTCGTCGGAGAGTGGGCGGGATGGTGGGGTGGCTTCAGCACTTGGCCCACGGCCCCTTTCGATTTCGTCCGTATCAGCCGATGGTAAGGCCGTCGGAACGTACGAGGTCGCCGAGCAGTCGTTCCAAATCAGCGCTATTGTCAAGGATGGAGTATTGCGGTGGTCAGGGGAAAGTAAAGATACTCTTGAAGTTTTTGTGGGCCGTGACGGTGTGTTGATAGCCACCTACCGCAGACCCAAAGCCCTCAATCAACCCCCTGTCTTCACTCGTTCTATCCTGACCCATGCCAGCGAGCCTTAGATATCAATGTAATAAAAAGGTCTTTCTCGACGGAGCTGATCCGTACATCCGCTGGGGAAAGTCCGATTCACTCGCGTGCAACGAAAGAATTTATGCACAGAATTGACCGCGCATACCGAACATGGGCGATATTCCGCCTGATCGTGCCGGCAATGGTGCCGACATCGGGTGAACAGAAGATTTCCGACCTGCTTCCCCGCATAGGACGAAGCAGAAACCGTCTGGCCATGGACAGATTGACCAACCCACGGGCGGCAAACAGACGATTGGCTTTCTCGGTCAATCCCCGGTAACCGAGCTTGCCGACCCTGAAGTGGCGGCGGACCGTTCCAAAGAGGCGGGATGACCATATCTCTCTATTACAATCCGCACTGCCCCGCTTGCGTGCGTCAGGCGACACGCACGGCCAAGATGGATTGGTTGGGTCGCGTCGAACTACGGACCGACGAGTCGCCGCTGGGAGAAGTCCCCATAGGCGAGATCGTCGTGGTTGAGGAACGAAGTCACAGGATCTTTACGGGAATCAGTGCGACGCGCAAAGTGTGCCTGCAGATTCCCCTGTTATTTCCGTACGGGCTCGCCCTCTCCCTTTCTCCAATTCGAAGAATGGCGGGAAGGGATAAGCAGGGGTGCGACGGGGACGCCTGCGAAATCTGAACAGCTCGCGTCAGTGGTCATGGCGGTGCCGGACGAGGCCCTGGACGCGCTCAGGGATTCTCTCACGGGCGAGCGGGTTTCGCCGGAGCGCTATCGCTTCCTGAGCCAGAGCGAGGAGTCGATCGCGCCGTCGAGCCGCGGCAGGTCGGCGACCACCGTGCGCCCGAGGGCCTCGGGCATCCGGGTCGCGACATAGTGAGAGGCGAAGACCGGCGCGTAGCGGCCGCCGGAGATCAGGGCGGCGACCGCGAGCTGCTCGTTATAGCCGCGCCACGCCCAATGGGCCGGATAGTCGTCGGGCAGGAAGATGTCGTGGATGTGGATCAGGACCGCGGACGGCAGGCTCGGCAGCACGCGGTTGATCAGAAAATCCACATCGGTGCCGGGCATCAGGATGTGGCTCGAATCGATAGAGAGGACGTCGCCGGCCTCCAAGGCCTCGAACGGCGCAGGCCCGAGGGTCTGCACCGGCGCGCGCAGCAGCGCGACCGCTGTCAAGCCGTCGAGCGCCGCCCTCGGCGCGGGGTCGATCGCCGTGATCCGGCAGGGGAAGCCGCCGTCGCCGACGGCGCGTGCGATGAAGCGGGTCGAATGCCCCGATCCGATTTCGACCACAAGGCGCGGCCGCGCGGTGCGGATCAGCGCGTAGGAAGCGGCGGCATCGAGGCCGGGAAACCAGTCCTGCCGCCAGCGCGGCGCCGGTGGCGGCGCCTCGCCGATCGCCCGCAAGGCGTCGGCGAAGCGGTCGATGTCGGCGAGCACGGCGCCGAAATCCGCTTCGTGCGCCTTGAGAACGGCGAGCAGGGCGGGGTAGGGCGCGCGCGCGGCCGGTTTCGGCACCGCCCCGGCATAGCGGTAGGGGATGAAGAAGCCCCGACGGCCGAGCCCCAGCGCCGTCGAGAGCGCCATGAGCGCGCGACGCAGCCTCACGCCGGCGGCCGCGCTCTCTTACGGGCGGAGGACAAGTCCCTCGCGCGCGACCACGGAGCCCGGCCGCAGCGCCTCGACCTCGGCGGCGATCCGGTCCATGAAGTCGTCGTCATGGGCCGGGTCGTGATGGAACACCACATAGGTGCGCGCCTGCGCCGCGTCGCAGAGCCGCACCCCCTCCTGCCAAGTCGAGTGCCCCCAGCCGACATGGTCGGGATATTCCTCGTCCGTATAGGTCGAATCGTAGATCACGAGGTCGGCGCGGTCGACGAGATCGAGGAGCGCGCGCGGCGTCCCCTCGGCCGGATGCTCATGGTCCGTCAGGTAGCAGATCGCCCGGCCGCCGAACTCGATCCGATAGCCCGAAGCTCCGTTCGGATGGTTGAGGTGGCCGGTGTGGAGCGTGATGCCGTCGCCGATCGAGAGGCGGCTGCCGATCGCGAAGTCCTCGAAGCTGAGCTTGGCGCGCAGCGTCCGGGTATTCAGCGGGTTGAGCGGGTCACCGAGGAGCCCCATCATGAGCGCCTCGATCGCGCCCGCGGCGCCGAGGTGGCCGGCCCGGATGTGAAGCCGGTTGGCCGGGTCCGTGCCCGGGCCGAAATGGGGCCAGCCCCAGACATGGTCGTAATGCGAGTGGGTCAGAAACAGGTCCGCTTCGAAGGCGCCCTGAGCGGCCAGACTCCTGCCGAACTGGTAGAGCCCGGTGCCGGCGTCGAAGATCAGCAGCCGGTCGCCGCAGCGCACCTCGAGGCAAGAGGTATTGCCGCCGTAACGCGCCGTCGCAGGCCCCGGACAGGGGATGCTGCCGCGCACGCCCCAGAATCGCACAGAGAAATCCGCGCTCTGCGTCTCGACGCTCTTCGCCACGATCCGCGACCCGCTCACCACCGCAAGAGGGACGCCACTCTAATGACCCGCCGCGACGCCAGCAACGGGCGATCGCGCGTGCGCCGCGCCGCGCCGCAGGCGCGCGCGGCCTCGCGTGGGCCATGACCGCCGACCGGACCCGTTGGGGCGATGTCGCGCTCGGCCTCGCGCTCGGCGTCCTCGCGGCCTATCACCAGTTCAAGCTGCCGCCGGTGCTGCCGCTGCTGCTCGACCGCCACGGCTATGACAGGCTGCTGGCGGGCGGCTTCATGTCGGTCTACGCGCTTGCCGGCTTGCTGCTGTCGGCGGTCCTCGGCCTCGCCGTCCAGCGCCTCGGGCCGCGCCTGATGGCCGTTCCGGTGGTCGGCCTGTTCGCCGCCGGTGCGCTGCCGGCGCTGCTGGCGCCCGAGAACGGCGTCCTCGTGCTGGTCGGCCGCGGCGTGGAGGGGGTGGCGTTCACCGCCTGCGCGATCGCCGGGCCGGTGATGGCGCTCGGCGCGGCGGCGCCGCGGCACCTGCCGCTGGTGGTCGGCCTCTACGCCACCTGGATCCCGCTCGGTCAACTGATCGCCCTTGCGCTGGCGGCCCCCGCGCTGGCCGCCGGTGCGTGGCAGATGCTCTGGTGGCTCGGCCTCGCCGCCACCGCCCTGCTCGGCGCGGCGCTCTGGCGCTTCGCCGGCGCCGCCCCGGCGCCGCCCGAGGCCCGCCGGCAAGACCCGATAGAAGGCAGGGCGCGGCGGCGGGCGCTCGTTCTGGTGGCCGGCATCTTCGCCCTCTGGTCCACGCAGGTCTTCGCGCTGCTCACCTGGCTGCCGCACTATCTGGTCGAGGTCTGGCGCTTGGATACCGCCGATGCGCTGCTGCCTTATGCGGTCCCGCCGGTGCTGATCCTGATCTTCAACCTGGTCGGCGGGGTCCTGCTCAGGCGCGGCCTCCCGCTCGGCCCGCTGATGGCCGCATCTCTGGTCCTGCAGGCCGCGGTATGGCTCGCGCTGCCCGCGCTCGACGGCGTCGCGACCGGGCTCGCCGGCCTGGTTCTGTTCGGCGTCGGCGCCGGGCTCACCCCGGCCTGCCTGTTCGCGGCGCCGAACGCGATCGCGGGTGGCGGGTCGGGCGGCGGCGCGGCGTTCGGCGTGATCATGACCGGGCGCAATCTCGGCGTCTTCGTCGGCCCGATCCTGCTGCCGCTCGGGCTCTCGACCCTCGGCGCATGGGATCTGATCGGGCCGATTTTCGGCGCCATCGCCTTGCTCGCGGCCCTCGGCGCGCTCTTTCTCGGCTTCGTCCTCGCGGCCCTCGCGAAGACCCGGCCGTGAGAGCGAGCGGCGCGGGGGCGCAGCGCGGCGGGGCGGGTCAGGCGACCAGGCGGTAGCCGCCGCCCTCGGTCACCAGGAGCCGCGCATCGGACGGGTTGGGCTCGATCTTCTGGCGCAGCCGATAGATGTGCGTCTCCAGGGTGTGGGTCGCGACGCTCGCATTGTAGCCCCACACCTCGGTGAGCAGCACCTCGCGCGCGATCACCTGGTCGCGCGCCCGATAGAGATATTTGAGGATCGCGGTCTCTTTCTCGGTGAGCCGGATCTTGTCTCTGCCGTCGGGCCCGATCAGGAGCTTCGAGGCCGGCCGGAAGGTGTAGCGGCCGATCGAGAAGATCGCGTCCTCGCTCTGCTCGTGCTGGCGGAGCTGGGCGCGGATGCGCGCGAGCAGCGCGCCCAGGCGGAACGGCTTGGTGACGTAGTCATTGGCGCCGGAATCGAGGCCGAGGATGGTGTCGGCCTCGCTGTCGGCGCCGGTCAGCATGATGATTGGCACGCTGACCCCGCGCGCCCGCATGATCTTGCAGATCTCGCGGCCGTCCATGTCGGGAAGGCCGATGTCGAGCAGGATAAGGTCGACGCGGTCGGCCCTGACCGCTTCGAGCGCCGCCTGGCCGGTCTCGGCTTCGCGCGCCGCGAACTCCTCATGCATGCGGAGCTGCTCGGCGAGGGACTGGCGCAGCGCATGATCGTCATCGACGATCAGGATCTCTCTTCGGACACTCATGGCGGTGCGCTCGTTGCGGTTTCCGATCTCTCGCGCCTCTGCCATGATAATGCCACAATTCGTCGAACATCAACGTTGCGGTCCGGCCGGCCTCTGCCGATGGATCCGAGACCCGTCACGCTCACTCATCCGGCGGTCACGCTGGAGCCGCTCGACCGCGCCCATTGCGACGCGCTTGGGCGGGCCGCCGCCGATTCCAGGATCTGGCGTTATCTGAGCGCGGACTTGCGCGATGCGGCGGTGCGCGCGTCATGGCTCGAGGCCGCGCTCGCCGAGCAGGAGGCCGGCAGCGCGCTTCCGTTCGCGGTCCGCGACCGCCACGGCGCGCTGATCGGCAGCACCCGCTATCTCAATATCGCGCCGGCCCATCGACGGCTCGAGATCGGCTGGACCTGGCTCGCGCCCGCGCACTGGGGCGGGCCGGTCAATCCGGCGATGAAGCTGCTGCTGCTCGACCACGCCTTCGACGCGCTGGGCGCGGTCCGGGTCGAATTCCGCACCGATGCGCGCAACACCGCGAGCCGGGCGGCGATCGAGCGGATCGGCGCCCGCCAGGAAGGGATCCTGCGGCGCCATATGATCGTGGCCCGGGGCCGCATCCGCGATACCGTGCAGTTCGCGATCGTCGATCAGGCATGGCCGGCGCTCAAGCCCCGGCTCGAGGCCCTGATCCGGGAGCGGCAGGCGCGGCGCGCCGGTTAGCCCGACTTCCGCAACTCGGGGGTCATGAAGGTTTTAACCCATTGATTTTCCGCGATCGGACCCCCAAAGGTCGGCACTACAGGGCGCCGAAGGGAGAGGCGTTCCGTGCGCCGTCAGGCGGAGATCCGCGGCGCGGGTTGTTTCGGCAGGGTCAAGCCAAGCTGGTGCAGCAGTAATTCGTGCTCCTTGTTCGGCCGGGTGTGGCGCGGCAGGACGAGGTGCCGGCCGTCGATGGTCGGCAGGTGGACGTCCACCATCTGGATGGTGGCGAACGTCTTGAGGATGGCGCGTGGGGTGAGGCCAGCGGCGTGTGGCCGGGCGAGGTTCTTCAGGGTGACGAGCAGGCAGTAGGCGATGAATGAGACGAAGATGTGCGCCTCGATCCGCTCTTCGCGCTGATGGAAGATGGGCCGGATCGCGAGGTCGTGCTTGAGTTCCTTGAACGCCTGCTCGATCTCGATGAGCTGCATGTACAGGCGCCAGAGCGTGGCGGGATCTTCGGCGACCATGTTGGATCGCAACAGATAGCGGCCCTCGCGGCGGCGTACGCGGCGCAGCCGGTCGCGCCGCAGGCGGAATGAGAAGCCGTCCGCAGCGAGCTCCTTGTCGGTCTCGGGCACACCGATGTCGACCAGGCTCCAGGCCCGGCCCGCTTCCTTCTTGGCGGCACCGAGCTTGAGCATCAGCTGATCCCGGCTGTTGGACTGGCGTTGCAGCTCGCCCAGCCGGCGCCACAGTTTCTTCAGCCGGCGCCGGCGCATGCCGCGTTCCTTGAGGAGCCGCCCCTCGCTGCGCACCAGGACGTAAAGCTCTCCGTCTTCGGCCAACAGCTTGACGTCTACGGACTGGCGCACCTCCTGCCAGGGCAGGTCCAGGAACGCCTTCTCAAGCCGCGTCAGCCGGCCCTTGGGCGTGCCCACCAGATAGCGCACCGGCGCATCGCCCTCGCGCATCAAGGCCAGCGTCTCCTCGGTGGGAATGCCGCGGTCCATGATCCAGATCCGGTCGGAGCGACCGTATTGCCGTTCGATCTTCTCCAGGAACTCCGCCAGCGTGGTCTGGTCGGCGGTGTTCCCCGGCATCACCTCGTAGGCCAGCGGAAAGCCCTCGGGCGTCACGATCAGCGCGATCACCACCTGCACGCAGTCCGGGCGCCTGTCCCGGCTGTAGCCGAACCGGCGCTTGTCCTCGAACGGCGGGTCGCTCTCGAAGTAGGTCGAGGTCAGGTCGTACAGCAGCACATCGAAGCGCACGTCGAACAGCGTCGCCCAACGGGCGCGAAGGAACGAGAAGAACTCCTGCTTATGGAGCAGCAGCTTGTCGAGGCAGCGATACAGCGTGTCGTCGGCGATCGCCCGATCGCAGCCCAGAAGATCGCGCAACGCGCTGTGCTCGTACCAGTGACGGTGGAGACGCCACTCGCTCCCCGGGTCGATCAGTCGGTAGCAGACCTGGATCTTCAGGATGTCCAGCCACCTCGTGCCTTGACGGCTCGGGGTCAGGCGCGGGCCCCAGAAGCGGTCCAGATCAAGCCGATCCCACAGGACCAGGGCCAGCCAGCACGCCCCCCATTGGCGCGGGTCGTGCAGGGCCACGTCCGCGACGTTGATCTTGACCACCTCGCAGTCCAGCGCCGGCGCCTCCCGATCCTCGGGAAACAGCGCCATCTGCCGAGACCCCGACTTGCCCTCCACAACCTCGATCGAGCGGCACCACGCCGCGCGCTGGCTGTCGTTGATCTCGCCGAGATGGAGAACGTGGCGCTGAACAACGCGGCCGCCGCGGACCCGGACGTTCTCCACCACGCTCCAGTAGCGGTGCTCCTTGCCGTCCTTAAAGCGTCTCTTGCAGCGCACGAACATGAGGGTAGCGTCCGGCGCTTCGCCAGCACAATCAAGGGGGTAGGTCGGCACTACACGCGGTTCCGGAGAGCCAAAGACCGGAAATCCGCCACTTTCCGGGCCGAAAAACCGTCAAATTAGCCGAATGCCGTGCCGAGTTGCGGAAGTAGGGTTAGGCGGTGCACGGCGCGCGAGACCGCCCCCGGTCCGCCCGGTGCATAATCTCTCAGCCCGCCGTGCACGGCACGGAATCGGCGAGCCGGGCCGCGCGGGCAGGGTCTTCAGGTGGACGGGTCACCGCAGCACGTCGAAGGCGCGTCTGCGCGTGCGGCCGTATCGGAATGGCGGCGCTTCCCTGCGGCGGTTGCCATCCCGATCAAGTGTAAAAGAGCACCAAACTCGTACCTTCAATAGGGACCCGGCCCGCGAATTCCATCGAGGCCCGTGGCCGCAACACGCCGCGTCCACAGGCCGAATAGACAGCCGCAAAGCCGTGTTGAGCCAAATTGACACTCACTCTCGCGACGTGTCGAACCGAGTGCATCCATAGGCAGGTTATGAGGGCCTTTGACCCCGTGAGCATCAAACCGCTGACAAGGGACTTACGACATCCGTTCAAACCCGGAACCAACCGGCCGCGCAATCGCGCATCATGGCTGCGAGAGAGCTTCAAGGGGGCAGCACGTCTTACGCTAACCCCTCGAAGAAATTGGTGGAGCCAGGGGGAGTCGAACCCCCGACCTCTTGAATGCCATTCAAGCGCTCTCCCAACTGAGCTATGGCCCCGCAAGGGTGGCGCGGCGGGCGTGCCGGGCGCGGCGGAACCCTAGGCGCTTCGCCGCGCCCGGCGCAAGATCAAATGACGGCCGCCCGCCGCTCGCGGCCCCTGGCCGCCCCCGGCTGCCGCCCTTCGCCCGCTGCCCCCCGCCCGCGGCCGTCCACCGGCCGCAAGCGGCCGGTCAGCTCGCGGGCGTCGTCGGCTTCGCGCCGTTCAGGACTTCGGCGACGTCGGTCTCGTCCTCGCCGAGGTCCGAGGCGTCCTCGATGAGCGCGCTGCCCTCTTCGTCGCCGGTCTGTTCGTCCGTGTCGTCCGGCGCCTCGGCCTCGGCCGCGGCCACGACAGCCGGCGGCGGCGGCCGTCGTGCCGGCGGCGGCGGGCTGCGCCGGCTCCTCTGGGCGGTCTCGATGACGACCATCGTGTCGCATGTCGGACAGGTGATCGGTTTGCGATGCAAGTCGTAGAACTTCACGCCGCAGCTCGGACAGATGTGTTTGGCGCCCCATTCCGGCTCTGGCACGCGACTGCCTCCCCGTTCTCAAGCTCACAGCCGATTTCGCGAATGCCACGTTCGCCCGGCTCTGTCAAAACCAAATTTCGCCTCGCTTGACGCGGCCTGACACTGTGCTAGAGACAGCCCGTGTCCGACGCTTCGCCCACGCCACGCGCCGCGCCCGGGGGCCGCGCCGGAGAACGGGCGCCGCGCCCCCTGATCTCGTCGGCCGCCGGCCCCTTGAGCGGAGACTGCGCGGTCCCGGGCGACAAGTCCATCTCGCACCGGGTCCTGATGCTCGGCGCGCTCGCGGTCGGCGAGACCTGCATCGGCGGCCTGTTGGAAAGCGCCGACATCGCGGCGACGGCGGCCGCGCTCGGCGCCCTCGGCGCGCGGATCGAACGCGCCGGCGACGGCGGCTGGCGGGTGCACGGCACGGGCGTCGGCGGGCTTGCCGAGCCGGCGGGCGCGCTCGATCTCGGCAATGCCGGGACCGGGGTCCGCTTGCTCGCCGGGCTCTGCGCGAGCCACCCGTTCACCACCTTCATGACCGGCGACCGCTCGCTCGCCCGCCGCCCGATGGGCCGGATCATCGAGCCGCTGGAGCGGATGGGCGCGCGCTTCGTGGCCCGCACCGGCGGGCGCCTGCCGATGGCGGTGATCGGCGCCGCCGATCCGCTGCCGATCGACTACCGTCTGCCGGTGCCCTCGGCCCAGGTGAAGTCCGCGGTGCTGCTCGCCGGCCTCAACGCGCCCGGCGAGACCCGCGTCGTCGAGCGCGTGCCGAGCCGCGATCACACCGAGCGCCTGCTGCGCCGCTTCGGCGCGCGCGTCGCGGTCGAGGCGGCGGCCGACGGCAGCAGCGCGGTCAGCGTCGCCGGCCATCCGGAGCTTACGCCTTGCGCGCTCACCGTGCCGGGCGATCTCAGCGCCGCGGCGTTCCCGCTCGCCGCCGCGCTGATCGTGCCGGGCTCGGAGCTGGTGATCCGCAATGTCGGCGTCAATCCGGCCCGGACCGGCCTGCTCGAGACGCTCCGCGAGATGGGGGCCAGGATCGAGCTCGGGCCAATCCGCGATGAGGCGGGCGAGCCGGTCGCCGACATCGCGGTGCGCGCCGGCCCCTTGCGCGCGGTCGCGGTGCCGGCCGAGCGGGCGCCCCGCATGATCGACGAATATCCGGTGCTGAGCGTCGTCGCGGCGTGTGCCGCCGGCACCAGCCGGTTCGACGGGCTGGCCGAGCTCCGGGTCAAGGAGAGCGATCGCTTAAGCGCGACCGCGTCGGGCCTCCGCGCCGCCGGGGTGAGCGTCTCCTTACGCGACGACGGCCTCGATATCACCGGTTGCGGCGGCCCGCCGCCCGGCGGCGGCAGGGTCGCGACCGAGCTCGACCACCGTATCGCGATGGCCTTCCTCACCCTCGGCATGGCCGCGAAGAAGCCGATGACCATCGACGACGGCGCGATGATCGCCACCAGCTATCCGGATTTCGTCGGCGCCATGAACCGGCTCGGAGCCTCGATTGCCCCGTGCTGAGGTACTGGGTACCAAGGCACCTTGTGCCATGGAGCGGGCAGCGCCCGCGACACGCGCGACTGCGCGCACGCGCCTTGTGGCGCGGAGCCAAGCGAGCGGAGCGAGCGCCCGGCGCTTGAGGGATACTGAATGGAGCGGGCAGCGCCCGCGACACGCGCGACTGCGCGCACGCGCCTCATGGTGCGGAGCCAAGCGAGCGGAGCGAGCGCCCGGCGCTTGAGGGATACTGAATGGAGCGGGCAGCGCCCGCGACACGCGCGACTGCGCGCACGCGCCTTATGGCGCGGAGCCAAGCGAGCGGAGCGAGCGCCCGGCGCTTGAGGGATGCTGACAAGCCACCGCCGGTCATCGCGATCGACGGGCCCGCCGCCTCGGGCAAGGGGACGCTGGCGCGCCGCCTCGCCGCCCGTTACGGGCTCAGGCATCTCGATACCGGCGCGCTCTACCGCGCCGTGGCGCTCCGGCTGCTGCGCGCCGATTGCGACCCGGCGCAGGCCGACCGGGCCGCGGCGGCGGCGCGCGCGCTCACGAATGCGGATCTCGCGGACCCGGCGCTCCGCGATGAGGCGGTCGGCGAGGCGGCCTCGATCGTCGCCGCCCATGGCGCCGTGCGCCGCGCCTTGCTCGGCTACCAGCGCGCCTTCGCCAAGGCCCCGCCGGGCGCGGTGCTCGAGGGACGCGATATCGGCACCGTGGTCTGCCCCGACGCGCCGATCAAGATCTACCTCGAGGCCAGCGCCGAGGTGCGCGCCGCCCGCCGCCTTAATGAGTTGCGGTCGCGCGGAGTCGAGAGTATAGAATCGCGTGTTTTGGATGAAATAAGAGCCCGAGACGCCCGCGATCGGCGACGCGACATTGCGCCGTTGAGGCCGGCACAAGACGCTCATCGGATCGATACCAGCGCTCTCGACCCCGACCAGGTGTTCGAGCGGGCGCTGGCCATCGCCGATTCCCGTCTTCCTTCCGGCTAGCGGCAGGATCGGGCCCGCGCCACGGTAACGCGCTCACCCATCGCTGGCGGCGGAAGACGCGGGCGGCGACCCGCGCGAGCGCGCCCATTGCCGATGCCGGAAACGCCCATGCTGGAGATCAGATGACCGTAGATACCGCGCAAGCGACCCAGGAAACGGATTCGCCGAAGGAGAGCTTCGCCGACATGCTCGACGCTTTCCTCGACGACACCCCGCGCTTCGAAGGCGGCGTGGTCAAGGGCACGGTTCTCTCGATTGAGAACGAGGCCGCCTTGATCGATGTCGGGCTCAAGGTCGAAGGCCGCGTGCCGCTCAAGGAGTTCGCGACGCCGGGCCAGCCGGCCGAGGTGAAGGTCGGCGACGAGGTCGAGGTCTACATCGAGCGCTTCGAGACGACGCGCGGCGAGGCCTCGCTCAGCCGGGAGCGCGCCCGGCGCGAAGAGGCCTGGGAGAAGCTCGAGCAGGCCTACAAGGACGGCGAGCGCGTCTCCGGCGTCATCTTCGGACGGGTCAAGGGCGGCTTCACGGTCGATCTCGACGGCGCGGTCGCGTTCCTGCCCGGGAGCCAAGTCGATATCCGGCCGGTGCGCGATATCGCCCCGCTGATCGGCACGGATCAGCCCTTCCAGATCCTCAAGATGGATCGCCGGCGCGGCAATATCGTGGTCTCGCGCCGGGCCGTGCTCGAGGATACCCGCGCCGAGCAGCGCAACGAGCTGATCGCGAACCTGCATGAGGGGCAGATCCTCGAAGGCGTGGTCAAGAACATCACCGACTACGGCGCCTTCGTCGATCTGGGCGGGGTCGACGGCTTGCTGCACGTCACCGACATTTCGTGGCGGCGCGTCAACCATCCCTCCGATTCCCTGCAGATCGGCCAGACGGTCAACGTCCAGGTCATCCGCTTCAACCCGGAAACCCAGCGCATCTCGCTCGGCATGAAGCAGCTCGAGGCCGACCCGTGGGAAGGCGTCAAGGCCAAATATCCGGTGCGCACGAAGTTCACCGGGCGGGTGACCAACATCACCGACTACGGCGCCTTCGTCGAGCTCGAGCCGGGGGTCGAAGGCCTGGTCCACGTCTCGGAGATGAGCTGGACCAAGAAGAACGTGCATCCGGGCAAGATCATCTCGACCAGCCAGGAGGTGGAGGTGATGGTGCTCGATGTCGATCCCGAGAAGCGGCGGGTCAGCCTCGGTCTCAAGCAATGCCTGGACAATCCGTGGGTCGCCTTCGCGGAGAGCCATCCGGAGGGCGCGGTCGTCGAGGGCGAGATCAAGAACATCACCGAGTTCGGCCTGTTCGTGGAACTGTCCGGCGAAATCTTCGGCATGGCGCATCTCTCCGATCTGAATTGGACGTCCTCGGGCGAGCAGGCCTTGGAGCGGTTCAAGAAGGGCGAGGCGGTGCGGGCCAAGGTGCTGAGCGTCGACGTCGAGAAGGAGCGCATCGGGCTCGGCCTGAAGCAGCTCGACGACGATCCCTTCCAGGACGCCGAACTCCGCCGCGGCGAGACCGTGACCTGCACCGTCTCGGCCGTGCACGATCACAGCATCGAGGTCCGGATCTTCGATTCTCTGCCCGGTGACATCAAGCGCTCGGATCTCGCCCGCGACCGCGACGAGCAGCGCCCCCAGCGCTTCGCGCCGGGCGACAAGGTGGACGCGAAGCTGCTCCAGATCGATCGCACCCGCCGGCGCGCCACGCTCTCGATCAAGGCCCTCGAGGTCCAGGAAGAGAAGCAGGCGATGGAGGAATATGGCTCGGTCGACAGCGGCGCGAGCCTCGGCGACATCCTCGGCGCCGCGCTCCATCGCAAGACCCAGGAGGAGGCCGCCCGCGCCGCCCAGGCGGAAGTCGAGACCTCCGGCGAGGCCGAGGCCGGCGAGGCCGGTGAGGCTCCCGACGTCGGCGAGGCCGAGGCCTCCGATGCCGACAAGGCCGAGGCCACCGACGCCGCCGAGGCTGAGGCCACCGACGCCGCCGAGGCTGAGGCCACCGACGCTGGCGAGGTCGAGGCCTCCGGCGAGGCCGGTGAGGCTTCCGATGCCGACGACGCCGAGGCCACCGACGCCACCGACGCCGACGAGGCCGAGGCTTCCGACGCCGGCGAGGCCGCCGCCTCCGATGCCGGCGAGGCCGCCGCCTCCGATGCCGGCGAGGCCGAGCCGGACGCGGACAAGCCGGAGAGCTGACCCGGACGCCACGGCCCTCCGGCGCGTGATCCCGGAGGGGGCGGAGGGGGAGGGGAGAGACGCTGAGCCTCGATCCCGATCGGTTGCTCGACCGCCGTCGTCTCAAGCGCGGCATCGCCGTCTGGCGCGCGCTCGCCGTCCTTGCGCTGGTCGCGGTCGCTCTCGTCGGCGCGGCGCAGTTCGTCTTCGACGATGACGGTGAGCGGGTGGCGCGGCTCTGGATCACCGGGCTGATCCTGGACGAGCCCGCGCGCGATGAGATCATCGCCGGGCTTCGCGACGACGATGCGGTCAAGGCCGTGGTGCTGCGGATCGATTCCGCGGGCGGCACCGCGGTCGGCGGGGAGGCGCTCTATCTCAGCCTGCGCTCCCTCGCCGCGGTCAAGCCGGTGATCGCCGTTCTGGGCACGACGGCGACCTCGGCGGCCTATATGGCCGCCCTCGCCGCCGACCGGGTCCTGGCCCGCGAGGCCTCGTTGACGGGCTCGATCGGCGTCCTGTTCCAGACCGCCGAGTTCACCGCGCTGTTGGAGGAAATCGGCGTGCGCGCCGAAGCGATCCGAAGCGGCCCGCTGAAGGCGAAGCCCTCGCCCTTCGAGCCTCTGGACCGCCCCACCCGGCGCGCCATGCAGGCGGTGGTGACCGATATCTACGAATATTTTCTGGGCCTCGTGATGGAACGCCGCGCGCTCGACCGGGAGGCGGCGCTCACGCTCGCCGACGGCCGCGTGTTCACCGGCAAGCAGGCGGTGGACGCCGGGCTGGTCGATGCCATCGGCGGCGAGGGCGAGGCGCGCGCCTGGCTGGCGCGGGTTCACGGCGTGGCCGAAACCGTTCCGACCGATGATGTGGTGACGGCGGACGAGTCCGGCCTGCTCGGCAGGATCGGCGCGACCCTCGAGCGTGCGCTGCCGGCGCAAACGCTGGCTCTTGACGGTCTGATCGCCGTTTGGCACCCTGACCTATCGCAGTGAAACGGCCGTTTTCCCGACGATCAAGCGGGCGCGCGGGAATGAAGGCAGGCGGCCGGGCGGCGGGCAAGCGGCGGGGTGGCGCGCATGACCAAATCCGAACTCGTTCAGCGGCTCGCGGAGCAGTTTTCCGACCCGCGTCTCTATCACCGCGACTTCGAGCGCGTGGTGAACAAGGTCTTCGGTGAGATCGGCGATGCGCTCGCACGCGGCGACCGCGTCGAGCTGCGCGGCTTCGGCGCGCTCTCGGTCCGCCCGCGCGCGGCCCGGGTCGGCCGCAATCCGCGCACCGGCGCGGCGGTGCAGGTGAACAGGAAGTTCCTGCCGTTCTTCAAGACCGGCAAGGAGTTGCGCGAGCGGATCAACCGAAGCTGATGGTTTGAGCCGCGGGCGAGAGCCCGGCTCGGCCACCGTGCGCTCGGCGGCTCACGCGGAGCGGCGAGAAGAGCCATGAAATATATCGCCTGGCCGATCGCGGCGGTGGTGGCGGTCGTCGTGATCGCGTTCGCGGTCGCGAACCGCGGCGGCGTCTCGATCTCGACGGCCCCGCTTCCCTATGTGCTGGATGTCCCGATCTGGACGCTGGCGGTCGGCGCGCTCGCGGTGGGGTTCCTGACCGGCGCCCTGGTGCGCTGGTTGCTCGACACCAAATGGCGCCTCGCGGCTGGGCGGGCGCGTCGGCGCGCGCGCGCGTTGGAAAACGAGCTGGCCCGGGTCCGGGAGCGGGCCGACGCGGCGGTGCGCGCGGGCGGGCCGGGGCGCATCGCCGCCACGACCGTGGCGCTGGCGCCGAAGGACGTCGCGTAAGCTGCGGAGCCTGGTTGTCCGAAGCAGCGCGTGCAGGCCGCGTATGATCGCGTGCGCGGCGCGCGGCGCGGCCTGCGGTGGCTATCGGCGCGCCGGGGCGCCGATCAAGACGTCGCTGTCGAAAACCGCACCGGGCGCAAGGATCTCCCGGCCGCGTAGTTCGTCGTAATAGGGCGTGAAGTCGGGATAGGTGGCCTCGAACAACTGCTCGAAGCTGTCGATCACGAAATAGGCCTCTTGGAAGTCGTCGATGCGGTAGTCGGTCCGCATGATCCGAAGCAGGTCGAAGGCGATCCGGTTGGGCGTCGGGCTTTCCAGGCAATGGACCGATTCGCCCTTCGACGAAACGATGCCGGAACCGTAGATGCGCAAGCCCCGCGGCGAGCGGATCAAGCCGAATTCGACCGTGTACCAATAAAGCCGCGACAGCATGTCGAGCGCATCCAGGCGCAGCGCCTTGAGACCGCCGCGGCCGTAGGCCGCCATGTAGTCGGCGAACACGGGGTTCATCAACAGCGGCACGTGGCCGTAGATGTCGTGGAAGACGTCCGGCTCGCGCAGATAGTCCATCTGGTCGCGGCGGCGGATGAAGTTGGTCGCGGGAAAGCGCCGCCCGGCGAGATGTTCGAAGAACACGTCGTCGGGCACGAGGCCGGGGACCGCGACGATCTGCCAGCCCGTCGCCTTGTCCAGCATTTCCGACAGGCGGCGGAAATCGGGAATCGCGTCGGCCGCGACCCCGAGGCCCTTCAGGCCGTCCAGAAACTCGGGCACCGCCCGGCCTTCGAGAATGCGGGCCTGGCGCCGGAACAGCTCTTGCCAGATCCGATGCTCGGCCGGCGTGTAGTCCTCGTAAGCCTGATCGATCACGAAGTCGGGTCCGTGTTCGACATCGTCGATGGTGGTCTCCGGCGCTTCCATGGCTCGCTCCGTGGCTCAGGCGTCCGCTGCGTGCTCGAGAGCGCGGTCGACGACCACCAGCCGCCCGTCGCGTCCCGCCTTCAGGGAGGCGAGCTTCATGACCTATCGGGCCGCGCGCCGTCGGTCCGCGGCGCCCCAGGAGTCGACGTAATCGGGCCGCTCGAGGTCGACCGCCGCGGCGCCGACCTCGAGCGCGTCGCTTGTATCGACCATGACCGCCACCTCGTCGGTTTCCTTGCGGGCGGTCGCGCCGCCGGCGGCGAACGCCTTGGGGTGCGGCCCGTGCGGGAAACCGGCCGGATGAAGGGTCATCATGCCCGGACGGATGTTGTCGCGGCTGAGGAACGAGCCGCGGTGATAGAAGATGAACTCGTCGTAGTCGTCGTTGCTGTGGAAGAACGGCACCTTCAGCGCGCCGGGATCGCTTTCGATCGGGCGCGGGACGAAGGTGCAGACGACGAAACGGTCGGCAACGAAGGTGGTGTGCGCCGAGGGCGGCAGGTGAAGGCGGTGGCTCATCAGCGGGCGGATGTCACGCCAGTTGATCTTCACCGGGGCAAGGTCGCCCTTCCATCCCACCGCGTCGAGTGGATTGAACGGGAAGGTCACCGTCGAACGCTGGTTGTGGCGCTTGATGACCACCTGCCAGGTATTTTCGTCCTGTTGGGCTTGGAAGGCGTCGTCGATGCGCGGCGTTTCCAGAGCCGCCGGATCGAAGATCGCGTGCGCGCCGACCAGTCCCTTGTCGGGCAGGCGGTAGCCGGCGTTGGTCGCTTCGATCATCAGGCAACGCGTGGGCGCGGCGGGTTCGAGCTGCCACATCGTGCCGCGCGGCAGGACGATGTAGTCCCCTTGGCGATAACCCAAATGACCGAAGTCGCAGTGCAGCGCGCCTTCGCCCTGGTGGATGAACAGGAGGTCATCGCCGTCGCCGTTGCGAACGAGGTGGTCCATCGCGGCGTCGGCTGCCCATAGCCTGAGGCGCAGATGCGCGTTGGTTAGCAGTTCCGGCGCATCCCAGGGCGAAGCGTGGGGCCTGCGATCTTGGTCGAATCGAAGGCGCGCGGGCGGAGCGGCCCATCCCAATCGATCCAGCCGGTGGGCGGATGACGATGATAGACATGCGCGGCCGGCCCGAAGAATCCGCCCCTGCCGATCTCGCGCTCGAACGTACCCTCGGGCAGGTCGGCATGGGCCTGGCGCGAGGTGGCGCCCTCGTGACGCGGCAAGCCGATCCGGTTCTTCATGCCTGCAACACCCCGTGGCGGATCTGATCGAGTTCCATCGATTCGAACAGCGCCCGGAAATTGCCTTCACCGAAGCCCTCGTTGCCTTTGCGCTGGATCAGCTCGAAGAAGATCGGGCCGATCGCGGGCTCGGTGAAGATCTGCAGCAGAAGTCCGTCGTCGGGACCGCCGTCGACGAGGATGCGGCCCTGCTTCATGCGCTCCACGTCCTCGCCGTGATCGGGCACACGTTCGTCGATGCCCTCGTAATAGGTCTCGATTGTGTCCTGGAAGGCGACCCCGCGATCCCGCAGCGCCTCGACCGAATGGTAGATGTCGTCGCTTGCGAGAGCGATATGCTGAATGCCCTCGCCCTTGTAGGCCTGCAAATATTCCTCGATCTGCGAGCTGTCGTCGGCCGATTCGTTGATCGGGATGCGAATCTTGCCGCACGGGCTGGTCATGGCGCGTGAGTGCAGGCCGGTGACCTTGCCTTCGATGTCGAAGGCGCGAATCTCTCGGAAGTTGAACAGCTTTTCGTAGAAGCCGGCCCACAGGTCCATGCGCCCGCGGTGCACGTTGTGGGTGACATGGTCGATATGGGCGAGCCCGACCGCGTTGTCGTTTTCCGTCTCGCCCGCGCGGACGAAATCGACGTCGTAGATCGTGTTCTCGCCGTAGCGGTCCACCAGGTAGAGGAGCGAGCCGCCGATCCCCTCGATACAGGGAATGTTGAGTTCCATCGGTCCGATTCGGGTTTCGCCCGGCTTGGCGCCGCGTTCGATGAGCTTGGCATAGGCCGCCGCCGCGTCCTTGACGCGAAACGCCATGGCGCAGGCGCTCGACCCGTGCACTTTGGCATGAGCGGGATTGGCCGCGCGAGGGGGCCTGAGGCGACGGTCGAGCGCCGCCGCTCCTCTTCTGCTCGACTATGCCGGGGCAGGCGGGCATTCTTGTGGACGTCCATTCGGTCCTCCCCCTTGGCGGCGGATGCTTTGGCAAGGTCGGCGTCCTGGGCCGGGGCCGAGCGGACGACCTGTTGATAGACCACGGCTGGTCCGGCATGGAGCGCCTGTTCTGCGCCATCGACACCGGCGATCTCGCCGCCGCCCGGGCGCTCGTCGAGAGCCTCCGCGGCGCGGTCGGCGGCGTGAAGCTCGGCGCGGCCTTCATCATCGAGAACGGCCTCGACGACGTCGCCGCGATCGTGGGTCTCGGCCTGCCGGTCTGGCTCGACCTCAAGCTGTTGGAAATGCCGCGCGAGGTGGCGCGGGTGGTGCGGGCTGCGAATGCGAGCGGGGCGTCCCTGGTCACGGTCCACGCGCTCGGCGGCGCGCCGATGATGCGGGCCGCGATGGGCGCCGCCCTCGGTGCCGCCGATGCGAGCGGCGGGAACCGGGTTCGGATCGTCGCGGTGACGCTGCCGACCGACATGGAGGACGAGGATGTCGGTGCGCTCGGCATGACCGGCGGCGTCGACGATCAGGTGTACCGGCTCGCCGATCTGGCGCAAGCCTCGGGCCTCGACGGGGTCTGGACCTCCGCCCATGACCTGGCCGCCTTGCGGGCGCGCTGCGGCCCCGACTTCCTGCTCTTCGTGCCGGGCATTCGCCCGGTCTGGTCCAAGACCGACGATCAGAAACACATCATCACGCCGGGGGATGCGCTCCGCCGCGGCGCCGACTATCTGGTGGTCGGCCGGCCGATCACCCAGGCCGACGATCCGCGCGCGGCCGCCGCGCGAATCGCCGAAGAAATGGCGGCCGCAATCGGGTAGGGTGCGCGCCATGTCCGTCGCGGTGAAGACTTGCGGGTTGAACGATCGGCGCGCCATCGACGCGGCGCTCGCCGGCGGCGCGCGATTCCTCGGCTTCGTGTTCTTCCCGCCCTCGCCCCGCGACATCGCGCCCCGCCGGGCCGCCGCGCTCACCGCCGGTCTGCCCCCGGGCGTCGCCACCGTCGGCGTCGTCGTCGATCCCGACGACGCCGTTCTCGACGATATCCTGTCCGCGCTCAGGCTCGACTATCTCCAGCTCCACGGCGATGAGAGCCCGGCGCGGGCGCGCGCCGTCCGGGCGCGCACCGGGTGCAAGATCATCAAGGCGATCAAGGTGTCGGCGGCGGCCGACATCGCCGGCGCGGCCGCCTATCGCGAGTGCGCCGATTTGATGCTGTTCGACGCCAGGCCGCCGGAAGACGCCGCCCATCCGGGCGGCAATGCGTGCGCCTTCGACTGGCGGCTGTTCGCGCAGGCGCCGCCGGTCGGGACGGGGTGGCTGCTCTCCGGCGGGCTCACCGCCGACAATGTGGCCGACGCGGTCAGGATCACCGGCGCGCGGGCGGTCGACGTCTCGTCGGGGATCGAATCCGCGCCCGGGCGCAAGGATCCAGGCAAGATCGGCGCCTTTCTCGCCGCCGCCGCCGCCGCGGCCGCGGCCCCCGTCCCGAGCGAGGCGCGGGCGTGAGCGCACGCAACAGCTATCGGGCCGGCCCCGACGCCGAGGGCCATTTTGGCATCTATGGCGGCCGCTATGTCGCCGAGACCCTGATGCCGCTGATCCTCGACCTGGAGGCGGCCTACGAGGCGGCGAAGGACGATCCCGGCTTCGTCGACGAGTTCGACCACTGGCTCGCCCACTATGTCGGCCGGCCGAGCCCGCTCTACCACGCGGCGCGGCTGAGCGGGCATCTCGGCGGCGCGCGGATCTATTTCAAGCGCGACGAGCTGAACCATACCGGCGCGCACAAGATCAACAATTGCATCGGCCAGATCCTGCTGGCGCGGCGCATGGGCAAGACCCGGATCATCGCCGAGACCGGCGCCGGCCAGCACGGCGTCGCCACGGCGACCGTGTGCGCGCTGTTCGGCCTGCCGTGCACGGTCTATATGGGCGCGACCGACATCGACCGCCAGAAACCCAACGTCTTCCGCATGAAGCTGCTCGGCGCCGAGGTGGTGCCGGTGACCTCGGGCTCGCGGACCCTGAAGGACGCCATGAACGAGGCGCTGCGCGACTGGGTGACCAATGTCGAGACGACCTTCTATCTGATCGGCACCGTCGCCGGCCCCCATCCCTATCCCGCCATGGTGCGCGACTTCCAGTCGATCATCGGGCGCGAGACCCGCGAGCAGATCATGGCGGCGGAGGGCCGCCTTCCGGATACGCTGATCGCCTGCGTCGGCGGCGGTTCGAACGCGATCGGCCTGTTCCACCCGTTCCTCGACGAGGAGGTGCGGATGGTCGGCGTCGAGGCCGCCGGTCTCGGCATCGATACGGATAAACATGCCGCGCCGCTCAGCGCCGGCCGGCCGGGCGTCCTGCACGGCAACCGGAGCTATCTGCTCCAGGACGAGCACGGCCAGATCAGCGAGGCGCACTCGATCTCGGCGGGGCTCGATTATCCTGGCGTCGGGCCCGAACATGCCTGGCTGCGGGATTCCGGGCGGGTCGAGTATGTGGCGGTCACCGATGACGAGGCGCTGGACGCCTTTCATCTCTGCGCGCGGCTCGAGGGCATCATCCCCGCCCTCGAGCCGGCCCACGCGCTCGCCCATGTGGTCAAGATGGCGCCGGGCCTGCCGGCGGACCATCTTCTGGTCATGAACATGTGCGGGCGCGGCGACAAGGACATCTTTACCGTCGCCGACACGATCGGGGCGGGCCTGTGAGCGGGCGCATCGAGCGGCGCTTCGCCGCGCTCGCCGAGGAAGGCCGCGCCGGGCTCGTGACCTTCACCATGATGGGCGATCCGGACATCGAGACCTCCTTCGCCATCCTCGAAGGGCTTCCCGGCGCCGGCGCGGACATCATCGAGATCGGCTCGCCCTTCACCGATCCGATGGCCGACGGGCCGGTGATCCAGGTCTCGGGCCAGCGCGCGCTCGACGCCGGCATCACCCTCGGCAAGACGCTCGGCCTGGTGCGGCGTTTTCGCGAGCGGGACGACGCGACGCCGGTGGTCCTCATGGGCTACTACAATCCGATCTATATCTATGGCGTCGGGCGCTTCCTCGACGATGCGCGCGCGGCCGGGCTCGACGGCATGATCGTGGTGGACCTGCCGCCGGAGGAGGATGAAGAGCTCTGCCGGCCGGCGCTCGACGCCGGGCTCTCGTTTATCCGGCTCGCCGCGCCGACCACCGACGACGCCCGCTTGCCCACGGTGCTGACCAACACCTCAGGCTTCGTCTACTACATCTCGATCACCGGGATCACCGGCGCCGCCGGCGCCGCCGCCGCGGCGACGCGCGACGCCGTCGCGCGGCTCAGGCGTCATACCGACCTGCCGATCGCCGTCGGCTTCGGCATCAAGACCCCCGAGGAGGCCGCCGAGGTCGCCCGGGTGGCCGACGCCGCGGTGGTCGGCTCCGCGCTGATCAAGACGATCGAGCAGGGGTTGAACGATGCGGGCGAGGCGACGCCTGCGTGCCGCGCCAACGCGCTCGCCTGTGTGCGGGCGCTCAGCACGGGCGTCCGCCGGGCGCGCGGGGAGGCTGCGTCATGAGTTGGCTCGAACGTTTCGCCCGCCCCAAGGTGAGCGGTCTGTTCCGCAAGCACGACATCCCGCAGGACCTGTGGGAGAAGTGCGAGAAATGCGAGCAGATGATTTTTCATCGCGAGCTCGAGGACAATCTTCGGGTCTGCCCGCGCTGCGATCACCATATGCGGCTCGGCGCCGACCAACGGCTCACGCTGCTCTTCGACGAGGGCGGCTATCAGACCATCGAGCTGCCGGAGGTGGTGGACGATCCGCTGAAGTTTCGCGACCGCAAGCGCTATGCCGACCGCCTGCGCGAGGCGCGCGGCGCGACCGGACACGAGGATGCGATCGTGGTCGCCCATGGCGCGCTCGGCGGCGCGCCGGTCGTGGTCGCGGCGTTCGATTTCGGCTTCCTCGGGGGCTCGATGGGGACCGCCGTCGGTGAAAGCCTGATCGCCGCCGCCCGTCTCGCCGTGCTCCAGGACTCGCCCCTGATCGTGATCCCGTCATCGGGCGGCGCGCGCATGCAGGAGGGCGTGCTCTCGCTGATGCAGATGGCGCGCACGACGATCGCGGTCGACGAGCTCAAGGATGCCGGGCTGCCCTATATCGTGCTGCTTACCAACCCGACCACCGGCGGGGTGACCGCCTCCTTCGCCATGCTCGGCGACATCGCGGTCGCCGAGCCCGGCGCGGTGATCGGCTTCGCCGGCCCGCGGGTGATCGAGGAGACCATTCGCGAGATCTTGCCCGAGGGCTTCCAGCGCGCCGAATATCTGCGCGATCACGGGATGGTCGACATGGTGGTGCATCGCCACAAGCTGCGCGAGACCCTGTCCGGCCTGCTCTCGCTGTTGCGCGACAAGACGCCCTCGGCGGAGGTCGTGCCGCTGCATCAGGCGGTTTTCGACATCCCCGAGGGCGAGGACATCCCGGCGCCTGCGAATACCGACTGAGGGTTGTCTTGTTCCCTCAATCGCCGGGCGCCCGCGCGGGCGCGATGACGGCGGCGCCCGTGGCCGCGCGGTGCGGCGGGAGCGACGCGATCCTCGCCCGTCTGCTCACGCTCCACCCCAGGGTCATCGATCTCTCGCTCGGGCGGGTGATGCGGCTCTTGGACGCGCTCGGCAATCCGGAGCGTGCTGCGCCGCCGGTCATCCACGTCGCCGGGACCAACGGCAAGGGCAGCGTCGTCGCCTATCTCGAAGCGGTCCTGCGGGCTGCGGGCTATCGGGTGAACGCTTACGTCTCTCCGCATCTGGTCCGCTTCGCCGAGCGGTTCCGGCTCGACGGCGCGCCGATCGACGAAACGGGATTGGCAGAAAGCCTGGCCCATTGCGAGGCCGTCAATGACGGCGCTCCCATCACCTTCTTCGAGATCACCACGGCGGCGGCGTTTCACGCCTTCAGGCAAAGCCCCTCGGACGTGCTGGTGCTCGAAGTCGGGCTCGGCGGGCGGCTCGATGCGACCAATGTGATCGCGCGCCCGGCGCTCACGGTGATCACGCCGGTCTCGATCGATCACACCCATTATCTCGGCGCGACCCTCGAGCTCATCGCGGCCGAGAAGGCCGGCATCATCAAGCCCGGTGTGGCCGCCGTCATCGGCCGCCAGGAGCCGGAGGCGGGCGCCGCGATCGAGAGCATCGCCCGCGACGTGGGGGCGCCGCTCGCGCGGCTCGGCCGCGAGTGGTCGTTCGACCACGCCGGGGCGGGCATCCGCGTGACGGATGACGGCGGGGAAGGCCGCTATCCCGCGCCCGGACTTGCCGGCGCGCATCAGATCGAGAACGCGGCGCTCGCCGTCACCTGTATTCGCCGTCTCTCGGGCTTCGACATCGCTCACGGCGCCGTGGCCCGAGGGCTTCGGGAAGCGCGCTGGCCGGGCCGGTTGGAGAAGGTCCGGTGGCCCGGTCTCGACGGAGCTTGGGAGTTCTGGATCGACGGCGGGCACAACGAAGCGGCCGGGGAGGCGCTCGGCCGTGCCGCGGCAGGCTGGGCCGCCCGCCCGCTCGATCTGGTGGTGGGCATGCTCGACACCAAGCCGCCGGCCGATTTCCTCCGGCCACTCGCGCCGTTCGCGCGCCGGCTCGTCGCGGTCCCGGTCCCGAACACGTCGGCGAGCACGCCGCCGGACGAGATTCACACCGCCGCCCGCGCCCTCGGCATCGCCTCCGAGACCGCCGAGAGCGTGGCCGATGCCACAAGCCGGCTCACCACGGGCGCGGCCGAGCCCGGCCGCATCCTGGTCTGCGGCTCGCTCTATCTGGTCGGCGAGGTGCTGGCCGCCGCCGGCCTCCCCGCCGCCTGAGCGGCGCGGGAGACCATCAACCGGGCCGTAGGCCCGGAGCGCGCGCCCGCGCGCCGCGCCTTATGGCGCGTAGCCAAGCGAGCGGATGCGAGCGCCCGGCGCCTGAGGGAGCAACAAAACCCGGGCCGCAGGCCCGAAGCGCGCGACCGCGCGCCGCGCCCTAAAAGGCGCGTAGCCAAGCGAGCGGAGCAAGCGCCCGGCGACTGAGGGAACAACATAACCAGCTGAGGGAACAATAAAAACTCTCACACCGCGCTTCGGATCCACTCCGCGAGCTTGGCCTTGGGCAGGGCGCCGACTTTGGTCGCCGCGACCTCGCCGTTCTTGAACAGGATCAGGGTCGGGATCCCGCGCACGCCGTATTTTGCGGGCGTCGAGGGATTGCTGTCCACGTCCACCTTGGCCACCGACAGGGATTCGCCCATCTCGCCGGCGATTTCCTCGAGGTGGGGCGCGATCGCCCTGCAGGGGCCGCACCATTCCGCCCAGAAATCGACCAGCACCGGGCCTGCCGCCTTGAGGACCTTGTCTTCGAACTCGGCATCGGTGACGTGGGTGACGCTCATGGATTCTCCTCCTCAAGAACGGGAGTCGGACTGTAGGAGCGGCCCGCGGAGCCGTCAATGCATCGTCGCGGGTCGCGCGCGAGCATGTGTGTTTTGTCGCTGGAGACGATCAGGTTCGCCTTCGCAGCGACTGCTGCGGCCAAGACCGGGTTGTCCTTGGTGATCAGGGCGCTGATCGGGATGTTGATATCAAGAACGACCCGCACGCGCGGCGTCGTCTTCAGGTGTTCACCGCGGGAAGCCTGGCGCGCCAGGCAAGGGGCAGCCGTACAACAACCATTGCCCGGGCCTTGTGCCAGAACGCGGTGAGGGCCAGCAGGGTCACGCCGATAATCAGCGCCGTTAAGGCGATATGGAGACTGATGGCCCCCAACTCTTGAACCAAGCCATTGATGGCCATCAGCAGGAAGACGAGTGCGGAGACCAGCAAAGCGCGACGGTCTATCGTGAGAGCGATAAAACCGATGACCGCATACAGAATCACGACGATGACGGCGGATGTGACTGCACCCAGGGCGGCCTCCGAGGATACCGAGGAGAACACGGGATAAACGATGAGCGGCGCAGATAATAGATGCAGCCAGAACGCGACGTCGGAACGTCGGGTCTTGCGCTCCACATCCGAGAGATCCCAGCGCATGGCAAGAGCGAAGACGCCAACGCCGGCAAAAAACACGATCAGTCTGATCCAGGGGATCACATGTTCCGGACTGGCCGCAGTCGCGAGGGCCACCACCATGCCCACGCCGGCCGCAGCGCCGGCCGCCACCGTGATCGGCACGCGAAAACGCCGCCAGTGAAGCCACGCGGCCAGCGCGGCGATGGCCGCAGCCACTGCCCCGTACAGTAAATGAAGCGTGTCTCTGTCGCCGTCAACGGACCACCCTATGGGGTCATCGATCAACAAATCGAGGACCGCCCAAAACACACCTCCGACGAAGGTCAGGAGTAAAACGATCGAGGGTAGCGCCATGCGCCGCCGGCGCGTGAAATACTCGGCCAAACCCCAGGACGCCAGGCCGATTCCGCCGCCGCCCAGCGCTCCGCTCAGGTCCACCCCAATCCAGCCGATCGCCGCCAGAGCGAGTGCCATGGCGATGACGACGAACACATCGTTGAAGCCTGTGATGAGACGGAAATGCTCTTCATCTACCGCCGGCGCGGCTCTATTGCGGGCAACATGGGCTCTGAGAGCCGCCGCGGATTTCGGCGACAATGCACCTGCCGCCACCGCATCATCAATGTCGCTGTCGCTGTACATGGGCGCAGACTTATCCGCTGGGTCCGGACCGTGGAAGCTCGCCGCCAACCGTTCCGGTCAGGGCGGTCTTGGCGGCGTCCTGACCTTGAAACAGCAAGGGTATAACAACTTTGACTCAAAAGATGATCGTTCGCATGTGGGAGGCAGCCTCATGGTCGGACGCCGAACGCAAATGGACGATCCTCGCGAGCTCCCTGCCTACACGATCTCGGAGGCGGCGCATTACCTCACCGTGCCCGCGGCGACCATTCGTTACTGGTCGGTGGGCCGGGACGGCTACGCGCCGCTGATCGCGGTGCCCGCGCACACCCCGACGCCGCTGTCGTTCCTCAACCTCGTGGAGCTTCACGTTCTCGCCGCCATCCGGCGCAAGCACGACGTGAAGATGCCGAGCATCCGAAGGGCGATCCGGTATCTGGCGGAGCACGCTCGGCGAGAGACCGACAAGCGGCATCCGCTGATCAGCTGCGAGCTGGAAACGGACGGCCTCGACCTGTTCACCGAGCAATACGGGCAGCTCGTCAACATCAGCCATGCGGGGCAGACGGCCATGCGCGAGATCATCAGCGCGGCTCTGCGCCGCATCGAACGCGACCTCGACGGCATACCCATCAAGCTCTATCCGTTCACCCGGACCGCCATGGACGACGCGCCTGCGCTGGTCGGGCGGAAGGGCCGGGTCGCGATCACGAAGGACAGGAACATCCGTTACCGGGCGGCCGAGCTCGCTGCCATAAGGAGGCATTCGGCGCGGGTCATCGTGATTCGAATGAAACACGCGACGGGACCGGACATCGCCGCGCTGTTGGTGAAGGGACGACGTCGGATTGCCCGCTTCGCGGCAAAGACGCCCGCTCCATTCGTGGCGGGCGTCTATGGGAACGGCCAATTGAACATGTATCAAGGCCTCTAGCCCGACTTCCGCAACTCGGGGGTCATGAAGGTTTTAACCCATTGATTTTCCGCGATCGGACCCCCAAAGGTCGGCACTACAGGGCGCCGAAGGGAGAGGCGTTCCGTGCGCCGTCAGGCGGAGATCCGCGGCGCGGGTTGTTTCGGCAGGGTCAAGCCAAGCTGGTGCAGCAGTAATTCGTGCTCCTTGTTCGGCCGGGTGTGGCGCGGCAGGACGAGGTGCCGGCCGTCGATGGTCGGCAGGTGGACGTCCACCATCTGGATGGTGGCGAACGTCTTGAGGATGGCGCGTGGGGTGAGGCCAGCGGCGTGTGGCCGGGCGAGGTTCTTCAGGGTGACGAGCAGGCAGTAGGCGATGAATGAGACGAAGATGTGCGCCTCGATCCGCTCTTCGCGCTGATGGAAGATGGGCCGGATCGCGAGGTCGTGCTTGAGTTCCTTGAACGCCTGCTCGATCTCGATGAGCTGCATGTACAGGCGCCAGAGCGTGGCGGGATCTTCGGCGACCATGTTGGATCGCAACAGATAGCGGCCCTCGCGGCGGCGTACGCGGCGCAGCCGGTCGCGCCGCAGGCGGAATGAGAAGCCGTCCGCAGCGAGCTCCTTGTCGGTCTCGGGCACACCGATGTCGACCAGGCTCCAGGCCCGGCCCGCTTCCTTCTTGGCGGCACCGAGCTTGAGCATCAGCTGATCCCGGCTGTTGGACTGGCGTTGCAGCTCGCCCAGCCGGCGCCACAGTTTCTTCAGCCGGCGCCGGCGCATGCCGCGTTCCTTGAGGAGCCGCCCCTCGCTGCGCACCAGGACGTAAAGCTCTCCGTCTTCGGCCAACAGCTTGACGTCTACGGACTGGCGCACCTCCTGCCAGGGCAGGTCCAGGAACGCCTTCTCAAGCCGCGTCAGCCGGCCCTTGGGCGTGCCCACCAGATAGCGCACCGGCGCATCGCCCTCGCGCATCAAGGCCAGCGTCTCCTCGGTGGGAATGCCGCGGTCCATGATCCAGATCCGGTCGGAGCGACCGTATTGCCGTTCGATCTTCTCCAGGAACTCCGCCAGCGTGGTCTGGTCGGCGGTGTTCCCCGGCATCACCTCGTAGGCCAGCGGAAAGCCCTCGGGCGTCACGATCAGCGCGATCACCACCTGCACGCAGTCCGGGCGCCTGTCCCGGCTGTAGCCGAACCGGCGCTTGTCCTCGAACGGCGGGTCGCTCTCGAAGTAGGTCGAGGTCAGGTCGTACAGCAGCACATCGAAGCGCACGTCGAACAGCGTCGCCCAACGGGCGCGAAGGAACGAGAAGAACTCCTGCTTATGGAGCAGCAGCTTGTCGAGGCAGCGATACAGCGTGTCGTCGGCGATCGCCCGATCGCAGCCCAGAAGATCGCGCAACGCGCTGTGCTCGTACCAGTGACGGTGGAGACGCCACTCGCTCCCCGGGTCGATCAGTCGGTAGCAGACCTGGATCTTCAGGATGTCCAGCCACCTCGTGCCTTGACGGCTCGGGGTCAGGCGCGGGCCCCAGAAGCGGTCCAGATCAAGCCGATCCCACAGGACCAGGGCCAGCCAGCACGCCCCCCATTGGCGCGGGTCGTGCAGGGCCACGTCCGCGACGTTGATCTTGACCACCTCGCAGTCCAGCGCCGGCGCCTCCCGATCCTCGGGAAACAGCGCCATCTGCCGAGACCCCGACTTGCCCTCCACAACCTCGATCGAGCGGCACCACGCCGCGCGCTGGCTGTCGTTGATCTCGCCGAGATGGAGAACGTGGCGCTGAACAACGCGGCCGCCGCGGACCCGGACGTTCTCCACCACGCTCCAGTAGCGGTGCTCCTTGCCGTCCTTAAAGCGTCTCTTGCAGCGCACGAACATGAGGGTAGCGTCCGGCGCTTCGCCAGCACAATCAAGGGGGTAGGTCGGCACTACACGCGGTTCCGGAGAGCCAAAGACCGGAAATCCGCCACTTTCCGGGCCGAAAAACCGTCAAATTAGCCGAATGCCGTGCCGAGTTGCGGAAGTAGGGCTAGAACTCCCGCCCGCCGCCCGCGCGCGCCAAGGCGGATTCGGTTCCATGCCCATCGTTCCGGGCCCCGCCGTCATCCCGGGTGAGCCGAAGACCGCCGCGCCCCGATCGTGATCACGCGGCCGCCGCCTCGTCCGGCAGCCAGATTAAGCGCGGGCCGTCGATGAACAGGAGGCCGCAGGTGATCCGGCGCGCCGGGAAGACCGCGGCGAGGGCGGCGCGGTAGTCGGCCATCTGAGCCCGATAGGCCTCGGGCACCGAATCGGTCGTCTCCGGCGGGACCCGGCCGCTCTTGTAGTCGAGCGCGATCACCTCGTGTTCGTTCACGAGCAGGCGATCGATCTGGCCCGCGATGATCCGGTCTCCGACGGCGGCGGCGATCGGCGCTTCGGCCAGGGCCTCGGGTCCGAACAGCGCGGCGAGCGCGGGCTCGGAGAGGAGCTCGAGGACCGCCGCCGCCAAGGCGTCCCGCTCGCTCTTATCGAGGGCGCTCGCTGCGAGCAGGCGGCGCGCCGCCTCCGGCCGGGCTGCGGCGGCGAGCGGCGGCAGATGTTCGAGCAGCCGGTGCGCCGCGATGCCGCGCATCAGCGCGCTGCGCCCGGTTTCGTCGATCGGCGAGCGCAGCGCCGGCGCCGGCGCGCTCCGGGACGGCGCGAGCGGGCGGGGCGCGGCAGGCTCGGGCGCCGGGGCTGCGCGGAGCTCGGGCGGCAGCAGGAGCAGCGCCTCCTGGCTCGGCGCCGGCGCGGGCGCGGCGGCAGGTGCCGCGGTTTGCGGCTCGGCATGGACTAGGCCGGCCGGGCCCGCCGGCGTGTCGAGCGGCGCGGTGCCGTCGAGGCCCGCCATGCCCGCCCGGACCAGCGCGTACCAGCAATCGGCGGGCGCCGCGTCCCGGCCCCGCCAGCCGCAGACATAAAGCCGGTCCTGCGCGCGGGTCATCGCGACATAGAGCAGCCGGCGATACTCCGCGTCTTGCGCGGCGTGCGCCTCGGCGCGCGCGGTGCGGCTCAGCTTGTCTTCCCGGGCGCTCCGGCCCGGCCAGAGCAGACCCGTGGTCACGCCGGCGCCGCCGCCCGGCGCCTCCTCTTCGAGCCAGATCAGCGGTGGGGTCCCTCTCGGCTTGCGCATCGTGTCGGGCAGGAAGACGATCGGCGCCTCCAGGCCCTTGGCGCCGTGCACGGTCATGATCCGCACCTCGTCCCGGCCCTGTTCGAAGTCCCTGGTAATTTCCGCGCGCCCGTCCTCGATCCAGTGCAGGAAGCCCTGGAGCGAGGGCGGGTGAGCCCGGCCGTAAGCCAGCGCGAGCGCCAGGAACTCGTCGATCGCGTCGCCCGATTCCGGGCCCAGGCGGCCGAGCAGCGCCGCCCGCCCGCCATGCCGGCCGAGCACCTCGGTGTAGAACTCGAAGGGCGGCAGGGCGTCGGAAGCGGCGAGGAAGGACACCAGCGTCCGATGGGCCTCGGCGAAGGCCGGGCTCTCGGCCCGCCGCCGGCCGAGCGCCGCCCACAGGCTGTCGCTGCCGCGCCCGTGCGCGAGCGCGAACAGCCCGTCCTCGTCGAGCCCGAGCAGCGGGCTCTTGAGGACGGTCGCCAGCGTGAGGTCGTCATTCGGCAAGAGGCAGAAGGCGCCGAGCGCGATCAGGTCCATCACCGCGAGCTGCTCAGTGAGGATCATGCGATCGATGCCCGCGACCGGGACCTCGCGGGCCTTCAGCGCGCGCAGCAGGTGATCGACGAAGCCGCTGCGGCGCCGGACTAGCACCATCACGTCACCGGGCCGCACCCGGCGGGCCCGCGCTTCGAGCCAGGCGCCGCTCTCTGCGGTCGGCGGCCCGTCCGTCCACGCCTTGATCCGATCGGCGATCAGCGCGGCAAGACGCGCGGCCGGATCGTCGGCGGTCTGGCGCGCGACCGGCGGCGCCCACGGCTCGCCGGGCTCCGCGTCAAGCGGCTCGACCGGCGGCCACAGCTCGACCCGGCCGCCGGCCCCGGCCCGCGTGACGAGATGGCGGATCGGCGCGCCCCCGGCGGTGACGCCCTCGCGCGCGCCCGCCCGGGCGAAGACCGCGTCGACCACGCGCAAGACCGCGGCGGTCGAGCGGAAGGAGTCCGCGAGGGGGAGGGACATCCATTCCCGACCCGCCGCTTCGGCCCGCCGCCGGAAGTGCCGGCGGGTGTCGACGAGGGCGCGGGGATCGGCGCCCTGGAAGCTGAAGATCGATTGCTTCTCGTCGCCGACCACGAACAGGGTCCGCACGACCTCGCGCGCGCCTTCGCCGGCGAAGAACTCGTCGGCCAGCGAGGCGATCACCGCCCATTGAGCCGGGCTGGTATCCTGCGCCTCGTCGATCAGCAGGTGATCGAGCCCGCCGTCGAGCTTGTAGAGCACCCAGGGCGCGAGGCCGGCGCGGGTCAGCAGGCGCCGGCTGATCTCGACCTGATCGTCATAGTCGAGCACCGCATGGCGCTCCTTCTCGCCGCGGTAGAACGCCAGATGACGGGCGGCCACCGCGATCAAGGCGCCACTGCTTTCCGCGACCCGCGCGGCGTTCCATGCCTCCAGCACCGCCTCGATGCGCCGCTGCTCGCGGGCGAGGATCGCCGCCGCGTCCGGGTTCGCGGCGGCGAGCGTCTTGGTCATGAGCGCCTTCGTGGGGCTGCCGTTCTGGGTGAAGAAAGCGCGGTGATAGGCGCCGAAGCGCGCCGCCCGTACCGCCGCGTCGGCGCCGAGCCAGGCCGCGATCGCCGCCGCCCGTTCGCGGTCGGTCTTCAACCCCTCGGCGAGCAGTGCGGCGGCCTGCCCGAGGCCGTTGCCGTCGAAGGCCGCATCCGCGCCGGCCTCGACGAGCAGGCCGTCCGCCGTGACGCCGTCCGCGATGCCGAGCTGGGCGCGGACTGCCGCGATCAGGCCGGCGGTGTCGCCGTAACGCGCGGTTAGCGCCGCGAAGCGCGCGCGCTCCCGGCTGATCGCGTCGAGCAGGGCGGCGAATTCCGCCTCGCCGACGATCGCCGTCATGGGCACGAGGGCGTCGGTCAGGGGATCGCCCGGCCCGCGCCCGGCCGCGCTCAACAGCCGTGATCCGGCGGCGCTCAGCAGCGCGGCGCTCATTCGCTCGTCGGCGATGCGAAAGTGCGGGGCGACGCCGGCTTCGAGCGGAAAGCGCCGGAGCAGCGACTGGCAGAAGGCGTGGATCGTCTGGATCTTCATGCCGCCCGGAACGTCGAGGACCGCGGCGAACAGGCGCCGCGCCCGGTCGAGCGCGGGGCGGTCCGGTTCGAGCCCGGTCAACGCGGCGAGGTCGCGGGCGAGGACGGCATCGTCGGCAATTGTCCACCGGGCCAGCTCGCTCGAGATCCTGAGCGCCATCTCGGCCGCGGCCGCGCGGGTGAAGGTCAAGCAGAGGATCCGCTCCGGCGGGGTGCCGCGCAGCAGCAGGCGGAGCACGCGGTCGGTCAGCACCTTGGTCTTGCCGGTGCCCGCCGAGGCGTCGACCCAGACCGAGGCCTCGGGCGTCGAGGCCCGGTGTTGCGGATCCGCCGTCTCGGGCCGTTGCGCGGCCGTCATCCCGCGTCCTCGCCGGGCACCGACCACTCCTTGAGCCGCGCGAGATGGGCATAGTCGTTCCAGCGCGGGGCAAGCGCGGGCCGCGGCACGGCGTGATAGGGCGTCGCCGGGTCGTCGAACCGGGCGACGAGCGCGCCGAGGCCGGCCAGCGCCTGCCCCGCCAGCATCGCCGGCTCGCCGCGGATCGCGGTGATCTCGCCGGCGCTCTCGGCGCCGCTCAGCTTCCAATAGGCGAGCCCGTCGATCGGCGCCGCCTCGACGCCTTTGAAGCCGCCGGCTGCGGCGATCGCCGCTTCGAGGGCAAGCTGCGGCCGCCTTCCGGAGGCGACATCGCGCTGGGTCGGAACGGCGCCGGTCTTGTAGTCGATGATTTCGAGCGTGCCTGCCGCCGTCCGGTCGATCCGATCCGCCGTCGCTGTCAGCCGGAAGCGGCCGGCCGGCGCGTCGAGGTCGAGGGCGCCGGCGATCTCGGTCGCGATCGGCCTCGTGTGCGGCTGGCGGCCGCGCTCGGCGGCGATGAACCAGGCGGCGATCCGTTCGAAGCGCGGCCACCAGAAGGCGAGCACGCCCGGCCGCGCGCCGACCTCCCGAAAGGTTCGCCGGCCGAGCGCCAGCAAGGCGCCTTCGGCGTCCGCCGGCAGCGTGTCCGGGTGCGCGCGGATGAAGCGATCGAGGATATGGTGGATGATGATGCCGCGCTCCGCCGCGCTCGGATCGGCGTCGATCGGATCGAGCGGCGTGAGCCCGAGAATGCTGCGCGCATAGATCGCGTAGGGGTCGGCGATCCAGGTCTCGATGCGCGTCGCCGAAAGCCGGCGCGGGCGCGCTTCGAGGGGTGGCCTCGGCGCCGGCGGCGGCCGGGGGCCGGGATCGCCCGCGGGCCGGTCGAGGGCGCCCCACCAGGAGAGCAGCGCGGGTTCGAGGCTGCGCAGTGCGCTCGGCTGCTCGACCAGCCGGTCGAGCAGGGCATCGAGGCGGGTGAGCCAGCGCGAGGGCACCATCGGCGTGCCTTCGACCCGGCGCGCCCGGGTCAGGAACACGGTCTCCGCCCCACAGCATTGGACGAAATCGTGGGCGGAGAGGCCGATGCGGGTCTCCGGCGGCGGCAGGCCGAACGCGGCCCGCATCGGCCGGCTCATCCACGGGTCGCCTTCGGTTTCCGGCGGCCAGACGCCCTCGTTCAGGCCGCCCAGGATCATGCAGTCGGCATGCTGCAGGCGCGCTTCGAGGGGGCCCCAGATTTGCAGCCGGGGATGGCGCCCGTAGGGCGGGCGGACCACCCGGCCCTCCATGAGCGCATCGAGCAGGGCCGGGTAGCGGGCGGGCGGGGTCATCGGCGGCAGCGCCGGCGCGGCATCCGCGAGCTCGGCGATGAAGCGCGCGGCCTGCTCGCCGGCCTCGCCGGACCAGAGCCGGTCGGTCCCGGCCTCGGTGTCGGTCGCCGCGAGCCATTCCGCGAAGCCGATATGGGCCGTCAGCAGCGCGCGCAAGGGCGCGCGCTTCCGGGCCATGACGCCGGCGAGCGGCGCCAAGCCCTGTTCCAGACGGTCGAGCCAGGGGCCGAGAGCGGGGTCGCGGCCGCCGAGCGCGGCCCGCAGCCCGCCCGCGCCCGGCTTCGGCCGGGGGCCGCGCAGCGCCGCCTGTTCGAGAGCCCGCACCGAACGGCGGAACGCCGCCGGCGCCATGCCGCCCGCCGCGAGCGGATGCTTGAGCGCGGCCAGGAGCGGGATCGGCGCCGCGTTCTCGGCGGCGAGCTGGGCGGTCAGGCGCAGCAGAGCGCCGGGCGCGGTGTCACCGAGCGCGGTGCCGGCCGAATCGTCGACCTCGATTCGCCAGCGCCGAAGCTCCGCGGCGACCCGGCGGGCGAGCCCGCGGTCCGCGGTGACCAGGGCGGCGGTGCGCTCAGGCCTCTCCAGCGCGCGCCGCATGATGATCGCGATGACGCCGGCCTCTTCCTGCGGGCTCGCGCTGTCGATCCGATGGACATTGCGCAGCGCCGCCGAACCGGGCCGCTTCAGGGTACGCCATGCGGTGATCGTCTCCGCCGGCCGCATGGCGTCGGCGATCAGCCTGGAGCGGGTGGCGGGCCGGCGCCTGGCCGCGCCGTCCGGCCAGCGCGCGACGGCGCGGCGCGTGACGCCGAGCCGCGCGAGGAGCTGCTTCAGCGCATATTGCGGATGGGTCGGGCCGATCGCCGCCCAGGTCGCCTCGTCGGCCGCCTTGTCGAGGCCGGGCAGCACCACGCAGCCCCGCGGCAGGCGCGCGACGGTCGCGAGCAGATCGCCGGTAGCGGGGACGCTTCCCGTGGAGCCGGCGGCGATCACCGGCTCGGCCGGCGGCGCGGCCTCCCAGCGCGCCGCCAGCCGCGCCAGCACCGCGTTGCGGTGCGCCGCCGGGTCCATCAAGCCCTGCTCCGCCAGGATCGCCGGCCAGTGGTCGGTGATCAGGGAGAGGAAACGCAGCACCTGCTGCCAGTGCACCGCATATTCCTCCGGCGCGAGCGTGCGCAGTTCGTGCGCATCGAGGCGGGCGATCTGGATCTCGTCCAGGAGCTCGGCGAGCGCCCGCGCGAGGCGGCTCGCATGATCGACGGTGCCGGCCCCGGCCAGCGCCGCGCCGCCGGTGGTTTCGCCGAGCCTGAGGATCAGCCGCGCGAGCAGGAGCCGGCGTTTCAGAGGCGAGACGGCGGCGGGCAGCGCGTCATCGCCGCCGCCATCGCCGTCGCCGAGGCCGGCCTCGTCGTCGTCGAGATCGCCGAGCGGGCGGATCCGCGGCAGCAGCAGCGCAGCCCCCGGGGCCTGGCGCAGAAACGCGGTGCCGAGCGCCCGGCATGCCCGGCGCGTCGGCAGCAGCACCGTCATGCGGCTCAGCGCGAGCGGGTCGTCGCGGTCGAGCGGCAAGACCCGGCCCGAAAGGATCCCGCCCGCGAGCGCGTCCACGAACGGCCACTCGGGTGGCACCGTGTAGAGTGTCGGTCGTCCCTTAGCGCCTTGGCGCCGGCTCATTCGGAGTCCTCAAGCCGTCGAAATATTGCTCGCCCGCCGCGAGCCCCGCCGGCGAGCCGACGTGAAGCATGAGACCCCGATGGGCGAAGCCGAACAAGCGGCCGGCCGCGATCGCCTCGTCATAGTGGCGGTTCAGCGAATAGGCACCGTCGGGCGCGCCGGCGAAGAGCCGCGGGTGAAGGATTTGCACGCCGGTGAAGACGAAGGGCGCGCGGGCTTCCGCGCCGCGGCGCCTCAGCCGCCGATCGCCGTCGAGGAAGAAGTCGCCCGCGCCGTCGTGGCCGCGCACGCGCGCGGCCGGGCACACCAGGAGCAGCGCATCCATCGCGCGCTCGTCCCACGCCTCGGCCAGGCGCGACAGGGCCGGCGCGCCGCAATCGATGATCACGACATCGCTGTTCATGACGTAGAACGGCGCGCCGCCGAGCGTGTCGAGCGCCCGGCGGACTCCGCCGCCGGTTTCGAGCCGGGTCTCTTCGCGCGAAATGTGGATGTGCGCCGCGCCGGGCTCGGCCGCATGGGCGGCGAGCACGGCCTCGATCTCGGCCGCCCGGTAGTGGGTATTGACGACGATCTCCCGGATTCCGGCTTGTTCGAGCTCGGCGAGAGCGTAAGCGATCAAGGGCTTGCCGCCGAGCGGCACGAGCGGCTTGGGCCGCGCGGGGTCGGCGGCGCGCAGGCGCGTGCCGAGGCCGGCCGCCAGGACCATCGCGCGAAGCGGCCGGGTGCTCATGATGCCAGGCTCCGGGCGCGTTCCGGGAACCATGTGTCGAACCAGGCCCGGACCGGGCGGAGCGCCGGGTGGGCGAGATTCGCCTCCAGGTGGCCCCACACGCGCGGCAGATGGGCGAGATAGCCGGGCTTGCCGTCGCGCCGCGCGAGGCGGGAGAACACGCCGATGATCCGGACGCTCCGCTGCGCGCCGAGAATCGCGTAAGCCGCGTGAAACGCCGCCGCATCGAGCCCCGGCGATCCCTGGAGGTAGCGCGCCGCCATGGCGCGGGCGAGCCCCGGTCCCAGATCGCGCCGGGCGTCCTGGAGCAGCGAGGCCAAATCGTAGGCGAGGGGGCCGATCCGCGCGTCCTGGAAGTCCAGCAGGCCGACCCGGCGCACGCCGCCGCGGGCCGGCAGCCACATCAGATTGCCGGCGTGGAAATCGCGCAGGCAGAGCGCCGCCGGCGCGTTCTCGGCGGTCTCGAGCGGCCCGCGCCACGCCGCTTCGAAACCCGCGGCCATGGCGGGGTCGAGCGTGCGCCCGCCGCCGCCGGCGGCGGCTTCGAGAAACAGCGCCGCGTCGCTCGCCATCCAGGCACGGTCGTAGCGGGGAAGGGCGGCCGGCGCCGGTCGGCGGTGGAGGTCGAGCAGCAGATCCGTTGCCGCTTCATAGAGCGTCTCTTCGAGCGCGTCGTCCGCGCCGCCGGCGAGCAGGGCGGCGAGGCTGTCATCGCCGAGATCTTCGAGCAGGACGAAACCGCGGCCTTCGTCGACAGCGAAGATCTCGGGCGCGCTGTAGCCGAAGCCTGAGAGCAGGCGCGCGATCGTGACGAAAGGCGCCACCGCCTCCCGCGGCGGGGGCGCGTCCATCAGCACCGCGGCGGCGCCGTCGCGCATCAGGCGTTCATAGCGCCGCGCCGATGCGTCCCCGGCGAGCGCGGCGCGCGCGGCGCCGCACCAGCCCGCGCGCGCGATGAAGTTTTGGCGCTGTCGGTCGCGGGCGCTCACGCGCCGGGTCCGAGACTTCGCCCCAGGGTCCGGGCGCGCGCACCGTGCGCGGTGATCGTCACGACGCGCGCCTGTGCGCCGGCGCCGGGCGCGAGATGCACCTCCAGCCAATCGGCGGGCATGATCGCGCCGAGCCGCTCGGGCCATTCGATCAGCGCGATGCCGCCGGCGAACGCGTCCTCGATCCCGAGCTCATAGGCCTCCTCCGGCGCCTTGAGGCGATAGAGGTCGAAGTGCCAGATCGCGCCTGCCGCGTGGTCATAGAGCTGGACCAGCGTGAAGGTCGGGCTCGGCACCTCTTCGCCCGCGCGCTCGAGGCGCGCGCGGATGAAGGCGCGTGCGAGGGTGGTCTTGCCGCTCCCGAGCGCGCCGCTCAGGCCGAGGATATCGCCGGGTGAGGCGCGCGCGGCGAGGCGCGCCGCCAGTCTCGCGGTCGCGTCGGGCGTGTTCGCGGGCAGGGTGAACGAGTCGGGTGCCGCTCCGGTCTTCTCGTCGGCGACGATCCGGCGGTGCATCGGCGGCGCGGCGCGGCGCCCCGGATATTCAGTATCGGTAGTGATCGGGCTTGAACGGTCCCTCGCGCGGCACGCCGATATAGGCGGCTTGCGCGGCGGAGAGCTGGGTCAGCTGCGCGCCGAGCTTGTCGAGGTGGAGCGCCGCGACCTTCTCATCGAGATGCTTCGGCAGGGTATAGACCCGGCGGTCATAGTCCGCGTGGTTGTGCCAGAGCTCGATCTGCGCCAGCACCTGGTTCGAGAACGAGGTGCTCATCACGAATGACGGGTGCCCGGTCGCGCAGCCGAGATTCACGAGCCGGCCCTTCGCCAGCACGATCAAGCGCTTGCCGTCGGGAAATTCGACCTCGTCGACCTGCGGCTTGACCTCGTCCCAGTGGAAGTTCTCGAGCGCGGCGATTTGAATCTCGGAATCGAAGTGGCCGATATTGCAGACGATTGCCCGGTCCTTCATCTGGCGCATATGGTCGAGGGTGATGACGTCGACATTGCCGGTCGCCGTGACGAAGAGGTCGCCCGCCGCCGCCATCTCGGCCATGGTCGAGACTTCATAGCCCTCCATCGCGGCCTGCAGCGCGCAGATCGGGTCGATCTCGGCGACCACGACGCGCGCGCCTTGCCCGCGCAGCGATGCCGCGCAGCCCTTGCCGACATCGCCATAGCCGTTCACCACCGCGATCTTGCCGGCGAGCATCACGTCGGTCGCGCGCTTGATGCCGTCGACCAGGCTCTCGCGGCAGCCATAGAGGTTGTCGAACTTCGACTTGGTCACCGAGTCGTTCACATTGATCGCCGGCGCCGCGAGGGTGCCGCCCTGCTCCATCTCGTAGAGCCGGAGCACGCCGGTCGTGGTCTCCTCCGAGATGCCCCTGACCTCGCCCATCAATGACGGGTGCTGGTCATGCATGATCTTGGTGAGGTCGCCGCCGTCGTCCAGGATCATGTTGGGGCGCCAGCCGTTTGCGCCGGTGATCGTCTGGTCGATGCACCACTCGTATTCCTCCTCGGTCTCGCCCTTCCAGGCGAAGACCGGGACGCCCGCCGCGGCCATCGCGGCGGCGGCATGATCCTGGGTCGAGAAGATGTTGCAGGAGCTCCAGCGCAGCTCGGCGCCGAGCGCGCGCAGGGTCTCGATCAGGACGGCGGTCTGGATCGTCATGTGCAGGCAGCCGGCGATCCGCGCGCCGGTGAGAATCTGCACTGCGCCGAACTCGGCCCGGAGCGCCATCAAGCCGGGCATCTCGGTCTCGGCGATCGCGATCTCCTTCCGGCCCCATTCGGCGAGCGCTATATCCTTGACCTTGTAGTCGGCGCCGTCCGCCATCGACCTCCCCCACCGCCATCGGTTGATGCGCGCGGCGTTCCCGAGCCCGCCGCAGGCGCGGCTTGTAACATCGCCGCCAGGGGGCCACAACAGCGCCTGCCCGGGCGGGTGCGCGGAGGCAGATCACGAGGAGTGGCTTAGCTCAAGGTCGCCAGGAACTCATCGGTCGAAAGCACGGCGTGCGCGAAGCGCGGATAGCTGAGCTCGACGGCCGCTTTTTGCTCTTCACGCGACAGGCAGCCGACGGCGTCCTTGACCATCGTGACGTGGTAGCCCAGTTCGACGGCTTCACGGCCGGTGCCCTCGACGCATGTATTGGTCAACATGCCGGCCAGGGCGATGTGGTCGATCCCGCGTTGCCGCAGGCGCTGATTGAGATCGGTGTTGGCGAATCCGCTCGCGCTCCAGTGCTCCAACGCGACCACGTCACCGGGTTCGGCCTTCAGCTCGTCCAAAAATTCGCCGCGCCGCGTGCCATGGGCGAACATTTTGAAATTCATGCTTCCATTGTGCGACCAGTTGCGGAATTGCCAATCGGCGTAGTCGCCTTTCCGGTATCGTCGGTGCGGTGCATAGGCGACCTGGACGCCCATGGAGCGGGCGCCGGCCACGAGCTTTTTCAGGTTATCCACGACCCCGACGGACCGCACGACCGAGGCGACGGTCGGCCACGCCGCACCGGAGGGAGAGAGGAAATCATTGTATGGATCGACGAGCACCACGACCGTGCGTTGCCTGAGCGACCCGTCGGTCGCGGCATGAGCCTCGACGGCCCCGAGCGCGCCGCCCCCTGTCGCCGCGGCGCCCGCGACAAAGGCGGCACCCGAAGCGCCGACCATCGAACGCATGAAGCGGCGGCGATCGGGGCGATGGAGCTCCGATTGGCCGGGGTGGTCATGGCAATGCCCCGGCTCGCCTCCCTCGCGTTCATGAGCGTCCCGTGTCGGGGGCGCGTCCGTTGAACCCTGGCGTCGTTTGTCGGTCATCAGTGATCTCCTCCGAAATCGAGGCGTACGGAAAGACGAGGCGCCGCCTCATGCTTGATGTCGGTATTGGACCCGAGAAGAGTTGAGTGATTTCAGGGCGTTACGCTTCACGGGTCAGGTCCGGCAAACGGGCAGGCGCAGCCTGGATCGAAAAGTGTAACGCTACGCTTGACGAACGACAGCGCGGCCGGCATCGTCGGACGCGATGAGGATTCAAAACATAAGGCATAGGGGCCTGAGGCGCCTCGTGGAAAACGACGATGCATCCGGTCTGCCTCCCCGCCATGTCGACAAAATCCGCAATATCCTGGGCTTTCTGCAGGATATGGGACGTGTAGAGGAACTACGAGCGTTCCCGAGCTGGAATCCGCATCGGCTCGTTGGCGACCGCAGGAGAACCTGGAGTCTCTCCGTGTCGCGCAACTGGCGAATGACATTTCGTGTCGATCCGAAGGCGGGCGACATCATCGATCTTGACTTCGAGGACTATCATTAATGGAGGAGACAATGACGGCGGCTGCAGGTTTCAGATTGAAGAGCCCGCCCCATCCCGGCGGCTTCGTCAGAACCGAGATCATCGAGCCTGCCGGGCTTTCCGTTACGGCGGCGGCGCGCGCGCTCGGCATCACGCGGCCTGCCCTTTCGGCCTTCTTGAACACGCGCTCGGCGTTGTCCCCGGAAATGGCTCTCCGGATCGAGAAAGCCTTCGGGGTCAGTATGGATACGCTCATGCGGATGCAGAACAGCTACGACATTGCCCGGATGCGCCAGAAGGAGGATGAAATCACGGTCGATCGGGTTGTGAGCGACGCGACGCGCCCGCGGACGCCATAGATTTCGCACGGCGATGAAACAATCTATCGGTCACGCGGCTTCCATCGCGTCCGCATGTATCGAGAACATCGGCGAATGACCGTTCGGCGGCGTCGGACCGGCATCACGCGGCCCTATTCGCCGCTCGGAAACGCATCGATCAGGCTGGCGATGCGGCCGGCCTCGGTCTGGCTCAAGAGGTCTTCGGTATGGTGCACCGAATCGGCGACCGCGAGCGACAGGATGCGTTGCTTCACCCGTGGCAGATGGGGCGGCGCCATCGACAGGTCGCGCAATCCGAAGCCGAGAAGCATCGCGGTGAAGCGGGTATTGCCCGCGAGCTCGCCGCAGAGATTGATCGGAATCTTCACGCGCCGGGCGGCGTCGGTGGCGAAGCGGATGAGCCGGAGGACCGCCGGATGGAGCGGGTCGTAAAGGTGAGCCACCTGTTCGTCGCCGCGGTCGATCGCCAGCGTGTACATCGTGAGGTCGTTGGTGCCGAGCGAGAAGAAGTCGCAAGCCCCGGCGAGAGCGTCCGCCGCCAGCGCCGCGCCCGGCGTCTCGATCATGATGCCGAGCGGCGGCGCTTGCGCGATCGGCACCCGCCTGCGCGTCAGCGTGCGGACGACCTTGTCCATGATTTCGCGGACCCGCCTGATCTCGTCGATCGAGGTGATCATCGGGATGAGAATGCGCACCGGGCCGTGGGCGCCGGCTCTCAAGATCGCGGCGACCTGCGCCTCCAGCAATGACGGCGCCTTGAGCGAAAGCCGCACTGCGCGCAACCCGAGTGCCGGATTGACGCTCGGCGTGATGTGCTCGCCCAGCGAATAGGCCAGCTTGTCCGAGCCGACATCGAGGGTGCGCACCGTCACCGGCGCGCCGGCCATGCCCTCCACGATGTCCTTGAGGGCGACATATTGCTCGTCCTCGCTCGGCGGGTCGTCGCGGTTCATGTACAGAAACTCGCTGCGCAGAAGGCCGATGCCCTCGGCGCCGGCTTCGAGAGCCAACGGCAGCTCGTTGGGGAGCTCGATATTGCATTGCAGGGTGATGCGCTCTCCGTCGCGCGACACCGCGGCCACGCCGCGCAGCCGGGCGAGCTGCCGCTGGCGCCGTTCGAGCGCCTGGCGCCGGCGCGTGAGCTTGGCGATCGTCGCCTTGCTCGGGTTGACCACCAGCCCGCCGCGGATCCCGTCCACCGCGACGACATCGCCGGACCGCACGGCGTTGACCAGGCTCGGCACGCCGAGCACCGCCGGAAGCCCGAGCGAGCGCGCCATGATCGCGGTGTGCCCCTCCGCCCCGCCGAGCGCGGTGGCGAAGCCGCCGATGCGCGCCGGGTCCATGAGGGCGGTATCGGCGGGCGTGATCTCCTCGGCGATGATGATCGCGCCCGCGGGCAGGCCCGAGAAGGCTTGATACCCCGCCCGGGTCAGATTGCGAACCAGCCGGGAGCTCGCTTCGCGGACGTCGGCGATCTTGCCGGCGAGATAGGAGTCCTCCATCCCGGCGAAGGCCTGCGCGATCTCCGAGAGCTGGATCTGAACCGCCGCTTCGGCGTTGATCCGGGCCTGGCGGATGCGGGCTTCGACGCCGCGCACGAGCCGCGATCCGACCAGCATCTGGAGATGGGCGTCGAGCAGATAGCGCAGCTCTTCGGCGGCCTCGGCGGGCAAGGCCGCGGCTTTGGCATGCAGCTTGCGGATCTGTTGCGCCGAGAGGGCGGCGGCCTCCCGGAAGCGCTCGACCTCGGCATCGATCGCGCTTTCGGCGATCGGGTATTCGGGCACATCGATCAGGCCGCGCTCGACCACATGCGCAGGCCCGACCGCGATGCCGGCCGAGACGCCGAGCCCGGTGAAGCTGAGCTCGCGCCGCTCGCGCGGCCCTCCGCGCCGGCCGGGCGCGGCCGTCGCGTCTTGCTCAGTCTTCATTGAATCCGTCGTCCACCAGCTCGCTGAGCGCCGCCAAGGCCCGCTCGGCGTCCCGCCCGGTGGTCTCGATCTCGATCTCGGTTCCGGGGCCGGCCGCCAGCATCATCAGGCCGAGAATCGACAGTCCCGAGACCCGTGTGCCGTTGCAGGAGACGACGATCTCGGCGTCGAACCGCGCGGCCGTCTTGACGAACTTGGCGGCGGCCCGGGCATGGAGCCCGAGCCGGTTGCCGATCAAGCAGGTGCGGCGCCGAGCCGCGTCGGCGTGCGCGGAGTCGTCTCCGCTCACGTCTCCTTGTCCTCGAGCAGCCGACTGGAGACGTTGATATATTTGCGCCCGGAGTCCTGCGCGCACGCGACCGCATGCCTGAGGTCGTTCCGCGGCCGGACGCTCGCGAGCTTGATCAGCATCGGCAGGTTCAGGCCGGCGAGCACCTCGACATCGGCTTTGTCCATGATCGAGATGGCGAGATTGGACGGCGTGCCGCCGAACATGTCGGTCAGCAGGATCACGCCGTTGCCGTCGTCGACGGCGCCGACGGCATCGAGGATGTCCTGGCGGCGCTGCTCCATGTCGTCGTCCGGGCCGATGCAGATGGCGCGCGTGTTCGGCTGCGGACCGACCACGTGCTCGGCCGCCGAGACGAACTCCTCGGCGAGCCTGCCATGAGTGACCAGCACGAGCCCGATCATCCGGCCGCCTGTCTCGCTCCAGACGATGCGGCGCCCGCATGGTCGAGATCGCGGTGGCGCAACGATATCGTCCGCTTGCTGCCGCTCAGCGACCGGGCGAGGTGCTCGGCCACGACGACGGAGCGATGCCGCCCGCCGGTGCATCCGACCGCGATGGTCAGGTAGGACTTGCCTTCCCGCTCGAAGGCCGGCAGCAGCGGGTGCAGCAGCGCCACTAGGTTCTCGAAGAAGGCACGATAGGCCGGGTCGGCCTGCACGTGGCCCACGACCTCGGGGGCATGCCCGGTCAGCGGCCGCAACGCCGGCACGTAGTGGGGGTTGGCCAGGAAGCGGACGTCGAAGACGAGATCGGCCTCCCGCGGCAATCCCCGGCGATAGGCAAAGGACATGACCGAGACGGCAAGCACGCGATTCGCCCGGTGCCGGAAGTGAGCGCCCATGATGCGCTCGAGATCTCGAATCGAAAGCGCGCTCGAATCGATGGTCAGGTCGGCTCGATCGCGAAGCCAGCCGAGCAGCGCACGCTCGCGCCGAATGCCGTCATGGACCGGCCGGTCGCCGGCCAGCGGGTGGCGGCGGCGGGTTTCGCTGTAGCGCCGGCCCAGCACCTCGGTCTCGCAGTCGAGGAACAGCAGGGTGATGCCGTCCGGCCCGCGGTCGGAGAGCAGCGGCCCGAGATAGTGCTCGAAATGGGCGGTATCGAACCCCCTGGTGCGCGAATCGATGCAGAGCGCGAGCGGGGCGTGCTCGGCGTTGCGCCCTCTCGCCTGAACCAGGCTCGACAAGAGCGAGAGGGGCAGGTTGTCGACCGCCTCGTAGCCCAGATCTTCCAGCACGTTCAGGGCTGTCGACTTGCCGGCGCCGGACATCCCGGTCACCAGGACCAGAGGCCGATCGTCGGGGGTGGCGGCGCCCATCACCCGGTCGATGCCGACTCGCGCATGCGCTGCCCGGCGCCGGCACGGGAGAGGGCAAGCCTGACCTTTGCCGGCGCCGAGGCCTCGAACGGCGCGAGCGCCAGGCGCGAAACGCGGTGGCCATACAACTCGATCGTCTCGACCTCCGGCATCCGCTCGACCGCTTCGGGCGCAACGAGATCGACCACCAGATGGACCGCGCAGGGGGATTGATACGCCATGGTGACGATGCCGAGGCCGCGAACCTCGAGCAATCCGGCGATGCGCGCCGGCGGGGCGGCGAAGAGGGCGTCGCCACTGTCGTCGAGCGCGACCTGATCGTCGGATACGAGCGCGGCGCCGGCGTCGATCAAGCGCAGAGCGAGATCGGATTTGCCGGCGCCGGGGGCGCCGCGCAGGAGCACGCCACTGCCGTCGAGCGCGACGCAGCTCGCGTGGATCAGGACCATGGGGCGAAAGTGGGGTGTGGAGCTGCGGCTGTCAATCGGCGGCCGCAGGCGGCTCAAGTCGCGGACGCCTCGACCGGGTCGGTCAGGACCGCGTACAGCGCCTCCGCGCTGTCGGCCCCGCGCAACCGTTCGCAGACGCTTTCGTCCCGCAGCAGGCGAGAGATCCGCGCGAGCGCCTTGAGGTGATCGGCGCCGGCCGATTCCGGCGCGAGCAGAAGGAAGATGAGATCCACCGGTCGCTCGTCGATCGCGTCGAACTCGATCGGCTCGCGCAGGCGGGCGAACACCGTCGACAGGCGCTGGAGACCGGCCAGCTTGCCGTGCGGTATGGCGATGCCCGCGCCCACCCCGGTCGAGCCCAGCCGCTCGCGCTCGAGCAGGATATCGAAGATCGCGCGCTCGTGCTGCTCGGTCAGCGCCGCCGCGATGGTGGAGAGCTCCTGCAGCGCTTGTTTCTTGCTCCCCGCCTTCAAATCGTCGACGACGCCGTTCAACGACAAGAGGTACGCGATCTCCATCGTTCGACCGATCCGTCCACTACCGCGTGTAGCGGCTTCCGCTGGTCGAAGTCGGAGGCCGGCGGTCGGCGGCGCGGTGCAGCCCGCCGCTCAATCGGCCGCTGCCGGTGATGACCGGGCTTCCTCTATGGCATGCGCCTCGCGTGCATCTTTGTGATGGTCGCGCAGCTTTCGCTTGTGTCGACGCATGCGTTTCTCGAGCCGCTCGGCGGCCATGCCGAAGCTCGTCGTCATATCGCTTGCCGCGGCATGGCTCTGGAACCTGATTCCGTGACCGACATGGATCGTGAGGTCGGTTTCAATGACCTGGGCTACCTTGGCAAACACCGCCTGCGCATCGATTGCGCTGGAGAAGAACTTTCCGGCTGCCGTTTCCAGGCGCTTCGCGACCTGATCGCGAAATCGGTCGTTGACGCTGACATGTCGGCCGGTGATGGCGATCTGCATATGCACCCCCGCGGTCCCGCTGTGAGACCGAATTGTATGCGAAAAGGGCGGCGGGCGGGAAGCCGCGTCGCCGGTACCCCGATCGCGCCGGGCCGCCCGTGGCCGGTCCCGGCTCAATGGCGCGGGCGTTCCCGCGCGCGCTCCCGTTCGACATTGCTGACCGACGGCACGGCCCGCAAGGCGGCCACGATGTTCCCGAGATGCTTGGCGTCCTTGACCTCGATATCGACCAGCATCTCGAAGAAATCGAGCGAACGGCTGGTGAACTTGAGGTTGCTGATATTGCCCTTGCTCTTCGCGATCGCCGTGGTCAGCGCGCTCAGGCTCCCGGTCTCGTTGGCCACCGCCATGCTGAGACGACCGACATGGACGCCTTGCTCTTCGGCGTCCGCGTCCCAGGAGAGATCGAGCCAACGCTCGGGCGTGTCGCTGAAGCTCTCAAGGGTGTCGCAATCGATGGTGTGGATCGTCGCCCCTTTGCCAGTGGTGACGATGCCGACGATTCGCTCGCCCGGCAGCGGGTTGCAGCACTCGGCAAGATGCACGGCCATGCCCAGGATCAGGCCGCGCACCGGGATGCCGCTATCGCCCGCCTTGGTCCCGCGCCGGCCCCGCGCCACCGAGAGCGCGCGCCGCGCGATGCCTTCGAGCCGACGGGTCGGGAACAGGGCATCGGCGACCTCGCTGCTGGTGAGATCGCCCTGCCCCAACGCGGTCAAGAGATCGCTCACCGTGCGCTGCTTGAGGCGCGGCAGGGCGGTCTCGAGCAGGTCTTCGGAATAGTCCGATTCGGCTTTGCGGAACAGCTTCTCGGCGACGGCGCGGCCGAGCGCCATGAACTCCTCCCGTTCCTTGAGCCGCGTGAAGCGCCGGATGCAGGTGCGCGCCTTGCCGGTCACGACGAAGCTTTCCCAGCTCGGCGACGGGCGCGGCACGCTCGAGCGCAGGATCTCGACCTGATCGCCGTTCTCCAACCGGGTCCTGAGCGGCACCATGCGCCCGTTGATCTTGGCGCCGACGGTGGTGTCTCCGACATCGGTGTGGACCGCATAGGCAAAATCGACCGGGGTCGCGCCGCGCGGCAGGTTGATGAGATCGCCGCGGGGCGAGAAACAGAACACCTCGTCCTGGAACATTTCGAGCTTGGTGTGCTCGAGAAACTCTTCGGGGCCCGCGGCGTTGTCGAGAATCTCGAGCAGCTCCCGCAGCCAGCGATACTGGCGGCCGTCACGGACATCGCGCGACTGCTTGAACAGCCAATGGGCGGCAACGCCGTACTCCGCTTCCTCGTGCATGTCGCGGGTGCGGATCTGGATCTCGATGCGCCGCTGTTCCGGCCCGATCACCGTGGTGTGGAGCGACCGATATCCGTTGGGCCTGGGCGTCGAGATATAGTCCTTGAACCGTTCCGGCACCATCGGATGGGCGCGGTGCACGATGCCGAGGGCGCGGTAGCAGTCTTCCTCGCTGTCGGTGATGACGCGAAACCCGACGATGTCGGTGAGCTGCTCGAAGGCCAGGTTCTTGCGTTGCATCTTGCGCCAGATGGAATAAGGCCGTTTCTCGCGACCGGATACCGAGGCGCGCAGGCGCTGTTCCCTCAATGTCGCCATGAGCGAGTCGGCGACCCGGTCGACGGTGCCGTCGGCCTGCTCACGCAGGAAATCGAGCCGCGCCGTTAACGAACGAAAGCCGTCGGCGTTGAGTTCCGCGAAGGCAAGATCCTCGAGCTCCACCTTGAAGGTCTGGAGGCCGATCCGTTCCGCGAGCGGCGCGTAGATCTCCATCGTCTCCATGGCGATGCGCCGCCGCTTCCGCTCGTCGGGCACATAGTGGAGCGTGCGCATGTTGTGAAGCCGATCGGCCAGCTTGACCAGGAGCACGCGGATGTCTTCGGACATCGCGAGCAGGAACTTGCGCAGGTTCTCGGCCTGGTGCGCTTTGTCCGACTGCAGGTCGAGCCGGCTCAGCTTGGTCACGCCATCGACGAGGCGCGCGGTCTCGCCGCCGAAAAGATCGTCGATCTCCTCGATCGTCGCGACCGTATCCTCGACGGTGTCGTGCAGCAGCGCCGTGACGATCGACAGGCTGTCGAGCTTGAGGCCGGCCAGAATGCCGGCGACCTCGATCGGATGGGCGAAATAGGGATCGCCGCTGGCGCGGGTCTGCGCGCCGTGCGCCTTCATCGAAAAGACGTAAGCGCGGTTCAGCAGAGCTTCGTCTGCCGATGGCTCGTAGCTCTTGACCCGCTCAACGAGTTCGTATTGCCGGATCACGAACGCTCATGCGCCCGGCCGGCAGGAGGCGTCCGCGAGGACTTTTGCAGCGGCGTCGGCGTGGTCACCGCGTCCGCTCCCGATGCCCCGCCGGTTGGCGCTATTCCTCTTTCTCTTTCTCGTCCTCTTGCTCCGTCTCCGGGCTTTCGGACGGATCGGCCTCGACGTCGTCGGTTTGCGCCGCTTCGTCGCCCGCCCTTTGGCCGGTCACGCCGGCCCACGCCGCCTCCGCCGCCAGCACCGCCACGGAATCCTCGTCCGGCTCGTCGATATCGGCATCGACCTCGCGTCCATGCTCGAGCTCGTAGCGCAGGGTCTCGAGGTCGATGGTCTCGTCGGCGATCTCGCGGAGCGCGATGACGGCGTTCTTGTCGTTGTCGCGCTCCACCGTGAGCGCAGCGCCGGAGCGGATGTCGCGGGCGCGCTGGGACGCCAGCAGCACGAGCTCAAACCGGTTTTGAACCCTTTGAACGCAATCCTCGACGGTAACGCGCGCCATGTGGTCGTCTCCACGCTTGTCGGCCGATCCCGGCCTGTCGGGCGGCCAACCTATCCGCCGCGCCCGGCGGACGCAAGCGCTTGTGCCGGTTCGGCGCTACTCCCGGCTACGGCATCATTCGAAGACCGCCTCCGGGTCGTCGAGGCTGTCGGAGCCCTCGAACTCGATCGACGCGAGGTCGAGCGCGGCCACGACCCGCTCGATATCGCGGGTCTGCGCGCTCAGGGCATCGATGGCCGCTTGCACCAGAGCGTTGCCCGCGTCGTTCCCGGCGCCGATCATCTGGTCGTAGGCCTCGCCGCCTTCGGCCGATGTCACGATTGCGTCCATTGCCCCCATGGTGAGATCGAGGCGTCGGCGCAGATCCTTATCGACATCGGGCGAGGCCGCGGCGACCAGGGCCGAGAGGCTCGGACCCGTGACCGCCGTGCCGTCGATGCGCCGATACTCGCCGAGATAGATGTTACGGACGCCGAGCGCATCGTAGTAGTGCGAGTAATGGGTGTTGTCGCTGAAGCAGTCATGCTCCTCTTCGGGATCGTGCAGCAACAGGCCGAGTTGCATCCGCTCGCCGGCGAGCTCGCCATAGGACAGGCTGCCCATGCCGGTGATGATGGTGGAGAGTCCTTGCTTGACGTTGCCGCCGACCAATCCCTCGCGGGCCTCGCCGCCGGGCGCCCATTGGGCGGCCATCCACGCCAGATCATCCACCAACAGATCGGCGGCGGCCTTCAGATAGGCGGCCCGTCGGTCGCAGTTCCCCCATGAGCAGTTGGCCGGATCGAAATCGCTGGCCGGCCGGGCGCCCGCGCCGGGGCCGGTCCCGTTCAGATCCTGGCCCCAGAGCAGGAACTCGATGGCGTGGTAACCGGTCGCCACGTTCGCCTCCACCCCGCCGAGCTCATGGAGCGTATCGGCGAGCAGGCCCTTGGTGATGTCTTGCGCATCGATGGTTCGCCCGGAGAAGATAAATGACGGGCTCGCGACGACATTGGCCCTGTAGCCCGGATTCTCCTCCGAATCCGCGCCGTAGCTCGCGGCGACATAGTCGATCAGGCCCTCGTCGAGCGGCCAGGCATTCACCTTGCCTTCCCAATCGTCGACGATCGCGTTGCCGAAGCGATAGACCTCGCTCTGCTGATAGGGAACGCGCGCCGCCTTCCACGCGGTCCGCGCCGCGCCGAGGTTCCCTTCGGTCGGGTTCGCGAACAACCGATCCACGGCACTTTGCAGATCGCGCGCGGTGACCAACGAGTCTTCGTATTTCGCGTGGGCCAACGCGGCATAGTGCGACAGCACCTCCCGCTCTTGCTGCGCGGCGAACGCGGATGCGGGCAGGACCAGGAGTGCCATCGCGGCCAGGATCGTCTTCATCGCTTACCTCCCCATTTCAGAGCGTTAGAATTCGGCGCCGAGCTGGACGGTGACGGTTCTCGCGCTTTTGCCGGTACCGCCGTCCGCCGTGCCGTAGTCATTGTCATGGGACAATTCGACGCCGAGACCCACCTGCTCGGCCACGCCGACGGAGAGCCCGGCAAGGAGCCGCCTCTCCGGGAGCTCCAAGCCCAGCGCTTCGTCGGTTCCCTGATAGCCCAGAGCGGCGGTCGCATCCTTGCCGGCCAGGCTGAAATCGTAGGCGGCCTCGACCATCCAGGCCGACGGCTCGGCCCCGCGGTCGGCAATGGCCAACTCATCCGCCTGGAAGGCCTCGAGCGCGGCCAGATACTCGCCGATCAGCGAGACGTTGCCATAGCGCGCCCGGGCGCCGATGGCCCAACCCGGAATGCGTTCGGCGCTTGTGCCCTGCAAGCTGTCGGAATTGCCGAGATCGTTGACGTAGGCCAGATCCGCGCCCCACTCGGATTCTTCATGCTCCATGGCGAAGCCGATCCCCGCGCCGAAGTTTCCGATGCGAGCGCCGCCCGGATTGTCCTCGTCGTTGAGAGCAAAGAAAGACCCGTAGAACTGGTCTGACGAGACGCCGAATAGCAATGCGGCATCGCTCGTTTCGCCGAGCTCGAGGGTCAGCGGATCGGAGATCAGGGTGGTCTCGAAGGTGCCGAACGGCAAAGTTTGCTGGCCTCCCGTGAAGGACCATGGGCCGTCTGGCGGCCCGATCGTCAGGGTCGCGGTGTCGACGTTTATCCCTTCATCTTCGGACAAGACGATTTCGGCGCCGACCCAGTCGTCGATCTCGGCCGCGACCGCAAGCTCGACCGTCGCGACGGCCACCTCCGTGGTGCTGTCTCCCTCATAGGGGCTTGCGTAAGCCCCCTCCAGCTCGACCACGCCGCCGATCTCGAGCCCGTTGAACCAGGCGTCCTCTTGCTCCGACAGCTTGGAGATCTGGCGCTCCTTTTCGACGATGACCTGGTCCTGAGCGGCGACGCGTTCTTCCAAATATCGGATGCGCTGCTCCATCTTCGCGAGCCGCTCCTCGATCGAGCCCTGGGCGAGCGCAGGCCCGTGCCAGGCAAGGGTGACAAGGATCGCGACTCCCAAGGCTTTGAGCTTCATCGGTCGTCTCCTCCGGTGTTTCAGTGCGTGAAGCGGCGCAGCCGAATCGGGCCGGTCTGCGAGAGGCCGACATGCACCGTGGGATTGCTATCAAGTATCATTCGCATTAGTATTGCGTATCATTCGCAATATCGGGGTGTCAATGCCCTTTCGTCACAGATTTGAAATATGGCGGCATTCGTGCTGAGCGGGGTCGCGTCGCAGGGCCCCCTCAGGTTGCCCGGCAAGGCGGCACGCGGTGCGGCGCTGGCGTGTGCCGTCGCCGCCGCCTCTCTTGTCGTGATCCTCGCGCCGCGCGCCGCGGAACCCGACGGCGAGCGGGCGCGCATCGAAGCGGTAACCCGGCCGGCGACGGATTTCTCGCGTCCGGAGCGTTACGAACGCCGGCCCGCAGGCGCGGCGACGGTGTTCAAGGCGCTGAACCGCGATTCTTTCTCACATCCGTCCGCGAACATGCCGTTCGAGCGCGAGCTCGACTTCAGGGTCGGCAACGGAATCTTCAGGAAGGTCTGGGTGTCGGCGCCGAGCTCGACTGCCTCCTCGGACGGCCTCGGCCCCCTGTTCAACGCCCGGTCGTGTCAACGCTGCCACCTCAAGGACGGCCGCGGTCATCCGCCGGCGGCGGGCGAACGGGCCGAGTCGATGTTTCTCCGACTCTCGATCCCGCCGCAGACCGCGGCCGATCGATCGGCGCTTCGGGAGCACCGGCAAGCCGTCATTCCGGAGCCGACCTATGGCGGCCAGCTCCAGAACTTTTCGGTCCAGGGGATGCCGGCGGAGGGCGAGATGACGATCGCCTTTGAAGAGACGCCGGTGGCGTTAGCCGATGGCGCGGTGGTGCGCCTGCGCGCGCCGACCTACGGCGTTTCGAGTCTCCACTACGGACCGCTTCATCCCGAGGCGATGCTGTCGCCGCGCGTCGCCCCGCCGATCATCGGCATGGGCCTGCTCGAAGCCGTCCCGGAAGCCGACATCCTGGCCGGTGCCGATCCGGATGATCGCGACGGCGACGGCATTTCCGGGCGCGCGAACCGGGTGTGGAGCGACGAACACCGGAAGGTGATGCTCGGGCGCTTCGGCTGGAAGGCCGGACAACCGACGGTCGCGCAACAGGCGGCAGGCGCCTTCCGCGGCGATATCGGTATCTCGACGCCGCTCTACCCGAGCCCGCACGGGGACTGCACGGCGGCGCAACGGGCGTGCCGAACCGCGCCTCACGGCGGCGCCTCGGCGACGGAGGGCGCCGAGGCGAACGCCACGATGTTCGACTTGCTGGTTTTCTACAGCCGCAATCTCGGCGTTCCGGCGCGCCGTGACGTCGGCGACCCGCAGGTGCTGGAGGGCAAACGCCTGTTCTATGAAGCGAACTGCACCGGCTGCCACAGGCCGAAATTCGTGACCCGGCGGGATTCAATCGGCGAGGAGCAATCCTTCCAGCTCATCTGGTCCTATACGGACCTCCTGCTTCACGACATGGGGGAGGGGCTGGCCGACCACCGACCCGAGGGTGAAGCCACCGGTCGCGAGTGGCGCACACCACCGCTTTGGGGCATCGGCCTCACGGAAACCGTGAGCGGCCACACCTTGTTCCTGCATGACGGCCGCGCGCGCAGCCTTCTGGAGGCTATCCTCTGGCATGGCGGCGAAGCGGAGACGGCGAAACGACGCGTCACCGCCATGACCGGCCAGGAACGTGCGGCGCTGCTCGCATTCCTGCGCTCGCTTTGACGGACGAGAGCCACGCCATGCTTCGCATAGCCGCATCCGCAATCGTGGCCATCTTGGTCCTGACGAGTGCGGCGCCCGGTTCGGGCGAGGAACGGATCGAGCCGGCGGCTTACGCGCGCGTCAACGCCGCCCTGGTCGAGACCCATGTCCTGCCGCGTTATGCGCGCCTGTCGGCGGCAACCGAGGCGTTCGCGGTGGCCGCCCGGGACTTCTGCGCCAGCGGCGGCGAAACCGGGCGTGCGCGCGCACAAGCACGCTTCCATGACGCGATGGGCGCCTGGATGGGGGTCCAGCACCTGCGCGTCGGCCCGGTCGAGCTCTTCATGCGCGGCTATCGCTTCTATTTTTGGCCCCAGGCGCGCGGCAAAGTGGCCCAAGCCGTCCGCGAGGCCATCACGGCCGGTGGTGACGCCGCGCTCCTCCCGCCGCGCATCGATCAAGCCAATGTGGCGGTGCAAGGCCTGTTGGCTGCCGAAGTCCTTCTTTACGGCGATGAACGTCTGGGTGCCGAGAGCGGGCCGGGCTCACGAGGCTGTTGGTTGCTCACGGCCGCTGCCGAGAACATGCGCATCATGGCTGCCGACATCCTCGCCGGCTGGCGGGCGGGCGAGGCGCCTTTCGCCCGATTCGTGGCGAATCCCGGGCCGGAAAACCCGTATTTTCTGGACCATCGCGAGGCCACGCTCGCCTTTTTCCAGAGTCTCTACGACGGCCTGCAGCTCATCGCCGACGTGAAGCTGAAGCCGGTCATCGGCGATACCGCCCAGTCGGCGCGGCCACGCTCGGCGGAATCCCGCCTGAGCGGCCGCTCGCTTGGCAACGTCATCGACAATTTGGGGGCGCTGCAAGCGCTCTATCACGGCGAGGGCGGGGCGGGCCTCGGCGGCCTCACCCGCGCCGCCGATTCGAAGCTCGACCGGTTGCTGCGGAGGGCGTTCCGCCTCACCCTCGCAACGGCGCGTTCGATCGACCGTCCGCTGGAGAAAGCGGCGATCGACCCGTCGCTTCGGCCGAAGGCGGAGAAATTGGCGCTTCAGGTCCGGGCGCTGAAACAGATCGTGAGAGACCGTCTCGCACCGGCGCTCGGGCTCGCGGTCGGGTTCAACGCGCTCGATGGGGATTGACCGCAGAGAGGCGCTTCTGCTTCTCGCCGGCGGGCTTGTCGGGCCGCTCCTGTCTCCGCCGCGTCGCGCCGAGGCGGCTGGACTGGTCTATCTCAGCGCCCGTACCGAGTCTGCGGGCAATTGCCGAGTCAGCGGTTTCTCGGCATGCGGCGCGCCTGCCTTCGATCTGCCGCTGCCGGGGCGCGGCCATTCCTTCGCCGTCCATCCCGGCGCGCGAACCGCCGTTCATTTTGCCCGGCGGCCGGGCCGCTTCGCACGCGTTATCGACCTTGTGCGCGGCGCCGTCGTGGGTGCGTTCGCGGCGCCGGGTGATCGCCATTTCTACGGCCACGGCGTGTTCGCTCACGATGGGCGCATGCTCTATGCCAGCGAAAACGATTTCGAAGGCGCGCGCGGCGTCATCGGGGTCTATGACGCAGACGGCGGCTACAGGCGCGTCGGTGAGCTGGCCTCGCACGGGATCGGCCCGCACGACATCCGGCTTCTGTCCGACGGCGAGACCCTGGTCGTCGCCAATGGCGGCATTCTGACGCGGCCCGATCTGCCGCGGGTGAAGCTCAACCTGCCGACCATGGCGCCCTGCCTCTGCTATGTCGACCGGCGCGACGGCACGCTCCTGCAAAAACACCGGCTCGATCGTGAATGGCATCAATTGAGCATCCGCCACCTTGCCGTCGGCAAAGACGACACGGTCGCGGTCGCCATGCAATATGAAGGCCCCGCCGGCGACCTCGTCCCGCTTGTCGCCGTGCATCGGCGCGGCGGCCTATTGCGTCCTCTGGACGGGCCGCCCGATATGTTGCGCGCGATGAAGCACTATTGCGGTGATATCTGCTTCGATTCCAGCGGCCGGGTGATCGCCGTGTCCGCGCCGCGCGGCGACCTCGTAACCTTTTGGGATATCGGCGCCCAGCGTTACCTGTCCTCCACAGGGGTCGCCGACGGCAGCGGCATCGCGCCGGGCGCGCGGCGAGGGGCGTTTCTGGCCAGCAGCGGACGAGGCGGCGTGGTCGTTATCGCCGCGCGATCGGGCGCGGCAAGACCGCTCGAGGCCGAATTCCTCGAGGCCGGCCGCTGGGATAACCACCTGATTGCCGTGGCGACGCCGTGAGCGTGCCGATCCGGGAAGCCGGTCCGGGAAGCCGGTGCAGTTCTTCCGGATCGCTCGCGCGCTCTGCCACGTTAGCACCGCGGCGCCAGCCCAAGCGGCTCGACGATTTGGCCGGGCGCCAGCGCCGCCAGGAGCGACGCGACCGCAGCACCTGTCACCGGATGGCGCCACTCGGGCGCCGCTTCCGCCAGCGGCACGAGCACGAATGCCCGCCCGGCGAGCCTCGGGTGGGGCAGAATCAGCGCCGGCCCGCCGTCATCGGCGGCGTATCGGGCGATGCGGCCATGATAGTCCAGGAGGTCGAGGTCGAGTGGTCGCGCGGCGCCCGCCGCGCCCCGCCGTCGCCCGAATCCGGTTTCGACCGCGAGCAGGCGCGCCATGAGCGGCCGCGGCGGGAGCGTCGTTTCAACCCTGACCACTCCGTTGACGAACCAGGGGCCGGCGGCCGGCGGGACCGGGGCGCTGCGGTACCAGCGCGAGCGCGCCACGGTCCGGATCCCGGCCTCCGAGAGCGCGTCGAGCGCAGCGTCCAGCGCTTGCGCCGGAGTCCCGTGCCGCGCGGTCGGCAGATTGGCGCCGAGGGCGATCAGAATCATCGTTGCGAAGCACCCACTTGTACTTGTCCCCCTGTCCGGGAAGGCCTAGGTAATAGACATCTCTGCGGCATTCGGTCGCGGCACATCAAGAAGGATCGACTTTGATGGATTTTAACCCGGATGAGCGGATCGGGCTCTTCATCGACGGCGCGAATCTCTACGCGGCGGCCCGTGCGCTCGGTTTTGACATCGACTACAAGCGCTTGCGCGAAGAGTTCGCGAGCAAAGCCCGACTCGTCCGCGCCCTTTATTACACCGCTCTGATCGAGGATCAGGAGTACTCGCCGATTCGCCCCTTGGTGGATTGGCTCGACTACAACGGCTATGCGATGGTCACCAAGCCGACCAAGGAGTTCACCGATTCCATGGGCCGGCGCAAGATCAAGGGCAATATGGACATCGAACTCGCCGTCGACGTGATGGAAATGGCGAGCGTCCTCGATCATATCGTGCTGTTCTCCGGCGACGGCGATTTTCGCCGCCTGGTCGAGGCGGTCCAGCGCAAAGGCGTGCGGGTGTCGGTGGTCAGCACCATCCGCTCGCAGCCGCCGATGATCGCCGACGAGCTGCGCCGCCAGGCGGACTATTTCATCGAGTTGCAGGACCTCGAAACCACGATCGCGCGCGAGCCCAATTGGCGGAATGACCGCTCCCGGGCCGTGAAGGAGCCGATGGAGGACGAGCTCGAGGAGGTCTACGACCATGACGACGAGGAGGATGACGAGGACGGCGAGGACGCCGAGGGCATCGCGCGCGCCGGGTGAGCATGTCGGCGCCGGTCGCGCCTGATCCTGACTGCGAGCAGTGCCCGCGCCTCGTCGCCTATCGGCACGATCAACGCGCGGCCGAGCCGGGCTGGCACAATGCTCCGGTGCCGAGCTTCGGCGCTCTGGATGCGCGGCTCTTGATCGTCGGCCTCGCCCCCGGGCTGCGCGGCGCCAACCGCACCGGCCGGCCGTTTACCGGCGATCATGCCGGTGATCTTCTCTATGCGACTCTCGGCGATTTCGGTTTTGCCCGCGGCAGCTACGGCGCTCACCGGGCGGACGGCTTCACGCTTCACGATTGCCGGATCACCAACGCCGTCCGTTGCGTCCCGCCCCAGAACAAGCCGAACGCCGCCGAGATCGCGGCGTGCCGCCGGTTCCTCTCGGCCGAGATCGCGGCGATGAAACGGCTTCGCGCCGTGCTCGCGCTGGGCGCGATCGGCCACAACGCCGTGCTGCGGGCGATGGGGCTGAAGCCCGGGGCGCACCGCTTCGCCCATGGCGCGATTCACCCTCTCGACGAGGGGCGCCAATTGTTCGACAGCTACCACTGCTCGCGCCTCAATACGAATACCGGCCGACTGACCCCGGCGATGTTCGCCGCGGTTTTCACGGCGATCCAGGCGGCGCTCGGCGAAACCAGCGCGTAGCAGGCAGCAAGGCGCTACCGGCGCGCGCGAACCAGCCGCTCCTTCTGGCGTTTCCAGTCGCGCTCCTTTTCGGCGGCGCGTTTGTCATATTTGCGTTTGCCCGACGCGAGCGCGAGCGAGAGCTTGGCGATGCCACGCGCGTTGAAGTAGAGCGCGAGCGGCACCAGGGTCACGCCGCCGCGGCGAAGCGCACCGAGCAGCTTGCGGATCTCGCGCTTGTGCAGCAGCAGTTTGCGCGGCCTGAGCGGGTCGTGGTTGAACGGGCCGGCGCCGTCATACTGGGCGATGTGAGCGTTCAGCAGATAGACCTCGCCGCCGCGCTCGGCAGCGTAGGCGTCGTTGATATTGGCGCGGCCCGCCCGCAACGACTTGACCTCGGTCCCGGCCAACTGGATGCCGACCTCGAACGGGCGCTCGAGATGGTAGTCGCGGCCTGCCTTACGGTTCTGCGCGACCCTGCGGGTGCCGGGAATGTCCTTGCTGCTCACCGATCGGGATCGGCCGCCTGGCGTGCGCCCCGGCGGCGCGCTCAGTTCAGCAGGCCGACCCGGCGCATCGTCGTTTCGATCCGCTCGCGGTTGGCCTGGCCGGGGCTGGTCAGCGGCAGCCGCACGTCCGGGGCGCATTTGCCGAGCAGGGAAACGGCGTATTTGATCGGGGTCGGGTTGCTCTCGACGAAGAGCACGTCGTGAAGCGGCATCAGTTGCGTGTGCCGGTCGAGCGCTTCGCCGGCGTCGCCGCGCTCCCAGGCGGCGAAGAACCCCGCGCATTGCCGCGGCGCGACGTTCGCCGTCACCGAAATGCAGCCGTCGCCGCCCTGCGCGAGGAAGCTGAGCGCTGTGCCGTCCTCGCCTGAGAGCTGGCAGAATTCGTCCTCGACGGCGACGTTCATCCGCGTCGGGCGGGCCAGATCGGCCGTTGCGTCCTTGACCCCGACGATATTGGGCAGCGCGGCCAGGCGGGCCATCGTTTCGATCGACATGTCGACCACGCTGCGCCCGGGGATGTTGTAGATGATCTGCGGGATATCCACGGCGTCGTTGATGGCCTTGTAGTGGGCGTACATGCCCTCCTGTGACGGTTTGTTGTAGTAGGGCATGACCAGCAGCGCGCCGTCGGCGCCCGCCTCCTTGGCATGGTGCGTCAGGCTGATCGCTTCCTCGGTCGAGTTCGAGCCCGTCCCGGCCACGACCGGCACCCGTCCGCCGGCGGTCTCGATGCAGATCTCGGTGACCCGGCGATGCTCGTCGTGGGTGAGGGTCGGCGATTCTCCCGTGGTTCCGCAAGGAACGAGCCCGGCGGCTCCTTCCTCGATCTGCCAGGTGACGAAATCGCGGTAGGCGTCTTCGTCCACTTCGCCGCCGCGAAACGGCGTGATCAGGGCCGTCAGATATCCCTGGAACATGCCGCGCTCCCTTAGTGGTGCATTGACGCTATCGCGAGGATAGTTTGAGAGCATTGTGGGAACAAGACCGAGCTCCGGCCCCGGCCGCCGATCGAAGCCGGCACGCAGGAGGCGGGCGGCGCGGAGCGCTCTCGTCGTTCTGGTAACGGTGCTGCTCCTCGCGGCAGGCGCCGGCGCTGCCTCATGCGCGGAGCCGCCCATGCCGCCGGCCTCGCCCGGCGCCGCGGTGCCCATGCCGCCGGCCTCGCCTCGGGCTTTCCCGCCTCTCCCGCCGAGCTTGCCGGACCCGGAGATCGCGATTTACGGCGCGGCCTTCGCGGAGGCCGCGCGCAACAATTGGCGGCGCGCCCATCGCCTGGCCGGCAAGGCCGACAATCCTCTCGGCGCCAAGATTCTGCGGTGGTGGGACTATAGCCGTCCGGGCGCCGGCGCCTCGTTCGCCGACATCGCGCGGTTCATGGAGGAGAATCCGGACTGGCCGTCCCAGCGGGCGCTTCAGATCGCGGCGGAAGCCGCGTTGGCACGGGGCGCTTCCGATGAGGACGTCCTTGCCTGGTATCGCTGGCGCGATCCGGTCAGCCGCAACGGGCGCCTGCGCTATGCCGGCGCCTTGCGCAACGCGGGCGAGACGGAGCGCGCGGCGAATTTCGCCCGCGCGGCCTGGATCGAAAGCGCGTTCAGCGCGAAAGAACTCGCGGATACCTATCGGCGCTACGGCTCGCTGTTGCGGCCGGAAGATCACATCGCCCGCCTGGACCGCCTGGTCTGGGACAATCACGGCCGCAGCGCGCGGCGCATGTTCCGCTATGTCGATGAAGGCCATCGGAGACTCGCGGAGGCGCGGCTCGCTCTGCGCGCACGGGCCGGCGGTGTGGACGCGGCCATCGCCCTTGTGCCGCAATCGCTGCGCGGCGATGCGGGCCTGGTCTACGAACGGCTTCGCTGGCGGCGCCAGAAGGGCCGCCATGAGAGCGCCCGCGCGCTCCTGCACGCGATGCCGGAGCGCCTCGGCTACCGGCCGAAGCTTTGGTGGACGGAGCGCGTCATCCAGGTGCGCCGCGCCCTCGAGAGCGGCCGGATGGCGGAAGCCTACGACCTCGCCGCCGGTCACCGCCAGATCGCGGCGTCCACCTTTGCCGAAGCCGAATGGCTGGCCGGCTGGATCGCGCTTCGCTTCCTCGACAGGACCGGCGATGCGCTCCGGCATTTCTCGCGTCTGCACGATGCGGTTTCGATGCCGATCAGCCGGGCGCGGGCCGCCTACTGGGCGGGGCGCGCCGCCGAGGATCTGTATGATACGGAAGCCGCGATGCTCTGGTACGGCCAAGCGGCGGCCTATCCGGGCACCTTCTACGGTCAGCTTTCGATGGCTCGTATCAGTGCGCCGGATGCGCCGTTGTTCGGTGGATACGGCGCCGGCGCCGGTGAGGCGACGCTCAAGGACCACGCGCTCGTCGCCGCCGTCCGCTTCCTTTCCGCCCTCGGGCACGATCGGTTTCTCAAGCCCTTTATCGTCAGGCTCAGCCAGCTTGCCCAAAATCGGGCGGATCACGATCTGGTCGCGGCGCTCGCCGTGTCGATCGGACGGGCCGATTATTCGATTCGGGCGGCTCACTACGCCGCGAGGGACGGATATGCCTCGATCGAAGGGCTGTTTCCGCTGGTCGATTTGCCGTTCTCGGAACGGGGCGCCGATCCGGAACAGGCGCTGGTCCTCGCCGTGACCCGTCAGGAGAGCCGCTTCGACCAGAAAGCGCTGAGCCGCGCCGGCGCCCGCGGCTTGATGCAGCTCATGCCGGCGACCGCACGGTTCGTAGCGCGTCGGATGCGTGTGAATTATGCGCGCCACCGTCTCACGACCGATGCCGCCTACAACATTGCTCTGGGCAGCCGCTTTATCGGCGATCTGATCGGCGCGTATGACGGCTCCTACTTGTTGGCCGTCGCCGCCTATAACGGCGGGGCGGGAAATGTGCGCCGCTGGATCGCCGCCAACGGCGATCCCCGGCGCGACCCGGAGGTCGACATCGTCGACTGGATCGAGATGATCCCGCTTCGGGAGACGCGGGATTATGTGCAGCGGGTTCTCGAAGGGACCCAGGTCTATCGCTGGCGGCTCGGCGGGCAGCCGACCGCAGCGAGCCTTGAACGCGATCTTGCGCGGGCCATGGCGCCCTCGGTTCTCGCCGCCCATTGCGAGCGGAGCGAGGCGGCCAAGCCGTTCGAACACGCCGATTTTCGCGCGCTGTGTTGATTTTCAGGCGCACCGATGCGAGTCAAACGTTTTGAAGCCGACATCCAACCAGGAGGCGCAAGCGGCGATCGATGACCTTGGCGCACGATTCGAAGACTGAAACGAGCGCCGCGCCGGCCGTGCCTGCGCCGGGCGATGTTCACGCGGCCGCGGAGCGCCTGGCGGGGCAGGCGGTCGAGACGCCGCTCCTGAGGGCAGACGCGTTGGACGAGCTGGTCGGCGGGCGCCTGCTGCTCAAGGCCGAGCCGCTTCAGCGCACCGGCTCATTCAAGTTCCGCGGCGCCTATAACCGAATCTCGCGGCTGGATTCGAAGGCCGGTACCGGCGGGGTGGTGGCCTATTCCTCGGGCAACCACGCTCAGGCCGTCGCGGCCGCGGCCAAGCTTGTCGGCATGCCGGCGGTCATCGTCATGCCGCGGGACGCGCCGGCGATCAAGATCGCGGGCACTCGCCGGCACGGCGCCGAGATCGTGTTTTACGATCGCCTCAGCGAGCAGCGCGAGCCGATCGGCGAGCGGCTCGTCGCCGAGCGCGGCGCGGTGCTGGTCAAGCCCTATGACGATTTCCACGTGATCGCCGGCCAGGGAACGGTCGGCCACGAGATCATCAGGCAATGCGCCGCCATCGGCTGCCGGCCCGATGCCGTCGTGGCGCCGGCCGGCGGCGGCGGCCTGATGGCCGGAATCGCGCTTGCCATCGCCGACGCCTGGCCCGAGACCCGGCTTCACACCGCGGAGCCCGAGGGCTATCACGACCACGCCATGTCGTTCGACCAGGGCCGGCGCGTGGGCGTGCCGGACCGCAACGCCGCGACCCTCTGCGACGCGCTGCGCGCGCCCATGCCGGGCGCGCTCACCTTCCCGATCAACGCGGCGCGGGTGCGGAGCGGGGTCGCGGTGAGCGACGACGAGATCGGCGCGGCGATGCGCGCGGCCTTCATCCACCTCAAGCTCGTGCTCGAGCCGGGCGGCGCCGCCGCGCTCGCCGCGGTGCTCGCGGGCAAGGTGGCCAGCGCTGGACAAACGGTGGTCGCTGTTCTATCTGGCGGCAATGTCGATCCCGCCACATTCCGCGCGATCCTGGACCGTGCGGATGAGAGCCCGGCCTAGCCTCATGCCGCCGCGAGCCCTCATGAGCGGGTGCGCCGCGCTGGTGGCCGCGCTATTTCTCACGCTCGTCGCGCTGCCCGGCAGCGCCCAGTCCTTGCCTCCGGAGATTGCGGAAAAGATCGAAGCCGCGGTGACCCAAGGTCGGGCGCACCAGGCGGCGTATGGTGAGCGAACGGACCGGCGCCGGCGCGGGGTCAACCACTGGCTCGGGGCCGCCGTCGTCGAAACGATCGCCGCCCGCCCCGACCTGGTCGGCCCGATCATGGTTCGCGCGACCGGGAGCGCACCGGAATCGCGGCGCTATCTGGTCGGCCACGTTTCCAAACAGTTTCCCACCTTTTCGAATGCCATCCGGGCGAGCGCGGGCGGGACGATGGTGTATCCGCTCTTGCACTCGAACGGGCCGGCGTCTCGCGCGACTCCGGTCGCGATGACGCTCGCCGACATGCCGCCGCCGGAGCAGCGGCCCGCGGACTGGCCGGTCCTGCCGCGCGAAGGCGGCGCGGACGGCTATGACGACCCGCTCGAGGGCGCGAACCGCGTCTTCTTCTACGTCAACGGCGCGCTCGATTTCGTCTTCTTCGACCCGCTCGCGCGGGTCTATCGCTTCGTGGTGCCCGAGCCGGTCAGGCAACCGATCGGCCGTGCGTTCACCAACTTGGCCGAGCCGGTGGTCGTCGCAAACCATCTCCTGCAACATGAATACGAGCGGGCCGCCACGAGTCTCGGGCGCTTCCTGGTCAATAGCGTCTTCGGCGTCGCCGGGCTCTTCGACGTCGCGACCGAGCTTGGCCTCGAAGCGGACGACGCGGATTTCGGCCAGACCCTCCACAGCCACGGCATCGGCGACGGCGTCTATCTCGTGCTGCCGGTCTTCGGCCCATCGACGGTGCGCGATGCGATCGGCTTCGGCGTCGACGGCCTCCTCGATCCGCGCACCTACCTGCTCGATACGGTGCCGCGGCTCTCGCTCGCCGGCGGTGAGGGTGTCGTGCGCCGCGAGGAGCTGATCGACCCGGTCGATTTCCTGGTCGAATACGCCGACGACCCCTATGTGGCGGTCCGCGCCTGGACCTATCAAAAGCGCCAGCGCGAGCTTACCGGCGGCTGCACCCGGCCGGACTACGTCGTCTGCCCGGGCGAAGAGCGGCGCTAGGCGGGCGCGGCCGCGTGCAGCGGCCCGTCGCCCCCTGGATAGCAGAACGAGGCGCTGGGCGCGTAGAAGCCGAAGGTGACCTCGAGCGGCATTTTGGGGCGGAGCGCGTAGCACGAGTGCTCGGGCGCGAGGAACTCGAGCGAGAGCAGCTCGAAGCCCTCGGCGAGCGCGCCGATATAGGCATAGTTGCCGCTCATGAGCCGGCCATCGACGGCGGTGATGTAGCGCAGGTGGCCGCGGGCGGTCTCGGCGATCCCGGCTCCGGCGCGCGCCGTGCTGCGGATGATGGGCCGGTCGTCGACCAGGGTGGTCGCGGTCAGCTGGTCGCCTTCCAGAGTCAGCACCGTGCGGCCGGGCGAGGCCGGAACGCCGCGCTCGCTCGCATAGTCCCGCATCACCGGGTTCGAGTTCAGATAGTGGCTCCACCAGCGCCCCGGCGTCCCGTCTTCGAGATCGAGGCCGGCGAGGTCGAGCCCGGCATAGGTCAGCGAATAGGCGCCGAAATGCGAGGTCTGCTCGTCGCCTTCGACGACATACTGGTTGATGAAGATCGCCTGATTCTCCGCCGGGGTCACACCCGCCGGCAGCAGCGCCGCGGCGGCCGCGGGGTCCTCCGGCACCCAGCAGAAATAGAGCATGCGCGCATTGACGATCAGTTGGGGCGCGAGCGGTAGTGCCACGGCTCATCTCCTCTCGGGATCACGCGGGTGCGTTCCCGTGGTCGGCGGACCACCAGGAACGCCGGTCGCCGGGCACCGCGGCCGCGACGCCCGGCACGCGATGGTAGCGCGCATGGCCGCCGCTTGACAGGGCCGCGCTCAGGACCGCATGATCCGCTTCTCTCGGCCGGCCCAGGGGGCGGCCGCTCGCGGGGCCGTAGCTCAGTTGGGAGAGCGTCGCGTTCGCAATGCGAAGGTCAGGGGTTCGAATCCCCTCGGCTCCACCAGCTCCCGCCGATCCGATGAACGGGCATCATGCGGCGCCGTTGCGGCGGCGCGGGCCCGCCGGCCGCCGTGCCGGAATCGATGCGGGCGCTCGTAGCGCCGCGGATCACGATGCAAATCGCCGGCCGGAATAGGAGATGGCATGAAGCTCAGCAGCGAGCGCGTGCTCACGACCCATGTCGGCAGCCTGCCGCGTCCGGCGGCGGTCTCCGAGATGCTGCTCGCCAAGGAGGACGGCACGCTCACCGATCAGGGGGCGTTCGACGCCTGCATGCGGGACGCCGTGGCGGAGGTGGTGCGCCAGCAGGTCGAGGCCGGGATCGACATCGTCTCCGACGGCGAGATGAGCAAGATCGGCTATTCGACCTATATCAAGGACCGCCTCAACGGCTTCTCCGGGGACAGCCCGCGCCGGGTACCGGCGGATCTGGCGCTCTATCCGGATTATGTGCAGCGCATCGCGGCGCATGGGGAGACGCCGAAAATCAAGCGCGCCATGTGCACCGGCGAGATCAGCATCAAGGACCCGGCGCCGCTCGAGAACGATCTCGCCAATATGCGCGATGCCCTTGCCGGCGCCGGCGCCGCCGAGGGTTTCATGAACGCCGCTTCGCCCGGCGTGATCTCCGTGTTCCAGCCGAACCAGCATTATCCGAGCGAGGAGGCCTATCTCGACGCGCTCGCCGCGATCATGAAGGCCGAGTATCAAGCGATTCACGACGCCGGCCTTGTGATCCAGCTCGACTGCCCCGATCTCGCCATGGGCCGGCACACCATGTATGCCGACGAGAGCGATGACGCCTTCGTGGCTCATGCCGAGCGGCAGGTGGAGGCGCTCAACCACGCGCTTGCCGGCGTGCCTGCCGAAGCGGCGCGGCTCCACCTCTGCTGGGGCAACTATGAGGGGCCGCATGTCTGCGATGTCGAGCTCGACAAAATCTACGACGTGGTGATGAAGGCGAAGCCGCAGGCGATTTCGTTCGAGGCGGCGAACCCGCGCCACGCCCACGAGTGGACGGTCTTCGCCGAGCGCGGGGTGCCCGAGGACAAGGTGCTGATCCCCGGCGTCATCGATTCGGTCTCGAACTTCGTCGAGCACCCGGCGCTGGTCGCCGAGCGGATCTGCCGGTTCGCCGACATCGTCGGGCGGGAACGCGTGCTGGCCGGCGCCGATTGCGGCTTCGCTACCTTCGCCGGCTTCGGCAAGATCGACCCGAAGATCTGCTACGCCAAGCTGCGCACCCTCGCCGAGGGCGCCGCGCTCGCTTCGGAGCGGCTCTGGTAGGGATGGCACACCGGGTCCTCGTCTTCCAGCATTCGGAGATCGACCGGCCGGGCGTCTTCGGCGAAGTCATGGACGAGGCCGGCATCGCCTACCGGGCCGTCGAGCCCTATCGGGGCGAGCCGATGCCGACGCTCGACGACCGCGATGCGCTGCTCGTCATGGGCGGCCCGCAGCAGGCCGATGAGGAGCATCTCCACCCCTGGCTTGGCGCCGAGAAGGCGCTCTTGCGTGAGGCCGTGGCGCGCGGGCTTCCGGTGCTCGGCGTCTGCCTGGGCTGCCAGCTGCTCGCCGATGCCCATGGCGGTACCGTGGCGCCGCTCGCCGAAGCCGAAATCGGTATTCTCGATTTCGCGTTGACCGCCCATGGCCGTGCCGACCCCTTGTTCGCCGGCCTGCCGCCTCGGCCGCTGACCATGCAATGGCATCTCAACGCCGTCACCGCCTTGCCGGCAGGCGCGACCTTGCTCGCCCATTCACCGGCCTGCGAAAATCAGGCGTTCCGCCTCGGCCGGAGCGCCTACGGTGTTCAGTTTCACATGGAGGTGAACGCCGCGTTGGTGCGGGCTGTCGAGGCGTTCCCCGCCTATGTCGCGGCGCTGGAGCGCCAGCATGGCGGGGGCGCGTTCGACCGGTTGGTCGCCGAGACGGCGCGCCATGAGGGGCGGCTGCGTGCCAACGCGCGTCGGCTGTTCGAGAACTTCGTCACCACGATCGTCAACGGGCACGGTCGGGACCGCGCCGCAGCGGGGTAGGGGAGAGAGCGATGGATCAAGCGACGGCGGGGCGCGGCGGTGCGCTTCTGTGGGAGGCCTGGCAGGACCGCAAGCAGATCGACGCTCTGCCCGCGGCGTGCCGGCCGCACTCGATCGAGGCGGCCTATGCGATACAGGACGGGTTGGTCGCCAGCGCCGGCCTTCCGATCGCCGGCTACAAGATCGGCGCCACCAATGCCCAGGTGCAGGCGCGCTTCGGCGTCGACGGGCCGTTCTCGGGCCGCGTCTTCAAGGATTTCGTCAGCCCGAGCCCGGCCCGCGTGAAGGCGAACCAGGTCAACTTCTACGCGATCGAAGCCGAGTTCGACTTCGTCATGGGCCGGGCGCTCGATCCGGGCGGGGCGCCGTTCACCCGCGACGACGTCGCCGCCGCCGTTGCCAGCGTGCATCCCGCGATCGAGGTGCCGGATTCGCGCTATGCCGACTGGCTCTCGATGAAGGCCGAGGACCTCATCGCCGACAACGCGATCGGCTGCCTTCTGTGCCTCGGCGCGCCGGCGGCCGACGGCCTCGCCCATGATCTGGCCGGCCAGGCCGTCGTCGTGCGGGTCAATGGCGAGGTGGTGAGCGAGGGGTCCGGCAGCAACGTGCTCGGCGACCCGTGGAACGTCCTGGTGTGGCTCGCCAACCACCTCAGCGCCCGCGGCGAGGCCCTCGAGGCCGGTCATGTGGTGACCACCGGCAGCGCCGCTGCCGTCGTCCAGTGCGAGCCCGGCGATACCGTGACGGCCGATTTCGGCCCGATCGGCACCGCCGCGGTGCATTTCGAGGCCGCCCCCGCGGGCGGCTCGGCAGGCTGAGGGGAGGATCATGACGATGAGCGCATCCACTGCCGAGATCGCCCAGGTCGAGACCGCGCCTGAGGAAGCCGGGCTGCGCGTGCAGCTCGCCGCCGCCTATCGGCTGGTCGAGCATTTCGGCTGGAACGAGTCGATTTATGGTCACCTGACCATGCGCGTGCCGGGGCCGGAGCGGCACTTCCTGATCAATCCCTACGGGCTGCGCTATGGCGAGGTGAAGGCATCGAATCTGGTCAAGATCACCCTCGACGGCGCCGTCATCGGCGCCACCGACTGGTCGGTGAACGTCGCCGGCTTCGCCATCCACGGCGCGGTCCACAAGGGCGCGGCCGGCGCCCATTGCGTCATGCACACCCATTCGGCGGCGGGCATGGCGGTCGCGGCGCTCGAATGCGGGCTCCTGCCGATCAGCCTGGACGCGACCCTGTTCCACGGCACCGTCGGTTATCACGACTATGAGGGGGCGGTGGTCGGCGACGGCGAGGGGGCGCGTCTGGTGCGGAATCTCGGCGACAACCGGGCGCTGATCCTCCGCAATCACGGCCTCTTGACCGTCGGCCGGACGATCGCCGAGGCCTTCCTCTATTTGCATCGCCTGGAGACCGCCTGCCGGACCCAGGTCGACGCGCTCGCGATGAACGGCGCCCTGATCCATGTGCCCGAGGCGGTGTGCGAGAAATCCGCGCGGCAGATCGACGACTTCTCCGCTCACGCGAACGATATCGGCGCGCTCGAGATCGACGCCTTCATGCGCTTGCTCGACCAGACCGATCCGAGCTATCGCGATTAGAGGTTTTCCAACTGTCTGGGCGCGCCATAAGGTTTTTCCAGAGGTCGGGGCGGTTTCACGCTCTTTACGGCCTTTGGAAACCGCCCGAAGAAACGCAGTGACGCCTGCCGTGCGAAAAAACCGTCTTTTGCTTCGGACCGCGTCCGCAATCTCCGCCGATCATGAAACGGGAGGCGCATCCGCTCGACGACTGGCCTGACCACTCGTTCAAGACGCAGTCTCCCAATGGCAGCCAGCTCACCATATGGCTACCCGCGCGGCAATTCGTCGTCCGGCTCGGGCGGCGTATCCGGCGCCCTCTCCAGATAGCGCGTCAGATCGCCCGCGGCCGCACCTGCCGCGCGCTCCTGGAGAAAGACCTCCGCGGTTTCGACGGCGCCGATCTTCTGCGCGACCGCCGCGACGATCCATTGATTGAGCGATACGCCATCCTGCCGGGCAAGGCGCACCGCCGTGTCTTTCAGCGATGCCGGCAATTGCAATGGGTATTTGTAGCGCGGGGTGTCGGTCATGGGGTCAGTCTCCCTACGATGTCGCCCGATGTCGCGATCTCGATTCCCAGCGCTCGGGACGGTCCGAAGTCCCTGACATTATGCGTCACGATGGCATCGGCTCGTCCATTCAGCGCCGCTTCGAGAACCATTTCGTCGTCGGCATCACGCAGCGTCGGTCGGATCCGGAAGGATATGTCAACCGGATCGCAAAGGGCGGCAAGGGCGCGCATGATTGCAGCGACGTCATCGAGCCCGTGCCCCGTGATCGCCACCGCGCCGCGGCGGGACACGCGCGCGAGCGGCTATCTTCGCATCCCGGCGACGGCCTGCGCTGCGATGCTGCCGAGAAGGATCAGCCCTCCGGCGAGGGTCGGTATGCTCGCGACCTCTCCGAAAGCGAGCCATACCCATACCGGGGCGAACACTACTTCCGTCATCGACAACAGGAGCAGTTCGGCCGCGGGAACGTTCTTCGAGCCCATGGTGAAGAGAAACATGCCGGCCCCGATCACGAGCATCCCATAGGCCGCGGCGAGGCCCACATCCCATAGCGGAGCGAGGACGCCGGTGCCGTCGAAGAGCGCCATCGCCCCGCTCGCGGCGGCGGTGATGAGAGCGGCGACCAAGATCGTCGGGGTCATATCGGTGTCCCGGCCGCGCCGGATGCCGACCGTGAAGCCGGCGAATCCCACCGCCGCGGCGAGCGACGCCAGATCACCGAGCAGATCGGCCTCGGCGAGACCTTCCCCGATCATGATCGTCACCCCGGCCAACACCCCGACCATGGCGAACCACATCGAACGAACCACGGGTTCGCGCAGCACTATCCAGCCGAGGAGAGCCGCAAACAGCGGCGAGGCGCTCAGCAGAAAGAGCGCGTTGGCGACGGTGGAGTTCATCACGCCCCAGACATAGCCGGTGAATGTGACCGCGAGACAGAGGCCGGAGACCAACCCGGTCACCCCGGCGCGACGGATCAGGACCAGCACCGGACGACCGGTGACGGAGAAATAGATCAAGAGCACAAGGGCCGCGCCGAGGGATCGGTAGAACAGAAACTGCCACTCGGTGATGTCGTCGGCGAGCCGGATGATCGGCCCTCCGAGGCTCATGCAAAGCCCGGCCGCGAGCACCCACAAGCGACCGGTGATCCGGCCGCGATCCGGTTCGGGAGGGCTCAGAGCGTCCAATCCGCTGGTTCCGGCGGCCCGGGCGCCAAGGTCCGGGAAAAGACGCTGCGGCTGGGGTCAGCCGCGACCGTGAGCCCGGGCCGGCGCGGTGCCGCGCCGCTCCGTCAAGAGAAGGTCTTTCAGCCTCTGTGCGGTGGCGAAGAGGACGGCGCCGGTCTTCATGGCTGCTTGCTCCTGGAGCGGCTTCGGATCGATGGGCTCAGCGGCGCGGCGCACGCTGTCACGCAGCTCCCGCCAGTGCAACCGCGGCGCTCGGATACAGGCCGCCCGCCCCGGAGGTCGTGCCGTGGCCGGCCTCACCAGCGCTTGAGGGCGCTCGGCCGGCCATCTCGAACATGGTCTCTCGGACGCTGCTCGACTGACATTCCAGGTGGACCACTCGGTGGGGGCCGGTCACCACAGGCTCGGCGGGCGCTTACCTGCCAGGTGCCGCGCAGATGCTCGACCAGGCCGATCCGAGCGATCGCGATTAGCCCGACTTCCGCAACTCGGGGGTCATGAAGGTTTTAACCCATTGATTTTCCGCGATCGGACCCCCAAAGGTCGGCACTACAGGGCGCCGAAGGGAGAGGCGTTCCGTGCGCCGTCAGGCGGAGATCCGCGGCGCGGGTTGTTTCGGCAGGGTCAAGCCAAGCTGGTGCAGCAGTAATTCGTGCTCCTTGTTCGGCCGGGTGTGGCGCGGCAGGACGAGGTGCCGGCCGTCGATGGTCGGCAGGTGGACGTCCACCATCTGGATGGTGGCGAACGTCTTGAGGATGGCGCGTGGGGTGAGGCCAGCGGCGTGTGGCCGGGCGAGGTTCTTCAGGGTGACGAGCAGGCAGTAGGCGATGAATGAGACGAAGATGTGCGCCTCGATCCGCTCTTCGCGCTGATGGAAGATGGACCGGATCGCGAGGTCGTGCTTGAGTTCCTTGAACGCCTGCTCGATCTCGATGAGCTGCATGTACAGGCGCCAGAGCGTGGCGGGATCTTCGGCGACCATGTTGGATCGCAACAGATAGCGGCCCTCGCGGCGGCGTACGCGGCGCAGCCGGTCGCGCCGCAGGCGGAATGAGAAGCCGTCCGCAGCGAGCTCCTTGTCGGTCTCGGGCACACCGATGTCGACCAGGCTCCAGGCCCGGCCCGCTTCCTTCTTGGCGGCACCGAGCTTGAGCATCAGCTGATCCCGGCTGTTGGACTGGCGTTGCAGCTCGCCCAGCCGGCGCCACAGTTTCTTCAGCCGGCGCCGGCGCATGCCGCGTTCCTTGAGGAGCCGCCCCTCGCTGCGCACCAGGACGTAAAGCTCTCCGTCTTCGGCCAACAGCTTGACGTCTACGGACTGGCGCACCTCCTGCCAGGGCAGGTCCAGGAACGCCTTCTCAAGCCGCGTCAGCCGGCCCTTGGGCGTGCCCACCAGATAGCGCACCGGCGCATCGCCCTCGCGCATCAAGGCCAGCGTCTCCTCGGTGGGAATGCCGCGGTCCATGATCCAGATCCGGTCGGAGCGACCGTATTGCCGTTCGATCTTCTCCAGGAACTCCGCCAGCGTGGTCTGGTCGGCGGTGTTCCCCGGCATCACCTCGTAGGCCAGCGGAAAGCCCTCGGGCGTCACGATCAGCGCGATCACCACCTGCACGCAGTCCGGGCGCCTGTCCCGGCTGTAGCCGAACCGGCGCTTGTCCTCGAACGGCGGGTCGCTCTCGAAGTAGGTCGAGGTCAGGTCGTACAGCAGCACATCGAAGCGCACGTCGAACAGCGTCGCCCAACGGGCGCGAAGGAACGAGAAGAACTCCTGCTTATGGAGCAGCAGCTTGTCGAGGCAGCGATACAGCGTGTCGTCGGCGATCGCCCGATCGCAGCCCAGAAGATCGCGCAACGCGCTGTGCTCGTACCAGTGACGGTGGAGACGCCACTCGCTCCCCGGGTCGATCAGTCGGTAGCAGACCTGGATCTTCAGGATGTCCAGCCACCTCGTGCCTTGACGGCTCGGGGTCAGGCGCGGGCCCCAGAAGCGGTCCAGATCAAGCCGATCCCACAGGACCAGGGCCAGCCAGCACGCCCCCCATTGGCGCGGGTCGTGCAGGGCCACGTCCGCGACGTTGATCTTGACCACCTCGCAGTCCAGCGCCGGCGCCTCCCGATCCTCGGGAAACAGCGCCATCTGCCGAGACCCCGACTTGCCCTCCACAACCTCGATCGAGCGGCACCACGCCGCGCGCTGGCTGTCGTTGATCTCGCCGAGATGGAGAACGTGGCGCTGAACAACGCGGCCGCCGCGGACCCGGACGTTCTCCACCACGCTCCAGTAGCGGTGCTCCTTGCCGTCCTTAAAGCGTCTCTTGCAGCGCACGAACATGAGGGTAGCGTCCGGCGCTTCGCCAGCACAATCAAGGGGGTAGGTCGGCACTACACGCGGTTCCGGAGAGCCAAAGACCGGAAATCCGCCACTTTCCGGGCCGAAAAACCGTCAAATTAGCCGAATGCCGTGCCGAGTTGCGGAAGTAGGGTTAGTGGAGGAAGCAGGCGACCTTGTGGCCGCCGCGGACCTCCTTGAGCACCGGCTCCTGCTCGGAGCAGACCGGCATGCGATGGGGGCATCTTGTGTGGAAGGAGCAGCCGGTCGGCGGGCTGATCGGGCTCGGGACATCGCCTTCCAGACCGCCGAGGGACTCGGCCCGCGGTCCATCGGGGTTGGCTTCCGGGATCGCGCTGATCAAGGCCTGGGAATAGGGGTGAAGCGGCTCGCGGTAGAGGCTTTCGCTCTCCGCGATCTCCACGATCCGGCCGAGATAGAGCACCGCGGTGCGGTTGCAGAAGCGCTTCACCACCGAGAGGTCGTGGGAGATGAAGACATAGGTGAGCTGGAAGCGCCCCTGCAGGTCGATCAGGAGGCGCAGGATCTGCGCGCGGATCGACACGTCGAGCGACGAAACCGGCTCGTCGAGAATCAGCAGCTTCGGTTGCAGGATCAAGGACCGGGCGATCGCCACGCGCTGGTTCTGCCCGCCGGAGAATTCGTGCGGCAACCGGTCGTAGTAATCGACGCTGAGCCCGACGACCTCGAGGAACTCGCGCGCTTGGTCGAACCGGTCCACCTTGTCGCCGATGCCGTGGAAGCGCAGCGGCTCGGCGATCGAGTTGCCGACCGACATGCGCGGATTGAGCGAGGAAAGCGGGTCCTGGAACACGATTTGCATCTCGCGGCGCAGCGCCAGGAGTTCCTTCTTCGAGCACGCCAGCACGTCGACGCCGTCGAGGGTGACCGAGCCCGCAGTCGGCTCGATCAGGCGCAGGATGAGGCGCGCCGTCGTGGACTTTCCGCAGCCCGATTCGCCGACCAGGCCCAAGGTCTCGCCGCGCATCACGTCGAAATCGACGCCGTCGACCGCCCGCAGGATCGGCGGCGCTTCGAACAGGCCCTTCGGGTCGAGCTTGAAATACTTGACCAGGCCCTCGACGGAAAGCAGCGGGTTGCTCATGAAGGTGCCCCGGTGCTCGCCGCTTCCTCCGATTCGACGACGTGGCAGACCGCGGTCGAGCCGGTGCGGGTCTCGACCGGCGCCGGATCGCGCTCGCCGCAGAGCGCGATCGCCCGGTCGCAGCGGTCGCGGAACGCGCAGCCGGGCGGCGGATCGATGGGAACCGGCGGCAGGCCGGAGATCGAGCGCAACTCCGATTCGCGCGAATCGTCGAGCCGAATGATCGAATCGAGGAGCCCGACGGTGTAGGGGTGCCGGGGCTTGCGGAAGATCGTTTTCACGTCGCCATATTCGACCATCCGTCCCGAATACATCACCAGCACGTCGTCGGCCATGGCGGAGACGACGCCGAGATCATGGGTGATCAGGATCATCGCGCTGCCGAGCTTCTTCTGGATATCCGAGAGCAGGCGCAGGATCTGGGCCTGGATGGTGACGTCCAATGCCGTGGTCGGCTCGTCGGCGATGAGGATGTCGGGCTCGCATGCGATCGCGATCGCGATCAGCACACGCTGGCGCATGCCGCCCGAGAACTGGTGCGGATAGTCGGTGAGCCGCCGTTCGGGCTCTGGAATGCCGACCAGACGCATCAGCTCGACGGCGCGTCCCCGCGCCTTCTCCTTGTTCACCCCTCGATGAGCGACGATCGTCTCGACGATCTGCTCGCCGATGGTGAAGACCGGATTGAGCGAGGTCATCGGGTCCTGGAAAATCATGCCGATCCGGTTGCCGCGCAGATCCTCCATTTGGCGCTCGGTGAGGGCGAGGAGGTCTTGATCGTGAAACGACATCGCGCCGCCGACGATTCGACCCGGAGGTTGGATCAGCCGCATGATCGACTGTGCGGTCACGCTCTTGCCGGAGCCCGATTCGCCGACGATGCACAGCACGCGCCCCGGATGAAGCTCGAACGAGATCCCGTCGACCGCCTTGAGCGTGCCGGTGCGAAGCCTGAAATGGGTCCGCAGATCGTCGACTCGGAGGACCGGCTCGCTCACCACCTATCCCCTTAGCGGACCCGCGCGCGCGGGTCGAGCGCGTCGCGCAAGCCGTCGCCGATGAACGAAAAGGCCAGCGAGACGATGACGATGATGAAGCCCGGGAAGGCGGTCGCGTGCGGCGCCTTCTTGAGCACGGCGCGCCCGTCGGAGACCATCGTGCCCCAATCGGCGTCCGGCGGTTGAATGCCGAGGCCGAGGAAGGAGAGGCCGGAGCCCACCACCATCATGAGGCCGATCAGAGTCGTCGAATAGACGATCACCGGCGCCAGCATGTTCGGCAGGACGTAGCGGGTGAGAATGGTCGGCGTCGCCGCGCCGCCGGCGCGCGCGGCCTCGATATAGGGCTCCTGCTTGACCGAGACCGTGGTCGTTCGCACCAGCCTGGAGATATAGGGCACGAGCGCGATCGTGATCGAGAGGATCAGCGTTTCGATGCCCGGATCGAGAATGCCGGCGATGACGATCGCGAGCAGCACCAGCGGAAAGGCGAAGAAGACGTCGAGAACGCGCATGATGACCTGGTCGACCCAGCCGCCCACATAGCCCGCGAGCAGCCCCAGGATCACGGCGATGCAGGTGGCGGCAGCGGTCGGCACGACGCCGATCAGAAGCGCCACCCGACCGCCCCAGAAGAGGCGCGACAGGATGTCGCGGCCATCCATGTCACCGCCCAGGATGAGGCCGTCGGTTCCCGGCAGCCCGCCGCGGGTGCCGACCGCCTCCGTCGGGTCGTGCGGGCTGATATAGGGCGCGAGAATTGTCAGCAGCACGACGATCACCATGAAGATCAACGCGCCGACCGCGGCTTTGTCCTTGGCATAGGCATGCCAGGCGAGCCGGAGCGTCCGGGTCATGATGTGGAGGTTCTCGCGCCTGAGCTCCGCGGCCGAGCGCCGCCGCGTCGAGGTCCCGTGCGCCCTCACCCGGTCGGTCATCGCGCGCGCACTCCCTCGGAGATGCGGATCTTGGGATCGGTATAGGCGTTGAACACGTCGACGGCGAGATTCACGAGCACGAAGGCGACGCCGACGATCAGCGAGGCGCCCTGAATGGTCGGGATGTCGCGCGCCTGGATCGCCTGCCAGAGCTGGTAGCCGATGCCGGGCCAGGCGAAGATCACCTCGACGAAGAGCACGCCGCCCAAGAGGTAGCCGAGCTGCAGGCCGCAGATCGTCGCGATCGGGGGCAGCGCGTTGCGCAGCGCGTGCTTGCGCAGGATCACGCCCCGGCGAATGCCCTTGGCGCGCGCGACCATGATGTAGTTCTGGCTCAGGATCTCGAGCATCGTCGCGCGCACGGTCCGGGCGATGATCGCGGCCGGTGCGGCGCCCGCCGCGATCGTCGGCAGGACTAGGTGGTGGAGGATGTCGATCGGCCCGCCGCCGCCGAAGATCTTGGTCATGCCGGTTGCCGGCAGGATGCGCCAGGTGAGCGAGAACAGGAGGACCAGCAGGAGCCCGAACCAATAGGGCGGGATGCTGCCGAACATGAGCGTGCCGGCAATGGTGAGGCGATCGAACAGGCCGTAGGGCCGGGAGGCGGCAAAAATGCCCGCGAACAGGCCGATCGCGTAGGCCAGCGCCGCGCTGGTCAGCGCCAGAATCAAGGAGTTGGCGAATTTCGGAAAGATCAGCTCGGCGACCATCCGCCGATTGGCGATCGACTTGCCGAAGTCGCCCTGGAGGATGTGGCTGAGCCACTTGCCGTATTGAACCGGGAGCGGCTCGTTCAGCCCGAGCGATTCCCGGATCTGCTCGCGCACCGCTTCCGTCGCGTAGGGGCCGGTTAGGGTCGTGGTGACGTCGCCGGGCGCGAGATGGGCGAGCATGAAGACGAAGAACGACACCCCGAACATGATCGGGATGATCGTGAGCAGGCGTATGACGATGAACCGCGTCATGGGCTCACGACGGCGTTCGGCGCGTCATCGGTCACGGGTAGAGAATTGCGATCAGCACGGCCGATTCCCGAGACCCCGGCAGGAGGCCGCCGGGCATGCCCGGCGGCCTCATCGCTAAGCTCTCTCGTCGGAACTATTCCTCGATGTAGGGCAGGGTGAAGTCGTACCAGTTCTCCTGGCCGTTGACGAAGCCCTTCACCTCCGGCGCCAGCAGAATCGGATTGTGGTAGCTGAACACCGGCAGGAATGCGACGTCCTCTTCCATGATGATGCGGTTGGCCTCGCGATAGAGAGCGGTGGCCGCCGCCTGGTCCTGCGTCTTGATGGCCTCCTGATAGAGCGCATCGACTTTTTCGTTGCAGTACCAGCCGCCATTGATGCCTTGCGGCGGATGATGATCGCAGCGGGTGGCGTGGGCGGTCCAATAAGGCACCGACCAGCCCCAGCCCATGCTGTTCATCGCGACGTCGTCGGGCATGCCCTGGAGCCACTTGCCGAGATAGGTCATCCACTCGAGCTTGTTCAGCTTGAGATCGATGCCGACCTTCTTGAGGTCGCGCTGGACCCACTTCTCCCAGGCCTCGTTCCAGCCATAGTCGAAGATCTCGAAGGTAAGCTCCAGACCGTCCCCATAGCCGGCTTCGGCGAGCAGCTTCTTCGCGCCCTCCGGATCGTAGGGATAAGGCTTGTAGTCGGGATCATAGGCAAAGGTGCCAGCGCTGAGGATGCCGTGCTCCGCATGGCCCGTGCCCCTCAGAACTTCCCGCGCGACGCCTTCGCGGTCGATCGCAATATTGATCGCCCGGCGCACCCGAACGTCCTTCATCGCCGGGTGATTCATGTTGAACGCGGCGTACCAGACCGACGGCACGTTCGGTTGAAGCAGGAGCTGAAAGCCCTCGTCGACCAGATTCTCGATCTCGTCCCAGGTCGGCTCGGTGACCATGTTGATCTCGCCCGCCCTGAGCGCCGAGATGCGCGTCGCAGGATCGGTGATCTGGCGGTAGATCATGTGGTCGAGCTTGGCCGGCTCGCCGTAATAGTCGTCGTTCCGCTCGAGCACGACCATGACGTCGATCTCGCGTTCGACGAACTTGAACGGCCCGGTGCCGATGGGATTGAGCGCGATGTCCTCATCGCCGTATTTTTCCCAGGCCGCCGGGCTGATCATCTCGGGCTGGCCGCAGGAGGACTGGCCGATTTGCAGCCATTCATAGTGCGGCTGTGTCAGCGTGACCTCGAAGGTGTGTTCGTCGACCACCCGCATGGACTCGATCCAGCGCGCGTAGAAGCTGAGAAACGCGGCGCCGACGGGGCTGTATTGCGGCGCATCCGGATTGGAGAAGCGATCATAGTTCCACTTCGCGACCTCGGCGTTGAACGGCGTGCCGTCGTGGAATTTGACGCCCTTGCGCAGGTTGAAGGTGTAGACCCTGCCGTCGTCGGAGATCGTCCAGGATTCGGCGAGCGCCGGGCGCAGGGTCGCCCACCCCGCCTCGGGCTTGCCGAGCTCGAGCTCGACGAGGCCGTCGAAGATCATGTGGGTCGCGTTCTTGGTGAGCCAGCCGCAGGACTGCGGCGGGTCGAACAGACTCATCGCGGCCGGGATCGACCAGACCAGCGTGCCGCCCTCAGCCTTGGCGGGCTTCGAGTCCATCGCGCCGAACGCCAAACAGGCGCCCGCCGCGGCGGCGACGCCCACTGTCGCCACCTTGCGCAACGTTCCAAACATGCACTTTCTCCCTTTAGCTTTCGCCGTTCTTAGGCTCGGCCGGTTAGCCGAGCGCGCACAAACTACCAGCGTACAACCCTCCGCTGGTACAGCCCAGCGCGAATTTCGCGGCCGCTCCCGCCGTGCATCGAGGCCGATCGGGGCGTCCTTGCGGGCTGCGGCGCCTCACGCCCTGTCGCGCCGGGTGTAATGAGCAAAACTCCGAATGGAGGCCGAGGGGCGTTTGAGCCGCACACGCCGTTGTGGCCCGGGAGGCCGGCGCAGCGAGCGTTTGGAGCCGTCGCGGCGCTTAAGCGAGACGACCGGGCCGCGATCATGAGGGTGATCCGCGTTGCCTTCCAGGCGTGCCAGGTAACGAAACGAAGCGCGCCTTGCGAGCGGTCGGCAACGAACTCACGCGACGCGCACCACTGGATCGCCGGGGGCGGCGGGTCTATTCGTCTGTTACCGTTACGCACCGAGCGGCCGCGAGAACGGCGGCTCACAAGGCATTCGGGGCAATGCCGTCGGCGTCGATGTGCTAAACACCGCGTCGCATCACACCTGCCGCACCGGGGTGCCCTTGAGCGGGCGGCGTGCGGTCTGCCGTCCCAGGTAACTTCCGTTTCGTTGTCAGAGTGTTAGAAGCACTCTACACGGACGCCGTGATCAGGCGCGACCGCATCTGCCCTTCCGATACCGGCGCCGCCTCGGGTAACGGAGAGGAGGATCGCGACCATGCGCACCAGCCAGACCATCACCGAGAGCATGCTTCGGCGTCAACCCAGGGAACGAACTTTCACCATATGGGACCGCTTATTGCCGGGGCTTCGGGCTCAGGATCGCTCCGGGCGGCAAGAAGATCTTCTTCGTTCGTGTCAACCGCGCCACTGCAACCACTACAATCTTGATTGAAACGACATTGCCGACGGAGGATCTTCAGAATGGGTGAGCCGAAGCGCACTGCTCTGATCTACGATTTCGACGGAACGCTTGCCCGCGGCAACCTCCAGGAGACGAGCTTCATTCCCAATATCGGCATGAGTAAGCACGAGTTCTGGACCGAGGTGAAGGAGCGCACGAAGGATCACGATGCCGACGAAATCCTGGTCTACATGCACCTGATGCTTGAAAAAGCGAAAGAGAACGGCACGTGCGTCACCGCCGAGGATCTGCGGCATTGCGGCCAAGACGCGGCGCTCTTCCCCGGCCTCGCCGACAAGTCGTGGTTCCACCGCATCAACGAGCATGCCGACGACCGGGGCCTGGCTCTGGAACACTACGTCGTGTCTTCCGGAATTCACGAGATGATTGAGGGGTGTTCGATACGCGACGCCTTCAGACAGGTCTTCGCATCGAAATTCATCTACGAAAACGGCATCGCCGCCTGGCCCGGCGTCGGCATCAACTACACCACCAAGACCCAGTATTTGTTCCGGATCAACAAGGGCATCGACAATCATTGGAATAACGAGTCGATCAACAGCTACATGCCCGAGGATCAGCGTCCGATCCCATTCGACCGAATGATCTTCCTGGGCGACGGTGACACCGACATACCGACCATGAAAATGCTGACCTACAAGGGCGGTCACTCGGTCGCCGTCTATGACCCGAAGAGAACCGACCAGGATCTATCCAAAATTCACAAGTTGATTTCCGATGGCCGCGTCGAGTTCGTGGCTCCGGCCGATTACGAGGAAAAATCTCAGCTCGACATCATCGTGAAGGGCATCCTCGGACTGATTGCCCGGAAGCATGGGTACAGACCGCCCGCGTGAGCTTCGACGCGCGAGAAAAACACCAGTCTCAGGTTCCTTGCGCTGCAACTCCTCGTAGCGCTCGCGCTCAAGCCACGCAGCGAGACTGGGCCGCCCCGAGTTTCCTAGGACTCCAACCCTTGAGGGACTCCAGGCATCAAACACTCGACACGGTATTCGGAACCGGAAAAGACCCATCTTGGCGAGGGCAACGTGACCCGCACAAATCGGTCTCCGACAAACCCGGCGCGGTTCAAACACCCTCGATAGCTTCTTTGACATAGGGTACACGGGTGAATCTGGATAGCAGTGAATGTAATCCGGCGGCGCTGTTCTACGTGAAGTGAGCTTCAGCGCCTGCCGCCAGCGTGCCCCGATATCGGCTGCTTCTTTGACCGAGCACGGCGATGACATGGTTGGTGCGCGACGTGTGCCGCAGCCCATCACCACGCGCGACCGTGCTACCGACATCGGCCCGACCGACGGCACCGGCAGGGTGCGGTTGGCGGTGCTGAGGCGTTCGCTCAATCCGCCGAACCAGCGTCGCGCATGGGCGCGGGTGATGTCGACGACGCGCATCGCGCCGAAGAAGGGCAGAATGTGGTTGCGGATGAGGAACCGGTTGCTGTCGCACGTCGATAGCGTCATCGCCGCGCCGATCGCGCGGTGGATTGCGAGCGGCGTTTCGGCCTAGTCTTGCGACATGCCGCGGTCCGTTTGTCGCGGCGAGGAGAATGACGATGCAGACCTATAGCGCCCCCCTTCGCGAGATGCGTTTCGTGCTCAACGAGCTCCTTGACGTGGGCCAGCTTGCCGCGCTGCCCGGCTTCGAGGAGACGACGCCGGACGTCATCGACGCCATGATCGCGGAAGGCGCGAAGCTCTGCGAGAACACGCTGCTGCCGCTCAACCGCGCCGGCGACGAGGAGGGCTGTCATTACGAGAACGGGGTGGTGCGCACGCCCCGGGGCTTCAAGGAAGCCTATAAGACCTTCGTGAACGCGGGCTGGCTCGGGGTTTCGACCGCGCCGGCCTATGGCGGGCAGGGCCTGCCCGAGCTGGTCAATGTCGTGTTCGATGAGATGGTCTGCTCGACCAATCTCGCATTCGGCGTCTACCCGCTGCTCTCGAAGGGCGCCGCCGCTCTGATCGAGGCGCACGGCGCCGACACGCTCAAGGAGACCTATCTGCCGAAGCTTTCCGACGGCACCTGGAGCGGCACCATGTGCCTGACGGAGGCCCATTGCGGCACCGACCTCGGCCAGATCCGCACCAAGGCGGTGCCGCTCGGCAAGGGCCGCTATGCAATCTCCGGGACCAAGATTTTCATCTCGGCCGGCGAGCACGATCTGACCGAGAACATCATTCATCTCGTGCTCGCGAAGCTGCCCGATGCGCCGGCCGGCGCGCGCGGCATCAGCCTGTTCCTGGTGCCGAAGCGCAAGCTCACGGCAGACGGCACGCCCGGGCCGGCCAATGGCGTGAGCTGCGGCTCGGTCGAGAAAAAAATGGGGATCAACGCGTCCGCGACCTGTGTGATGCATTTCGAGGAGGCGGAGGGCTTCCTGATCGGCGCGCCCCACAAGGGGCTTCGCTGCATGTTCACGATGATGAACGCGGCCCGGCTCGGGGTCGGACTCCAGGGCCTCGGGCTCGGCGAGACCGCGTATCAGAGCGCCACCGCCTATGCCAAAGAGCGCCGTCAGGGCCGCTCCCTCAAGGGCGCGGTCGAGCCGAGCGCGGCGGCCGATCCGATCATCGTCCACCCCGACGTTCGGCGCATGCTGCTCACCGCGCGGGCGCTCAATGAGGGCGCGCGCGCGCTCGCCTACTGGATCGCGCTCCAGCTCGACGTCGCGCGCAAGCATCCCGACCCGGCGGTGCGCGAGGACGCGGACGAGCTGGTCCAGCTCATGACGCCGATCATCAAGGCGTTCTTCACCGATTACGGCTTCGAGGCGACCAACCTCGCCGTCCAGGTCCATGGCGGCCACGGCTATATCCGCGAGCACGGGATGGAGCAGCTCGTGCGGGATGCGCGGATCTCCCAGATCTACGAGGGCGCGAACGGCATCCAGGCGCTCGATCTGGTGGGCCGCAAGCTGCCCCAACGGGCGGGACGCTATTTGCGGCACTTCTTCCACCCCGCGATTGCTCTGGTCGAGGCCAACAAGGACGACCCGGAGCTCGCCGACATCGTCGGTCCCTTGGGCAAGGCACTGGGCAAGCTGCAGCTCGCCACCCTGACCATTGCCCAGCGCGGCCTGGGCGATCCGGAGGAAGCCGGCGCGGCGGCCACCGATTATCTCAAGATGTTCGGCCTGGTCGCGGTCGGCTATATGTGGTGCCGGATGGCGGAGCTCGCCCGCGACAAGCGGAACGGCGAGGCCTTCTACGATTCGAAGCTCAAGACGGCGCGCTTCTACATGCAGAAGATCCTGCCCGAATCGGCGGGCCTTTTCCTCAAGATCATGGCCGGCAAGTCGACCGTCATGGCCCATGCGGTCGAGGAGTTTTGACCGGCGCGAGGCTCGGCTATGACGGAGATCATCTCGCTCGATCGGCTGGTGAGCCGGATTGAAGACGGCGCCCTGCTCGCGGTGGCGCCGGATTATTCCTTCGTGGCGATGGCCGCGGTTCGCGGCCTGGTGCGCCGGGGCGTTCGCGGCCTTCATCTGTTGACCGTGCCGCAGGCCGGCCTGCAGGCGGACCTCTTGATCGGGGCGGGATGCGTGGCGACCATCGAGACCGCGGCGGTCAGTCTCGGCGAGCTCGGCCATGCGCCCCGCTACACGGCGGCGCTCGAGAGCGGTGCGCTCGCCATCCGCGAATCGACCTGCCCCGCCATCCACGCCGCGCTCCAGGCCTCGGAGAAGGGCGTGCCCTTCCTGCCGCTGCGCGGGCTCATCGGCTCGGACCTGCTCCGGGTTCGGCCCGACTGGCGGGTCATCGACAACCCGCTCGCCGAGGGCGATCCGATCGTCGTGCTGCCGGCGCTCCGGCCCGATATCGCGCTCTTCCACGCGCCCTATGCCGATGAGCGGGGCAATGTCTGGATCGGCACGCGGCGCGAGCTGGTGACGATGGCCCATGCCGCGGCCGAGACCCTGGTCACGGTCGAGGAGGTGCGGTCCGGCGATCTGATGGCCGACGAGGTGAGCGCTGCCGGCGCGCTGCCGGCTCTCTATGTCACGGCGCTCGCGGCGGCGCCGCGCGGCGCCTGGCCCCTCGGCCTGCCCGGCTGGTACGAGCCCGACCGCGCCCATCTCGCCGATTATGCCGCGCTCGCCGCGAGCGAGGCGGGCTTCGCGCGCTATTGCGCGGCTCATGTGACGGGCGCGCGCGCTGCCGAATGAGCCCGGAGAAGGCCGCGCTTCTGATCGACGTCATCGCCGGGATGCTCGACGGGCTCGGCCATGTCGCGGTCGGCGCCGCCTCGCCCATCCCCGGCGCCGCGGCGCTGCTCGCCCGCGAACGCGGCGGCGGCCGGCCGCGGGTCAGCCTGCTCGGCAGCCGGGCGCATAACGACTTCACCGACGGCGGGCGCGAGCTGTTCGACTGCGCGGCGCAAGGGCGCATCGACGCCTTCTTTCTCAGCGGCGTCCAGATCGACGGCGGCGCCAATGTCAATCTCGTGGGCGTCGGCACCTATCCCACCCTCGAGGCGCGCTTCCCGGGCTCCTATGGCTCCGCCTATCTCTATTTCCTCATCCCCCGGGTGATTCTGTTTCGCGTCGAGCACACGGCGCGCGCCCTGGTGCGCAAGGTGGATTTCGTCAGCGCGCCGGGCACGAGCCCGCCCGACATCTACCGCCCCGGCGGCCCCTACGCGCTGGTGACCGGGCGCTGCGTCTTCCGCTTCGAGCCCGCGCGCGGCCGCTTCCGCCTGGTCTCGCTGCATCCGGGCCACAGCCTCGACGAGGTGCGCGCGGCGACCGGCTTCGACTTCGACTGCGCGGACCAGGTGGCCGAAACACCGGCGCCGGGACCGCAATCGCGGGCCCTGATCGACGGCCCGGTCGGCGCCGCGCTCGCCGAGGTCTACCCGCGCTTCGCGGCCCGCGTGCTCGGGACTGCGACGCGCGCCACCGCCAGCCCCGGACCGCGCCCGTGACGGCCGACGATTGCCGCAAATATTGCTGCGAGTTCATCGGCACCTTCTCGCTGGTCTTCTTCGCCGCAGGCGCCGTGGTGGTGAGCGAATTCATGGGCGGCAGCCTGGGCGCGATCGGCGGCGCCTGATCTCCGGCCTGGTGATCACCGTGGTCATCTATGCCTTCGGCCATATCTCCGGCGCCCACGTAAATCCGGCGCTCTCGATCGCGGCCGCCTTGATCGGCCATCTCGACAAGCGGCTGGTCCCCGGCTATGTGGCGGCCCCGCTCGCGGGCTCGGCGCTCGCCGGCATGTGCCTTCTCTGGGCGATCGGCGATTATGGCGAGATGGGCGCGAACCTGCCCAACACCGCCATGGTCATCGCGCCCGAGACGGCGTTCCTGATCGAGCTCTTCCTGTCGTTCCTGCTGATGTGGGTGGTCGCCGGCGTCGGCCTCGACAAGCGGGCGCACGGCCCGCTCGCGGGCGTCGCGGTCGGCGCGGTGGTGGGAATCGAGGTCATGCTGATGGGCCCGGTCGCCGGCGCGGCGATGAACCCCGCCCGCGCCCTCGGCCCCTACCTCGCCAGGGGCGATTTCGACCACTACTGGATCTATCTCGCCGGCCCGCTCGCCGGCATGGCGCTCGGCGCCTATGTCTACCGCTTCACCCACGCGCTCCGCGACCGCGCCGTGTAGCGGGACGGGACCCTGTTTACCCACGGCTCCCATGCCACCTCGGAGGAGCGGGTTGCGGCGCTACCTGCGCTCTCTGAGAACCTCGATGCGCCTTTCGAACGCCGGATGGGTGGACAGCCAACTCTCGTCGTCCCGGCACGCCTCGCCGCAATTCTCAAGCAATGTCTGGAGCGCGTCCGCTAGATCGTCGGCGGAGCGCCCGGCGGTCTCCAAAAGGTATCCGGCGAATTCATCGGCGTCGCGTTCGAAGTCCCTGGAATAACTCGAGGCGCTGGTGGAGATCGCGAGCGCGGCGAGCTCTTCCATGAGCGTTTCATCGCCGCCCATGACCAGCGATGCGATCAGGAAGATACCGCCGACGCGCAAGACTTGGCGCAGCCCGTGGCGCTCTTCCACGTGGCCCAACTCGTGGGCGAGTACCGCGATAATCTTGTTGTCGTCTCCGAGCATGTGGACGAGGTCATCGGTGACCAGGATCGGGCCGCCCGGCAGAGCGAAGGCGTTGGCACCGATCATCGGGGCGTGACGAAAGTGAATCTCCGGGATCGGATCGATGCCGCCATGGCGGGCGAGTGCGAGCGCCTCGGCCTCGAGTCGGGCTCTTCGAGGGCCGGCGAGTTGGCTGGGCTCGAGCATGAGCGCATCGATCTCGCGGAAGGCTTGCCTGCCTATGACCGCTTCGACCTGGTCGGGGATCAGCGCGACGGCCAAATCCGCTGCAACCGGCACCGCGGCACGCAGCCCCAGAATCGCCAGCGCGAGCAAGACCACGAGAACGGCCGCCTTGATCAGCGAGAAACGCTCCAGCCGGTCCAGCCATCTCGATGTTCCGGTCTCCGCGCCGCCCAGAAAACCCTCGGGCACTTCCTCGAAAGGCAGGAAGCGCTGGCCGGTGCTCAGAGTGATGGCCTGCGGGATGCCCGCAAGGCGATCGCCCGCCTTGCGAATCTCGACGTCGAGGTCTGCGGCATCGCCGACACGTAACAGGCGGAAACGATCCTCGTCGCGCGCCAGGGTCGCTTCGATGCGGTCCGAAGATCCGGGCTCGTAGAGATGGCCCCGGATCCTCATATGTCGATCCCGATGCCTTCCATCTCGCCGAATTCCTCACCGAAGGCACCGCCGGCGCGCGCCTCGGTGTCGAGAAACGCCGCGACGGCGACCAGAGGTTCGACCGTGAGGCGTTCGGCCTGGTAGCGGTATGCTCGGATCCGCGCCCACGGATACATCAGGAACGCGGTGGCGACGGTCACGAAGAGGTTGGACAGCAGAATCCACTGATACCGCAGCGGGCTGAGATCGGCACGAAAACCCGCAGCGTGGCCGAGCGTCAATGCGGTGACGATAATGTTCCGGGTGAGAATTTGAAAATATATACGAATCATACTAAATAAAAACAACATTATTATAATAATAATTGAAGGAAAAAGAGATATAATATGAGGGGAGAGTGGAAGATCGCCGACGTCACTGCGCAGAAGGAAAAAAACCGCTACAACCAGACCAGCCACAACCGCGAGTAAAGCCGCGCCAAAAACGATTGTCCACAGGAATGCCCCGTAATATGGCCGCAGCGGTGTGGTCGCGCCGAACCGTTCGCGCCCCAGCGCATAGTTGTTGGCCAGATATTCGCGGCTGACTCGGGCGGCCATCGGCAACAGCGCACCAAGGGTCAACAGGGCTATGAGGGGCCACAGCAGATAGACTTTCGCCATGCCCCCGTATCCTCCGTGCCAGTCGAAACGGATATTGCGCCAGGAAGTCATACGTGCGCGAAACTTGAGCGTGCGGTTGATCACCCAGGGATAGACCGGAATAAGCGCTATCGTGACAACAAGCTGGGCAATCGGGCTTACGCTGCCGATCCCGACATAGCCCGCGATCACCGCAAAGGCGATCAGCCGGCCCTTCAGGATCATCATGCCCGTTGCGTGATATTCCAGTCCGTCACCGAGAATGATCGTATGTCCCAGGAAGTAGCGGGATTGTCGGACCTTGGCCCAGGCCGAGTAGATGCCGAGCGTCACGATGCTGAGGAGGGTGTTGGTGACCCAAATCCCGAAATACTCGCTCGTCTGCCCGGTGAATTCGATCGGCGTCGGTCCGGGCGGTTGCTCCGCCGGATCCTCAGGACCGCGCTCTCTCACCAGCGGAACCGATGCCCGCGTCTGCGCCGGCTCTCGTTGCGTATCGGCCATCTTACGGCTCGCGGTTTATCGGCACTGCGCCCCGGCTGGGTGAGGCGGCGTGCTTCGCCCCAACGCTTTCCCTGCGGTCTTTCGTGTCCGCTAGCATGTCCGGTTTGAAGTCCGTCTCAGCTTCATCCCATGGATGAATTATATCGATACTCTATGCGGATTTGCATTCATCGAGGCTGTTTGTAAGACCGGTTTGTTGTCCGCTTAATCCCCGGGCCTTGCCGCCGGCGCGCCGCCGTGGGCGCTCGGCTAATCCTTCTCGGGGACGTAGCCATAGTGGTCCAGCAGGTAACCGCGGCTGAACTTGCCGCTTCTGTGGTCGGCCGCGAGCGCCTCCCGGTCGCGCTCGGCCGGGGGGCCGTAGCCGCCGGCGCCGGGTGTTTCCATCACGACGACGCTCTCCGGCCCGACGGCGATGCCGTTGGGCTTGTCGGCGACCGGCTCTTCCCGCCCGCCGGGACGGCGCAGGGCGAAGCGCCCGGTGGCGCCCGGACGGCCGCCGAAGATGCCCCACGGCCGATGGACGAAGCGCTCGCCCATGCCGGAGAAGACCGCCTCGTGCCCGACCGGGCGAACCGTGCGGCGCAGCCCCATGCCGCCGCGGTGGCGGCCGGCGCCGCCGGAATCCTCGATCAGGCCGTAGCTCTCGACCATCAGCGGGTATTCCATCTCGATCGCCTCGACGGGCAGGTTCGAGGTATTGGTGATGTGCACCTGCACGCCGTCCTTGCCGTCCTTGCTGGCGCGGCCGCCGAAGCCGCCGCCCAAGGTCTCGAGATAGACGTAAGGGCGGTCGTGGCGCGGGTCGTGGCCGTAGAACACGGCGGTGACGTTGGCGCCGTTGGCGGCGCCCACGGCGCGCTCCGGCAGCGCTTCCGCCAGCGCGCCGATCAGCACGTCGATGACCCGCTGCGAGGTGTTGGCGCGTCCGGCAACGGCGGCCGGATGGAGCGCGTTGACCAGGCTGCCGGGCGGGGCCTCGATGGCGACCGCCCGGATCAGGCCGTGATTGTTGGGCAATTCCGGGTCCAGCATGCCCTTGAGAACGTAATAGACCGCCGACTGGGTCGCGTTCAGGGTCAGGTTGAAGTTGCCCTTCATCTGCGCGCCGGTGCCGGCGAAGTCGAAGCGGATGTCGTGACCCGAGACCTCGATCTCGACGGCGATCGGGATGTCCGCCGTCCCCATGCCGTCATTGTCGAGCACGTCCTTGAAGCGGTAGCGGCCGTCCGGGATCTCGGCGATGGCGGCGCGCAGGCGCGCCTCGGTGCGGTCCATGATCTGGCCGAAGGCGGCGTGAAGCCGGCCGCCGTCATAGCGCAGGCCGAGCTCCTCCATGCGGCGGACGCCGAGCCGGCAGGCCGCCACCTGGGCGAAATAATCGCCGCGCCTCTCCCGCGGGACCCGGACGTTGAGCAGCAACAGGTCGAACACGTCCTCGACCGGCTCTCCGGCCGCGAACAGCCGGACCACCGGGATCCTGAGCCCTTCCTGATAGATCTCGGACATGCCGCCGGCCATGCTGCCGGGGGTCATGCCGCCGATATCGGCATGATGGGCGATGTTGCAGATGAAGCCGGTGAGCGCGCCGTCGATGAACACCGGCATGGCCATGTTGACATCCGGAAGATGGGTCCCGCCGGCGACATAGGGATCGTTGGCGACGAAGATGTCGCCCGGCCGGATCGCGTCGGCGGGAAATTTCGCCAGCAGCCGCTCCATCATGCCCAGCATCGAGGCCAGGTGGATCGGCAGAGAGTTCTCAGCCTGCACCACCAGGCGCCCGTCGCGGTCGGTCAGCGCGGTGGAATGATCGCGGCGCTCCTTGATGTTGGTCGAATAGGCCGCCTTGGTCAGCACGATATAGGTCTCGTCGGTGATCGAGCGCAGGCCGTTCTGCAGGATCTCCAGCGCGATCGGGTCGAGGTCGTCGCCGGGTCGGGTCATGGGGCGAGCTCCACGATCAGGTTCAGATGAGGATCGACGCGGCAGCGGTCACCGGGGAACAGCAGCGTCGTCGAGTCGAGCTGCTCGATCACCGCGGGGCCGGTGAGGCGGGCGCCCGGCGCGAGGCCCGCACGCTCGAACACCGGCGTCGGGATCGGTGCGTCGGCATCGAACCAGACCGGCCGCGCGGCGCCGGCTTTAGGCGTCACGTCCAAGGCCTGGTCATCGAGCGCGGCCCTCTCGCCTTGTTGCAGACGACCGATCGCGGTGACCCGGATGCTCACCACCTCGACCGGATCGTCGGGATTGTGATAGCCGTAGCTGCGCTCGTGCTCGGCGAAGAACCGGTCGCGCAGGCCCGCGAAGGTGGGCGCCTTGGCCTCGGCCGCCTCCAACGCCACCTGTAGTTCGTAGTTCTGACCGACATAGCGCATGTCCAGGCCATATCGGGTTTGCCGCGCGCTCGCCGCTATCCCAGCGGCGTCGAACCAGGTCTCGGCCCGGGCGTCGAGAGAGCTGAGCTCGGCTGCCAGCACCGTCATGGCTTCCGGCGTGAGCGGGGTCAACCGGCCGGTTACGAAGCGTTCGCGCAGGTCGGACACCACCAGGCCGCGGGCGCACAGAATGCCCGGGGCCGGCGGCACCACCAGGCGCGCGATACCGAGCGCGCGGGCCACCTCGACGGCGTGCAGCGGCCCGGCGCCGCCGAACGGCAGCAAGGCGAAACCGCGCGGGTCGTGACCGCGCTCCACCGAGATCGCCCGGATTGCCCGCACCATCGTGGCGACGGTGATGCCGAGCACGCCGAGGGCGGTGCGCTCGATGCTCATGGACAGGCGCGACGCGGCCGGCGCCAGGGCCTCGCGCGCCGCGGCGGGGTCGAGCGCCATGCCGCCGCCGAGCAGGCCGCCGGGCGAGAGGCGCCCGAGCACCAGATTGGCGTCCGAGACCGTGGCCTCCGCGCCGCCGAGCCCGTAGCAGGCCGGGCCCGGGTCGGCGCCGGCGCTGCGCGGCCCGACCTTCATCAAACCGTCGCGGTCGAACCAAGCGATCGAGCCGCCGCCGGCGCCGACCGCATTGACGTCGACGCTGGGCAGCCGCACCGGATAGCCCTCGATCCAGCGGTCATGGGCAATCTCGGCCTCCAACCCTCGAACCAGGCAGACATCGGCGCTGGTGCCGCCCATGTCGAGGGTGACGACGTCCGCGGTGCCGGCCAGGCGGGCCGCCTCGATGGCGCCGACGACCCCGGCCGACGGCCCGGAGAGCGCGGTCCGCACCGGCAGTTCCCGGGCCCGCGCCGGGGTCATCAGACCGCCGGCCGACTGGTTGATGCCGATATCAGCGGCCGGCGCCAAGGCCGCGACCCGGTCCTCGAAGGCGCGCATGTAGCGCGTCATGACCGGTTGCAGATAGGCGTTCATGACCGTCGTCGACAGCCGTTCATACTCGCGAAACTCCGGCTGCACCTCCGAGGAGAGCGAGATCTGCAGCGCCGGCAGGGCTCGCGCCAGAGCGTCGCGCAGCCGCCGCTCGTGTTCAGGGTTGAGAAAGCCGAAGATCAGGCAGATGGCGAGCGCGTCGGCGCCGCTGGCCCGGACTTGGTCGACCGCATCGGCGATCGCCTGATCGGAGAGGGCGCGCAACACCGTGCCGTCGAAGGCGATGCGCTCCGGCGCTTCGAAGCGGCGCTCGCGCGGCACCAGGGGCGGCGGATGATCGCGCTGGAAGTCGAACATGTGCGGACGTGTCTGCCGCCCGATCTCGAGCAGGTCGGCGAACCCCTCCGTCACCAGCAGCGCTACGGTGCCGCCGCGACCCTGGATCAACGCGTTGGTGGCGACCGTCGTCCCGTGGGAGAGCCGTTCCACACACGCCAGGTCGATCCGATGCTCCGCCGCCAGTGCCTCCAGCCCGCGCAGCACCGCATCCGCCGGATTGTCCGGCGTCGACGGCGTCTTGTGCACGAAAGAGGGACCGCCGTCCCGGTCCAGGATGTGAAAGTCGGTGAACGTGCCGCCGACGTCGACGCCGATGATCCAGCCCATGCCCGGCTCCCGTCAGCGCCACACGCGGCGGGCCACGCGCAGATAGTTCGCCCCGAGAATGCCGCGCACCGCGCTCTCGGCGTAGCCGCGCTCCAGCAAGCCTTCGGTCACAAGGGGCAGTTGCTCGGGCTGGAAGAACGCGGTCAGCGGCTTGTCGTAGCCCGCCCAATATTTTTCCTTGTTCGCTTCGAAGAAGCGAGTGAAGCCCTCGAGGTCGTAGACGAGATCGATCCCGAGCCCGACATGCTCGGGCCCGACCAGGCCGGCGACATGATCGATATGGTTCAGGAACGTCCCCGTGCTGGCGTCGTCCTCGCCGAGAAAGTCGCCGACCCCGTTGATGCCGATCACACCGTCCAGCGCCGCGCAGGCCTTGATCTGATCATCCGCGATGTTGCGCCCATGCTCGCGCAGATGGCGCGGGTTCGAATGGGAAAAAACCACCGGCTGGGTCGAGAGCTCCATGGCCTCCATGGTCGCCCGATAGCCCGTGTGGCTCAGGTCGAGCAGCATGCCCACCCGGTTCATCTCGCGGACGAGGTCTCTGCCGTAGCCGCTGAGGCCGCCATCGGCCGGCTCGTGGCAGCCGTCGGCCGCGAGATTGCGCACATTGTAGGCGAGGATCATCTGGCGAATGCCGAGCTTGTAATAGGCCTCGACCATGTGGACGTCGCCGCCGAGCCCGTTGGTGCCCTGGAAGTTGAAGCTGACCGCGAGCTTGCCGGCCGCCTGGGCGGCTACGATATCGTCGGCGGTCTCGACCAGTACATAGGATTCGGGCTGCGAGAGGAAGAAGCTGCGCTGCGCGGCGACGTGACGCACCGTCTCTTCGATCCAGGTCCAATCGTCGGCGAGGGTGAGCGAGAGCAGGTTGAAGCCGGCGGCGACATAGCGCGGCAGCACGCCCAGGCGATGATGCTCGGGTGTTAGTGTTTCCCAGTTCACGATCATGTCGCAGACCAGGGCATCCGCGTGAAGCGCCGCGGCACGCGCCGCTATGCCCCAGCGCTGTGTCGGAGTCTCGTTCACGATCCTGTCCTTCCCGTGGTCAGGCCGGGTCCGCGGGCCGGAACGACGGCGACATACTCGGTGATCGGGGATGGTACGCCGAAGGTGACCGCCGAATATACGCTCCAATGGCCGCACCTCGATTCGGGATACCGTCCGCCCACGGCAATCACGATGTCCGGCGCCCTCGGCCGACTCGACCTTGACATACTTCGATAGTTCCACAACTATCAAATTATGGAACAACAATCCGCGTTGGCGGCCCTCGGAGCGCTCTCTCAGGAAACCCGTCTCGAGGTGTTCCGCCTGCTTGTCCGACGGGGGCCGGAGGGGCTCTCGGCGGGGCAGATCGGCGAGACGCTCGGGATCGTCCCGGCGACCCTCTCGTTCCACCTGGCGCAGCTCTCCCATGCCGGGTTGATCAGCATGCGGCGCGACGGCCGTTTCCTGTTCTATGCCGCGGCCTATCCGGCGATACGGGGCCTGCTGCGTTTTCTGATCGAGGACTGTTGCCGGGGTGTCGGCACCGAGCCGGCGCCTTCGATGACGGCCGACGCACAACCGGCGGAGGGAGCAGCATGAAGCGCTTGCACGTCAATATCTCGGTGACCGACATCGATCGTTCGGTCGCGTTCTATACGACCCTGTTCGATGCGGAGCCGTGCGTGTTGAAGGACGACTACGCGAAGTGGATGCTCGACGATCCGCGCGTGAATCTGTCGATCTCGGCCGGCGGCGGCGGTGCGCCCGGCGTCGACCATTTGGGAATCCAGACCGAGAGCGGGGCCGAGCTCGGCGCGCTCGCCGGCCGCCTCAAAGCGGCCGGGACTCCCCATCGGGATCAGGCGGACGCGCAGTGCTGCTATGCGCGCGGCGACAAGACCTGGGTCTACGATCCCGAGGGCGTGGCCTGGGAGACCTTCCACACCACCGGCGCGATCACGCATTACGGCGAGGACCTTGCCCCCGACGCCGATGCCGGCCGCGGTCTCGACGAGGAACGAGCGGCCCCCTGATCGGGGTGCCGGCCCGCAAGATCCGGAGCATCATTGCCGTTTCGCCGCCTCCGGGGCGCCCGCCCCGGCGACCAGCCCTCCGCGTTGGGGCATCCGCTGATTGCGATCGTCGCCTGCTTCGGCGCGGTCTTCGTCCTGAGCCAGTTCTTTCGCTCGTCGAACGCCGTCCTCGCGAAGACCCTGAGCGCCGAATTCGCCCTGTCGCCGGAAGCCCTCGGGCTCTTGACCGGTGCCTTCTTCCTGGCTTTCGGCGCCGCGCAGATTCCGGTCGGCATGGTGTTCGATCGTTTCGGCGCGCGCCGAACGGTGCCGGTCGTGCTCACCGCCGCGATCGCGGGCTCGCTCCTCTATGGCTTCGCCGACGGCCAGGCGATGCTGATGGCCGCCCGCGTGCTGCTCGGCGTAGGCTGCTCAGGCGTGCTCGTGGGCTCTCTCTTTCTCTTCGGCCAGTGGGCGGCGCCCGCGTCCTACGGCACCTGGATGGGACGGATGATCGCGATCGGCGGCGCGGGCGGTCTGCTCTCCACGACGCCGCTCGCCGTGGTCTCGGAAAGCCTCGGTTGGCGCGCGGCGTTCTGGGGCGCCGCGGGCCTGACCGCGCTCGGCGCCGTTGCGATCTATGCGCTGGCGCGCGACCGCCGGCCTCCCGAGCAGACCGATGCGCCGCCGCCCGAGGGCGTGCGTGAAAGCCTGCGCGGCGTCCGCGCGGCGCTCGCGACCCCGGGTCTTCCGTCGATCACGGCGATGGGGTTCGCTTCCTATCCGGTCGTGATCACGGTGCTCGGCCTATGGGGCGGGCCCTACCTCTCCGACCGTCATGGGCTTGGGCCGGTGGCGACCGGCAATGCGTTGCTGGTGATGGCGCTCGCGCTGATCGCCGCGAATCTCCTGCTCGGGCCGCTCGAGCGCCGGCTCGATACGCGCAAGCACATCGTCCTCGGCTGCGCCGCGATCGTCATCGGCGCCTGCGCGCTGCTCGCGGCGCTGCCCGATCTCCCGACCTGGGCGGCGGTCGTCCTGTTCGCCCTGATTGGCGGGTGTGGTTCGTTCAACATCCTGCTCGCGGGCCATGTCCGCTCGCTCTTCAGCGACCGGCTGGCCGGGCGCGGCATGGCGCTGATGGCGATGGCCTTCATGGGCGGGCCTGCGGTGTTGCAGGCGCTCGGCGGCGTCATCGTCGGCGCCTTTCCGGCGCCGGGCGGCGTCGCGCCCGGATCGGCCTATCAGGCGCTTTTTGCCTTCCTCGCCGCTCTGGTCGCGCTGGCGGCGATGGCCTACGCTCGCCTGCCCGACGCCAAACCGAGTGCGGGCTTCGCGGATCGCGCCCCGGCCGGCGATGAGCGGACGACGCGGCCCGCGCTATAAGCCCACCACGCCAGGAATAGACCAGGGAAGGACTTGCCCGTGCCCTCATCCAACCCTGCATTCTTGACAGCTGGCGATGCCGCTCGGGAGCTCCAGGCGGGCCGTTTGAGCCCAGTCGATCTCATGGAGGCCCTGCTCGCGCGGATCGATACGCACGAGCCCGCCCTCCGCGCTTTCGTGGCGGTCTATCGCGACGATGCGCTGCTCGCCGCCGAGGCGGCGCACAAGGCGCTCCGCGCCGGGCACGGCGTCGGCCCCTGGCACGGCGTGCCCATCGCGCTCAAGGACCTCGTCGACATCGAGGGCCGCGTGACCACGGGCGGCAGCCAGCATTGGGTCGATCGCCGGTCTTCGACGACGGCGACGCTTGCGCGCCGATTGATCGAGGCGGGCCTGATCGTCATCGGCAAGACCCACACGGTGGAATTCGCCATGGGCGGTTGGGGCACCAACCAGCACAGAGGCTCGCCGCGCAATCCGTGGGATCACGAGGTCCATCGCACCGCCGGCGGGTCGAGCAGCGGCTCCGGCGTCGCCACCGCCGCCCGCCTGGTGCCGTGGGCGATCGGCACCGACACCGGCGGCTCGGTGCGGATCCCGTCGGCCTGGTGCGGTCTGACCGGCCTCAAGGTGACGCTCGGGCGGATCAGCGTCGCCGGCGTGCTGCCGCTCGCGCCCAGCCTCGATACGCCGGGTCCGATGACCCGCTCGGTCGAGGACGCCGCGCAGCTCTACGCGCTGCTGCAGGGAGCGGACCCGGATGACCCGCTGACCCTGCGTCATCCGCCGGACGATCCGCTGCCGGGCCTCCGCCGCGGCGTGGCCGGGCTCCGCCTCGGCGTGATGACGGAGGCCGAGCGCGAGGGCGTCGATGCGGCGGTGCTCACGGCCTATGACGATGCCGTGGAGACCCTCGCTCGGAGCGGCGCACGCGTCGAGCCGTTGGCGCTGCCGGAATCGACCGCCCATTACGGCGCCTCGGTCGGCCGCTTGATCGGCGCGGAGGGCTATTCCCTGGTCGGCGCGCTGGTCGACGATCCGGCGCTGCCGCTCGACGATCACGTGCGCCCGCGAATCCAGCTCGGACGCGACATCTCGGCTGCGGACTATTTGCGCCTGCTGCGCGTGCGCGAGGACGAGAAACGGGCCGCTCTGGCGGCGCTCGACGGCTTCGACGCCTGGTTGACGCCGGCCGCGGAAACGCCGCCGGTGCCGATCGCAACCATCGATCAGACCAAGACGCCCGCCCGCTTCACGCGCCCGATCAACTGGCTCGACTGGTGCGCGCTGGTCCTGCCGAACGGCTTTACCGCCGACGGCTTGCCCCTCTCGCTGCACATCGTCTGCCGCGGTCATGACGAGGCGATGGCGCTCCGCATCGGCTGGGCCTATCAGCAGGCCACCGATTGGCACCGCCGCGTGCCTCCCGGGCTCGGCGGATAGCTAACCCGGGTTCGGCCGGGGCGCCGGCCCTCCCTCCCGCCGCGCCGCGCGCCGCGCGCGCCGCGCGCGGCGGCGCCCGCCGGCTGTGAAGTCCTCGATGTCGATCTCGGGCAGATCGATCGCGCGATCGATCGCGCGCACCGTGATTGCCTCGACACGCCCGCGAACCTTCAGCTCCCGCAGCGTATCGGCGTCCAGCTCGACGCCGGCGCGCTTCACCACCTCGTCGGAGACCACGAGCTGACAATCGAAGTCCTTGGTCGCGGTTTCGAAACGGCTCGCCGTGTTCACCGCATCGCCGATCGCGGTGAACGAGGTCGCTGCGCCGAAGCCCATTTCACCGACGATGACCGAGCCGAGATGGATGCCGATACCCATGCGTAGCGGCTCCTTCAGGTCGTTCTTGAGCGACCCGTTGAGTTCTTCCAGCTCCGTGCCCATCTCGCGCGCCGCGAAGAGGGCGCGACGGCAGGCCTCCTCCGGCCCGGTATCGGCACCGAACAACGCCATCACGCCGTCGCCGATGAACTTGTCGATCTCGCCGCCCGCGCGCAGCACCGCCTGGCCCATCGACTGGAAATAGCAGTTGAGGACGAAGACGACGTCGTAGGGCAGCTTCTTCTCGGCGAATTGGGTGAAAGAGCGGAGGTCGGCGAAGAGAATCGCCACCTCGCGTTCGCTTTCCCGCAGGTGGCTGGGCTTGCCGAGCACTTCGCGCGGATCCACATTGGCGAGGAGCAGAGGCGTGACTTCGAGGTCGCGGGACGGGCTCAACTGACAGGCCAGGCGGACCTGTTCGGGCAGGCCGACGCGCCGGAGCACCTTGACCTCCTCGGCGCTCGGCGGCTCGAGATGCTCGGCACCGGCGCCGACGCGGATCCGGCAGGTCGAGCAGCGCCCGCGACCGCCGCAGACCGAGGCATGCGAAATGCCGGCATCGCGGGACGCCTCGAGCACGGTAATCGGCGGGCGCACCCTGACCACCCGGCCGTTCGGATAGGTGAGCTGGATCAGCCCGCGCCGCCGTTCGATCACGAGCCGCCCATAGCGCGCGAGCATGACAAACGCGAGAATGCCGCCAAGGATCAGCCAGCCGCGGAACTTCCAGGTCTCGTACCAGGCGATCGCGTCCTGCCCGGGCCAGTTGAGCGCGGCCATGGCGTCTTCGAGCCAGAACGGATCCTCGCGCGCGAGCACGGCCATTTCACGCCCGGCGGCGACGAAGCCGAAGGTCGCCGCCAGCGGCAGCACGATCGCAGCGGCAAAGAGATAGGGCGCGGCTTGGCGGTACCAGGGCTTGAGCCTGAGCCAGAAGCGCAAGCTGACGCAGCCATGACCCCAGGTGACCGCGAGCAGCACCATCTGGATCATGCCGTTCTCGGGCGTGAAGACCCAGAGAATGAGGATCTCGTAGGTGTAGTCGTCGATGGCGCCGAATATCTCGTGCATGCCGCGAGTCCCGAGCACGTGCTGGACCAGCAGCAACGGTATCGAGACGCCGAGCACGACCTGGATGAGCTCGCTGCGCTTCAGCCTCAGCGTGCGGCGCTGGTACAGAGTCCAGAGGACGACCGTGAAATGCACCAGCAGCGCGCCGTAAAGCGCGATCGTGCCGGGCCAGCTCCGCCATGCCGTGACGAACACCTCGCGCGCCAGCGCGAGCGCGTCGAGCGAGGCGAGACCCCAGGCGTGGTTGACGAGATGCGTCGCGACGAAGACGAACAGCACCAGCCCGGAGATCAGCCTGATCCGTCTGAGCACGCAATCCTCCGCAGGTTTCGACACCGATCATGACAGGAATTCGGCGGTAAATCTCGGCGCTCGGCCATGCCGCCGTCTCATGACCGATCACAGGCGCCTCGCCTTGCCAGGGCCTGCCGGCTCTCCTAGTCTCGGCGCCAGTCGAACCGAGAGGAGGACGGGATGGCCAGGAAGGAAATCTTTGTAGGGATCGGGGTCGATGTCGACGCGGTGGCGGGGCAGATCGGCTCCTATGCCGGCGGCGACTCGCCGAGCGACATCTCGCGCGGCGTCTTCGCCGCCGAGGTCGGAACACCCCGCATGCTCACGCTGTTCGACCGTCTGGGCATCCAGACCAGTTGGTTCATCCCCGGCCATTCGATCGAGACCTTCCCGAAAGAGATGAAGGCGGTCGCGGCGGCGGGGCACGAGATCGGCCTGCACGGCTACACCCACGAAAACCCGATCGCGATGACGCCCGAGCAGGAGGCGGAGATCCTCAACAAGACCATCGACCTGGTCAGCAAGCTCCAAGGGCGCAACCCCACCGGCTATGTCGCGCCGTGGTGGGAGATGAGCGCCCAAACTCCGCATCTCCTGATGGAACGCGGCATCAAATACGACCACAGCCAGATGCATCACGATTTCGAGCCGTACTGGATGCGGATCAACGAGGAATGGACGTTGATCGACTATTCCAAGCCGGCGAAGACCTGGATGAAGCCGATGAAGAAGGGCAACACCTTCCCCATCGTGCAGATCCCCGGTAGCTGGTATCTCGACGATCTGCCGCCGATGATGTTCATGAAGAAGGTCCCGAACTCCGGGGGCTGGACCAATCCCAGGGACATCGAGGATTGGTGGCGCGACCAGTTCGACTGGGTCTATCGCGAGATGGACTACGCGGTCTACACGCTCACGATCCACCCCGATATCTCGGGCCGGCCGCAAACCCTCCTCATGCTCGAGCGGATCATCGCCCATATCAACGCCCATGACGGGGTCCGCTGGGCGACCTTCGACCAGATCGCCGACGATTTCATCAAGCGCCGGCCGTTCAAGGGCAGGAAGCCGTCCAAGAAGAAATAGGCGGGCCGGCGGCGGGCGATGTGCGCGCTCTGCGGCGTCTTGACGGATGGCCCGCATTGGACCGAGGCCGGGACCGATGCGGGCCGGGCCGACGCGGCGCCCGCCGGGCGGGACCGCTATCTTGAGCGCCGGCGCCGCCTCGCGCTCCTGAACCGCATCCTCGCGGCTTACGGGTGCAAGGCCGACGATTGGGCCGGCGCCCAATATCTCGTGCACAACAGGAGCGGCGGCGCGACCGAGGTGGTCGCCGACCTGCCGCAGATCTGGCTGGCGGTCGAGCGGCTGATCAGAAGGCCGCCCGACCCGCTCGATCCCGATCTGGTCTCGGCGCTCGAGGGTGCCCCGCCGGCGGCCCGTCATGCGGCGCGTGGGCCGGCGCGGCGGGCGAGGGGCGAATGGCGGTCTATGCGCGCCTGACCCCGGTTTTCGTCGTCACCGGGTTCTTGGGCAGCGGCAAGACGACGCTGCTCAACCATATGCTCAAGCACCCCTCGCTCGCCGATGCCGCGGTGCTGGTCAATGAGTTCGGCGCCGTGGGGCTCGACCATTTCCTGGTCGAGGCGATGGACGAGACCACGGTGCTGTTGGAAAGCGGCTGCCTCTGCTGCACCATCCGCGGCGACCTCAAGGACACGATCATCGCGCTCGACGGCAAACGGGCTCGTGGCGAGGTCCCGCCCTACAAGCGGCTGATCGTCGAGACCACCGGGCTCGCCGACCCGGCGCCGATCCTCTTCACCCTGAGCGCCGATCCGATGCTGAAGCATCACTACCGGCTCGGCACCGTGATCACGACGGTCGACGGGGTTAGCGGGCTCCGGCAGCTCGCGCGCTATCCGGAATCGGTAAAGCAGGCGACGGTCGCGGACCGGATCGTGCTGACCAAGTCCGATATCGCCGATGCGGCGACGCTATCGCGGCTCCGCGCCAAGCTGGAACGGCTCAACCGCTCGGCCGATTACGTCGTCGCGGTCGACGGCAAGATCGACGTGCGCAGCGTGTTGCGTGCCGACGTCTACGACCCGCGGACCAAGGGCGCGGAGGTGCGCCGGTGGCTCGCGGCCGAGGCCGGCAAGGCGGTTGCGGAGGGCCATCGCCACGGCCACGACGTTGCCCGCCATGACGAGCACATCCATTCCTTCACCGTGACCTTCGATGCGGCGCTCGACTGGACCGCGTTCGGCATCTGGCTCACCATGCTGCTCCACACCCACGGCGAGAAGGTGCTGCGCGTGAAGGGCATCCTCAACGTCGAGGGAACGGAGGCGCCGGTCGTGATCAACGGCGTGCAGCATGTCATCCACCCGCCCATGCACCTCGCCGCCTGGCCTGGCGACGACCGCCGCTCCCACATCGTCTTCATCGTCGACGGGCTCGCCCGCGATGCCGTCGAGCGCTCGCTCGCCGCGTTCAACCGGGTGGGCGAAGCGGCTGCCTGAGGAGAGTCACCATGTCCGACAAGATCGCGATCATCGGCGCCGGGTTGGTGGGCAGCGCCTGGGCGATCGTTTTCGCCCGCGCAGGCCACCGGGTCGCGCTCTATGACGAGGTGGCCGGCCAGTGCGAGGCGGCGCTCGCGCGCATCGAGACCAATCTCGCGGCGCTCGAGAGCCATGGCCTGATCGACGATCCCGCGGCCGCGCGCGCGCGCATCGCCATCGCCTCGGGGCTCGCCGACGCGCTCGCGGGCGCCGTCTACGCCCAGGAGAGCGTGTTCGAGCGGGTGGACGTGAAGCGCGCGGTCTACGACGCCATGGACGGGATCGCGGATCCCGCTCTGGTCATCGGTTCCTCCTCTTCGGGCATCCCGTCCTCGGCGTTCACCGAGGGGCTCGGCATCGGCCCGCGCTGCCTGATCGCCCATCCGATCAACCCGCCCTATGTGATCCCGCTGGTCGAGGTAGTGCCCGCGGCCTGGACCACGGATCAGACGGTCGCGCGCTGTTGGGCGCTGATGGAGGCGGTCGGCATGGAGCCGGTCCGGCTGACCCGGGAAGTCGACGGCTTCATCGCCAACCGGCTGCAGGCCGCGCTCCTCTGGGAGGCGTTCCGCCTGCTCGAAGGCGGCTACGCCACGGCCAAGGACATCGACACCGTGATCTCGGCCGGCCTCGGCCGCCGCTGGGCCTTCATCGGCCCGTTCGAAACCATCGACCTGAACGCGCCGGGCGGCCTCGCCGATTTCGCCGCCCGCCTCGGCGAGGGCTTCTACGAGTTCGTGAAGCAGGGCGAGCCGGCGCGGCCCTGGTCCGAGGCCGTGATCGTCAAGGCGCACGAGGAGCGCCGCGCCCATCTGCCGATGGCCGCCCACGGCGAACGCCAAGCCTGGCGCGACCAACGCCTCATGGGCCTGACCGCGCACCTGCAACGCGCGCGCGACGAGATCGGGGATTAGCGGGGCCGGCGGCCGACCGGACCACCGGCGGCGCGCAGAAGTTGAACTCGCCCCGCACCGGGAAATGCTTGACCAGCGCGGGGCGAACATGCCGCCGGCGCGCTTGGCGTAGATCGGGGGCATCAGGCCCGGCAATTCGGTGAGACGGTCTCTGGTTCCGCCGACCGCCAGCCGGTCGAGTCTCGGGAGCGAGCGCAGGAGCCCCTGCGTGTCTGGGTGTCTGGGCTCCTCGAAGAGCGCCGCGACCGGTGCCTGCTCCACCACCAGATCGAGAATCTGCACCTGAATGGCCATGTCGAGCGCAGTGGTGGGCTCGTCGGCGATCAGGAGACGCTTCTGGCAGGAAAGCGCCATGGCGATCATCCCCCGCTGGCGCATGCCGGACGGGGTGAGCTATCTCATCGGGATCGGTCCAGCGTTCAATTTGACCATCGGATAGGGGACGGAAAGTGCTCCACTTCGGCGCTTGATTCGGCTCTCGGCCGCCTCCAAAGCACCGCCCCGTCCTTGATGACCGTGTCGATGTCGCGCAGCGCGCCGAGGTCCGCCAGCGGGTCTCTCTTGAGCACCACAATATCCGCGCGCTTACCCGCGCTGATCGTGCCGAGCTCGTCAAGGCGCATCGCGCGGGCGTTGCCGCCGCTCGCCATGGCGATGACCTCGATCGGCGAGGCGCCTAGCGCGGCGGTGTTGGCGAGCTCGCGATGCAGCATGATGCCGCTGAATTGGGTGTCGGTGCCGACCAGGAGTTCGCCGCCCAAGGCGCGGAAGCGCCGCATCCATTCCATGCGCGCGGCGTTGGCGCGCTCCCAATAGTCCGCGTCCTCAGCCGTCCACATGCCGCTCACCCGCTGCACGAAGTCGCGAAAGGCGGTGCGCTCGGCTTCGCCGAAGATGTCCGCGAAATCGGCATCGGCTTCGAGCTCCGGGACTCCCTCCCCCACGAGGAATTGCGCGATCACGTGCATGCCGCAGTAAGGGACGCCGCGCTCGATCATGGTTTCCATCAGTGGCGTCGTCGCATCCCAGTCGATCGTCGCCCAGCCGCGCCCCGTCAGGGCGAGTCGCTCTGCGATGGTTGCATAGTCCGTAAGCCGCGCCGCGGGATACGCCTTGCTGACGAAGATCCGCGAGGTGTTGTGCACCTCGTCGATGCCGAGCGCGGCGACTTCGCCGCCGTCGAGCGCCCAGCTCTGAGTCACCACCGTGCGGTCATGGGCATGGGCGACCTCGACGACGGCCCGCAACACCGGCGCGGTGACTCGTTGAGTCAGGATGAGGTACTCGACAGCCTCGTCGACGATCAGCCGCTCCGCCGTCGCTGCCGCCTCGCGCGGTGTCGCGACCGGGACGGTCCATTCTGGATACGCCACCGGCGGCAGGTCGATCATCGGTCCACACGAGAGGATGCGAGGTCCGATCAGCGCGCCCTGCTCAACCCGTTCGCGGAGCTTGACCACCTCTCCCTGGTCGAGACCCGCGAAGCGGATCGTCGTGATCCCGTTCTTCACATAGGCGAGCATGTCGGCATCGAAGCACGCATGGGTGTGCGCCTCGATGAGGCCGGGGATCAGGGTCTTGCCGGCGAGCGGGATACGGACTGCGGAATCATTGTCGAAGCGCGCCGTGCGCGGACCGGCGTAGACGACGCGGCCGCTGTCGATCAGGACCATCGACTCCTCGATGGGCGGTCCACCGGTCCCGTCGATCAGAGTCGCGCCTTCAAACAGACGTCGATCGGCCATCGGGATCACCTTGGCACGGCCGCGGCCATGCGGCAAAGGAGCCGCGACCCGATTCCTCCCGGGCACCCTTCAGGACCACAGGCGCAGCGGCCTGCTAGACTTGGTTCCGCACGGGCGCGATCCACACGCCCCCGATGGAGATGGTCGTGAAGCTGGAAAAGAAGGTCGCCCTGGTGACCGGCGGCACGGCCGGCATAGGCGAGGCGATCGCTTGTCGGTTCGCTGCCGAGGGCGCGGCGGTCGCTGTGATCGCGAGCGCCGATCTCGGCAAGGCGCAGACGGTCGTCGACGGGATCGAACGGGCGGGCGGCACGGCCAAGGCCTTCCGCGCCGACATTGCACGGGTCGACGAGGTGCGGCGCATGGTCGGCGAGGTGATCGACGCCTTTGGGCGCGTCGACATCCTGGTCACCTGTGCAGGGATCGTCGATGTGACGCCCGCCGGCGAGACCGATGAGGCCACCTACGATCGCATTATGGACATCAACATGAAGGGAACGTTCTTTTGCGTGAACGCCCTGGTCCCACACATGAAGGCGCGCGGATCGGGCAGGATCATCAATATCTCGTCGATTGGCGGCTTAATGGGCAACGCCACGCGCTCGGTCTACTGCGCCTCCAAGGCCGGCGTGATCACCCTCACCAAGGCGCTTGCCTGCGAGCTGGCACCCCACGGAATCCACGTCAATGCCATTGCGCCCGGGCACACCGCGACGCCCGGCAACGAGCACTTGAGGAGCAATCCGGCGTTCGCCGCCCACATCGATTCCATCGCCGCGCGAACGCCGAGCGGCCGCGCCTGGTCCGAGCCCGACGACATGGCCCGCGCGGCGGTCTTCCTGGCGTGCGACGACAGCCGCGCCATGCACGGGGCGGTCATGGTGGTCGACGAGGGATTTACCGCCGGGATCTGAACGGGCTCAGTCGCGGGTGACGGCGATAGCTTCGATTTCGATGAGGAGGTCCTCGAAGGCGAAGCCGGTAACGCGGCAGCCGGTATAGGCCGGCCCCGGCTCGGGATAAAACTCTTGATGGATGCCGGCGATAGTTGCCGCTGCTGCCGAGATGTCGTTCCAATTGCCGTCGACATAGTAGTAGCTGTTGACCTTGACGACATCGCTCTCATCGACGCCCGCCTCGTCAAGCACCTTACGGATGAAGCGGTAGATGTTGCGGGTCTGTGCGGCCATGTCGGCGCCGACGGCGCGCGCCTCGGCGTCGGCGGAGATCTGGCCGCCGACGAAGATCAGGTCGCCGGCCCGCCAGCCCTGGGTAAACATGGGGTTGTGGAGGGACCAGTCCCAGTGATCGGCCGGCATGAGGCGGTGCTTCTCGTGGCCGATCACGCCCATCCCCTCGACCTGGATCAGCTCGTCCGTGCGCCCGAAGCCCGCGACACGCACGCCGGTGCCGCAGGTGCCCGGATTGGCCATGTGCTCCATGCGCACCCGCGTCATCCGCTCCCAATAGTCGGTCACGTCGGGCCCTTCGCCGATGAAGCGGTAATAGGTGTTCTGCCGGAGCAAGTTGGCGATATCCCCGCCGGCCTCTTCGAGGACCCGTTCCATGCTCGAGAACACATTGTGGGTCTGCGCGCCGATGTCGCCCGCATCACGCAGTCCGCCAGTCCCATCGAGCGAGCGCTGGCCGCCGATGAAGACGACATCGCCTACGCGCCAGCCGTGCGAGAACTGCGGCGCCCCGCTCCAGCCCCAATGGTCGGCGGGCATCAACCGTCGGCGCTCCGAACCGAGCGCGGCCACGGCCTCGACCTGGATCAGCGCGCCCTCGCGGTCGAGGCCGACCCGGGTCTCGGTCGCCGTCGGTCCCGGATCGGAGAAATGCGCGAGGCGAACCCGGTCGAGTTCCGCCATGAACGCGGCAATCGCCGCGTCATCGTCCTCGCAGTCGAAGTAAACGTTGTGCTTGACGACATCGGCCATGCTGGCGCCGGCCTCCGCCAGCACACGCGCCAGCGCAGCGAACGCATTCTCGGCCTGGGCCGCGATATCGTCGCCGATCACACACCCGCTCCCGTCGAGCGACATCTGGCCGCCGACGAAGACGAGATTGCCTGCCTTGACGGCTTGCGTCGCGCCGGGCGAGGCGCCGCCGCGATGGCCGCGGGGCGAAATCCGTTCGATTTTCATTGCTGAGCCCCCTCTATGCAGCTTTGAGCGTCAGTCCCTGCCTGCTCAGTCTCCGGCTCCGCCCCCGGGATCGGTGCGAACCACTTGTAGAGCTTCACGCCGACCATGGCCTCGGCGCAGGCGATCTTTCCCGAGGCATAGCAATGGCGCTCGAGAAACGCGCTCAGCGCGTCCGTCGTCTGGCAGCAGATCTCGACCAGAAGATCGTATTTCGCGGCCACCACCATGACGTAGGTGACCTCCGGCCGCGCGGCGAAATAGCGGGCGAGCTCGTGCGGGCTGTTGCCGGCGCTGACATTGATCCCGAGCATGCACCATGAGGAATAGCCGAGCTGCACGGGATCGACGACCGCGATGAAGCGAAGCTGCCCCTCGCGCCGGAGCTGGTTGACCCGTGCGCGAACCGCGCCCTCCGAGATACCGAGCTTTCGCGCGATCGAGGCGTAGGATCGGCGCCCGTCGAGCTGCAGCATCGAGACAATCTTTCGGTTCAGCCCGTCCAGGTTGGACAACGGACTCGCGTCATCGGCTAAGTCGGCAGATTCGGGGCCGGCGACGTCGACCGCCTGCGAGAAGGCGGGACGGTCGGTCCTCTGTCCGCTCTTGTCCCGCCGCTCGGCTGCGTCACGCGCGCTCTTGTCCGCCACCTATCAGCCTCCGCGCTTGCAAGGGGGAGAGGGCCCCAGCATGCCATCGGTCATCATGCACTGACGCTCGACGATGCCATGGCGGCCGGCCGAGGGGCAAACGGCGGCGCGGCGCAGGGCTTGGGTGCGGATTGAGGCCTGCCGCACGAAACGATTGCGTGGCCAGTGAGCAGCATGATCTAATGTTCCGTAGGCTATTGTCGCTGTTAGGTACGGGATGCGCTTTGATGCTGGATTATCGCAACGTAATTCGCAAGAGACAGCGATCGAACCCCGATGCGCCGTTGCCGCATGAAACAATCCGGACAACGGGCGACGCATTGAGGGGGCATCGGCTTCGGCGCGGTGGGTTTCAATGCGCGCGAGGCGCTCCCTAAGGTTCGGCGCACGTCGCAGGCCAAGCTCGGAGAGAGGCCGTCATGACGACTGACTGGGGGTTGGCCAAGCTGCGGGAGGTCCTGGCGAGCGGGGACGAACCGCACCTGATGACGGGTGCGCAATACAAGGAGAGCCTGCGCGACGGCCGCCGCATCTTCGATAGCAACGGCGAGCTGATCGAGGACGTGACGAGCCATCCGCATCTCAAGCGTTCGGTCGACACCGTCGCGGAAATCTTCGACCTGCAGTTCGCGCCGGACTCACGCGACGTGACCACCTATGTCGATGACGCCGACGGGCAGCGCTATGCCACCGGCTGGCAAGTGCCGACCAAGGTCGAGCACCTGCATCGACGGCGCGAGACCCTGCGGCTCAGCACCCTGAAGACGCTCGGCGTCTTTGGCCGCCCACCGGACTATGGCTCGACATGGGCCATGGGCTTTCTCTCGATCGCCGACAAGATCACGGCGGACAATCCCATCTACGGCGAGAACGTGCAGAACTTCGTCAAGCGAAACCGCGCGTACAACGTGATCAGCGCCGACGTGGGGGTCGACGTCCAGTCCGATCGTCGCATTCCTCGCTCCGAACGGTCCTCCCGCCTGCACGTGGTCGAGAAGAGGCCGGATGGTTTGGTGCTGTGTGGGGCAAAGTCCTGCGCCAGCATCGGGGCCATCGCGCACTTCAGCACCTGCGCCACGGTCTTCACGCCGGACCTCGACGATGTCGACGCGATCTTCTGCGCATTCCCGATGAACGCGGAAGGCCTAACGCTGTTGCTGCGGGAGCCCACTGTAGACACCGCCTCGGAGCGGGAGGACCATCCCCTCGATTCACGCGGCGAGGAGATGGATAACCTGTTGATCTTCGACCACGTGTTCGTTCCCAACGAGTACGTGTTCGGTTTCAACAACAAGGTGCTGCTCGGGCTCTATTCCGAGTTCAGCGTCCTCGCCTTCTGGCACATCCTGTCCCGGCTCGCCTACCGCGGCGAGATCTTCGCCGCCGTCGCGCAAACCGTGGTCGATATCCTGGGTACGGAACCGGTGCAGTCGGTTCGGCACTCGGTATCCGAGATGATCATGTACGCCCAGCTCCTGAAAGCGGCGGTGGTCGCCTCCGAGGCCGAGTCTTACATGCGCAATGGCGTGCTGATCCCGAACAACGAATATCTAATCCCCGGGCGGTTGTACTCGACCGAGGCGTATCCTCGGGTGCTACATCTCCTTAGGGACCTGAGCGGACAGGGCATCATCAGCCGCTGGCCCAAGGCGGTGTGGGAGAACCCCGAGCTCGGCAAGACGCTCGAGGAGTGGCTGCCCGGCGTCGGCGTCGACGCGCGGGAGAAGAACCGGTTCTTCAACCTGGTGTGGGACATCTGCTGTAGCGGCCATTCGGCGCGTGTGGCCATGTTCGAGCACAACAACGCGACCCCGCCCTCGGTGATCCGGGAGGCGGTTTATCGCAGCTGGAACGGCGGCGAGGCATGCGAATTCATTCGCGACTATGCCGGAATTACCGCCGAACGGGCACGCTGAACGGGGAGAGGCGAGGGCTGGCCGGGCCCACACGGCATATATACACTCCCTGGGAGCGGGCGTGACGATACGACAAAGCACGAGGAGAAATCTTCAAGGGAGGCGATCATGATGGACTGGAAGAACAAGCGTTTGCAGCCCGGACAATCGGGCATCGTGCGGGCGCGTCAAATGCTACCGATGTCGCGTCGGCATTTTCTCGGTCTCGGCGCCGCGGCGGCGGGCGTCGGCCTCGCCGGCGGGTTCTCGCCACGCAAGGCGCTCGCGGCGACGGAAGTCGCCTATATGGGCTGGCTGGGCTATGACGAGGCCGCCAATGCTGGTGGCTTCCTCGATCAGAACGACGCGGTCCTGCAGGCGACCTACATGGAATCGGCCGAGCAGTGGCAGTCCGCCATCCAAGGCGGCGGCCGCGGCAACTTGGACCTCGGCACGCCGGTCAGCTTCCACATCCCGCATGCAGCGCGCCAGGGATGGTTGGAGCCGCTCGACATGAGCAAGCTGCCGAACATGCAGGAGGTCTTCCCCGAGTTTGCGGGAGTCCCCAACCTCAACCCCGATGGGCAGGCCTATGCCGTGCCCTTCACCTGGGGCTCACTCCCGTTGATGTACAACGCCGATGTGGTCAAGGAGCCGCCCGACTCGTGGTGGGAGCTGTTCAATCCCGAATACAAGGGCAAGGTGACCATCGTCGAGGATTCGACCGGCGTCTTCATGACCTTCGCCATGATGCTCGGCGTCAGGGAGCCCTGGAACCTCACCCGGGAGAAGTGGCGGGAAACCACCGATCTCATGATCAAGTTCAAGAAGGAGCAGGCGCTCAGGATTACGCCCGGCTACGGCGAGCTGGCCGCCTCGCTCGGCAACGGCGAGGTGGTGATGTCGATAAGCTGGGAGCCGGTGAGCACCTGGACCGGTGAGAACTCGCCGACGATCAAGTGGGCCTACCCCAAGGAGGGGACGGTCAACTTCGTCGACACCTATGCGATCTTCAAGGACGCGCCCAACCTCGAGTTGGATCACGCGATCCTGAATCACGTGATGTCCAAGGAGGCGCAGGCCAGCAATGCGGAGGTCAACGCGACCGCGGTCGCCAACAAGGAAGCCCTGCCGCTTCTCAGCGCGCGCGCGAGGGGGTTCTATCCTTATGACGAAATCGGGAGCTTCTTCGAGCGGGCGGGCGGCCACACCCACATGTTCCCGCTCGAGGAGGGCGAGCGCGGCGAGTTCCTGACCTATGATCAAGTCCTCGATGGCTGGGAGGAATTCCTGAAGTCGTAAGGACCAGTCTCGGCAAAACGGCGTAACATCGCGAGGGGGCGGCCCGGCGTCGCCCTGCAGGCATACCGGAGCCGCCCCCTCGTCGGGTGGGAGAGCGTGAGTGCACCAACGTTCCAACCAACCGTTGGTTCAGCTCACAGGGGTTTCCAAGTCCTTCGGCAGCACTGTCGCGGTGCGGTCGCTCGACCTCGCGATCTACGCGGGCGATTTTCTGGCGATCCTCGGCCCGTCGGGCTGCGGCAAGACCACGCTTCTCAACATGATCGCCGGTTTCCTGCGGCCGGATTCCGGGAGCATCGAGATCGCCGGATCCGACGTGACACGGCTCGGACCGGAGCGTCGGCCGACCAACATGGTCTTTCAGAGCTACGGCCTGTTTCCCCACATGACCGTGCGCCAGAACATCGCCTACGGCTTGAGGATCCGTCGCGCGGCGAAGCCGGAGATCGAGCGCCAGGTCGGGGAGATCGTCGACCTCGTCCATCTGGAAGGCCTGGAGGAACGGCGCATCAACCAGCTCTCGGGCGGGCAGGCGCAACGCGTCGCGCTCGCTCGTGCGCTGATCATGCAACCCAAGGTGCTGCTGCTCGACGAGCCGCTCGCCGCGCTCGACCTTCAGCTGCGCAAGGCCATGCAGGAGGAGCTCCGCCGCATTCATCATTCCATCGGCGGGACCTTCGTGTTCGTCACCCACGATCAGGGCGAGGCGATGGCGCTCGCCAATCGGATCGCGGTGATGAAGAGCGGGAGGCTCGTGCAGGAGGGTTCCGCCGAGGAGGTCTACGCCCGCCCGAAGACGCGCTTCGTCTCGACCTTCATCGGCGAGGCGAACGTCTTTCCCGGCCGGTGCGCCGCAGGCGAGGTTGCGCTCGATATCGGCCCGCGCTTTCGCCATGGCGGCCCCGACGGGCCCGTCGTCAGCGTCGTCCGGCTCGAGGTGATCAAGCTCCTGCCGGCCTCGACCGAGCCGCCCGCAGGCCACGACATCACCCTCCCCGGGCGCGTCGAGGACGTCGTCTTCCTCGGCGGGCGGGTCAAGTACAAGATCGCTGTCGGCGCGGTCTCCGTGATCGTGGAAGACTCGAGCGCGGAGGGGAGCGGGCGCCTTCCGATCGGCAGTGATGCCGTCGTGGCATGGAGCTACGACGATCAGCGAGTCTTGGCGGACGAATGATCAGGGGGATCGCGTCGAGGCATTGGCTGCTGCTGCCATCGGTCGCGGTGTTCATGCTGATCTTCGCCGTGCCGCTGGTCTACTTCTTCGTGGTCAGTTTCTGGCGCAAGAAGGCCTTCTCGGTCGTCCCCGACTTCATCGCCGACAATTACATCCGTGTCTTCGACGAATACTCCGTCTCGCTTATCTTCACGTTCGGCCAGGCAACGTTGATCGCGGCCGTCACCACCGCCATCGCCTTCGCGTTCGCCTATGTGATCCGCTTCAAGGCGGGGCGCTTCGGCCTGCCGCTCCTGTTCGTCGCGCTCGTCACCCTGTTCGGCGGTTATCTCGCGAAGATCTACGTCTGGAAGACAATTTTGGGCCAGAGCGGCCTCCTCAACACGGCCTTGATGTCGCTCGGGCTGATCGACGAGCCGATCACCGCCCTCCTCTACAGCCCGATCGCCGTCGTCATCACGCTCACGCACTACACGCTGCCGCTCGCGGTGCTGCCGATCTACGGCGCGCTGCGCGCGGTCGAGGACGATCCGCTGCGTGGCGCCCGCGACCTGGGCGCGAGCCCATTCCGCGTCTTCTGGGACATCATCTTGCCGCAATGCCGGATCGGCCTCGTCATCGCCTTCGCTCTCACGTTCCTGTTCGCCGCGGGCGACTGGGTGACGCCGAAGCTGGTCGGCGGACCGCACACCTCGATGATCGGCACGTTCATCGAATACCAATACGGCAGCCGTACAAACCCGGCAGTGGGCTCGGCGATGGCGTTCACGGTCATCGCCATCTGCGTCGTCATCGTCGGATTCGTGGCGTTGATCCTGCGCGGAGCATTGCGGCCACGATGACCGATGCCCGAACGCTCACGTGGCGGCTCGTCGCGGCGCTCACGGTCGTCTTCATGCTCTCGCCGCTGGTCCTGCTCGTGCTCTTCGCGTTCAGCGACAAGTCACTGCTCACGTTTCCGATCACCGGACTCACCACCGACTGGTTCGTCAAGGTCTACGAGAATCCCAAGTTCTGGATCGCCTTCGAGAAGAGCATGATCGTCACCGGGACCGTGGGTCTGGTTTCCACGGTAATCGGCACGATGGCGGCCGCGGCGCTCTCGCGCATGCCGGCACGCAGCGCGACGGTCTTGATGTCGTCGCTGACACTCCCCGTGATGCTGCCGCCGCTCGTGCTTGCGATCGCGCTCGCGAACTACTACTCGACGCTGGGTCTGAGGTTCGGCCTGCCGACGGTGATCGCCGGGCACCTGGTCTTCACCCAGCCCTTCGTAATCCTCATCGTGCACGCGCGCATGGCGGCCTTCGACCACTCGACCGTCGACAGCGCCCGCGACCTCGGTGCCTCGCCGCTAAAGGCGTTCTTCACGGTGACGCTGCCGATCGTGCGACCGACCATCATCGGCTCAGCACTGGTCGCCATGGCGCTGTCGATCGACGACTTCGTGCTCACCTTCTTCACGATCGGCGGCGGCAGCACGCTGCCGATCTATATGTGGGGGCTCATGCGAAAGGGCGTTAACCCGCAGATCAACGTTGCTGCGATCGTCCTCATCACGATGACAATTGGGGCGAGCCTGATCGCGTTCCGCGCGTCCCGCTACCGCGGATAGGGCAAGCCGGAAACACGAAGGGAGGACCCAACCATGGCACGTGGTAATTTTACGATGGTCGAAAACCCCGTCCCTTGGCCGAACGGCGCGCGCTGCGCAGTGAGCTTCACTTGGGACATGGATGCCGACAGCATCCTGCACCTGGCCCATCCCGACGATGCGGACACCCGCGTGGCGACCATGACCGATCTCAGGTTCGGCGCAGAGGTCGCCGTCCCGCGGATCTGCCGGGTCTTCGAGAGCTACGGCCTCAAGGTCACCTTCTTCGTCCCGGCTTGGTGCATCGAGGAACACCCCGCTGCGGTCGAACGCATGCTCGAGGGCGGGCATGAGATCGGCCATCACGGCTTCATGCACGAATTGCCGAACTCGTTCACCAAGGAACGGGAGACCTACTGGACCCAGCGCTCTACGGACATTATCGAGCGCGTGACGGGAAAGAAGCCGGTGGGCTATCGGGCGCCCTGGGGAGCCTATTCGAAGCACACCACCGATATCCTGACGGAAGCCGGCTTCCTCTACGATTCCTCCCTGCTCGGCGACGACGTGCCCTACGTCATCAAGGACCGCTCGGGGCGCGATCTGATCGAGATTCCGGTCAAGTGGTCGCTTGACGACTGGCCGCATTACGAACACAGCGTTGACCTCGACTACATGATGCCGATCTCGGCGCCACAGCGGGCCAAGGAGGTCTTCATGTCGGAGTTCGAGGCGGCATGGAAGTACAAGGCCTTCTGGCAGTGCGTCTGGCATCCCTTCGTCTCGGGCCGCATCGCACGCCTCGATTCGATCGCAACGATCATCGAAGAGATGCAGGACAAGAGCGAGGTGTGGTTCGCGACGCTCGAAGAGATCGCCACCTATACCCGCACGCTGATCGACGAGGGTGCCTACACGCCGCGGGTGCACACGCTGCCGATCAAGGACGGCCGCATTCCCGATATTCCGGTGCCCGGCGCAGCCGACTAGCTGTCTGCCTGAGCACAACGGAGTTAACATAGGGCCAGGCGCAGGCAGAGCCTGCAAGGAGCAGCCATGTGCGCGTTATGCGGTGGCCTGATCGGCGGGCGGCATTGGGCGGACACCGGGGGGGACGCCCGGTCCGGGCAGCGCGAGCGCAGCGCCCGGATAAGGTTGCTCAACAGGGTCCTGCGCCACTACGAGATGGAGGTGAGGGCCTGGGGCAGCGACGGCTATCTGCTCACCGGCAAGGGCATGCCGTCGCTGCTGGCGGAGAATCTTCCCGCACTCTGGGCGAAGGTCGAAGAGGCGCGCGGCGCGCGCTGCACCCCCTTGGATCGGGCGTTACTGGCTGAGCTTGCGGCGCCATGAGCAGCGATCCCCTGACGGATCCCATTCCGGTGGTCGTGCTCACCGGGTTTCTCGGCAGCGGGAAGACCACGCTCCTCCAGCGGCTCCTAACCTTTCCCCAGCTCTCCGACGCCGCGGTTCTGGTCAACGAGTTCGGCGAGATCGGGATCGATCATCATCTCGTTCAATACGCCGACGAGGATCTCGTCATGTTGGCGAACGGCTGCATCTGCTGCACCATTCGCGACGACCTCGGCAATGCCATGCGCGATCTGCTGGAGCGGCGGTCGAGCGGCGTGATCCCTCCTTTCGCGCGCCTCTTCATCGAGACGACCGGCCTCGCCGATCCGGTTCCCATCCTTCACACGCTGATGACGGAACCCGTCGTCGACAAGGCGTTCAGGCTGGCCCGGATCGTCACGACTGCGGACGCCGTGAACGGCGAGATGCATTTGGCGCGCCAGCCGGAATCTGCCAAGCAGGCGGCCGTGGCAGACCGCATCGTCATTACCAAGAGCGATCTCGCGCCACCGGCCGCAGTTAGCCGGCTGACCGAACGGCTCCGCCGCCTCAACCCGTCCGCCCTGATCCTCACCGCGCCGTCACCGGCGTTTCGGCCCGATGCGCTACTCGGGGGTGAGGACGACACCCTCGACGAGAGATCGGACAATGTCCGCGCGTGGCTGGATGAGGAGGTCTACAGCGCGTCGGACACGGCGTCCCATCACCATCACCGGCCTCTCGACGTCAACCGACACGACGAGCGCATCGCTGCCTCGTGCCTGGTGTTCGACGAGCCGATCGACTGGGCAGCGTTCTGCGTCTGGCTCACCATGCTGTTGCACGGCCGAGGCGAGGACGTACTGCGCGTGAAAGGCATCATCAACGTGCCTGGACTCGCCGGCCCGGTAGTCATCAACGGGGTCCAGCACATCATTCACCCGCCGATTCACATGGAGCGCTGGCCTGATGAGGACCGGCGTTCGCGCATTGTGTTCATCACTCGCGATATGACGCGAAACGAGCTTGGGACCTCGCTTGCGACCTTCGTCCGCGCGAGCCGTTTGGCGGCGGGCGCGCCCGATGACGGGCGCGAGCGACCCGGCCCTGTGGGCGCGGGCATGCAGATCGGAGGCAGGCCTTATCGGCGTGCCGGCGGGCTCTCCTGGATGAGATAACGACACTTCCTGGCGAAAACGAGGCTCCGGTTGCGATGATCGACAAGAGCGGGGCCGCAGCGATCGAAGCCGACATGCCGGAGGAGTGGCTGGACTGGCCCACGGTGGCTGGTCGTCCGGAGGATTGCCTCGCCGGAATCGACGCGCTCTTCGACGCAGGTGCGACCATGGTCGTTCTCTTTATCGTGCCGGCCAAGCAGCTGCCGACCCGGCTCGAGAACTTTGGTGGCGCGGTGTTGCCGAGCCTCCAAAAATGGTCTGAATTGCGCCGTCGCACGGCGGCGAGAGTCTCTCACACAAGGCTAGACCGACTCCGGTCGCAACGGTGTGGATATCGGATTGTCCTGCCAGAACTCGACCTCCCCCCTCCCCCCAACCACTTCATTGGGGGCCGGCCAAGCCCCTGACATGGAGCCGGTCCGGCTGACCCGGGAAGTCGACGGCTTCATCGCCAACCGGCTGCAGGCCGCGCTCCTCTGGGAGGCGTTCCGCCTGCTCGAAGGCGGCTACGCCACGGCCAAGGACATCGACACCGTGATCTCGGCCGGCCTCGGCCGCCGCTGGGCCTTCATCGGCCCGTTCGAAACCATCGACCTGAACGCGCCGGGCGGCCTCGCCGATTTCGCCGCCCGCCTCGGCGAGGGCTTCTACGAGTTCGTGAAGCAGGGCGAGCCGGCGCGGCCCTGGTCCGAGGCCGTGATCGTCAAGGCGCACGAGGAGCGCCGCGCCCATCTGCCGATGGCCGCCCACGGCGAACGCCAAGCCTGGCGCGACCAACGCCTCATGGGGCCTCACTGCGCACCTGCAACGCGCGCGCGACGAGATCGGGGATTAGCGAGGCCGGCGGCCGACCGAGTGCCGTACCGATAACGCGTCGCCCAAGCCAGCGGAGGCAAGGGGGTGAAACCCGGGAGAGCAAAGGCGAGCGGCGCTTCGTCTTTGCTGCAATACCGCGAACAGACGAGTGAGGCTGATCATCACCGAGAGGTAAGCGCCACTGCGGCTTCCCCAAATCCAGTCCGGCGGTCTCCGCCATCGCGGAGCCGTCTGCCAAGATGCGTTATCATGATGCGTCAATGATCGTGCGGGGTGCCGGCTTGGCCATGGGAGACGGGAACAACCGCGTCGTGCTGGGCGCTCGCCTGTTCCGTGTCGAGACGCCGTGGGGCGATCTGACGGGTGGGCCCGAGCTCGGTTTCGTCAGCCAGGTCGCTGTCGACAGCGAAGGCTCGCTCGTCATCTTGCAGCGCAGTCGGCCGCCGCTGATCGTTATCGACCGAAAGGGTCGTTTTGTCCGCTCCTTCGGCGACGGTCTCGTCCGGGATGGGCACGGCATCTATATCGACCGCGACGACCGCGTCTTCGTCGTCGACCGCGATGCCCACCAGGTGCTGATCTTCGCCGTCGACGGCACATTGCTGGGCAGGTTGGGCGCGCGCGACGCGCCCCGGTTCGGCGCGCCGTTCAACCACCCGACCGATTGCGCCGTCGCCGAGGACGGAGAGATCTATGTCGCTGACGGCTACGGCAACACATGCGTGCACCGCTTCTCACCCGAGGGCAGGCTGTTGCAGAGCTGGGGCGAGCGAGGCACCGGGCCGGGCGCATTCTCGACACCTCACGCCGTCTGGGTCGACCGCGCCGACCGCGTGCTGGTGGCCGACCGTGAGAACGATCGCGTGCAGCTATTCGATCGAGACGGCGATTTCCTCGGCGCGTGGACGGATATCTATCATCCGATGGATATCTTCGAGAACGAGGCGGGCCAGATATTCGTCACCGACCAAGTGCCCCGGCTGAACATGTTCTCGTCGGACGGCCGTCTGGAGGGGTGCTGCCGACCGGCGCTTACCATGCCTCACGGTGTGAGCGGCGACGCGGCCGGCACCATCTATCTGGCCGAGATGACCCCCTCGCGGGTGACCAGGCTGACGCCGGTGGAATAGCCGGCGACATCGCTTGGTCTCAACCCGCCGCAGGCAGAACGCCGCGCGGATCGACGATTCGGAAGCTCAGCCCATAGCGTTCGGCATAATCGACGACATGGGTGAGCGTGGGGCGCGCGCCGCCGGCCATCCGCCGTTCCAGCTCCTCCTGCGTATCGGCGCCGGTGAGGAGCGCGAAGCTCGCGCCGGGCGGGCCGGCCGGGAAGCGATTGAGCGCGTGCCATGTGCCCTTCCAAAGAAGGATTCCTTGCGCCCCGCCGACATGGAACGCGCGCACCGATTCGGGCGCCGGCGCATCGTCCGAGTCGCTGGGCGGCGCGACGACCATCACCCAGGACATCGCGCCCAAGGGCACGAAGCACTGCGTCACATTGTCGTGGCGCTCCAGCTTGACGAAGCTCATGGGGCGGTGATCGTAGCGGATCACCATGAGATCGGTGGCGCCGCTCGCCTCGTAGCTCAGCCGCCAGGAACGCAATCCCGGACCCGAAAAGACGGGCGGCGCCGGCGGCTCTTCGATGAGCGCGCCATAGGGTGCGAAGGCCTCGCCGGTGACCGGCTCCACCGCAATGTCGACGATCTCACCCATTGGTCATCACCTCGTGGCTGTCCTGGAATAGGGAACACGCCGCGCGGCGGCCGCGCCGGCGCCGGGCGGTCTCAATCCTCGGCCTTGCCGGCGGCGTCCATCATCGCGCGAATCATGTGCGGCTTGGGGACGCTCGGCCGAGGGTAGGCCGCCCGGCTATGTGTGAGGCCGAGATCGAGGAGGGCTTCGGCCATCTTGTACGAGACGGGTCCGGGATTGATGACGGGCACCGGCAGGTTCTGCGAAAGATGGCCATGCGCCTGGTGCATGGTCGTGGAGCCGAGAACGATCACCTCCGCCCCATCGGCGACGCATTGCTCGCCCGCGCGCACAAGCTTGGGAAACACCACGTCTTCCTTCCCGCCGAGCAGGTTGGCGATGTCGGGTATCATGTTGATCGATCGTATCGATGCCAAGCGGTCCGCCAGACCGTATTCCTGAAGCGACTTCTTGTATGCCGGGATCCAGCCGTCCCACTGAGTCAATACCGAGAAACGGCTGCCCAGCATCAGCGCAACGTGGTAGGACGCCCGGCCCGGGCCGATGACCGGGATGTCGAGAAGGGACCGCAGCGCGTTCATCGCCGTATCGCTGATCGTGTCCATGCAGACGGCATCGAAGCCCTCCTCTTGAGCGGCCAGACCGACCTCGAGGAGCGCGACATCGGCGATCGTGCTGTCGTGATAGGAGTCGAGCAAGGCGGGGCTCGCCTTGGGGCCGCGAAACTCGAAGTCGATATCGGGCCCGAACCTCACGGACCTGGTTTGCGCACGGCGGTTGTCGATCGCACCCTGGTCGAGCGCGAACGGAACGATCACGAGTATCCGGGCCATCCTGGGCTCCTCTCGGTTAGCCGTCGTCGGCCTGAGGTAGGACGTAGGCATGCTCGGTCGCCCACCACGCCGTGAGCGTCGAGCCGATGCTCAGGTCCAGCCCCTCGAGCTCGTGTTGCTGCTTCTGGATCCGAAACTCGATCCCGGGAGCCAGCTCGAGGAAGACGGTGACCATGGCGCCTACGAATTCCTGGCCGAGAACGGTGCCTTTCACGACATTTTCCGTGCGCTGCGCCTGATCGGTGGAGAGAGCGATGCGGTCAGCGCCGATGACGACCGAGATCCGATCGCCCGGCGCGACACGATGTGAGGCCGGCAACGGGGCGCGCAGGGGGGCGACGTCCGTCTGCACCAGGGCCTCGTTTCCATCGAGCCGGTCGACGGGGCCGGTGAGAATGTTGTTCATGCCGACGAACTCGGCAACGAAGCGGTTCATCGGCGCGCGGTAGACCGCAAGCGGGGCGCCGATCTGCATGATCTGCCCTTCGTTCATCACCGCGACCCGGCTGGCCATTGCCAACGCCTCCGACTGGGCATGGGTGACAAACAGGAACGTGATGCCGAGCTGGCGATGGAGTCTGGCCAGCTCCGATTGCATCTGAACCCGCAAATGCGCATCGAGCGCGCTGAAAGGCTCGTCCAGAAGGAGGACGCGCGGTTCTGCCACCAGAGCGCGGGCGAGAGCCACGCGCTGCTGCTGACCGCCGGAAAGCTTGTTGACGTCCCGCCCCGACAGATCGCCGATTCCGAGCCGCTCAAGCCAATCCATCGTCTTCCGGCGTCGCGTCGCCTTATCCACCTTGCGCATCCTGAGCCCGAACTCGACGTTCTTGAAGACCGTCATGAACGGGAAGAGTGCGAAGGACTGCCAGACCAGCGGCGTGTCCCGCCGCCAGGGCTTGATCTCGTTCATGCGCACGCCGTCCATCCGAATCTCGCCGGCCATCGGCGTGTCGAGGCCGGCGATCATGCGCAAGGTGGTCGTCTTCCCGCACCCGCTCGGTCCCATGAGGGCGACGAACTCGCCGGCCTCGATCTCCATGCTCACATTTCGCACGGCCTCAACCGTGCCGAAGCTCTTGCTGACATCATCCAGGACGAGAAACGAGTCGGTCATCGAGATCGGCTTCCCTGCGGCCGTCGTACCAGCAGCACGAACTGCGCAACGAGCACCAACGAGATGCTGATCACGAAGACCACGCTGCCGACTGCGTTGATCTGTGGCGTGACTTGGCCCTGAAGCATGGCAAGAATGCGCGCCGGAAGGGTTTCATTCAGGCCGGATACGAACCAGGCGATCATGTATTCATCGAACGAAACTGCCATTGTCAGGAATAGCGCGGCGATGATCGCCGGGCGGGTGAATGGAATAACGATCTCTCTAATCGTGGTCCATTCGCTTGCACCCAAATTCCATGCCGCGGCCTCCAGGTTCTCGTCCATCTGCGCGAGGCGCATACGGACCAGGGCCATCGCAAATGGCGCACAGAACGCGACATGGCCGATGACCACCGAGTAGAGCTCGCCGAAGAGGCCGATCTTCGCGAGATAGATTAGAAAAATCATGCCGAGGATTACCACTGGGATCGTCGGCGGCATGAAGAAGATCGCGAGAAACACGATCTTTCCCCGGAAGCGAAAGCGATAGTCGAGATATGCCGTACAGAAACCGGTAAAGGTGGCGATTACCGAGACGCAAACGGCGACGATGACGCTGTTGACGAATCCAGCCTGCATGGCGGGATCGTTCCACATCGCCTCGTACCAGATGCCGCTGAATTCGCTCCATGGCAGCCTGGGATGGCGGTTTATGTTGAAGGAGAACACGACGAGCGTCAGAATTGGCATCAATATGAACAGGACCGACAGCAGAATGTAGGTCCTGCAGAAGCCGTTGATGAGCCGGTCAGTCACGATTGACCCCGGCAGACTTGTGGTAGGCGAATTTCACGGCGGCGAAGAGAATGAGCGTCAAGGTGACGATCATCGTGATCGCGATCACCGACGCTTTCGGCCAGTGGTTCCCAGACTTCACGGTGTCGACGAGGAGGATGCTGAGCGTCGGCGGCCTGCTGCCGCCCAATAGCGATGGGCTTAGATATTCACCGAACGAGAGCAGGAACGCGAAGCAGGCGGCGAGCGTGAGTCCCACCCGCGCCGCCGGGATGATGATCAGGAAAATGGTCATGACCCGGCCGCAACGCAGATTGTGCGCTGCCTCGATGATGGTGCGGTCGATATTCGACAGACTGAATAGCTGGAGCAGGATCACCAAGGGAAAGGCGAGCGTGAAAAAGCCCACGATCGTGCTGAAGGAGTTGTTCAACATGTCGAACGGTCCGAGCCCGACGACAGCGAAACCGCTGTTCAGGATGCCGTCATTGCTCAGGATCACCTGCCAGGAATAGACGCGGACGATGTAGCTCGTGAAGAAGGGAGTCAGCAGGAAAAAGATGCCGAGGCGACGCGTCGCCGGCGAGACCTTGAACGCCAGGGCGTAGGCGCAGGGGAAGGCGATAACGCTGATGAGGACGGTGGTGACTGCGGCGAGATACAGGGTGTAGAGGAAGGCGTCCCAGAAATAACCCGCCGAAAACATCGACACCCAGTTCGCCGTCGTGAAATCGGCGGAGAGCTGGAAATTGGCGACCTTCCAGAACGTGATGGCGATGAGCAGGCAAAGCGGCGCAATGAAGAATGCCGTCTGCCACGAGCCCGCAGGTGCCGGCCAGAACAGGGCAAACCAGTGGGGACCGCCTGCGCCGGCCGGCGGCGCGCGCGCTTCGCCCGAAGCGCTCATCGCGCAGCGCTCACAATGGCGGACGCAGGTGGCCCTCGAACGGGGCCACCGGCATCGCGCACCTTACGGAAGCCCGGTCATGGACGTAATCGGATCAGGCGCTCTTCATCTCCGCCCAGGCCCGCGTCCAATCTTCGATCGTCTGCTGAGCGGGGAGGTTGCGAATGACAATTTTGCCCTCGTTCCACTCGTCCATCATGTTGCGCTTGTCGAGACGCATGCGCAGCCATTCGGCCTCGACGGGATGATCGGCGTTGAGCTTCTCCCAGCCCTTCTTGCTGGCGATCCCGGTCTCGTTACCGGGGCGAAGCGCGCAGCGGACTTGCCCCTCCGGCGAGGCCATCCACTTGATGAACTCGTTGGCAAGCTCCGGACTCTGCGCTCCCCGAGCGATCGAGAACGACTCGGTCCACTGGATGCCGCCTTCGTCGGGGATATGGGTATTGACCGGCACGCCGTCCTTGCGCAATCCCAGCGTCAGCCACTCGCCGATTCCGGGAATGAGCCACACTTGCCCATTGGCCAGCGAGGAATAGGTGTTGGCATAGGAGTAGTAACCGGCGACCTGCGGCGCCAGGGCGTTCATGGTCTCCTGGAGCTTGCCAAAGGCCTCTTCGTCGATGTCGAAGGGCGACTTGTTGCCGTTGTAGAGGCTGAGGCAGCCCATGGACGGCAGGTACCAGTCGAAGAAGCCGACCTTGCCCGCCGCGTCCGCCTCCCATAGCGCGCTGTAGGAGGTCAGCTGTTTGGGCGTGTACTGCTCCATATTGTAGGAGAGCCCGAGATAGCCGAAGCGAACCATGACCGAGAACAGCGTGTCGCCTTCCCAGTGCAGTGGGAAGCGCTGATAGTTCGGCCAGTAATCCTCGAAGGGATAGTCGTTGGGGTCGAGCTCCACGATCAGATCGCCAGCCCTCAACATCTGCACGTACTCGGCATCTGTGAGGATGACGTCGAAGGTGCCGGGGGGGGAGGAGTTGGCGAGGGCAAGCATAGGCTCGCCGCCGGCATATTCTTTGACCTGCACCTTCACACCGTGCTTGGCCTCGAAGGGGCCGACGGTGTCTGGATGACCCCAGCCGGGCCAGGACAGGAGGTTGAGAACCCCATCCTGGGCGCTACCATATCGGGGCAGGAACATCGACGCGGTTGCCGCAGCCGCCAGCGCAGTGCCGCCCTTGAGGACGTCGCGACGAACAATTCCCTTACGGTTCGACATGTTGCCATGGTTCTTCATGATCTGTCTCCCTGTTCGATGCTTGTGTGTCGGCGCGCAACTTGGCCGCATAGCGGCGCCCGCCGGGTCACGTTCCGTGTTCGAGCGTCGCCATCTGCTCGGCGAAGCCTGGACTTTCGCGCCATTCGTCGAGTAGCGCGCGACCCTCCGTTTCGAGCACTTGCTCGCTGGGCAGCGCGCGCGCCTCGACCGGCCGCGCGACCTCGCTCAACAGCACGCTGATATCGGCGCCTAGAGCCGCCGAATCGCCCAGCGATGCGGCGTAGAAAAGCCGTTCGATATTCGCGAAGTACATAGTGCTGACGCAGAGTGAGCAGGGCTCGCAGGAGGTATAGAGGTCGCATCCCGAGAGGTCCCACGTGCCGAGGCGTCGGCAGGCGTCGCGGATCGCCTCGACCTCACCATGCGCGGTCGGGTCGTGATTCTTGATCACCGCGTTGCAGCCTTCGCCGACGATCTCGCCGTTCTTGACGATGACACAGCCGAAGGGCTGAGCCTCGCCGCTGCGCATGCCGTCGCGCGCGATCTCCATGGCCCGCCGCATGAAATCTTCCCTGGTCATGATGACTTCCCCCACCTTTGCAGGCCAAAGACCCACTCTAAGGGGGCCGGCGACGCCGAGTCTATCGACTTCCCGACCCGCCTGATCGTGTAGAGTTCGCGAGCGAAGCTGGCGGGCGTCGCATGGCGTCGGCCAAAAGGGGAGAGCAGCGACATGACCTCGTCAGACTATCCGCGCGACATGATCGGGTACGGCCGTATACCGCCGGATCCGCGATGGCCGCAAGGCGGCAAGATCGCGGTGCAGTTCGTGATCAACTACGAGGAAGGCGCGGAGAACAACATCCTCCACGGCGACCCGGCCGCCGAGGGGTACATGGCGGAAGTCAGCGCCATAGCGCCGCTGCCGGGCCGGCGCAATGTCTCGGTCGAAACGATGTACGAATATGGCAGCCGTGCAGGCTTCTGGCGGCTCCATCGGATTTTCACCGAGCGAGGGGTGCCGGTGACGGTCTACGGGGTTGCCATGGCGCTCGAGCGGAACCCCGAAGCCGTGGCCGCGATGAACGAAGCCGGTTGGGAAATCGCCAGTCACGGTTATCGGTGGATCGACTATCAGACAATGGGGATCGACGAGGAGCGCCGGCACTTGGCCAAGGCCATCGAGGTGCATACGCGGGCGACGGGCAGCCGGCCGCTGGGCTTGTTCATCGGCCGCGGCACGCTGGCGACGCAGCAGCTCGTGGTCGAGGAGGGCGGGTTTCGCTACAGCTCTGATTCCTATGCCGATGATCTCCCCTATTGGGAGAGGAAGTTCTCGGCGCCGCTGCTCGTCATCCCCTACTGCCTCGACAGCAACGATATGCGGTTCGTCACCGGCACAGGATTCACCTGCGGCGACGACTTCTTCAGCTATCTGCGCGATTCGTTCGATATGCTCTACGCGGAGGGCGAGACCTCGCCGAAGATGATGAATATCGGCCTGCACGGGCGCCTTGTGGGGCGGCCCGGGCGCGCGGCCTCGCTGGCGCGCTTCATCGACTACGTGCTCGAGCACGAAAAGGTCTGGTTGTGCCGGCGCATAGACATAGCCGAGCACTGGTACGCGCATCACCCGCCGGCCTAGACGAACGCCGAGAAACGGAAGGCCGCAAGGTTTGTATTAACTCGTTTTGATAAGATTGGAGGATCGCACGGTCTAAACAGACACTAGTCGCGCGAAATATGGGTGTAGGTTGGCGACCGCGCGGCATCCCCTCCGGCGTGGTCTATCGATTGCGGTGCCCGGTCAGGGTCTCGCTGAGTTCCCACAGACGCTGCCCGACGCTCTCATCATGCGAGGCGCTTGAGCTTTCGGCTTCGCGGCATTGGTCGAAATACCGGCCCGTGACCGTGGCGACATCGGGGCTGGTCGCGAGATGGATGCTGGTGCGCGCGCCGGCCGGCTTGCTGATCGCGCAAAATCTCTGCGCGACTTTCAGCGCCGTCGCCAGGAGGCTGTGGTTGTTGTGCCCGAACTTGGTGGCGACGAAGCCCGGATGAAGGCAGTTCACCGTGACCGGCGTCCCGGCCGAGAGCGCCGCCAGCCGATAGGTGAACAGGATATTGGCGAGCTTGCTCTGCTGATAGGCGCGCCAGCCGCTGTAACGCTTCGTCCCTTGCGGGTCTTCGAGGTCGATCTCAGCCCTGCGATGGGCCTCGGAGGAGACGTTGACGATACGCCCTTCGGCGCTCGCACGCACCCGATCCAACAGGAGCCCGGTCAACAGAAAATAGCCCAAATGATTGAGCGCAAATGTCATTTCGATTCCGTCGACGCTCTCCTGGCGGCGGGTGAATAGTGCGCCGACATTGTTGACGAGAACGTCGATAACGCCGAAGCGCTTGGCGAGGCGCTGCGCGAGCTCCCTGATATCGGCTTGGCTCGATAGATCGGCCTGCTCGAAGCGCACCCGCTCGCTGCCGGTCGACCGCTTGATCGCGTCGGTCACGGCGGCCCCTTTGGCCGCATTCCGTCCGACCAGCACGACCTCGGCGCGTTTCTCGGCCAAGGCCTCGGCCGTGACGCGGCCGATCCCGTCCGTGGCGCCGGTGACGACGCAAATCTTCCCGTCCATCGCTCCCCCTCGCCGGTCGGATCGCCGGCATCGGTCGGCCGAGTCTGGCGGTGGAGCGCCGCGGGTCAAGCGGCGGATGACGCGGTCCGGCGCCGCCGGTTTGCGAAACGGCGGGCCGGCGCGTAAAACCTCCGCCGCTCACGAGCTTCGGGAGGGGATGACAATGGACTATGGCTTCAACGTGCCCAATGGCGGCCCGCTCGCCGTGCCCGAGCATATCACGACCCTTGCCCAGCGCGGCGAGGCGCTCGGCTACCGCCTGCTCGCGATTCCGGACCACATCATCGTGCCCAAGGGCATCGCCTCGACCTATCCCTATTCGTCCGACGGAAAGCTCAATTTTCCGACATTGCTCGCCGGCGAATGCCTGGAGCCGATCGCCCTGATGGCCTATCTCGCCGGAATCACGCAACACACCCGCCTCCTCACCTCGGTGATGGTCGTTCCCTATCGCCAACCCGTGCTCACGGCCAAGCTCTTTTCCACCATCGACCTCCTGTCGCGCGGCCGCGTCGTGGTCGGCATCGGGGCCGGCTGGCTGGCCGAGGAATTTCCGCCCGTCGGCGCGCCGCCTTTCGAGGCCCGGGGACGGGCGACCGACGAGTATCTCGAGATCTACAAGGAGCTCTGGACCGCCGACGATCCGCGTTATCAGGGAGAGTTCAGCGCGTTCGACGACATCCTGTTCTACCCGAAGCCGGTTCAGAAGCCGCATCCGCCGATCTGGGTCGGCGGCGAAAGCAAGCCGGCCAAGCGCCGCACCGTGCGCCATGGCGATGCCTGGTTTCCGATCGGCTGCAACCCGCGCTTCCCGCTCGACACGCTCGGCCGCTTCGCCGCGTCGCTCGACGACCTCCGCGCCATGGCGGAGGCCGAAGACCGCGATCCGGCCAGCATCGATCTCGGCTACTGGGCCGTGTGGTACGGGGCGAGCGAGGAGCCGGTGAAGGCCGAGACCGGCGAGCGCATGCTGCTGTCGGGCCCGGCCGACGACATCGCGGGAGACATCCAGGCGCTGCGCGAGCTCGGCGTCCGCCATCTGGTGCTCCAGTTTCTCCGCGCCACCATCGAGGAGACCCTCGATGTGATGACCGGGTTCGCAGAGGAGGTGCGGCCGAAGGCCGACCGGTGATCGCCTGAGATCTCCGCGGGCCGCCGTGGCCGCGACGCCGGGCGGGCAAGGGCGCCGAGCTTCGTTGGTCGGGTCCGCTCAGCCGGCGTTGGGGGATGCCGTCACGGCTTTCCCGACCCGGCACGGGCGTCCGGCTGCAGCGCCACGGCGTCCGGCGCCGTCGCCTCCTGGTCGAGCCCGAACGCGTCGATCCGCTCGGCCCGGCGCACCACCTTCTCCGTCGAGATCTGGATCTGGCGAATGTCCTCGGTGGCCTGCCCGAAATGGCGGCCGAGATTGGCGACGCGGTCGTCGAGCCGGCCGATGTCGTCGATCAGGGAGCGGACATGTTGTTGGATCAAGCCGGCCTGCTCGCGCATGTGCACGTCCTTGAGGACGGCGCGGATGGTGTTGAGCGTTGCCCACAGCGTGGTCGGCGACACGATGAAGACGCGCGCCCGATGGGAAGCCTGGATCGCATCGGGGAAGCTGCCGTGCAGCTCGGCGTAAACCGCCTCCGAGGGCAGAAACATGAGCGCGGCCTCGGCCGTCTCGCCGACGATCACGTAGCGCTCCGCGATATGGCGGATATGGGTCAGGATCGCGGTGCGGAACGCGCGCGCCGCCGCGGCCTTCTCGGCGTCGGTCTCGGCGGCGTGCAGCGCGTGGTAGCTTTCGAGCGGAAACTTGGCATCGATGACGATCGCGCCTGGCGGATTCGGGAGGGTGAGGAGGCAGTCCGCGCGGCGGTTGTTCGAGAGCGTCGCCTGGAAGCGATAGGCCGAAGGCGGCAGGACCTGGCGCACCAGATCGGCGAGCTGGATTTCGCCGAAGGCGCCGCGCGCCTGCTTGTTGGCGAGGATGTCCTGCAGGCTCACCACCTGGCTCGACAGCTCCACGATATTGGCCTGCGCCTTGTCGATCGCGGCGAGCCGTCCTTCGAGGCGCGCCATGGTCTCCAGCGTGCGCTTGGTGGCGGTGTCGAGGCCCTCGCCCAGGGTTTTGTTGAGGGCGAGTTCCTGGGCGTGCAGCCGTTCGGCAAGGGCACCTTGATCGGCGCGAAGACGCGCCTCCATCTCGCTCTGGCGCGCCCCGAGCGTGCCGGCCAGCCGCTCAATCTCGCCGGCGGCGGCCGCGCCTCCCCGCCGGTCGCGGAACAGCAGCGCGAGAAGCGCGACGGCGAGCAGGACCGCAAGTGCGACGGCGACGGCGGCGAACAGGGTCACAATCGGCTCCCTCTCGGCTGCGCTTGACCTGTTGAGCGAGCCGTAATACCTAACACGCCACGCTCCCCCGGCCGACACCGATGGCGAAACGCCCCATTATCATTGCGCCCGACCGGCGCCTGAAGGCGCGTTCCGAGCCGGTCGCCGTCGTCGGCGACGCGGTGCGGACCCTGCTCGACGACATGCTCGAGACCATGTATGACGCCGAGGGGATCGGGCTCGCCGCCATCCAGATCGGTGAACGCAAGCGCTGCATCGTCGCCGACGTGCACTTGGCAGACGAGCCGCCGGCGCCGCTCAAGCTGGTCAATCCCGAAATCCTGTGGCGCTCGGAGGAGCGGGTCCGCCGCGAGGAAGGATGCCTCTCTTTCCCCGATTACTACGCCGAGTTGGAGCGGCCGGAGTCGGTCAAGCTCGCCTATCTGGACGAGACCGGCACGGCGCGCGAGCTGGAGGCCACGGGCACGCTCGCCGTCTGCCTTCAGCACGAGATCGATCATCTGGAGGGCGTCCTGTTCGTCGACTACCTCTCGCTGGTCAAGCGCAGCATCATCCTGCGCAAGCTGACCAAGGCGCGCCGCGTCGCCGCCGCGGACACTTAGGCAGCGGTATCCTATGGAGCCCTTACGGCTGGTGTTCATGGGAACGCCGGCCTACGCCGTCCCGACGCTCGACGCCCTGCTCGCGAGCGGCCATTCGATCGCCGCGGTCTATACGCAACCCCCGCGCGCCGGCGGCCGCGGCCAGAAGCTGCGGCCGCCGCCGGTCGCGATGCGCGCCGAGGCCGCGGGAATTCCGGTCAGAACCCCGCGGAGCCTCACGGACGCGGAAGCGCAGTCGGCGTTCGCGGCACTCAAGCCCGAGCTCGGGATCACGGTCGCCTACGGCTTGATCCTGCCGCCGGCCATGCTCGCCGCGCCGCGGCTCGGCTGCATCAACGCCCACGCCTCGCTGCTGCCGCGCTGGCGCGGTGCGGCGCCGATCCAGCGCGCGATCATGGCGGGCGATGCGGAAACTGGCGTCACCATCATGCGGATGGACGAGGGCCTCGATACCGGGCCGATCGTAATGGCGAGCGCGGTGCCGATCGGGCCCGAGACCACCGGAGGCGCGCTTCACGACAGGCTCGCCGCGCTCTCCGCAACGCTGATCGTCGAGGCGATCGACGGTCTTGCCGCGGGAAGGCTGGACACCTCGCCGCAGCCCGAGGCCGGCGCGACCCGCGCCGCAAAACTGGCGAAACATGAAGCCGCGATCGACTGGCGCGCACCGGCGACCCGCATCGAGCGCATGGTGCGCGCGCTCGCGCCGACGCCCGGGGCCTGGTTCGCCCATGGCGGCGAGCGCATCAAGGTCCTGGCGGCGGACATGGCGGCTCCGGCGGCCGGGCCGGCACCGCCGGGGACCGTCCTCGACGCGGCGCTGACGATCGCTTGCGGCGAGGGCTCGGCGCTCCGCCCGACGCGTCTCCAGCGGGGCGGCAGGGCGCCGATGGCGGCGGACGCGTTTCTCCGCGGCCGTTCGATCGAGCCCGGAACGTGCTTGCCATGCCGCGCTACAAGCTGACCGTCGAATATGACGGCACCGGCTTCGTCGGCTGGCAGTATCAGGGCGACGGCCGATCGGTGCAGGAAGCGCTCGAGCGGGCGATCGAGCGCTTCTCCGGGGAGCGGGTGCGGGTGCACGGCGCGGGCCGGACCGATTCCGGCGTTCATGCCTGCGGCCAATGCTGCCATCTCGATCTGGGCCGGCCTGCGGCACCCGAGGTCCTGCGGGATGCGCTCAACGCCCACCTCCGGCCGGCGCCGATCGCCGTCCTTGCCGCGGCCGAGGCGGCGGCCTCTTTCGATGCCCGGCGTGATGCGATCGCGCGGGTCTATCTCTATCGGATCATCAACCGCAGGGCGCCGCTCGGGCTCGCGCGCGACCGCGCCTGGCACGTCTCGCGCCCGCTCGACGCCGATGCTATGGCCGAAGCCGCCGGCCGGCTTGAGGGCACCCACGACTTCACGACCTTTCGGGCCGCGCAATGCCAGGCGTCCTCGCCGGTCCGGACCCTCGACAGCCTCACCGTCAGGCGAGACGGCGCGGAGATCGCGGTCCGTGCGTGGGCGCGCTCATTCCTCCAGCACCAGGTGCGGGCGATGGTGGGCACGCTGGTGCAGGTGGGCGAGGGCCAGAGGACACCCGGCGATGTCGGCCTCGCCCTGGGGGCACGCGATCGCAATCGCGGCGGCCCGACGGCGCCGTCCTGCGGCCTTTATCTCGAGGCGGTGATCTACCCGCCGCGGCAGTGATACGCGGTCGTTCTACGCCTTCTTTCCGGCACCGCGCTTGCCGAGCCCGAGCACCGCCTTGGTGCCCTCGATGCCGCCATTGTAGATGGCTTCGACGAACTCGACGCATTCCGCTTTGGTATGGCCGCGTTTCGGCACGAAACGGCTGGACCATTCGACCGTGCAGCTCCGCCGCGACGCCGGCTTTACCCTGATCGTGGCGGTGTAGTCGATGAAGGGCACGAGATCGTCCGGATCGTCGATGATGTCGTAGCTCATCACGCGGGTCGCCGAATCATATTTCAGCAGGCGCTCGTAAAGCGTGCCTCGCTGTCCCTTGATCTTGAGCGCGCGCACCACGCCCTTGCGGTCGAGGGTGCTCTTCGAGACGACGCCTCCCATGATCGCGGGCAGATTGTTGAACGGCGCGATTTCGTTCCAAACACGGTCTGCCGACGCACCGACTTTGGCGACGACCTTCGCTCGCGTGACCGCCATCCTATCCCCCTGTTAAAGTTTTGTAGCGATCCGGTATCGTGGAGGAAAACGATTCGCGCCGCAACGTTGCCCGACTCCGCCTCACCCGGTATCGGCGGACACCCGGCGGATGCCCGATTCGGCGATGGCTTCCGCGATCGCCTGCTCGCCGTGGGGCGCCATGAGATGGGCGCCGGCGACCCCCTCGATCTCGCGCAGCTCCGCCATCAGCTCGATGCAGATCCTGATTCCCTCGGCCCGCTGATCCGCGGCGCCGTCGAGACGTCGGATGACGGTGTCGGGAATCTGCACGCCGTAGAGGCTCTCGTTCATCCAGCGCGCCGAGCGCGCCGATTTCAGCGGTCCGATGCCGACGATGATGGCGGCGTGCTCCAGGATCCCGAAATCTCCGAGCCATGCGAGGTAGCGCCTCAGCATGGCGAGGTCGAAGCAGAACTGGGTCTGGAAAAAATCGGCGCCGGCGGCGATCTTCGCCTGGAGGCCGGCCGGCGCGCCGTCGGCCGGGGGGTCGAAGGGGGCGTCGGCGCCGCCGATCAGGAGCCGAGGCGCGGCGGTGAGGCGCCGTCCGTTCGGCAAGACCGCGTCGTCGCGCATGGCGCGGACCAGCGCCATGAACTCGTTGGATTTGAGGTCGAACACCGGCTTCGCATCCGGCTGATCGCCGGTTTCGGGCGAATCGCCGGTCAGGCAGAGCAGGCTGTGCACGCCGAGCGCCGCCGCTCCGAGCACGTCGGCCTCGAGCGCCAGCCGGTTGCGGTCGCGCATGGTGAACTGGATCACCGGCTCGAAGCCGGCTTGGACCAGGATCGCGGCGGTCGCCAAGGGCGACAGGTGCGCCCGCGCGCTGGCGCCGTCGAGCACATTGACCGCGTCGGCGAGGCCTTTGAGGCACGAGGTGCGGGCGAGGACGTCGGCCGGATCGGCGGAATCGGGCGGTCCGGTCTCCGCCGTGACGGCGAAATCACCGGCGCGCAGCACCCGTTCCAACCGCCCGGCGCTTTTCGACACACCCGCCTCGACCGCCATCGCCGCCTCCGGTTTCCCGCCACCGCTCCCCGTGGCGGTCGGCGCCGACCATAGTTTCTCGCCGATGGACAATCCAGACGCCGTTGCGCCGCCTCAGAGAATGCGCTGACGGGCCTTGAGCGCGGTGCTCAGCGTGCCGTCGTCGAGATAGTCGAGCTCGCCGCCGACCGGCAGGCCGTGGGCGAGGCGGGAGATCGTGACCCCGCTGTCGGCGAGGCGGTCTGTCAGATAGTGCGCCGTGGTCTGTCCGTCGACCGTGGCGCTGGTCGCGAGGATGATCTCGCTAACCTCCGGCGCGCGGGCGATGAGCCCGGCGATCGCGAGATCCTCCGGCCCGATTCCGTCCAGGGCCGAAAGCAGGCCGCCCAGCACGTGATAGCCGCCGCGGAACACGTGCGTGCGCTCGAGCGCCCACAAATCCGCGACCTGCTCGACCACGCAGATGGTCGCAGGATCGCGCTCCGGATCGGCACAGATCATGCACGGGTCCTGAGCATCGAGATTGCCGCAGGTCGTGCACGGCCGGACGCTCTCGGCTGCGGTCTTGAGCGCGATCAAGAGCGGCTCCAGATGGGATTCACGCCGCTCGAGCAGATGCAGCGCGGCGCGGCGCGCGGAGCGCGGGCCGAGCCCGGGAAGCTTGCCGAGATAGCCGACCAGCCGCTCGATCGCCGCGCTGGTCATCGCCGGTCGCGCGTCTTCGATCGGCCGCCGCGCGTTCTCACAGACCGAGATCGAGGCCGGGCGGCAGCTTGAGGCCGCCGGTGACCTCCATCATCTTTTCCTGCACGAGCTGCTCGACCTTGGCCTTGCCGTCGTTGAAGGCGGCGACGATCAAGTCCTCCAGCACTTCCACCTCGTCGCCCTTGACGAGCGACGGGTCGATCGACAGGCGGCGCATGTCGCCCTTGCCCGTCAGCGTGACCCGGACCAGGCCGCCGCCGGCCGAGCCCTCGACCTCGAGCGCGCCCAGGCTCTCCTGCATCTCGGCCATCTTGGACTGCATGGCCTGCGCCTGCTTCAGCATCTGGCCGATGTTCTTCATGGTGAGGGATCTCCGTCAGCTTGTCCGGCCCGCGGCGGCCGGTGCACCGCCCGCACGCGCGCGCCGGGGAAGGCGTCGAGAACCTGGCGCACCAGCGGGTGGTCTTTTGCCGCCTCGTCCGCCGCGTCTTCCGCCGCCCGCCCTTGCTCCTGAAGGGTCGGCGCGCCGCCGGTGTCGGTCAGCGCCATCATCCAGCGCTCGCCGGTCCACTCCTGAAGTTTGTCGCGGAGCAAGGCAAGCATCTTTCGATTCGGCGACCGGCCGCAATTGATTTCAATGGTTCCGGTCGTGATCCGAACGGGGCGCACCTCCGTTTTCAGCCACGCGCTCAAAAGCGGCTCCCGGCGAGCCTCGGCGAGTGCCGCGATCTCGCCGAGAGAGGTCGGGCGCGGCGCCTGCTGCGCGACCGCGGCGACCGGCGCGAGGTCGGCTGCGGGGGTGGCGGCGCTTCCGCGCGGCGCATGGCCGGGAGACGCCGGCGTCGGCGCGCTCGCCGCTTGCCCCGCCGGAGGGCTGCCGGCGCCGAGGGCGCGGACGGCATCCGCCGGGCTCGGCAGGTCGGCGGCATAGGCGATCCGCACCAGGGTCATCTCGGCCGCGAGCGCGGGGCGCGTGGCCTGGTTGGTCTCCTCCAGGCCCTTGAGCAGCATCTGCCAGGTCCGTGTGAGCACCGGGACTGCCAGCGCCTCGGCCATTGTCCGGCCGCGCGTCCGCTCCGCCTCGGGAACCGCCGGATCGTCTGCGGCGGAGGGCACGAGCTTCAGCCGGGTCAGCCAATGGCAGAGCTCCAGCATGTCCTGGAGCAGGACCGAGGGTTCCGCGCCGGCGTCATGGAGTTCGGAGAAGCAGGTCAGCGCGTCCTTTATCGCGCCGCGCATCAGCATGTCGAACAAGTCGAACAGGCGAGTCCGATCGGCCAGGCCCAGCATGGCCTGGACCGCGGTTTCGGAAATCTGCGCCCCGGCATGAGACATCGCTTGGTCGAGCAGCGAAAGCGCGTCCCGCACCGAGCCGTCGGCCGCCCGGGCGATCAGGGCGAGCGCCGGCGCTTCCGCTTCGACCCCTTCGACGGCCGTGATCCGCGAGAGGTGATCGACGAGAGTCTCCATCTCGACCCGGCGCAGGTCGAAACGCTGGCAGCGCGACAGCACCGTCACCGGGAGCCGGCGCACCTCGGTCGTCGCGAACACGAATTTGACGTGGGGCGGCGGCTCCTCGAGTGTCTTGAGGAGCGCGTTGAAGGCCTGCTTCGAGAGCATGTGCACTTCGTCGATGATGTAGACCTTGTAGCGCGCCGATATCGGGCGGTAACGCACGCTCTCGATCAGCTCACGCACGTCGTCGATGCCGGTGCGCGAGGCCGCATCCATCTCGATCACGTCGACATGGCGGTCTTCGGCGATCGAGACGCAGTGATCGCAGACCCCGCAGGGCTCTGCCGTCGGGCCGCCGCTGCCGTCCTGGCCGATGCAGTTGAGGGCCCGGGCGATGATCCGGGCGGTCGAGGTCTTGCCGACCCCGCGGACACCGGTCAACAGATAGGCATGGGCCAGGCGATCCGTCGCGATCGCGTTGCTCAGCGTGCGCACGAGGGGATCCTGGCCGATCAGGCCGGCGAAGCTGGTCGGCCGGTGCTTGCGCGCCAGGACGCGATAGGCTGCGCCGTCCTCGCTCATCGGTGCTTGTTCGTCCCTCGACCCGCAATGAGCGGCGGGCGGCGCGTCTTGATTGTAGCGGGAGACCGGCAGACGACCCGGCTTGAAACTCGTTACGGCTGCTTCCTTCCGGACCTGACCGGGTTGGCGAGAAAGCCGTCCGCCGCCGACCTCCCGCGCGCACTATAGCAGGTGCCGTCGGGGCCGGCACCAGGGTCCGATGGGCGCGCGCTCTACCGGGTCCGCCTTTACGCTCCGGCGCCGGTTATGCGAGTCTCTGGCCATGGCACGCTTGGCTCGCATCGGCGGAAACGTCCTCTCCGGGATGCCGCTCGACCGCATCGCCCTGCTCAGGACCGATGCGGCGTGGCTCGAGGCTCGGCTGAACGATCCCGCGAGCCGCTTCGTCGCGATCTGGCGACAGAATGCGGTCATTCGTATGGGTCCCGAGCCGCGGGCGGTGATCCATTCCCGCGAGACTCTCGACGGGCTGATCGATGAGCGCGTCGAGCCCTCTCTGCTCGGCGTCGAGGCGGGCGAGAACGGCGCAGGCGCGGCGCATTTCGTCGTGGATCTTTCCCATGTGGAGGCCGAGGCGCTGCTCGCGCGCTCGCCGGGCGGCGAGATGATGGATCTGAGGGAGTCGGTGCAGATCGTGCCGGGGGCGGATTCGGCCCTGATCGCCTATGCGCGCGGGCTGACCTACTGGCACAGCCGGCATCGCTTTTGCGGCAGCTGCGGCGCGCCCTCCGAGCCGCGCGAGGCCGGGCATCAGCGGCGTTGCAGCAATGCCGAATGCGGGGCGGTCCACTTCCCGCGGACCGATTCGGCGGTGATCGTGCTGGTCCATGACGGCGACGAATGCCTTCTGTGCCGCCAGTCGCGCTGGCCTGCGGGCATGCATTCGACCCTCGCGGGCTTTCTCGAGCCTGGCGAGAGCCTGGAGGAATGCGTGTCCCGCGAGATCCACGAGGAGAGCGGCGTGCGGGTGGGCGATATCCGCTATCACTCCTCGCAGCCCTGGCCCTTCCCGGGCACGATCATGGTCGGGTTCATGGCCCGCGCCCTGAGCCGTGAGATCGCGGTCGACGAGACCGAGCTCGAATACGCCCATTGGTACCGGCGCGACGATCTGATCGGCCGTCCCGATACCGACGCGTTCAGGCTGCCCGGCCGCTACTCGATCTCCCGGCGCTTGATCGAGGACTGGCTGGCGGGCTCGATCCCGCCTTAGCCCGCGCGGGCCGGCGGGCTTTGCCCGACAAGGGCTCCGAAAACCATATTTTCCGGGGGATTGTCTTGGTTGCGAAAGCGCAATCACCTCATCCTGTGCCCGGTATCCGAGGATGGCGTGATCTGCGAAGCATTGCGATACGATCCCGAACCGGGTCTGACGTTCTCATCATGACAGGTAAACCCGTCATGCGGCGCGGCAGATGTGGACTCTCTACCCAACACGTCGTACATGTATGACAACGAGGGGGTTGCCATGTTGTCGATCCGACTTCCCGCAGAGATCGAAGCCCGTCTTGAGCGTCTTGCGAAGGAGACGGGCCGGACCAAGAGCTACTACGCCCGCGAAGCCATCCTCGAGAAGATCGAGGACATGGAGGACGTGTATCTGGCCGAACAGGTATTGGAGCGCGTTCGCAAGGGGGAAGAAAAAATCGTGAGCGGAGAAGAGATGTGGCGTGAATTGGAAGATTGAGTATGCCGAGAGCGTCCGCAAATCCGTTCGTAAACTCGATCACCAAGTTCAGCGTCGTCTTCGGAATTATCTGGAGGGCCGATTAGCCCGGACGGACAATCCGCGCTCACATGGCGTTGCGATGCGGGGGGCAAGGTATCGCGATCTCTGGCGGTATCGTGTCGGAGGCTATCGGATCATAGCCGAGATCGACGATGAGAGTATTCGCATCCTTATCGTCCGAATCGCACACCGTAGCGACGCATACCGATAGTGATTGAGCGGCGGGATCGTCCGGTCAGCGCCCGTTGGCCACCGCCTCGCGGCGATAGGGGTGGGCCGGATAGACGCCCATGATCCGGACTTCGCGTGAGAAGAAGCCGAGCTCTTCCAGGGCGCGTTCCAGGGCGGCGTCGGAGGGGCGGCCCTCGACCTCGGCGAAGAAGACGGTCGCGGTAAACGTTCCCCCCACCATGTAGCTCTCGAGCTTGGTCATATTGACGCCGTTGGTGGCGAAGCCGCCGAGACATTTGTAGAGCGCCGCCGGCACGTTGCGGACCTCGAACATGAAGGAGGTGATGACCGGCCCGCTGTCGGGGCCGGGATCGAAGGGCTCGCGGGCGAGCACGACGAAGCGGGTCGTGTTGTGCGCTTCGTCCTCTATGTCGGCCTCGATGATCGCCAGGCCGTAGGTTTCGGCGGCCAGCGTCGAGGCGATCGCGGCCTGAGCCGGGTCCTTCTTGGCCGCGATTTCGGCGGCGGCACCGGCGGTATCGGCATGCACGACCGGCGTGAGGCCGAGCCGGTCGATCAGCTTGCGGCATTGCGAGAGCGCGTGCACATGCGAGCGGACGGTGGTCAGCGCCTCGGCGGTGGCGCCGGGGCAGGCGAGAAGATTGTGCCGGACTCGCTCGAAATGCTCGGCGACGATGTGGAGGCCGGAGTCGGGCAGGAGCTGATGGATGTCGGCGACGCGGCCTGCCACCGAGTTCTCGATCGGGATCATGGCGCGCGCGGCGCGGCCCTCGGCGACCGCGGCGAAGGCATCGCCGAAGGTCTTGCAGGGGAGCGCCGCCATCGTCGGATAGAGCGCCGCGCATGCGGCCTCGGAGTAGGCGCCGCGCGCGCCCTGGAAGGCGATCATGCTCGCCGGCTCGCCGGTTCGCTCGGTCTTGTCGATCGGCGCGTTCACGCGGACCCCCGGTCCAAACCACGACGGGCGCCGGCGGCCAGCGCCCGCGCCCGTTCGAGTTGCGCCGGAGTATCGACGCCGAGCGGAACCGTGTCAACGCAGGCGACCTCGATGCGCATGCCGTTCTCGAGCGCGCGAAGCTGCTCGAGACGCTCGCGGCGTTCGAGCGGGCTCGGCGGCAGCGCGACGAAGCGGGCGAGCGCCGCGCGCCGATAGGCGTAGAGGCCGATATGGTGCCAGAGTGGCCCCTCGCCGGCGGGCGCGGTCGAACGGGTGAAGTAGAGGGCGCGCGCGCGCGCGCCGTGCGCCGTCTGTGAAATCACTGCCTTGACTACGTCCGGATCGTCCCGCTCCCCCGGATCGGTAATTTCGGCCGCGAGGGTTCCGATGTCGACGGCGGGATCCTCCAGCAGCGCCAGCGCCAGACGCGGCAGCGCCGGATCGAGGCTCGGCAGATCGCCTTGTATATTGACCACCGCATCATGCGCGCCATCCGGATCGATCGCCGCCAACGCCTCGAAGATGCGATCCGACCCGGAGGCGTGATCGGGGCGGGTCAGCACCGCGCGGCCGCCGGCGGCTTCGACCGCGTCCGCGATCGCCGGCTCGGCGCAGGCGACTGCCACCGGGCCGATGGCGGAAGCCTCGGCGCGCTCCAGCACGCGCACGATCATCGGCTTGCCGGCGATGTCCGCGAGGGGCTTGTCGGGAAGCCGTCTCGAAGCGAGGCGCGCCGGGATCAGAACCACCGGGTTGCGCGGCGCCGGTGTTCGCGTGTCGGCAGACGCGCTCATGCGCTCCCTATCTCCTTGCGCGCCGCTCTTGGGCGCTTGCCGTCCCCTTTCGAGCAGATACGGCTCCGGGTCGAGATTGTCGAGGACTATGGTTGGACAGGATCGAGCGAGTTGGCTAGTCTCCCGCGCTGTCGGCTCCCGACGAACCGGTTCCAGCCAAAACAGCGGTCGGCATGAATAGCTTCGAGTTGAACAAGCTCCTCGGCGCGGTCCTTTTTGCGGGCCTCGTCGGGATGACGTCGTGGCTGATCTCGCTTGCGGCATACGGCAAATTCGAGCATGGCGAGCACGAACGGGTGATCCACTATCAGGTCGCTGGTCTCGAGCAGGGCGATGTGTCCCACGGCGAAGCGGCGGTCGAAGAGGTCGTCGAGCCGGCGCTTCCGCTGGCGGTGTTGTTGATCGATGCCGATCCCGCCAAAGGGCGGAGAACGTTCAAGAAATGCGCCGCCTGCCACACCGTGGCCGAGGGCGGCAAGAATAAGGTCGGACCCAATCTCTGGGGCATCGTGAATCGAACGGTCGCGAGTGCCGAGGGCTTCAACTATTCCGGGGCGATGGCCGAACTGGGGGGCGTTTGGGACTTCGAGCGCTTGAACGGTTTCATCGCCGATCCGAAGGGGACCGTTGCGGGCACGAAGATGTCCTTCAAGGGGCTCTCCAAGGACGCCGCCCGCGCCAACGTCCTCGCCTATCTCCGCTCGCTTAGCGCCACGCCGGCGGAGCTTCCAGCCGAATAGTGCCGACGAGCCGATGAACGCCTTCATCGGCTCGGGGTCGAGCGCGCGACCGCGCGCCGCGCCCTATGGCACGAAGGCCAAGCGAGCGGACGCGAGCGCCCGGCACCCGAGGGAAGGGAGGCGAGCCCGTTCATGGGCTCGCCGGCATAACCCCGATTCGCGCGCCCGGCGCGCCGGCGGCCTCAGGCCTACGCGGTCTGAATCAAACGGTACTGGTCCGCCTCGAGCACGAGGCAGGTGAGCACATTGGTCGCGAAGGCGCCGGTATCGATGCCGATACGGTTGTCGCGAATCTCGGCGTCGTTGCTGATCGTATGACCGTGCACGACGACATGGCCGTGATCGTCGGTCGAGGTCAGGAAGCTGTCGCGGATCCAGAGCAGATCTTCGATCGATTGTGCGGCCAGCGGCACGCCGGGCCTGACGCCGGCATGGACGAAAAGATACCCGCCGATCGCGCGATAGGGATCGAGCGCTCTCATGAAGACGCGATGGGGGTTCGGGAGCGCATCCTTGAGGGCCGCTTGCAGCGCCGTGAGCCGTATCGGGTCGCTTTCACCGGGCGCCGCCTGGAGGCCGTAGCTCGCGAGGGTCTCCGCGCCGCCATAATAGAGCCAGCTCGGCCCGACGCCGATGTCGGTGAGGAAGCGCAGGAACGAATCCTCGTGATTGCCGAGCAGATGCACGCGCTCGAAGGCCGGCAGCGGCCGCTCGATCAGCCAGTCGATGACCCCGCGCGACTCCTCGCCCCGGTCGACATAATCGCCCAGGAACACCAGGGTCGGGCGGGCTGGCCGGGCGCGCTGCTGTTCCTCGTCGATCGCCGCGATCAGAATTCGCAACAGGTCGAGCCGGCCATGGATGTCGCCGATCGCGTAGACCCGCTCGCCGTCGGGGAGCCGGCCCGGCGCCCGCCGCCATCGCGAGCGCTGCACGGAGAGCGGACGGCGCTTCAGAAACAGGGGCATGGTGGGTCCATTCGGAACACCGCTACGGCCGCGGCCGCCCGGGGCGCCATGGCAAGCCCCCCGCGAGGCCACGTTGTGCGACATAGAGCACGACGAGCGCGCCCAGCGCTATCGCCTGGACCGCCTCTCGGGGAATATCGAGGGGGTCGGCGGCGAGCAACGGCCGAAACAGCAGCAGGCAGAGCCCCAGAAGGACCAGGCGCTCGACCACCCCGCAGCGTTCGGCGAAAACACCCTGAAGGCCGGCGGCGAAGGCGAACATCGCCATCAGCGAGACGATGAAGATCCAGATCAAACGCAGCGGGTCGTCGATCCAGGTGACCGCGCCACCGGCCGCGACGCTCTCGATCATCAGGAGATCGGCGTTGAACAGGAAGACGAAGGGCAGGATCGCCGTCCGTAGATCATAGGTGAAGCCCTGAATGCCCGTCTTGAGCGGGTCGGTGTGCCCGATCGCGGCCGCGGCGTAGGCGGCGAGGCCGACCGGCGGCGTGTCGTCCGCCAGAATGCCGAAATAGAAGACGAAAAGATGGGCGCCGATGATCGGGAAGATCACCCCGGCGTAGGCGCCAAGGGTCACGATTACCGGCGCCGTGAGCGTTGCCATCACGATGTAGGTCGCCGTCGTCGGCAGACCCATGCCGAGGATCAGGCTGGTGATCGCCGTCAGGACGAGCATCAGATAGATGTTCCCCATCGAGATGGTGTCGATCAGGGTCACGAAGCGGCCGACCAGACCGGTGCTCGTCACCACGCCGACGATGATCCCGGCGGTCGCGGTCGCGACGCCGACGGCGATCATGTTGCGCGCGCCCGCGATCAGCCCGCCCACGATGTCGTCGACGCCGTCGCGCGCCGCGCCGATGAGAGCGCCGACGAGCGTCCGGGCGTCGAGCTCGTCTGCCTCCGTCGTGCCGCGCCGCCGCGCCGCGTGCACCGCGAGATAGGCGATGATCGGCCGCTGCACGATCATGATCACGGCAAGCGCCTCGATCGCGAGCAGGACGGAGGTGATGGGCGACCGGCGCAACACCACCAGATAGATCAGCAGGACCGCGAGCGGGACGACGTAGTGGATGCCGCGGAGCGCGGTCTTCCCGAGGACGGGCAGCTGATTGCGCGGGATCGGCCGAATGTCGAGCTTCCGTGCCTCGAGATGCACCACGTAGAACAGGGTGAGATAGGAGATCAGGGCCGGAATCAACGCTGCGCGCACGACGTCGAGATAGGGCACGCCGAGGATCTCGGCCATGATGAAAGCGGCGGCGCCCATGACCGGCGGCATGAGCTGGCCGTTGGTCGATGCCGCGACCTCGATCGCCGCCGCTTTGTGGGCCGGCAAGCCGACTTTCTTCATCAGGGGAATGGTGAAGGTGCCGGTGGTCACCGTGTTTGCGATCGAGGAGCCGGACACCAGGCCGGTCAATCCGGACGCGACGACCGCCGCCTTGGCCGGTCCGCCTCGCATCCAGCCGAGCCCGGCGAAGGCGACGTCGATGAAGTAGCGCCCGGCGCCCGCCCGGTCGAGCAGCGCCCCGAACAGGACGAAGAGAAAGACGAAGTCGGTCGAGACCCCGAGCGGCACGCCGAAAATGCCGGTCGTGGAGAGATACTGGTCGTTGACGACATAGTCGAGCGGGATTCCCCGGTGGCGAAGAAACTCGGGCATGTAGGGCCCGGCGAAGCTGTAGGCCAGGAAGATGACGGCCAGGATCGGCAGGGCGGCGCCGAGCGAGCGGCGCGCGGCCTCGAGCAGCAGCACGATCATCGCGACGCCGACCCAAACGTCGGGCGCGCTGGGCAGGCCCGAGCGCGACACGATTCCCTCATAGTCCCACCAGATATAGAGCGCCGCGGTCGCCGCCAGCACGCCGAGCACCGCGTCCGGGATCGGGATATAGCTGCGGTTGGAGCGCGGCGTGCGCCGCCTGAAGCCCGCGAGCCGGGCCAGCCTGATCCAAAAGGGGCGCCGCGCCTCGTTGAACGAGGGATAGGCGAGAAACACCAGCAGCACCGCGAAGGCAAGATGCCAGGCGCGCGCAATCGTCGCGTTGACCGGTTGATAGGCGATATAAATCTGGAACGCCGACCAGGCGATGCAAAGCAGCACGATGGCGAAGCGGGAGAGCCGGAGATCTGGCTCGCGCGGGCCCGATTCGGCCCAGGTGGCGGCCTCGGCCGCCTCCGCCGCTTTCGCCTCGGCGGTGTCGGCCTCTCGGTCAGCCCGGTCGGTCATGTGTGCCGCGTGATGTCACGCCGGGAGCCGGCGGGGGCGGACCGGGCACCCCCCGCCGGCATCACGTTCCCGCGCCGGCTAGAGCCAGCCCCGTTCCCTGTAGTAGCGCTCGGCACCCGGGTGGAACGGCGCCGAGAGGCCCTTCAGCATGGCTGCGGGATCGAGGTGGCGAAACGCCGCGTGAACGTTCTTCAACTCGTCGAGATTCTCGAAGACGGTCCTGACCACGTCATAGACGAGGTCGTCGGCGACGTTGGCGCCGGTTACGACCGTCGCGGTCACGGCGTAGGTGTCGACCGGGCTGTCGACGCCCTTGTAGGTGCCGGGTTGGATCGTCGTCATGACGTAGTAGGGCCGCTCGCCGACGAAGGATCTGATGGCGTCGGAATCGATCGGGACGATCATGATATCGGTCGAATTGGCCGGTTCCTCGATCGCCGCCGCCGGATTGCCGACGGTGTAGAAGAACGCGTCGATCTTGCGGTCGATCAGGGCGCGCGAGGCCTCGCCCTGCTGGAATCCCTGCGCATTGATGTCGTTGTCCTTGTCGATGCCGTAGAGGCGCAGCACGTCCTCGGCATTGCCGCGCTGGCCGGAGCCCGGATTGCCGATATTGACCGACTTGCCCTTGAGGTCGGCCACGCTGCCGATGCCGGTATCGGCGCGGGTCACCAGCAGAACCGTCTCGGGGTGCATGCTGAACACGCTCCGCAGGCTCGCCATCGGCTTGCCGTCCCAGTCCCCGTGGCCGTTGAAGGCCTCCAAGTTGCGGTCGGATTGAGCGACGCCGAAGTCGAGCAGGGTGCGCTCGACCGCGCGAATGTTGAACACCGAGCCCAGCGCCGGCCGTCCGACGCAATTGTAGTTGTCGGCAGCGTATTTGTTCATGAGATTGCAGACGTGAAGCGCGACCTGGTAGTAGACGCCGGTCACCGAGCCGCCGCCGATCAGGATGTCTTGCGCCGCTTTCGCAGGCGCGGCCGTGGCCGCGAGCAGCGCGGTCGCGGCAAACGCGCCGATCAATGTTCTGCGGGTGATCAAGATCGTTCTCCTGGTTGCTCTCCACGATTCACTGCGGCGGCGCGCCTCATGGCGCATCGCGGCCGCAGCCATGCGCCGCTATGGCCGATCGGTGCGACATCTCCGTTGCATTGCCCGAGGTGCTATTTGATGAGCGCGGAGACGGTCTTGAACTGGGGTGTTCCGGCCGCTTCCAGCCACTCGAAAAGAACCATCTCGGTGGTCACGCAGGAGATGTCCAACGCGCGCATCCGCGCCAGCGCGGCGTCCTTGCTGCCGGCTTTGCGCGAACCGCAGGCGTCGGTGACGAGATGGACCGTACGGCCTTGCGCACGGAGGTCGGCGGCCGTCTGCATCACGCAGACATGGCTCTCGACACCGCAGATCACGATGTGATCGCGGCCGGCCGCCGCCAACCCGTCGACATGCTTGGTGAAGTCGCGGTTGCGCGCCGCGCTGAAGGTGAGCTTACTGACCACCGGCGCATCGTTGGGCAGCCGGCCGGCGATATCGCCGACGGTCGGGCCGAGGCCTTTCGGGTATTGCTCGGTGGCGATCACCGGCACCTCGAGATGCCGTGCCGCATCGATCAGAGTGCCCACCGCCTGCACCACCGCGTCGCCGTCTGCGATCGCGGGCATGAGCCGCTCCTGGAGGTCGATCACGACAAGCGCCGAGCGGTCCGTTTGCAGCAGGGCGGGGCTTCGGGCCTGTGCCATCCCAGGGCTTCCCTCGCGTCGTCCCGGTCGCGGCACCGTGACCCAAGCGGCGCACTGCCGCAACCCCGCCGGCGCGTCGCTCGGGCCGCCCGCCGGGCCGGCTCGGCGGCGCCGCGTCACGCCGACCTCTTCGCGGAAAAGGATTCCAACTCTTTGCCATCGCTGGCATAGTGCGTGCCGCTTCTTCGGGGGAAGACCGGCGGGTCTGCCGGCAAGGCAAGGCGAGGATGGCGCTCAGCGTCGCGATTGTCGGCTCCGGCCCGGCGGGCTTCTATACCGCGGATGCGCTCTTGCGCACCGGTGCCGACTGTCGGATCGACATCCTCGACCGGCTGCCGACACCCTACGGCCTGATCCGCTTCGGGGTCGCCCCGGACCATGAGAAGACCAAGAACGTGATGCGCGCGTTTGCCCGCACGGCTGCCCACGAACAGGTCAACTTCTACGGCGATGTCGAGGTCGGCGGCGCGCTTTCCCTCGATGAGCTGCGCGCGATGTATGACGCCGTCGTGCTCGCGGTCGGCGCCGCCCATGATCGGCCGCTGGGGGTCCCGGGCGAGGACAAGGCCGGCGTCGTCGGCTCGGCGAGTTTCGTCAACTGGTACAACGCCCACCCCGATTTCGTCGATCATGCGCCCGATCTCGATACCGCGAGTGTCGTGATCATCGGGGCCGGCAATGTCGCGATCGATGTGGCGCGGGTGCTGGTCAAGACGCCGGCCGAAATGGCCCACACCGATCTCCCGGCCTATGCCGCCGGGCCGATCCACGGCGCGCCGATCAGCGACGTTTACATGGTGGCGCGCCGCGGCCCGGTCGAGGCGAAATTCACCAATGTCGAGCTGCGCGAGATGGGTCAGCTCGAAAACTGCGTGCCGCAGGTGAACGGCGCCGACCTGCCCGACACCGTGACCGGCGAGATGTCCGACCGCGACCGGCGCGTGCGCGAGAAAAATCTCGGTTCGCTGCGCGCGTTTGCCGAGCGGGATGCCGGCGAGAAGCCGAAGCGCGTGCATTTCGTGTTTTTCGCGAGCCCGGTCGAGATCCTGGGCGGCGAGCGGGCGGAGGCGGTGCGCTTCGAGCGCACGCGTGTCGAGAACGGCCGCGCCCTTGGCACCGGGGCCTATTTCGAGATCCCGTGCGGTCTGGTGGTCGCGGCGATCGGCTATCTCTCGATGCCGGTCGACGGCGCGCCGTTCGACCACGGCCGAGGGATCGTCGTCAACGACCAGGGCCGCGTCGAGTCCGGCCTCTATGCGGTCGGCTGGATCAAACGCGGCCCGACCGGCGTGATCGGAACCAACAAGCCGGACGGCAAGGACGCCGCCGCGCAGATCCTCGCCGACCTCGGCGACGGCGGAAAGCCCGGCCGGCGCGCGCTCGAGCCGCTGCTGCGCCAGCGCGGGGTGCGGTGGGTCGATCTCGCGGATTGGCAACGGATCGAGGCGGCGGAGATCGCCGCGGCCGAAGACGGCGCGCCGCGGCGGAAATTCACCCGGCGCGAAGACATGGTCGCGGTTCTGGACGACCTGCGGGCCGCCGGCTGAGAGCGTCCCGGCGCGCGATCGCCCTGGAAAGGTCGGACCGCTAGACATAGCTTGTCGGTGGGAGTAAGGAATCCGTCTCGGCTCGCCGAGAGCCCGGACGGAGATGGCAGAACCATGGCAGGAACCGCAGCGCTGAAGCTCGAGGAGGTGCCGCGCGAGGAGCTGGAGACGGCCGTGATCCGCTTCGCCGGAGATTCGGGCGACGGCATGCAATTGACCGGCGGCCGCTTCGCCGAGACCACGGCGCTCGCCGGCAACGACCTGACGACCTTCCCCGATTTCCCCGCGGAGATTCGAGCGCCGGTCGGCACCACCTACGGCGTCTCCGCCTTCCAGATCAATTTCGGCTCGCGCGCCGTGATGACCTCGGGCGATCTGCCCGACGTCCTGGTGTGCATGAACCCCGCCGCCCTGATGGTCAATCTGAAGGACCTCAGGGAGGGCGGCATGATCGTCGTCGATAGCGGCACCTTCAACGAAAAGAACCTTCAGAAGGCGGGCTACGCGGCCAATCCGCTCGACGATGACAGCCTGACCAGCTACCGGGTCATGGCGATCGACATCTCGAAGCTGACCCTTGAGGCGGTGAAGGAATGCGAGGTCACCAAGAAGGAGGGCTTGCGCGCCAAGAACCTGTGGACCTTGGGCTTGCTCTATTGGATCTATGACCGCGACCTCCGGCCGACCGTGGATTGGCTCGGCGCCAAGTTCAAGAGCATGCCGAATATCGCGGCGGCCAATATCGCCTGCCTCAAAGCGGGCCACGCCTTCGGCGAGACCGCGGAGCTCCCCGACGGCGTCCATGCCTTCGAGATCAGACCCGCCGACTTCCGGCCCGGGGTCTATCGCACCGTCACCGGGACGGAGGCGCTGGCCTGGGGCCTCGTGACCGGCGCGCAGCTCGCCGGGCTGAAGATGGTGTTCAGCTCCTACCCGATCACGCCAGCCTCTTCGGTGCTGCACGTGCTGGCGCGGCTCAAGGCCTATGACGTCGTGACCTTCCAGGCGGAGGACGAGATCGCGGCGGCGGGTGCGGCGATCGGCGCCTCCTATGCCGGCTCCCTCGGCGTCACCTCGAGCTCCGGCCCGGGGGTCGCGCTCAAGACCGAGGCGCTCGGCCTCGCCATCACCGCCGAGCTGCCGCTGATCCTGATCAACTCCCAGCGGGCCGGCCCCTCGACCGGCATGCCGACCAAGACCGAGCAGTCGGATCTCTATCTCGCGATCTATGGCCGCAATGCGGATGCCCCGCTGGTGGTGCTCGCGGCCCGCTCATCGGCGGACGCGTTCGAGGTCGCGGTCGAGGCGGTGCGCCTCGCGACCCGCTACATGACGCCGGTCGTGATCCTCACCGACACCTTCATCGCCAATGCGGCCGAGCCGTGGTGCCTGCCCGATGCCGGCTCGTTCGAGCCCTTTCCGGTCGCGTTCCGCACCGAGCCCGGCGCTTTCAATCCCTATGGGCGGGACCCGGAGACGCTGGCCCGGCCCTGGGTCAAGCCGGGCACCGCCGGCCTCGAGCACCGCATCGGCGGCCTCGAGAAGGACTATGAGTCGGGCAACGTCTCCTACGACCCCGAGAATCACCAGCGCATGACCGACGCGCGGCATCAAAAGATCGCCCGCATCGCGAACGACATCCCCTTACAGGCGGTCGATCAGGGGCCGGAAAACGGCGCGCTCGCGGTGGTCGGCTGGGGCTCCACCTACGGGCCGATCAGCCGCGCCGTCGAGCGGACGCGGGCCGAGGGCCATCAGGTCTCGCACATCCATCTGCGCCACCTGTCCCCGCTGCCCGACAATCTCGGCGCGCTGCTCGCGGGCTACGACAAGGTGCTGGTGCCTGAGATGAACATGGGTCAGCTCAACACCGTGCTGCGCAGCCGCTACCTGGTTCCCGCCGTGAGCCTGCCCAAGGTCACCGGCAAGCCGTTCAAGATCGTGGAGATCATGGACGCCATCCACGAGCATTCGGAGCGCTGAGATGAACGACTCGGCCACCATCCCCGACCTCACCCCGTTGGACTTCACCTCCGATCAGGAGAACCGCTGGTGCCCCGGCTGCGGCGACTACGCGATCATCAAATCGGTGCGCAAGGCGCTCGCGGAGATCGGGACCGCGACCAAGGACGTGGTGTTCGTCTCCGGCATCGGCTGCGCCGCGCGCTTCCCCTATTACATGGCGACCTACGGGTTCCACACCATCCACGGCCGGGCGCCGGCGATCGCGACCGGGGTCAAGCTCGCCAACCCCGATCTCGACGTCTGGGTGGTCTCGGGCGACGGTGACGGGCTCTCGATCGGCGGCAATCACACGCTGCACGCGCTCCGCCGCAACGTCGATCTCAATATTCTGCTTTTCAACAACGAGATCTACGGCCTCACCAAGGGCCAATATTCACCGACCTCGCGCGAGGGCACGCGCTCGCCCTCGACGCCGCTGGGCTCGGTGGACCATCCCTTGTCGGCGACCCGCTTCGCGCTCGGCGCCGGCGCGCGCTTCGCCGCCCGGGCCATCGATACCGATCAAAAGCGGCTCCCGGAGATTCTGAAGGCCGCTCACCGGCACCGGGGAACCTCGTTCGTCGAGATCTTCCAGAACTGCATCGTCTACAATGACGGCGCGTTCTCCGATTTCGCCGAGCGGAAGAACGCGCCGGAAACCCAGATATTCGTCGAGCACGGCAAGAGGCTGATCTTCGGCCGGGAGGAGGACCGCGGGCTTCGGCTCTCGCCCGGGACGCTTTCGCTCGAGGTGGTCGCGCTCGGCGACGACGGCGTGAGCGAGGCCGACATTCTGGTCCACGATCAGACCAATCGGACCTTGGCCGGGATGCTGGTGGAGATGAACCCGCCGGACTTCCCGGTGGCCCTCGGCGTGCTCTATTGCAAGCCCGAAGAGAGCTACGAAGCCGCGGTCTACGCGCAGGTCGAGGAGGCCAAGGCTGCGGCAGGCGCCACCGGGATCGACGCTCTTCTGCGCAGCGGCCATACTTGGACGGTCGAGGCGCGCTGACCGCCCGCCCGTCGCCGCGGCCTGCCGCCCGATAGAGGACCACGACGCCGCGATGATCGAGGCCTTGCTGTTCGACGTGTTCGGCACGGTGGTCGATTGGCGCGCCGGCATCGCGCGGCAGACGGCGGCGTTCTTCGCCGCTTCGGGCCGGACGGTCGATTCCTTCGCCTTCGCCGATGCGTGGCGGGCGAAATATCAGCCGGCGATGGAGGAGATCCGCACCGGGCGGCGAGACTATGTGCCGCTCGACCTGCTCCACCGTGAGAACCTCGATGCCACCCTGGCGGAATTCGGCTTGGACGGCGTCGTCGAGCCGGAGCGCCGCGCCGCCCTCAACCGGGCCTGGGAGAGGCTGCCGCCGTGGCCGGATGCGGTGGCCGGGCTGAACGCATTGAAGACCCGCTCCCTCATCGCGCCCTGCTCCAACGGCTCGATCGCGCTGATGGCGCGCCTCGCCAGATCCGCCGCGCTTCCCTGGGACGCCGTGCTCGGCGCCGACATCGCCCGCGCCTACAAGCCGCAACCGGCGGTCTATCGCGCCTCCGCCGCGGCTCTCGGGCTCGCGCCGGAGCAGGTGATGATGGTCGCCGCCCACAATGGCGATCTCGCGGCGGCCCGCGATGCCGGCCTCGCGACCGCATTCGTGCCCCGCCCGGCGGAATATGGCCCCGACCGGGCCGGCGAGCGCGAGCCGACCGCCGATTGGGACGCCGTGGCGCCGGACTTCAACCTCCTGGCCCGGCGCCTCGAGGCGTAGCGTCGAATCCGCCCCCCAGCCACCGGGACCGACACTCCCGGAATAACCCGGTAAGCGGCGTGGCTCACGGTCATCGGCAGGAATGTGACACCCTGCCCTTCGAGCACGACGATCGCGTCACCCGGATCGAAGGGGTCTTGCGCTCGCCCGGCGGCTGAGCGCCGGGTTATGGAAAGCCGCTTCCATCGCCTCGACGTCTTCGGCCGGCGCCTCTTCGATTCCGCGGCCGGCCACGGAGACCGCCGCCGGGGCCGCGCCGCTTTCAATCGCCGCGCGGGCGGGCGCGGGGTGTGGGCCGGTGGGCGGAAACTGAAAGGGCTGACCCGTCGGCGCGAGGCGGATGTGGCGTTCCGTGAAGGTGCCCGCGCGTGGGCCGCGATAGCGGCGATGGGTGCACGACACGGCCGGCCGATCGCGCGACCGAAGCTGCAATCGTAATAACGTAATAACGTAATAACGTAATAACGAGATAGCAACCGCGTAAAGACGGGGTGACAGTCGCCTAAAGAAATGGCAGCATCCGCGCGGTGCGGTGCATCGGCGCATCGGCGCGATTAGTCACGCGATTTGCCAAAATATTTTGCGGATGTTTTGGAGATAATGCTGTGACCAACACTCCTCTGTCGACGATCGAGATATGGCGCAGGCCTCACCCCGTACGCTGGCTGCTGGGCCTGCTGGCGGCGGCGCTGCTCATGGCTTCCTGGGGCACGGCGGCCCAGGCCGCAACACTGACGACGACGCTGACCGCTCCTGCCAACACGACAGTCGCCGAAGGCGGCTCCCTCTCATACACGTTGACGGTGGACAGCGGCGCCGCCGCGCCTGCTAGCAACGTGACGTTGGTTCCGCCAGCGGATACGACGCCGGCAGATTACACGGCAACTGCAACCGGGGGTAACACCCTACCGACAGCGAGTTTCGCGCAAACCTGCAACACCAATACCACCTATTGTTTAACCAAAACCATCACCGTCAACGCCCTCAATGACGCTGTGGTCGAAGCAAACGAGACCCCCACTCTGAGCTTCGGCATAACCGCCGGTACCGGTGACACTTACACCCAGGCGAACCCGACCTCGACGATAACGATCACGGACGCCACCACGACACTGACGACGACGCTGACCGCTCCTACCAGCGTGACAGTCGCCGAAGGCGGCTCCCTCACATATACGTTGACGGTGGATAGCGGCACCACCGCGCCGGCGACCGACGCGACACTGGTTCCGCCAGCGGATACGACGCCGGCAGATTACACGGCAACTGCAACCGGGGGTAACACCCTACCGACAGCGAGTTTCACGCAAACCTGCAACACCAATACCACCTATTGTTTAACCAAAACCATCACCGTCAACGCCCTCAATGACGCTGTGGTCGAAGCAAACGAGACCCCCACTCTGAGCTTCGGCATAACCGCCGGTACCGGTGACACTTACACCCAGGCGAACCCGACCTCGACGATAACGATCACGGACGCCACCACAACACTGACGACGACGCTGACCGCTCCTGGCAGCACGACGGTCGCCGAAGGCGGCTCCCTCACATATACGTTGACGGTGGATAGCGGCACCACCGCGCCGGCGACCGACGCGACACTGGTTCCGCCAGCGGATACGACGCCGGCAGATTACACGGCAACTGCAACCGGGGGTAACACCCTACCGACAGCGAGTTTCACGCAAACCTGCAACACCAATACCACCTATTGTTTAACCAAAACCATCACCGTCAACGCCCTCAATGACGCTGTGGTCGAAGCAAACGAGACCCCCACTCTGAGCTTCGGCATAACCGCCGGTACCGGTGACACTTACACCCAGGCGAACCCGACCTCGACGATAACGATCACGGACGCCACCACAACACTGACGACGACGCTGACCGCTCCTGGCAGCACGACGGTCGCCGAAGGCGGCTCCCTCACATATACGTTGACGGTGGATAGCGGCACCACCGCGCCGGCGACCGACGCGACACTGGTTCCGCCAGCGGATACGACGCCGGCAGATTACACGGCAACTGCAACCGGGGGTAACACCCTACCGACAGCGAGTTTCACGCAAACCTGCAACACCAATACCACCTATTGTTTAACCAAAACCATCACCGTCAATGCCCTTACCGACTCTGTGGTCGAAGGAAACGAGACCCCCACTCTGACCTTCGGCATAAACCCCGGTACCGGTAACGCTTACACCCAGACGGACCCAACCTCGACGATAACGATCACGAACACGACGACGACGACGGTGACGGTCTCGGCGGGTGCGGCGGCGGACGAGGGCAGCGACGTGACCTTCACGGTATCGCTGGGCAGCGGGATCACGGCGACGAGCGCTATCTCGGTCGACTTCGAGAGCTCGACCGAGTCGACGGACACGGCGACGGCGGGCGACGATTACACGGCGGTGTCGTACACCGCCGCCGATAGTGATGCGTTGACGATCACGGCGGGCGACAACTCGACGACGGTGACGGTGACGACGCTGACGGACAACGTCGTCGAGGGGAACGAAACGTTCACCGGGACGATCTCGACCGTTTCGGGCCAGACCGGTGTGACGCTGGGCACGACCACCACCGCGACGGGGACGATCACGAACACGACGACGACGACGGTGACGGTCTCGGCGGGTGCGGCGGCGGACGAGGGCAGCGACGTGACCTTCACGGTATCGCTGGGCAGCGGGATCACGGCGACGAGCGCTATCTCGGTCGACTTCGAGAGCTCGACCGAGTCGACGGACACGGCGACGGCGGGCGACGATTACACGGCGGTGTCGTACACCGCCGCCGATAGTGATGCGTTGACGATCACGGCGGGCGACAACTCGACGACGGTGACGGTGACGACGCTGACGGACAACGTCGTCGAGGGGAACGAAACGTTCACCGGGACGATCTCGACCGTTTCGGGCCAGACCGGTGTGACGCTGGGCACGACCACCACCGCGACGGGGACGATCACGAACACGACGACGACGACGGTGACGGTCTCGGCGGGTGCGGCGGCGGACGAGGGCAGCGACGTGACCTTCACGGTATCGCTGGGCAGCGGGATCACGGCGACGAGCGCTATCTCGGTCGACTTCGAGAGCTCGACCGAGTCGACGGACACGGCGACGGCGGGCGACGATTACACGGCGGTGTCGTACACCGCCGCCGATAGTGATGCGTTGACGATCACGGCGGGCGACAACTCGACGACGGTGACGGTGACGACGCTGACGGACAACGTCGTCGAGGGGAACGAAACGTTCACCGGGACGATCTCGACCGTTTCGGGCCAGACCGGTGTGACGCTGGGCACGACCACCACCGCGACGGGGACGATCACGAACACGACGACGACGACGGTGACGGTCTCGGCGGGTGCGGCGGCGGACGAGGGCAGCGACGTGACCTTCACGGTATCGCTGGGCAGCGGGATCACGGCGACGAGCGCTATCTCGGTCGACTTCGAGAGCTCGACCGAGTCGACGGACACGGCGACGGCGGGCGACGATTACACGGCGGTGTCGTACACCGCCGCCGATAGTGATGCGTTGACGATCACGGCGGGCGACAACTCGACGACGGTGACGGTGACGACGCTGACGGACAACGTCGTCGAGGGGAACGAAACGTTCACCGGGACGATCTCGACCGTTTCGGGCCAGACCGGTGTGACGCTGGGCACGACCACCACCGCGACGGGGACGATCACGAACACGACGACGACGACGGTGACGGTCTCGGCGGGTGCGGCGGCGGACGAGGGCAGCGACGTGACCTTCACGGTATCGCTGGGCAGCGGGATCACGGCGACGAGCGCTATCTCGGTCGACTTCGAGAGCTCGACCGAGTCGACGGACACGGCGACGGCGGGCGACGATTACACGGCGGTGTCGTACACCGCCGCCGATAGTGATGCGTTGACGATCACGGCGGGCGACAACTCGACGACGGTGACGGTGACGACGCTGACGGACAACGTCGTCGAGGGGAACGAAACGTTCACCGGGACGATCTCGACCGTTTCGGGCCAGACCGGTGTGACGCTGGGCACGACCACCACCGCGACGGGGACGATCACGAACACGACGACGACGACGGTGACGGTCTCGGCGGGTGCGGCGGCGGACGAGGGCAGCGACGTGACCTTCACGGTATCGCTGGGCAGCGGGATCACGGCGACGAGCGCTATCTCGGTCGACTTCGAGAGCTCGACCGAGTCGACGGACACGGCGACGGCGGGCGACGATTACACGGCGGTGTCGTACACCGCCGCCGATAGTGATGCGTTGACGATCACGGCGGGCGACAACTCGACGACGGTGACGGTGACGACGCTGACGGACAACGTCGTCGAGGGGAACGAAACGTTCACCGGGACGATCTCGACCGTTTCGGGCCAGACCGGTGTGACGCTGGGCACGACCACCACCGCGACGGGGACGATCACGAACACGACGACGACGACGGTGACGGTCTCGGCGGGTGCGGCGGCGGACGAGGGCAGCGACGTGACCTTCACGGTATCGCTGGGCAGCGGGATCACGGCGACGAGCGCTATCTCGGTCGACTTCGAGAGCTCGACCGAGTCGACGGACACGGCGACGGCGGGCGACGATTACACGGCGGTGTCGTACACCGCCGCCGATAGTGATGCGTTGACGATCACGGCGGGCGACAACTCGACGACGGTGACGGTGACGACGCTGACGGACAACGTCGTCGAGGGGAACGAAACGTTCACCGGGACGATCTCGACCGTTTCGGGCCAGACCGGTGTGACGCTGGGCACGACCACCACCGCGACGGGGACGATCACGAACACGACGACGACGACGGTGACGGTCTCGGCGGGTGCGGCGGCGGACGAGGGCAGCGACGTGACCTTCACGGTATCGCTGGGCAGCGGGATCACGGCGACGAGCGCTATCTCGGTCGACTTCGAGAGCTCGACCGAGTCGACGGACACGGCGACGGCGGGCGACGATTACACGGCGGTGTCGTACACCGCCGCCGATAGTGATGCGTTGACGATCACGGCGGGCGACAACTCGACGACGGTGACGGTGACGACGCTGACGGACAACGTCGTCGAGGGGAACGAAACGTTCACCGGGACGATCTCGACCGTTTCGGGCCAGACCGGTGTGACGCTGGGCACGACCACCACCGCGACGGGGACGATCACGAACACGACGACGACGACGGTGACGGTCTCGGCGGGTGCGGCGGCGGACGAGGGCAGCGACGTGACCTTCACGGTATCGCTGGGCAGCGGGATCACGGCGACGAGCGCTATCTCGGTCGACTTCGAGAGCTCGACCGAGTCGACGGACACGGCGACGGCGGGCGACGATTACACGGCGGTGTCGTACACCGCCGCCGATAGTGATGCGTTGACGATCACGGCGGGCGACAACTCGACGACGGTGACGGTGACGACGCTGACGGACAACGTCGTCGAGGGGAACGAAACGTTCACCGGGACGATCTCGACCGTTTCGGGCCAGACCGGTGTGACGCTGGGCACGACCACCACCGCGACGGGGACGATCACGAACACGACGACGACGACGGTGACGGTCTCGGCGGGTGCGGCGGCGGACGAGGGCAGCGACGTGACCTTCACGGTATCGCTGGGCAGCGGGATCACGGCGACGAGCGCTATCTCGGTCGACTTCGAGAGCTCGACCGAGTCGACGGACACGGCGACGGCGGGCGACGATTACACGGCGGTGTCGTACACCGCCGCCGATAGTGATGCGTTGACGATCACGGCGGGCGACAACTCGACGACGGTGACGGTGACGACGCTGACGGACAACGTCGTCGAGGGGAACGAAACGTTCACCGGGACGATCTCGACCGTTTCGGGCCAGACCGGTGTGACGCTGGGCACGACCACCACCGCGACGGGGACGATCACGAACACGACGACGACGACGGTGACGGTCTCGGCGGGTGCGGCGGCGGACGAGGGCAGCGACGTGACCTTCACGGTATCGCTGGGCAGCGGGATCACGGCGACGAGCGCTATCTCGGTCGACTTCGAGAGCTCGACCGAGTCGACGGACACGGCGACGGCGGGCGACGATTACACGGCGGTGTCGTACACCGCCGCCGATAGTGATGCGTTGACGATCACGGCGGGCGACAACTCGACGACGGTGACGGTGACGACGCTGACGGACAACGTCGTCGAGGGGAACGAAACGTTCACCGGGACGATCTCGACCGTTTCGGGCCAGACCGGTGTGACGCTGGGCACGACCACCACCGCGACGGGGACGATCACGAACACGACGACGACGACGGTGACGGTCTCGGCGGGTGCGGCGGCGGACGAGGGCAGCGACGTGACCTTCACGGTATCGCTGGGCAGCGGGATCACGGCGACGAGCGCTATCTCGGTCGACTTCGAGAGCTCGACCGAGTCGACGGACACGGCGACGGCGGGCGACGATTACACGGCGGTGTCGTACACCGCCGCCGATAGTGATGCGTTGACGATCACGGCGGGCGACAACTCGACGACGGTGACGGTGACGACGCTGACGGACAACGTCGTCGAGGGGAACGAAACGTTCACCGGGACGATCTCGACCGTTTCGGGCCAGACCGGTGTGACGCTGGGCACGACCACCACCGCGACGGGGACGATCACGAACACGACGACGACGACGGTGACGGTCTCGGCGGGTGCGGCGGCGGACGAGGGCAGCGACGTGACCTTCACGGTATCGCTGGGCAGCGGGATCACGGCGACGAGCGCTATCTCGGTCGACTTCGAGAGCTCGACCGAGTCGACGGACACGGCGACGGCGGGCGACGATTACACGGCGGTGTCGTACACCGCCGCCGATAGTGATGCGTTGACGATCACGGCGGGCGACAACTCGACGACGGTGACGGTGACGACGCTGACGGACAACGTCGTCGAGGGGAACGAAACGTTCACCGGGACGATCTCGACCGTTTCGGGCCAGACCGGTGTGACGCTGGGCACGACCACCACCGCGACGGGGACGATCACGAACACGACGACGACGACGGTGACGGTCTCGGCGGGTGCGGCGGCGGACGAGGGCAGCGACGTGACCTTCACGGTATCGCTGGGCAGCGGGATCACGGCGACGAGCGCTATCTCGGTCGACTTCGAGAGCTCGACCGAGTCGACGGACACGGCGACGGCGGGCGACGATTACACGGCGGTGTCGTACACCGCCGCCGATAGTGATGCGTTGACGATCACGGCGGGCGACAACTCGACGACGGTGACGGTGACGACGCTGACGGACAACGTCGTCGAGGGGAACGAAACGTTCACCGGGACGATCTCGACCGTTTCGGGCCAGACCGGTGTGACGCTGGGCACGACCACCACCGCGACGGGGACGATCACGAACACGACGACGACGACGGTGACGGTCTCGGCGGGTGCGGCGGCGGACGAGGGCAGCGACGTGACCTTCACGGTATCGCTGGGCAGCGGGATCACGGCGACGAGCGCTATCTCGGTCGACTTCGAGAGCTCGACCGAGTCGACGGACACGGCGACGGCGGGCGACGATTACACGGCGGTGTCGTACACCGCCGCCGATAGTGATGCGTTGACGATCACGGCGGGCGACAACTCGACGACGGTGACGGTGACGACGCTGACGGACAACGTCGTCGAGGGGAACGAAACGTTCACCGGGACGATCTCGACCGTTTCGGGCCAGACCGGTGTGACGCTGGGCACGACCACCACCGCGACGGGGACGATCACGAACACGACGACGACGACGGTGACGGTCTCGGCGGGTGCGGCGGCGGACGAGGGCAGCGACGTGACCTTCACGGTATCGCTGGGCAGCGGGATCACGGCGACGAGCGCTATCTCGGTCGACTTCGAGAGCTCGACCGAGTCGACGGACACGGCGACGGCGGGCGACGATTACACGGCGGTGTCGTACACCGCCGCCGATAGTGATGCGTTGACGATCACGGCGGGCGACAACTCGACGACGGTGACGGTGACGACGCTGACGGACAACGTCGTCGAGGGGAACGAAACGTTCACCGGGACGATCTCGACCGTTTCGGGCCAGACCGGTGTGACGCTGGGCACGACCACCACCGCGACGGGGACGATCACGAACACGACGACGACGACGGTGACGGTCTCGGCGGGT
>CBDFKL010000005.1:0-33335 GCA_965248825.1 Alphaproteobacteria bacterium | reverse complement strand
CCCAGCAGAAGGATCGCATGGGCCTGTTCGTCCGCACCATCGGGCTCAAGCGGGCGGAGGCCAAGATCGGGCTCGCCAACCTGGCTTACAATTTCCAGTGTCTGATCTTCCATGAACGCCGCGCCGCCATGGCATGAGTCCGCCCGTATGACCGAAAAACACCCCGCCGAGAACAAAACGGCGGACGAATAACGCCGTCAAATCCACCCGCCGCACGGATCGGCCAACAGAACACCCTTATCCGCGCCAAATCGGCCGGTTGTTAGAGGTCTCCACCTTGAAGGCGCCCAGATCGACGCGCTCGACCGCCTCGATCACGAAGTGCGCCAAATCACCCGCCGGGAGCCAGTCCCGCAGATCGGGAGGAAGCAAAAACGCCTGCTCCCGATCACAGTCGACGAAATTGCTCATGCAGCGATTCTATGAGAAATCCAAACCAAAGTCCGACAGACTGCTAGCGCACCTGACGGATCCTGGAAGCTTTACGCGGACATGTGGAATACCGATAGTGGGAAGTGAATCGCACACCGAAAGCCACGTTTTTTGGCGCGGCCGACGGTTCCCCTCTTGATCCTCGAGGCGCATCAACAAAGCAGGAGCATGATGCCGAAATCCGTGGAGGGGTCCTATCCCCGGCCTTTCGATGGCCATCTGGAAAGGGACAACACCGCCTTGCTGGTCGTCGATATGCAAGTCGATTTCTGCGCACCAGGCGGCTGGCTCGACCAGCTCGGCGTTGATCTGATGGGGCTCAGACGGCCGATTGAGCCGCTCCGCCGCGTGTTAGATGCCGTGAGGGCATCAATAGGACAGTTGTAATGTCGAGAAAGCCGAGCCTGAAGAGATTCAATCGTCTGTCTCGACGCACGTTTTTGGCCGTCGCCTTGATCGCTGCCCTCATCGTTGCGGGCGGAGGACAGCGGGCGGCCGCATCTGACGACCCGGCGATCGCGTTCATCCAGGGTGTCGGCGACGACGTTGTGGCCATCCTTGGGGACAAGGCCAACAGCACCCTTGCAGAGCGCGAGGCCGCGTTCCGTGAAGTGATGGTCAAGGGCTTCGACGTTCCGACAATCACCCGCTTCGTGCTCGGGCGCCACTGGAAGTCAGCAACCGTTGAGCAGCGCGCGGAATTCTCAGCGATCTTCCTCGACTTCATGGCACGCGTGTACGCCAGCCGGTTCGATTCCTATTCCTATGGCGGAGAGCAGTTCACGGTGCGCACCGCCATCGCCGACGAGAGCGGCGACAAGATCGTGCGCGCCCAGGTCGCCCGGCCCTCCGGAGCCGATCCCGTCGGGCTCGATTTCCACGTACGCTCGAAGGACGGGAACCACAAGGTCGTCGACCTCCATGTCGAAGGTATCGGCATGCTGCTCACTCACCGGCTCGAGTTCGGCTCGGTTATCAATCGCAAAGGCATCAACGGCCTGTTGAGCGACATCCGTGCGCGCGTCGAGGCGCCGCTGGAGGACGCGGCGGAATAGTGCGGGGTGACGGCCGACGCGGTGAAACGGCCCGGCTCCACCTGCAATCGGCGACATTGCCCGGTCGGAGAAAGCTATTTCAGCTCGCTGAGCTGCTCACCGTCCAGGATCCCCTCATAGACGCCTCCATCGGTTAGCTCATGCCGCCCATCGCTTGAGGGGACGATATACTCACAATATTCCTTTGGGTTGATTGGCAAAGTGGGGTAATTTGCGCAAAATTTTCCCTGATCATTGAAATAATATGTTCCTTTATAACTAAATGACATACCGATGCTGTCCGGTTTCGCTTTCAATTTCACTGTTCCATCCGGAGAAAAATACTCTGCCCGACTCACTTTCCTATTTTCGTCTCTGACGAGAATGGTTTTTCCCACGACCAGCTCCTGGACCTCGGCGACGGTCATCGCATTGGCCGGAGCAGCAGCGTCCAGAGCCTGCGGAGCCATCATTTGCGGCTGGCACGCCGCAACAGCGAGACCGAGGGCTGTAGCCGCCAGGCCGGCGGCGGCAATCTTTGCGAGACGAGCCATTCGATTACCACCTCCCAATGATCGGAGTAGACGAGGCATGCATAACCTTTCCGGTGTTGTTCTCAAATCGGGCCGTGTAAATCAAGCTCTCCCCTGGCCCAAGCGACCTCCGCGACGCTGGCGTCCTGGGTGGGTCGGGCGTCGTTCCACTTCGGCCTGTTGAGGACTGCCTGGCGACGGAGCTGAAGAAGTCGGACACGCTGGGGTTGGACGAGACCACGGTTCGAGTTCTGGACCCTGGCCGGGGCAAGACGAAGACGGGCTACATGTGGACGCTGGTGCGTGATGAGCGCTCGTGGAGCGGCACGGACCCGCCGGGTGTGGTTTTTCGTTACGCGCCCGGCCGCGGCGGCAAGCATGGCGCTGCGCTGCTGGAAGGTTTTTCCGGGACGGCGCAGGTCGACGGCTACTCAGGCCACAACCTTCTGACGCGGCCAGATCGTCCAGAGGGTTGCGCGACCTCGCACAGTTCGTCACGCCTTCGCGTGTTCTCGCGACGTCCTCCCAGAAGGGGTGTGCCATTTCCACCGTTAGCGCACCTGGCGGGTCCTGGAAGCTTTACGCGGACATGTGGAATACCGATAGTGGGCCGTGAATCGCACACCGAAAGCCACGTTTTTTGGCGCGGTCGGCGGTTCCCCTCTTGATCCTCGAGGCGCATCAACAAAGCAGGAGCATGATGCCGAAATCCGTGGAGGGGTCCTATCCCTGGCCTTTCGATGGCCATCTGGGAAGGGACAACACCGCCTTGCTGGTGGTCGATATGCAAGTCGATTTCTGCGCACCGGGCGGCTGGCTCGACCAGCTCGGCGTTGATCTGACGGGGCTCAGACGGCCGATTGAGCCGCTCCGCCGCGTGTTGGATGCCGTGAGGGCATCGGGCTTCCGCGCAATCTACCTACGGGAAAGCTACCGAGCCGACCTCTCCGATCTCAACCGGACGAAACGGTGGCGCACGGAGCACCGCGGCCTGGCCATAGGAGAGAACGGCGTCAACGGACGTATCTTGGTTCGTGGTGAGCCGGGCAGCGACATTGTGCCCGAGCTTGCGCCGGAGCCGGGCGAGCCGGTCATCGACAAACCGGGGATGAGCGGGTTCTACGCCAGCGAACTCGAGCAGGTGCTGCGCGGGCTGGGAATCAGGAACCTGATCGTCGGCGGGGTCACGGCCGAGGGCAGCGTGCAGGCCACTTTGCGCGACGCCAACGACCGCGGATACGAATGCTTGTTGCTGGAGGACTGTTGCGGCGCCGCCGACCCGGAGGAGCGAATGGCGATTCTGGACGTGCTCGGCATCCTCAACGGTCTCTACGGCTCCATCGCTCAGTCGGCAGCGCTCCTGAGGGCGATCGCATGAAGCAAAGGCCGACGGCATATTCGCGAATCTCAGCCGATCCCTATGAGTGGCCCTTCGACGGTGCTCCGGAGCCGCGGAACACGGGGCTGATCGTCATCGACATGCAGATGGATTTCTGCGGCTACGGTGGCTATTGCGATCAGATGGGGATCGATATGTCGCTGACCCGCAGACCGATCGATCCCCTGAAGAAGGTGCTCGAACGAATGCGGGAGCGGGGCTTTCACATTCTGCACACCCGTGAGGGCCACCGATCCGATCTGTCCGACCTCAACGAGAACAAGCGCTGGAGATCCGCCCGTAACGGCGCTGAGATCGGCTCGCAAGGGCCCCTCGGCCGCATCCTGGTGCGCGGCGAGCCGGGCTGGGAGATCGTGCCGGAACTCGCTCCGCGACCGGGTGAGCCCATCATCGACAAACCGGGCAAGGGCGGCTTCTACGCGACCGACCTGGATCAAATTCTTCGACAGCGGGGGATCCGCAATTTGATTTTCGCCGGGGTAACGACCGATTGCTGCGTCTACACGACGCTCCGGGGCGCCAACGATCGGGGATATGAGTGCCTGCTGCTCGAAGATTGCTGCGCCGCCTCAGAGATCGCGAATCACGAGTCGATCATCCGGATCACCAAGGCCGGTTACGGACAGTTGGGCGCCGTGTCCGGTTCGGAGAGCGTCGTCGAAGCCCTCGCCTAAGCTCACGGAAAGAAGGCGGCGCGGGGCGAACAGGCCATCCGCGCCGCTTCGTCAGAGGTAGCGCCGTCACGGGCCTCCAGGCAAGACTACGCGCTCTTGAATTCGATCCAGACCTCGCTCCACTCCTCGACGGACTGCCGAACCGGCAGATCTCGTGCGAAGATGTTTCCCTCGTTGTATTCGTCGACCACGTTGCGCGAGTCGAAGTGATGGCGCAGCCTGGCCGCCCATTCGGGCATCTCCTCGTTGAGCAGCTTCCAACCTTCCTTGTTGGGAATGTTGCGCGCGAAGGCCGGCAGGGTGGCGGCCCTGATCTGCCCCTCGGGTGAGGCGACGTAACGAACCCATTCCCCCGCGAGCTCGGGATTCTTCGCGGTCTTTGCCAGGGCCCAGGAATCGCTCCACATCAGCCCGCCTTCCTTGGGCACCGTCGCGGCAATGGGCAAGCCTCCATCCTGGAGAATCTGAGCGACCCAGTCGCCGATTCCGGGTGAGATCCACATCTGCTCGTTCGTGAAGGACGAGAAGACGTCCGCCATGCCCAGGAAGGCCCCCATTTGCGGTCGCAGCGAGTGCAGGGTGTCACTCAGCTTCGCGAAGGCGGCCTCGTCGATGTCGTGAGGCGGCCGATTGCCGTCGTAGAGGCTCAGGCAACCCATGTTCGGCAGATACCAATCGAACCAGCCGAGCTTACCCTTGACCTTGGGGTCCCACAGGATGTCATAGGATGCGACGTCGGACTCCTTGAGCTGATTTGTGTTGTATGCGATGCCGATATAGCCGAAGGAAGTCAGCACCGCGTACATCTTGCCGTCACTCCAGTGAGGCTCAAACCGCTGAAACTCCGGCCAATACTGGTCGAACGGATATTCGGTGGGGTCCAACGCGACGATCTGATCGGCCGCCCGGAGCTGCTTGAGATATTCGTGGTCGGAGAGGATAAGATCGAAGGAGCCGGGCGGTGACTGGCTGAGCACCGCCATCATGCTTTCACCGCCGATATATTCCTTCACGATCACCTTGGCGCCGGTCCGTTCCTCGAACATGGCCGTGATGTGCGGGTCGCTCCAACCCGGCCAAGTGAGCATGTTCAGCTCTACGCCTTCATAGGACTTGGCAAGCGCGCGGCGTGCCGTCGACACGCTCGCGCCAAGCGCCGCGACGCCAGCGCCGGCTGCGGCCTGCTTCAGGAAGCGACGACGCGATGCGCCGCGACTTCCGATCGTTCCATCAACGCGCTTCATGGTGACCTCCCTTTGCTTGTGATCGTTTGATCTTTGTTAGGCGTCGGATCCTAAAAGAGGCCCAGCTAGACCTCGATCTGCGTTCGTAGGCCATAGCTCTGAGCCCTTTGACGCAAGCGGATGTCCCGCACATTTGCTCAATAAACTTTGCGAAGCCGCCCATGACCGCTCAATTTGCCGACTGTGCGACGGTTCACTGATACCGGCGTTGGACCGATCGGTCAGCATGTGCGTGTCGCGCCAGTAGGGCAGCAACTCCTTGGCTGCCTCGGCCGTTCTGTGTTGATCAGCCATGACGATCCGGCCGCCTGCGATTGTCATCGTTACCGGTAAGGCTGCCACTTTCAACCCTCGGGGCGCGTGACACCGCGAGCGGTAGACCTGCTCGCAATCCACACCGGTTTCGCGCGACATGGATGACCCTGGGCATTCCTGGTTTTCAGTTCCGCCCGTAGCGCCGGAACACCTCCTCGGCGACCGCCTCCACGATGGTCTCTACCGGGCGCGCCGGCCCCGGTGTTTGCCGTGAATGAAATAGCGTATCCTGCCTGAAGGCAGGTTCCGGACACCAAACCGTTTCAGGTCCGCGTCGCGAATATCGTAAGCGGACCTACCGGGCCTGAGGGTGTCGGCACGGGCTTGGTTGAGGTGGGCACGCGGCATGGACATTTCCTCCTGCGATCGCTTGCAGGCGGGGCAGAAACGGGGGCAGATGTGCCCGAACCTGCATGGGAGAGAGGAAATAAAACGTTCTATATCAATTTATTAGAACCGAATGATGCGCGCGAATATGAGCATTCGACTTCCTTGTTCCGGGACGGAGTAAAGCGGTGGTGAACAGCCTGGTCGTCGGTGTGACGGGCGCGAGCGGCGCGGTGTTCGGTGTGCGCTTGCTCGAGGTGCTGAACGACGCCCGGGTCGAGACTCACCTGATCGTCAGCAAATGGGGTCAACGGACCCTGGAGCACGAGACCGGCAAAAACCTCGACGATCTCCGCGCACTCGCAGACCATTACTACAGCCCGGGTGACATGGGCGCCTTGATGTCGTCGGGTTCGTTCCCGGTCGATGGCATGACGGTCGCACCCTGCTCGATGCGCAGCCTGGCGGCGATCGCGTCCGGCCTGAGCGAGAACCTGATCCACCGTGCGGCCGATGTCATGATCAAGGAGCGCCGGCCGCTCGTGCTCGTGGTCCGCGAGGCTCCGCTCAGCGCGATCCATCTCGAGAACATGCTGAAGCTGGCCCGGCTCGGCGTGACGATCCTGCCGCCGGTCCCGGCGTTCTACAACAGGCCGCAGTCGGTCGATGCGATCGTCGATCACACCGTCGCCCGCGTGCTCGACCAGTTCGGCCACACGCTCGATCTGACCGAGCGCTGGGTGGGCAAGCTGAGCCGCCGCCGCGTCGTGCCGCTCGACCGCTGAGCGTGCCGGTCAAGCCCGGCGCCGCCCGGGTGGACGGTTTCGGCCGTAGCGCACCATCGCCCGGTCGGCCGCGATGGTGACGGTGAGATAGGCCGCGCCGTAGATGACGACCTCGGGCCAGAGTGTGACAATGTCGATCAACGTGATCAGCTTGAGGGCGATGAAGGCGCCGGCCGCGCCTGCGACGCCCGGCAAGAATCGCAGCATTCCGTTTCTCCCGACGACAACTGGTCTCGCGTGCGGTACGCCGCATCGTTAGCATCGCCGAGCATGGCCCACCACCGGACATCCGGTCGGCTGCCGGGTGGCATCCGGCGGCGATAGGGGTCGGTGCTTGAAGGGGGAGAGGATGACGCCACAGCCGATCACGCCGGCGCTCTTCGATTTTTTGCGCGAGCTCAAGGCCAACAATGAGCGGCCGTGGTTCGAGGCGAACAAGGAGCGTTACAAGGCCGAGGTGCGTGATCCCATGCTCGATTTCATCGGCGCCTTCGCCCAGCCGCTCAGCGAGATCAGCCCTCATTTCCTTGCCGATCCGCGGCCGAATGGCGGCTCGCTTTTCCGGATTTATCGCGACACCCGATTCTCCAAGGACAAGACGCCCTATAAGACCAATGTCGGCGCTCATTTCCGCCATGCCGCCGGCAAGGATGCCCACGCGCCCGGCTTCTATCTCCACCTCGAGCCCGAGACCTGCTTCGCCGGTTGCGGCGTCTGGCACCCGGACAACGACACGCTCGGTCGGATCCGGGACGCGATCGTCGACCGGCCGGACCCGTGGACGCGCATCACGCGCGCCAAGGCCTTTCGTGACACGTTCGAGCTGGCGGGTGAGGCTCTCAAGCGTCCGCCCCGGGGCTACGACCCCGAGCATCCGTTGATCGAGGACCTCAAACGCAAGGATTTCGTCGCGATCACCAGCTTTCCCGAGGCCGATGCGAGCCGCCCGGATTTCCTCGAGCGCTTCGCCGAGATCGCGCGCAAGGGCGCGCGGTTCGTGGGGTTCCTGTCCGAAGCGGTCGGGGTGCCGTATTAGCTGTTAGGAGGGCCTTGCTCAGCTTTTCGCCTGATCCGGCTTCGCCATGGGCGCTGCCTGGGCGAATGCCGGCACGCCCTCCGGAAAGGTGACCCAGGAGTGCTTGCTCTCGCTCCAGACCACGCGCGCCGGCGCGACGAAGCCGGGCTCGGCGAAGCAGCCGACCGCGACGCCATAGTGGTTGGGGCGGAGGTCTGCGGTCCAATAGACATTCGTTCCGCAGTGGGGGCAGAAGCGTATCGTGACATTGAGACCCGAATCCGCCACCCGCGAGAAGAACTTCTCCGCGCCTTCGGCCGATAGGGCATCTTTCCGAAAATAGGCGCCGACGCCGAAGGGACTGCCGGTACGACGCTGGCAGGCGAGGCAGTTGCAGGCGATGACGAGGTCGGGATCGCCGACCGCCGTCACACGGAGTTGGCCGCAGCTACACGCGGCGTGGTGGTTGGCGCTGTCTGGCATGATGGTCTCTCGGCTGATGGCTGTGGTCGGCCGACCATAACCGCTCCCCAGGGGCGGATAGAAGGGCCGAAGAGGCTCGACGGCTGCGTCTCATCGGTTGGCGTCGGACATTCACCCGGATAGGTTGCACGGGCGATGCGCCCCGCCGTCCTCAATCCGCTGTTCGCGCCGGCGACGGTGCTGCCGGGGGTCGGTGCCCGTACCGGCCGCGCCTTCGAGCGCGTGGTCGGACCCCTGGTGGTGCACCTCCTCTGGCACCTGCCGTGCGGGCTGATCGACCGACGCCATGCGCCGAAGATTGCCGATGCCGAGGCCGGCAGCACGGCAACGCTCACGGTGCGCGTCGATCGGTATCAGGCCGCGCCCAACCCGAGGCTTCCGACCAAGGTCCATTGCTCGGACGAGACCGGGGTCGTGACTCTGGTTTTTTTCCGCGCCCGCGACGATTGGCTTCGGCAAAAGCTGCCCGAAGGGGTGGTGCGCGTGGTCAGCGGGCGCATCGAGCGCTATGGCGGTGAGATCCAAATGGTGCATCCCGACCATATCGTGCCGTTGGACGAGCGCGAGAGCGTGCAAACGGTCGAGCCGATCTATCCGCTCGGCACCGGGATCACGCTCCGGGTCATGGCCCGCGCGGTGCACGCCGCCCTGGCCCAGGCGCCCGTGCTTCCCGAGTGGGCCGATCCGCATCTCATCGAGGCGCGTCGTTGGCTGCCCTGGAACCAGGCTCTTCAGGCCGTCCACGAACCCGAATGTGCGGCGGATCTGGAGCCGGGGACGGCCGCTCGGTCTCGGCTCGCCTATGATGAACTGTTGGCGAATCAGCTCGCACTGGCTCTCGTCCGTCGCTCCGCGCGGCGCGGCCGCGGCCGTTCGATCACCGGTGACGGCCGGCTCCGCGAAAGGGTCGCCGCCGGGCTTCCGTTTCGCATGACCGAGGGACAGCGGACGGCCATCGCCGAGATCGCTGCGGATCTCACCGGCGACCTTCGCATGCTCCGCCTTCTTCAGGGCGATGTCGGCAGCGGCAAGACCGTGGTCGCCCTCTTTGCCATGCTGATCGCGGTCGAGGCGGGGGCGCAGGCCGCGCTGATGGCACCGACCGAACTGTTGGCGAGCCAGCACGCGGCGACGCTCGGCTCGCTGCTGGCGAAGACCGGGGTCGGCCTCGCGCTGCTCACGGGCCGAGACAAGGGCAGGGCGCGCGAGAAGACCCTGGCGGCGCTCAAATCCGGCGAGATCGACATCCTGGTCGGCACCCATGCGCTATTTCAGGAGGGCGTGGCGTTCAAGGATCTCGCGCTCGCCGTCGTGGACGAGCAGCATCGCTTCGGCGTGCACCAGCGGATGCTGCTCGCGCGCAAGGGACAGGCGGCGGACCTGCTGGTGATGACCGCGACTCCGATTCCGCGCTCGCTGGTGCTCACCTCCTATGGCGACATGGAGGTCTCTCGTCTTACCGAACGGCTGCCTGGTCGGATCGCGGTCGAGACTCGGGTTCTCTCGTCGGAACGGTTGGACCAGGTCGTCGCCGCCGTCAGGCGGGCGCTCGCCGCGGGCGCCAAGGTTTATTGGGTCTGTCCTCTGGTCGAAGAATCGGAGCTGGTCGACCTCGCCGCGGCCACCGATCGCCACGCGCGACTCGGCGAGATTTTCAGCGGCCGCGTCGCGCTGATCCACGGCCGCATGAAAGGGCCCGAGAAGGACGCCGCCATGGCTGCCTTTGCCGGCGATGGAGCCGACATCCTGGTCGCGACGACGGTGGTCGAGGTCGGTGTCGATGTAGCCGCCGCGACGGTCATGATCGTGGAGCACGCCGAGCGCTTCGGCCTCGCTCAGCTCCACCAACTGCGCGGTCGCGTCGGGCGCGGCGAGAAGCCGGGGACGTGCCTGCTGCTCTACCCGCCGCCACTCGGCGAGGCGGCACGGGCTCGGCTCGCCATCCTCCGTGAGACCGACGACGGTTTTCGGATCGCCGAGGAGGACCTTCGGCTGCGGGGCGCCGGCGAGCTTTTGGGCACGCGCCAGAGCGGCGCCCCGGCGTTCCATCTCGCGGACCTTGCCGCGCATGACGAGTTGCTCGCGGCCGCCTGTGACGACGCGCGCCTGGTCCTCGAACGCGATCCCGAGCTCGAATCGGGCCGCGGTCGAGCATTGCGCACTCTCCTCTACCTCTTCGAGCGCGACATGGCGGTGCGTTACCTCCGCTCGGGTTAGAGCGAGCGGTCCAATCGTCCGGCCGCCGACGTGCCGGGCCGACGGCTCAGCCGGCGATGAGCTCGAAGGGGTTTCGGCCTTCGGGGTCTTCGACCTCGACGATCCAGACATCGGGGTCGAAGTCGATCTCCCGGGTCAATCGCTCTTCGGCGGCCTCCTCCGGGATCCAGCCCTCGCCGGTCGCGCGGCGCCACGTCAAGTCGCCGTCGAGCGATTGCATGCGGGCGAAGACCGCCGCCGTGCCGTCGAGGCGGCTGACCTTGACCAGGAGAGCCCCCGCATCGGCATCGCCGCGCCGCCGCAACGCGGCGGCCAGCAAAGCCCGCTGGCAATAGCGGAAGCCCGCCTGAACCAGGATTTCCGTCTTGAGGCGCGCCTCGCTCACCGCTTTACACCCGCCAAGGGCATGGCGTGCTAGCTCCCCCGCCGGGCCTGGCCGCTCGGTCGAAGACCGGGTGCCGCAGATGGTCGCCCGGGTTGGCTGCAAGGCGTGCGGCGCTGCCGCCGATCATCTCGAGGACGAAACGAACCGGCTCGGCGGAGCGGATCCGTTGCTCCGAGAGCGGGGTCGTCTTCGCGGCGATTCCAACGATTCGGCCGGTGTGGTCGACGAAGAACATGTCGAGCGGGATCAAGGTGTTCTTCATCCACATCGTGATCGGGCGCGTCGTTCCGAAATCGAAAAGCATGCCGCGATCGGGCGCGAGCTCGGTTCGATACATGAGCCCGACGGCGCGTTGCTCGGGTGTGCGGGCGATCTCGACCTCGATGGCGTGCACGCCGGATTGGGTTTCGAGCGCCAATGGTTCGAGAGGCCCGCGCGTCGTCGTGTCTGCGCCGGACGCTGGGGCCAGCGGGGCGAAGCCCCAGACCGAGAGCAGGGCTCCGGCCAAGAGGCCGAGCATCACCGCCCGTCGAATGATCATGGGCGTGGTCTATCGGCTGCGGCGCACGGCGTAAACCGATTTCGTCTGCGCACGCGGTTGCATCGCGGCCGCCGGTCCGCCATAGTCGGCACACCTCTGGGGGAGCCGTGCGCGGCTGAGAGGTCGGACGATCACCGACGACCCCTTGAACCTGACCCGGTTAGGACCGGCGTAGGAAACGAGACCTGATGCCGTCAGACCTTCCGCAATCCGATTCAAACCCCGCCGTTCGAATCCAGCGCGCCCGGCTGCGCTTCGAGGGGATGCTCCTGTTCGACGGCCTGGACATGGCGCTGGAGCGGGATCGATGGACCTGCCTGCTGGGGCCGAGCGGGGTCGGCAAATCGAGCCTGCTGCGGATCATCGCCGGCCTCGAGCATTTGGAGGCCGGGGACCTGACCGTATCCGGCGACGAACGCATCGCCTATATGGCGCAGCAGGATCTGCTCATGCCGTGGCTCAGTGCGCTCGGCAACGTCGCTCTCGGCGCACGCCTGCGTGGTGCGAGACCCGATAAGGAGCGCGCTCTGGCAATGCTCGAACGGGTCGGCTTGGGCGCCGAGGCTGGCGCTCTGCCTCAGACCCTTTCCGGCGGCATGCGCCAGCGGGTTGCCCTCGCCCGCACATTGATGGAAGACCGGCCCATCGTCCTGATGGACGAGCCGTTCTCGGCGCTCGATGCGATCACCCGAATGCGATTGCAGGAGCTGGCCGCGGGCCTGCTCGCCGGGCGCACCGTTCTTCTCGTCACCCACGATCCGCTCGAGGCCCTGCGGCTCGGTGATCGGATCTACGTCATGGCCGGCCGGCCGGCATCGGTGCAGGCGGCACCTGCGCCAGACGGCGCCCCGCCCCGAAATGTCGGCGATAGAGCCCTGCAAGAGCTTCATGTCAGTTTGCTCGAGCAGCTCACGGCAGCCGACGCCGCCGCCATCCCGCATCAGCGGACGGTTTGATGGGAGCGATCGCCCATGCGCGCCCTCAGGCCAACGGTGATGTGCGGACTTCTGGTTCTGGTCTGGCAAGGCATCGTCTGGCTCGCCGAGACTCCCCACTACATCCTTCCCGGACCGGCGCGGGTTGCGCTGAGCTGGTGGAACCACGTCGAGTTGATTCTCGGCCATGCTCAGACCACGCTGCTGGAGATCGCACTCGGCCTCGCGTTCGGCACCTTGCTCGGCATGATCAGCGCTTTGGTGCTGACCTACGTCCGGCCGGCGCGGCTCTGGCTTCTGCCGGTCCTCGTCGCTTCCCAAGCCGTGCCGGTCTTTGCGCTGGCGCCGATCCTCGTCCTGTGGCTTGGCTACGGCATCGCGTCGAAGGTCGCGATGGCGACCTTGATCATCTATTTCCCGGTGGCGGCGAGCTTCTTCGATGGTCTGCGGCGGACCGAGCCGGGCTGGCTCGACCTTGCCCATGCGATGGGCGCGAGTCCCTGGCGCACGCTGTGGCGCATCCGCGTGCCGGCGGCGCTGCCTGCGCTCGCGTCCGGGGTCCGGGTTGCGACGGCGGTCGCGCCGATCGGCGCCGTGGTCGGCGAGTGGGTCGGCTCGAGCGCCGGCTTGGGCTTTCTCATGCTCCACGCCAACGGGCGCATGCAGATCGACCTGATGTTTGCTGCTCTGCTGACGCTCGCGGTCTTTGCGGTCGCGGTCTACTTCATCGCCGACCACGTGCTTCGTCGGGCCCTTTACTGGCAACCCGACCGGTAATCTTCCAAGGGAAAGGTTCATGCAATGCGGATCATGAAGACGACACTGCTCATTGCCGTCATGGCCTGTCTGGCCGCGGTCGTTCTCGCACCGCGGCCGGGAACCGCGGCCGACAAGCTGACCCTCATGCTCGACTGGTTCATCAACCCGGACCATGCGCCGGTCTTCGTCGCGCTCGAGAGGGGCTATTTCGAAGCGGAGGGGATCGAGCTCGAGGTCATCGCGCCGGCTGATCCGAACGACCCGCCGAAGCTGGTCGCCGCCGGCAAGGCCGATCTGGCGATCTCCTACCAGCCGCAGCTTCACCTTCAGGTCGCCGAGGGACTGCCGCTGCTGCGGATCGCAACCCTCGTGGCGACGCCGCTGAACACGCTCTTGGTGCTGGAAGACAGTCCGATCAAGACGCTCGCCGACCTCAAGGGGCGTACGGTGGGCTTCTCGGTCGGCGGCTTCGAGGATGCGCTGCTTCGCGCCATGCTCGAACCCCATGGCGTCGGGCTCGACGACGTGACCTTGGTCAACGTCAATTTCTCTCTGTCGCCGTCTCTCCTGTCGGGACAGGTCGATGCCGTGATCGGCGCCTATCGCAATTTCGAGCTCAACCAGATGGACCTCGAGGGGCGGCCCGGGCGCGCCTTCTATATCGAGGAGGAAGGCGTGCCGCCCTATGACGAGCTGATCGTCGTCGCGCATGTCGATCGGCGCGACGATCCGGTCCTGCGGCGCTTCGTCGACGCCCTCGAACGCGGCGTCCAATTCCTCATCAATCATCCGGACGAGTCCTGGCGGCTCTTTCTGCGCGGCCGGGAAGAGCTCGACGACGCGCTCAACAAGCTGGCATGGCGGGACACCTTGCCCCGTTTTGCGCTCCGTCCCGCCGCGCTGGACAACGCGCGCTACGAGCGATTCGCAGACTTCCTGGAGGGCCAGGGTTTGATCGAGAAAGCGCTCCCGACGTCGGCCTACGCGATCGAGCTCAAATGACCGCCGGCGTCGCCCTTTCGTTGTTGCGGGGCAAACCGCCTCGGGCATAATCGAGTCGCGTCGATACGCGGAGTCGCCGTGATGCCGGTTGGTCATCACGGTCGCGTTCCGTTTGTCGAGGTCTGATCACCGGCTTTCGCACCGACCCGGCACGAGGGGTAAGCGTGCTTCACGCGTTTAGTCTGTTCGCCGCGCTCTACGGGCTCTGGCTCGCACTGTCCGGTCATTACACGCCGTTTCTGCTCGCGCTCGGGGCCGTGTGCGCGGCGCTCGTCGTCGCCGTGGCGATGCGCATGGACGTGGTGGATCACGAGGGACATCCGATCCACCTGACCTACCGCATACCGCTCTATTGGAGCTGGCTGGCCCTGCAAATCTTTATCTCGGCGCTCCACATCAGCCGTCTCGTGCTGTCGCGGCGACCCGCTATCGACCCGGTTGTCGAGACCGTGCCGTCGAGCCAGAGGACCGACCTCGGCAAGGTGATCTATGCGAACTCCATCACCCTCACACCCGGCACGCTTACCACGGCGGTCACGGCCCAGGGCGTCGAGGTGCACGCGCTGACCCGCCGAGGAATGGACGAGCTGAAGTCCGCCGCGATGGACCGGCGCGTCACGGCGCTGGAGGGCGAGCCATGATGTTTCTCGCCGCGGTCGCGGCGCTTGTGGTGACGATCTTCCTCGCGCTGGTCCGCGCGTTCCTGGGGCCGACGGTGTATGACCGCGTGCTCGGTGTGAATGCGATCGGAACCATGACCGTGCTGCTGATCGCGGCCATCGGCTTTCTTATGGGTCGTCCGGATTTCCTCGACATCGCGCTGGTTTACGCGCTGATCAACTTCATCGGCACCGTCGCGGTGCTCCGCTACATCAGGCGCAGCCGAGCCGAAGCGCGCGATGCGGGAGAGGCGCCGTGATCGTCGACATCCTCAGTTGGATCAGCATCGGTGCCGGTATCTGCTTCGTGATGATTGGCGGGATCGGGTTGATCCGGATGCCCGATCTCTTCACCCGCATCCATCCGGCGGGTGTCGCCGATACCGTCGGCGCAGGCCTCATGCTGCTCGGCTTCATGCTGCAGGCGGGGCTGTCGCTTGAGACCCTCAAATTGGTTCTGATTCTTACATTTCTGGCATTCACCGCCCCGACGGCGGCGCACGCACTGGCCCGCGCGGCGCTGCTCGACGGGCTCAAGCCGTGGACCAGAAAGACCAAGGATCCCAAGCCATAGAGCTCTACATCGATATTCTGCTTCTGGCTCTGCTCATCGCGACGGCGCTCATCGTGATTACGTTGCGCAACCTGCTCGCGGCCGCCCTGGTGCTCGGAATTTACAGCCTCGTCACCTCCGTTCTCTGGGTCGTTCTCGATGCGGTCGACGTCGCCTTCACCGAGGCTGCGGTCGGCGCCGGGGTGACCACCGTCTTCATGCTGCTCGCCATCGCCGCGACCGGCCGGCGGGAGAAGATCAAACATCGCCGGCCCTGGCTTCCGATCGCCGCGGCGCTCGCGACCGGCGGACTGCTGGTCTATGGCTCTCTCGACTTGCCCGACTTCGGCGATCCCATGGCGCCGGCGCAGCGCCATGTCGCTCCCCACTACCTCGAGCACGGCGAAGCGGAGACCAGCGTCCCCAACATCGTGACGGCGGTGCTGGCGTCCTATCGCGGCTTCGACACCCTCGGCGAGGTTACCGTGATCTTCACCGCCGGGATCGGCGTTCTCGTGCTGCTCGGTGTCGCTCGGCGTCGACGCCCGACCGCGAGGGATCGCGAATGACCGATAACCTGGTCTTGCGCGTGATCTCGAAGCTGCTGATCCCGTTGATCCTGCTGTTCGCCCTCTATGTCCAGATGCACGGCGATTATGGGCCCGGTGGCGGCTTTCAAGCGGGCGTGATCTTCGGCTCGGGTCTTGTGCTCTATGGTCTGGTCTTCGGCGTCCCCGCGGCACGCCGTGTTGCCCCGCTGCACATCCTCGTGGTGCTCGCCTGCCTGGGGGTGCTGCTCTACGCGGGCGTCGGCATCGCCGGCATGATCGGAGGCGGAAGCTTCCTCGAATATGGCGTGCTCGCCCATGATCCGCCCCACGGCAATCACATCGGGATCATCATCATCGAGATCGGGGTCGGGGTCGCGGTGGCCGCCGTGATGACGATCGTCTTCTACGTCCTTGCCGAGCAGCGCTGAGGTGGAAGTCCTCACGCACGTCAACTACTGGGCGGCGATCGTGCTCGCGATGATCGGGCTCTACGCCGTCATCGCACCGACCAACCTGGTCAAGAAGCTGATCGGGCTGAGCATTTTTCAGAGCGCGATCTTCCTGTTCTACATCACGATCGGAAAGGTCGGGGGCGGCACCGCGCCGATCATCGATCCCGGTTACGAGATCTATTCCAACCCGCTTCCCCACGTTCTGATCCTCACGGCGATCGTCGTCTCGGTCTCGACGCTCGCGGTCGGGCTCGCGCTGACCGTCGCGATCAGGCGCGCCTACGGGACCGTCGAGGAAGACGAGATCGACGAGCGCGACCGCGAGCCGGACGGCGCATGATCGCAAGCCATCTACCGGCGCTTCAGGTCGCCGCGCCGCTTATCGCGGCACCGCTCTGCGTGCTGCTGCGGCGCGGGCGCTATGCCTGGGGCTTCGCGACGATGGTCTGCTGGGGCCTGCTGGCGATCGCGGCCGTGCTGCTCGACCAGGTGATGAGCACCGGGCCGATCTCTTATCGCCTCGGCGGCTGGGCGCCGCCCTTCGGCATCGAATACCGCCTGGACGGCGTCAACGCCTTCATCCTCTTGATCATTACCGGAGTCGCCGCGTTCATGATGCCCTACGCTCGGCAGAGCGTGGAACGAGAGATCGCGCCCGAGCGGCGGCATCTGTTCTACGCGGTCTTCCTGCTCGCTCTGACCGGCCTGCTCGGCATCGTCGCTACCGGCGATGCCTTCAACATCTATGTCTTCCTCGAGATCTCTTCGCTCGCAAGCTACGTGCTCGTCGCGCTGGGCCGGCAGCGCCGTGCGCTGACTGCAGCCTACCAATATCTCATCATCGGCACGATCGGGGCCGCGCTGATTCTGCTCGGGGTCGGGTTCCTCTATGCCAAGACCGGCACGCTCAACCTCGCCGACCTCGCCGTCCGGGTGCCTGCGCTCGGCGATACGCCGGCCATTCTCACGGCCTTCGCTTTCATCACCGTCGGGGTCCTGATCAAGCTCGCGCTCTTTCCGTTCCACCTCTGGCTGCCCAACGCCTACGCCTACGCACCGTCCTTCGTGAGCGCGTTCCTCGCCGCGACCGCGACCAAGGTCGGCGCTTACATGCTGCTCCGCTTCGTCTTTACGGTGTTTGGGACGCAATTCGCGTTCACGGCCTTGCCGCTGGCGGAGATCCTGCTCGCATTGTCGCTGATCGCGGTTCTGGTCGGCTCTCTTGTTGCGGTTTTCCAGACCGATCTGAAGCGCCTCCTCGCGTTCTCGAGTGTCGGGCAGATCGGCTATCTCGGCGTCGGCATCGGCCTCGCCTCGGTGACCGGGGTGACCGGCGCGCTGGTCCACATCTTCAATCACGCCCTCATGAAGGGCGGCCTGTTCCTCGCGGCCGGGAGCATCGCCTACCGGCTCGGCGTGACCGACCTGAGCGCTCTGCACGGCCTCGGCCGGCGCATGCCGCTCACAATGGCGGCGATCGTGATTGGCGGCCTCGGCCTCGTCGGGGTCCCGGTGACGTCCGGCTTCGTCAGCAAATGGTATCTCGTGCAAGGAGCGCTCGAGGCCGGCCTGTGGCCGGTCGCGCTCTTCGTGCTGATCGGCTCGCTGATCGCCCTTGCCTATGTGGGCCGTTTGATCGAGGCGGCTTATTTTCGTGCGCCGCCGCCCGGCGCTCCTGCGGTCGCCGAAGCGCCGTGGGCCATGCAGCTCGCGACCTGGCTGTTGATCGCGGGCTCGCTCTATTTCGGCCTGCACACGGAGCTCACCGTCGGCATTGCGGAGCGCGCAGCGGCCGCGCTCCTAGGTGGTCAATGAGCCACGCAGCGCAGATTCTCGCCGCACTTGCCGTTCCGTTCCTCGGTGCGCTGTTGATCGGGGCGTCGGCTCGGCGGCCGGTGCTTCGGGAAGCGGTCTCGCTGACTACCGCTATTGCCCTGTTCGGCCTGGTCGTCTCGCTGGCGCCGCCGGTCATGGCAGGCATGGTGCCGCGTGTTGCGCTGTTCGACATCGTGCCCGGTTTGCCGCTTGCCTTTGCGCTCGAGCCGCTCGGCATGTTGTTCGCGCTGATCGCTTCGTTCCTCTGGATCGCGACCACGATCTACTCGATCGGCTATGTCAGGGCCAACCGGGAGGATCACCAGACGCGCTTCTATGCCTGTTTCGCGATCGCGCTCGGCAGCGCCATCGGCGTCGCCTTCGCCGCCAACATGTTTACCCTTTTCCTGTTCTACGAGGCGCTGACGCTCTCGACCTATCCTCTGGTGACCCATAGCGGGAGCGAGGCGGCGCGCCGCGCGGGCAGGATCTATCTCGGCCTCCTGCTGACGACCTCGATCGTGCTGCAACTTCTCGCGATTCTCTGGACCTGGGTGGAGGTGGGAACGCTCGAATTTCGAGCGGGTGGGATTCTCGCGGGCGCCGTCAGCGAGCGGACGGCCGCCGTTCTGCTGGTGCTCTACATGTTCGGCGTCGGCAAGGCCGCCTTGATGCCGTTCCACGGTTGGCTTCCCGCGGCGATGGTCGCGCCGACCCCGGTCAGCGCGCTGTTGCATGCTGTGGCGGTGGTCAAAGCCGGCGTCTTCACGGTCCTGAAAATCCTGGTCTACATCTTCGGCCTCGATTTCCTCCGCTCGCTCGCCGGCAGCGAGTGGCTCATCGCGGTGGCTGCCGTCACGATTCTGATCGCTTCGCTGATCGCGCTCCGTCAGGACGACCTGAAGCGCCGGCTGGCCTATTCGACCGTGAGTCAGCTCGCCTATGTCGTGCTCGGGGGCGCGCTTGCGACGAGCGCGAGCCTCACGGGCGGCGCGATGCACATCGCCACCCACGCCTTCGGCAAGATCACCCTGTTCTTCTGCGCGGGCGCGATCTACACCGCCGCGCACAAGACGCTGGTCAGCGAGCTCGACGGCATCGGTTATCGCATGCCGGTGACCATGGCTGCCTTCGCGGTCGGCGCCTTCAGCCTGATCGGCCTGCCGCCGTTTGCCGCTCTGTGGAGCAAATGGTACCTCGTGGCCGGTGCCGAGAGCGGCCGCCACATTGCGGTGATCGCGGTGCTTCTGGTCAGCTCGTTGCTCAACGCGTTCTATTTCCTCCCCATCCTCGGCCGCGCCTTCTTTCCGGCGAACGCCAGGCCGGCGATCGCGGCCGGACGGAGCGAGGCGCCGTGGCCCCTCTTGCTCGCGATCTCCGTGACCGCGCTCGGCACCGTCGCCCTGTTCTTCTACCCGCAGTTCGTTTTCGAGCTCATTCAACCTCTGATCTCATCACCATAAGAGATTGATATGAAGAAAAAATATTGGCTCGATGAACGTAAGAATGTGATGCTCATCATTCGGCTTTTCCTCGCGCTCTGCATCGCTCTTCTGGTGATCGATGCCGGGTTTCATCGGCATGAAGCGTTTCAGTGGGAAGGCTGGTTCGGCTTCTACGGATTTTTCGGCTTTATCGCCTGCGTCGCGCTGGTCCTGGTCGCGAAAGAATTGCGCCGGATCGTGATGCGGCGCGAGGGCTACTATGACGAGTAGCATTCCGCCCGCGTTCATCTTCCTGGCCGGCGCGATTCTGATCGCGCTGCTGCCGGCGCGGCTGCGCCAGTTCCTTCTGCTGGCGATTCCGCTCGTCGGCGGCCTCAATCTGTGGGGCATCTGGAACGGCGCGGGCGGGCTCGACGTGGGCCTGTTCGACACGCGTCTATCGCTCCTCCGGGTCGATTCGCTGAGCCTTCTCTTTGGCCTCCTGTTTCACATCGCCGCGTTCCTCGGTGCCGTGTTCGCGCTCCATGTGCGCGACCGCCTGCAACAGGTCAGCGCCTTGCTCTATGCCGGCGCCGCGCTTGGCGCGGTCTTCGCCGGCGACCTGATCAGCCTGTTCATCTTCTGGGAGGCGGCGACGCTCGGCTCGGTGTTCCTGATCCTGGCCCGCCGCACACCGCGTGCGAGCCGGGCCGGCATGCGCTACCTGATGTTCCAGCTCGTCTCGGGCCTCCTGCTCCTGGGCGGGGTGGTGATCCTGATCGGCGACACCGGCTCGGTCGCGTTCGAGCATATCGGCATCGGGAGCCTCGGCGGCGTGCTGGTGTTCGTCGCGTTCGGCATCAAATGCGCGTTTCCCCTGATGCATAGCTGGCTCACCGACGCCTATCCGGAATCGACACCGACCGGGACCGTGTTCTTGAGCGCTTTTACGACCAAGCTCGCGGTCTACGCCTTGGCGCGCGGTTATGCCGGAACCGAGGTGCTGATCTATATCGGGACCGCGATGACCGCATTCCCGATCTTCTACGCCGTCATCGAGAACGACCTCCGCCGCGTGCTCGCCTACAGCATGATCAACCAGATCGGCTTCATGGTGGTCGGCATCGGCATCGGATCGGCGCTCGCGATCAACGGCGCCGTGTCACACGCCTTCAACGACGTCATCTTCAAGGGTCTCCTGTTGATGTCGATGGGCGCGGTCCTGCACCAGACCGGCAAGATCAACGGCTCGGAGCTCGGCGGGCTCTACAAGTCGATGCCTCAGACGACCGGGCTCTGCATCGTCGGCGCGGCGTCGATCTCGGCCTTTCCGCTTTTCTCCGGCTTCGTGAGCAAATCGATGGTGATGGCCGCGGCGGTGGAGGAGGGCCATTGGATCGTCTGGATCCTCCTCCTCTTCGCGTCGGCCGGCGTGTTCCACCACGCCGGTATCAAGATCCCCTATTTCGCCTTCTTCGCCCACGATTCCGGCATCCGCACCCGCGAAGCGCCGGTCAACATGCGGGTGGCGATGGGGCTCGCGGCGGTGCTCTGCGTCGTGATCGGCTGCTACCCGGGGTGGCTCTATTCGCTCCTGCCGTATCAGATCGGCTATCAGCCGTACACCGGCAGCCACATCCTGGCGCAGGTCCAGCTCCTCTTCTTTTCGGCGTTGGCGTTCATCTGGCTCAACCTGGCGGGGATCTATCCGCCCGAGCTGCGCTCGGTGAACATCGATGCCGACTGGATCTACCGGCGCCTCCTGCCGCGGATCGCGCGCTCTGGCGAGGGTGCGGCAACCGCCGTCGGCGCGCGTATCAGGGAGCACTCGGTCCGAGGCGTCGAGCACGTGTTCGGGCTGATCGCTCAGGAGCACAAGCCTCGGGGCGTGCTCGCGCGAGCCTGGCCGACCGGCGGCGCCGCGCTCTGGATCCTGGTCCTGCTTGGCGCCTGCCTGTTGATCTACTACGTTTAGTGCCGACAAGGCGGGGGTGAGACGACGATGAAGATGGACGGAGAGTTCCGGGTCCCGAGGGATCAGGAAACAGTGTGGCGAGCTCTCAATGATCCCGCTGTTTTGAAGGACTGCTTGCCCGGCTGTCAGGAGCTCGAAAAAACCTCGGATACCGAGATGACCGCCACGCTGACCATCAAGGTGGGGCCGGTCAAGGCGACCTTCGCGGGCGGCGTCACGCTCTCCGATCTCGATCCGCCGAACGGCTACACCATCGCCGGCCAAGGCCAAGGCGGTGCGGCCGGATTCGCCTCCGGCGAGGCCAAGATCAGGCTGCACAGTGACGGTGGAGAGACGGTCGTTCAGTACGATGTCGATGCCAAGGTCGGAGGCAAGCTCGCGCAGATCGGCTCGCGCCTGATCGATTCGACCGCGAAGAAGCTCGCCAAACAGTTTTTTGACAGCCTCGCCGAAAGGCTCGGCGAAGCCGCGGAGGAGACCGGCGCCGAAGACCGGACCGAGCCCGACAAAACGACGGAAGCCCCGCCGCCGCCGCTTGCGCCGGCCGTTGAGCGCAAAGGCTTGCCGGCGTTCCTCTGGGTGTCGGCGGTGGTGATCATCGCCGTGATCCTGATTCTCGTGTTCACCGATGTGATCTGAGCCGCGCGTGGTGGTGGTCGCGATCTGTGGCGGCGCTGCCGCACAGCGGGATGAGGTGGCGACGCGGCTGATCGAGGCTTTGGCCGATCGTGGCCGGCGGGTTGCCGTGATCGCGGCGAGCAGCGGTCCGCTCGGCATCGACGAGCCGGGCAAGGACAGCTACGAGCATGCCGCCGCCGGCGCGCAAGACGTGCTCACGGTCTCGAAACCACGCTGGGCGCGGGTACACCGCAACGCCGCCGCGGCCGAGCCGCAGGTGGCGGCGCTTACGCGGCTGGTGCCCGAAGCGGAGGTGGTTCTCGCCCTCGGCTTTAACGAGCCGATCGCGCCTCGTCTGGTCGTCGAGGACGGGTCTACGGGCGAGACCGGATTCCGCTTGCGGGTGATAACCGAGGATGGTTGCCAGCGGGCGTTTCGCCTTGACAAGCCGGAGGCAATCGCCGATCTGATCGAGCGTCTTTCCGAGGAAACCCGCTGAGATGGCCGGCGAGCCGATCCCCGAATCCGTCGACGCGACGCTCGCGCTGCTGTCCGGCGGCGACTATGTCGCGGATCGCAACCTTGCGACCACGCTGTTCGTCGCATTTCGTCTGAATCGCCCCCTGTTCGTCGAGGGCGAGGCAGGCGTCGGCAAGACCGAGCTCGCCAAGGTGCTGGCCGAGCGGCTCGGGCGCACGCTGCTGCGCCTTCAATGCTACGAGGGGCTCGACGTATCCTCCGCCGTCTATGAGTGGAACTACTCGCGGCAGATGATCGAGATCCGCCTCTCCGAGGCGATGGGCGACCGGGATCGCGAGACCCTCGCGGACGACATCTTCTCGGAGCGCTTCCTGATCAGCCGCCCTCTGCTCGAGGCGCTGCGCCCCGGCACGGCGGACCCGCCGGTGCTGTTGATCGACGAGCTCGATCGCGCTGACGAGCCGTTCGAGGCCTTCCTGCTCGAGGTCCTGGCCGATTATCAGATTACGATCCCGGAGATCGGCACGATCCATGCTGCGTCGCCGCCGATCGTGCTGATCACGTCGAACCGGACCCGCGAGATCCACGACGCGCTCAAGCGGCGCTGCCTTTATCACTGGATCGACTATCCCGACGCCGCTCGCGAGCGTGAGATTCTGCGCGTGCGGGTGCCGGAAGCCGATACCGGGCTGACGCGCGAGGTCGTCTCCTTCGTTCAACAGCTCCGGGGCATCGATTTCTTCAAATCGCCCGGCGTCGCGGAGAGCATCGACTGGCTCCGGGCATTGACCGAGCTCGCGCAAGCGAGCCTCGATCCCGCGGTCGTCGATCAAACTCTCGGCGTCCTTCTCAAATACCAGGACGATATCGAGAAGGTACGCGGCGACGAAGTTCGGCGTATCCTCGCGGAGGTCAAGACCGAGATGACCGCTGCGGCGAGCTGATAAGAGCGCGTTGCGGCCGGCGTCTCGGCGCCTTACATGTGAAGGGACGGAGCGGGGCGATCGAGATGACCGCTGAGCGAGAAGATATTCTGGGCACCGCTGCAAGCTGGCGTGACCAAGGCAAGGGTGTGGCGCTCGCCACCGTCGTTGCGACCTGGGGCTCTTCGCCGCGCCCGGTCGGGAGCCAGCTCGTCATCGACGAGAACGGCCGCTTCGAGGGCTCCGTCTCCGGCGGCTGCATCGAAGGCGCAGTCATCCAGGAAGCAAAAGAAGTCATGCGCGCCGGCGAGCCGCGTATCCTCGAGTTTGGCGTCTCCGACGAGCAGGCCTGGGAGGTCGGGCTGGCCTGCGGCGGCACCGTTCGCGTGTTTGTCGAGCGTGTCGGGTGAGGTGCCGGCGATGCAGCGCTCCATCCTCGACCGGCTGAACCACGACCGCTCCGAAAAGCGCGCGGCTGCCCTCGTCACGGCGCTCGAGGGCGGCGAGCAGGCGTTGGTTTACCGGACCGGCGCGCCGGTCGGTGTCTCGCTACCGGACCCGGTTGCCCTTGCAGCCCGAGAGGCGCTTGATGCCGACCGCAGCCAGTCGATCGAAACCTCGGGTCGAGTCTATTTCATCCAGGTCCACAATCCGCCGCTCCGCATGGTGATCGTCGGAGCGGTCCACATCACGCAGGCGCTGGCCGAGATCGCCGCGACGGCGGGCTACGCCGTGATCGTCACCGATCCGCGCCGCGCCTTCGCGGATACCGCGCGCTTTCCCTCCATCGAAGTCTCGGCCGAATGGCCCGACGATGCGTTGAAACGACTCCAGCCCGATCACCGGACCGCCGTCGTGACTCTGACCCACGATCCGAAGATCGATGACCCGGCGCTCGAGGTCGCCGTGCGCGCGCCGGTGTTCTATATCGGCGCGCTCGGCAGCAGACGGACTCATGGCCTGCGGCTCGAGCGCCTGCGGGCCAAAGGCTTCACCGAGGCGGAGCTTGGCCGCATCCATGCACCGGTCGGCCTTGCGATCGGCGCGAGATCGCCGGCCGAGATCGCGATCGCGATCATGGCCGAAGTGACCCAGGCGCGCCGCGCATCGCCCGCCTCGGGCCGGGGCGCCGCCGCATGAAATTCGGCGACGTGCCGGTAGATGACGCCGAAGGACTGATCCTCGCCCATAGCGTGCGCTTGCCGGGCGGCGCCTTCAAGAAAGGACGCGTGCTCTCGGGCGACGATGTCGTCGTGCTGCGGAAGGCGAAGATCGAGACGGTGTCTGGCGCCCGTCTGGAAGCGGACGACGTGGCGGAAGACCGGGCCGCCGAGACCGTCGCCCAAGCCGTCGCCGGCCCGGGACTCGGCCTCGGCGACGCCTTTACCGGCCGCTGCAACATCTTCGCTGAAGCCCATGGCCTCGCGGTCATGGACACCGACCGCATCGATCGCATCAATCTGCTCGACGAGGCCATGACGCTCGGCACCGTCCCCCCATTCGCTCTGGTCGAGCCGGGCCAGATGGTCGCGACCGTCAAAGTCATTCCCTTTGCCGCTCCGCGGCGCGTGGTCGACGACTGTGTCGGGATCGCGGCGAGGGGCGGGCCGATGCTGCGCGTGGCGCCGCTGCAGGCGCGCAAGGTTGGGTTGATCCAGACCCGATTGCCCGGGACTCGCGAGAGCGTCCTCGATTCGACCACGGGCGCCGTCTCCACCCGCCTTGCCAGGCTCGACGGAAGGCTCGCCGCCGAGATCCGCTGCGGGCACAGTTGCCCCCAGGTGTCGGAGGCGATCGGCCATCTCCATGAGCGCGACTGCGACACCATCCTCATCGCCGGCGCATCCGCCATTGTCGATCGGCGTGACGTAGTGCCCGCGGCGATCGTGGAGGCGGGCGGGGCGATCGATCACTTCGGCATGCCGGTCGATCCGGGCAATTTGCTTCTTCTCGCTCATCTCGGCCCGGCTCGGGTCCTCGGGCTGCCCGGCTGCGCCCGCTCTCTCAAGCTCAATGGGTTCGACTGGGTATTGCAGCGGGTCTTCGCCGGCGTTGAGATCGTGGCGACGGATATCATGCGCATGGGTGCCGGTGGCCTGCTGATGGAGATCCCGAGCCGGCCGCTGCCGCGCACCCGGGCCTCGCCCAAGAGCGATGACCACAAGGGCGCAGGCGCGCGCGCGCAGACCGAGCCGCGGATCGGGGCCCTGGTGCTCGCGGCCGGACAATCGCGACGCATGGGCACGCTCAACAAGCTGTTGGTCGAGGTCGACGGCACGCCCATGGTGCGCCGCGTCGTGGAGGCTGCCGTGGCCTCGCGGGCCGAAGGGGTGATTGTGGTCACCGGCCATGAAGCCGAGCGGGTCGGCGCGGCCTTGGCCGGCCTCGATGTGATCCTCGCGCACAACCCGGACTACGCCGAGGGCATGAGCAGCTCGCTCGAACGCGGCCTCGAGGCGCTCGATCCCGCTCTCGACGGTGCTGTGATCTGTCTCGGTGACATGCCGCGTACCAATGCCGCATTGATCGATCGGCTGATCGCGGGCTTCAGCCCGCTCGAGGGCCGTACGATCGGCGTGCCCACCTACCGTGGCAAGCGCGGCAATCCGGTGCTGTGGTCGGCGCGCTATTTCGGCGAGATGAGGAGTCTTGCCGGAGACGTCGGTGCGCGGCATCTGATCGGTGACCACGCGGAAGCGGTTTACGAGATTGAAAGCCCCGATCATTCCGTCACGATCGACGTGGATACGCCGGAGGCCCTCGATGAGCTCAACCACGCAGCGGCCCGCTGATCCCGCCGAGCGGCAGGGTCCGGTCCTGCTCACTCCCGGTCCGCTCACGACGCGGTCGGGCACCCGCGCCGCGATGGGCCGGGACTGGGGCTCGCGAGACCCGGCCTTTATCGCGCTCACTGCCCGGATTCGGCGTCGTATCCTCGCGCTGTGCAATGCCGGGGACGCGTTCACCTGCGTGCCGCTGCAGGGCAGCGGCACCTTTGCCGTCGAGGCCCAACTCGGCACGCTGGTTCCGCGCGACGGCCGGCTGCTGATCCTGATCGGCGGCGCCTACGGCGAGCGGATGGTCGAGATCTGCCGCCGCATGGGGCGCGCCCACGGATCGCTGGAGACATCGGAGGCCGTGCAACCCACGGCCGCGGAAATTGCTGCGCGGCTTGCCAACGATCCGGCGATCACCGATGTCGCCCTGGTCCATTGTGAGACCACGACCGGCATTCTGAACCCGCTCGTGGATCTCGCCGCCGCCGTCGCGGAGAGCGGTCGCCGTCTTCACGTCGACGCGATGAGCTCCTTCGGAGGCATCCCGATCGATCTCGCGCGCCTCCCCGTGCACAGCCTCGCCGCGTCGGCGAACAAATGCCTCGAAGGCGCGCCGGGGGTCGGCTTCGTCGTTGCACGGACCGATCATCTCGCGGCGTCCGCCGATAACGCCCACGCCTTGAGCCTCGATCTCCACGGGCAGTGGGCCGGTTTCGAGGCCGACGGCCAATGGCGCTTCACACCGCCCACCCATGTCCTTGCCGCGCTCGACCAGGCGCTCGGCGAGCTCGACGCCGAAGGCGGCGTCGCGGGCCGCTTCGCCCGCTATTGGGAGAACTGCCGGACCCTGGTTCAGGGCATGCGAAAGCTCGGGTTTGAAACGCTGCTCGACGACGCCGTGCAGGCGCCAGTCATCGTGACCTTCCTCGCGCCCGCCGATCCGGCCTATCGATTCGAGACGTTCTACAACCGGCTCGCGGCGCGCGGCTTCCTGATCTATCCCGGCAAGTTGACCGCGGTCGACAGCTTCCGCGTGGGATGCATCGGTGCATTCCGCGCCGACACCATGAGCCGCTTCATCGAGGCGGTCGAGGCGGTGTTACGAGAGATGGGTGTCGATCGCCGGGCACCGATACATCCTTAGCGGGTTTGCTGGTCTCGACAACGAAACGGCCGCGTTCATCCGGCTCATCGGTGTCAAGGCGCGGGCGCTCGCCGCCGTTTGACGCTTTGTCGGTGCGACGGATGCCGTCAGCGCGTTTTTGCCCTGCGCGCTGCTCCCTCGGCTGACCGCGACGATCCTCCCGACGGGCTGACTGCGAGCCGTCCTTTTTCGTCGAACAGGTAGCACTGCTCGGGGGGGTAGATCGGTGTACCGCCCTCGCGACGGATCTGTTCCGGCCAGATGGCGAGCGTGCCGCGCTCGCCGGCGGCCACCCTGTCGGAGCCAAAGGGGAGGGTGAGTTCCGTGCCGTCCTTGAGACGCACGGTGATCCCGGCCTCGTCGGCTTCGATTATCCGAGCGGAACGGAGTTTCGCGCCGAACAGCCGGGCGACCCGGCGCGAGGCGGGCCGCTCGACGATCCGCGCCGGGCTCCCCATCTGCTGCTTGTGTCCGTTGTGGAGGACGACGATCCAGTCGGCGAGCGCGCGGGCCTCCTCGACGACGTCGGTCGCGAACAGCACGGTGCGCTCGAATTCGTCCCGCAGCCGTTTCATTTCGGCGATCGCCAAGTTCCTGATCTCAGGATCCTCCTCCGAGGGCAGCTCGAAGAGGTAGATGGCGGGATCGCGTACCAGCGCGCGCGCAAGGCCGATCTGGTAGCGCTGCAAGGCGGTGAGCCTTTTTGGGCGCAGGCCCAGCACCTCGGTCAGGCCGAAATGCTCCGCGACGGCGAGGACGCGCGCCTCGATCGTTTCCTTGTCGAAGCGGGCGAGCTTGAGCGGGTAGGCGATGTTGTCATAGGCCGACTTGTGCGGCATCAGCGCCGCGGAGCGAAACACGGTCGCTACGTCCCCGGGGCCGGTGCGCATCCGAGAGATGTCGGCGCCGTCGATGAGGATTTCGCCGTCGTGGGCCTTCTCGATCCCGGCGATGACCTTGAGCGCCGTCATGCGGCCCGATTCGGCGTCACCGAAGAGTGCGGTAATGCGCCCGGACGGCGCCCGCATGCTGAGGTCGTCGAGGACGACCGTACGATGGTGCCACCGATCGACTTTGCGCAACTCCAGCTCGGCCATCGCACGATCCCCGCTACACTTCGAACACGATCTTACCAAAGACGGCCCGGCTGGCGAGAAGCTCGTGGGCGGTTCGCATCTCCGCCAGCGGAAAGACCTTTGCGATCACCGGCCTGAGCTTGCCCTGCTCGACCAGGCGTAGCACCTCGTTGCTGGTCGACTTCGGCGCGAAGTGGCAGCTCGTCATCGTGATCTGCTTGCGGAAGAACTCGATCATGTCGATCTCGACCTTCTCGCCCGCATGCGCGCCGCAGGTCGAGAGCCGGCCGTTGAGCGCAAGCGCGTCCAGGCTCTGTTGAAGCACCGGCCCGCCGACCATCTCGATGCAGACGTCGGCACCGCGCCCGCCGGTGAGATCGCGCACCGCATCGCCGATATTTTCCGTTTCGTTGTAGTTGATCACCTCGTCCGCGCCGAGCTGACGGGCGCGCGTCAGCTTGTCATCGGAGCCGGCGGTGGCAATCACCCGCGCACCGGCAAGACGCGCGCATTGGATCGCGGCCGAACCGACGCCGCTGCCGGCGGCGTTGATCAGCACGTCCTCGCCCTGACGCACTTGCGCCTTCTTGACCACCAGCTCCCACGCGGTCGCGAAGGCGACTTGCGCCGCGGCCGCGTCGAGGTCGGAAACGCCGTCAGGGATGCGGATCACATTATGCTGGGAGACGATCACATATTCGGCGTAGGTGCCCCAGCAGGTCACGCCCAGCTTTTCGAAATCGAGGCACATATTGTCCATCCCGAGGGCGCAATTGCAGACCCTGTGGCGGCAGATCCCGGACGAGATGGTGAGATAGGGCATCACCCGATCGCCCGGGCGAAACGCGGTGACCGCCTCGCCGACCTCGGCGACCGCGCCGGCGCCTTCGACGCCGAGGATGTGCGGCATATCGAGGCTGAGATAGCCCGAAATACCGTCGCAGACATCGAGGTCGAAGTGGTTGAGGCCGACGGTGCCGAGCTTGATCAACACGTCATTGGGCCCGACCGTCGGCGTCTCGATGTCTTCATAGACGAGCTCCTCCGGCCCGCCGTGACGGTGTATGACGACGGCCTTCATGCCCGTGTGCTCCGTCCGGTCGTGTTGCTCCGTGCGACTCGGGCGGCCGTGATCCCGGCGGGATAGTCCGCGCTCTCGATCCTCTCGATCTGATCCGGATCGGGGGGACCCTTGAGCTCGACCGTATTGCCGTCCGGGTCGCTGATATAGAGCGACGGACCATGACCGAGCGCACCGTAGCGGCGCGCGACCTCGCCCGGTTCGACGCCGCGGCGCTTGAGGAAAGCGCGGATTTTCCATTCATCGAAGCGCGCGAGCCGTACCGCGAAATGCTCCATGTTCCGCCGCTTCTTCCCCGGCGCGCCACCGCCCGGCCTGCCCGCCTTGCTTTCGACCGGCACCAGATCGATCAGGTTTGTGCCCGCGCGAAGCTGGTAGAGCCCGAAGCTCTCGATGCGCCGCTCCACCGTGCAATTGAGCACGCGCCGATACCAGTCGAGCGATGCCTCGATATCGGAGACCCGGAGCACCACATGGTCGAGCCCCAACACCTCAACGGGGCGCGGACGCGCGGAACGAGACATCGATTGCTTGTGAGACGGGCGGCGCGTTCAGGCCGCGACCAGCCGAGCGGTCTGGCGTTCGCGCGGGGTCTCCCTCATGACCGCCGCCATGTCAGGCGCGGCGTCGGCCGCGAACGGCGCCAGATACCGGCCGGTGAACCACACGTCGAGGCCGTCGTCCCTGAACGGATAGGGATCGAGAGCGTAAACACCGTCGCCCAGAGGGCGAACCTCGATATCGACATCATCGCCGACGCCGCGCGGGACATTGGCAAAGGTGCTCTCGCCGCGCGCCTCGGGATGTGTGCAATTGAAGTAAAGCGCGAAGGTGTCGAAAAATTGCAGCGCTTTGTAGTTTGAAAAGAGCCGCTCCTCCTCGACCCAGGGCGCGGTCTCCGGATCGGCCTCCAACACCTTGCTCAAGCGCTTTTGCCGCTGACGTTCGGTATTCAGCATGGTCTCGGCGGCGAGCCGATCCTTATCCGGCACATGGTCGATCAGAACCTTGTCCGATAGTCCGTAGCGTCCATTGTAGAGGCCCCAGACGTGCATGCTGTCGAGGAGCCCGCAATAGGCATGATGCGCCTCGTTATATTCGGGCGAACGGCATCCGGTGAGGGTGATGATCGGGATCGGCGTCTCGACCAGGTTGTAGGGCAGCCCGGTCTTCGGATCGAGCGGCGGGTTATCGTCGAGGTCCTTCCACCCCTTGTCGTGCCAGCGGCAGGCGTAGAGAAAATGCTCGCGCGGTCCGGGGGTCTCGAATGTGTCATTGCCGAACTGCTCGGCGAACTGAGCGGCCAGCTCGAGATGCTCGTCCAGCTTGATCACGAAGCGAGGGCCGTCCTGGCGTTCCTCGACCGCGGTTTGGATGATCATGGCTTGCCCCCGGCGCTCGAATGCATCGCTCAAACGCGCGATGAGGTCCTGGCGAAGCCTATCAGACGGCACCAGGCGAGTCACGGCGCTCGACGGGATCTTCCAGGAGCAGATCGCGGAGCCGCGCGCGGCGCGCATCGTCGAGGTCGAGGCCGTCCCGCACGAAGCAATCGATCGACCCGAAGCGCTCGTGAAGCGCGTCGATCGAGGCAGCGAGATAGTCGCAGCGTGCCGAGGTCAGGGTCGCCATGAGGGTTTCGTCGATCCCGAGCTTGAGCATGCGCCCGATGTTGCGACGGTAGCGGTTGGTCAGGAGGTAGTCCTCGAAGATCACCTCGAGCGGGACGTCCAGGGCGAGCAGAAGCGCGGCGGCGCCGAAACCGGTCCGATCCTTGCCGCTCGTGCAGTGGAAAACCGCGGGGCGCCCATCCGGCTCGGCGAGACGGGCGAAGAGCCGGCGATAAGGCTCCAAATGGTCGCGTATGAAGAGCCGATAGTGACGGGTCGCCTCCGTGATCACGCCTGGCGCGTCCAGTGCGCCGCGTCTCAGATCCGCGAACATGCGGAGGACGCCGTCGGGGAGGAACGGGAGATCGAGGCGATCGCTCCGGTCGTCGGGGGGCAGGCGGGTCGGCGCGGCCCGGCGCTCCGTGTCCGAGCGGAAGTCGCACACAACTCGGATGTCGAGCGAGCGCCACAACGCGAAATCTTCGTCGGTCAGCGTGGCCAGCGAATCCGAGCGGTATATCGTGCGCCATTTCGTCCGGCGTCCGGCATGCGCCGGATAGCCGCCGAGGTCACGAAAATTGACCACTCCCTCGAAGGGAAGACGACGCTCCAAAGGTTTCTCCGCCCCGTGACGGCCGGCTCAGGCTCTCAGCGCCGGGAGATCTCGGTACAGCGCCAGCGCTTCTGGGTTCGCGAGCGCCTCCCGGTTATTAACCGAGCGCCCGTGTATGACGTCGCGAACGGCGAGTTCGGTGATCTTGCCGGAGCGCGTGCGCGGGATATCGGCGACCTGGATCACCTTGGCGGGCACGTGACGCGGGGTGCATTCGCGACGGATACGGGCATTGATCCTGTCGGTCAGCGCATCGTCCAGAACGACACCGTCGCGCAGGCGCACGAAGAGCAGGATGCGCTGGTCGCCTTGCCAATCCTGGCCGACGCAGATCGCCTCCAAGACCTCGTCGCATTGCTCGACTTGGCGGTAGATCTCGGCGGTGCCGATGCGCACACCGCCTGGATTCAGCACCGCGTCCGAGCGGCCATAGATGATCAACCCGTCATGCTCGGTCAGGGCGACCCAGTCTCCGTGGCACCAGACGCCGGGAAAGCGGCCGAAATAGGCATCGTGGTATTTTTGCCCGTTCGCGTCGTTCCAGAACGAAATCGGCATCGACGGGAAGGGGGCCGTGCAAACCAACTCGCCCGGCGTCTCGCGCAGGGACGTGCCGTCGTCGTCGAAAACGTCGACCGCCATGCCGAGGCCCCGCGCCTGCAGCTTCGCCCGCGCCAGACTGGGCCCGTTGGATTGCCTAGGGCGAAGCAGGAAATGATATCGGTGCCGCCGGAGATCGAGGCGAGATGCAGATCCTCCTTGATGGAGTCGTAGACATAGTCGAAGCCTTCCGGTGCGAGCGGCGAGCCGGTCGAGGTCATGGTGCGCAGCGCGCCAAGGTCGTGGGTGCGCTTCGGCGCAAGTCCCGCTTTGTTGGCGGCGTCCAGATATTTGGGCCGAGATACCGAACAGCGTCATGCCCTCGGTGTCGGCATAGTCGAACAGCACCGCGCCTGTCGGGAATGGAACGGGGCGCCGTCATAGAGCAGGAGCGTCGCCTCCGAGGCGAGTGCGGCGACCAGCCAGTTCCACATCATCCAGCCGCAAGTCGTGAAGTAGAACACCCGGTCGTCGCGCCTTATGTCGGTATGCAGCAGGTGTTCCTTCATGTGTTGGAGGAGCGTGCCGCCGGTGCCGTGCACGATGCATTTGGGCGCCCCGGTGGTACCCGACGAGAACATGATCACAAGCGGATGATCGAAGGGCACGCGCACGAAATCGATCGGCCCGCCCGTTTGCTCGGCGAGCGCGTCGCCGTAACGGGAGCCGGCCCCGATGTCGTCGAGCGCCGGGCGCTCCTGCACATAGGGCACCACGATCGTGTGATCGACGCTCGGAAGCTCGGCAGGAGCGCGCGCAGCTGAGGCAAGCGGTCAAATGTCTTGCCGCCGTAGAAATAACCGTCGGCCGCGACCAACGCCTTGGGTTCGATCTGGCCGAACCGGTCCAGGACGCCGCGCGTGCCGAAGTCGGTCGAGCAGGAAGACCAGATGGCGCCGAGGCT
>CBDFKL010000004.1:0-114699 GCA_965248825.1 Alphaproteobacteria bacterium | reverse complement strand
CGTACGCCATCAATGATCCGCTGGAGGACTACAACCGGGTGATGTTCGACATCAACCGGACCGTCGACGGCGTGTTGATGAAGCCGGCGGCCGAACTCTATCTCGTGATCCTCCCGATCAGGGTCCAGCACGGCGTTTCGAACCTTCTCGACAATCTGGGCGAGCCGCTCAACGTCGCGAACAATCTGCTTCAGGGCAAAATGGCACCGGCAGGCGTATCAACCGGGCGATTCGTGATCAACTCCACGCTCGGGCTGATCGGCATATTCGAAGTGGCCGACGAGTTCGGGCTTGAACGAACGGCTGAGGATTTCGGGCAAACGCTCGCATCATGGGGCCTCGGAGACGAGCCGTTCCTCGTGCTGCCGCTGCTGGGGCCGTCCAATCCCCGTGACGCGCTGGGCTTCGCGGTCGATTCGGTTGCAGATCCGCTGACTTACGTCGTGAGAAGCGAGGTCAGATTGGCGCGATCCATCACGCGCGGTGTCGAGCAGCGCGCCAAACACCTCGACGATCTCGAGACCCTGGAGCAGACATCGGTCGATTTTTATGCTGCAATGCGTGAGCTTTATCGGCAATTCCGGGCCAATGAAATCCGGGATGGCGCGCTCCCGCCGATGATCCCGATACCCGTGATGGGCCTGGACGAAGGGGAGAGCGAGGAGTAGCCGGCGTGAGGCGGTCCAACAGGAAAAGGATGGTTTTTACGTGAGCGCCTTCATATCTCGACGCACATTCGCGGCCACCGCCTGTGCAGCCGCCTTGTTGCCTGCGATCGGAGGCCGGTCGGTTGCCGCATCCGACGATTCGGCGTCCGCGTTCATCCAAGATCTGGGCAACCGTGCCTTCGGTGTTCTCGAACACAAGGCCAACAGCTCCTTCGAGGAACGCGAGGCCGCGTTTCGCGAAATCATGGTCGCGGGGTTCGACCTCCCGATGGTCGGCCGGTTTGTTCTCGGGCGCCACTGGAGAGCGGCAAGCGAGCAACAGCGCAAGGACTATTCCGTCGTCTTCGTCGATTTCATCGTCCGGGTTTATGCCAGCCGGTTCGATTCCTATGGCGGTGAGCAATTCGTCGCGGGAAACGTGATCCAGGACGAAAGCGGCGACAAGATCGTGCGGGCACGCATCGTGCGTCCGGCAGGCGCCGATCCGATCGGGGTCGATTTCCGGGTGCGGTCGACGAACGGGAGCTACAAGGTGATCGACGTCAACGTCGAAGGCATCAGCATGCTGCACACTCACCGGGTCGAATTCGCCTCAGTCGTCAACCGCAAGGGCCTCGATGGCTTGTTGAATGACCTCCGGGCTCGTGTCGAAGCGCCGACCGAGACAGCGACAAACTAGATCGATATGTCGGCGAAGCGTCTTCCCGTCTTGAGGTCAACCGTGCGCAGGCGCGATGCCAAGCCGCTAGCCTGGGCCTTGATCATCGTGGCAGTGCTCGGGCTCGCGGCGTGCGGCGAGCCACTCCACCCGAGCAAATGGAAGGAGCCGCCGGGCGAGATTCCGGAAGGGGGTGGTCTTCTGACGGGAGAGGAAGGCGAGTGGGAGATTCTTCCGCAGGATTAGCTCAAGCCCACCTTCCCCAATTCCAGGAACTTGTCCCGCCGGCGCCCGCGCAATTCCGCACCGCCGAGATCGCGAAGATCGGCGAACGCCTGTTCGAGGGCCGCGCCGACCGCGTCGATCGCTTTCGCGGGATCGCGATGGGCGCCGCCCACGGGCTCGGGAACGATCGCATCGATGACGTCGAGCTCTCGTAGATCGCCCGAGGTGAGGCGCAGGGCCTCGGCCGCCTCCTCGGCATGCTCGGCGCTCCGCCAAAGGATCGACGCGCAACCCTCCGGCGAGATCACCGAATAGATCGCGTTCTCCATCATCAGAACCCGATTGGCGACACCGAGGGCAATCGCGCCGCCGGAGCCGCCCTCACCGATGATCATCGCGACCACCGGCACCCTGATGTCGAGGCAGGCTTCGATGCAGCGGGCGATGGCCTCGGCTTGGCCACGCTCCTCGGCACCGATTCCGGGATGCGCGCCCGGCGTGTCGATCAGAGTCAATACCGGCACGCCAAACCGCTCCGCAAGGCGCAGCAAGCGGACGGCCTTGCGATACCCTTCGGGATTCGGCATCCCGAAATTGTGCGCCACCCGACTCTCGGTATCGGCGCCCTTCTCGTGGCCGATGACCATGGTCGTATAGCCACGGAACCGCCCGAGCCCGCCGACGATGGCCCGATCCTCGCCGAAAACGCGATCGCCTGCGAGCGACGTGAAGTCGGTGATCAGCCCGTTGATGTAATCGGTGCAATGGGGGCGATGCTGATGGCGCGCGACGAGCGTCTTCTGCCACGGCGTGAGGCGGCTATAGGTCTGTCTGAGAAGCCGGTCGACCTTGCCCTGCAGGCGCGATACCTCATCGCCGATGTTGACACCGCTGTCATCGCTGAGGTGACGCAGCTCCTGGATCTTGCCCTCGATCTCGGCGATCGGCTTTTCGAAGTCGAGATAACCGTTCATGGACTCGTCGACTCCCTTCGCACATGTATACCATGAGAGAGAGCGCTAACAATTGATGACCGGTTTGCCGTCAACGGGCTTGGCCTGTTCCGGCGACCGCTCACGCCCGACGCCCGGCCAGAGGATGCCCGGTCTGAACCAAGCGCTTGAGGCGCTCGTCGAGGACATGAGTGTAGATCTCCGTCGTCGCTATGTCGGCGTGCCCCAGCATTTTCTGCACTGCTCTCAGATCGGCGCCATGGGCGAGCAGGTGACTGGCAAATGCGTGGCGGAGCGCGTGCGGTGAGACTCGGGCGGAGTCGATCCCGGCCGCGCGGGCCAGACCTTTGAGCATCTGCGCAAGCCGATGCCGGGTGATGTGCCCGCTCGCGCCACGAGACGGAAACAGCCAGCGAGAGGGCGCGCCGCCAACCAGGTAGCGATCGCGCACGGCGATATAGGCTTCGAGCGCCCGGCGGGCCGGCGCGCCAAGCGGAACGAGGCGCTCCTTGCCGCCTTTCCCGCGCACCAGCAAGCTCTTCGTTTCGGCCGAGACCGCCTGAAGCGGGAGGCTGACCAGCTCGGAGACGCGCAGGCCGCTGCCGTAAAGCAGCTCGACCATGGCCCCGAGGCGAAGCCCGTCGGCCTTGCTCCTCGGCGAGGCGGCGGACGGGCCGCCCTCAGGGCGCGCCGCCGCAAGCAAGCTCTCAACCTCATCCTCCGTCAAGACTCCCGGCAGGGTGCGAGCGAGCGCCGGCGCATCGACCGAACTGGTTGGATCGTCGTCGCGTTGGCCGTCCGTAAGCAGGAACCGGTAGAACTGGCGCAGGCATGAGAGCCGGCGCGCCGCGGTGCGGGCCGAGGCACCCGATTCACGCTGCGCCGCCATGAAACCCCGCACCGCGGCCGGCTCGGCCGCTTCCAACCGGACATGGCGGGGCGTGAGATAGGCCGCGAAGCACGCCAGATCGCGGCGGTAGGCGTCGATGGTGTTGCGTGCAAGCCCGCGCTCGGCCGCCAGCATTTCGACGAACGCCTCGACTACAGGGCTTTCGCGCGGGCTATCGTCCATCTCGGTTGCCATGGGCGGCGCTAGAGGCCCGCCGCAAGCGCTGCCTCCAGGGCGATCGCCTGCGCATCCTCCTGGAGCCCGACCGAGACGAGGCTGGATACCACCAGCCCCACGGTCGCGAGATCGGCCTTGGCCGGGCCGCCGCTGCCGAGCGCGAGCAGAGCCATCAGCACGGTCTCACCGAGCCGACCGTGCTCGGCCGCCGTGCGAAGGCCGTGCGCGAGCGCCGGTGCCGGGGCGCGCATCTCCACACTTTGCTCATCTGCCAACAGCCGATCCCACACCTCGGGATCGACCCCGTATCCCAGCGCGTCGAGCAGGACAACCAGCCAGTTCGCCCGCGCCGTCGCGCTGGTCGCGTTGCCATGGGCGGTCTCCTGCGCGAGCCAGGTCTGGAACGTCGTCGACGTAAGACTGCTCTGATCGCCACGCAGGAGCACCAGCGGCCAGAGCCGCCGCATGGCGGGTGCCGCTTCGGCATTGAACGAAGACTGTTCGACGAGGAGCTCGTGCCAGGCTTTCGCCACTTCCAGGTCGTTCGCCGCGATCAAAGCCCGCCCGGCGGTCCCGCCGAACCAGCCATGTTCGGGCACCACCGGAATCGTTCGCACGAGCTGTGCCAGTGCGCGCGCCATGGTCGCATAGGCGCCCTGCTCCTCGGCAAGAGAGAGCGCGACGGCCAGGAGCTCCGCCCGCATAGTCGGGACCGTCTCCGCCTCGATGGATTGAAGCATCAGCGAGCGGCTGAGCGGGGGCTCCAGCGATTCGACCATCTGAAGCGCGCGCGCACGCTCAACCGGCGAAAACGCCATCTCCAGATAGGTCTCGCGAAGGGATTCGGTGGAGAGGACGCCGGCCGCCTCGGCGCGCTCCGCCGCCAAAAGCCGCATCAGCGGCGGCGATTCCGGTGCCCCGGCGATAGCCGGCAAAAGATCCGGTGCGGCGCTCTCGATCGCTTCGGCGGGGATCGGGATCTGCGCGAGCCGCAGTGTAGCGATACGGAGCGGAGTCGGCTTGTCGAGCCCGACGACGACCGGCTCCGCCAAACCCGCCATGGCATAGATCGTGTCGTCGAAAGCAGGATCCGGCGCGGCGTCGGATTCGCGCAAGAGTTCCAGGCCGAGCGTCGCGGCCTCGAGCCGGCCGGCCCGCGCCTGGCAGAGAATGCGCGCCCGGCGCCAATAAACATCGCCTGAGCGGTTCAACACCTCGGAGACTCGCCGGCAGGCGGCATCATAATCGAGCGACGCCAACCAGCGATCGTTCTCGATCCGGGCGATGGCTTCCCCCTCGGCCGCCGGCTCGATCCGGTCGAGAAGGGCGACCGCGTGGTCCCGTGCGCCCATGGCGGCCAGGCGCTCAGCCCTTAACGCGGCGAACGCGCCCGGCTCACCCGGACCGGCAGGCGGGTGCGCCGGAGAGGTAAGAAGTTTCAACGCCAACCGGCGCATGGTTAAGGACGGCGGGGCCACCGGCAGGCGGGGCATCAGAGTCTCGATTCTGGATCGGCGTGATTCCGACCAAGAATCGACCGGAAACGGCATGATCTCGGGCAGGAGAATACCGATCGGGTCCGGCTCGACAGCGGCCGGCTCGATGGCGTCGAGCGTTCCCACCACGATCCCGTCGCTCGCAGGCTCGGTGACCGCCTGCTCGGGAGGGTCACCCTCGCTCTCGACAGTTGCTTCGAGGTCCGGGACCGAGACCGCCTCGTCACTCGGCGAAGCGCCGGCGGCGTCCTGCCCGTTTTGCTGAGAGGGAATCAGTCTGAGCGGCCCCTCGTGCTCCTGTCCCGCGACCTCGCCGGCAGCCAGGACGAGCAGCACACAAGCCGAAAAGACCAGACCGAAGAACGCGCTAGGATTCGAAACGTTCATCGGGCAACACCTTCTCGATCGGGCCCGGAGGCGGCGGGATGTCCCAGGTCAAGAGGAAAGCGACTCCGCCACCGACAACGAGCAAGAGAACGATCCCGATGATTCGTAAATAGATGGGCCTGCACTCCTGGTCGCGACGCGGTCCGGAAAGAGCCGGCGGCTTTCGACGCGCGATTATGGTAAGGTTGGAATATGGCGACAAAACGGCAGTTTATCGGCGCGGGTGCGCCGCTTCAATGGCGCGCGGCGGGCCGGCTCGGCGCGTGTCGCTGAGCCGATGACCGCCGGGACGGGACGCCGGCAGTCCACGCGCTCGATCGTACTCGTGGGGCTGATGGGCGCAGGCAAGAGCGCCATCGGCCGCCGGCTCGCCACACGTCTCGGGATGTCGTTCGTCGACGCCGACACCGAGATCGAGCTCGCCGCAGGCTGCTCGATCGAGGACATGTTCGAGATGCACGGCGAGGAAGCGTTTCGAGACGGCGAGCGGCGGGTCATTGCCCGCCTGCTGGCCCGGCCACCCCATGTCTTGGCGACCGGCGGGGGTGCGTTCATGGACCCGGGGACGCGCGCGGCCGTTCGGGCGCGGAGCATCTCGATATGGCTGCGGGCCGATCTCGACCTGCTTGTGGCCCGTGTCTCGCGGCGCAGCAATCGCCCGTTGCTCGCGGAAGGCGAGCCGCGCACGATATTGCAGCGGTTGATCGGCGAGCGCTATCCGATCTATGCCAAGGCCGACATCGTCGTGGACAGCGTGGATGGACCCCACGAGCAGACGCTGCAGGCGGTGCTGAGCGCGCTCGACGATTACATTGAGGCGGACCAGGGAGAGCCGGATTCGACCCCGCCCCCGACGAGAATCGAGGCCTGACCCGGTGAACACCGCAGGCCCCGAACCACAATCCGGCCAAAACCCCGAGGCGGTACGCATTGCGCTCGGCCCGCGCAGCTATACTGTTCTGGTTGGCACCGGCCTCTTGCGCGAGGCAGGCCGCCATATGGCGCGCCTGCTGCCCGGCCGCTCGGCGATCGTCGTCACCGACCGCACCGTCGCCGCGCTGTACCTCCACCCTGCCTTGGACGCATTGCGGGACGCGGGCTTCGACTGCTCCGATCTGGTCGTCGAACCCGGCGAGCGCAGCAAGGATTTCGCGACGCTCGGCGCCGTTCTCGACAGCCTTTTGAGCCGCGGGATCGAGCGGTCGACTGTGCTCGTCGCGCTCGGCGGGGGCGTCGTCGGCGATCTCACCGGGTTTGCCGCGAGCATCCTCCTGCGCGGCGTGCCCTATGTTCAGATCCCGACCACGCTGCTTGCCCAGGTCGACAGCGCCGTCGGCGGAAAAACCGGCGTGAACAGCAGCCACGGCAAGAATCTGATCGGTAGCTTCTATCAGCCGCGCCTGGTTCTCGCCGACATGGCGGCCCTCGAGACATTGCCGCAGCGCGAACGGCGGGCCGGCTATGCCGAGGTCGCAAAATACGGTCTCATCGACGACGCCGCTTTCTTCGGCTGGCTCGAGCAACGCGGACACGCGCTGATCGACGGCGACCAGTCCCTGCTGCAAACCGCAGTGGCGCACGCCTGCCGGGCAAAGGCGCGTATCGTCGCCGGCGACGAGCGCGAAGCCGGTGACCGGGCGCTGCTCAATCTCGGGCATACCTTCGCGCACGCGCTGGAAGCGACGACCGGCTATGACGGGTCTCTGCTGCACGGCGAGGCGGTGGCATTCGGAATCGTGCTCGCTCACCGCCTGTCCGCACGGCTCGGCCATTGCAGCGATGATGACGCGGAGCGCGTGGTCGCGCATTTCCGCAGTATAGGACTGCCGAGCGATGCCGGCGCTCTTCCCGATAATCCATGGCGTCCCGACGCGCTGATCGAACTCATGAAGCGCGATAAGAAAGTGCGCGACGGACGGATGACGTTCGTGCTGACGCGCGGTATCGGAAGTGCCTTTCTCAGCCGGGACATCCCACAGGAGACGCTCGGTGCCTTGCTCGATGACGCCTTCAGCGCGGCAAACCGCGCCGCCCGTTAATCCCCGACAACGATCCGCGATACGACCATGACGACGGCGACCGCCATCACCATCGGCGCGATCGGCCTCCTGATCGCGCTGTCCGGTTTCTTCTCCGGCTCGGAGACCGCGCTCACCGCGGCCTCACGCCCCCGCATCCACCACCTCGCCCGCGCCGGCAACAGTCGAGCGCGCACTGTCGCACGGCTCACCGACAACCGTGAGCGGCTGATCGGCGCGATTCTGCTCGGCAACAATGCTGTCAACATCCTTGCCTCGGCGCTGGCAACGAGCGTGCTGATCTCGGTCGTCGGCGACGCCGGGGTGGCCTATGCGACGATCGGCATGACGCTGGTGATCCTGATCTTCGCCGAGGTCCTGCCCAAGACCTATGCGATCCGCGATGCCGACCGGGTCGCGCTCCGGGTCGCGCCGATACTCGGTCCGATCGTGTGGCTACTCTCGCCGCTCGTCGACGCCGTGCGGCTGATCGTCTCCGCCATACTGCGGGCGGTCGGCGCCTCCCAGAGGCTGAGACCGGCAAGCGCCGCCCAAGAGGAGCTTCGCGGCACGATCGCGCTGCATGCGCAGGAAGGCGCGATGGTCAAACATGAGCGCGACATGCTTCACAGCATTCTCGACCTGGAGGACGTCGAGGTCGGCGCGGTCATGACCCACCGCAAGACCATGGAGATGATCGACGCCGATGCGCCGCCTGCCGAGATCCTCGACCAAGTCGTCCGCAGCCCTTACACGCGGCTCCCGGTCTGGAGGAGCGAGCCGGACAATATCGTCGGCGTCCTTCACACCAAGGACCTGCTGAGAGCGGTTCACGCCAACCTCGCCGATCCGAACCGACTCGAGGTCATGGCGATCGTGACGCCACCCTGGTTCGTGCCGGAGACGACGCCGCTCAACGAGCAGCTCGATGCATTCCGTGAGCGCCGCGCGCACTTCGCGTTCATCGTCGACGAATATGGCTCGCTCATGGGTCTCGTGACCCTCGAAGACATCATCGAAGAGATCGTGGGGGAGATCGCTGACGAGCACGACATCGCGCTCGGCGAGGTGGTCCAAAGACCGGACGGCTCGTTCCTCATTCCCGGAACCGCCGGGATCCGGGACCTCAATCGGCGCTATGACTGGGATCTGCCGGACGAGGAGGCGGCGACCATCGCGGGCCTCGTCCTGAACGAGGCGCAGGAGATCCCGGAGGTCGGCGAATCCTTTGCGCTGCACGGCTTCACCTTCGAGGTTCGGGCTCGCCAGCGAAACCAGATTACCCAGCTTCGAGTCGTTCCCAAATCCGGCGACGCTGCGGACCGCGGTCCCTGAACGACGAACCCGGCGCACGCGCCGATGCTGCTACAGCTCTTCAACACCGTGATGCCGCTCTTTCTCTGCGCCGGCATCGGTTATGCCTGGGGGCGTTTCGAGCGTTCCTACGACACCCGCTTGATCACCCGTCTGGTGAGCCTCGTCGGCGCGCCGTGCCTGATCTTCGCGACCCTCGCGAAGATCGAGGGTCTTTCCGGCGAGATCGGCGAGATGGCATTGGCGGCACTCGCCGCGCTCGCCTGTTTTGCCGTCATCGGCGCGATCGGGCTTCGGCTCGTCGGCATCCCGCTCGGCACCTTCCTGGCGCCGCTTACCTTCCCGAATGTGGGCAATATGGGGCTCGCGCTTTGTCTTTTCGCCTATGGAGACGACGGCCTCGCCCTGGCGATCGGGTTCTTCGCGGTAACGGCGAGCCTCCAGCTTACCCTCGGCCGATGGCTCCTGTCGGGCGCCGCCTCGCCTTGGCTTGTGCTCAAAGCGCCGCTGCCCTACGCGGTCGGCCTGGGCGCGCTCTTCATGACGACCGCCCTCGAGCCGCCGGCCTTCCTTCTGACGACGGCCGATTTGATCGGCGGCCTCAGCATCCCGCTCATGGTGATGACCCTCGGCGTCTCGTTGGCGAGGATCAAGACCGTCCGGCTCGGGCGAACCATTGGCCTGGCGTTGTTCCGGCTCGGCATGGGCGTCGGGATCGGATTCTTGCTGGTGGATCTTTTCGGCTTCGAGGGTCTGCAGCGCGGAGTCCTGATCATCGTCTGCGCCATGCCGGTCGCCATCTTCAACTATCTGTTCGCCGAATATTACGACAACCGTCCGGACGAGGTGGCGAGCTTGGTACTGGTCTCGACCGTGATCGCGTTCGCCCTCCTGCCGCTCCTGGTCTATGCCGCCCTTTGAGGATGCGGCACGAACGGCCGTACACCCTGGCAGGCGTTCGAAGACGGCTTTCCAGCCATCGACATGCCGAGCAAGATCAAACGGGAGGAGAAATGGAAAACCGCTTGACCGCCCCCGCGTATATGCAGAAACGGGACGGCTGGGTCAAACATTGTGGCGATCCGCTTGCGTGAGGCGGTGCTTTCGAATCTGGCACCCTCCGGTAAAACGACGCAGGGATTCAGAAGCGGTATTCAACACCGACCGAGAACAAGTCGGTATCGGCGTCCGCAGTCTCAAATTCCATCAGGAATCGCTCCCACTCGATGCGCAGGCCGAGACCGCCTTCAAAAGCGTGACGATAGCCCAAGCCGAATAGCAGATCCGAGCCGTCATCCTCTATCCCACCCGAGACTCCACTGAATTCAACAAAAACATCGCGCGGCCAACGATGGTAGCCGACCTTGGCGAATACCGTCCCACTATCGGCAACTGGTAATTGACCGATAATCGCTCCGAAAAAGGAAGTCGCGTCTGAATCAACGTCTACTCCTCCCTCGTTGGCGGAGATTTCTCCAAGATACGCATAGCCGAGCTCCGCTGACACGTATCGACCAACCTCCACACCGCCGAAAACTTTTCCGGCGAAAGCAGTTTCCGAGCAGTCATCGATTCCCTCGCAGGCTTCGTCGGCACGCGATAATCCCAGAGATCCGCCGATGTAGGGGCCGATCTCCCAATCCTCCTGTTGGGAATGGGCGGACGTGCTCAGCGCCAGCGAGGTGATGGCAATTATTGAGGCACACAAATAGGTGGAGACCTCTAACAACCGGCCGATTTGGCGCGGATAAGGGTGTTCTGTTGGCCGGTCCGTGCGCCGGGTGGATTTGACGGCGTTATTCGTCCGCGGCTTCGTTCTCAGCGGGGTGTTTTTCGGTCAAACGGGCGGACTCATGCCATGGCGGCCCTGCGCTCATGGAAGATCAGACGCTGGAAATTGTAAGCCAGGTTGGCGAGCCCGATCTTGGCCTCCGCCCGCTTGAGCCCGATGGTGCGGACGAACAGGCCCATGCGATCCTTCTGCTGGGCGAAGACGTGCTCGACGCGTGCACGGACCGCTGACTTGCGGGCATTGGCCCGGGCGGTCGCCTTGGGCATGGCCCGACCCGGCGGCTTCTTGCGGTGGATGTGGGAGACCCGACCCTTGCCCGCCAGCCACGCCTCGTTCGCCTTCGAGCGATAGGTGCTGTCGGCCCACACGCCGGCGGCCAGATTGTCGCTGGTGACGAGATGACGCAACATCTTGCCGTCATGGCGGGCGGCATCGGTCACCGCCGAGCCGCGGATGAAGCCGTAGGCCCGATCGATGACGACATGATTCTTGTAGCCGAACACCGGGATCGCGATGTCGGGCATGCGCCGTTGCGCCCCGGCGGGGTTCTTGCGCCGCCCGGTCTTCACCGTCCACCGCGCGTCTGTGTCCTTCTGCGCCGCCTTGGCCGGCTGATCGGGCCAGATCTCGGCCGCGCTCTTGCCCGCCTTGATCGCCCGCTTCTCGTCATCGCGGTTGCGCTGCTTGGGCGCCGATACCAGGGTCGCATCGACGATCTGCCCGCCCATCGCCAGATAGCCGCACCGGCGCAGTTCGCCATCGAAGGCGGCAAACAGCTCATCCATCGCCCCGGCCCGGACCAGACGCTCGCGAAAGGTCCATATGGTGTTCCGATCCGGTGTCGGCGCACCGAGATCGAAGCCCAGGAAGCGAAGCCAGCTCAAACGGTCGCGGATCAGAAACTCCATCCGCTCGTCGCTCACCGTGTGCCGCGCGGCCAGGATCAGAACCTTGAACATCGCCACCGCATCGTAGGCCGGGCGGCCGCCTTTCGATCCGTCCGAATAGCCCAGCGCCGCCTCAAGCGGGGCGCGGAAAATCTCGAAATCGACAACCTTCGCCAGCACCTCCAACGGATCGCCCGTCGCCGAAAGCTTGCGCAAATGATCCGGTAAGCCGAACAGACCAGCCTGCCTCATCAATACCCCCTCGAACCGAACCGTCGCAGAGAATCACAACAAGGCAAAATTGGCGAGGTAAATAGAGGCGTCCAGGTTATAGGCGTCTTCATGGGGCACTCTCCTGGATCAGCGGAAATTACACCTCGTCGGTCGCGCAGGATCAAGTAGATCCTCGGACTTGACTTGCGTCCTCGGCGCTGTGCAGCCGTCGTTAGTGTAATGGACTCTTTTGCGGGCAAGGCAGATCACTTGAGAGACAAATTGCCTAACCGCAACCCATGCGCTGGCTAAGCTGCGCCTCGGAGAAAGAGTCATGGCCGGCCCTTGAGGACGCGACGGCCCGTTGCCTCGCCGGGCGCGCGCGACGGATCGCCGAATGGCCTAGATCGAGCCCTCGTCCTCCTCCGGCGTGATGGTCCTGAGCGCGAGCGCGTGAATGTCGCTCTTCAGGTCCTCCTCGAGGATGTCGTAGACCAGCCGCTGGCGGGCAAGTCGGGGGAGGCCGGTGAAACGGGCCGAGACGATTTCGATCCGAAAGTGGGTCTCGCCTTCCGGGCGTGCGCCGACATGTCCGGCGTGCCGCGCCGATTCGTCCACGATATCGAGGCGCTGGGGCGAGAGCGCGTCGCTCAGCTTGCGTCGGATCGAGGCTTGAACCGACATTCCGGACGCCCGCCTCCGTTTCACCACGCGCGGCCCATCCTGGCGCCGGCACCGGCCGCGGGTCAAGGGCGGTCTTCTTGCTTCACTGTGGTCGAGACGGCATAGTGAATCGATGGATCGGAGCCCGACGACGGCAGGCGATACCTGGCTCGATGCGGAGGAACCGCACGTCCGTCCGTGCGAGTTCCTCGGCTGCGATCAGCCTGCGGACCATCGTGCGCCGCGCGCGCCGAACGATCTGCGCTCATATCGTTGGTTCTGCCTCGATCACGTGCGCGACTACAATCGGTCGTGGAACTTCTTCGCGGGTTGGAGCCGGGACGATATCGAGCGGTTTCAGCACGACGACATGACCGGTCATCGCCCGACCTGGCCGATCGGCCAGAATCCGGGCGAGCGCCGCCGGGAAGACCTCGAAGCGGTGTTTCGCGCCTTCGAGCATGAATGGTTAGGCGCGGATAACGGGCGAAACGGAGGCCGTGGACGGCCGACGGAGGCCGCCTCCGAAGCATGGCGTGAAGCCTCGGCGTTGCTCAATCTGACTCCTCCCTTCAACCTTGGAGAGTTGAAACGGCGCTACAAGTCGCTGGTCAAGCGGCATCACCCTGACGCTAATGGGGGATCGCGCGAGTCGGAGGAGCTTTTGAAACACATCAATCACGCTTATAACTATCTGAGGAAGGAGTGCTCGTAGGCCGAGGCGCGGTGGCGGCTCGCCTGGCATTTGAGCGGCCGCCGATGGCGGCCTTCTTTGTGCGAAGGGAAATCGGGTCATGCAGCAGAGCGAGGCAGAGGCGGTCGATGCGGCTCAACGGGTGCCGGACATCCGGGTTTCCGTCGGCCAGACCTTTGGCATCGATACCGACATGGACGTGCCGGCTTTTTCGGAACCCTCCGATCAGGTCCCGGATCTCGATACCGCCTATCGCTTCGACCGCGACACCACGCTGACCATCCTCGCCGGGTTCGCGCACAACCGGCGGGTGATGATCCAGGGCTATCACGGCACCGGGAAGTCGACTCATATCGAACAGGTGGCCGCACGGCTCAACTGGCCCTGCATCCGGATCAACCTCGACAGCCATATCAGCCGCATCGATCTGATCGGAAAGGACGCGATCGTGATCCGCGACGGGGTCCAGGTGACCGAGTTTCGCGAAGGGCTGCTGCCGTGGGCTCTCCAGCATCCGACGGCGCTCGTCTTCGACGAGTATGACGCCGGTCGTCCCGACGTGATGTTCGTGATCCAACGCATTCTCGAGGTCGACGGCAAATTGACCTTGCTCGACCAGAATCGAGTGGTCCGGCCGCACCCCGCGTTCCGCATCTTCTCGACCACCAATACCGTCGGCCTCGGCGATACAACGGGGCTCTATCACGGGACGCAGCAGATCAATCAGGGGCAGATGGACCGCTGGAATCTGGTTGCGACGCTCAACTATCTCGGGCACGACGAGGAGGTGAACATCGTGCTCGCGAAGGTTCCCTCCTACGACACCGAGGAGCGCCTCAAGCTGATCCACGCGATGGTCGAGGTAGCGGCGCTCTCGCGCGCCGGTTTCATGGCCGGCGACGTCTCGACCGTCATGTCGCCCAGAACGGTCATCCACTGGGCCGAGAATGCCGAGATCTTCGACGATGTGGGCTATGCCTTCCGCACCACGTTCGTCAACAAGTGCGACGAGATGGAACGGCCGATCGTCGCCGAATACTTCCAGCGCTGTCTCGGGATGGAGCTTCCGGAATCATCGGCCCCGCTGCAGTCGACGGCCTGATCCGGAGCACGCCGCGTGCCCCAACAGGAAAGCCCGGTCGACACCTTCCAGCGTGCCGTCGGCTCCGCATTGCGGGCGATTGCCGGCGAAGCGGGCGAGGAGCTTGAGGTCTCGTTCGGCGCCGATCAGCCCAGGGTCTCAGGCGACCAGGTTCAACTGCCGTTTCCGGCGCGGGACCTCAATAGCCTCGACGTCGAGCTGGTCCGCGGCTCGGCCGATGCGCTCGCGCTCCGGCTGCGCTATCATGACCAGACCGCCCATGTTCAGGCGCAACCGCGCGGCAAGACCGCGCGCGCGATTTTCGACGCCGTCGAGCAGGCGCGGGTGGAGGCGGTCGGCGCCAATCGGCTCACCGGCGTCGCGGCGAACCTCGATTCCGCCCTCGAGCAGAGATGCCGCCGCAAGGGCTACGACCACAGCTCCGCGCCCGAGGAGGTCCCGATCGCCGAGGCGCTCGCCCTGTTGATGCGCGAAAAGCTCACCGGCCAGCAATTGCCGGCTTCGGCCCGCCATATGGCCGATCTCTGGCGGCCCTGGTTCGAGTCCAAAAGCGGCAGGCACACGTCTCAGCTCGCCCGCGCGATGCACGATCAGGCGGCGTTTGCGGCGCTTTCGCGGCTCTTGATCCAGGATCTGGAGCTCGTGGACGAAGATGCCGACGACCCGGACGACGCCGAGGATCAGTCGAGCCCGGAGCAGACCGACGACGACGACGCGAGCCAGCCGGGCGAAGCCGAGCGCGGCGATGAGATGGACGCCGATAGCGAACGGGAGGCGGAGGCGGACGCGAGCGAGGATGCCGACGCCTCTGAAATGGCCGACGACGACGCGGACGCCTCGATGAGCGAGGGCGAGGATGACGACGAGGAGGCCGGCCGCCGGCGCATGCACCCTGGAGCAGGGCCGGGACAGCCGAGAGAGCCGCCCTACAAGGCGTACACTGTCGAGTTCGACGAAGTCGTCACCGCGTCCGACCTTTGCGACGTGGAGGAACTGACGCGGCTTCGCCACCAGCTCGACCAGCAGCTTTCCCAGCTTCACGGCGTCATCAGCCGCCTCGCGAACCGGCTTCAGCGGCGCCTGCTCGCGCGCCAAACGCGGTCGTGGGAATTCGACCTCGAAGAGGGACTGCTCGATACCGCCAGGCTCTCCCGCGTGGTGACCAACCCGCTCCATCCGCTCTCCTACAAGATGGAGAAGCAGATGGAATTCAGGGATACGGTGGTGACGCTCCTGATCGACAATTCCGGCTCCATGCGCGGGCGCCCGATTATGGTTGCCGCCATGAGCGGCGACATCCTGGCCCGCACCCTCGAGCGCTGCGGGGTCAAGGTCGAGATCCTGGGCTTCACCACGCGCGCGTGGAAGGGCGGCCAGTCACGCGAGCGCTGGCTTGCCGAGGGGCGCGTGCGCAATCCGGGGCGCCTCAACGACCTCCGCCACGTCATCTACAAGAGCGCCGACGAGCCCTGGCGCCGCGCGCGGCGCAATCTCGGGCTTATGCTGCGCGAAGGCCTGCTCAAAGAGAATATCGACGGCGAAGCGCTGCTGTGGGCCCACGAGCGGCTCCTGGGCAGATCCGAGGAACGGCGCATCATGATGGTGATCTCCGACGGGGCGCCGGTCGATGACAGCACCCTTTCCGTCAACGCGCGCAACTATCTCGAGCGCCATTTGCGCTCGGCCATCGATTGGATCGAAACCTTCTCGCCGATCCAGCTGCTCGCGATCGGGATCGGCCACGACGTGACGCGGTATTATCGGCGCGCCGTCACCCTCACCGATGCCGAGCAGCTGGGCGGCACGATGACCGAGAAGCTCGCTGAGCTGTTCGACGAGCAGCCGCACGCGGACCGCGCGTTCGAATCCCGCCCGCGTCTGCGGAGCGCTTGATTTCCGAACCGATTGCCGGCCGTCGGAGGCTACGCCGCCCGACCGCTCCCGCGCCTCACGAGAGATGGGCCTCGAAGAAGGCAAGCGTCCTGTGCCAGGCGAGCGCGGCGTCGGCCTCGTCATAACGGGCGCTGGTCGGGTTGGCGAAGGCGTGGTCGGCGTCGTACCAATGGTTCTCGACGCTCTTGCTGGCTCCCGCCATCTCCGCCTCGAAGCCCTCGACCATGGCTCGGTTGATCCATTTGTCGCGGGTCGCGAAATGGCCGAGCACCGGTCCGGCGAGCGCCGAGAGCTGATCCCGGCTCTTCGCCACATTGCCGTAATAGACGACGGCCGCATCGACCGGTGCCGCAATCGCGGCGTTGAGCGACCAGCCGCCGCCGAAGCACCAGCCCACGGCCCCGACCTTGCCGGTGGCACCCGCATGCGCCCCGAGCCAGCGGACCCATGACGCGACCGTATCGCTCGCGACCCCGGCGTCGACCTTCTTCACCAATTGGCGGGCGACCTCCGGTTGGTCGGCGACGGCGCCGTCATAGAGATCGATCGCGAGGGCCCAATAGCCGGCCTCCGCGAGCGACGCGGCGACCGATTTGATCTGATCGTTCAGCCCCCACCATTCGTGCACCAGCATCACGGCCGGGGCTGGCGTCGCCACAGGGGCGGCCAATGCGGCGGTAACCACGCGCCCACCCTCGGTGGTGATCGTGACGGGCTCGAGCCCGGCGGCGGCCGCGCGGGCGAGCTTCGGGTCGGCGAGGATCGCTGCCAGCGGCAGCCCGGCAAGGCCGACCAGGAGTTCTCGTCTGGCGAGTCTCATCGTGCGCTGTCCCTCCTAATGAAAGGCCGTTCGCCGGTCGAGTAGACCATAGCCCGCCCCCCTCAGGCAAAGCGGCCACCGGGGTCGCCACGACCGCGGATCGGGCTGGTGGCCAACAGCGATCACTTCCGGCTCTTGCGTACTTCGATGAGACGCGTGAAGATATGTCAATCATTGACATAAAAGGTTCCATGGCCACCAACGTCCATCTCACGCCGGAACTGGAGTCCTTCGCGCGGGCCTGTGTCGAAGGGGGCCAATTCAACAATGTGAGCGAAGTGGTCCGCGCCGGTTTGCGCCTGCTCCAGGACGCCGAGGAGCGACGGCGCAGTTTCAACGCAATGCTCGACGCCGTGCGTGAACAAACGGCCCGCGAAGGCACGGTCGAGATCGACAGCGTCTTGGCCGAGATGGATGAGATCATCGACAAGGCCGGAGTTTGAAACCGGCCGTTCTCTCCCCGCGTGCGCGACAGGACCTATTGGAAGCCGTTCGCTGGATCGCGAGCGACAATCCGGCAGCCGCCCGGGCGCTCCGAAAAACCGCAGCCCGAGCGGCGCAACGACTGGGCGAGCATCCCGAGAGCGGCGTTGCGAGATTGTCGCTTGCGGATCCACCCGTTCGTTTTCTGGTGCTGACCGGCTTCCCTTATGTCGTCGTCTACGATGCCGATCGGCGGCCACCCTTGATCCTCAGGGTGCTCCACGGCGCACAGGATCTTCCCGAACTCCTGCGGGATCTCTGAGACGATCGTTCAACGCCTCGATCGGCCCGGCCGCCTGTCGTCGTTCGGCGATCACGCCCTCATCGCATCCCTGGGCCTGGGCGATGCCGAGGTCGGCAACGGGGATCGGCAGCTTGGCGGCGAAGGCGGCCGTGCAAAGCTTCCGAGATCCGTCAGCCTGGAACGAAAAGTATGTCACCGCTCCCTATCCTCTCGGGGTGAGGCCGCAGGTATCACGGCTATTATCCCTTAGCGTTATTATCGCAATGCGTTATTATTCGGATTGTAAGGCAATTCAGGGAACGGAACACCGAACGCCTCTTCAAAGGCCATTCTGTTCGCCGCCTTCCGCCCGATATCCAGCGCCGTGCCCGCACGAGACTTCAGCGCGTGGTGGCGGCAAGAGAGCTATCGGACTTGAAGCTTCCTCCTTCCCATCGCCTCGAAGCTCTACGCGGCAACAGGAAGGGTCGACACAGCATCCGCATCAACGACCAATGGCGCGTATGCTTTAAGTGGACCGACCGAGGCGCAATGGAAATCGAAATCACCGACTATCATTGAGACATCGAACACCATGACCACCATTGACCCAATTCACCCTGGCGAACATCTGGCCGAGATCCTCGATGAGCTTGGGATCAGCCAATACCGTTTGGCGAAGACGATTGGCGTGCCGCCGCGCCGTATCAACGAAATCGTCCACGGCCGCCGATCCATCACGGCAGACACCGCGCTACGCATCGGGCAAGCCCTCGGGATGACACCGGAATACTGGCTGAATCTGCAAAGCTTCCATGATCTCGACCTTGCCCGCGCCTCAGCCGACATCACCGCCATCAAACCCCTTGTCGCTACAGGCTGAGCTGCTTGCTCTCGATCATCGGCCGTCGAGACCGGCGATCGCTGGCTCCGTTGCGTCCCAGACTGTATCCTCGGCCCGATCAGCGGAGAGAGGGCGATGGCCGGCAGAATCGAGACACGGCTCGCGGAACGCAACATCGAACTGGCCCCGGCGCCGGGGCCCGCGGGCTCTTACGTTCCCTACACCGTCAGCGGCAATCTGGTATTCGTCTCCGGGCAGATCCCGATCGAAGCGGGCGAGGTCCGCCATCGGGGCCAGCTCGGCGCGGACTACGACGTCGACGCTGGGTGGAAGATCGCGCGGGTCTGCGCCCTCAACGCGATCGCGCAATTGCGTGTCGCGTGCGACGGCGACCTCGACCGGGTCCGGCGCTGCCTGCGCTTGACCGGCTATGTCGCCTGCACCTCGGACTTCACCGAGCAACCGGCGGTGATCAACGGCGCCTCGGAGCTGGTCACCGAGATCTTCGGCGATGCCGGCCTGCATGCCCGCGTCGCCATCGGCACCAACGCGCCGCCCCTCGGCGTCGCGGTGGAAATCGAATCGCTCTGGGAGATCGGGTGAGCCGCCCCATGAACGGCGGCGAGGCGCTGGTTTCGACGCTGATCGCCCACGGAATCGATACCGCCTTCGGCGTTCCGGGCGAGAGCTATCTCGCCGTGCTCGATGCCCTGCGCGCGGCACAACGGGAGATCCGCTTCGTCGTCACCCGCCACGAATCGGGCGCGTCCTTCGCGGCCTGCGCCCACGGGCGGCTTACCCGGCGGCCCGGCGTGGCCTTCGTGACCCGCGGACCGGGCGCCACCAACGCCGCGATCGGCATCCATACGGCGCGCCAGGATTCGGTGCCGCTGCTGCTCTTCATCGGACAGGTACCGACCACGCAGCGCGGTCGCGAGGCCTTTCAGGAGGTCGATTACCACCGCATGTACGGGCCGCTCGCCAAGGCCGTGTTCGAGCCCCAGGCACCGCAGGAGGTGGCGTCGGTGACCGCCGAGGCCCATGCGATCGCCCTCGACGGCCGCCCGGGGCCGGTCGCCATCGCCCTGCCGGAGGACGTGACCGAAGGAGAGGCCGGCGCGTCTCCGGTCCCCGGGCCCGAACCGCGCCGCGCCCAGCCGCCGGCGCCGGAGGCGATTCGCGCGGTCGCGGAGCGGCTCACGGCCGCCCGGCATCCCATCGTGCTCACCGGCGAGCAGGTGAGCTTCGAAGGGGCCAACGAGGCGCTCGCCGCCTTCGCCGACGCCTATGCCTGCGGCGTGCTGAGCGCGTTTCGCCGCCAGGGGGTGCTGCCGTTCTCGCACCCGGCCTATCTTGGGCCGCTCGGCCTCGCGCTCGCGCCCTACCAGAAGGCGCTGATGGAGGAAGCGGATCTCGTGCTCGCGCTGGGCACCCGGCTCGACCTCGCGACCACCATCGACGACACGCTGATCCGCGACGGTCAGTTCGTGATCCAGATCTTCCCGGACCCGGAGGTGCTGGCCGCGGTCGGCGCGGACCTGCCGATCTGCGCCGATACGGGGCCCGCGCTCGACGCTCTTCTCGCCGCGGCCGGCGGCCCGCCGCCGCAACCCCGGCGCGCCTGGCTCGCGGCGCAACGCGAGGCGTTCGAGGCCTACCGGCGCGACGCCGCCGCGCCGCCGCTCGGCGCCGTCGATCTCGCGGCCGTCATCCACACCCTCGCCGAGCTGGTTCCGGCGGATGCGACAATCACCAACGACGCCGGCAATTTCTCCACATGGCTCCACCGCCACTATCCCTACGAGCACTGGCTGACCCAGGCCGCGCCGGCAGCAGGGGCGATGGGCTACGCCGTCCCCGGGGCCATCGGCGCCCAGCTCGCGCGCCCGGACAAGCGCGTGGTGGCCCTCGTCGGCGACGGCGGCTTCAGCATGACCGGCCAGGAATTGATGACGGCAGTCACGCACCGGCTGCCGATCGTGGTGCTGGTGTGCGACAATGCGGGCTACGGCACCATCGCGATGCACCAGTACCGTCGCCAGGGCGCAGAGGCAACCTACGGCATTGCGCTCGAGAGCCCGGATTTCGCGGCGGCCGCGCGGGCCTGGGGGGCCAGCGCTTGGACGGTCGAGACCACCGAGGCCTTCCGCCCCGCCTTGGAGCAGGCGCTGGCGGCCGGCGGCCCGACGCTGATCCACATCAAGACGGACATGCGTGATCTCGCGGCCTCCGGCCTGAAAATGGTCTGAGCATGGCCGCGCAGGGCAAGACGAACGCCGCCGCAAAGGCAGGCGAGGCCGGCGCGGCCCCGGACGACGACGCCGTCGAGGCCCATATTCTCACCTCGATCGGCGCGGTCGACCCGGCCGATTGGGACCGCTGCGCGGGCGCCGACAATCCGTTCGTCCGCCACGCCTTCCTCGCCGCCCTCGAGGAGAGCGGCTCGAGCACGGCGGAAACCGGCTGGCTCCCCCAGCATGTCGTCCTCAAGACCCGCGACGGCACCGTCCTCGGCGCCGTGCCGATGTATCTCAAGGGCCATTCTTACGGCGAGTACGTCTTCGACCATGGCTGGGCGGATGCGTTCGAGCGCGCCGGCGGCCGCTACTACCCCAAGCTCCAGGTCTCGGTTCCGTTCACCCCGGTGACGGGGCCGCGCCTGCTCGTGCCGGAGGGGCCCCAGGCGGGCGCCGTGCGCACGGCCCTGGTCGCGACCTGCGTCGAGCTCTGCGATCGGCTCGGCGCGTCCTCGCTGCATGTCACCTTCCCGACCGAGGGCGAGTTCGCGCTGATGGGCGAGGCCGGCCTCCTGCAGCGCACCGGGATGCAGTTTCACTGGCTCAACGAGGGCTATGGAAGCTTCGACGACTTTCTTGCGAGCCTGGCGTCGCGCAAGCGGAAGCAGATCCGAAAAGAACGCCGCGCCGTCGAGGATGCCGGGCTTTCGATAACGACCCTCTCGGGCGACGAGATCGAAGAGCGGCATTGGGATGCGTTCTTCGCCTTCTATCGGGAGACCGGCAGCCGAAAATGGGGCGTGTCCTATCTCACCCGTCCCTTCTTCAGTCTCCTCGGCGAGCGAATGAGCGATGCCGTGGTGCTGGTCATGGTCGAGAACGCCGGCAGGCCGGTGGCCGCGGCGCTCAATCTCGCCGGCGCGGACGCGCTCTACGGCCGCAATTGGGGCTGTATCGAGCATCACCGCTTTCTTCATTTCGAGGCCTGCTACTACCGGGCCATCGACTACGCCATCGCCCGCGGCCTGAAGCGCGTCGAAGCCGGCGCCCAGGGACCGCACAAGCTGGCGCGCGGCTACCTGCCGGTGCCGACCTATTCGGCTCATTGGGTCGCCAATGCGAGCCTGAGAGACGCGGTCGCGCACTACCTCACCCACGAGACGCGCCAGATCGACCAGGAATTGGCGATTCTGGAGCGGCACGGGCCGTTCCGACAGGCGTGAGCGGGCGCGCCTGCCCGGCTTGCGTGCATCCCGATCGAGGCTCAAGATCGCCGCCGAGCAGACCCGCGCCCCAGGGGAGACGGCCGGATGGCAGCGTCCAATCTCGACACACTGACCCGCGACGCGCTCGAGCACTACCTGTTTCCGCTCGCGAGCAAGCAGGACATTCGCTCGGACGGCCCGATGATCTTCTCGAGCGCCGAGGGTCTCGAGATCACCGATGCGGCGGGCAAAACCTATCTCGACATGATGAGCACCCAGACCCGGGCGAGCTCGCTCGGCTACGGCCAGGAGCGCATCGCGCGCGCGATCTACGACCAGTTGATGTCGCTCCACTACGCCGGCACCTTCGCCAATGTCGCCGATGTCACGGTCAGGCTCTCGGCCAAGATCGCAGCGCTCGCCCCCGGCTCGCTCACCGCCACGGTGTTCGCCGGCAGCGGCTCCGAGGCGAACGAGATGTCGATCAAGCTCGCCAAGCAGTACCACCTGGCGAAGGGCGACAAGCCGCGCGCGCACAAGATCATCTCGCGCTGGAACGCCTATCACGGCGCGACCATGGGGGTGATCGGGAGCACGGACTATCTGGGGACCCGCGCGATCACCGAGCCCGGCGTGCCCGGTTACAGCCGCATCCCCGCACCGACGCTCTACCGGACGCCGTTCGGCATGGACCGGTCCGAAGTGTGCGATTTCTGCGTCGATTTCCTCGAGCAGCACATCCTCCATGAGGGGCCGGAGACGGTCGCCGCCTTCATCGCCGAGCCGGTCATGCAGGGCGACGGCGTTCAGGTGCCGCCCGACGACTATTTTGCCCGCGTGCGCGCCGTTTGCGACAAATATGACGTGCTTCTGATCGGCGACGAGGTGATCACCGGCTTCGGCCGCACCGGGCGCTGGTTCGCGCTCGAGCATTGGGGGGTCGAGCCCGACATCATGAGCACCGCGAAGGCGATCACCGCCGGCTATTTCCCGCTCGGCGCCTCGACCGCGAGCCGGAAGGTGGCCGATGCACTGCCGGTGTTCACCCATGTCCAGACCTATCAGGGCCATCCCGGCGGCTGCGCGGCGGCGCTCGAGACGATCGAGATCCTCGAAAGCGAGAACCTGATCGAGCGCGGGCGGGAGAACGGCGCCTATTTCCTCGAGGCCATGCAGAGGCTGAGGGCGCTGCCGATCGTCGGCGACATCCGCGGCCTCGGCATGTGGACCTGCATCGATTTCACCGCGGACAGGAAGACCAAGGCCCCCTTCACCGACGACACGGTCAAGGCGATCGCCCGGCGCATGGCCGATCTCGGCGTGCTCGGCGGCGAAGAGGGCACGGCGATCGAGTTCGGCCCGGCCCTGGTCGCGACCCGCGAGATGATCGACCGCTGCGTCGATGTCACCGAGCAAGCCATCCGCGAAGTCGCGGCGGACCGCAATCTCGGTTCATAGCCGGCGGCCCGAAGACGGCCTCCGATCGGCCGGTCGATGCGCGCGATCCGTTCGGCCCTGGAGAGCCGCGCAGCGCAAGCGTCGCCGCCGTCTAAGGTGCGAGGATCACGCCCGGGTTGAGGATGCCGGTCGGGTCGAGGGTCGCCTTCAGCCTGCGCATGAGAGCGATCTCCTCCGCCGTCCGGGAGAGCGGCAGGTAGGCGCGCTTCATCACGCCGATGCCGTGCTCGGCGCTGATGCTGCCCCGGTGACGGTGCACGATGCCATAGATTTCGGCCGCGAGCGTCGGGTCCTTGGCGAGAAAATCGCCGTCCGGGATACCAGCCTCCTGAGCCATGTTGACATGCACGTTGCCGTCGCCCAGATGGCCGAACAGGATCGCGCGAACCCCGCCGACCTTCTCGGCCACCGCCTCCATCTCGCCGAGAAACGACGGGATGGCGCCCGGCGGGACGGTCACATCGAATTTGTGAGTGAGCCCGAGCCGGCTGACGGTCTCCGTCGGCGCCTCGCGCACACCCCAGATCGCCCGCGCCTGCGCCTCGGAACCGGCGATCACGGCGTCCGCGATCAGCGCGTCGGCGAGCAGGGTCTCGAGCCGGTCCACGAACCCCTCGCGCGCCGCTTCGTCCGCGGCGGATTCCTCCTCGATCACGACATAGCTCGCATGGCCGGCCGCGAGCGGCAGGCGAAAGCCAGGGTCGGCGCTCTCGACATAGGCCACTGTTTCGCCGTCGATGAATTCCAACGAGGAAAGGCCGCGGAAGCGGGCCCGAGCCGCGCGGAGCAGATCGGGCAGGAGATCGCGGCGCGCAAGCGCGACGAGCGCGGTCTGGAAGGCCTCGGGCGCCGGCTGCACCTGCAGCACGGCGCGCGTGATGATGCCGAGCACGCCCTCCGAGCCGATGAAGATCTGCTTCAGATCGAGGCCGGTGTTGTTTTTCTTGAGGGTATTGAGGCTGTTCAACACTGTGCCGTCGGCGAGCACGACCTCGAGGCCCCGGACCTGCTCGCGCATATGGCCGTAGCGCAGGACCTTCGTGCCGCCGGCATTGGTCGCGATCATGCCGCCGATCTGGCATGAGCCGCGCCCGCCGAGGTCCACCGGCATGTCGTAGCCGCGCTCGGAGAGGAAGCCCTGCAGCGTCTCCAGGACGACGCCGGCCTGGACCCGCACCGTCGCGGAGCTTTCGTCAAAGTCCTCGATGGCGTTGAGGCGTTCCACGCTGAGCACGACCTCGCCGGCGCGCGGCACCCCGCCGCCGACCATCCCGGTATTGCCGCCCTGGGGCACCAGCGGGACGCCGAGCTCCGCCGACGCCGCGAGCACGGCCGCGACCTCCTCGGTCGAGCGCGGCCGCACCACCAGGGGCGTCACGCCGACATGCTTCCCGATCCAGTCCCTGGCATAGCGATCGGTGTCGGCGGGATCGTCGAGATAGAGCGCGGGATCGCCGAGCCTCTCCCGAAGCCTCTCGTGTGGGGCCGTCATCGCACACTCTGTTCGGCAGTTCAGGCGGTTTTGCGGCAATATGTCGCCCGCGTCAAACCCGGACCTCGGAGCGTCGCCGATGGGCGTCAAGGTGTTGTTTCTCGACTATGACGGTGTGATTGCCGACAGCATGCCGGCGAAGGCGAGCGCGATGGCCGACGCGTTCGCGCCGTACACGCGCGAGCGTGACGCGGTCGTCGAAGGCTTCAAGCGCCACGCCGGAAGCGGCCGCGAGCTGGTCTTCGACCGCATTTACGAGCACCTAACGGGCGAGACGCTTGAAGATCCGGCGCGCAGGCGCATCGAGGAGGCGTTCCTCGGCCGCATCGATGCCATCAACGCCGCGATCGACCTGTTTCCCGGCGTCCATGACTTCATCGCCGATCAGTCGACCAAGCGCCTGCTCGCGGTCGTGACCGGCGTCCCGCAGGTCGAGGTCGAGCGTGCGCTCACGCGCCTCGATCTCCATCGCTTCCTGACCTCGGTCCATGCGGCGACCCGCCGGCAACCCAAACATGTCCTCATGCGGAGCTTCCTGAGCGCCCACGGGATCACCGCGCCGGACGCGCTGTTCGCGGGCGATTCCCACACCGACATGCACGAGGCGGCGCGTGCCGGGGTGCCCTTCGTCGGCATCGGCGAGCCCGGCTTTTTCGCCGACGGCGCCCCGGTCGCCGTCGCCCGCCGGCTGATCGATCTCGCACGCCTGCTCGACGACTGACGGCAGGCGCCAGCTTGGCAGCGTCGGCGGCGATTCGTACACTCGGCGGCGAACGGTGAAGAGGCACCATCGATGGACCGAATCCGCGCCGGGCTCGTAAACCGGCGACCGCGGCGCCCGTGAAAAAACTCCTGATCGCGAACCGCGGCGAGATCGCCTGCCGCATCATGAGGAGCGCCCGGGCGCTCGATATCGCGGCGGTCGCGGTCTATTCGGAGGCGGACGCCGACGCGCGGCATGTCGCCGAGGCCGACGAGGCGATCGCGATCGGCCCGCCGGCTGCCAAGGAGAGCTACCTCGCCGCGGACAAGATCCTCGCCGCCGCGCGCGAAAGCGGCGCCGATGCGGTTCATCCGGGCTACGGGTTCCTCGCCGAGAACGCCGGCTTCGCGCGCGCGGTCGAGGAGGCCGGTCTCGTCTGGGTCGGCCCGCGACCCGAGACGATCGCCGATATGGGCGACAAGGCGCGGGCCCGCAGGCTCGCTCACGACGCCGGCGTGCCCGTCATGCCGGGCAGCGCGCGGCTCACACCCACGGATCTCGACGGCGTCGAAGGAAGCGCCGCGGATATCGGCTATCCGCTGCTGGTGAAAGCCTGCGCCGGCGGCGGCGGAATCGGGATGAAACGGGTCGACGAGCCGGCACAGCTCGCTGGCGTGGTCGGCGCGACCCAGGCCATGGCCGAGAAAGCCTTCGGGGACGGTGCGGTCTACCTGGAGAAGCTCGTGCCCGAGCCGCGCCATGTCGAAATCCAGGTCTTCGGCCTCGGCGACGGGCGCGGAGTCCAGCTCATGGAGCGGGAATGCTCCATTCAGCGCCGGTTCCAGAAGATCATCGAGGAGGCGCCCTCGCCTTCTGTCGGGCCCGAGCTTCGGGGGCGCATGGCGAGCGCCGCGCTCGCCATGGTCGAGCAGGAACACTACCGCGGGGCGGGCACGATCGAATTCATTCTCGCGCCCGACGGGGCGTTCTACTTCCTCGAGATGAACACCCGAATCCAGGTCGAGCATCCGGTCACGGAGATGATCACCGGGATCGACCTGGTCGCGCTGCAGCTCCGTCTCGCGCGGGGCGATGATCTGTCCGCGCTCCTGGACACTCCCGCCACGCCGCGCGGCCACGCCATCGAGTGCCGGATCTATGCCGAAGATCCCGACAGGAATTTTCTCCCCTCGCCGGGCCTTCTCGAGACCTTCGTACCGCCGCCGACCGGCGTGGGCCTGCGGCTCGATACCGGCGTCGGCGAGGGCGACCGGATCACCTACTTCTACGATCCGATGATCGCCAAGCTCGTCGCCCACAGCGCCGACCGCGACGGCGCGATCGAGAAAATGCTGACCGCCCTCGGCGAATTCCGTATAGAGGGCATCGTCACCAATATCGGATTTCTCAGCCGGATCGTCGCGCACGACGCGTTCCGCACCGGTCGCACCCATACCGGCTTCGTCGAGGAGCACAAATCCGATCTAATGGGCGTGCCCTCGCCCGCCTGAGAAGGTCGCGCCATGATCTACGACGAACCGAAGTTCCTGCCCGGCGGCGATCGCTACGTCCTGATCGAGTTCGGCAACGAGATGAATCTCGAGCTGAACTTCATCGCCCAGGGGCTCGCGGCGCGCATCGTTGCCGACAAGACCAAGGGCATCATCGAGACGGCGCCGTGCTTCGCTTCGATGCTCGTCCACTACGAGCCGCGTGAGATTTCCTACGACGACGTCGTGAAAGAGTTGAGAGCGCTGATCGCGAGCCTTGGCTCGACCGACGATATCGAGCTCGACAGCCGGCTGTTCCTGTTCGAGACGATGTATCTCGACCCCTGGACCAAGGCGTGCATCGACGACTACAGCGAAAAGATCACGCCGAAGGAATACGACCCGGATCTCGTGGCCCGCCTGAACGGCCTCACCGACCGCGACCAGCTGGTCCGGGTTCACTCGGGCTCGGAATACTGGGTCGCCTCGCTCGGATTCTGGCCGGGCCTTCCCTTCCTCCAGCCGCTCGACCCGCGGGCGATGATCACGGTCCCGAAATACAACCCACCGCGCACCTGGACGCCGCAGGGCACCGTCGGCATGGGCGGCTCGGCATCCGCCATCTACCCGGTCAACACGCCGGGCGGCTATCAGCTCCTGGGCCGCACCCCGGTCCCGATCTGGGACACCGAGAAGCGGTTCGACGCGTTCAAGGGCGAGATCGTGCTGTTCCATCCGGGCGATCGAATCAAGTTCATGCCCGTGACTCGGGACGCCTACGAGTACGCCGAGGCGAGGATCGAGGACGGCAGCTACGTTTACAACATCGTCGAGTATCAGCGCTTCTCGGTGCGTAACTACAAGCGTTGGATCGCCTCGCTCGACGAAAGCCAACGGCTCTGATTTCGCCGCTGGCGGCAAAACCCGTGGTCAACGGGCAAAGCGGGCCTCGCGGCGGGCGATATAGAGCCCGCTCGCGACGATCATCGCCGCGCCGAGCCATGTCCACAGGTCGATGACCTCGGCAAACCAGACGAAGCCGATCACGGCGGCGCCGATCAGTTGCCCGTAGTCGAACGGGCCGACCACCGAGGCGCGGCCATACTGGTAGGCCTTGATCACGCAAAAGTGCCCGAATCCGCCGAGGAATCCGAGACCGATGAAGACCACCCAGTGCACCGGATCTCGCGGCCATTCCCAGAAGAACGGCACCGCGGCCGTCGTCGCGACCAGCGCCACGATGATCGTGTAGATGGCGGTCGTGCGGTAGTCGTCCTGGGTTGCGAGCCGCCGGGTCAGGATCTGGAATACCGCGTAGGAAGCAGCCGAGCCCAGAATCAAAAACACCGTCCAGTGGAGCAGCTCGCCGCCCGGCCTGAATATCACGATCACGCCGACGAAACCGACCGCTACCGCCGCCCAGCGCCTGAGCCCCACCCGCTCCCCGAGCATCGGCACCGACAGGGCGACCACCATGAGCGGTGCCGTGAAGAAGGCCATCGTCAGCGTGGTCAAGGGCGCGTAGCCAAGCGGGATCACGAACAGGACGAGGGACACGAACTGGAGCGCGGAGCGAAAGAGTTGCAGCCCCGGCCGGGTACTGCGCAGGATGCGCAGGCCCCCATAGGGCATGAACAATCCCATCATCCATGCCAAGTGGACGATCGAGCGGATCCACATGATCTGGACGACCGAGTAATCCGCCGCGAGTAGGTACTTCACCATGCCATTGAGAAGCGGGAACACGACGATCGCCGTCAGGCACATGAACAGGATGCCGCGCAGCGAATCGTCGAATTGTGCCGGCCGGGTGATCATCGCGCTCTTGTAGGGGATCGCCTATGGCCGTGCCAGAGCGGCACCGGCGATCAGGTCGCCATGCGTTTTGCCCGCGTTTCCCGGTGAGCGACATAGAGGCCGCTGGCGATGATGATGGCGGCGCCGATCCAGGTCCAAAGGTCGGGGATCTCGCCAAACATCAGATAGCCGAGGATGCTCGCTCCGATGAGCTGGCCATAGTCGAACGGCCCGAGCAGCGAAGCCTCGGCATATTGAAAGGCCTTGATGATGAAGTAGTGGGCGAGCCCGCCGAGCACGCCGAGCGCCAGAAACGCCAGCCAATCCACCGTGCTTCTTGGCACCTCCCAGAAAAACGGCACGGCAATCGTGGCCACGACGAAGGCCAGCAAAATCGTGTAGACCGCGGTCGTGCGCGGGTCGTCATGGCCGGCGAGCTTGCGGGTTTGGATCTGGTAGACCGCATAGAAGAATGCGCCGCCGAGGGCGAGCAGCGCAGCCCAATGCACCACGCCCGCGCCGGGGCGGATCACGATCAACACACCGGCAAAGCCGACGACGACAGCGGCCCAGCGGCGCGGCCCCACCCTCTCGCGCAGGAACGGGACCGAAAGTCCGACCAAGATCAGCGGACCGGTGAAAAGCACCATGGTGACGGTCGTGATCGGCGCCCAGATCAGGGCGCACCAGATCAGCGCGAATGTGACCAACTGGGTCAGCGAGCGGATCGCTTGCAACCACGGGCGATGGGTCACGAACAGCCGACGCCCCATCGCCGGCATGAAAAGAAGCACCATAAACGCCAGGTGAATGACACAGCGGAACCAGATGATCTGCACCATGTGGTACTCGGCGACGAGGTATTTCACGATGGCGTTGAGCGCGGGCAACATCGCAATGGCGGTCGCGCACATGTAAAGCACGCCGACGAGCGGCGCGTTCACCACGGGACGAGAGGAAGACATGCCGGCCCTTGTAGGGCGCCGGATCGGCGAAGGCCATGGACTGTCCGCCTTCGCTGGGAGTTCCGGCCACAGGAGCGCCGGGCCGATCGATTGCGGTGGCGGCGCCTTGGGCTCAGAATGCGCGCCGTGGAGGAACAAAAACCGCCGTGGGGAGCCCATCATGACAGGCACGATGATCGATCTTGCGACCGCCGACGGCGCATCGTTCCGAGGCTATTTGGCACTCCCCGAATCGGGCAGCGGCCCCGGTCTCCTGATCGAGCAGGAGATCTTCGGCGTCAATGCGAGCCTGCGCGCCGTCGCCGACCTGTTCGCCGAAGAGGGCTATGTCTGCCTCGTGCCCGATCTCTTCTGGCGGCTCGAGCCCGGCCTCGATCTCGGCTATGACGGCGCCGATCTCGCCAAAGCCTTCGGCCTCTATGAGCGCTTCGACGTCGATCAGGGCGTCGCCGACATCGGCGAAGCCATCGCGGCGTTGCGAGCCCGCCCCGAATGCACCGGCAAAATCGCCGCGATGGGCTTTTGCCTCGGCGGCAAGCTCGCCTACCTCACCGCCGCACGGCACGACGTCGATGCGGCGGTCTGCTTCTACGGCGTCGGCATCGAAACCGCGCTCGACGAATCCGGTGGCATCGCCTGCCCCGTGTTGATGCACTTCGCCGGCGCCGACGGGTTCGTCCCGCCGGACGCGGTCGATGCCATCGCGGCGCATTTCGCCGATCGATCCGAGGTCAAGATTCATCGCTATCCGGGAGTCGATCACGCCTTCTACAACCGCGACCGAAGCGAGGTGTACCACCGCCCTTCTTCGATGATGGCCCATTCACGGACGATCGCATTGCTCCGTGACGTGATCGGCCCGGTCTACGACCTCGAGGCGCTGTGGCACCACCATCTCGACTATGAGTTTGCGACCCGCGATGTGCCGAAGACGATGGCGACCATGGTCGCCGAGCCCTATGTCAACCACGTCCCGACGATGACCGGCGGGACCGGCGCCGAGGCGCTCGCCCGCTTCTATCAGCATCATTTCATTTCGCGGATGCCGAAGGACACGACGCTGACCTCGATCTCACGGACGGTGGGCGCCGACCGGGTCGTCGACGAGCTGTTGTTCAGCTTCACCCATGACGAGGAGATCGACTGGATGCTTCCCGGCATCCCGCCGACCGGCAAGACGGTGACCGTGCCGCTCGTCGCGATCGTGAATTTCCGCGGCGACAAGCTCTATCACGAGCATATCTACTGGGATCAGGCCTCGGTGCTGGTGCAGATCGGCCTGCTCGACCCGCAGGGCCTGCCGGTCGCCGGCATTGAGACCGCCCGCAAGATCGCGGACGAGACGCTGCCGTCCAACAGCCTGATCCCGCGCTGGACGGAAAGCGGCGCCGGCTGAGACCGATGAGAGCGCGCATCCCCTCCATCGGCGCCCGACCCGGCTTGTCGAGAGACACCGGCGGCTGATCGGGACGCCGCCGCGCCCGTCACGCAAGGCCATGCGGAGGAGCAAAGCCGACGCCGCGTCATACCCACCGGCGGCCGTGACATGAGCACGATCGGCGAGGCGGTGGAGCGCGTCGAGGACGCCGCCCTGCTCGCGGGCCGCGGCCAATATCTCGACGACCTCCCGATCGCGCCCGGCACCGGCCACGCCGCCGTCCTCCGCTCGCCCCACGCGCATGCACGCCTCCTCGGCATCGACGCGACGCAGGCGCTCGCCCTCGCGGGCGTGCACGCCGTCGTCACGGGCGAGGACGCGCGCGCCTGGTCGACGCCGTTCCTGGTCGGCGTGCGCCAACCCATGGAGCACTGGTGCATCGCCACCGACCGGGTCCGCTATGCCGGCGAGCCGGTTGCCATCGTCGTGGCAGACGACCGCTACCGTGCGGAAGATGCCCTGGCCGCAATCGAGGTGCGCTACGAGCCCCTGCCCGCCGTCGTCGATCCGGAAGCCGCCCTGGCGCCGGAGGCGCCCATCCTCCACGAGGCAGTCGGCGCCAACCTGATCAGCCGGCGGGACTTCCGTTACGGCGACCCCGAGACGGCGTTCGCAAGAGCGGCCAACCGAATCGAGACCACCGTGCGCTATCCGCGCAATGCGTGTACGCCGATCGAGTGCCTCGGCTTGATTGCCTCCTATCATCCCGGCGACGGCGGTTATGACGTGCTCTCCAACTTTCAGGGTCCGTTGGCGCTGCACCCGGTCATGGCACGGGCGCTCAAGGTACCGGGGCCGCGGCTCCGACTGCGCTCGCCGCCCGATTCCGGCGGCAGCTTCGGGGTTAAGCAGGCGATCTTCCCCTCCATCGTCGCGATGGCGCTCGCCGCGCGGAAGGCCGCAAGACCGGTCAAGTGGATCGAGGACCGGCTCGAACATCTGCTGGCCGCGACGTCGGCGACCAACCGGGTGACCCGCATCCAAGCGGCGGTCGAGGCCGACGGTACGGTCACGGCGTTGCGCCTCGATCAGCTCGAGGATTGCGGCGCCTATCTGCGCGCGCCCGAGCCCGCGACGCTCTATCGCAACCACGGCAATCTCACCGGTCCCTACCGCATCGCCCATCTCGCGGTGACGAATCGGGTCGTCGTGACCAACAAGACTCCCTCCGGTCTCAACCGCGGTTTCGGCGGACCGCAGCTCTACTACGCGCTCGAACGGCTGATGCAACGGATTGCGGTCACCCTCGAGCTCGACCCGCTCGACGTGATCACCCGCAATCTGGTGCCGGGCGAGGCCTTCCCCTATCGCGCCGCCGCCGGTGCCAGCCTGGACTCGGGAGATTTCCACGGCGCCGTCGACCACGCCGTCGCCGGGGGCGGACTCGACGCGCTCCGCGCGAAGCGCGAGGCGTCGCGCGCCGGCGGCCGGCTGTACGGCATCGGCTATGCCGCGGCGGTCGAGCCCAGCATTTCCAATATGGGCTATATCACCACCGTACTCAGCGCGGAGGACCGCCGCGCCGCCGGCCCGAAGGACGGCGCCGTCGCCCACGCCACGGTCGCCGTGGATCCCCTGGGAGGCGTCACCGTCACCGCCGACTCACTGCCGCAGGGTCAAGGCCACCGCACCGCGCTCGCGCAGGTCGTGGGCGCCTCCCTCGGCCTTGAGCCGGCCCGAATTACGGTCAATCTCGAACACGACACGCAAAAGGATCCTTGGTCGATCGCGGCCGGCAACTATTCGAGCCGCTTCTCAGGCGCCGTCGCCGGCGCGGCGCACTTGGCCGCCGAGCGGATCAAAGAGCGCCTGGCCCGGATCGCGAGCCAGAGGCTCAACACGGCGCCCGAGGCGCTCAGGTTCGAAGCCGGCAAGATCGTCGCCGCCGACAATCCCGATAACGCCCTCGACTTCCGCCGGATCGCAGCGCTTGCCCATTGGTCGCCGAGCAGCCTGCCGCAGGGGGTGCCTGCCGCCGTCTACGAGACCGCGAGTTGGACGCCGCCGGTGCTCGCGCCGCCGACCGACGACGATCTGATCAACAGCTCGGCGGCCTACGGGTTCATCTTCGATTTCTGCGGCGTCGAGATCGACCCCGTCACCGGCGCCGTCGCCATCGATCGCTACGTCACCACCCACGATGCCGGCCGCCGCCTCAACCCGGCCCTGGTCGATGGGCAGATCCGCGGTGCCTTCGCCCATGCCGTCGGCGCCGCGCTCTATGAAGAGTTCATCTATGACGAGGACGGGAGCTTCCTGTCCGGCACGCTCGCCGACTATCTGGTGCCGACGGCCTGCGAGATTCCCGATCCGGTGATCCTCCACCATGACACGCCGAGCCCGGTGACCCCGCTCGGCGCGAAGGGAGTCGGCGAGGGCAATTGCATGACGACCCCGGTCTGCCTCGCCAATGCCGTCGCCGACGCGCTCGGCGCAGCCCGCCTCGACCTGCCCCTGACCCCGTCCCGGATCAGCGCCCTGATCCACGGCCCGGAGCCCGCGTCGCCTGCGCCCTCGGCGGCGGAGGAAGCACCACGACACCGTGAGGTGCCGCGAGCCGGCCCGCGACGGCGGCCCCTGCCCGGCCGCGAGCCGTGAAGCCGCCGCCCTTCGACTATGTGCTCGCGAACGACGAGCACGAGGCGCTCGACGCGCTGGCCGAAGCGGGCGACGACGCGCGGCTGCTTGCCGGCGGCCAGACTCTGATGCCGATGCTCAATATGCGTCTGGTCGAGCCGTCGGTCCTCATCGACATATCACGACTCGGGAATCACGCCGACATCCGCGATGATCGCACCGCCATCGAAATCGGCGCGGCGGTGACCCAGGCGGACCTCGAAGCCTGGCCGGCGCTCGCCCGCCGGGCGCCCCTGCTTGCGCAGGCGCTGCCCTTCGTCGGCCATGTTCAGACCCGCAGCCGAGGCACCGTGTGCGGCTCGATCGCGTTCGCCGACCCGAGCGCGGAGCTGCCGCTCTGCCTCGCGACGCTCGACGGCGAGGTCGTTCTCAGATCGCGCCGCGATAGCAGGACTCTGCCTGCGTCGGCGTTCCAGACCGGCATGCTCTCGACCGCCTGCCGTCCGGACGAGATGGTCGCGGCCGTGCGCGTCCCGACCGCCGAGACGGGCGCCGGCTACGCCTTCGCCGAATTCGCGCGGCGGCACGGCGATTTCGCGATCGTCGCGGTTGCCGCGATCGCGAACGCCGACGGTCTGCGGGTCGGCATCGGCGGCGTCGCGGACCGACCGGCCATTCGCGACTGGCCGGCGCTTTCGGGCGACGCCCTCGACGACGCGCTCAACGAGCTCGCCTGGTCCCTCGACGCGGCCGACGACAGCCATGCCAGCGCGCGCTATCGGCGCGAGCTGGTCCGGCGTCTCGGCAGAAAGACCGTGCTGGAGGCGCAGTCATGTCGAGGCTGACCCAGGACGAGCGCTACCGGGTCGACCTCACCCTCAATGGCCGCGGCGCCGGCGGCTGGGCCGAGCCGCGGACATTGCTGAGCGATTTCCTACGCCACGAGCTGGGAGCGACCGGAGTCCATGTCGGCTGCGAGCACGGTGTCTGCGGCGCCTGCACGGTTCACCTCGACGGCGCCCCGGTGCGCGCCTGCCTGACGCTCGCGGTCCAGGCGGACGGTCGGCGCGTCGACACGGTGGAAGGGCTGTCGCCAAACCCCGAGACATTGACCGATCTGCAGGCCGCATTTCGCCGCCACCACGCGCTCCAATGCGGCTTCTGCACGCCCGGCATCCTGATGTCCCTCAGCGCCTATCTCGCGACCAAGCCGGTGCCCGACGAGCACGCGATCCGCGCGCTCCTCAGCGGCCACCTGTGCCGATGCACGGGCTATTCCGGGATCGTCGCGGCGGCGCTCGAGGTCGCGACTGCGCAACGGGGCGAGGATGCTTGACCTCGGGCGCACGCTGATCGCGGCGGTCGAACGTGATCCGCAGGCCATCGCCGTCGTCGACGGTGTCGAGCGGTTCGACTACGCCGCCTGGTTCGACATCGCGGGCCGCCTCGCCGGCGGCCTAGCCGAGCTCGGGCTCGAGCACGGAGACCGGCTTTGCGTCGTCCTGCAAAATCGATGGGAAATGGCGGCGCTCCACTGGGCGTGCCAACTCGCCGGGCTCGTCATGGTGCCGCTCAACTGGCGGGTCAATGCGGACGAGCTCGATTTCTTCCTCCTCGATTCCGGCGCCTCCGCGCTGGCCTTCGACGATGTCGCAGCGGCCGCCGTCGCCGGGTCGGCCCGCACCGCCAGGCTTCGTCGGATCGCGGTCGGTGAGGTGCCCGAGGGTGCGCTCGATTTCACCGGGCTCCGCGAGGCGCAGCCGCTCGCCGGGCCTCGCGCGAGCACGGGCGATCTCTCGCTCATTCTCTACACCTCGGGCACGACCGGGCGCAGCAAGGGCGTGCCGCGGAGCCATCATGCCGAGCGTTCGGCCGCGCTCGCCCATATCGCGCAGAATTGCTACCGCGCGGGCGAGCGCACGCTCGGCGTCATGCCGCTCTACCACACCATGGGCGTGCGCGCGCTTCTCGCTATGGCCCTGCTCAACGGCGCGTTCGTCTGCCAGCCTCGCTTCGAGGCAACCCGGGCGCTCCGGCTGATCGAGACCGAGCGAATCACCAGCCTTTATCTGGTTCCGACGCTGTATCACGATCTGCTGGCGAGCACGGTTTTTCCGAGCGCCGACATCTCGTCTGTGCGCAGGCTCGGCTTTGCCGGGGCGCCGATGACCGAGACCCTGCTGCGCCGTGTCACGGACGCCTTCGAGCCCGAGCTGTTCGTCAACCACTACGGCTCATCGGAGATCTACAGCTTCACCATCGCGCAAGACGCGCGCGCCAAGCCCGGCTCGGCCGGCAAGGCCGGCATCAACCAGCGCATTCGCGTGGTCGAGATCGGTGCGAACGATCCGAACCGAACCGTCGCGCCCGGCACCGAGGGCGAGGTGATCGCCAGCCTTGAGAGCGACGAGGCCTTCGCCGGCTATTGGCAGCGGCCGGACGCCGACGCCCGCGCGCTGAAGCAGGGCTGGTACTTCACCGGCGATGTCGGCTATTGCGACGCGGACGGCGATCTGTTCGTGACGGGGCGGGTGGACGACATGATCATCACCGGCGGCGAGAACGTGCTGCCGATCGAGATTGAGAGCGTCTTAGGGGGCCACCCGGCGGTGGCGGAGGTCGCGGTGGCGGGCCTGCCAGACGAGCGTTGGGGGCAGAAGGTCGCCGCGTTCGTCACCCGCACCCGCCCGGTCGACGCCCATGCGCTCGACGCCCACTGCCGCTCCTCGGCCCTCGCCGACTTCAAGCGGCCGCGCGCCTACATATTCGTCCGCGCCATCCCGAAATCGCCGGTCGGCAAGATCCTGCGCCGCCTGTTGATCGCGGGCGATTACGAAGCCGACAATGGGTGCACCGGTGCACCGAAAGAGGACGAGAGAGAACCGTGACGACCAGCGATCCCTATCGCGGCCTCGATGGCTTCCGGGTGGAGGTCGACCACGCGGCGGCGCGTGCCGATGTCGTGCTCGACCGCCCGCCGCTGAACGTCGTGAGCATGCCCGAACGGGCGCAGCTTGCACGCGCACTCGCCGCACTCGATGCCGATGACGGCGTGCGGGTGATCGTCCTTCGCGCCGAGGGCGCGCATTTCTCGAGCGGCGGCGACATCCCCGGCTTCATGGAACGATCGCCCGAGCAGCTTTCGGAGCTCGCGCACAACGTCTCCGCGCCCGAACGCTGCGCCAAGCCGGTGATCGCGGCGATCCAGGGCTATTGCTTCGGCGTCGCCTTCGAGCTGGCATTGGCCTGCGACTTTCGTCTCGTCACCGAGACCGCCCGCCTCGGGCTGCCGGAGCAGCGCATCGGCATGATCCCCGGTTCCGGCGGTTCGGCCCGGCTCGGCAAGATGATCGGGATTGCACGCGCCAAGGACCTGGTGATGAGGGCGCGCCGGCTCTCCGGAAAAGACGCGCACGCCTGGGGTATCGCGGTGGACTGCGTGCCCGAAGACCGCCTCGCCGCCGCCACCGATTCGCTGGTCGAAGAGCTGAAGGCTTTCTCGCCGCTCGCCCAGCGCACCGCCAAAAGGCTGCTCAACGCGGCCGAGGATGCGCCGCTTCACGCCGCAATCGCGCTCGAGGGCGAGGCCTATGGTAGGCTGCGCGGTTCGGCCGACTTCGCCGAGGGTGTCGCCGCCTTCGTCGAGAAGCGGAGACCGGCATTCAAAGGAGAATAGCGGCCCTATGGCCTCCAGCGAGGACTATGAGGAGCCGCGCGGCGGGGGCGCGGGCGTGACCGGCAGCCGGGGTACGGCCGATCCGCGGCCGCGCTTTCACCTCGATCCGGTCGGCGGAGTGGCGGGCGACATGTTCATCGCCGCGCTGCTCGACGCCCGCCCGGAGCTTTGCGCCGGCATGCAAGCGGCGCTCTCCCGGCTCGGGCTTCCGCCGTCGGTCGAGATCGGCATCGATGCCCACCGGGATAATCTGCTGACCGGCGCGCGCTTCCGGGTCACATTGCCGGCGGCGGACGAGGCCGATGAGCATGTCCGATTCGCGGCCATCCTCGAACGGCTGCAGGCCGCCCCGATCGAACCCGGAGTCCGCTCCCGCGCGCGGGCAATCTTCACGCTGCTCGCCGAGGCCGAAGGCGCGGTGCACGGGATGGCGCCCGCGGAGGTCGTGTTCCATGAGGTCGGCGCCTGGGATTCGATCGCCGATATCGTCGGGGCCGCCTTCCTGATCGATGCGCTCGGCGAGGCTCGCTGGTCGGCCGGCTCGATCCCCCTCGGCTCAGGCCGGGTGCGGAGCGCCCACGGCCTCTTGCCCGTGCCGGCGCCCGCCGTGGCGCATCTGCTCCAGGGCTTCGCGAGCCACGATGACGGCATCGAGGGCGAGCGGGTCACGCCGACCGGTGCGGCGATTCTCAATCATCTCGCGCCGGCCCAGACACCGGCCCGCGAGCCCGAGACGCTGGTCGGCATCGGCACCGGCTTCGGCAGCCGCAGCTTCCCGGGCTTCAGCAACGTCCTTCGCGTCATCGAGTTCGCGCCGATTGTCGCCCATACCGCGCAAGAAGCGGTCGCGGTGCTCCGCTTCGAGGTCGACGACCAGACGCCGGAGGATCTCGCGCTCGGCCTCGATCGCCTGCGCGCGCGGCCCGGCGTGCTCGACGTCGTGCAATGGCCCGCTTACGGCAAGAAGGGACGCATCCTCGCGGAGGTTCAGGTGCTCGCGGAGCCGGTATCGCTCGAGGCGGCGCTCTCCGCGATATTCGGCGAGACCACGACGCTCGGCGTCCGCTGGTCACAGGTCTCCCGCAGCGTCCTCGCCCGGGACATGATACGCCACGCCGACGACCTCGGCACCGTCCGGGTGAAACGCGCCATGCGGCCGGCGGGCGCATACACCGCCAAGGCCGAGCTGAACGACCTCGCGAGCAGCAGCAGCCACGCGGTTCGCGAACAGCGCCGCCGCGACGCCGAGCGGGCCGCCCTCGAGGTGACGGAGAATGACTGAGCCGCCGCCCGCCGGCATCCCGGCGCTGAACGCCGTTCTCGACCAGATCGGCCGGGCGGCGGTCGCGGTGAGCGGCGGAGTCGACAGCATGACCCTGGCGCTGCTCGCCGGGCGCCGAGGCGGCCTCGCCTGCACCATGTTCCATGCCGTCTCACCGGCCGTACCGCCCGAGGCGACCGAGCGCGTGCGGACCTATGCGTCGCGCGAAGGCTGGCGGCTCACCGTCCTCGATGCCGGCGAATTCGATGATCCGAACTATCGGGCCAATCCGGCAAACCGCTGCTTCTATTGCAAAACCAACCTCTACGGCGCGCTTGCCGCGCGCACCGATGCAACCCTGCTCTCCGGCACGAACCTGGACGATCTGGACGACTGGAGGCCGGGGCTCCAGGCCGCAGAGATCCATCGCGTGCGCCATCCCTTCGTCGAAGCCGGCATCGACAAGGCGACGGTCCGCAGCCTCGCTGCCGCGCTCGGCTTCGACGATCTCGCGAGCCTGCCGGCGGCCCCCTGCCTTTCGAGCCGCATCGAGACCGGGCTCCGCGTCGAGGCCGACGAGCTCGCGCAGATCCACGCCGCGGAACGCTATCTCGCACGGCAATTGCGGCCCGAGACCGTGCGCTGCCGCCGGCGCAGAGCCGGCATCGTGATCGAGCTCGATACCCCGACCCTCGATGCCCTGAGCGAGAGCCGCCGCGCCGCCCTCGGTGCCGCCGTCGGCGAGATATTCGCCGCCGAGGGCCGCGTCCACCCGGTCCGCTTCGCACCCTATCGCACCGGCAGTGCGTTCCTGCGGCCCGCGACGAGCGCGTGAGCCCGCCGGGCGACATCACGCTCGATCTGCAACGTCGCGCCCGCCTCGGCTTCGACGAGGCGATCCTCTGCGCGGGCAAGGCGCCGCAGCATCTCGCGGAAATACTCGACGAGGCAGCCGAGGCCGGGCACAGCCTGCTGCTCACGCGCCTCGATGCCGCCCATCGCGACGCCCTGCCCGAAGCGCTGGCCGGCCGGATCGACTACGAGCCGCTCTCGCGCACCGGCTTTTTCGGTAGCGTCGCCGCGGTCGTCGGCGCGCCCCGCGTCGCGATCGTTTCCGCCGGCACCTCCGACCTCCCAGTCAGCCGCGAAGCCGCCCGCACCCTCGCCTATTACGGTCACGCCGCGGTCGAGATCAGCGATGTCGGGGTCGCGGGCCTCTGGCGCCTGATGGAGCGGATCGACGAGATTCGGGCTTTCCCCGTCGTGATCGTCGCCGCCGGCCTCGACGCCGCGCTGCCCTCGGTGGTCGGCGGTCTGGCGCCGGGCCTGGTGATCGCCGTGCCGACCTCGACCGGCTACGGCATCGCCGAAGGCGGGATCACCGCGCTGCGCTCGATGCTCGTCTCCTGCGCCCCCGGCATCGTCGTCGTCAATATCGACAATGGTTACGGCGCGGCCTGCGCCGCGCTGCGCGCGCTGTCCCCGCTCCCGTCATGACGGTGGCAGGCGGCTGACCGCGGGCGAGAACGCTCCGGGCGAGAGCACGCTCAGGAGCGCTTCGACGAAGAAATAATCGCCGAACAGGACCGCGCTATCGACGCCGTTCCCGTGAGGCATCGAATAGCAGCCATGCTTGAGCAGGCCGCGGTGCTCCTCCTCCCGCGCGAGATAGTCGTTGCAGAGGCTTTCCAGCATGGTCAGCGCGTGCCGGGCCCATCGATCGCTCTCCGCAGGGTCGGGATGCAGGCGCGACATGGTGAGAAAGCCCGCAGCAACGATCGCGGCGGCCGATGAATCCCGCGGTGCGTCCGGGATCGCCGGATCGTCGAAATCCCAATAGGGAATCGGATGGGCGCCGAGCCGCCGGAGGTAATACCGGCCAAGCGCCTCGGCCAGCGCCAGATGGTCGCGGCTGCCCGTGGCGCCGGCGGTCGCCGCATAGCCGTAAATCGCCCAACCCTGGCCCCGCGACCAACAGCTCTCATCCGCGTGGCCCTGGAAGGTGAATCCCCGCGCCGGCTCTCCCGCATCGCCATATTCGACCGCGTGGTATGTCGAGAAGTCGGCGCGAATGAAGGCTTGGCGGGTCATGCGCGCATGCGCCTCGCCGACAAGCCGGAAGCTGGCGTCACCGCCATGGTCGGCGGCCCAGTACAGGAGTGGCAGGTTCGCCATCGTGTCGATGGCGGAGCTGCGGCGGCCGCGGTCGTCATCCAGCGGCCCCCAGGATGAGACGTAGGCGCCCTTCGGCGTCGTGACCAGCCGGGCGCGGAGCCTGCCTGCCGCCCGCATCGCCAGGTCTGCGAACCAGTTCTCACCGGTCACCCGATGGGCGGGGATGGCGCTGCTGCAAAAGATGAAACCGATATCGTGGGTGTTGGGGTCCTCGGACCGCGGCGCAATCAACCGCATCCGCTCGCGGGCGAGCGCGAGGAACCGGGCTTCGCCGGTATGGAGGTGGCAGGCGATCAACAGGCCGACCCAAAAGCCGCAAAACCAGTTGCCGTGGCTCCAGGCGGCGCCGTCATAGCCGGCCGAGCGCGACGCAGGCATGGTGCGCCACGCCCCGCCCGGCCCGGTCGCATAGGGAAAGGCGACGCCGATGGTCGCCTCGTCCTCGAGCATCTTGCGGGCGAGAAGATCGAGCGCGCCCGAGAAGAGCGTGTGTTGGTGCTGGCTGAGCACCGTCACGGCGGGCCGGCCAATCCTCGCCGCCTGAACGCGCCGGTTACCCGTTGGGGACCCATTTGATGATGTGCTGGGCCACCGCCACCGTATCCCCCTTCTGGTTGACGACCTCGATATCGGAGAGCGAGCGGCGGCGCTCGGTGTCGATCTCGGCGACCGTGTAGGTCACGCTCACGGTATCGTTGATGTAGACCGGCTTGAGAAAGCGGATACGGTCGTAGCCGAGCGAAACCGGCGTCTCATCGATCCCCTCGTTGACGCAGCGCGCAATCATCATGGTTGAGGTGGTCGACATGAACCCGACGAGCAGGGCGCCGTGGGCGATGCGGTGCCCGAAGGCGGACTTCGACATGTATTGCTCATCAACATGGTTGCCGGAAAAATCGCCGGTAATGCCGGCGAACATGTAGATGTCGCTCTCCCCGACGGTCTTGGAAAACATGACCCGTTCGCCGACGGTGACGTGGAAATCAGACATTGCTTACTCCGAAGCGGGCGCGTCGTCGCGGGCACCGGGCGGGACGGGCCGATGGATCCGGACGACGTCGTCGGCCGCCAATCGATCGATCGCCTCGTTCCCGTAGCCGAGCTCGCGCAACACCTCCGCAGTCTGGGCGCCGAGCGGTTGCGGCGGCAAGCGCATCCCGGGCGTCCGGCCATCATACCGCACCGGGTGGCTGACGATGGTGACCGGCGTGCCGGTGGCGCCGGCGATGGTTCGAAAGCATTCGTTGTAGCGCACCTGGGGATCGCGCAGCACCGCCTCGTAATCGTTGACCGGTGCGCACCAGATGTCGCGCCCCTCGAATGCCGCGAGCCACTCCCCGGTCGTTCGCTTTTCCAGCGCCGGTGCCACCAGGCCGACGATCTCCTCGCGCCGCCCGTAGCCGTCGGCGTTCGGGATGGCCGCGAGCGCGGGCACCGATAGCGCGTCGGCCAGGTGCTCATGGTTGGAGAACGAGATCGCGATATGTCCGTCGGCGGTCGGATAGATGCCGTAGGGCCCCGGGTAGTACCAGCCCGCAAGACGGCGCGGCGGGCGTATGTCCTCGGGCCGGGCACCGTTGAGAAACGTGCTGAACGATTCGGTCTGAAGGTCGATGGCGGCCGACAGCAGGTCGACGTCTACCTTGCAACCCGCGCCGGTCCGCGCCCGCCGGAGCAGGGCCGCCAGGATTCCCGTGACCAGCAACGCCGCACCGTGCAGGTCGGCGGCGGAGACCCCGACAGCGCGCGCGCGATCGTCGACATCGCCGGTGATCGCCGCCAAACCGGACAGCGCCTGAACCAACAGGTCCTGTCCCGGCCGCTTGGCGTAAGGGCCGTCGCCGCCGAAGCCCGTCGCCGAGGCATAAATCACGCCCGGGTTGATCTCCTTCACCGCTGCGTAGCCGAAGCCCAGCTTCTCCATCACACCGGGGCGGAAGTTCTCGCTGACCACGTCGGCACGGGCGATCAGCTTGCACGCGATCTCCCGACCCTCGGCCGACTTCAGGTCGAGGCTGAGGCTCCGCTTGTTGCGGTTGGCGCACAGGAACAGCGTCGTTTGGCCGTCGATTCTCTTGTCCGCGCCCCCCCATTGCCGCTGAAACGCGCCGTCGAGGGGTTCGATGGCGATGACATCGGCGCCCAGATCGCCGAGAGTTTGCATCGCATGAGGGCCCAATAGGAAGTGGTTGAAGCTCACCACTCTCAGGCCCTCCAAAAGACCCGGCTCCACGCTCAACGCCGCCCTCGTTTCGCTCCGAGACGCGCTGATCTTAGCACCATCCCATAACGCCGTCGCAAGCAGGGGCCTGCGCTGTCGCTAACACACGGTATGTCCGGTTTATGTACCAGACGATCTGTCCGGATTTAGAAGCTCTCCAGGCTGTGGAGGGTTTGGATGCGCCGGACAGAGCAGTTGCAGGGACTGAGATTGATGAAGTTCGAGGAGATTTACGGCCGCACCCATCGGGGTGGCTTGAGCCAAGCCGAGGCGGCGGAGGTACTCGGCGTTTCGGAACGCACTTTCCGGCGTTGGCGTGACCGCTACCAGGCGGACGGCGCGGAAGGGCTCTACGATCGCCGCCTCGGCCGGGTCTCGGCGCGGCGCGCGGCAGTGGACGAGGTGACGGCGCTGTTGGCGCTGTTCGACACCCGCTACTGGGACTTCACCGCCAAGCATTTCCACGAGAAGCTGGTCGCGGACCATGCCTTCAAGCGCAGCTACAACTGGGTGCGGCTGAGCTTGCAGGCGCACGGGCGAAGACGGGCGGCGCCGAGGCGCGGGGCGCACCGGCGCAAGCGGCCGCGGCGTGCGCTGCCCGGCATGATGCTGCATCAAGACGGCTCGAGCCACGCGTGGGTCCCCGATCAGTGGTGGGACCTGATCGTCACCATGGACGACGCCACCAGTGAGATCTACTCGGCCTTCTTCGTCGCCGAAGAGGGCACCATGAGCAGCTTTACCGCCCTGGACGAGGTGATCCGGGAGCGCGGGCTGTTCTGCTCGCTCTATGCCGACCGCGCCGGCCACTACTGGCACACGCCCGAGGCCGGCGGCACGGTCGACAAGGACAATCCGACCCAGTTCGGCCGCGCCTTGGTCCAGCTCGGCATCGAGCTGATCCCGGCCTACTCGCCCGAGGCAAGGGGGCGCTCGGAGCGCATGTTCGCCACCCTGCAGAAGCGCCTGCCCCAGGAGCTCAGGCTCGCCGGCATCACCGACATGGCCCAGGCCAACCGCTTCCTCAAGGAGCTCTCCCTGCCAGGCCACAACGCCCGCTTCGCGGCGCCGCCGGAAGCCGAGGGCACCGCCTTCGTGCCCTTCGCCGGGACCCTCGACGACATCCTCTGCGTGCAGCAGGAGCGCACCGTCTCAAACGACAACACCGTGCGCTACAAACGCCTGGTGCTGGCGATCCCGCCCGACCGCCATCGCCGCCACTACGTCAAGGCAAGGGTCCGGGTCCACGAATACCCCGACCGCACCCTCGCCGTCTTCCATGGACCGCGCTGCCTGGCCCGATACCAGGCCGACGGGTCGCCCATCAACACAAGCCACAGACAGGCCGCGTGATCCGCTTCGACGCGACCGGCCAGTGGATAAGGGGACGGCCGCTCCGCGCCCGACCCCTTATCCACTGGCCCAACAACCACAACTGAAGCGGTCAATTCAGTTTGCTCTCGACAAAGCAGGGGCCTGCGCCTGCCCGATCATCCACCCGATGACCCCTGCGCGCGCATTTTGTCGTTGGCAAGCATATGGGATAAAGAAGGTCGCCGCGCGAATCGCGGCGGATCGGCGATCGGCCCACTGCGAAGAGGGAATGGCGCGTGGAATATCTGCATACGATGGTTCGTGTTGGAAATCTCGAAGAGGCCCTCGATTTCTATTGCGCAAAGCTCGGTCTGGTCGAGACGCGCCGTTATGAGAGCGAGAAAGGCCGCTTCACCCTGGTCTTTCTCTCGGCGCCGGGCGACGTGGCGCGCGCGGAGGAGGACCACACGCCGCTGGTCGAGCTCACCTACAATTGGGACTCGGAAGATCTCGGCGGCGGGCGCAATTTCGGCCACCTCGCCTATCGCGTGGACGACATCTACGAGACCTGCGCCGGGCTCAGGGAAAAAGGCGTCATCATCAACCGACCGCCGCGCGACGGGAACATGGCCTTCATTCGCTCGCCGGACGGGATCTCGATCGAGCTCCTGCAGAAAGGCGATCCGCTCGAACCGGCGGAACCGTGGACGAGCATGCCGAACACCGGCGAATGGTGACCGCCGGCCGGCGCCGTCCGGGAGGCCGTTGAACGCGACGGATCGACGCCGCTCGCGGCGCTGCGCGTCACGCGGCCCGGCCGTGGGCCTCAGCGGTGCGCGTGTGAAGCGCGCGGAGCGCAGCCAGCTCGTCGTCGGTCGGCGCCGGAGACGTGGCGAGCCGATCGGCAAGCGCAAGGGGCCAGCCGGTGGCGGCGCGCACCTCCTCGACCGCGATGCCGGGATGGACTTGGGTAAGGATTAGCTCGTGGCTCTCGGGATGGGGCTCGAGAACACCGAGATCCGTGATCACCACGGTCGGGCCACGGCCCGGAAGCTCGGCGCGGCGGCGCCAGTCGCCGCCGGTAAGATGGCCGGCGGAGGTCACGAAGTCGACGCGCTCGACGAAGCTGCGTGACGACTGGCGCATGATGACGAAGACCTCGCCGGCAAGCGCGGCGATCTCCGGCGCGCCGCCGGCGCCGGGCAGGCGGACCTTGGGCTTCTCGTAAGCTCCGATGACCGTCGTGTTGATATTGCCGTAGCGATCGAGCTGGGCCGCACCGAGGAACCCCACGGTAATGCGGCCGCCCTGGAGCCAATAGCGGAAGATCTCGGGCGTCGAGACCACCATGTCGGCGGTCTCGGCGAGCTCGCCGTCGCCGATCGAGAGCGGCAGAACGTCCGGCTTCGCGCCAACCGTGCCCGATTCGTAGATCAGCACGACGTCCGGCGCATGGGTCGCGCGCGCCAAATTGGCGGCGGCGCTCGGCAGACCGATGCCGACGAAGCAGACCGTGTCGTTGCCGAGAAGACGCGCCGCGGCAACGGTCATCATCTCGTCGGCGGTGAAATCCCGCTCAGCCATGGGCCGCCCGAGGCATCTCGGCATCGGCGAGACTTCGCTCATAGCTCGCGAAATCCTCCGTGCCGAGCACATGGCGCGCCATCCACGCACTGAAGGTCTCTCGCTCGCGCGCGATGGCGTCCCAGGCTTTGTAGAAGCGATTGTCGCGCGGGTAGTAGCCGAGCGCATAGGAGGGGCGCGCGCCGCCGGGCTCGAGGCAGACCGCGCTCACGACCCAACGTGGCAGAATCACGGCGCTCGCGCGCGGCTCGAGGCTGTCGACGATCTCCTCGACCGTGACGATCACCCGCTTGGCGGCAAGGGCCGCTTCCTTCTGCACGCCCGAGATGCCCCACAGCATGACATTGCCCTTGCGGTCGGCCTGCTGGGCGTGGATCACCGCGACATCGGGGCGGACGGCGGGCGTGGCCGCGAGCGCCTCGCCGGTAAACGGGCAGGTAACGGTCTTGATGAGCGGGTTGTGCGCCGGCAGGTCCGAGCCGACATAGCCCCGCATCACCGCGAAGGGAAGCCCGCTCGCGCCCGCGACATAGGCATTCGCGAGATCGGCATGGCTGCGCTCCTCGATCTCGAGCGGCAGCGGCCAGCCCTTCTCGACCGCATCGCGAAAGCGGTGCAACGAGCCGACGCCGGGATTGCCGCCCCAGGAGAAGACCAGGCGGCGAATGCAGCCCATGCCGATGAGCTGGTCGTAGATCAGGTCCGGCGTCATCCGGACCGCCGTCAGGTCCTTGATCCCGGCGCGGATCACCGCGTGGCCCGCGGCGTGCGGGATCAGATGGGTGAAACCCTCCATGGCGACGGTGTCGCCGTCCCGGATGAGCGCGGCCACCGCCTCCCGAAGCGAGGTGATCTCGGCCATCGGCGCCCTAGCGCGGGTAGAAAGGCGGGATCCGGGCCTCGACATTGACCCACACCGACTTCGGCTCGGTATAGGCGCGCATCGCCTCGAATCCCATCTCGCGGCCATAGCCCGAGCCCTTTACGCCGCCGAAGGGCGAGCCGGGATTCACCCGCTTGTAGCAGTTGATCCAGACCATGCCGCTGGCCATGTGACGCGCAACGCGATGGGCGCGCTGGAGGTTGCCGGTCCACAGCCCGCCGCCGAGCCCGTAGCTGGTGCCGTTGGCGAGCGCGATCACCTCCTCCTCCTCGCGAAAGGTGGAGACGCTGACGAACGGGCCGAACACCTCTTCCTGACAAACCCGATCTTGCGGTTGGGCGATAACGACGGTGGGCTCGACATAACAGCCTCTCGACAGGGCCTCGTCGTCCGGCGCCTTGCCGCCGGTGAGGATCTCGGCGCCCTGCTGGTGGGCGATCTCGCAATAGGTGAGAACGCGGTCACGATGCATTTCCGAGGTCAAGGGGCCCATCTCGGTCGCCCGATCGAGCGGATCGCCGAGCCTGATCGACTTCGCGAGCGCGAGGAAGCCGTCGAGGAACTCGTCCTTGATCGCTTCATGAAGCAGGAGCCGCGAGCCCGCGATGCAGGCCTGACCCTGGTTATGGAAGATCGCGAAGGCCGCCCCGCCGATCGCGGCGGGGATATAGGCGTCGTCGAACACGATATTGGCGCCCTTGCCGCCGAGCTCGAGATGCAGGCGCTTCAGATTCCCGGCCGAGGCCTCGACGATCTTGCGACCGGTCGCGGTGGAGCCGGTGAACGAAATCTTGTCCACCCCGGGATGCTCGGCGAGATGCTGCCCGGCGACCGCGCCATAACCCTGGACCACATTGAGCACCCCCGGCGGGAACCCCACCTCGCGGGCGAGGGCGGCGATCTTGAGGGTGGTAAGCGGGGTGAGCTCCGCCTGCTTCATCACGACCGTGTTTCCGGCGGCGAGCGCCGGGCCGAGCTTCCAGCCCGTGAACATGAGCGGGAAGTTCCACGGAACGATCTGGCCGACGACGCCGATCGGCTCGCGCTGGACATAGTTGAGAAAGCCCTGCTCGACGGGGATGACCGTCCCTTCGAGCTTGTCCGCCATGCCGCCGAAATAGCGGTAGGTGACGACGGTTCGCGGCACGTCGAGGCGCTCGGTATCACGGATCGGATGGCCGGTGTCCAGCGCCTCGAGGCGCTGGAATGCCTCGGCTTCGGCCTCGATCGCGTCGGCGAGCTTGAGCAGCAGATGGCCGCGCTCCGCCGCCGGCGTGTCGCGCCAGGCCGGGAAGGCGCGCCGCGCGGCGTCGACGGCGGCGTCGATATCCGGCTCGCGCGCCTCGGCGACCGCGCAGATCGTCGAATTGTCGTGCGGGTTGAGCACGTCGATCGCGCCGCCGTCGGCCGCATCGACGAACTCGTTGTCGACGAAGAGCCCGGTCTGGATGTCCATCCCTTGCGCGCGCGGCTCAGAACCGGACCGGGACGATCGGCGCCTCGCCCTTGGCGACCATCTCGGGCAGCGCCGGCGAGGCGTTCTCCCACACCAGCAGCATCGAGCGCTTGGGTGAAAAGCCCTGGTGCCTTATGTCGGCCGGCATGCAGGCGACATCACCGGCGCGCATGGTCACCACCGCCCGCGGATCGCCGCTCTCCTTGTCCTTGACGTCCCAGATGATCTCATCGGAGAGCTGGATGAACCACTCGACGCGATCATTGCCGTGCTCGACCGGCAGGCTGAACTCCTCCGAGGTCGGGCAGAACAGGCTGTCCCGCAACACGGTGCAGACCGACGGGTTCCAGGTCACGTCGGAGCGCGACAGATAGGCGAACAGGTTGAACGCCTGCACCTCGCCCTCGAAGCCCGGCTCGGCCTCGACCTCGGGCTCGTCCTGGGAGACGTCGGCGAACATGCGGTTGACCGGATAGCCGCTCTCGTCGGTGCGGATCGGTGCGTCGCCGGGCAATCCGACCATGCGTTTCGCCATCACCCGCACGCGGTCGAGGGCATCGGGGTTGCGCCCGCTCTTGCGGCCGAACGGCTGCGCGGTCTCCTGGGGAGCCGCGAACGGGTCGTAACCGGTGTTGGTCCAGTCGTCGAGCATCGCCTTGAAGGCGTCCCTCAACTCGTCGGAATCAATCGTCTCTTGGTAATCGCGGCCATTCGTTCGATAGGCATCGTTGAAGCGCCCGACATAGAGCTCGACCCGGCCATAGAGGTTGGTCGTCCCGAACACGTCATCGAAGTTGAGCGTGCCGTAGAAGAAGTTCCACGCCACCACCCGCACGAGCGCGCGCAGAAACGAATCCACCCGCATCAGATGCGCGCCGTCGGGCCAACTGATATGGGCGAAATACTCGTCGCGCCTGAAGCCGAAGCCGCCGATTTGGAAGCTCCGGTAGCCGGTGTAGTTGTCCGGATCCGTGGCCGTATAGGCCGGCTGTGTCGCCATTGCTGTTTCCCCTTTCCCTCGCCCGAGCCGGCGATCCCCTATTGGAAGGGATCCGCCCTCGCTCATGCGGTCTGGCAGATCTCGGCCCACTTCTGCACGGTGAGCGGGCCGTCGATCGATTGGAACAGGACGACGCTCGGCTGCGCCGCCGCGATACGGTAGGCGGCGTGGCTCGGCAGCAGCGCCAAATGGCCGCGCCCGGCCCTGATCCGCCCCATGGGCGCGCCGCCGGGCTCTCCGTCGAGCCGCTGGGCGCCGTCGCCTTCCGGCATCTCGCCTGCGTGCTTGACCAGTTCGACCTCGATGGCGCCGTCCAGACACAACGCGAACTCGTCATGCGCGGCCGTGAACCACGGCGAGGCCCCTTCCACGCGCATGATCTCGATCACATATTCCAGGTTCTTCGCGACGCACACCCGCTCGAACGGCGCGGCCTTGCGGGCGACCTCGAACACATTCGAAAAGACGTAATTCCGCGGGTCGTCATTGATGATGTGGACCCCGCCTTTGCGGTAATTGTCGAGCGATCCGAGCTCTGTCGTGTATTCGGTCATGAGCCCCTTCTCCTGCCCGTCATACTAACCGTTTCTTCGCCTATGTGTTCGCATAGGAGGCGCTCGGCTGCAATCAGGAACTCGATGTTGCCGTCGCGGCCCCTGATCGGGCTCTCGATGAGTCCGAGCACCGGCCAGTGCCGATTTTCCAGCCAGGCGCGGATCCTGTCGCAGACCTCTGCATGAACGGCGGGATCGCGCACGATGCCGCCCTTCCCGACTCGCTCCGGCCCGGCCTCGAATTGCGGTTTGATCAGGGCGACCAGCCGCGCGCCGGGCGCGGCGAGCGACAAAGGCGCAGGCAGAATCGTTCGCAGGCCGATGAAGCTCGCATCGCAAACGATAAGATCGATCGCGTCCGGCACCTGTTCCGACGTCAGACGGCGCGCATTGGTCCGCTCCAGCACCACGACCCGGGGATCACCGCGAAGGCGGGGAACGAGCTGGCCGTAGCCGACGTCGACGGCAAACACGCGCCGCGCGCGCCGCGCGCACAACACGTCGGTGAAGCCGCCGGTCGACGCACCGATATCGAGCGCCGTCAGGCCGCGCGGATCGATCCCGAAATGGCTCAGCGCGTGGTCGAGCTTGAGCCCGCCGCGCGAGACCCAGGGGTGATCGGGGCCGCGCACCGCGAGCGCGAGATCGCGAGCGACCTGAAGGCCCGGCTTGTCGAGGCGCCGCTCGCCGGAGAAAACCCGGCCCGCAAGGATCAATGCCTGGGCTTTGGTCCTGGTCTCGGCCAGGCCGCGTGCGACGAGCACGGCGTCGAGCCGGCTCTTGCCGCGCGAGCCCTTCGCCGACGCCGTGTCGGTCGTGCGGGCGATGCGCCGGCTCAGTGCCGCCGCTCCACAATGTATCGGGCGACGTCGCGCAGCGGCGCCGCCTTGTCGTCGAACGAGGCGAGGCCGGCAATGGCTTCATCGACGATTGCCTCGGCCCGCCGGCGGGCCTCCTCGGGGCCGAGCAGGCCGACGAAGGTAGCCTTGCCTGCCGCGGCGTCCTTGCCGACGGCCTTGCCGAGATCGGCCTCCGAGCCTTCATGGTCGAGCAGATCGTCGGCGATCTGGAAAGCGAGGCCGATCCGGGCTGCATAGTCGCGCAGCGCGGCGCGGGCCTGGCCGTCCTCCCGGGCGAGAATGGCGCCGGCTTCGCAGGAGAAGCCGAACAACGCGCCGGTCTTGAGCTTCTGCAGCCGGATCACCTCGTCGATGCCGAGCGCCTGGGTCTCTGCCGCCAAGTCGATTGCCTGACCGCCCGCCATTCCCGCGCCGCCGGCGGCGCGGGCGAGCGCGCAGGCGAGCTCGGCCCGAACCGCCGCGTCGGGATGGCCCGAGGGCGTCGTGACCGCCTCGAAGGCCAGGGTAAGCAGGGAATCGCCGGCCAGGATCGCGGTCGCCTCATCGAACGCGACATGGCAGGTCGGCTTGCCGCGGCGGAGATCGTCGTCGTCCATCGCCGGCAGATCGTCATGGACCAGCGAATAGGTGTGCACCATCTCGATGGCGGCGGCGGTGTTGACCGACCAGGCGCGCGGCACCTCGAACAGATCGGCGCCGGAGAGAACCAGAAACGGCCGCAGGCGCTTGCCGCCGGCGAAGAGCGAATAGCGCATCGCTTCGAAGAGGCGCCCGTCCTCGCCATTCGGCTCCGGAACGAAGGAATCGAGCGCCGCGTCCACCGCTTCCGCCGCCTCGCGGAGCGCGTGCTCCAACGACGTCACGCCGTCCTCAGCCGCTCTCGAACGGTTCCGTTCGGACGGCGCCGGCCGCATCGCTCTCTATCTTTTCGACACGGAGCTCGGCTTGCCGCAATTTGTCCTCACAGAATTTCTTCAGAGTGACGCCGCGCTCATACGCCGCGATGGCGGCTTCGAGGTCCGTCTCCCCGGCCTCCAGATCATGGACGATCTTCTCAAGCTCGCGCATCGCGCTCTCGAAGGTCGGCGTCTCCGCTTCTTTTTCCCCGCTCTTGCTCATGGGGCTTGAGTCTAAAGAGTGCCCCGTCGCTCGGCAAGCTGGTGCCGGTGCCGCGCGTGTCGCTAACACACGGTATGTCCGGTTTATGTACCAGATGATCTGTCCGGAATTAGAAGCTCTCCAGGCTATGGAGGGTTTGGATGCGCCGGACAGAGCAGTTGCAGGGACTGAGATTGATGAAGTTCGAGGAGATTTACGGCCGCACCCATCGGGGTGGCTTGAGCCAGGCCGAGGCGGCGGAGGTTCTCGGCGTTTCGGAACGCACCTTCCGGCGCTGGCGTGACCGCTACCAGGCGGACGGCGCGGAAGGGCTCTACGATCGCCGTCTCGGCCGGGTCTCGGCGCGGCGCGCGGCAGTGGACGAGGTGACGGCGCTGTTGGCGCTGTTCGACACCCGCTACTGGGACTTCACCGCCAAGCATTTCCACGAGAAGCTGGTCGCGGACCATGCCTTCAAGCGCAGCTACAACTGGGTGCGGCTGAGCTTGCAGGCCCATGGCCGCACCCGTGCGGCGCCGAGGCGCGGGGCGCACCGGCGCAAGCGGCCGCGCCGCGCGCTTCCCGGCATGATGCTGCATCAAGACGGCTCGAGCCACGCGTGGGTCCCCGATCAGTGGTGGGATCTGATCGTCACCATGGACGATGCCACCAGTGAGATCTACTCGGCCTTCTTCGTCGCCGAAGAGGGCACCATGAGCAGCTTTACCGCCCTGGACGAGGTGATCCGGGAGCGCGGGCTGTTCTGCTCGCTCTATGCCGACCGCGCCGGCCACTACTGGCACACGCCCGAGGCCGGCGGCACGGTCGACAAGGACAATCCGACCCAGTTCGGCCGCGCCTTGGTCCAGCTCGGCATCGAGCTGATCCCGGCCTACTCGCCCGAGGCAAGGGGGCGCTCGGAGCGCATGTTCGCCACCCTGCAGAAGCGCCTGCCCCAGGAGCTCAGGCTCGCCGGCATCACCGACATGGCCCAGGCCAACCGCTTCCTCAAGGAGCTCTCCCTGCCAGGCCACAACGCCCGCTTCGCGGTGCCGCCGGAAGCCGAGGGCACCGCCTTCGTGCCCTTCGCCGGTGCCCTCGACGACATCCTCTGCGTGCAGCGGGAGCGCACCATCTCCAACGACAACACCGTGCGCTACAAACGACTGGTGCTGGCGATCCCGCCCGACCGCCATCGCCGCCACTACGTCAAGGCAAGGGTCCGGGTCCACGAATACCCCGACCGCACCCTCGCCGTCTTCCATGGGCCGCGCTGCCTGGCCCGATACCAGGCCGACGGGTCGCCCATCAACACAAGCCACAGACAGGCCGCGTGATCCGCTTCGACGCGACCGGCCCAACAACCACAACTGAAGCGGTCAATTCATATGGTACATAAACCGGTCAGTTCAGAATGTTCTCGACAGCTGGTGCCGGTGCCGCGCCGCGCTCACTCGGCCGCCATCAGCGCAGCGACATGGGTGCCTGCGCTCGCGGCCAGCGCGCGAAGGTCATAGCCGCCCTCGAGAGTCGAGACGACGCGCCCGTCGCAGAACTCGCCCGCGAGCCGGGTCAGCTGGGTCGTGATCCAACCATAGTCGCTCTCGATCAGCTCGAGCGCGGCGAGCGGGTCGTCGCGGTGGGCATCGAAGCCGGCCGAGATCAGGATCAGCTCCGGCCGAAATTCGCGCAGTGCCGGCAACAGACGGCTCTCCATCGCATCCCGGAACTCGACCGATCCCGCGCCGGGCTTGAGCGGCGCGTTGACGATATTGCCGACCCCGGTCTCGCTCGCCGCGCCGGTGCCTGGATAGAGCGGCGACTGATGGGTCGAACCGAAGAAGAGATCGCCGTCTTGCTCGAACGCGACCTGGGTGCCGTTGCCGTGATGGACGTCGAAGTCGACCACCGCAACCCGGGTGAGCCCATGCTCGCGCCGCGCCCGCTCCGCGCCGATCACGACATTGTTGAAGAGGCAGAACCCCATCGGCCGGCGCGGCTCGGCATGGTGGCCGGGCGGGCGGACCGCACAGAAGGCATTGTCCGCCTCCCCGGCAAGCACGGCGTCCACCGCTGCAACGACAGCGCCGGCGGCACGCCTGGCCGCCTCACCCGAGGCCGGCGACATCACCGTGTCGTCGTCGATCGCGGCCCGCCCCTCGCTCGGCACGTTCGCCAGAATCGCGTCGACCAGAGCCGGATCGTGCGCCCAAGTCAGGATTTCGGGTTGCCCGATCGGCGCCTCGCGACGCTCCAGACTGTCGAAAGCGTCTGCCCCGAGCGCATCGAGGATCGCCCGCAGGCGCGCGCCCGATTCCGGATGGTGCGCACCCGGATCATGCTCGGCGCAGATTGGATGGCTGAAAAGGATCGTCTTCGCCATCTGAGCCCGTTCCCCTCGTCTGGGCCCGAACCTAGCATGGTCCGACATCGGCCGGAGCGGTGAATCAGGGCCGACTGCCGCGTGGCATCCGGAAGCGCGAGACGTTCGGTGCTCTGTTTCCGGCCCCCACCGTCATTCCGGACTGGACGTGCGCTTGATAATGGCCACATTGGGGCCGTAGGCTTGCGTCCGGGTCTCACGCCAACCGGGCGGCCCGCTCCGATGGAGGGATTGATGCGCTTCCCGTTCCCGATCCTGGTGCCTGTCCTCCTTGCGGCGTCGTTGGGGGCTACAGCGCCCGCAGACGCCCACCTTACGGCGGACGAGGTGCCCTCGCTGGCGCCGCTCGTCAGCGAAAGCGCGCCGGCGGTGGTGAATATCGCGACCAAAGGCGAATTCGAGGCGCGGCAGCATCCCTTTTTCGACGATCCGTTCTTCAGGCGGTTCTTCGGTGAACGCCCGCGCCAGCAACCACAACCGCGACAGAGCCGTTCCGTCGGTTCGGGCGTGATCGTGGACGCTCAGCGCGGCTACCTGCTCACCAACCAGCATGTGGTGGCGAATGCCGACGAGATCATCGTGACCTTGACGGACCGCCGGCAGCTCGAGGCCGCGCTGGTCGGTGCCGATCCCGATACCGACGTCGCGGTGCTCAAGATCGACCCGGAGTCGCTCACCGCGCTCCCGCTTGCCGATTCCGATGATCTGAAGGTCGGCGACTACGTCGTCGCGATCGGCAACCCGTTCGGGATCGGCCAGACCGTCACCTCGGGCATCGTAAGCGCCGTCGGGCGCTCCGGCCTCGGCATCGAATCCTACGAGAATTTCATCCAGACCGATGCCTCCATCAATCCCGGCAATTCGGGCGGCGCGCTGATCAATCTCAAGGGCGAGCTGGTTGGTATCAACACCGCGATCATCGCGCCGGGCGGCGGCAATATCGGGATCGGGTTCGCGATCCCGATCAACATGGCGCGCCAGATCATGGATCAGCTCCTCACCCACGGAAAGATCCAGCGCGGCCGCATCGGTGTGCAGATTCAGGATCTGACGCCCGAGCTCGCCGAGGCATTCGGGGTCGTCAGTCAACAGGGGGCCGTGGTGAGCCAGGTGATCCCCGATACGCCGGCGAAGGCGGCCGGGATCCAAGCGGGCGACGTGGTCATCGAGATGAACGGCGAGCTGGTGACCGGCTCGGCCGATCTCCGCAACAAGGTCGGCATGCTTCGGGTCGGCGATCCGGTGCGGCTGGTCCTCATGCGCGACGGACACCCCATGGAGATCGATCTCGCGGTGGGCGAGATCAAGGAAGCGAAACTCGAGCCTGGGAACCAAATACCGAAGCTCAAGGGCGCGGTTTTCGGCCCTCTGATCGAGGAGTCCCCGCTCTACGGGAAGGTCAACGGCGTTTTCGTCGTCGGGGTCGAAACCGGCAGCCCCGCCTGGGATGCCGGGCTTCGGGAAGGCGACGTGATCACCTCGGTCAATCGCCAGAAGGTGCGCGAGCCGGACGACATTCTCCGGATGGCGAGCGCGACCGACGGCCCGCTCCTGCTGAACATCCGGCGCGGCGACGGCGCCCTCTTCGTCCTGATCCGCTAACCCTCTTCGAGGACGCTCAAACCGGGGCGCTCATTTCGCGGTCCGCATTTGGATCGGTCCCTGCGCGCGCCGGTTGATCAATTGATCCAAATGGGCGTTGCCGCTCGCGTCGATCTCGCCGGTCTCACCCTGCCAGATGATTTCGCCGCCGTGCAGCATGGCGAGGCGGTCAAAGCCGTGCCGGGCGACGGTCATATCGCTGGTCACCGCGAGCGCTGTCGCGCCGGTCCGGCCGATCGCCTCGCGAATGAGAGACACGATCGTATTGGTCAGGATCGGGTCGAGGCCGGCGGTCGGATCGTCGAGCACGAGGAATGCGGGCTCGGCGGCGATGGCGCGGCCGAGCGCGGCGCGCTTTTGCATGCCGCCGGAGAGCTCGGCCGGTGAAAGGTCGGCGACCGCCGGCTGGAGCCCGACCGAGGCCAGGGTCTCCAGCGCACGACGCCTAGCGGCGCGCCGGCCCATCCCCTGACCGTGGATCAGCGTGAAAGCCACGTTTTCCCAGACGGTCAGGCTGTCGAAGAGCGCGTTCTGCTGGAACAACACGCCGACACCGCGCATCAAGCGCTCGAGCGCGCCCTTGTCGAGGCTGGCGAGGTCGGTCTCGTCATAGTGGACCTCACCGCTATCCATCGGCAGCAGGCCGAGCAGGCACTTCAACAGCACCGACTTGCCGCTCGACGAGGGGCCGACCAGGACGGTCGACCGTGCCGGCGGCACCTCGAGGTCGATTCCCCGAAGCACCGGCTTGTCGCCGAACGACTTGACGACACCGCGAGCCTTGACAGCAACGCTCATGGGGCGTGTCTAGCGCAGTCGGCAAGTGAGGCAAAGCGGAACTCCCCTTCGCGGCAAGGCGAAGGACGAGATGAATTCGCAAGCAAAAGGGGGGCGATCATGTCCGACGATGCGCTGCTCGAACGCCGGCATCGGTTACTCGGCGCCGGTGCGCCGCTCTTCTATGAACGCCCGCTCCATCTCGTGAGAGGCGAGGGAGTCCGGGTCTGGGACAGCGATGGCCGGTGCTATCTCGATGCCTACAACAACGTGCCCCATGTCGGCCATTGCCATCCCCATGTGGTCGAGGCGCTCGCGACGCAGGCCAAAACGCTGAACCTCTCGACCCGTTATCTGGACGAGCGGATTCTCGACTATGCCGACATGCTCACCGCGACCTTCGACGAGAGCCTCGCGCGCGTCGCCCTTTGCTGCTCGGGCACCGAGGCTAGCGAGCTCGCGCTCAGGATCGCGCGCGCCTGCACCGGCAATGACGGCGTCATCGTCACCGACTTTTGCTATCACGGGAACTCCGCAACGATCGCGGCGCTCTCCACGGCCTTCATCGGGCCGGAAGGCATCGATCCGCGCGTTCGCACGATCACGGTGCCGGATCCCTATCGCCTCCGCGATGGCGTCGAGCCCGCTGCCGCGGAGGCTCATACCGCCGACGTCGCAGACGCCATCGCCTCGATGGCCGACGCCGGCATGAAGCCGGCGGCGATCTTCTTCGACCCGGTATTCGCGACCGAGGGCGTCCCGGCCATTCCGCCGGGCTATGTGGAGAGGGCAGTCGCGCTCACACGCGATGCCGGCGGCCTCTATATCGCGGACGAGGTGCAGCCGGGGCTCGGCCGCACCGGCGCAGCGATGTGGGGGCATCGGCTTTACGACGCGGTGCCCGACCTTGTCACCCTCGGAAAGCCGATGGGCAACGGTCACCCCCTGGCGGGGGTCGTCGCCCGGCCCGACCTGATCGACGACTTCGCCAGCCGGGCGATGTATTTCAACACCTTCGGCGGCAATCCGGTGGCATGCGCGGTCGGCCGCGCGGTGCTCGAGGTGATCGAGAACGAGGGCCTGATCGAGAATGCCCGCGCCGTCGGCGCCCACATCCAGGACGGCCTCCTCGTGCTCCAGCAAAAACACGCGGTGATCGGCGAGGCACGCGGTTATGGCCTCTTCGTCGGAGTCGAGCTGGTCACCGACCGGGCAACCAAGGCGCCCGCCGCGACCGCCACCAATGCCGTAATGAACGGCATGCGCGCGCGCGGCGTGCTGATCGGCCGGACCGGCCGACACGACAACGTGCTCAAGATCCGCCCACCCATGCCCTTCGGCATCGAGGATGCCGATCAACTGCTCGCCGCCCTCGACGACACGCTTGCGTCGCTGCCCTAGCGCCCGGCCGCGCCGATGACCGACTTCTATCGCTTGCCACTCGCCGAGCGGTCTGAGCGCTTGCGGGCGCTCGCGATCGAAGCCCTTGCCCAATGGGGCGTCAGCGGATGCGAACCCGCGATCGTCAAGTGCCGCGAGAATGCCGTGTTCCGTGTGACCGCCGCCGACGGGCGGGACGCGGTGCTCCGGGTTCACCGTTACGGCTACCACACGGATGAGGCGCTCCGTTCCGAATTGATCTGGATGGAAGCGCTTCGCGCAGACGGGATCGACGTGCCGGCGGTCATTCCGACCTCAGCCGGCGCGCTGTTCGCCACGGCCCGGATCGAGGACGTGCCGGAGCCGCGCCAGGTCGACATGCTGACCTGGATGGCCGGCGCGACCCTCGGCACGATCGAGGACGGCCTCGACCCGGCGATCCCGGATATCCGCACGGCCTTCCGCGGCGTCGGCCGGCTTGCCGCCCGGCTCCACAATCACGCCGAAGCCTGGCCGCTCCCCGAGGGCTTCGTCCGCCATACCTGGGACCGGGACGGGCTGGTCGGCCCGGACCCGCTCTGGGGCCGTTTCTGGCAAGCCGATGATCTGAGTCCCGAGCAGCGTCGCCTGATCGCCCGCGCACGGGCCCGCGCGCGGGAAGATCTGACCGCCTATGGGCAACCGCCGCGGCGCTACGGCCTGATCCACGCCGATTTCAATCTCGACAACATGCTGCTCGACGGCGATCGGGTGGTCCTGCTCGACTTCGACGACGCCGGTTTCGGCTGGCATCTCTTCGACCTCGCAACGGTCTGGACCATGTTCCACGGCGCCGACTACTTCGAGGCGATGCGCGCCGGGGTGATCGAGGGCTACCGCCGCGAGCGCGACCTTCCGGACGAAGAGCTGGCCCGGATGCCGCTCTTCGACCTTGTGCGGGCATTCAGCTATCTCGGCTGGGTCCACACCCGCAGCGACACCGCGAGCGCTCAGACCGTCGCGCCCCGGATCGCCGCGCTGGTTTGCGACCTGGCGGAGGCCTATCTCCGCCGCTAGGTCACGGAAAAAGAGTGAGGACGCCGGTGTAGCCGTAGAGCCGGTTGTGGGAGATCTCGCCGTTGCAGAAGAAGCCCACCAGCGGCACGTCGCCCAATGCGCGCTCGATCAGCTTCAGCTCCTTGGAGGCCTCGCCGAACATGTTGGGGCCGCGGGCGAGGCAGGTGAAGTAGAGCCCGCCGCGCGGCTCCGCGCCGGCCCGCCGCTTCACCGACGCGACCATCCGGCCGAGGTCTTCCTCCGCGGCGGCCGTGTCGCGGCGGCAGAACTGAACGGTCGCGCCACGCTCGATCAGCTCGCCGATCCCGATCAGCCGCCTGTCGACATCGACACCGACGATGTTGCGCACCATATAGTCGCCGGTATCGCTCCCCGCGACGGGCAGCGCCGCAAAGATGTGGCCACCGATTTGCCGCAGGTCTTGGGCGAGCCGCTCGCCGATGTCTTCCTTGAAAACGTCGAGCGCCGGCCGTCCATCGAGTTCGGCGATGATATTGGCCTGGCACGCGGTGACCTCGTGACTCGCCCCGATCAGCGTGCAGCTCTGGCTGAGCGCGGTCGCGACGGCGACGGTCTCGGCGAGAAGCACGCCCGACACCCCGCCCTCGGTGACGCCGCCGGCGATCTGCGCCGGAACGGCGCGCGAGGACGAGAGACCGCCGACCAGGAAGCCGTCCAGCTCATCGGCGAGATCGGCGATGATGTCGGCGGTGCGCTGGTTGCGCGGATCGGCGTGAACGATGCCGAAATGGGAGGGCGTGCGCGCGATCCACGCGCCATTGTCGCGGCTGAACTCCCCCAGATCGTCGCGAATGGTTTCGAACACCCGGTAACTCTCCGGCTCCACGTCCGCGATCATGATCGCGGCGGCGGGCTCGTCGAAATATTCGCGCCCCGTGGCGCAGATACCGATGCCGACCGAGCCGACCCACTCGTCCAAGCCCGTCGCCTGCTTCAGGCGATCGAGCGCCGCCGGCAACTGATCGCCGATCGCGTCCGTGACATAGACCAGCCCGAGTCCGCGCGGCGGCCGCACCATGTCGAGCTGGGCCAGGCAGGCCTCGATGGCGGCTTCTCCGGTCGGCCCGCCGGCATGGGCGAAATGAAATCGCGTCATCGGTCGATCCCTCAGGCCCTATGGTGCGGTCAACTGCGCGTTGCCTGCAAGCGCGCGCTGCACCAGGCTGCCGCGCGAAGGGTCGCGGCATCGGCGCCGAACCGTCCGATCACCTGGAGGCCGAGCGGGAGCCCGCCCAGCTCGAGGCCGGGAACGTTGACCGCCGGCACCCCGAGCAGGGTCCAGAGCATGGTCTGCATCCGGCTGCCGGTGAAACCGAGGCCGGGCGGCGCGGCGCCGGGCGCCGCCGGCGTGAGGGCCGCGTCATAGGATCCGAGGGCGGCGTCGAACGCGCGGCGCATCGCGTTCGCCTCCTCGAGCAGGGAGAGGTAGGCGGCGGCGGCGACCTCCCGCCCCGCGCGAATATGCTCGCGCGCGGTCTCGGAAAGCCGCGCGGCGCCCCGCTCGAACCGGGGCCCGAGGTAATGGGCGATCTCGCATCTCATGATGCCGCGGTGCGCCGCCGCCGCCATCGCGAAATCGGGTCCCAGGGTGAGCGGCGTCGCGCCGAGCCGCTCGGCGGCCGCCTCATAGGCCGCCGCCGCGCCCGGCTCGACCTCGTCCCAGGCCGGTTGGCGGACCAGCGCGAGACGGGGCCGCCCGAACGGCGGGGAAAGGGCCGCGACGAGGCGGGTCGGCGCTCGCCCGGCGGCCGCCTGATCGAGCCCGTCATCGCCGGAAATGACGTCGATCCCGCGCGCCACGTCTTGCGCCGAGCCCGCGAAGACGCCGACATGGTCGAGCGTGTGCGACAGCGCCAGGATGCCTGTGCGCGGAATCGCGCCGAAGCTCGGTTTCATTCCCCAGACCCCGCAGAACGCTGCCGGCCGCACTACGGAGCCGGCGGTCTGGGTGCCGAGGGCGAGCGGCACCCCGCCGGCCGCCACCGTCGCGGCCGAGCCGCTGGACGAGCCGCCCGGCGTGTGGTCCGGCGCGTGGGGGTTGCGGGTCGCGCCGGCGGCGCCGCAGGCGAGTTCCGTGGTCGCGGTCTTGCCAAGGACCAGCGCGCCAGCCGCGCGCAGGCGGCGCACGACGGTGGCATCGGCCGCCGGCCGGCGCCCGAGGTCGAGAGCCGTGCCGTTCTCGGTCGGGTGATCCGCGGTATCGATGATGTCCTTGATTCCGACCGCGACCCCTGCGAGCGCACCGCGCGGGCCCGCGGCGTCGAGCGCCTTCGCCCGCTCCATCGCCGCGGCTTCATCGAGATGACACCAGGCCCGGATCACCGATTCGGTCTCGGCGATCCGGTCGAGCGCCGCGGCGCAGGCGGCCTCCGCCGTCTCGCCTCCGGCGCGGATGGCGGAGGCGATCTCACCCGCGTCCGGGCAGCGCGGCAAAGCCGGTGCTTGCGTCCGTTTCGGGTCGGTCTGCGTCATGGGGTTCCTTATACGCGCGGCGCGGATCTTGCGCACTGGCTCGGCCAAACGGCGCCCGCTATCCTCGCACCATGGTTGGAACCGTAGAGCATTGGGGAGCGAGCACCGACCTTGCGGTGCTGGAGCGCCTCGTGGCGGTGGACGGGTGCCGCGTGGTCGATGTCGGCTGCGGCGGCGGCGACCTCGCCCGCGCGCTCGCGGAGCGCGGCGCCGCCGTGCTCGCCGTCGAACCCGATCCGGTGCAAGCCGCGCGCAACCACGCCGCCCCCGATACCACCGGCGTGACTTTCGCCGAGGCGCGGGCCGAAGCCTTGCCGGTCGAGGACGGCGCGGTCGACGGCGTGATCTTCGGCCGCTCCCTCCATCACGTGCCGGCGGCCGCGATGCGGCCCGCGCTCGCCGAAGCGCACCGGGCGGTCGCCGCGGGCGGCTTCGTCTGTGTGCTGGAGCCGGTGATGAAGGGGGCCTTCTCGGCGGTCATCAGGCCGTTTCACGACGAGACCGAGGTCCGCCGGCAAGCGCGCGAGGCGCTGCTCGATTCCGCATCGCTCTTCGCCGGCGAGCGAGAGATTCACTACGAAATCGAAATCCGCTTCGCGAGCCATGACGCTTTCGTCGAGCGCTTCAGCGGTCTCAGCTACAACAGCTACAGCGCCAACGCGGTGAGGAGCGAGACCGTGAGACGTCGCTTCGAGAGCGGCCGCACGGAATCGGGCGATTACCTGTTCGCTCAACCGATGCGGGTCAATCTTTTTCGCACCGCCCCCGAATGACCGCGATCGGCGATCTCGCGCTGCTTTCGGTGGCCGACATGTACGCGGCCGATGCGGCGACGATCGAGGACGGGACGCCGGGCTTGGCGCTGATGGAGAATGCCGGCCAAGCGGTCGCGCAAGCGATCATGAGGCGCTGGGCGCCGCGGCCGGTCTCGGTGCTGTGCGGCCCCGGCAACAATGGCGGAGACGGCTTCGTCGTCGCGCGGCTCCTGGAGGCCGCCGGCTGGCCGGTCCGCCTCGGGCTGCTCGGCTCCCGCGATCGTCTCACCGGCGATGCCGCGGTGATGGCGACGCGCTGGGCGCATCCGGTCGAGCCGCTCGGTCTTGCGTTGCTCGAGGGCGAGCCGCTGGTCGTCGACGCGCTATTCGGCGCAGGCTTGACCCGAGCGCTGGACGGCTCGGCCAAGGCGCTCGCCGACGCCAGCGTCGAGCGAGGCCTCGCCTGCGTCGCCGTCGACATGCCGAGCGGCCTCCACGGCGATACCGGCGCGCCCCTCGGGTGCTCCTTCAACGCGACTCTGACGGTGACCTTCGGCCGGCGCAAATACGGCCACCTGCTGCTGCCGGGACGGCAGCGCGCCGGTGAGCTGGTGGTCGCCGATATCGGTATTCCGCCAGCGGTGATCGAAGCCCTGGACATCAAGGTGCACGAGAACGACCCGTTGCTCTGGCGCGCGCACCTGCCGCACCCGCAGCCCACCGATCACAAATATAGCCGCGGCCATGCGCTGGTGGTCGGCGGCGACGGCGCGCATTCGGGGGCGGCGCGGCTCGCGGCCCGCGCGGCCCTCAGGGTCGGCGCCGGATTGGTCACCGTCCACGCGCCCGACGCCGCGATCCCGGTCTATGCGGCCCAGCTCACGGCCGTGATGGTCGGTTCCGCGACGGATCTCGGCGCGGCGCTCGCCGATGAGCGAAAGAACGCGCTCCTGATCGGCCCCGGCTGCGGCGTCACCGCAACGACCCGCGAGCAAGCCCTGCGCGCCCTCGGGGCCGGGAAACGCTGCGTCCTCGACGCCGACGCCCTGACCGCCTTCGAGGACGACCCGGCGACGCTCTTCGTTGCGCTCGGCGCCGACGCCGTCCTCACCCCCCATGAAGGCGAGTACAAGCGCCTGTTTTCCCACGAGGAGGATAGGCTCACCCGCGCCCGCGCCGCGGCCGCGGCGTGCGGGGCGGTGGTGGTTCTGAAGGGCGCCGACAGCGTGATCGCGGCGCCCGACGGCCGCGCGGCGATCAATGCCAATGCGCCGCCGACACTCGCCACCGCCGGCGCGGGCGACGTTCTTGCCGGCCTGATCCTCGGCCTCCTGGCGCAAAGCATGCCGGCATTCGAGGCGGCGGCGGCAGCGGTCTGGCTGCATGGCGCTGCGGCGGCCGCCTTCGGCCCCGGATTGATCGCCGAGGACCTCACCGAGACGATGCCCGGCGTTCTGCAGACCCTGACCGGGTGAGGCAGCATCGGCGGCTGAAGCCGCAAACTGCGCATCGGATAACCAAAAATGATGATCGGACATGACAAACTCCCCATCGTTTGGAAGTTTGAATCACATCTCAGATAAAATGGGAATCCTGTCTATGGGTCCTGAGCCTAAGGCCATCCGCCCTTAACGCCGGCATCGGTACCCTCCCTGCCCGTTCACCGGGCGCCAAGCCCTCCTCCCGTCGAAGCGTGGCCTGTTGTCCTAGCCCCTTATCGTGGATGATATGCTGGGATTCCGCACAGGGGCCACGGAGGAGGCGAGTGGCCTCGCGGTCGAGGAGGCGCCCATGGCGTTGCTCAGCGTTCCCGTGATCGATCTCAGCTCGTTCTACTCAAGCGATCCGCAACGGAAAAAGCGTGTCGCTCGGGAGATCGACCAGGCATGTCGGGACATCGGCTTCTTGGTGGTGACCGGCCATCCGATCGATCCGCGCCTGATCACGGCGGTGGAGGATGTCTCTCAAGAATTCTTCGACCTTCCGGAAGCGGAAAAACTGAAGCTGACGTCGCCCCAGGCGATGCTTCGGGGCTATAGCCCGATGATGGGTGAAGGCCTCTCCTTCAGCATCGGCGAATCGGCGCCCGGCGACATCAAGGAGATCGTTACGATGGGGCCACCCGGTGCGCCGGAGGCTCGCTATCTCATGGGTGCCGACTACTACACCTGCGAGGAAGCTGGCACCTACTTCGCGCCGAACGTTTGGCCCGAGCGACCTCAGAACATGCGCCCGCTCTGGGAAGAGTATTTCCGCGTCATGGAGCAGTTCGCCGACGAGCTCCATCAACTGTGTGCTCTCGCCCTGGACCTCCCGGAGAATTACTTCGACGGGTTGATCGATAAACATTTCAGCGTTCTTCGGGTGCTCCACTATCCGAAGCTCACCAAGGAGCCAGAGCCGGGACAGGTGCGCGCCGGGGAGCACTCGGACTATGACGACTTGTCGATTTGCGTGGTGCAGCCGGGCCCGCAGACTCGGAATCGAGAAGGCGAATGGGTCGACGTTCCGGTCGTCGAAGGTGCGCTGGTCGTCAATCTTGGCGACTTCCTGATGCGCTGGACCAACGATCGCTGGGTCTCGAACCGGCATCGCGTCATCAATCCGCCGATCGATTCGGCGGCGAATGCGAGCCGGCTCTCGCTGATCTTCTTCTGCAACTGCAACTATGACGCGGTCATCGAGTGCCTACCGACGTGCCAGGACGCCGACCACCCGCCCAAATATCCGCCTATCAAGACGGTCGACTACATCACCGAGAAATACACGCGGCAAAAGGGCTTTGAGGAATGGTCGGACGAGAACAGCGCGGCGTTCGGGACCGCCGACACCGAATCGCGCTTCAAGAGGGTGTAGCGGCCGCCTGATCCTCGGCCTCCTGGCGCAGGGCATGCCGGCATTCGAGGCGGAGGAGGCCTGGCTGCATGGCGCTGCGGCGGCCGCCTTCGGTCCCGGATTGATCGCCGAGGACCTCACCGAGACGATGCCCGGCGTCCTTCAGGCCTTGACGCAGCAAGGCGGCGCCGGCGGCTAGAATCGGTCATTGGGGTCGAGGGTCCGGATCCAAGCGTGGTAATTGGCGACCGAGAAGTTCTGATACTCGATCACGTTCATGGAATAGGTCCCCTCCGCCACCATGTGCTCGACCGCCTCGAATTCCTCGATCGTGGACGGGACGAACTTCACCCGATCGCCGGGACGCAGCAGGCAGATGGAGTCCGCGAAGATCGGCAGGCGCTTTTCGCGGTCCCAGATGGGAACCGGGATGCGGGCGAAGATCTGAATGCCGCCGGGAAGGTCTTCCGGATAGATCCCCGTGGTGCCGCCGCCGACCCCGACCGTCCCCTTCTTGGTCCATAGCCGTGGCGGATTGTAGCGGGGCGCCGTCAGTCGACAGCGCGGGTCCAGGGGCATCATGAACGGGACGCCGGGCCACCAGCCGATGGCCGCGACCCAATATTCCGTGCCGGAGTGAACGCGCACGAGCTGTTCGACGTTTTCGAGATCGTTCGCTTCCACCAACAACTCGGGATCGCGGGTCTTTTCCGCAACCTTTTCGATGTAGCGATCGACCGCCTCCTTGCTCCATGGGTCCAGATAGACCGTCGGAAAATAGAACAGCCTGCTTTCCAAGCGGATGCTCTCAGCCGGCCCGAGCGAGCGGACGATGTCCCCCATCTCCTCGGTCAGCCGATCGAAGGACACCTCGCCGGGGTCGTAGTGGACGAGGAGGGACGCGTAGGCCGGCGCCGTTTCGATCACGCCCCTTGGTCGGACCGCGGCGATGGCGTGCGCCAGGCCGTGGGCAATGAAATTGAGACCGAGGCTCATTTCGTTGCCCAATTCGATCAGCAGAAAGCGGTCGCCACCGGGCAGAAATCGCGGCTCGTCGTAGATCATCGCGCTATGCGCTTCATGGCCGGATCAGACTGCCGCTGCTGTCGAACAGGCGAGTCGCCTCCGTCGGGGCCGACAGAACGAGGCGGACGCCCGGCTCGTAGAGCGCGGCGGCGTCGGTTTCGATCTGGATGACATCCTGCTCGTAGAGAAAGCGCGACCCGTCCACCGGCCGACAATCGACGAAATTATTGCGGCCCAGATGCTCGGTTCGAATGACCTCGGCCGGGAGGCCTCGACCCTCGTCAGCCTGCACGACCATGTCGTGTGGCCGGATGCCGACCACGCATTCCTGCCCGTCGTCGACCGGCAGGTGGGGCAGCGGGAGCCACCCGCTCGGGCTCTCGACCGGTCTCAGCGCGCCGTCGCGCGCGACCATCCTGAACAGGTTCATTGACGGACTGCCGATGAACCGAGCGACGAACGTGTTCGCCGGCTGAGCGTAGACCGCGTCGGGCTTGCCGACCTGCTGGATCAATCCATCGCGGAGAACCGCGAGCTCCGTCGAAAGCGTCATCGCCTCGGTCTGGTCATGGGTGACATAGACGATGGTAATGCCGAGCTCCTGGTGGAGCCGCCCGAGCTCGATGCGCATGCTCTCGCGCAGTTTCAGATCCAGGTTCGACAGCGGCTCATCCATCAAGAAAACCTTCGGCCGGCGGATCATGGCGCGTCCGAGCGCGACCCGCTGCCGCTCGCCGCCGGAAAGCTGGGCAGGCCGTTTCTTCAAGATCTTGTCAATCCCGAGCAACCCGGCCGTTTCTCGAAGGCGCTCGGCGATCTCGGAGCGAGGCACTCGCTGATTGCGGAGGTTGAACGTGATGTTCTGCTCCGCCGTCATATGCGGATAGAGCGCATAGTCCTGGAAGACCATCGCGATGTCCCGATCGCGCGGCGAGAGACCGGTGACGTCCCGCCCTGCGATATGCACCCGTCCGCTATCGGGGTATTCGAAGCCTGCGATGATGCGCAGCAACGTCGTCTTGCCGCAGCCGCTCGGCCCCAGAATGGAGAAGAAGCTCCCCGGTGAGATGGTGAGATCGACGCGCCCGGCCGCCGGGCGCGGCGTGCCGGGATAGGTCTTCGACACGCCCTTGAGGCTGACGCTCGCGACCTCGGCCATCAGCGCACCGCGCCGAGGCTTACGCCCCGCACCATCTCGCGCTGCAGCAGGAACACGACGATGATCAGCGGGAGGAAGGAGACGATCGCGCCCGCCGTCAGCGAGCCCCAATCGGTCTGAAACGGCGTGATGGTGCTACCCAGGCGAACCGGGAGCGTGACCCACCGTTCCTTGGTCAGCAGGAACGCGAACAGGAACTCGTTCCAGGCGAACACGAATGTGAACAATGTGGTGACGGCAATCCCGCCCCGGCAGAGCGGCACGATGAACACGAACAAGATCTTCAGCGGCCCTGCCCCATCGGCAGACGCCGCCTCGTCGATGGATCGCGGCACCTCGGAAAAGAAGCCTTGCAGCATCCAGACCGCGAACGGCAGCGAGAATGAGAGGTAGACCAGGACGACCCCGACATAGCTGTCGAGCAGCGCGCTCCTGCTCAGGATGAGGTAGAACGGCACGACAACCGCAATCGGCGGCAGCATCCTCAGGGAAAGGATCCATAAGCCGATTTGCTCGCGACCGCGCAGCTTCGATCGTGCCAGAGCATAGGCGGCGAGACAGCCCAGAAAGATCGAAAGCGCCGTCGCACCGCCCGCGATGAGCAGGCTGTTCAGCATCAGAGGGCCGTAACCATACTCGCCGAACAGCTCGATATAGTTGTCGAGTGTCGGCGGGAAGGCGAACACCGGCTTGAGACCGATCAACCCCCCTTCCGGCTTGAAGGAGGTTATCGCGGTCCAGATGATCGGGAAGAGCCAGGACGCCACGACCACGAGCAGCGGCCCGTACCAACCATAGTGAAGTCGCCGGTCTCTCATCACGGTTCGGCACGCCCGACCACGCCCTGGCGCGAGATCGCGCGGATGAGCAGCGTGATCACCAGCGTCGCGATGCCGAGCAGCACCAGGGACGCGGCGGATGCGTCTCCCATCTGGAAGTTGATGAAGGCCGTCTCCCAGGTCAGGACCGGCAGCGTGTAGGACGCGTCCCCCGGCCCGCCCTGCGTGGTGGCAACGATCAATTCGAAGGCGCGCAGCAAATCGATCAGGCGGAGCAACAGCACGATGATCAGCACGCGTTTCAGCAACGGTATGGTGATCAGGACGGTCTGACGCCAGATGTTCGTCCGATCGAGCTCCGCCGCCTCATAAATCGATTTCGGCACCGCATACATGCCGGCGAGCACGATCAGGAACACGAAGGGCGTCCACTGCCACACGTCGATGGCGGCGATCGCGAAGAGCGCGATGTCGGGGTCCGAGAGCCAACCTGGCCTCGGCAAGCCGACGAGTCCGATGAGATAGTTGATGACGCCGAAATCCGGCTGATACATGAACCGCCACATCACCGCGGCGACGATCGGTGCGACCAGTATCGGCGTGGTCAGCAGCGTCCTCACGATCGCCATGCCGGGCAGCGTGCGAAGCCGGTAGACCCACGCCGCCAGCAAGAAGCCCAGTACGAACTCGGCCGTCAGTGCGAAGGCGGTAAAAACGAACATCCGCGTGATCGCGACCTGAAACTTCGTCGATGTGAACAGGTAGTAGAAATTATCGGTGCCGACGAAGCGCGGCGGGGTGACCTGGAAGAGGTTCTGTCGATAGAGCGAGGTGTCGATCAGGTAGACGATCGGGCCGAGAACCAGGCACAGGAGGATGATGACCGCCGGGGCGAGCATGAGCAGGGGAGCCCATCGCTCGCCCCGGTAGACACGGTTTCGCGTGGTAGCCGCGCCCATCGGGTGGAATGTCCGCTGCCGGCTTGTGCCGGTTGAGCGCTTCTACACGGAGCCCGCCAAAGGCTAGATATATCCGGACCGCTCGAACAGGATCTCCACGTCGTTCTTCATCCCGGCGCATGCCTCCTCGGGCTCCGCCGCGCCGGTGACGAGATCGCCGATATGCTGCGTGAGGATCTGGAAGAACTCGGGCCCCTCCGGGAACTGGGACAGATGATGCCCGTTCGCTATTCCCTGCGCGATCGTCTTGAACACCTGGTAGCGATGCTGCTCGCCCCATGAGTTGAGCAGGGAGACGTTGGAGGGCTGACCGCCGGCGAGGATGAAATTTTCCGCGTTTTCCGGGCTCGTCGTGAACTTCGCGAAGTCGAACATGAGGTCGATGTTTTTCGATGCCTTGGGTATGGCGAGCCCGAAACCGCCCTTCATGCCCGAGCGGCCCACGACGGGGTTGGGGCCGCCGACCGGAAAATCACGGGACACCAGCGCCGCGTGGTGCGCCGGATTCTCCGCCGGGCTCTGCAGAATCATGAAGCCCGACCACATCACCTGCTGGTGCGCGATGTCGTTCTTGAACGCCTCGGCATTCTCGAACTCGAGCGCGTTGAGCGAGGCTTCGTTCCAAACTTGGGAGAGCTTCTGAAGCATTTCGGCCGCGGCGATGACCTCCGGAGAATCCAGAAGTATCTCGCCCGGGCCGTCCTCCGGATCGATGCGGCCGAATCGATCCATCTCGTCGTTTTCGTACCAGCGCCCGCCATAGGCGTGCATCATCCCGGTAAAGGTCATGCCGAGGAACCAGTTCGTCCGGCCGGCGCAGGTCATGAACCCGGAGCCGGGTTTGTTCTGATTCAAGACCGCGGTGTTCTCGAGGATCTGCTCGAACGACGCAGGCTCCGGAAGGCCAAGCTCTTCGAACACATCGGTCCGCTGCCACGTCATCATGCAATTGGCGTCATGGACCACCGCGTAAGGGACGCCGTCCCAATCCCAACTGCCGCGATAGGCTTGGGGCACGCCATTCAGATAGTGGTCCCTCCAGCCGGGATCGGAATCAAACAAATCGGTAAGCGGCGCCAGCTTGGGATAGGACTGCCCGATCAGCGCAGGATCGAACAGATGCGCATCGAAATCGCTCGAATCCTCGATCAGGCTCGTCCCGATGCGCTGGTAATGCTCGGCGTAGCCCGAGACCAGGACCTCGATCTCGACGTCGGGGTTCTCGGCCATATTAGGCCTCGGCGCTCGCCTTCAGGGCCTGCTCCCAGCGCGATCCCGGCATGGTTGTGACCACGAGGCGCTTGGACTGTGCGATTGCCCCCTTCCACGCGACACCGCTCGACGCCGCGCTCACGGCAACGCCGGCGGCCGCACTGCTGCGGAGAAACTTTCGACGCGATACTCCCGATCGTGCGTGTCTCGTCGTCTCGTTCTTCCCTGACGACGAACGACCTCGCGCCAATGCGTCCGCGCTTTCTCTGTTCTCAGTCATGCGGGCCTCCCTTGGTCCAATGAGAAATTGGTTGTTGTCATCTTTGAATCGTGGTGGGAGGCGGCAAGACGAGTCAAGGAAGTGCCCAGGGAGTGCCGGCCCCTGAGACGGAAAGAGTGAGGTGAAACGTGACTCTACCCTGCTGCCGTCACGATTCGTCCTGACCGATCGCCGCCCGCAGGCGAGTCATCAGCCCGTCCGCGGTGATGATGCCGGAGGGCGAAAGCTCGACTCCGCCCGCGCGCAGCATGCGCGCGGTCCAGGTGTTGCAGGTGTTGAACAGGTGGAATGTGCCGTGCGCGTTATAGAAGTTGCTGTCTGGGTAGAGGCCGCGGGAGACGGGCGCGGCGCGGGCGCCGGCGGGACGCTCGAACTGATCGGCCAGCGCCCGGACCAGGCGCCGGAACCCAGCCTCGGTCAGCGTCACGCGTAACGTCTCGGGGCCGCTGCCCGCTTGCCCCGGCGGGACGGCGAGGCCGGCCATGTGCATGACCGCCGGGGTCGCCGCGAGCGCGGCGCCGAGCGTCATGGCGATGGTCTTCTCCTTGGCGGGATAATAGGCGCGATCGCCCCAGCCGAACTCCAGAAAGGCCGCGTCGGGAAAGTCGGCCGCTTCCGGCAGCAGCCCGGTGGCCGCGAGCGCGGGTTGGGGGGCGACGATCGCCGTATGCCAGCCATTGCTGACCACATGGAGGACCTGCGTAGGGGGCCGTCGTCGGCGGGGAGCAAGGGGGCTGCGGTCTCGCAGGTGGCGAGCCAGCCGGCCGAGACCGCCAGCACGATTGCGACGAGCCAGCGCCTCATGGCGCCGGGGGCACGCGGCGCCGTGTCCGCAAGGCGCCCGCCTTCCGCCGCTCCGGCGCGGGCCGGCCCTGCGCGCGCCCGGTCAGACCGGCGGTCTCGTCGCCCGCCACGGCCGGACCGCCTCGAACGCGGCCGCGGCGCGGAACACCGTCGCGTCGTCATAGGTGCGGCCGACGATCTGGAGGCCGGTCGGCGCACCGATGCTCGCGAAGCCACTCGGCACGCTCGCGACCGGGCACTGGCCGACCAGGTTGAACGGACAGGTCATCGCCCATTGCAGCATCGCATCGACGGGCTTGCCGTTGATCGTGAAGTCGGGATCGCCGCCGCCATGCTCGGCCGCCGTCGCCGGGACCGCGAGCGAGGGACACAGCAACACGTCATGCTCCTCCAGGATCGGCCCGAGCGTGCGGTACATGTCGGTCGCCACGAACTCGATCTGACGGGCGCGCGCCGCGCTGTGGGTCGCGCCGGTCTTGAGCAGATTGACCACCACCGGGTCCATCTCATATTGCCAGCGCGGCAGATAGTGACCCGCGATCGCCGCGAACAGGCCCTGCCAATGGGTGATCCAGGCGTCGTAGGTGGCGTAGGTCCAGCCGAGGTCGACCTCGGTCACGGTGCAGCCGAGCTCGGTCTCGAACAGCTCGAAGGCCGCCTGCGTGTTCCGCTGCACCTCGGTGTCGACCTCGAAATAGCCGAGGTCCATCGAAACCGCGACCTTCGCCCCCTCGAAGCTCTCGAAGCTCTCCGGCAGCACGACCGTCTCGCGGAGCGTGGTGATGTCGTCCACATGGTGCCCGCTCATCACGTTCTGCATCAGCGCGCCGTCGGCGACGCTGCGCGTGATCGGGCCGAAATGCAGGATCGGCTCCCAGTTGGTGGCGATGAGGTTGACCGGGTTACGCCCGAACGGCGGCTTGTAACCGAACACGCCGCAGGCGGAGGCGGGGATGCGCACCGAGCCGCCGCCGTCGGTGCCGTCGGCGATCGTCGTCATGCCCGTGCAGACCGCGGCGCCCGCGCCGGCCGAGGAGCCGCCCGGGCTCAGATCGAGATTCCACGGGTTCCGGGTCACGCCCCAGAGCGGGCTGTGGCCGTGGCCGGTATGGGCGAATTCCGAGGTCGTCGAGCGGGCGTGCATGATAACCCCCGCATCGAATAGGCGCTGCACCGTCGGCACCGTGTACTCGGCCGGCACGCCCTCATAGACCTTCGAGCCCCAGGTGGTGATTTCGCCCTTCACCGGGTGCAGGTCCTTCGATCACGCAGGGCACGCCCTCGAGAGCACACGCCGTGCCGTCGGCATAGGCCTTCTCCGCCTCCTTGGCCTGCGCACGCGCGCGCTCGAAGAAGGTGTAGGTGAACGCGCGGATCGCCGGATTGACGCGCTCGCAGCGATCGATGACCGCATCCATCAATTCGACCGGCGAAAGCGTGCGCGCCCTGAACGCCGCGATCACCTCGGTTGCGGTCTGGAAGCAAAGATCGTCGCCGTTGCTCATGATCGCCCCCCTATGGACCCGGTCGGCCTTGCATCACGCGGGTTCCGCCTGCCGCGATGATACGAAGCGGCGGAGGTCGATCACAAGATGCCGCGCGGCCGGGCGTTACAGCAGCTCCTCGGCGAGGAAGCGGATTTCGTCGCGCCCGGCACCGGCCAGCAGGAGCGCGGTCACCGAGCCCTCGGCCGCCGCCCTCTTCCAGGCCGCCAAGCGCTCGCGGATATGCTCCCGCGGGCCGACCAGGGCAATGCCGTCGGCGAACTCGTCCGGCACCGCCAGCGCCGCGCCGCGCTTGTCGCCGGCGAGAAACAGGTCCTGGATCTTCGCCGCGGCATCGCCGAAGCCGAGCCGTCGTGCATAGTCGGTGTAGAAGTTGCGCCCTCTCGCGCCCATGCCACCGACATAGAGCGCGAGCGACTGCTTGACCCCGAGCAATGCCGCGGCGTGATCGTCGGCGATCTTGACCTCGACGAACGGTGCGATCGCGAAATCGGCGCGCCGATCGCCATGACCGCCCTTGCGAAAGCCCTCGGTCAGCGGCTCGCGGTAGACCGCCGCGCGCTCCGGCATCATGAACAGCGGGAACAGCCCGTCGGTGATCTCGCCCGCGAGCCGCAAGCCCGCCGGCGTGATCGAGCCGGTATAGATCGGCAGCGGATGGCGGGCGTGAAGGATGCATTTCAGCGGCTTGCCGAGCCCGGTCGCGTCCGCGCCCCGGTAAGGCAGGCTGTAATGAGCGCCCTCATGGACCACCGGCGCTTCGCGCGCCACGATCCGGCGCACGATCGAGACATATTCGCGCAGCCGCGCCTGGGGCTTGCCGTAAGCGACGCCATGCCAGCCTTCGACCACCTGCGGCCCCGACGGCCCGACACCGAGGACAAAGCGCCCGCCCGAGAGCGCCTGCAGCGTGAGCGCGGTCATGGCGGCACAGGCCGGCGTGCGCGCCGGCATCTGCATGAGCGCCGTGCCGACCGTCAGCCGCGCCGTCTGGGCGAGGATCCAGGCGGCAGGCGTCACGGCATCCGAGCCATAGGCCTCGGACGTCCAGACCGAGCGATAGCCGAGCGCCTCCGCTTCGCGGATCAGGTCGATGTCGATCGAAAAATCCCGGCCCGAATAGCCGAGCACGAGCCCGAGTTGCAGCACTGGCTTCTCCCCTGGTCGCGATGCGCCGAGCCGCCACAATAACGTCAAGCCCGGCGCTCATGACAGACTCCGCACCGAGCGGCCTTGACAGCGCTGCCCCGGCGCGGACAGTGCGCCGCCATGGACGAGGACGCAATCAGGCGCGAGACCGAGCGGGTGCGGGCCGATTGGGCCGCGCGCGGGCGCCACTGGGACCGGCGAGCGGACGACATCGCCGAGCAGGCGGCCCGCATGAATGCGCCGCTGATCGAGGCGGCCGGGATCGCGCCGGGGCAGCGGGTCTGCGACATCGCGACCGGCGCGGGCGAGCCCGCGCTGAGCGTGGCAGCACAGGTCGGAGAAGAGGGTCGGGTCTTCGCGACGGATCTCGTCCCGGAGATGATGCTGGCCGCCCGCCGCCGCGCCGCCGCTGCCGGGCTCCGCAACATCACGTTCAGGACCGCCGACATGCGGGCATTGCCCGATGCGGACGCCGTGTTCGACCGGGTGATCTGCCGTTTCGGCCTGATGTTCTGTCCGGCCCCGGTATCCGCGGTGGCCGAGGCACGGCGCGTGCTCAAGCCGGGCGGGCGCGCGGCTTATCTGGTATGGGGGCCGCGCGACGACACGACCATGTTCGCGGTCTTCAACGCCGCCGCCGCCGCGGTGTTCGGGCCGCTCGACGCGGTCGAGGAGATCGACCTCGTTCGACCCTTCGGGCTCGGCGCCCCCGGCGCCCTCGGCGCGGCGCTGAGCGGCGGCGGCCTGACCGCGGTCGAGGAGCGCGAGGTTCGCTTCGCGCCCCGCGTGCCGCCGGAGGCGCCGTTCTGGCAATCCCAGTTCGACATGGTCTTCGGCAGGGCGCTTGACGGCGCGACCGAGGCCGAGCGCCGCACCCTCGAGGAGGCCGTCGTCGCCGGCTTTGAACGCCACCGGGAGGGCGACGAGATCCAGCTCGCGGCCCATGTCCGCATCGGCACCGGGCGCAAGCCGGACGGTTGATCCCCTGCCGCGGCCCGATCGCTTGCACCGGCGCGGCAATCGATTAGGCTCGGTGCCGCGTGCCACCCGCGGCGCTCACCCCTGAGGAGAGCTTCCATGAACCACGCCATCGCCCGCGTCAGTGCGCCGAGCGCGCATCCCTTCTCGCCGCCCGATATCGTGCTCCCGACCGAGCCCGAGGACGAGCGGGTCTGGGTGCCTCTGAAGGAGGGCGTCTGGCTGCGGCCGCTCATGTTCAACACCGTGCAGGGCGGCTGGTGCGAGGTCGTGCGGGTCACTGGCGGTGGCTTCGTCTCACGCCACCGGCACCCGGCGCCGGTCCACGGCCTCGTTCTCAAGGGCGCGTTCCGCTATCTCGAACATGACTGGGTTGCCGATGCGGGGACCTACATCTATGAGCCGCCGGGCGAGGTTCACACCCTCGTGGTCGACGACGACTGCCCCGAGATGCATTGCTTCTTCGCGATCTCGGGCTCGGTCAACTATGTCGACGAGGCAGGCGAGGACGTCCGCGCCGAGGATGTGTTTCATCGTCTCGACAGGGCCTGCCAACACTATGAGGAGGTCGGCCTCGGCGCCGACTACGTCAAGAACTTCGTGCGCTAGCCCGCTGCGCGTCCGGCCGAGGTGACTCGCGCCAGCGCGGCGGTGATGACGCAGGAAATATCGAGAAACAACGGTGCACGGCGGCTCTCGCGCCGCCTATAATGGCGCCACCGACGCGCGGGCAGCGGGCCTTCTCGTCAGGGGGACGGCGGGTCCCGGTACGGGCATGGTGGCGCGACGGCAAGCCCGCGGCGAGAGTCCGGCATCGACGGAGAGCAGCCAGGATGTATCCAGCACCGATCGATGACTATGTGCGGCCGGCGACGATTGAGGAGGCGCTTGCCGCACTCGGCCGATATGACGAGGGCGACGCCGTTTTCATCGCCGGCGGTCAGAGCTTGATGCAAGCGGTCAAGGCGCGGCTGTTGCGCCCGCGCTGCTTAATCGATCTCCAGGCGATCGCGGCGCTTTCCGGTGTCGATATCGGGGCGGACGGCGTCCGAATCGGGCCGATGACCCGTTACGCGTCGCTCGCCCGCGAGAAACGCTTGGACGGCGCCTATGAGGCGCTCCGCGACGCCGCGAGACGGATCGGCGACCGCCAGGTCCGCAACCGGGGCACCATCGGCGGCAGCCTCTGCTGGAACTACGTAGCCGCCTGCATGCCGCCGACCGCGATCGGCATCGGGGCGACAGTGGAGCTGACGGCGCCGGACGGCGCGGTGCGGCGCCTCGAGGCGGAGGACTTCATCGGAGGGCCGCTCGAGACGGCGCGGGAGGAGAACGAGATTCTGACCGCGATCACGCTGCCGCCCGCGAAGGCGAACGCCGGCAGCGCCTACAAGAAATGGGGCTTGGTCGCCGATGCGCTGCCGGTGATCGGCGTCTGCGTCGCCGTCGAGGTGGAGGGCGGGCGCTGCGCCCGTGCCCGGGTCGCGGTCGGCGGGCTCGCCACCGGGCCGCAGCGATCGGGAGCCGCCGAAGCGGCGTTGGCCGGTCTCGCACCGGACGACGAGGCCGGAATCGCGGTCGCCCTTGACGCGGCCGCCGGCGAGATCGAGACCCAGGAAGACCTGTGGGCCGATCGTGACTACCGCAAGCAGCTCATCCGCTCGCTCGGTGCCGAGGTCGCAGCAACGGCCTTGGCGCGGGCGGCCGGCTAGTTGACGGGAGTTCCAGGGAATGGGCAACACGACGATTAGGGTGACGATCAACGGCGAAGCCCATGAGGAGACCGTGCCGGTTCGCATGCTGCTGGTCGACTTCATTCGCGAAAAGGCGGGGCTCACCGGGACCCATGTCGGCTGCACCTATGAGGGCGTCTGCGGCGCCTGCACGGTCCAACTGGACGGCGCCGCGGTGAAATCCTGCCTCATGGTGGCGGCCCAGGCCGACGGACACGAGATCACCACGGTCGAAGGCCTGGCCAAGGACGGCGCGCTATCGCCCCTGCAAAAGGCCTTCAACGAGCATCATGCCCTGCAGTGTGGCTACTGCACGCCGGGCATCCTGATGAACATGGACGAATTCCTGCGCGAGAACCCTGATCCGACCGATGAGGAAATCCGCCATGGGTTGATCGGTAATCTCTGCCGGTGCACCGGCTATGCGCATATCGTCGACGCCGTGCGCCATGCCGCCGGACAGACCAGCTGACGGAGAACCATCGGATGACCGGGAAGAGCAAAGGCTGGGTCGGCGCGAAATTCAGCCGCAAGGAAGACCATCGGCTCATCACCGGCAAGGGCCGGTATCTCGCAGACATCGCGAAGCCGGGCATGTTGCATCTGATGTTCAAGCGAAGCGATCACGCTCATGCCAGGATCAAGAACATTGACGTGAGCGCAGCCAAGGCGATGCCGGGCGTCGTCGCGGTGGTTACCGGCGAGGACATCAAGGACAAGATCCTCCCGATGCCCCAGCCGGTCGTGGTCCCGGCGCTGCCCGCCAACTATCCGCAGCACTGGCCTCTCGCCGTCGGCAAGGTGAAGTGGCATGGCGAGCCGGTGGCGGCCGTGGTCGCGCGCGATGTCTATGTCGCCGAGGACGCGGTCGAGGCGATCACGGTCGACTACGACGCCCTGCCCTATGTGGGCGATCCGGAGAGCGCCCTCAAGAGCGATGCGCCGCTGGTCCATGAGGACTGGGACAACAACATCATGTTCGAGATGACCTTCACCGGCGGCGCCGACGAGGCGAGCCAGGCCGAGAACGACAAGGCGGTCCAGAAGGCGATCGACGGCGCCGACATCGTGGTCAGGGAGCGCTTCGTCTGCCATCGCTGCGGCGTCACGCCGATGGAGACCCGCGGCGCGCTGTTCGATTGGGACGAATCGGACGGCCTGATCGGCTGGATCACGACCCAGCGGCCGCATATCGATCGGCTCGCCCTCTCGGACATCCTCGAAATCTCCGCCGAGAAAGTCCGCATCATCGCGCCGCGCGATCAGGGCGGCGGGTTCGGCGTCAAGGCGCCGTTCTATCGCGAGCCGATACTGGTGGCGTATCTTACGAAAACCCTCGGCCGCCCGGTGCGCTGGGTCGAAAGCCGTCAAGAGCATTTGATGGCGGTTAGCCAAGAGCGCGATCAGGTACACGACCTCGAGGTCGCGGCGACCGGCGACGGCAGGCTCCTCGCGCTTCGCAATAGCGGCCTGGCAGACTGCGGCGACGGCTGCGAGGGCGTCTATTGGGGTTTCCTCATGCCGTTCCTCGGCTCGGTCGAGCTTCCCAACGCCTATGACTGGCCGATCGGCGATGTGAAGGTAAAGGTCGCCGTCACCAACAAGTCCGCGCTCTCGCCGGCCCGTGCCTTCGGCGAGTTTCCGACCCGCTTCGCGATCGAACGGGCGATCGACATGGTGGCCAAGAAATGCGGCATGGAGCCGGCGGACCTGCGCCGCAAGAACCTGGTCGCCACCCTGCCCTATACCTCGATCACGAACGAGTATTTCGACAGCGGCGATTTTATCAAGGTGTGGGACAATCTGATGGCGGAGGCCGACCTGCCGGGCTTCCGCAAGCGCCAGGAGGCGGCGCGCACGGAGGGCCGCTATCTCGGGATCGGCTTCGGGCTCGGCGTCGAGCTGTCGGGCGTGGCCTCCGAGCTGTTCGTCCCGATGGAAAATCAGCCCGGTTACGGCGCGGCGACGGTACGGCTCGACCCGCGCGGCAAGGTGCTGGTCTTCGAGGGCGATGCGCCGGGCGGACAGGGGCACGAGACGACGGTCGCCCAGGCCGTGGCCCACAGCTTCGGGATCCACCCGAACGACACCGTCGTGACCACCGGCGACACGGGGACGACGCCGTTCGGCTCCGGCACGGTCGGCGCCCGGGCCGGTTCCTATTTCGTCAGCGCCGCGGTCCAGGCCTGCGAGCACCTCAAGGAGAAGATCGCGCGCATCATGGCCCACGATCTCGAGCTCTCGGAGGCGAGCCCGGCAGACTTCATCTTCGAGGACGGCTTCGTGACCTACACCAAGGATGCGAACATCAAGAAGACCTTCCGCGAAGCGGTCGAGCGCATCATCATGGCGCCGATCAACCTGCCGGCGGGCGAATCGGGCGGCCTGGAGCACACCGCCTTTTTCGAGGCCGAAAAGCCCATGATCGCGTTCAACGCCGATGTCTGCACCGTCGAGGTCGACATCGATACCGGCCAGTTCGAGATCTTGAGCTGGACCACGTCGGAGGATGTCGGGCAGATCATCAATCCGCAGATCGTCGAAGGGCAGATGCAGGGGGCCATCGTCCAGGGTCTCTCGAACACCATGTTCGAGGAGTTCGTCTATGACGAGAACGGCCAGCAGCTCACCGCTGATTTCGAGACCTACAAGCTTGCGACCGCGGCCGACGTGCCGGACATCAAGGTCACTCACGCGCCGACGCCCTGCCCCTATACGCCGCTCGGCACCCGCGGCATCGGCGAGGGCCGGCCGTCCGACGTGCCGGGCACGCTGTGCAACGCGATCTGCGACGCGCTCAGCCCGTTCGGCATCGAGATCACGGAGCTTCCGCTCAGGCCCAACACGCTCTGGCGCTCGATCCAGGAGGCGCGCGCCGATCGGGCGGCGGGCCAGGTCTCGTAGACACGCCTCCCTTATCGCGACGGCCAGGAGCCGGGGCCGCGCGCGGCGCGGGTGACTGCCCGCAAGGCCGGGGGGCGACGAAGCCCGACTGGCCGCCCCCGGTAAGCAGGTAAAAGGGCGAGCGATGACGGCCGAGCGGGTGCGGATCGGCTCAGGCGCGGGCTTCGCCGGCGACCGCTGGGAGCCGGCGGTGGAGCTGGTCGAGCGGGGCGGCCTCGACTATATCGCGTTCGAATGCCTCGCCGAGCGGACGATCGCGCGCGAGACGCTCGCCATGCGGCGCGGGCGAGGCACCGGCTACAACCCCCAGCTCGAAGACCGTCTGCGCGCGGTCCTGCCGGCCTGCGCAGCCCGCGGGGTGCGCTTGCTCAGCAATATGGGCGCGGCCGATCCGCTGGCGGCCGGCCGCAAAACCTCCGAGATCGCGACCGATCTCGGGCTTCGCGACCGGCGCTGCGCGGTCCTGCTCGGCGACGACGTGCGCAAGGTGATCGCGGCCCGCCCCGCGCTCGCCCTGATGGAGACCGGCGCGCCGCTCGAGAGCATCCTGCCGCGCATGGCCTCCGCCAATGCCTATCTCGGCGCGGACGCCGTCGGCCAAGCCCTGGCGACCGGCGCGCCGGTGGTGATGACCGGCCGGGTCGCCGATCCCTCGCTTTTCGTCGGTCCGATCCTTTACGCCCTCGGTTGGTCCTATGACGAGGACGCCCGGCTCGCCCAGGCCGCGGCGGCCGGACACCTGCTCGAATGCGCGGGTCAGGTGACCGGCGGCTATTTCGCCGACCCCGGCGTCAAGGACGTGCCCGCGCTCGCCCGCCTCGGCTTCCCCTTCGCCGACGTGACCCGCGAAGGCGGCGTGACCATCGGCAAGCTTCGCGACGCGGGCGGGCGGGTCGACGTCGCGACCTGCACCGAGCAGCTCCTCTACGAAATCGACGACCCCGCGGCCTATGTCACGCCCGATTGCGTGCTCGATCTGAGCCAGGTGGCTTTGGCGGAAGCCGGCGAGGACCGAGTGGCGCTGAGCGGTGCGCGGGCGGGCCCGCGCACCGCGACATACAAGGTCAGCGTCGGCTATTTCGATGGCTATCTCGGCGAGGGCCAGCTCTCCTATGGCGGCCCGAACGCGGTCGCGCGGGCGCGGCTCGCCGGTGACGTCGTGGCGGAGCGGCTGCGCCTGCGGGGCTTCGCCTATGACGAGTTCCGCGCCGAGTTGATCGGCCTCGACAGTTTGCACGGCCCCGATCGCACCCGTCCCGAGCCCTACGAGGTCAGGCTCCGGGTTACCGGCCGCACCCAGGACCGCAAGGCGGCAGACGCGGTGGGCTTCGAGGTCACTGCGCTTTACACCAACGGGCCGGCGGGCGGCGCCGGCGATTTCGCGGCGGTTCGCGAGATCCTGGCGGTGCAATCGGTGCTGTTGCCGCGGGCCCTGGTGCGACCGCGCATCGAGCTGGTCGAGGCCGCGTAGTGCTCACGGTGCGCGACCTCGCCCATGCCCGCGCCGGCGACAAGGGGCATGCCGTCAACGTCTCGGTCACCGCCTATGACGACGCCGGATATGAGCGGCTCCTGCGCGAGTTGACCGAGGCACGGGTCGCGGCGGCGTTCGCGGCGCTCGCCGACGGTCCGGTCCGCCGCTACGCGTTGCCGAACCTGCGCTCGCTCAACTTCGTCATCGACGGAGTGCGGGGCGGCGGCGTCACCGCAACCGGCGCGCTCGACATCCACGGCAAGAGCCTCTCCTCGCTCATGCTCACGATCGCCCTGCCGGGCAACGAACCCGACGCCGCGGTTGCGTGAGTGATGGTCAATTCTCGGTGTCCAGCCAGATCGTGACCGGGCCGTCATTGACGAGATGGACCTTCATCTCCGCACCGAACCGCCCGGTCTGCGCCGCAACGCCGTGCTCCGACAACAGGCCGGTGAACAGCTCATAGAGCCGCTCGCCCTCCGCGGGCGGCGCGGCGCGGGAGAAGCCCGGCCTGTTGCCGCGGCTGGTATCGGCGGCGAGGGTGAATTGGCTGACGACCAGCGCGGCACCGCCGCTGTCGAGGACGGATTTGTTCATCTTGCCCTGCTCGTCCTCGAAGATGCGCAAATTGGCGACCTTCCGGGCGAGCAACCGGGCCTCTTCGTCGCTATCGCCCGCCATCGCGCAGACCAGGACCAGCATGCCGTTCTCGATCCGGCCAATCGTCTCGCCCGCCACCGCGACGCCGGCCTCGGAGACGCGCTGAACCAGCGCCCTCATATCACTCCCCTCGAGAAAACCTGACCCATTGCCGGCCGTTCGCGTGGCTACCCGGGAACCTGCGTGTAATAGGAGCGCTCCGGCGGCTCGGCCACGAGCGCCAGCAACGCGTCCATCCCACCCGCATCCTGCAACGCGGCGAGATGGGTCTTGTGCGCCTCTACCGAGGTCCATCGCTCGAGGATGAGCAGGCGATCCGGGGCGCCGGCATCGACAGCCAGCTCGATGCCCGAGCAGCCCTCGATGCCGCCGCCGTCCCCGACATAGGGCAGGATCAGCTCCTTCAACGCGGCGCCCTTCCCCGGCTTCGCCGTCAAGCGCACCACCAGCAACACGGTCATCGTCCTCTCCCTCGCGCGCGCAGCTGGCGCCGGGAAGCCGGGGCGGCGCGCCCCGGCCCCGTCACGCGGCTAGATCGAGCGTCGGCCCGCCTCGTTAGCCGTAATAGCCGCCATCCTCCATCAGCCGCCGGGTGCGGTCGTCCATGACCCGCACTCCCTGTTTCTCGATTTTCGCTTTTGAAAGCGGGAGGCGCCCTCGGCGTCTTTTGCGACGCCGATCAACCGGAATGTCCCAGACGGCTCTCCCGGCTTGTTGGCCCGAACCGTAGCACGACGACCGGAGGGTGACGAGCCGGTATGCCCCCACCGAGACGGCCGGTGGTTCATGTTCCGCATCCGGTGACGATTTCGCTTGCGCGATAGGAACAAACCATGTACACATGCAATCATTGCATCGGTTGGGCGGCTGTGGAATATGGAGGCGAGCATGGCGAATACGGCGCTTCGCGTGGTTTCCGAGGATTCGATGGACAAGCAGAGAGCGCTGGACGCGGCGCTCAGCCAGATCGAGCGGGCCTTCGGCAAGGGCTCGGTCATGAAGCTCGGCGCCGGCGCCGCGGTCGAGGTGGAGGCGATCCCGACCGGCTCCATCGGGCTCGACGTGGCGCTCGGCATCGGCGGCATTCCGCGCGGTCGGGTCGTCGAGATCTACGGGCCCGAGAGCTCGGGCAAGACCACTCTCGCCCTCTCCTGCGTCGCCGAGGCGCAGAAGCTTGGCGGCACCTGCGCGTTCATCGACGCTGAGCACGCGCTCGACCCGGTCTATGCCAGGAAATTGGGGGTCGATGTCGATGAGCTGTTGATCTCCCAGCCCGATGCCGGCGAGCAGGCGCTCGAGATCACGGACACGCTGGTCCGCTCCGGCGCGATCGAGATGGTGGTGATCGACAGCGTCGCGGCGCTGGTGCCGCGCGCCGAGCTCGAAGGCGAGATGGGCGATACCCATGTCGGCCTTCAGGCGAGGCTGATGAGTCAAGCGCTGCGCAAGCTCACCGCCTCGATCGCGCGCTCGCGCTGCTGCGTCATCTTCATCAACCAGATCCGCATGAAGATCGGCGTGATGTTCGGCAGCCCCGAAACCACCTCCGGCGGCAACGCGCTGAAATTCTACGCCTCGGTCCGGCTCGACATTCGCCGCATCGGCGCCATCAAGGACCGGGACGAGGTCGTCGGCAACCAGACCCGGGTCAAGGTGGTCAAGAACAAGCTCGCCCCACCCTTCCGCTTCGTGGAGTTCGACATCATGTACGGCCAAGGCATCTCGCGCACCGGCGAGTTGATCGACCTCGGCCTCAAGGCCGGCATCATCGAAAAGTCGGGCTCCTGGTATTCCTATGACAGCCAGCGTATCGGCCAGGGCCGCCAGAACGCGAAGCAATTCCTCGCCGAGCACGCGGAGACGGCCGATGCGATCGCCCGTGCGGTTCGTCAGAGCGCCGGGCTCGATCCGATGGCGGCCGAGACGCCGGTCGCCGAGGCCCATGTGGAGGTCGGCGGATAGGGAACCCGTTGCGCCGCGGAAACCGCAGGGGGTGGTGAGCCCGGGCGCGGCACGCCTAGACAGTCTGTCACGCGCACATTAAGTAGCTCCCGATCCAACCCTCGCGCCGGCCGCAGTCGAGTGCGGCGGAGCGTGCGAGTTCATCCCATGCCGAGCGTTAGCGAGATTCGAAGACATTTTTTGGACTATTTCGCGGGCAACGGCCACGAGGTCGTCGCCTCGAGCCCGCTCGTGCCCCATAACGACCCGACATTGATGTTCACCAATGCCGGAATGGTGCAGTTCAAGAACGTCTTCACCGGCGCCGAGACCCGGCCCTATCGACGCGCCGCCAGCTCGCAAAAATGCGTGCGCGCCGGCGGCAAGCACAACGATCTCGACAATGTCGGCTACACCGCGCGCCACCACACCTTCTTCGAGATGCTCGGCAATTTCTCGTTCGGCGACTACTTCAAGGAGCGCGCGATCGAGCTCGCCTGGACGCTGGTCACCCGGGAGCTCGGACTTCCCGCCGAGCGGCTTCTGGTCACGGTCTTCGCCGAGGACGACGATGCCCACGCGCTCTGGCGCAAGATCGCCGGCCTGCCCGAGGACCGGGTCATGCGCATCGCGACGTCCGACAATTTCTGGGCCATGGGCGACGCCGGCCCCTGCGGCCCGTGCTCGGAGATCTTCTACGACCACGGGCCGGAGGTTCCCGGTGGACCGCCGGGCAGCGCCGACGAGGACGGCGACCGCTTCGTCGAGATCTGGAATCTGGTCTTCATGCAATTCGAGCAGATCGCACCCGACGAGCGGATCGATCTGCCCAAGCCCTCGATCGACACTGGAATGGGGCTCGAGCGGGTCGCCGCGATCCTGCAGGGTGAGCACGACAATTACGAGACCGACCTGTTCAGGAGCCTGATCGCCGCCAGCGTCGAGTGGAGCGGCGCGCCCGAGGAAGGTGCGCACCGCGCCTCCCACCGGGTCGTCGCAGACCATCTGCGGGCCGGCGCCTTCCTGATTGCCGACGGCGTGACGCCCTCGAACGAGGGGCGCGGCTATGTGCTGCGCCGGATCATGCGGCGCGCCATGCGCCATGCCCATCTGATGGGCTGCACCGAGCCCCTGATGTGGCGGCTCGTGCCCACCCTGGTGCGCGAGATGGGTCAAGCCTTCGGCGAATTAGGCCGAGCCGAGCCCTTGATCACCGAGACTCTGAAGCTCGAGGAAACCCGCTTCAAGGAGACCCTCACCCGGGGTTTGCGCCTGCTCGACGAGGCGACGGCCGGGCTTGCCGCGGACGCGCCGCTGCCCGGCGAGACGGCGTTTCGGCTTTACGATACCTTTGGCTTCCCCCTCGACCTCACCGAGGACGCGCTCAGGGCCCAGGGCCGGACGGTCGGCCGTGCGGGATTCGAGGCCTGCATGGCGCGTCAGCGCGAAGATGCGCGCCGCGCCTGGGCAGGCTCCGGCGCGGTCGCGAGCGAATCGGTCTGGTTCGAGCTCCGCGATCGGCTCGGCGCGACCGAATTCCTGGGCCACGGCACCGAAAGCGCCGAGGGCGTGGTCGCCGCGTTGATCGTGGACGGCGCCGAAACCGAGCAGGCCGGCGCCGGGACCACGGTCGCGCTACTCGCCAACCAGACCCCGTTCTACGCCGAAGCCGGCGGCCAGGTCGGCGATACCGGCACCATCGTCTCGGCCGGCGGCGCCCGCCTCGCCGTGACCGACACACGCAGGGAAGCGGATGCGCTTCATGTCCACCACGGCATCGTCGAAGACGGCACGCTGGCGGCGGGAGAGACGGTGATCCTGACCGTCGACGGCGCGCGGCGCGCGGCGCTTCGCGCCAACCATTCGGCCACCCACCTGCTGCACGCGGCGCTTCGCCGAGCCCTCGGCGATCACGTCACCCAGAAAGGCTCGCTGGTCGCACCCGACCGGCTCCGCTTCGACATCAGCCACCCAAGCGCGATCACGGCGGACGCGCTGGAGGCGATCGACGCGGAGGTCAATCGGCTGATTCGCCAAAACACGCCGCTCGTCACCCGCCTGATGAGCCCGGACGAAGCGGTCGAGGCCGGCGCGCTCGCGCTGTTCGGCGAGAAATACGGCGATGAAGTGCGCGTGGTCTCGATGGGCGACGCCGATGGCGGCGAAGGGACGCCCTATTCGGTCGAGCTCTGCGGCGGCACCCATGTCGCGCGCACCGGTGATATCGGGCTGTTTCGGATCGTGAGCGAATCGGCCACCGCCGCCGGAATCCGGCGCATCGAGGCCTTGACCGGCGAGGCGGCGCGGCGCCACGGGGCCGCACTCGAGACCGTGCTGAAGGAGGCCGCTTCGGTGCTCAAGGCGGCGCCCGCCGATCTCGCCCAGCGGGTAGAGGCGCTGCTCGCCGAGCGCAGGCGGCTTGAGCGCGCCCTTGCCGAGACCCGCCGCAAGCTCGCGACCGGTGGCGGCGAGGGGCCGCCCGTCGAGACCCGCGATGTCGCCGGGGTCAACTTCCTCGGCCGTGCGCTCGACGGCGCGAGCCCGAAGGAGTTGCGCAGCATGGTCGACGACCTGAAGAGGACGCTGGGCTCGGGCGTCTATGCGGTCGTGACCCAGGCGGGCGGCAAGGCCGCGCTCACGGTCGGCGTGACCGACGACCTCACCGCGCGGGTGAATGCGGTGGACCTGGTGCGCGCCGGTGCGGCGGCGGTCGGCGGCAAGGGCGGCGGCGGCCGGCCCGGCATGGCCCAAGCGGGCGGGCCCGACGGATCGCGCCTCGACGACGCGCTCCGGGCGATCGAGAAGGCGCTCGAAGAAGCCGCCTGAGCCCGCCGGGCGCCCCTCTCGGGAGATCCGGCCGGGCCGTTCACGCCATAGCGGCGCTGAGCCGGCGGTCGATCGCGTCCAGGAAATCCTTGGAATTGAGCCAGCCCTGATCCGGGCCGATCAGGATCGCGAGGTCCTTGGTCATCTCGCCGTCCTCGACGGCCTGGACGCAGCAACGCTCCAGCGTGTCGGCGAAGCCGCCGAGCGCGTCGTTGCCGTCGAGCTTGCCGCGGTGCTTGAGGCCGCGGGTCCAGGCGAAGATCGAGGCAATCGGATTGGTTGAGGTCTCCTCGCCCCGCTGATAGGCGCGGTAATGCCGGGTCACCGTGCCGTGCGCCGCCTCGGCCTCCACCGTCTTGCCGTCGGGCGACATCAGGACCGAGGTCATCAGGCCCAGCGAGCCGAAGCCCTGGGCCACGGTGTCGGACTGGACGTCGCCGTCATAGTTCTTGCAGGCCCAGATGAAGGCGCCCTCCCATTTGAGCGCCGCGGCCACCATGTCGTCGATCAACCGGTGCTCGTAGCCGATACCCGCAGCCTCGAAACGGTCCTTGAACTCGCTGTCGAAAACCTCCTCGAACAGGTCCTTGAAGCGCCCGTCATAGGCCTTGAGGATCGTGTTCTTGGTCGACAGATAGACCGGCCACTTGCGCTCGAGCCCGTAGTTCATGCAGGCGCGGGCGAAATTCCGGATCGATTCGTCGAGGTTGTACATGGCGAGAGCGATACCGCCGCCCGGGAAGGCGAACACCTCGCGCTCGATCACCTCGCCGCCGTCCTCGGGCTCGAAGCGGACCGTGAGCCTGCCCTTGCCCGGCACCACGAAATCGGTCGCGCGGTATTGATCGCCGAAGGCGTGACGGCCGATCACGATCGGCTTCTTCCAGCCGGGCACCAGACGCGGCACGTTCCTGCAAATGATCGGCTCGCGGAACACCGTGCCGCCGAGAATGTTGCGGATCGTGCCGTTGGGCGAACGCCACATGTTCTTGAGGCCGAACTCCGCAACGCGGGCTTCGTCCGGCGTGATGGTCGCGCATTTGACGCCGACGCCGACCTCCTTGATCGCCTCGGCGCAATCGACCGTCACCCGATCGTCTGTCGCGTCGCGATGCTCGATGCCGAGGTCGAAATAGCGCAGGTCGAGGTCGAGATAGGGCAGGATCAACTGTTCCTTGATCCAGGCCCAGATGATCCGGGTCATCTCGTCACCGTCGATCTCGACGACGGGATTGGCGACGGTGATCTTCGCCATCCGTAACTCCCCGAATCGGTGTGAGCGTGCACCCGGCGGGCGACCGCCGCCGGCCTTCCGGCTCGTCGCGGTCGTGGCGCACGGCGACAGACGAGGCCGCGCACCATATCACCGAGGCGAGGCCGGTCAAGGCCACCAAGGGCCCGCGACGCCGACGCGCCCGAGGCGAGAGATCGCGCGCCTAGAGACGGCTCGACGGAGCCGGGAGCGCCGGTGCCGGCGCGCGCTCGAAAGCGCGGAACAGCTCGTCGACCGTGCGCACGACCATGATAAGGTCGCGCACACCCTGCGTTGCGAAGCCCCGGGCCACCACATGATCGAGCAGGCTTTGCAGTGGTGCCCAATAGCCGTTGTCGAGAACGGCGACCGGCTTGTCGTGAAGCCCGATCTGCTTCCAGGTCAGCACCTCGAAGAACTCGTCGAGCGTGCCGAAGCCGCCGGGCAGGACCGCGAACGCATCGGCGCGGTCGAACATCTCCCGCTTACGCAGGTGCATGCCGTCGGTGACCACGGTCTCGGTCAGTCCGGTGTGCGATACTTCGATGCGCGCGAGGTGCTCGGGGATCACGCCGATCACCCGGCCGCCGCCCGCCAGCACCGCATCGGCCAACACCGCCATCAGGCCGATCCCGCCACCGCCATAGACCAGCGTGATACCGCGCATCGCCAAGCCCTCGCCGAGGCGTCGCGCCGTCTCGACATGAATCGAATCCCGGCCCTCCTGAGAGCCGCAATAGACACAGAGAGACGTGATTGTCGCCATCGCATCATCGATCCGGACGGGTTGAGAGCGCCGCTCTGTAGCAGACGGCCGCGCCCGCGGCCAGCGGCGGCTCCGCTCCCGTCGAACCCGGCACGAAGGGCGCGGCGGTCGGGATGGACTGTTTGCAAGGCATCCGAAACCGGCTATTCGTGTCGCTTTCGATGTGCTGGCACGGGTACCGGGAGCCACAGGTCGCCATGGCTCAGTTCGAGAGTCTTCCGATGAGTCGGGGTATCCGTCCGAGCGACGGTCCTAAACAGTGCGAAGGTCGGGGCCGGCGTGGGCGGGCGCTTTCTCGTGGCGCCAAAGGCGTCGCGCGCGGCGCCGGAGTGGTGCTTCTAACCGGGCTCGCAAGCGGGCTGTTCGCCGGTGCCGCGCCCGGCCTGGAGCCCGATCCGCTCAGCTCGAACCCGGCCGCCCGCGGCGCCTATATCCTGCGCGCCGCCGGCTGCGCCACATGCCACACCGACAACGCCAATGGCGGGGCCTTCCTTGCCGGCGGGCGCATGCTGGCCTCGCCTTATGGTGCGATTGCCACCCCAAATATCACGCCGGACCCGGAAACCGGCATCGGCGGCTGGTCCGACGACGATTTCATCCGCGCCCTCCGCGACGGAAAATCACCGACCGGGCGCACCTATTATCCGGCGTTTCCCTATCCCGCCTATACCCGCATACACCGCGCGGACATGCTCGACCTGAAGGCCTATTTGGACTCGGTGGAACCGGTGGTCCAGGACAACAAGCCGCATGATTTGCGTTTTCCGTTCAGCCTGCGTCTCCTGCTCCATCCCTGGCGGTGGATCTTCTTCGATCGCGGTCCGGTCGCCCCCGATCCCGACTTGAGGCCCCGTGAAGAACGCGGCCGCTATCTCGTCGAATCGCTGGGGCATTGCGCCGAATGCCACAGCCCGCGCAACATGCTGGGCGCCGTCAAGCGCCGGCGGCACTTGGCGGGCTCGCGCTACGGCCCCGGCGGCCTTCCGGTCCCCAACATCACCCCCGACGGGGAGACCGGCATCGGCGCATGGTCGGAGTCCGATCTCGTGTTCTTCATGCGCACCGGGTTCAAGCCGGACGGCGACGACGTGCAAGGCGAGATGCGCGAAGCGATTGTCGACGGGCTGCGCCATCTGACCCAGGAAGATCTGGAGGCGATGGCGGCCTATCTCAAAGCGGTACCGGCGATCCGCAACGCGGTGAGAGCGGCCGACCCGACGCGCCCGGCCTCACCATCCAGCGACGACTGGTGAGGTTCGTCCGAGCGCAGCACGCCGTGATGCCCGGTCATACCCCGTTGAAGCGTTCACCAAACCGGGCCAATCCCATGCGGTGTCTTGGTCTTGCTTGCGCTCTCGCCTGCTCCGTCTTCTGGGGAGGCACGGCCGCCTCCGACGAACCGGGCTGGGGCGCCATCGCCACCCCGCTGCGCATCGTCAACCTGAATCCGTTTCACCTTCTTTACGGTGTACCTGGTTCCGTTGGTGCCCGCGTATTGCCCTTGGGCTCGTCCGAGCTGATCGCGTCGATGGATATGGCTTCATATTTGAGTGAGGCCAGTTCGGGTGCGGAACGGGTCTTGATCGACGGCGAGACGTACAGGCAGGCGCTCGCCCTGCGCCGTGGATTTGGGGATCGGTGGGAGTATTTGTTGGAAGTGTCAGCCGTCGCGCATCGTGCCGGCGTCTTCGATGCGTTCATTGAGAATTGGCATGACGTCTTCGGCCTGCCCCAGGGCGACAGGGACAGTGCACCACGTGACCGACTGGCGCTCTTCTATACCAGCGGCAGCGGAACCCATGTTGATATCGATCGGGATGTCGCTTCGCTCGGCGACGTCAGCCTCGGGCTGGGCTATTCGTTGCGGCAATCGCCTCTGTCGAACGACGGTTTGGCAATTCGGACCAGTGTGAAGCTTCCAACCGGCGATGAAGACTCGCTGGCCGGCTCCGGTGGCTTTTCGGCATCGGTCTGGGCGGAAACCTCGGGTGCGCTGCCCGGATCGGGCGCCTCGCGCACTTGGTTATACGCCGCGACCGTTGGAGCGCTTGCCGGAGAGGCACCCCAAAATATACCGGAAATTGGCAGTCGATTCATTGTCTTCGGACGCTTTGGCGTGACTTGGCGGCCGCTGACAGATATGACCCTGACGGCGTAGCTCGATGCTCATTCCTCTCCCTACAGCGCTTCCAATGTGCCTCCGCTCGCCGACCCGAGCGTCATGATTGGCCTCGGTGGTACGGTGAGGCTCACCGAACAAACAATGCTTGAAATCGCCGTCACCGAAGACGACGGCTCACGGCGTGCCACGCCTGATATCGGCTTGCATGTCGCCATGCGCTGGAGACCGTAGTAATCGGCCCGAAAATCTCATCTCCGCCGACGATCTTCCGGATGCGCCGGCCCCGGTGTTGGCTGTGGATGAAGCAGCGTATCCTGCCGGTCGGCAGCACGCGGACGCCGAGCCCTTTCAGTTCCGCGTCGCGAAACTCGTAAGCGGAACTACCGGGCTTGAGAGTGTTGACACGGACCTGGTTGAGGTGTGCACTCGGCATGGGTTTTCCTCCTGCGATCCGTTGCAAGCGGGGCAGAAATTGGGCTCGTTTCCGCCCGAACTCGCGCGGGCACGAGGAAAAAGAGGTGCTATATAAGAAAGTTAGAACCACACGGTGCGCTGACTGGTGTATCGTGACTATTCGATGACAGCTGGACCTTCCGAATGAGCAAAAAGTACCGGATCGCCATCCCGGTGGGCGCTGCGATTATCGTCGCCGGCGTCCTTCTTGGCATTTTCCTGACCGGAGGGCCGGACCCGGAGTCGATCGAGTCCGAGCCGGTCGCCACCGCCGCGGAGCCGACGGCCGACCCATCCGAAACCGACGAGACGTCGGCAGAGACGGAAGCAGCCGCCCTTCTCGCCGAGCCCGAGGTCGAGCCATCCGGTACCGACGAGCCGCCGCCATCATCGGAAACGGTCGCCGCCGAGCCGTCAACCGAGCCATCCGAAACCGCCGAGCCGCCGGTGGAACCCGAAACGAGCACCGCCCTTCCGGAGCCGGTGACTGAGCCATCCGGGACCGATGAGCCACCGCTACCATCGGAAACGGCCGCCGCCGAGCCCGCGGCGGAGCCGTCCGGGACCGGCGAGCCGCCGCCGGCGACGCAGCCGATGGAGGAGCCGCCCGCCGCGACCAGCCCCGTCGACCCCGGTCCGGCCGCACCGCCGGCGGACACCGCGGCCGCAGAACAAGAGCCGGCCCGCGCCACCGACAGCGCCGATGCGGTCCCGCGAGAGCCCGCCTTGGAGACCGCGGCCGAGACACCCGAACCCATGGACGTCGCGGCGATCGATACCCGCGACGCGGCCCCCGCCGAGCCGGTCGCGCCTGAGCCGGCCGATGAGGCGCAGGCGGCGCAGCCCGCGCCCTCCGACCAGCCCGCGGCGACAATCGACGAGCCGTCGAGGCCCGCGCCCGCGCCTGAAACCGCTGACGCGCGCGATGTCGCCAGCGAACCGCCGGCGGCGGCGAGCGACCTGCCGCCCGACGCCGTTGCCGACATCGCGACCGCCGATCAGGCGGGCGCCGGAGAAGAACCGGGCGGCACGGAGCCGGAAGCTGACGCCGCAGCGGAGGGAACGCAAAGTGCCGCGGCCCCCGGTGACGACACGGCCCCGCTGACCCAGCGCGCCGAAAGCGTTGAGCGGAGCGCGGCGCCGGAGCCGCCGCCGGCTGCCGAACCGGCACAGGCCGCGGCCGACGGCGCCGCCGAGATTGCGGCGGCGGAAGAGAAGGCGACGGCACAAGTAACAGAGAGAGCGCCCGTACCGCCGAGCTTCGACGTGGTTCGGATCAATCCGGAGGGCCAAGCGGTGATTGCCGGCAGCGCCGAGCCCGGTGCCGTGGTAACGGTGCGCGACGGGACAAAGGAGATCGGATCGGTGACCGCCGATCAGCGCGGCGAATGGGTGCTTGTGCCCCACGAGCCCTTGGCCGGCGGCGAGCGCGAGCTCTCGGCCATCGAAACACTCCCGAACGGCGAGCAGATCGAATCCGGGGACGTGGTCGTGGTGTCCGTTCCGGACCGCGACGATGCCGAGACCGAGGCCCTCGCCGTCCTGATGCCGCGCGACGGCGAGGGCTCGAGCCGCGTGCTTCAGCAGCCCCGGCAGAGGGAACCGGACCGAACCGGCGAGTCCGGGACCACGGCCGAGTCTGGTTCGGAGAGTGCGGCCCGGACCCCGGCGACGGGCGGCGCCCCAGACAGTGGCTCGGCCGCGGCGCCTGACCAAGGCATTCGAGATCAGGAGGACGGTACGCTCGTGGTGGAGAGCGTCGACTATGGCGAAGAGGGCGACGTCGTCATCGCAGGAAAGGCGGAGCCGGGCGCGGCCGTGAACGTCTATGTCGACGACCAGCATGTCGGGACCGTCGAGACCGGTGACGAGGGGAGCTGGGAGATCGAGCCCGGCGATCGGGTCGAGCCGGGTACCCACACGCTTCGGGTCGACCGGGTCGATCCGGTGGGCATCGTTCTCGCCCGTATCGAGACTCCCCTGGTCCGGGCCACACTGGAGGAGCTCTCCTTCGGTGATGCCATCGTCGTGGTTCAACCCGGCAACAGCCTCTGGCGCATCGCCCGGCGCACCCTCGGCGGCGGCGTGCACTTCACGGTGATCTACCAAGCGAATCGCAACCAGATCAGGGATCCTGCGCTGATCTATCCCGGTCAGATCTTCACGGTTCCGCGGCTCAACTGAACAGCGTTGGCACGCCAGGCGGTGGCATCACCCCAGCCGAGCGACGATATAGCTTAGCAAGCTTACCATTCGTTGCTTGTCTTCGTTCGAGAGGCCGTGGGTCGCGAGGGCGTTGACTTCGAGGGCCGCGGGAACGAGCTCGTCGCAGAGCTCGCGACCGCGTTCCGTGAGCATCACGTGGTGGCGGCGGCGGTCCTTTTCGTCTCGCACGCGCCGGATCAGACCGTCGCGCTCCATTCGATGCAGGGTTCGCGCCGCGGTCGGCTCCTCGATCTGCTGCCGACGGCTCAGCTCCTTCTGGGTCAGTCTCTCCTCCTCCCAAAGGAGAAGCAGCATCGACCATTGCGCGACCGAGACGCCGTGGCGACCCAATCGCTCGTCGAGCGCTCGGGTAAAGAGGCGGGCGGCGAGCGCGATGAGATGGGCGGTGCTCTCCTCGATCACGAACGGCGTCGCGCCGCTCGCATCGGCCTCACCCCGAGCCGCCGGCCGGCGGCGCATGATAGCGTATGACACCGCGGTCGCCCTCCGACGGCTCGCGGCCATCCTAAGCGAGACATGGATGTCCAGGCAATGAACGGCCTCGAGCCGAGTGGGCAGATCGTCGGCAGAGCACGCCAAGGTCCGCCGGCGAGGCGTGCCTGTCGCACGCTCCCCGGCCATGCTAGAACCCGCTTCTGGCCGGCAGACTCGCTTCCACGCCACCGGGGAGACGTCTCGTCATGACCTTCGAGAACCGCTGCAAGAGGACGATGCTCAAGGGCGAGCCTGTGCTCGCGGCCTGGCTCTCGATGGGCAGTCCTATCGCCGCCGAGATCGTCGCCAATGCCGGCTATGACGCGGTGATCATGGATCACGAGCACGGACCCGGTGACCTCTTGAACGCAGTCAGCCTGATGCAGGCGGCGAGCGAATCCGGGGCAACCCCGATGATGCGGGTGCCGTGGAACGACATGGTCTATATCAAGCGCGCGCTCGACATCGGGGTCATGGGCATCATCGTGCCCTACATACAGAACGCCGCCGAGGCCGAGGCTGCGGTCGCCGCCTGCCGCTATCCGACGACCGGCGTCCGCGGGGTCGCGCCCCATGCCGGGCGCTGCTCGCGCTGGGGCACCCGGCTCAAGGACTACCTCGACGCCATGCCGGACGATCTTCTGGTCGCCTGCCAGATCGAGACCGAGGAAGCGGTCGACAATATCGAAGAGATCGCGGCGGTCGACGGCGTCGACATGCTGTTTCTCGGCCCCAGCGACATCTCGGCGAGCATCGGCCATATGCTCCAGCTCCAGGAGCCGGCGGTGATCAGGCTGATCCAGCGGGCCGAGCGCAAGATGCGGGCCACCGGGAAGCTGCTCGGCACGGTCACCCGGCCCGGCAAGTCCGTCAACTGGACGTTCGAGCGCGGCTACAACATGGTCATCGCCGGCGGCGATGCGCGATTGCTGCAGACTGCCGCCGCATCGCAGGTCGGCAGCTTCCGCGACGATCCGCCGAAGCGGCGCAAGCGTCCGAAGGGCAAGGCTAGGCCCCGCAAGCAGCGCTGATCCGCCCGGCTACAACGCCGTGTAACGCGCCTCTTCCTCGGGCGCGCCGTCGCACGCGACCCGCCCGGTCTCGACCAGATGGATCAGATGGGCGAGCACCGTGCGGGCGGCGGCCTTGTGGAGCCGTCGGTCCAGGCCGCGATAGAGCCGGGCGACGAGCTCCGGAATCGTCGCCACGCCGTCGGCCACGCAGGCCAGAATCTTCGCCTCGCGCAACCGACGGTGGTCGTAGAGCCGGCGAACATAAAGCTGCGGCGTCGGGATCGGTGCCCCATGGGTCGGCCAATAGGCCACGGCGTCGCGCGCCGTGAGCTTGTTCAGCGAGGCCATATAGGCACCCATGTCGCCGTCCGGCGGCGAGACCACCGTGGTCGACCACCCCATCACGTGATCGCCCGAGAACAGCGCCCGCTCTTCGGCGAGCGCGAAACAGAGATGGTTGGAGGTATGCCCGGGCGTGTGCACGGCTTCCAACGTCCAGCCTTCACCCGCGACCACCTCGCCGTCGGCGAGGCGGTGGTCCGGCATGAAGCCATGATCCGCGCCTTCCTCGGCGGCAGGCGCCGCCCTGTCGCCCCCGTGCGGGCCATAGCCGTAGCTCGGAGCACCGGTCGCTGCCTTGATATGACGGGTCGCCGGCGAGTGATCGATATGGGTGTGCGTGACGATGAGGTGGGTCACGGTCTCGCCGCGCACCGCATCGAGAACCGCATCGACATGCTCGGCCAGATCGGGGCCGGCATCGATGATCGCAACCGCGCCGCGGCCGACGATGTAGGTGCCGGTGCCGTGGAAGGTAAAGACGCTCGGATTGCGGGCGACGACCCGGCGGATCAGCGGTGAGACCTGCGCCGCCTCGCCATAGGTGAAGTCGAGCTCCCGAATGAAGGGGATGGCCCCGCTCATGCGCCGGCCTCGCCGCCGCCGTGAATCAGGTGCAGAAAGATGTCCTCAAGATCCGATTCGTGGGTGGTGATGTCGTGGATGGTGACGCCCGCGGCCCGGACCGCATCCAGGATCGCACCGATCTCGGTCTCCCGCCGGCCATAGCGGATCGCGAGCCGGCGCGGCGCGCGCAGCTCGACGTCATAGCGCTCGAGCCCTGCCGGAACGGCCTCCAGCGCCTCTTCGGTCACGACCACCAGCTCCTTGCCGTCGAGCCGGTCGAGCAGAGCGCCGGTTTCGTCATGAGCGATCACCCGGCCGTGATGAATGATCGCGATGCGGTCGCACAGCGCCTCAGCCTCTTCCAGATAGTGGGTGGTGAGCAGCACCGTGGTGCCGTCCGCGTTCAGCCGGCGGACATAGGCCCAGATCTGCTGGCGAAGCTCGACATCGACGCCCGCGGTCGGCTCGTCCAGGATCACGATCGGCGGCGCGTGCACCAGCGCTTTCGCCACCATGAGCCGCCGGCGCATGCCGCCCGATAAGGCGCGGGGATAGGTCTCCGCTTCATCGGTCAAGCCGACCACGGCAAGCAACTCTTCCGTGTGCCGCTCATGCCTGCGGACGCCGTAATAGCCGGCCTGCACCTCGAGCGCCTCGCGGGCGGTAAAAAACGGATCGATCACCAGCTCCTGCGGCACCACGCCGATCGAGAGTCGCGCGCCGCGGGTCTGCCGATCAAGATCGTAGCCCCAGACCTGCAGGCGACCGGAGGTCTTGTTGACGAGGCCGGCCAGAATGTTAATGAAGGTCGACTTGCCGGCGCCGTTCGGCCCGAGCAGGCCGAAGAAGGCGCCGCGCGGGATGCTGAGGTCGATGGAGTCGAGCGCGACGACCGCCTCGCCGTTCGAGCGGCGGTAGACCTTCTGCAGCCCGTCGGCGGCGATCGCGTCCGCCGGCAGGCCGTGCGCCTCGCGCGCCGCGACGCGTCGCCCGCCACGGCCGGTCGCCGCCGTCTCCAGGCCGCCTGCCCGGCGCGTCGATGTCGTATCGGCCATGTTCCGGGGGTCCTCGCGCCGCCATTTGGTTGAACGGCGGCGGGCAATGGGTATCATCGCGTCGTCGCCAGGGTCAATGTCAGCGGAGGATCGGCCGTGACCATCGATCCACCCGAGATCATCGAAGTCGACGCCACAACCGTCGCATGCAACGGCGGTGGCGGCGCGCTCGGCCATCCACGCGTGTTCCTCAATCTGGAAGCCGAGGGCGCGATCGACTGCCCCTATTGCGACCGGCGCTTCGTCCTGACCGAGAAAGCGGCCGACGCGGCCGGTCATTGAGCCGGCGCCGCGTCCCGCGTGACAGCCCAGAGGACGAGCACCGCAATGCCGCCGACCCCGGAGACCGCCGCGCTCACCCAATAGGCGTCGGCGCCCCACGCGGCGTAAAGCGCGCCTGCGATCAGGAGCCCCGCGCCGAGCCCGACGCCGTTGGTCAGCGCGGCGAATAGCGCCTGCGCCGTGTTCGACGAAGCGGCGGGCACCGTGCGCGCGATGAACACCATCGCGCCGAGGTGCATGGCGCCGAAGGTGAAGGCGTGCAGGCACTGGGCGAGCGCCAATGCCCACAGCGTGGTCGTGCTGGCGAGCACCGCCCAACGCACGACACCGGCCGCCGCCGCGAGCCCGAACAACCCGGCCGGCCCGAGGCGCCGGATCAGCGGCGCACCGCAGGCGAAAAGAACCACCTCGGCGACGACGCCGCCGGCCCACAGCAAGCCGACCACCCACTCCGTGAGGCCCGCGCCGATCCAGTGCAGGGTCGAGAACCCGTAGAAAACCGCGTGCGCCCCGTGGATCGCGGTGGTCGCCAGAATCATGAGGCGGAACGGCCGCTTGCGCAGCAAGCTCAGGATCGGCGCCGCCGGCACGGTGCCGGTGCCGCGCCGGTCCGGCATCGCGAACGAGCCGCCGATCATCAGGACCACCGTCGCGAGGACCATGCTGACGATCAGATTGGCCGAGGGCACGGCCTCGATCTCGAGCACCGCCCCGCCGGCCGCCGCCGCAACGAGATATGAGATCGAGCCCCACAGCCGCACCCGCCCGTAGCCGGCATCGGGCGAAACGGTGCGGAGCGCGATGGTCTCGCCGAGCGGCAGCACGCCGGCATAGACCAGCGTGAAGGCGGCGCTGACCAAGAAGATCGGCCAGAACCCCCAGGTCCAGTAGAAGGCGATCGTGACCAGCGAGCCGGCGACGGCGCAGGCGATCAACGGCCCGCGTGCGCCACCGCTGCGATCGGCGAAACGGCCGATGAAGGGACCGGCGGCGGCGCGGAGCAGAAGCGTGAGCCCGAGCACCAGGCCGATCTCGGCGATCGAAAGCCCGCGCGCCTCCAGGAAGAGCGGCCAGAACGGCAGCATCACCCCCGCCACCACGAAATAGCTCGCGTAGAAGACGGAAATGCGCGTCGCGGCGTATGGCACGGGGGCGCTGTGGGCGGGCACGGGATGGCTCATGATTGCGGAGGCGCCGGGCCGGCTGTGCGCCGACCCGTCGGCGTGGCATAGTGGCGGGCCGACCGCAAGTCCCACACCCTCGCCCATGCGGAGCCGGAGCGCCGACCGTGAGCCAACCCGCCACAGCGACCGCGGCCCGCCATGTCTATCTGATAGACGGCTCGGGCTTCGTGTTCCGTGCCTTCCACGCGCTGCCGCCGCTGACCCGGCCCGATGGCACGCCGGTCAATGCCGTGCTCGGCTTCACCAACATGCTCTGGAAGATCCTGCGCGAGACCGATGCCGACCACGCGGCGGTGATCTTCGATAGCGCGCGCCGCACCTTCCGCAACGACATTTTCGAGGATTACAAAGCCAACCGGGGCGAGACTCCCGAGGAGCTGATCCCACAATTTCCGCTGGTCCGTGAAGCGACCCGCGCCTTCAATCTGGCGGCGATCGAGCTCAACGGCTTCGAGGCCGACGATCTGATCGCCGCCTATGCGCAGGCCGCCCGCGACCAAGGCGGACAGGTCACCATCGTCTCCGCCGACAAGGACCTGATGCAGCTCGTCGAGGACGATCGGGTGGTGATGTACGACTATTTTAAAAACAAGGAGATCGGCCCGGACCAAGTGCGCGAGCGCTTCGGAGTCGGCCCCGAGCGGGTGGTCGACGTGCAGGCGCTGGCCGGCGACAGCACCGACAATGTGCCGGGCGTGCCTGGAATCGGGATCAAGACGGCGGCGCAACTGATCAACGATTATGGCGACCTCGACCGCCTGCTTGACCGCGCCGAGGAGATCAAGCAACCCAAGCGGCGCCAGAACCTGATCGAGCATGCCGACATGGCGCGCCTCTCCCGGACCCTCGTCACATTGCGCCGCGACGCGCCGTTGCCGCTGCCCCTCGACCAGCTTGCCCGCCGCGCGCCGGACCGCGACGCCTTGCTGGGCTTCCTCGAAGAGAACGGATTCAAGTCGGTCGCGACGCGGGTGGCCGCACAGGCCGGCGATGCGGAGCCGATCGACTCGGACGCGGATATGTCCGCCGGCTTCCCCGAAACCTACCCGCTGGTGACCGAGCGCGCGGGCCTCGATGCCTGGGCGGAGAAGGCGCGGCAAAGCGGCATGCTGGCGCTCGAGCCGTTCGCGACGGCGGGCACCCCGGAACAGGCTCATATCGTCGGCTTGGCGCTCGCGACGGCGCCGGGCGCCGCCTGCTATCTGCCGCTCGACCATCGGCCGCCCGACCTGATCGGCACCGAGCAGCCGTTTCGCCAGCTCGATGTGGCCGACGCCCTCGCCGCGCTCGCCCCGGTGCTGACCGAGCCCGGTGTCCTCAAGCTCGCCTTCGACATCAAGGAGACCCTTCGCCTGCTCGCGCAGCACGGTCACACGCTCACGCCGATCGATGATCCGATGCTCGCCTCCTGGGTGCTCGACGGCGGCCTTCATGGCCACGCCGTCGAGGATCTGGCGCGGCTCCACCTCGACCACGCGCCGCCGGCGCTGGAGGATGTGCTGGGCAGCGGCCGCAACAAGGTCCCCATTGAGGCGGTTTCGCCCGAGGCGTTGCGCGATATCGCGGCCGCGCGCGCCGACCACGCACTCCGCATCCACAGCGTCCTTCGCCCGCGCCTCGTCGCCGACCGCCTGACCACGGTCTACGAACGCATCGAGCGCCCGCTGGTGCAGGTTCTGGCGTGGATGGAAGCGACCGGCATCCTCGTCGAGCGGGCCGCGCTCGCCGCCCTCTCCGAGGACTTTGCCGAGCGTATCGAGAGGCTGGAGCGGGAAATCCACGACCTCGCCGGCCATCCCTTCACGATCGGCTCGCCCAAGCAGCTCGGCGAGGTGCTGTTCGACGAGATGGGGCTCCAAGGCGGCCGCAAGGGCAAATCGGGCGCCTACGGCACCGGCGCCGAAATCCTCGAGAACCTGGCGGCGCAGGGGCATGACCTGCCGGCACGGGTGCTCGACTGGCGTCAGCTCACCAAGCTCAAGAGCACCTACACCGACGCGCTGATCGGACACATCAATCCGAAGACGAAGCGGGTTCACACGACCTACACCATGACCGCCGCCAGCACCGGGCGGCTCTCCTCGAACGACCCCAACCTGCAGAACATCCCGATACGCACCGAGGAGGGCCGCAGGATCCGCCGCGCCTTCGTCGCTGCGCCCGGCCATGTGCTGCTCTCGGCCGACTACTCGCAGATCGAGCTCCGCATCCTCGCCCACGTCGCCGGTGTCGACGCGCTCAAGGAAGCCTTCCACGAAGGGCTCGACATCCACGGGCTGACCGCGAGCCAGGTGTTCGGGATCCCGCTCGAGGGCATGGACCCGATGATCCGCCGATCGGCGAAGGCGATCAATTTCGGGATCATCTACGGCATCAGCCCGTTCGGGCTCGCGCGCCAGATCGGCGTCGCTCAAGCCGAGGCCAAGGGCTACATCGAGGCCTATTTCGCGCGCTATCCGGGGATCAAGGATTATATGGAAAGCGCCAAGAAAACGGCCCATGCGAACGGTTTCGTGACCACGCTATTCGGCCGCAAATGTCGGCTGCCGGGGATCAACGACCGCAACCCGGCGCACCGCGCGTTCCAGGAGCGGGCCGCGATCAACGCGCCGATCCAAGGCGCGGCGGCCGATATCATCAAGCGCGCGATGATCCCCATGCAAGCCGCGCTCGAGGCCGACGGCCTCGGCGCCCGCATGCTCCTTCAGGTCCATGACGAGCTGGTCTTCGAGGTGCCGGAGGCGGAGATCGAGGCGACAAGCGCGGTCGTCAAGCGGGTGATGGAAGGCGCCGCCCATCTCGACCTGCCGCTCACGGTCGATGTCGGCACCGGCACGAGCTGGGCCGACGCGCACTAGACGCGGGATCGGAGATGGAGCCGGATCGGCCCTCAGGCGCTAGAAGCGGTCGGCCTGGGTGGGCAGCAGCCTTGCCCGATACTCCAGGACCACCTCGATGAGATATCTGTCCAGCTCCACGGTCAGCTCGAGGTCGTCCCGCTCCAGCGACCGGCGGGCGGACGGCGTCATCAGCACGGTCCGGCAAGGTTCCAATGCCGCCACCGAAATTTCGGCCGCATGATCTCCGAATGCCGCCTCAGTCGCCAACACATCGCCGGGCCCGTACTCGTCCATCCTCGCCCCACCATCCTCCTCGCGCGCCACGGCCCGGCCCTCGGTCAGAAACTGCATGCCCTCCTGCCTCTCGCCCCGCGCCACAATGGTCTCTCTGGCGGCATACACGCGGTGCCGCAGCCAGGGCCCGAGCCGCTCCGTCAACGCCTCGAACCGGGTCTGCCTGTCCAATTCGCGCACCGCATGGTCGATGGAAAGGCCGAACAAGGAGTCCCGTGCGTCTTCCGATCCGGCATGCAGCCGATCCCACTCGGCGATGACGAGGTCCTCGCACCGCTCCAGGCCGCGATCGAGGTCCTCTTCGAAGATCAGACCTCGCCACTCGCTCTCGGGGAGGCCGCGCCGCAGGATGGGCCGGACACGCTCCGCCGTGGCGCTCAGCACAATTCGCACGCCCCGCGCGTGCGCCGCCCGGATGGAACGGCAAACGACATTCGCGGCCGAAACATCGAACCCGGAGACAGCGGCGAAGTCCAGCAGCAGGCATAGCGGGGCCGGATCGGCTCTCAGGGCTTGCTTGAGACGATCCCCCACGGGGGGCAGCGTTGCCGAAGATGATGTAGCCGCGCAGCCGATAGGCGCGCACCCGCTCGCCCTGGTCACGAAGAATGGCGCGATGGGTGGCGGAGCGGATCTTCCTGCTGTGACGCTCGCGAGCCGTGAACGAGGCGCCGATCACATCCACCCCGCTGAACCGCACCATGAAGAAGATCACCGCCGCCACCAGCCCCACGCCCCAATCCACGTGGGTCAAGTCGCCGATCCCGACGGGCGGCCAGGAGGCGTGGGCCGGTATGCCCACGAACAGGATGCTGTCCGCGCGGGCCTCCCCGGTGGAGATGCCGAGGAAAATGAGCACGGCATGGCAGAGCCCGACGGCGAGCACCATCGACGCGGGCAGGACGAGAAAATGGGGCCGGAGCTTGGTGACCGACAGCAGTACGAGGGCATAGGCCACGCCGGGAGCCCACTTCCGGATCATGTCGGACTCGAGCAGCTCGGGAAACGTCTCCCAATTCAGCGTAATCCCGCAGGTGATCGAGACGCCACTCACGCACAGATCTCAACCCAACCCGGCGAGAAATCCACCCACCAGGGGATAAGGCATGAAGCGGAACACGTTGGCGAGCCGACGCCATCCGATGAGCAAGAATCAAAGCGCGGTCATCAGGGTCGAGAGAGCGATAATGACGACCATGGTCGCGAACACCGCCTCATCGTTTGCCAAGGACATGCTCGCGGCGACCGCGCCCCCTATCGAGAACAAGACGACCGCCGGCGCGAAATTAGGCAAGGACACGGTGCCCCTGTATGTGCCGGTCAGGGCGGTGATCAGGCATAAGGCCACGCAGCCGAACAGTATCATCCCGGTGCCCCGGGCGACGAAGGGGGTCAAGGGACCGGCGAAGACGGTGGCGGCAAGAGCGGACCCGAATATCATCATCAGTACGGCCACGACCAAGCCGGTGGACAGGCCAGCGGCAAGCTTGCCCGACGCGACGTCGGCGCGTAGCTCAGAAGCGAGTCCGCGTATCACGAACGCCTGGCCCCACGATGGGCCGCGGAGGCGCCGCAGCGCGGTAGCCGCGGCAATCAGATGCACAGCCTGCCGCGCCGGGGCTCGCGCCTCAGCCGGCACCCGACCGCTGCCGTCAGGCCCGGCGGGCGCTCCGCTTGACGCAACGGCGGCAGACCGTCATCCGACGTCACGTCGCCACCGTAGAGCCGCTTCGACACGCCGTTTCCGCTTGCAAGAGGCCGGAAATCGAATCCTCCCAAGGCCCCACGATCCCTCGCCGCCGGGCTGCCTCGTCTGTCCTTTTGCCGGTGAAGCGCGACCGATAAACCATGCGCTCAATGTTCCGAAGCGGTGCTGCTCCCGATACCGGCTTATGGTGGGTGCAGGCAGGTCTCGGCACGCCGGCCGGCCGGCCTCACTCGACCAGGTCGAGACAGGCTTCCTCAATGTGCCGCGCGCTCATTCCGTAGCGTTCGCGGATCTTGTCGGTCGGGCCGACGACGGCGAATTCGTCTGGCATGCCGACCATCCGCATCGGCGTCGGGCGCCTGACCGCCAGCAGCTCGGCCACGGCGCCGCCGAGGCCTCCGGTCAGATGGTGCTCCTCGGCGGTGACGATGCCGCACGTCTCGGCCGCAGCCGAGAGGATCGCGTCCTCATCGAGCGGCTTGATGGTGGGCATGTTCAAGACCCGCGCGCCGACGCCCCGCTCGGCCAGCGCCTCGGCGGCGTCGAGCGCCGGCGCCACCAAAGAGCCGCAGGCGATCACCGCGACATCCGTGCCCTCGGCCAGGCACTCCGCCTTGCCGAGCCGGAACGGTCCAGCCACCGGCGTGACCGCCCGCTCGGGCACGCGCCCGCCAAGACGGAGATAGACCGGGCCGTCGATATCGTCGGTCGCGAGCGTTGCGTGCCATGCCTGATGGGCGTCGGCGGGAACCAGGACCGTCATGTTCGGGAAGCTGCGCATGAGCGCGATATCTTCCAGCGCGTGATGGGTGCCGCCGGAGACGGCGAGCGAGACCCCGCTGGCGGCGGCCCCGATCACCACGCGCTGATCGGCATAGGCGACCTCGTTGCGGACCTGCTCCATCGAGCGCGCGGCGATGAACGGCGCGTAGCCGCAGACGAAAGGGCGCATGCCGGTGGTCGCAAGGCCTGCGGCCACCCCCATGGCGTTCTGCTCGGCGATCCCGACATCGATGACCCGTTCCGGCGCATGCTCGATGAAGCCCCTCAAGCCGATCAGATCGAGGGTGTCGGCCGAGATCGCGACCACGGTGTCATCCCGGCGGCCAAGCTCGGTCACGGCGAGACCAAAGGCGAGACGCGACTGGTCGGCCGCCGCCCGCACCCATGCCGGCGCGGAAGCCCGGTCTTGCGACGACGCGCTCACGCCGGCTCTCCGAGCTCGGCGAGCGCCTTTTCATAGACCTCGTCGCTGACCATGTTGTTGTGCCAGAGATAGCTGTCCTCGGCGAAGCTGGTGCCCTTCCCTTTCACGGTATGGGCGATCAGCAGCGAGGGCTGGTCGGGGGCATAAGGCAGCGCGTCGAGCGCATCGACGATCGCCGCCATGTCGTGCCCGTCGACCTCGCGCACCGACCAGCCGAACGCCCGCCATTTGTCGGCCAGCGGCTCGAGCCCGAGCATGTCTCTGACATGGCCGCTCTGTTGAACCTTGTTGTAGTCGACGATCGCCGTCAGCTCGGCGAGCGCCAGATGCGCCGCCGCCATCGCCGCCTCCCAGTTGGAGCCTTCCTGAAGCTCGCCATCACCCAGCATCACCACGGTGCGACAATCCCGTTGTTGCAGCTTTGCGCCGAGCGCCATGCCGAGACCGACCGAGAGGCCGTGGCCAAGACCGCCGGTCGACATCTCGACGCCTGCGACCTTGATGTCCGGGTGCATGCCGAGCGGCGATTCATAGCCATAGAAAGTGTCGAGCAGGCCGTCCTCGATGAAGCCGGCCTGTGCCAGAACCGCGGCGAGCGCCGCGTTCGCATGCCCCTTGGAGAGCACGAAGCGATCGCGTCCGGGCCAATCGGGCTCGGCGGGCCGGATCCGGAGGTGGTGGAAGTAGAGCGCGGCCAACAAGTCCGCCGCCGAGAGCGCCCCGCCCATATGCCCCGATCCCGCCGCATGCAGCGCGCGCCAGGTGTTGCGCCGGATGCGCAGCGCCTCTTCGCGCAGCCCCTGAAGCATCGCCGCTCTGTTGCTCACCCTGCCGGCTCCTTTCCGTCCTGGCCGGCGATGCTAGAGCGGTTCCAACCTTAATGAAACCGCTCTAGGCTCCGCCCATGGCGAGGAACACCGCGGCAGCGCCGAGCGCCACCGATATCGAGCTGATCGCCGACCGCGAGTATGGCCGGATCCCCGCCTTCCTGCGCGAGCGGGTCGATGCGGTCATGATCCGGGTCGACGAGTTCCCGAGCGACGAGGTTCAAGAGGAGATGGCGCTCGAGAGCCCGTTCGACCTGTTGGGCCTTTATCAGGGAGTCTCGCTCGACGAGAGCGGGGTCGGCGACGTCCGCCACGACGTCGACATGATCTTCCTCTACCGCAGACCGCTCCTCGACTATTGGATCGAGACCGGCGACAACCTGGAGGACATCGTGCGCCATGTTCTGATCCACGAAATCGGCCACCATTTCGGCCTGTCGGACGACGACATGGAGCGCATCGAAGCGGCGGTGTGACGGCCCGAAGGGCGGTCCTTCATGAGCCTGCCGGCGCCAACGGATAGCTCGCCTCGACGGTGTAATGGGCGCCGTGCGAGCCGATATGGCTCGCGAAGAGCTCGAACGAGCGCACCGGAAAAGGCTCGGTGCTGAGCAGGCCGTGATACGAGATGAAATCCTGAAGCCGGCGCACCGGGACCCGGGAGCCGAAACGCGCAAGCGTGACATGGGGAGCGAACTTGCGGCCATCCGGCTCGAATCCGAGGCCGGTGACCGCCGCCTCGATCCGCTCGCGCAGGCGCATCAAGGCCGGGGACATGGCGGCTCCGGCCCACAGCACCCGCGCCTGCCTGCGCAGCGGAAAATGGCCGACGCCCTGAAGCATGAGCGAAAATGCCTCCGCCTCGATGCGCGCGAGCGCGCCGCGAATCTCGCCGAAAGCCGCCCCGTCGACCTCGCCGATGAAGCGGAGCGTGAGGTGCATCTGCTCCGCGGTTTGCCAGCGGGCGCCGGGCACGCCGCCGCGCAGCCCCTCGAGCCGGCGGCGGACGGTGTCCGGCAGGCTGAGCGCGACGAACAGGCGGATCATCGAGCGCCGGCCGCCTCAGCCGCCCTTGCGTTCGGCGATCAGCGCCCCTACATCGGGCAGGATGCGCCGCACGATCTCCGCCACGCCGACCGCGTTCGGATGAATGCCGTCCGGTTGGTTGAGCGTGGGCTCCGCGGCCACGCCCTCCAGAAAGAACGGATAAAACGCGACCCCATGCTTGGCGGCGAGCCCCTCGTAGACTGCGTGGAACGCGGCCGCATAATCGGCGCCGAAATTGGGCGGTGCGCGCATGCCCGCAAGCAAAACCGTGGCGCCGGTCTCGCCGATACGCGCCAGAATCGCATCGAGATTGGCGCCGAGCTGGTCGGTCGGCAGGCCGCGCAAACCGTCATTGGCGCCAAGCTCGACGATCACGATCTCGGGCGCATCGCCGAGCGCCCAGTCGAGGCGTGCGAACCCGCCCGCGCTGGTATCGCCCGAGACCCCGGCATCGACGACCCGCCAGTCGTGGCCCAGAGCCCGCAGCGCGGCTCCGAGCTGCGCCGGAAACGCGTCCTCGCTCGGCAGGCCGTAGCCGGCGGCCAGGCTGTCGCCGAGCACGACGATGCGCGGCTCGCCGGCGGCCGCCGCGACCCACGGCGCGGCCAGCAGGAGCCATGCCGCCAGGGCGGCTCCGACCCAGGGTGCTCTGCGACGCGCGGAACGGCGAGGCGGCATGGATAATCCGGCGGTGGTGCTGGATGACGTGCACCTTACCCTTCACAGCAGAGCGGGGCCCGTCAACATCCTGCGCGGCGTCTCGCTCACGGTGGCGCGGAGCGAGAGCGTCGCCGTGCTCGGACCGTCGGGCGCCGGCAAGTCGACCCTGCTCGCGATCGTCGCGGGCCTGGAGCAGGCGGACCACGGCCGCGTGATCGTCGGCGGCACCGACATCGGCGGGCTCGGCGAGAGCGCGCTCGCGGCGTTCCGGCGCAAGGCCGTCGGCATCGTGTTCCAGGCGTTTCACCTCATCCCGACCATGACGGCGCTGGAGAACGTTGCGCTGCCGCTCGAGCTCGGCGCCCATCCCGACCCCTTCATCGAGGCGCGCGCCGCGCTCGAGAGCGTCGGCCTCGGGGCCCGCGTCCAGCACTATCCGAGCCAGCTCTCGGGCGGCGAACAGCAGCGCGTCGCTCTCGCCCGGGCCTTCGCGCCCGCGCCCGCGGTGTTGCTGGCCGACGAGCCGACCGGCAATCTCGACGGCGAGACCGGCGGTGCCGTGATGGGCCGGCTCTTCGGCCTGCGCGCCGAGCGGGGCTCGACGCTCATTCTCGTGACCCACGATCACGCGCTCGCCGCGCGCTGCGACCAGATCGTGCACATCGCGGACGGGCGGATCATGCCGGCGAGCCCATGAACCGACGCGCCCCTGCCTGAGCGATCGCCCATGCGCAGCGTCCTTGGCCCGAGCGTGGCCTGGCGCATCGCCCGGCGCGAGCTCCGGAGCGGCGTGCGGGGCTTCCGCGTGTTCGTCGCCTGCCTGGTGCTGGGCGTCGCGATCACCGCAGGCGTCGGCTCCCTCGCCGAGGCGCTCAAGGCCGGTCTCGCGCGCGACGCGCGGATGATTCTCGGCGGCGACGTCGAGCTGGTGCAGTTCATGCGGCCACTCGCCGATGAGGTGGAAGTCTATCTCGCCGCCGAGACGGCCGCGCTCTCACACGTCGTCACGATGCGCGGCATGGCGCATCGCGAGGATGGGACGCACCGCGCGCTGATCGAGCTGAAGGCGGTCGACGCTCCCTACCCGCTGGTCGACATCGTCATGCTCGATGACGGCACCTCGCTCGATGCGGCATTGGCGAGCGGAGGCGCCGTCGCCGACGAGGGACTGTTCGACCGGCTGGCACTCGAGGCCGGCGACCGGATCCGGATCGGCTCGGCGGTGCTGACACTGCGCGCCGTACTGCAACGCGAGCCGGACAGACTGACCGCCGGCATCGCGCTCGGCCCGCGGGTGATGATCGATCGCGCGTCGCTCGAGGCGACCGGCCTGGTGCAGCCGGGCGCGATGGTGCGGCACCGCTACCGCGCGTTGCTGCCCGCCGACGCGCCGCTCGCCGGCTGGGTCGCGGGACTCGACACCAGGTTTCCCGACGGCACCTGGCGGCTCCGCGACGCGCGCGACGCGAATCCGTCGCTGCGGCGGCAGCTCGAACGCGTCGGCCTGTTTCTCACATTGGTCGGGCTCGCCGCCCTCCTGGTCGGCGGGATCGGCATCGCGAGCGCGGTGTCGAGCCATTTGCACGGCAAGCTGCACACGATCGCGACCCTCAAATGCATCGGCGCCACGCGCAATACCGTACAGCTCGCCTTCCTGATACAGATCGGCGCCCTCGGCCTCGCAGGCATCGCCCTCGGCCTGATCATCGGCGCGGCCGTGCCGCCCATCCTCGCCGCTCTGCTCGGCGAGGCCCTGCCGGTGCCGCTCGCCGGCCTGATCCACGGCGCGCCGCTCGGCCTCGCCGCCGCCTATGGCGGATTGACGATGCTCGCCTTCTCGCTCTGGCCGCTCGGCCGGGCGGCCCGGACCCGGCCGGGCGTTCTGTTCCGCGGCGCGGTCGCGCCGGCGAGCGGCTGGCCGCCGCCGGCCGCGATCGCGGGCACGGTGCTCGCGGCGCTCGCCCTTGCCGGGATCGCCATCGGGACCGCGCCACGGCCCGCCATCGCGCTCGGATTCGTGCTCGGAGCGCCGGCGGCGCTTGCGCTGTTCAGAGGTGCGGCGGCTCTGGTCATCGCCGCGGCGCGTCGGGCACGGCCCCGGCGCCGGCCCGCGCTTCGCCTCGGCCTTGCCAATCTGGCGCGGCCCGGCGCGCCGACGGTGCCGGTCGCGATGTCCCTCGGCACCGGCCTCGCGGTCCTGGTCGCGATCGCCCTGGTGCAAGGCAATCTCGGTGCTCAAATCACCGAGCAGCGTGCGGACCAGCGACCGGCGTTCTTCTTCCTGGACATTCAACCGCATCAGGTCGAGGCCTTCGACAGACTGATCGACGCCACCGCCGGCGCCGACCACGGCAAGCGGGTGCCGATGCTGCGCGGCCGGATCGTGCGCATCGCCGGCATACCGGTGCGGGAGGCAACGATCGCGCCCGGCTCGCAGTGGGTGGTCCAAAGCGACATCGGGCTTACCTATGCCGCGGCCGCGCCGGCAGGCGCGGAGATCACCGCCGGCGCCTGGTGGGAGGCGGATTATAACGGCCCGCCCTTGATCTCCCTCAACGACGAGGTGGCCCGCGATTTCGGCGTCGGTATCGGCGATTCCCTCGCCATCAACGTGCTGGGGCGCGAGATTACGGCCGAGATCACCAGCCTCAGGAGCGTCGACTGGATGGCGTTCGATATCAACTTCGTCGTGATGTTCTCGCCGGGCGTCCTCGAAGGAGCGCCGCAGACGCACCTCGCGACCGCCCACGCGACGCGCGCGGCGGAGCCGCTGCTGGAACGCGCCGTCGCGCAGCGCTTTGCCAATGTGACGGCGATCCCGGTGCGCATCATCGTCGCGGCGCTGGACGAGTTGCTGGGGCGCATCGCCGTCGCGATCCAGGCGGTTGCCGCGCTGACGGTCGCGGCGGGCCTGCTGGTGCTCGCCGGCTCCATCGCCGCCGGTCACGAGCGGCGGGTCTACGACGCCGTCGTGCTGAAGGTGCTCGGCGCGCGGCGGAGCGACCTCTTGCGCGCCTTCCTGGCCGAGCATGTCCTCCTCGGCTGCATCACCGCCGGGCTCGCCATCGGCATCGGCACCCTTGCCGCCTGGGGCTTCGTGACGGCGGTGCTGGACCTCGAATGGCACTTCCTGCCCGAATATGTGGCCGTGACCGCCGCTGGCTGTATTACCATAACGTTGATCCTCGGATTCGCGAGCACATGGCGTGCGCTCGGCCGCAAGGCGGCGCCGCTCCTGCGGATGGAATAGATGCACGGTCACGGATCACCCTCACCGCCGACGCTCGGCGTGTACAACACCGTCGGCGAAGCCTTCCGTCTGACCTTCCGCAATTTTCGTACCATGCTCGGGCTCGCGCTGCTGCCGATGGCGCTGGCCGTGCTGCTGCCCGCGGTGATGCGGCTCGATCTGCAGGACATGGCCTCCGGCGAGCTGCTCATCATCCATGCGGTGGCACGGCTCTTCCTGCTCTCGGTGTTCGCGGTCGCCTGGCACCGCTACCTGTTGCTCGGCACGCGCGACACGACCATGGCGGTCCAATTCTGGCCCGGGCTGCGGGACTTCAAATATTTCGGCCGAATCACCCTCTTCCTGCTGCCGCAGGAGATCATCCTGGTCACGATTCAGGCGCAGAACCTGGTTCTGGTTCTGCTGCTCCTGCTGGTCACTCTGTTCCTCGCCGCACCGTTCGCATTGATCTTTCCCGCGACGGCGCTCGACAGCTATCAGGGCTTCGCCGCCGCCCGCCGCACGCTCCGCGGCGCCACGCTTCAGCTCATCGGGGCGATCCTGCTCTCCTTGGTGGCAATCGCCGTCCTGCTGTTCCTTCTCGGCGGGGTCTTCGGGCCGCTGGTGCTGGTCAAATTCGGCCCCGGCGCCATGGTATCGTTCTTCAACGCGCTGACCTTCCTGACCGTCGGGGTCCCGGTGGCGGTGGTCTCGGTGGCCTATCGCAATCTCGGCGGCCCCGGCTGCGCCCCCCGATCGGCCATCGGAAGCTCGCGCCCAAGCTGATCGGCGCCCGCCGCCCCCGCCGGCGTTCTCGGCGGTCCGGAACGCCCCGGTTCGAGCGCCGGTCAGACGGTCGCGCGGTCGACATTGGACGGCGTTGGCCCGGCCGACATTGAAATTCGGCGGGCGGCTTCCTAATATAGTGTTCAGAGTCCCACAGTTCGCGGAACCAGAGGAAGGTTCGATGGCAATCGAGACGCAACCCCGGCCATTCGCCGGCACGACCCTGACCCAGGCGCAGGTCGACGAGGGCCTCAGGAGCTACATGCTCCGGGTCTACAACTACATGGCCTCGGGCCTCGCGCTCACCGGCATCACCGCCTATGTCGTGGCCCATACCGGGCTGTTTCAGGCTCTGTACGGCTCGGGCCTCGGCTTCGTCGTCATGCTGGCGCCGCTCGGCATCGTGTTCTTCATGGGCTTCAAGATCCAGACCATGAAGCCGAGGACGGCCCAATTGCTGTTCTGGGCCTTCTCGATCCTGATGGGAGCCTCGCTCTCCTACATCTTCATCGCTTACACGGCGACCAGCATCGTCCGGGTGTTCTTCATCACCATGGGCATGTTCGGCGCGATGAGCCTCTACGGCTACACCACCAAGCGCTCGCTGGTCTCATGGCGCTCGTTCCTGTTCATGGGCCTGATCGGCCTCATCATCGCGATGGTGGTGAACATCTTCATGCAGTCCGAGATGATGCATTTCGTGATCTCGGTCGCCGGTGTGCTGCTGTTCTGCGGCCTCACCGCCTATGACACCCAGCGCATCAAGGACGTCTACCGGGCAAGCGACGGCCAAGCGGTCATGGTGAAGAAGTCGGTGATGGGCGCGCTTTCGCTCTATCTCAACTTCATCAACATGTTCATTCTGCTGCTCCACCTGTTCGGCGGCGCGCGCGAGTAGCGCCGCCGCCATAGGCCGAGAGAGGGGCGCCGTGCGGTTTCGCGCGGGGCCCTTTTCGTTTGCCGATGCTTGACTGGGTCCGCCGTCATACCGCGCGCCGGCATGACGGTGATGCCGCGCCGCTCTCGCTCTGGGGCGCGGCCCAGCGCGCGCTCATCTACTTTCCCGACGCGACCCGGCAGACGCCGGCCGAGGCGGGGATTCCGGAGCTCGCGCCGGTCACCCTCGAAACCGAGGACGGCCTCGCACTGCTCGCCTGGCACGCGCCGCCCCGCGCCGGAGCCGCGCCGAGCCTGGTCTATTTCCACGGCAATGCGGGTCATATCGGGATGCGGGGCTTCAAGGTGCGGGCCTATCTGAACGCCGGCCTCGGCGTGCTGCTCACGAGCTGGCGCGGCTATAGCGGCAATCCGGGCACGCCGTCGGAGGCCGGGCTCTACGCCGACGGCCGGGCGGCGCGCGCCTTCCTGCGCGCCCGGGGCTGCGACGACGCCCGCCAGATTCTTTATGGCGAATCCCTCGGCACCGGCGTCGCGGTCCATCTCGCTCGCGAGACGGCTCCCGCCGCCCTGGTCCTTGAGGCGCCGTTCAGCTCGATCGCGGACATCGCGGCCGGCGGCCTGCCGCTGGTTCCGATCGGGCCGCTGATCGTCGACCGGTTCGATTCGGCCCGGAAGATCGGCGCGGCCGCCGCGCCGCTCCTGATCGTGCACGGCGAGCGCGACCGGACCGTTCCGGCCCGGCTCGCGCGCCGCCTCTACGGCCGCGCGCGCGAGCCCAAGGAGGCGGTGTTCATTCCCGAGGCCGGCCACGCCGATCTACAGGATTTCGGCCTCGCCGCGATCGTGCTCGACTTCCTCGCCCGCCAGGGCCTGAGCCCGCGGACCCCGTGACCGACGACCGGGACCGACATTGGCTCGTGATGTCGATCCGATCCCGGAACGGCTCCTCACGACTGCGCGGGCGCTGTCACCGCCGGATAGGCCGGCGTTCCGCTACCAGCGCAGCTGGCCGCGCAGCACGACGCCATGGTCGGGAGGCGCGGTCCGGCTCTCCCGGCGCTCGCCCTCAAGGCTCAGAGTGAGCGACGACGCGACGTCGAGGCGCCCGCCCGCGCGGTAGCGCCGGGAGCCTTGGTCCGCCAGCGAGAGGCCGGTAAACGGCGTCACCACGCCCCAGCCGCCGAAACCGGAGAGGCCATAGCCGAGCTCCGCCTCCAACCGGCCCGCTTGCGTGTCGTCGTTGGCCGGCGCATCGGTTACGCCCCGATCCCACAATTCTTGCACGCCGCTCGCCGCATCGCCCCAGACCGGGACCAGGCTGAGCGACAGCCCCCGCCTATCGGCGCCCGGGTCGAAGCGGACCAGACCGCCGATGCCCCATTCGTCATAATCGTCCTCATGGGCAATGAGCACCCGACCGTGGCCCTCCAGCGTCACACCCGAGGCCGGGTCCACATAGCGCAGAGCCCCGCCGACCTCGGCACCGGCGCCTGTGATCGCGTCGCCTCCGTCATGACGAAGGCCTACTTCCACAGATGGGGTCAGACGCCCGCCCGATGCAAGTTGCCGCTCGTAGCTGCCTTCGAGAGACAGACGAAGCCGTTGAATGTCCGAGGTCAGCGGGTTGAGGCGCTCGTTGCCCTCGACCTCGACCCGCGCCAGGGCGCCCTCGCCCTTGAGCTTCAGCGCCGCCGTGCCGCCGGCGAGCAAGTCCTTGTCCGAGAGCAGCGTGCCGCTTGCACCCAGAGCCGCCGTCCCCATCGTGGTGTCGCTCGACACCATGCCGCCCACATCGTCGTCGATCTCGATCTCGCCCTGGCCGTAGCCGACCGTCGCCCACAGCCCCAGACCCTCCAGCGAAGACCAGTTCACATAAGGGTGCACGCTGGTCATGCGGCTCTCATAGCTGCCCCCCACCACCACGGGATCGGTCCGGTCCGTGTAGTCGAACGAGCCCAGGGACTGGGAGACCGAGAGACCGGCCAGGAGATCGGGCCGCACCCGCATATCGGCGCCGAGATGGAAGCTGAAGACGTCGCCATCCCACTCGATCGTGCTGTCCTCGGCGCCGGAGAGCTCGCGGTAGTCGCCGCTGCCCCACGCCGCGAGACCGCCCACGCCGTCCGTTTCGCCGTCCTCGGCGGCGTTGAACGGCAACACGAACGATGAGCGGCCCAGCGCCTGAGCCAAGCTCAGCGTGCCGTCCTCAAGCGCCCGCTCGTTGGACTTCAGGGCCTGGTAGAGGCTCGATTGGCCGGCCAGGTTCAATCCCGACGGTGCGGCGCCCGCGGCCGCCGCATCCATGCGGCCCGTAATCGCCGACAGCGTGCTCGCCGCCATCGCCTGGGTAACCTCGGGCAGCACCTCCTCGTTGACCCGGTTCTGACGCTCCACGGCGGCGGCCATGGCGTCGTCAATGATCGTCACCGACGCGCTCGCCGGCGACCCCAGCGTCACACCGGTCTGGCCCGACACGGTCGAGATCGTCCCGGTGAACGTTTCGTTCCCCTCGGCGATGCTGTCCGCGAGGGTCGAGACGCTGACCGTCGTCGAATTTTCGCCCGCCGTGATCGTCAGCGCATTCGACCCGCTGGCCGTGACGGCCTTATAATCGCGGCCGGCCGTTGCCGTGCCGTCCGAGGTGACGAAGTCGACCGAGATATCGTTCGCCGCCGTGATCCCGCTCCCCAGAGACACCGTGAAGGTCACCGCGCTGCCTTCGTCCGTCGCCGCATCCGCCGATACCGTCACCGTCGTCGTCGTCGTGTTCGTGATCGTCCCCGTCGCGGTGGCGGTCGTGCCCAGCGTCACCCCGGTCTGGCCCGAAACGGTCGAGATCGTCCCGGTGAACGTTTCGTTCCCCTCGACGATGCTGTCCGCGAGGGTCGAGACGCTGACCGTCGTCGAATTGCTGCCCGCCGTAATCGTCAGCGCATCACTATCGGCGGCGGTGTG
>CBDFKL010000003.1:0-25648 GCA_965248825.1 Alphaproteobacteria bacterium | reverse complement strand
CGCCGACGTGCGGGCCGCGAGCGGGCCGCTGACGGTGCTGAGGCCGGTGCCCGGCGCGCCGTTGCTGCCCTACTACGCGCTGGCGGCCGAGCAGGCGATCCACGAGGGCCAGCCGGTGGTGAGCGTGGTCGCGACGAGCCGCGCGATTGCAGAGGACGCGCTGGACCTCATCGACATCGACTACGAGCCGCTGCCGCATGTGACGGACACGCTGGGCGCGCTCGCCGACGACGCACCGGTTCTGCATCCCGAGACGCTCGCCTCGAACCTGCTGACCAGCAACGTGGACCGCGCCGGCGATCCGGAGAGCCGCATGGCCGCCGCCGAGGTTGTCGTCGAGGGGCGCTTCCGCGTGAACCGGGTGAGCGCGCTCCCCATGGAGCCGCGCGGCATCGTCGCCTATTGGCGGGCAGGCGCGCGCACGCTGGAGGTCCATGCCTCCACTCAGACGCCGCACTTGATCCGGCAGCAATTGGCGGAGTGCCTGCCGCTCGACGAGGGGTGCATTCGGGTCATCGCCTCAGATGTGGGCGGCGGCTTCGGCATGAAGCTCGGCCTCTATCCGGAGGACGTGCTGGCGGTGCTGCATGCGATGGCGCTCCGGCGACCGGTCAAGTGGATCGAAGACCGCCTGGAGTTCTTCCGCGCCAGCACCCATGCGCGCGAGGCCGTGCACGACGTCCGCATCGGCGCAGAGGCCGATGGCCGCATCGTCGCGATCACCAACCAGTACACCACAGATCTGGGCGCCTGGAACTCGACGTACGGCTCGGCGCAACTCTCGAGCGTGGTCTTCACCGGCCCCTACAAGGTGGCCGATGCAACCGTCGAGCGCCGCGTCGCGCTCACCAACAAGACCCCGGTCGGCGCCTATCGCGGCTACGGTCAGCCGGAGGTCAATTTTGCGCTGGAGGTCCTCATCGACCGGCTGGCGCGCCGCCTGAAGATCGACCCGCTGGAACTCCGGCAGAAGAACATGTTGCGGCCGGAAGATCTGCCCTGGACCACGCCGAGTCGGGCCGTCTACGACAGCGGCGACTATCTGAAGACCCTGGAGATGGCCGCCGAGGCCGTCGATTACGACGGGCATCGCGCCGGTCGCCGGGAAGACCGGGGCGACGCGCGGCTGACCGGCATCGGCTTCGCCTCCTTCGTCGAGCGCACGGGTTATGCCAGCGCGCGCTTCCTCGCGGGCCGTGGCTCACGCTTCGGCGCCCACGAGAGCGTGATCTTGAGGGCGAACCGCTCCGGCGGCATCGACCTCTACACCGGCGTCTCGACCTTCGGCCAGGGGAGCGAGACCGTCTTCGCCCAGATCTGTGCCGAGGTCTTCGGCATCGACTACGAGGCGATCCACGTCCATGCCGGCGACAGCGGAGCATCGCCGCTCAACACCGGCGCCTTCGCCTCGCGGACCCTGATCGCGGCTGCCGGCGCCATCCGCGAGGCCGCCGACGCGCTCCGCAACAAGACCCTGCGCATCGCGGCTATGGTCCTGCAATCGACGCCGGAGGCGCTGGAGGTAAGCGGCCGCGCCGTCCGCGTCCGCGACGAGCCTGGGCGCACCGTCCCCCTCGCCGAGATCTTCACCCGCGCAATCATCGGGCAGGGGATTCCGGAGAGCGAGGAGCCGGGTCTCGAAGCGACCGCGCACTTCGAGCCCACGCACGCGGCGTTCTCGTTCGGGACCGCTGCCGCCGTCGTCTCGGTCGATCCCGAGAGCGGTGCGTTCGACGTGGAGCGCTTCGTCATGGCCCACGACTGCGGCGTCGCGGTCAACCCGCCCCTGGTGGAGGGCCAGGTGCGCGGCGGCCTGGTGCAGGGACTCGGCGCAGCGCTCGCGGAGGAGCTTCGCTACGACGAGGGCACCGGCCAGCTCGTAAGCGGCAGCATGCTGGATTACTTCGCGCCGACCATCATGGATGTCCCGCGCATCGACCTGTTGCACACCGAGGTTCCGTCCCCGGTCACGACCTTCGGCGTGCGCGGCGTCGGCGAGGTCGGCACGATCCCGCCGGGGGCAGCGGTCACCAACGCCGTCTGCGACGCGCTGGCGGACTACGGCGTGGAATTCTCGGACCTGCCGCTGACCCCGGAGCGCGTCTGGCAGGCGCTGTCGCAGGCGAGGGACGCCCGCGCGGCCCGCGCGCCACGATGAGGTAGCTGACATGGATTATCCCGTCCGCGGCCGCTATGGGAACGCTGCGCTCTCGCCGCTGGAAGACGACGCCATGCAATGGCTCGACGGCTTCTATCAGCTGGAGCATCTCATCGCGACGCGGATGTGGGCGATCAAAATCTGCCCCGAAGCCTCGCCGGAAGTCCAATTTGCAGCGCTGGTGCATGACGCCGAGCGGTTCTTTCCCGGCGGCCCGTCCAGCACACCGAGCAACGGCTTCGACGACCCCGACTATCTCTTCGCGCATTCAACCCGGTCAGCGGATATTGTCGAGGAATGGTTGCGCAACCGCTCGCCGGCGCCGCCTGAGAGCTTCATCCGGCGCGTGCGCCGGCTCATCCTGCGGCACGAAATCGGCGGCGGGTGGGAGGCCGACTTCGTGCAAGCCGCAGATTCGCTCTCCTTCCTGGAGACCCTGGATTGGATCACCGTCGATTGGGTGCGGAGCGGCCCTTACACCGTCGCCCAGGCGCGGGAGAAGCTGGACTTCACCGTCGAGCGCATCCGGCCTTCCATCGCCGTCGCCGCGGCGCTCCCGCTTTACGAGAGCGCCGTGCGCGCCCTGGACGCCGCCGAAGACTGCACGATGGACTTGAAGCGACGGCGCGCGTTGGCGAGCAGCCGATCGTTCCTGTTCGGACTGCCTGTCTCGAAGGCGGGGTGAAGGCGACCAAGCCGCTGATGCGCCAAGCCTAAGCGAACGCGGCCTCTCCCAAGTTCGCTCCCGCGCCGGCGCGGATCGTCCATCCCGAACCGCGCCAGGGGATCACACCCCTCGGTCTCGACATACGCCGTCGATGGAGGGGCGCCGCGGCCCAAATTCATATTGACAGGCAGTGCGACAACGGCGCATCGTTATCGAGTTATCGAAATAGTTTTCGATAAACGTAAGTTCGGGCTGCCGCGATAGACCATCGACGGGAAGCCTAAAGGCCCGGCATCCGGAGGCAGCGCCATGCCGAATGGATGGCAAGTCGGTATCGATGTCGGCGGTACGTTTACCGACGTGATCGCCGTGCACCGGGCGCGCGGCGAGGTGAGAGCCGCGAAGGTTCCCTCCCGCACCGACGATCGCATCGCCGGACTGGTGTCAGCGCTCGGCGCGGTCGATCTCGCTTGGTCGGACGTGGACGATCTGATCCACGGCACGACCATCGTCACCAACGCCATCATCCAGGGCGATCATGCGAAGGTCGCCCTGATCGCCACGCGCGGCTTTTCGGACACGCTCGCGATCGGGCGCCAGAACCGGCGCCACCTCTACCGGCTCGACCTGCCGCCCAAGCTCACGCCCCAGGTCCCCGCCGAGCGCCGCTTCGAGGTGACCGAGAGGCTCGATCACGACGGCCGGGTCCTGGTCGCGCTGGACCCGGCGTCGGTCGATGACGCGATCGGGCGCGTCGCGGCGAGTGGTGCGGAGGCGGTTGCCGTGTCGCTGCTCCATTCCTACGCCAACCCTGCCCACGAGGAGGCCTTGGGCGAGCGCCTGCGCGCAAGGGTCCCCTACGTCGCGCTCTCGCACCGGATCAATCCCGAGGCCCGCGAGTACGAACGGACGGCGACGACGGCGCTCAGCGCCGGAGTCATGCCGCTGGCGGCGGCGTATATGGATGATCTGGACAGGGCAAAGCCGGAGGAATCCCGGCTGCACCTCTTCCATTCCGCCGGCGGCATGGCATCGCCCGCGGCCTTGCGCGACCTGCCGCTCGGCCTCGCCGCCTCGGGCCCTGCGGCCGGCGTCGCTGCAGCCGGCCGCATGGCGCGTGCGCTCGGGATCGAGCGTGCCATCAGCTTCGACATGGGCGGCACCACCACCGATGTCTGCCTGATCCTCGACGGCGAGGCGCAGATCGCGAGCGACCGCTCCCTCGGCGGACGGCCTTTGCGCCAACCCATGGTCGCCGTGGAGTCCATCGGCGCGGGCGGCGGGTCCATCGCCCGGCTCGATCACGGCTCCCTGCTCGTGGGGCCCGAGAGCGCCGGCGCCGAACCCGGACCCGCCTGCTACGCCAAGGGCGGCGACCGGCCGACCGTGACCGACGCCAATCTGGTGCTCGGATATATGGACGTGGAGCGCGTCCTCGGCGGAAACGTACGCCTCGATGCGGCTCTCGGCCCACGATGTCATCGCGCCGCTGTCTCAGGCGATGGACATGACGCGGGAGGCTGCGGCGCTGGGGGTCGTCAAGGTCGCCAACGCGGCCATGCTGCGGGCGCTGCGTCGGGTCACCGTGGAGCGCGGCGTCGACGGGCGCACCTGCACCCTCCTCGCCTTCGGCGGCGCAGGCCCCATGCATGCGGTGGCGCTGGCCCGCGCCTTCTCCATCGACAAGGTGGTCGTCCCCGCCCACTCCAGCATGTTCTCCGCCCTCGGCTGCGTCGGCGCGGAGATGAGCTATGCGCAGCAGCGCACGCTTAGGGTCGCCTCGGACTCATGGGACGGAGAACGCGTGGACCGGGCACGGCGCGAGCTCCGCTCGACCCTCGCTGCTCCCATACAGGCGGCCGGCCATGACGACGACCATCTAACGGTCGAGGAGGTGGCGTCGATCCGCTACCGGGGCCAGAGCTACGCCATCGAGATCACGGGCGCCGCCTTCGACGATCCGGTGCGCCTGGGCCGCGCCTTCATGGACCGCCATCGAACGCTCTATGGCTTCGCCACGGAGGAGCCGTGGGAGCTGGAGTCGATCCGGGTGCGAGTCTCGGCGCCCCGCAACGGCGAGGCCCATCCGCCTGCCGCCAAGGCCAACGAAGCCCCCTCACCCACCAAGATGTTCCGGTGCACGTTCGGCGCCGGCGAGGCGACGATGACGCCGCGCTACGACCGCGCGGGCTTGGGTGCCGATTGCCCGCTGGAGGGGCCGGTCATCGTCGACGACGCATGGTCGACCGTCGTCGTGCCGCCCGGCGCGACGCTCACCGCCGACGACGCCGGCCATCTTCACATCGCCACCGGGATCGAGCCATGAATGGCGCTGTCGATCCGGTGACTCTGGAGGTCATCCGCCACGCGCTGACGGCGACGGCGGAGGAAATGTCGCTCGTGGTCATGCGCTCGGCGCGCTCGCCGCTGCTGCGCGAGGCGGGCGATCTCTCGTCCGCGCTCACCGATGCAGACGGCCACCTCATCGCCCAGGGCCGCGACATCCCGATGCACATGGGGGTCATGAGCTTCACCGTCCGCGAGTTCCTGAAGCGGGTACCCAAGGCACGGCTGGAGCCCGGCGACGTGTGGTTCCTCAATCTGCCGGAAGTCGGCGGCAACCATCTGCCCGACGTGAAGGCGATCCGGCCGATCTACGCGGAGGGTGAGATCGTCGCCTTCGCGGCAAGCCTCGCCCACTGGGCGGATATCGGCGGCGCCGTGCCCGGCAGCTATGTCGCCGGCGCCACCGACGCCTGGCAGGAGGGGCTCCGCATTCCGCCCTTCCGGCTCTTCACCGCAGCGGGCCCCGACCGCGAGAAGCTCGACATGGTCTGCGCCAACGTGCGGGGCGCAGACGAGCGCGAGGGCGACATTCTGGCGCAGCTCGCGGCCAGCCGGGCCGCGGAGGAGCGCGTGCACCACATCGTCGCCGAGCATGGCAGGGAGACGGTGTTGGACGCCATCGCCGCGATCCACGACCGGGCCGAGGCGCAGATGCGCGCGGCGCTCGCGGCGATTCCCGACGGCACCTATAGGGGCGAGGACTGGCTCGACGACGATGCCGGCGGCGGCGGGCCGGTTGCCGTTCGCGTTCTGGTGACGATCGAAGGCGACCGGGCGCGCTTCGATTTTTCCGAGACCGACGACGCGGCGCGGGGGCCCTTGAACACCACGCCCTTCATCGCCGCGGCGTCCGTCTTCTATGTGGTCAAGACCCTGTTCGGGCCCGACATCCAGCCGAGCGGCGGCTGCTACCGCCCGCTTGAGATCGTGACCCGTCCCGGCTCCCTGCTCGACCCGCCCCCCGAAAGCCCCGTGGTGGGCGGCAATCACGAAACCTCGCAACGGATCGCCGACGCCGTGTTCAAGGCCCTCGAAGCCACCGGGCCGGAGCGCATCTCCGCCGGCGGGCCGACTACGTCGGGGCTGGTGCTCTTCGGCGGGCGACGGGCCGACGGCGCCTGGACCACCCTCTACGAGGTCCACGGCGGCGGCGAGGGCGCGCGGCACGACCGCGACGGTGCGCCGGTGGTGCGCGTTCACATGTCCAATGTGATGAACACCCCGGCCGAGGTGGTGGAAGCCGAATACCCCATCCGCATCGAATGCCAGCGCCTGCGCCAGGGCTCGGGCGGCGCGGGCCGGCGGCAAGGCGGCGAAGGCCTGCACCGCGAGTATCGCGTGCTCACCGACGACATGTCGGTCACCTCCATGTTCGAGCGCCGTGTCGTGCCGCCCTACGGCCTGCAAGGCGGCGGCGACGGCGCGCCCTTCCGGGTCACCATCGACCACGCGGACGGCCGCCGCTCGGTGATGCCGGGCAAGGCGAACCTCCGGCTCGGCACCGACGACGTGGTCATCGTCGAGAGCTGCGGCGGCGGCGGTTACGGCGAGCCGGAACCGACAGGCCAGTGAACGGATGAACGACGCAAGCAAGGGAACGATGCAGTGAAAGTGGACGGCAAGAAGGCGATCGTCACCGGCGCCGCGAAGGGCATGGGCGCGGCCATCACCACGACGCTGGCACGCGAGGGCGCCGACGTCGTGCTCACGGCCCGCGAGACCGACGCGCTCGATCGGGTTGCCGGGGATGTCCGCGCGCTCGGGCGCGAGGCCCACGTCGTGGCCTGCGATGTCACCGACGATGCGCAAGTTAAGGCCATGGTCGATCGGGCGCTCGCGGCCTTCGACGGGCGCATCGACATTCTGGTCAACATCGCCGGCGTCACCGGCCCCATCGAGACGCCGGTGCAGGACATCGACGTGGCGGACTTCGACTACGTCATCACGGCCAACGAAATCGGCACCTTCCTGCCCATCAAGTATGTGGTGCCGACCATGATCGCGCAGAGGAGCGGCAAGATCGTCAACATCGGCGGCACGTCGGGCCTGCGCGGCTACGCCATGCGGACCGCCTACAGCGCGTCCAAATGGGCGGTGCGCGGGATTACCCGCACGGTCGCGCTCGAGGTCGGCAAGTACAACGTCAACGTCAACGCCGTCTGCCCCGGCATCGTCGAGACGCCGCGCATGCAGAAGCTCTGCGAGGAGAAAGCCAGAGTGCGCGGCTGGACGATCGACCAGGTGTACGACGAATACGTTCAGGAGATGTGCCTGAAGCGCGTGACCACGCCGGACGACGTGGCCAACGCCGTGTTGTTCATGGCGAGCGAGGACAGCCGCCAGATCACCGGCCAGGCCATCACGGTCGACGGCGGCTGGGACGTGTGAGGCGGCAGCGCAGGCGATAACGGGAGGCGTCACGATGTACACGCCGTTCGAGTTGGACATTCCGAACGACCTGGCCGGCGCTCTGGCGGCCCTCGCCAACGGTGCCGGCGAGACCGTTCTGCCTCTTGCCGGGGGCACGAACCTCATCGTCGACATTCGCGCCAAGCGCGAGCGGCCGGACCGGATGGTGGGCCTCGGCGAGGTCGACGAGTTGCTTGGCATGGAATTCGGCCCAGAGCGCATTACCATCGGCGGGCGCACCACGGTGAGCGACCTCCTGCGCTCGCCCGAGATCGCCCGGGCGGCACCGTCGCTGATCGAGTCCGCCCGCCTCTTCGGCGGCCTGATGGTGCGCAATACCGGGACCGTCGCCGGCAACATCGCGAGCGGCTCGCCGGCGGCGGATCTGGTGCCGCCGCTTCTCGCTCTCGACGCCGAGCTGACGCTGGTGAGTGCGTCGTCCACGCGCACGTTGGCGTTGGATGACTACTACCTCGGCTACAAACAGGATGCGCGGCGGCGGGACGAGCTGATCACCCGGATTTCCTGGCCGCGCCTGCCCGAGAATTCCGTCAACACCTTCTACAAGCTGGCCCGCCGCAAGGGCGATGCGATCACCGTCACCGGCGTGGCAGTGACGCTGGCGGTCGCGGACGGGCGGTGCACGAAGGCGCGGATCGCGCTTGGGGCCGTCGCGCCCATCGTCTTCCGCGCCAAGGAGGCCGAGGCGCTGCTGGAGGGCGAGGCGCTGACGCCGGCGCTGATCGACGAGGCAGCGGCGGTGGCGGTATCCGCGTGCAGCCCCATCGACGACATCCGGGCCTCCGCCGACTACCGCCGCCACACGGCGGAGGCCCTGACACGGCGCCTGGTTGCCCAAGCGTGGGATCGGCTCGCCCAGGGGAGTAACGCGCATGCCTGACGAACGGACCATCACACTCCGCATCAACGGCCGCGAGGAGGAAGGGCGCTTCCCCGCGCATCGCACGCTGCTGGAAGCGCTGCGGCAGCTCGGCCATATGGAAGTGAAGTGCGGCTGCGAGAAGGGCGATTGCGGCGCCTGCGCCGTGCTGCTCGACGGCATGGCCGTGGACAGCTGCCTGACCGTGGCCTGGATGGCGGCCGGCAAGGAGGTCACGACCATCTCCGGCCTCGGCGACCTCGATTCGCCCCATCCCTTGCAGCAGGCGTTTGCCGAAACCGGTGCCGCGCAGTGCGGCTACTGCATTCCAGGCATCATCATCGCGGCGAAGGCGATCATCGACGAGAACCCGGAGCCCAGCGAGGACGACATCCGCTTAGGTCTCAGCGGCAATCTCTGCCGCTGCACCGGCTACACCAAGATCTTCGAGGCCATCGCCGACGCAGCCGCCGCGATGCGCGCCGAGGGAGGTGAGCAATGACCCACACCGACATCGACGCAGGCGCGCTGGCCAACGTCCAATACCGGCAGATCGGCAAGCCGCTCACCCGCACCGACGCGCCGGGCAAGGTTACGGGCCGCACGCCCTATGCCGGCGATTACGTGATGCCCAACATGCTGCACATGCGGGTGCTCCGCGCCGACATCGCGAGCGCCCGTCTCGTGCGCCTCGATGTCTCGAAGGCGCGGGCGCTCAAGGGCGTCGCCCGCGTGCTCACCGCCACCGATCTCGCCGACCGCACGGCGGCCACCGACATCCCCGGCCAGACCGGCCAGAAGAGGCTGGATACGGATCAGCCGGTTCTGGTGAAGGAGCGGGTCCGCTATTTCGGCGAGCCACTGGCGTTGATTGCTGCTGAAACCCGCGATCTCGCCGACCGGGCGGCGGACCTGATCGAGTTCGAGCTTGAGCCGATCCCTGGCGTCTACGACCCGCTGGAAGCGCTGCAGCCCGGCGCGCCGCTCGTCTACGGCAGCGACAACATCGTCGCCGAGCGCAAGATCAAGAAGGGCGATGTCGAGGCGGGCTTCGCCAAGGCCGACCTCATCGTCGAGAACACCTACAAGACACCCTTCCAGGAGCACGCCTTCCTGGAGCCGGAGGTCGGCCTCGCCTGGGTGGATGAGAACGACGTGGTCAACATCCGCGTCTCGACCCAGGTGATCGAGCACTTCCGGCCGATCGCCGATGCCATCGGCGTGCCGCACAACAAGGTCCGCGTGCGCGGCGCGCTGGTCGGCGGCGGCTTCGGCGGCAAGGAGGACATGACCGTCGAGGTCTATCTGGCGTTGCTTGCCAAGCACACCGGGCGGCCGGTGCGGCTGGAATACTCCCGCGAGGATTCCTTCGTGGGCCACGGCAAGCGCCACCCCTTCATCCTGACCTACCGCACGGGCGTCACGAAGGAGGGCAAGATCACGGCGCTCGACGTGCAGATGATCGCCGATGCCGGCGCCTACGTGTTCCTGAGCCCCTACGTCATCCTCTACGCGCTGGTCGCAGCACCCGGCCCCTACCGTGTCGACAATCTCAACGTCTTCGCCCGGGCCGTGGCGACCAACAACATGTACACCAGCGCCTTCCGAGGCTTCGGCGCGTTGCAGGCCTGCACGGCCTACGAGCAGCAGATGGACGAGATCGCCGAGACGCTCGGCATCGATCGCCTGGAGCTCAGACGGCGGAATTTCCTGAAGACCGGCGAGCCCATGTCCACGGGCTTCGTGCCGCCGAGCGCCATCTGGACCGAGCAGTGTGCGGAGAAAGCCTGGGCCGCGCTCGGCGAGCCCACGCCGGCGGAGGGGCCGATACGGACGGGCCGCGGCCTTGCCTGCTATCAGCAGAGCTACGGGCGCCTCACCTTCCTGCACGACACCTCGGAGGCCTGGGTCGGCGTCGAGATGGACGGCACCGTTGTGGTGCGCTCCGGCGTCACCGACATCGGCGCCGGGCAAATTTCGGCGCTGGGCCAGATCGCGGTGGAGGTGCTGGGCGTTACCCTCGACAACGTGGTCATCTACAGCAGCGATTCCGCGGTGACCCCGCTCGCCGGCACGACCACGGCGACACGCGCGCTCTACATGACCGGCAACGCCGCCAAGCAGGCGGCCGAGGGGCTTCGCGCCCGGCTCGCCGAACGCGCGGCACAGGAGTTCGGCGTCGCCCCCGACGAGATCGACATGGGCTTCAACGAGGTCTTCGTCATCGACAAGCCTGAGGCGATCCATGCCGCTCGTCGACCTGGTGCGCATCTGCGCGGCCGAGGGCATCCACCGCTCCGAGCTCGCAATCTTCCGCGCGCCGTTCGGCGAATTTCTCGACCCCGAGACGGGCCAGGGCCAGGCCCATCCCGACTATGCCTACGGCGCGCATGCCGTCGAAGTCTCCGTCGACGTGGAGACCGGCGAGGTCGAGGTGCTGAAGAGCGTCGCCGCCCACGATGTCGGCCAGTGCATCAATCCGGCGGCGGTCGAGGGCCAGATCCAGGGCGGGGCGCAGAACGGCCAGGGCTACGCGCTCAGCGAGGAGATGCTTTACGAGGAGGGCCGCCTGGTCACGCCGTCGTTCAGCGAGTACCTCATGCCGACGGCGATGGATATGCCGAAGGTCGAGTGCATCATCCTCGAATCCCGCAGCGGCGTGGGTCCCTTCGGCGCAAAGGGCATCGGCGAGCCGGCCATGACCGCCGTCGCACCCGCCATCGCCAACGCCGTCGCCGATGCCATCGGCGTGCGCGTCTTCGAGATGCCGATCACGCCGGAGCGGGTGGTCACGGCGTTGAAGCGGCGCGATGCCCCGCAATGAGAGACGGGGCGCCCTGAGCGATGGCCGATAGCAACGACAAGCCGCTCGGGCGATACATCCGGGTGCTCGAGACGGTGGCCGCCGCGCGAACCGGGCTCACGCTCACGGACATCGCCAAGGAGCTGGAACTACAACCGGGAACGGCGCATCGCCTGATCCGCGGCCTCCTGGACCTCGACCTGTTGCGCAGCGCGCCCGGCACCAAGAGCTACGTGACCGGGCCTCGCCTGCAAACCCTCCTCCACGCGACCATGGACGGCGCCGGCTATGCGGGGCTGGCGAAGTCGGTGCTGGACGGGCTCGTAGCGGAGTTCGGCGAGACCGCGCATCTGGCCCGGCTGAACGGCGACTTCGCCGAGTCCGTGCTGATGGAGCAGCCCGTGGGCTCCGACCGCGCCTTCGTGCAGCCGGGCCGGCAGCTCCCATTGCACGCGGCAGCCTCCGGCAAGGCGATCCTGGCGTTCCAGGACGAGGAGTTCGTCGCGCGCTACCTCTCGCGCCCGCGCACGCGCTACACGGAGAAGACCAGGGTCGGGGAAGCGGAGATCCGCACCGAGCTCGGTCAGATCCGCGCTGACGGCATGGCGGTTTGCGACAACGAGCTCGATGCCGGCGTGCTGAGCTACGGACATCCGATCCGGGTGAGCAGCGGCTATGTCGTCTATTCGGTCGGCATCACCGGCCTCGCGGACCGCTTCCGCCCCATGGAACGAACCCGGATCAAGCAGAAGTTATCCGAGGCGGCGGCCGACCTCGGCAGGAGGCTCGGATTTACGAGCTGATGGGAGTTCGCGATGGTTGACGCACGCTTGGCAGAGATTGTTCGGAATTGCCGGAACGGTACGGGAAGCAACTGCGGCGGATATCTGGAACCGACTGCCACGGGGCAACCAGGGGCCTATATCTCGACCATCCTGCTATCGACGGGCAGTGTGAACCTTGAACAATTTCCAGGTTACCCATTCGACGAGGACTTAGACCAGGGCATGGCCAAAATCGTGTCCTACGATCGCGCCGAGTGTAACGATTCCTATATCGGTCAGATCAATATGTTGCAGGCGTCGTCGTTCAGCGGCGTTAACGGAGCGATCTGGGGCTACGACCTGGCAATCGAACCCCGCATCGGGAAGACGTATCCTGTCGGCCGTATCGAGAATATTCCCATTTACTCTCTCATTCCCTTACGCGACGCAACCCGGCAGCTTTTCGGGGTCGCCGAAAACCGGCATTTCCCTCCGCAAGAAGGCGCTATGGTCGTTTGCGCCGAAAAATACCTCACAAGCGCGGTCTCCGACGGAAATTTGTGGATTTGGTGCGCTCTCGGGTTCGCGATTGCGGAAGATCGCGATAATCATGCTTGCTTGTTTATGGAAGACACGGGGTCATTGAGGCTCGGGGAAGACGAAGAACAGACCGTGCGGCACAAGCTCGACGATAGGCTCAACAGGATCGCCTACGCGGCGTATCTGTGCGGCGAGAATCAGGGCGCACGCTACAAGAAGATCTACATCGGCTGGAAGGCGTCCTACATACCGAAGAATCACGTGGGTTGTGCACTCGCCTGCGCCCCATACGTGACGCTTCCGTCCGGCGCGTTCAAGAACATTACTCCGGAGACCGACATCCTCGATCTTTCAACCGAGGACTGGCTATCCAGAATGGACTTTTCCGAGGTGGACGAGCCCGACTATGCGCTCAAGACCCTGACCGGGCCGAATATCCCTCTCCAATAAACGCGGATTCACGGGCCTAGGGAGAGATATCGTGATCGACGAATTGGGTCGCCGGCCGGCCTCCGGCCGGTCTCCTCGCTGACCGGGAGAGGCGCGTTGGTCGAGGAGAGCATAGCGATCGAGGTACGCGATGCCGTCAAACGATTCGGCTCGGTGACCGCACTCGCCGGCGCGAGTTTGACGATCCGGGACAACGAGTTTTTCACGCTGCTCGGGCCTTCGGGCTGCGGCAAGACCACCCTGCTTCGCCTGATCGCAGGCTTCGAGGACATCACCGAGGGGACCATTCTCCTCTACGGCGAGGAACTCGGCGACCTCCCCCCCAACAAACGCCCGATCAACACCGTCTTCCAGCACTACGCGCTTTTTCCGCACATGACGGTGGCGGAGAACGTGGCCTTCGGCATGCGGAGGCTCGGCTGGAGCAAGGCCGATATCGAGGACCAGACCGCCCGCATCCTCGACCTCGTGAAGCTCGGCGAACTCGCAGCCCGCAGACCCGCCCAGCTCTCCGGCGGGCAACAGCAGCGGGTGGCACTGGCGCGGGCGATGGCACCGCGGCCCCGGGTGCTGTTGCTCGACGAGCCGCTGTCCGCGCTCGATCTCAAGCTCCGGCAGGCGATGCGCATCGAGCTGAAGCAGATTCAGAAGGATACCGGCATCACCTTCGTCTTCGTCACCCACGACCAGGAAGAAGCACTGACGATGTCGGACCGCATCGCCGTCATGTCGGCGGGCGAGATCCGGCAGATCGGGACGCCGCACGAAATCTATGAGGCGCCCGTCGACCGCTTCGTGGCCAACTTCATCGGCGAGACCAACGTCCTCGACGTGACCGTGCTGCGGGGGCCGGACGGCGCCTACACGTGCCGCCTGAGCAACGGCGCGGTGTTTCCGTGCCAAGCCGCCGGCACTCCGTCGGAGGACGGGGCCACCGCGCATGTGCTGATCCGGCCCGAGCGTCTGTCTTTTGTGGCCGCGGAACAGGGTGATCGCGGCCTCACGGGCGTGGTCGACCAGATCGTCTATCTCGGCACCGACATCCAGTACGGCGTCCGGCTCGACGGAGGGCCCGACGTGATGGTCCGCGCGCAAAATGCCGGCGAGGACGCGAGGCCTTACCAGTCCGGCGACCGGGTGGGCCTCGTCATCGCCCCCGGCGCCGCCCGGCTGCTGGTGGACTGATGACGGCCGAGCTCAGCAGCACCAGAGCGGTCTCCCACACCTTCGCGCCGGTGCGCACCGGGTTGCTGATCCCCACGTGGGTGGTGATCGGTTTCTTCCTCCTGGCCCCGGTGCTGATGATGCTCGTCTACTCCTTCTTGACGAAGGAGTTCCGCGGTGGGGTGATCTGGGAGTTCTCGCTCGCGGCCTACGACCAATTCATCTTCGACCGCGGCCTCTTCGGCGACGATCCGCCCAAGATCGAGTGGACGTACATCGTCATCTTCGCACGCTCGATCATCCAGGCCGCCGTTGCCACCGTCCTCTGTCTCATCATCGGCTTCCCGACCGCATACTTCATCGCCACCCGGTCGCCCGAGACGCGCTCGATCTGGCTCTTCCTGGTCACGGTGCCCTATTGGGTGAACCTGCTCATCCGCACCGTCTCGATGAAGTTTCTCATCCGCGACAACGGGCCGCTCAACGAAGCCCTGATGGGTCTCGGACTCATCAACGAGCCGATCGCGCTCATCAACACCGATTTCGCCGTGCAGCTCGGTCTCTTCTACTCGTACCTGCCCTTCATGGTGCTGCCCATCTATGCATCGGTGGAGCGTTACGACTTCGCGCTTTCCGAAGCGGCGGCCGACCTCTACGCCGGGCGCTGGACGATCCTCCGCCGGGTGATTCTGCCGATCGTGCGACCGGGAATCGTGGCAGGGTGCATCCTGGTCTTCGTGCCGAGCCTCGGCGCGTTCCTTGCGCCCGATCTTCTCGGCGGCGCCAAGTCATTCCTGATCGGCTCCCTGATCGAGGAGCAGTTCAAGGGCAACGCCGGCAATTGGCCGTTCGGCGCGGCCGCGTCGATGATTCTCCTCACTCTCGTGCTGATCGTGCTCTTGATCTATGCGCGCCGGCAAGCGCGGCGCAGCGCGAAACAGGGCTGAGATGCGGCGCAGCCTCAATATCAGGCGCTACCCCGGCTTCCTGCCGATGACGATCCTCTGCCTGGTGGTGCTCTACGCCCCCCTCCTGGTGGTGATGGTTTACAGCTTCAACGATTCCCTCTCCATCACCCGCTGGGGTGGGTTCAGTTTCCGTTGGTACATGGACGTCTTTACCGGGCCGGAATCGGCGAAATTCAAGGACGCCGCGTGGAACTCGCTGACCATCGCGCTCTCCGCCGCCGTCACCAGCACGACCATCGCCACCGCCGCCGCCATCGCCATGGTGCGCGGCGGCGCCTTTCGCGGCAAATCGTTGAATTTTGCGTTGATCAGCATGCCGATCATGGTGCCCGAAATCGTCACCGCCGTGGCGACCCTGGTCTTCTTCAGCGCCATCGGATTCGCGCTCGGGTACCTGTCGATTCTCGTGGCCCATATCGTCTTCTGTATTCCGTTCGCCTACCTGCCCATCGCGGCTCGGCTGCAGGGTATCGACGGCAGTTACGAGGAAGCCGCTCAGGATCTATACGCCAGCCGGTTCCAGGCATTTCTTCGTGTTCTCATGCCTTTGATGGCGCCCGGAATCCTCGCTGGTTTTCTGTTGGCATTCATCATCTCTCTCGACGATTTCATCATCACCAACTTCATCAAGGGCGCTGGCATAGAAACCCTGCCCACGGCGATCTTCGGGGCCGTGAAGCAGGGGATCAAGCCCAACATCATGGCGCTCAGCACACTCATGCTCTCCGTCTCGATACTCATCGTCACACTTTCTTATCTCATCGGTCGTTACGGTCGTTATGGAACGAAGACGGAGGCATCGGAATCTGGTTAACTGGCTCAACCAAGGAGGTCAACATGCGATACATGTTCAAAGCTGGAATGGTGGCAGTAGCACTGATCTTTGCCGCGAGTGCGGCCCACGCTCAGGAGAAGATCTCGATTTACCACTGGTTCGAGTACATTCCGCAGGAGCTGCTCGACAAGTTCGCTGCCGAAACGGGGATCGAGGTGACGATGGACACCTTCGATTCCAACGAGGCCATGCTCGCCACGCTCAAGGCCGGCAAGCTCGGCTCCTACGACGTGGCGGTGCCGGGCGATTATATGGTCGAGATCATGACGGGCGAAGGCATGCTCGACACCATCGCAGAGGGCGAGCTCGCCAACTTCGCCAACATCGAGCCGCAGTGGGTGGACGTGCCCTTCGATCCGGGCCGCATGCACTCGATCCCCTATCAGTGGGGCTCGACCAGCTTCTCGGTGAACCGGGACGTCTATGCGGGCGACATCAACGACACCAGCATCATCTTCGACCCGCCGGAGGAGGTGAAGGGCAAGATCAACGTCCTGGACTCCCAGGGCGAAGTCATGTTGCTGGCATCCCTCCACCTCGGCATTCCGCAATGCTCGACGGACCGCGAGCAGCTCAAGGCGCTCGACGCGCTGCTGCAGTCCGCCAAGCCGCACTGGGCCTCCTTCGGCTCCGACATCGCCAAGGACGTGCTCGTCTCGGGCGATGCCGCGGTGGGGATGATCTGGAACGGGTTCTCCGCCAAGGCGCGCGCGGAGGGTGCCAACATCGAGTACGCCTATCCGCGTCAGGGCTTCGTCGTCTGGATGGACAATGTCGTGCTCCTCAAGGACGCGCCCAACCGGGCGAGCGCGCTCAAGTTCATGGACTTCCTGCTGGAGCCGGAGAATATCGCCGCGGTGACCAACTACGCGCGCTATGCGGCAGGCGTTGAGGGCGTCACGCCGCTTCTGGATCCGGAGCTCGCCTCGGCGCCCGAATCCGTTCCGCCCGCCGATGCCCCTGCGGGCAGCTTCATCGCGGTCTGCGATCAGGCGACGCAGGAGGTCTACGACACGATGTGGACCCGCCTGAAGAAGTAGACGTCCGTTTCCCCTGTTGCCGGGCGGCGCGCCCCAACGGGGCGCGCCGCTCCGGCTCAACCTGCCGCGACCAGTCGGGTGATCCCATGAGCGTGGAGTCTCGTTACGACATCCTGCTTCAACCCATCGCGATCGGGCCGGTCACCGCCCGAAATCGCTTCTACCAGGTGCCCCACTGCACCGGCATGGGCTATCGCGACCCGACCGCGCTCGCCCACATGCGGGGCATCAAGGCCGAGGGTGGCTGGGCGGTCGTCTGCACCGAGCAGGTCGAGATCCACTGGACCTCGGAGATCACGCCCTTCATCGAGCTCCGCCTCTGGGACGATCGGGACATCCCGATGCTCGCCAGGATGGCGGACCACATCCACGCGCACGGCGCGCTCGCCGGGTTGGAGCTTTGCTACAACGGCCTGCACGGCCCCAACTTCTATTCGCGCGAAGTGCCGATGGCGCCGACCGGGCGCGCGATCGCGAGCTTCACCTACGAACCCGTCCAGGCGCGCACCATGGACAAGGAGGACATCCGCAACGTCCGCCGCTGGCACAAGGCGGCGGCGCTTCGCGCCCGGCGAGCGGGTTACGACCTGATCTATGTGTATGCCGGCCACGGGCTGAGCTTCCTGCATCACTTCCTCTCCAGGGAGTTCAATCACCGCACCGACGAATACGGCGGCTCGCTCGAAAACCGCGTGCGGCTCCTCAAGGAGCTCCTGATCGACACCAAGGAAGCGGTGGGCGACAGCTGCGCCGTTCCCTGCCGCCTCTCGATGGACGAGCTTCGCGGCGCGGACGGGCTGGAGAAGGCCGAGACCGAGGACATGATCGGTCTCGTCGCGGAGATTCCGGACCTCTGGGACGTCTGCCTCGCCGGCTGGGAGAACGACAGCCTCTCGTCCCGCTTCGGCGAGGAGGGAGGGCAGGAACCCTTCATCGCCGGCGTCAAGAAGCTCACCACGAAGCCGGTCGTCGGCGTCGGCCGCTATACGTCGCCGGACCGCATGGTCTCCATCGTCAAGAAGGGCATCGTCGATCTGATCGGCTGCGCGCGGCCCTCCATCGCCGACCCCTTCCTCCCGCGAAAGGTGGCCGAGGGGCGCCTCGAGGACATCCGCGAGTGCATCGGCTGCAACATCTGCGTATCGGGCGATTTCACCATGTCGCCCATCCGCTGCACCCAGAACCCGACCATGGGCGAGGAATGGCGCCGGGGCTGGCACCCCGAGTTCATCCGGCCGAAGGAAAGCGAAAAGCCCGTCCTGATCGTGGGCGCCGGCCCCGCCGGCCTCGAAGCCGCGCAGGCGCTCGGCAAGCGCGGCTACGACGTAACCCTGGCCGAGCAAAGCAGAGAGCTGGGCGGGCGGGTCGCCCGCGAATGTCGCCTGCCGGGCCTCGCCGCCTGGGGCCGGGTGCGGGACTACCGCGCCGAGCAGCTTCGGAAGCTTCCCAACGTCGCCCTCTATCTGGAATCCCAACTCGATGCGGAGACCGTTCTCGAATTCGGCTGCCCCCGCGTCGTGATCGCCACAGGCGCGCGCTGGCGCAGCGACGGGGTCGGCCACCACTGGACCGCGCCCCTGCCCATCGAGGACGGATCGCAGGTCCTCACCCCCGACGACCTCATGGAGGGTCGCTTGCCCGAGGGAACGCGCGTCGTCGTCTGGGACGACGATCACTACTACATGGGCGGGGTGCTGGCCGAACTCCTGGCCGACAAAGGCTTCACCGTCACATACGTCACGCCCGCGTCGGAGGCCTGCACCTGGAGCCGCAACACCATGGAGCAGCCTTTCGTCCAGGCGCGCATGCTCGAGAAAGGAATAGCCATCGAGGCGTTCCGGACCCTGAGCCGTATTTCCCCGGGCACCGTCGCGATGTCATGCGTCCATACCGGCCGGGTCGAGGAGCTGGAGGCCGATGCGGTGGTACTCGTCACCAGCCGAACACCGTCGGACGAGATCGCGGCCGATCTCGCGCGGCAACGAGACCGCTGGTCTGACGCGGGCCTCGAAGCCGTCGAGGCCATCGGCGACGCGCTCGCGCCGGCCACCATCGCCCATGCCGTCTACGCCGGGCGACGCTACGCCGAAGACCTCGACGGCGTTGCCGTTCCGCGAGGACGAAGTGCCCTTCAAGCGCGAGATCGCAGAGTTGATCGAGTGACTCTATTGGCAGGCGAGCAGCGACCGATGGAGTGAGGGCCCCCTTCTGACGGCATCCCCCGGCACGTTCAATCTTTGTCGATCTGCCCTACGGCCGCATTGGAAAACTGGTCGGCCCCTTCAAATGCGGCAGCAGGGGTTGGACGCGGGCGATCCAGTCGCAGAGCACGGGGCGGGTCTCGCGCGGGTCGATGAGCTCGTGGATCGAGAAGCTCTCGGCACGGGGCACCGGCGACTGGCGCGCGAGCATGGCTTCTTCGAGGCGCTCGCGCTCGGCGGCGGGATCGTCGGCCCGCGCGATCTGGCGGCCGAAGGCCACCGCCACGCCGCCCTCGACCGGTAGCGCCCCCGTCTCGGCCGAGGGCCAGGCGACGACGAAGCCGTCCGGGCCGAAATGCGCGGCGACGGCGACACCGTGCGCCTTGCGCACGATCACCGACGCCCAGGGCACCACGGAGCTCGCCGCTGCGAGCACGGCGGCGGCGCCGAAGCGGATCGTGCCGGCCTTCTCCGCCTCCGTCCCGATCATGAAGCCGGGCTCGTCCACCAGGCTCACAATCGGCAGGTGGAATGTGTCGCAGAGCTCGATGAAGCGGCGCGTCTTCTGCGAGCCCGCTGCGGTCATGGCGCCGGCAAGGTGCCAGCAGTCGTTGGCGAGCACGCCGACGGGCTGGCCGGAGAGCCGGGCGAGGCCGGTGATCGTGCCTTGCCCATAGAGCCGGCCGATCTCGAAGAACGAGCCCTCGTCCAGCACCAGCGCGATCACGCGCCGCATGTCGTAGAGCTTGCGCCGGTTGCGCGGCACGATCCCGATCAGCGCCTCGGCTCGCCGGTCCGCCGGGTCGTCGGCCGACGCGCAGGGGGGAAGCTCCCAGACGTTGGGCGGCAGATAACTCAGGAACCGGCGGATCTCGGCGAAGGCCGCCGGCTCATCCGCGACCAGATTGTCGATGACGCCGTTCCTCGCGTGCACCGCCGGGCCGCCGAGCGCCTCCTTGCTCGGGCGCCGCCCGAGCGCGCGCTCGACCACGGCGGGGCCTGCGATCAGGATTTGCGAGTTCTCGGTCATCACCGAGAAGTGCGAGGCCACCAGGCGCGCGGCGGGAAGGCCCGCGACCGCACCGAGCCCCGCCGAAGCGACGGGCACGGTTGCCATCGCCTGGGCCACGGACTTGAAGCGCGGCGGGGCGTTGACCGGCGTGCCCACCGTCTTCGAGCCGGTCCCGGCGACGCTGCCGCCTGCGCCCTGGTGCAGGCGCACCAGGGGCACACGGTAGGTGCAGGCGAGCTCCTCCGCGTAGACGCTCTTGCGCAGGCCCGCCTCGTTGGGCGAGCCGCCGCCGAGCGTGAAATCCTCGCCGCCGATGACGCAGCGGCGCCCGTCGATCGCGCCGAAGCCGAGCACGAAGTTGGCCGGCTTGAAGTCGGTGAGGCGCCCGTCGCTATCGCGGGTCGCATCGCCGGAGGCGCCGCCCAGCTCCCGAAAGGAGCCGTCATCGAGCATGGCGTCGATCCGTTCGCGGATCGTGAGAAGCCCCCTGGCGTGCTGGCGGGCGACGCCCTCCTCCCCGCCCTGCGCCTGCGCGAGCGCCCGCTTGCGTGCGAGCTCCTCGACCTCCCTCTCCCAGCTCATTGGGGGCTCATGGAGGCTCAGGCGACGACGCCGGCGTCGCGCAACGCGGCGATCTCGGTCGCGGAGAGCCCGGCCTCGGCAAGCAGCTCCTCCGTGTGCTCGCCGAGGAGCGGTGCGCCCCGCCGGATCGAGCTGGGCGTGGCCTCGAAGCGCGTCGCCGGCCGCGCCTGGCGCAGCCTTCCGGCGACGGGATGATCGACTTCGACGAGCGTGCCGGCGGCGGCAACCTGCGGGTGCTCGACGAGCGCGCTCCGGGTCAGCACCGGCGCGCAGGGCACGCCCTCGGCTTCCAGACGCTCCATCCACTCGGCGGTGGTCCTTGCGCGAAGCACCTCCTGGGTGAGCGAGAGGCGATCGTCGATATTCTCGTCACGGAGCGCCGGCGTCTTGAAGCGCGCGTCCTGGAGCCACTCCGGGCGCTCGAGCGCGCGCGTGAGGCCGACCCATTCGCCGTCGCTCATGACCGCGACGCTCATGTGGCCGTCCTTCGTCTCGTAGATGAGGTCGATGAAGCTCGCCGCCCGTTGCTCCGTCGCCGCCTGCTCGAGGAAGGTCTGGCCGCCCATGTCCGATGCCCAGAGGAACGAGACGACGGCATCCAGCATCGAGAGGCGCACGTGTTGGCCCTGGCCCGTGCGCTCGCGGGCGAGCAGCGCGGCGGTGACGGCCTGTGCTGCGGTCACGCCGGTAAGCTTATCGGGCAATATCGTGCGGACGAGACGGGGGCGCACATTGTCCGAACCGCCCTGGACCGACGCCAGGCCGGAGGCCGCCTGGATGATCGGATCGTAGACCCGCTTGTGCGCATAAGGCCCGGTCTCGCCGAACCCATTGATCGAGACGTAGACGATCCCTGGGTTTACGGCGCGAATGTCGGGCTCGCCGACCCCCAGTCGCTCGACCACGCCCGGCCGGAAATTCTGGATGAAGACGTCGGCATGCACGGCAAGGCCGATCACCGCGTCGCGCCCGCGCGGATCCTTCAGGTTGACGGCAATCGAACGCTTGTTGCGGTTGACGTTGAGAAAGCCCGAGGAGAGTCCATTGGAGCGGTTGCTGCCCGTCCGCGTGTGATCGCCCTGGCCTATCGCTTCCACCTTGATCACGTCGGCGCCCTGGTCGCCCAGCATCATGGTGGCCAAGGGGCCCGAAACCATCGATGTGAGGTCGACGACGCGGTAACCGTCGAGCGGTCCTGGCACTGGTTCTCTCCTCGCCTTGCCGAATGGCGCGATCGTATCCGGGGAGCGGCGATTTCGGAACCGGCCTGCCACCGATGAGGACCGGCCACTCATTCATTGACTCATTCCCGCCGCGCTCCCATGTGCATGCTTCAAACCCCGAATGTCGGTGGGCGGATCACCGCCCGCGATCGCCGCCACCGAATGAGCGCCGCCTCATGCCCCGAGACTACGTGACGAAGATACTGAAAGCGCGCGTCTACGACGTGGCGCGCGAGACGCCGCTTGAGCTTGCACCGAAACTCTCCTCCCGGCTCGGCAGCGAGGTTTGGCTCAAGCGCGAGGACCTTCAGCCGGTCTTCTCGTTCAAGCTGCGCGGCGCCTACAACAAGCTCGCGTCGCTCACCGCCGAGGAACGCGCTCGGGGAGTCATCGCGTCGTCGGCCGGCAATCATGCGCAGGGCGTGGCGCTTGCGGCGCAACGGCTCGGCGCTCGCGCGTTCATCGTCATGCCGGAGACGGCACCCCGCATCAAGGTGGATGCGGTCGAGCGGCTGGGTGCCGAGGTGCTCCTCGCGGGCGATACGTATGACGGCGCGAGAGAACGGGCCGAGGCCCTCGCCGCCGAGCGCGGGATGATCCTGATTCCCCCCTATGACGACGAGCACGTCATCGCAGGCCAGGGCACCGTGGCGATGGAGATCGTGCGCCAGCAAGGCGAGGCCTTCGACGCGATCTTCGTGAGCGTGGGCGGCGGCGGCCTCATCGCCGGCATCGCCGCTTACATCAAGGCATTGTGGCCCGAAACGCGCATCATCGGTGTCGAGCCGCGAGACACACCGACCCTGCACGCAGCGCTCGCGGCGGGCGAGAGGGTCGTCCTGGAGCAGGTCGGCACCTTTGCCGATGGCGTGGCGGTGAAGCAAATCGGGGCCGAGCCCTTCCGCATCGCACGCGAATGCATCGATGAGGTGGTGCTCGTCTCCACCGACGAAATCTGCGCGGCGATCAAGGACATCTTCGAGGACACCCGGGCGATCGCCGAGCCCGCAGGCGCCCTCGCGGTCGCAGGGCTCAAGCGCTACGTCGAGCGGGAAGGCATAACGGATGGCCGGCGCTTTGCCGCGGTCGTGAGCGGCGCGAACGTCAACTTCGACCGCCTCCGCCACATTGCCCAGCGGGCCCAGCTTGGGGAGCAGCGGGAGATCCTGCTCGCGGTCACCATCCCCGAGCGCCCCGGAAGCCTGCTCCGGTTCTGCGAGCTTATCGGCAAGCGCTCGATCACCGAGTTCAACTATCGCTATGCCGACGACGCGGACGCGCACATCTTCGTGGGCGTGGAGATCAGCGGTGCCGCGGCAGACGGGCAGTCCCTCGTGGAATCGCTGGAGCGCGACGGCTATCCGGTGCTCGACCTGACAGACAACGAGATGGCCAAGCTCCATGTGCGCTACATGGTGGGCGGCCATGCGCCGGGGGAGCTGGACGAAGTCCTCTATCGCTTCGACTTCCCGGAGCGGCCGGGCGCCCTGATGCACTTTCTCACCCAGATGGGACGCAAGCCCTGGAACATCAGCATGTTCCACTACCGCAACCACGGCTCGGACTACGGCCGGGTGCTGATCGGCCTGCAGGTGCCGCAGGACGAACGCGGGGACTTCCAGGCGTTTCTCGAGCAGGTGGGCTACGACTGCCGCGAAGAGACGGCTAATCCCGCGTACCGCCTGTTCCTGCGATGAGGGGAGCGTAGGAGCGACTGCAGGCGCCGCCCGAGCGCGGCGACCCGTGCCGTGGCTACGCCGAGGCGGCGCGAATTGCCCGCCAGACGCGCTCGGCCGTGAACGGCATCTCGACATGGCGGACGCCCAGGTGCCAGAGCGCATCGAGAATGGCGTTGCCGATCGCGGCCGGCGGACCGCTGGTGCCGAGCTCGCCCACGCCCTTGACCCCGAGCGGGTTGGTCTCGGTCAGCGTCACGTGGCTGTCGAGCGCGAAGGCCGGCAGATCGTCGGCGCGCGGCAGCGCGTAGTCCATGAACGAGCCGGAGAGGAGCTGGCCCGACTCCGGGTCGTAGCGCACATCCTCCAGCAGCGCCTGGCCGATGCCCTGGACGGCGGCCCCGTGGCGCTGGCCGTCGACCACGAGCGGGTTGATCACCAGCCCCGCATCCTCCACCGAATAGTAGCCCGTGAGCCGCACCGCGCCGGTTTCGCGATCGACCGTGATGGTCGCGACATGGGTGCCGTAGGGGTAGTTGAAGTCGTCCGGGTCGAAGAACGCCGCCTCTTCGAGCCCGAGCTCGAAGCCCTCGGGATAGTCGGCGCCCCGGTAGGCCATGTCGGCGATCTCCACGAACGTCATCCGCCGGTCGGTGCCGCGCACGGCGTAGGCGCCGGCCCCGAAGTCGATATCGTCGACGGCGCATTCCATGAGGTGGGCGGCGAGACGCCGGCCCTTCTCGATGATGCGGTCGGACGCCACGGCAAGGGCAGAGCCCACGACCGTGATCGAGCGCGAGGCCCAGGTACCGAGGCCGTGGGGAATCCGGTCCGTGTCGCCCTCCACGACATCGATGTCTTCGAGCGCGCAACCGAAGCGGTCGGCGACGATCTGCGCATACGTCGTGGCATGGGATTGGCCGTGGCTGTGGCTGCCGCAGAGCACGGTGATCTTGCCGCTGGGGTGGACGCGCACGGTGGCGACGTCCCAGAGCCCCATGCGGCTGCCGAGGGCTGCTGCAAGACGGCTCGGCCCGGCACCGCCGGAGCGAACGAAGGCCGCCATGCCGATCCCCATCAGCACGCCGTCCTCCCGGAGCCGCGCCTGCTCGGCCCGGAGCGCGTCGAAATCGGCGAGCGCACGGGCCTTGTCGAGGACCGCCGGGAAATCGCCGACATCGTAGGTGACGCCGGTCGCACTGCCATAGGGCATGTCGGCAGCGGGCACGAGGTTGAGGGCGCGCGCCTCGACCGAGTCGCGAGCCCGCTCACGCGCGCCATTCTCGATCAGGCGCTCGATGACGTAGGTGATCTCGGGATTGCCGGCGCCGCGGTAGGCGTCGACCGGTGTGGTGTTGGTGTAGACGCCGAGCACCCGGCAATGGAGCGCGGGGATCGCATACTGGCCTGAGAACATGGTGACGCAGAACAACGAGGGGATGCACGCAGCGAACTGGCTCTGATAGGCGCCGAGGTTGGCGATGATCTCCGCCTCGATGGCGATGATGCGCCCATCCTCGTCGAAGGCCATGCGCGCCTCGGTAACGTGGTCGCGCGCGTGGATGTCCACCATCAGGGTTTCGGCACGGGTCGCGGTCCAGCGCACCGGCCGGCCTACCAGCCGCGAGGCCCAGGGGAGGCTCGCCTCCTCCGGATAGTGATAGGTCTTCTGGCCGAAGCCGCCGCCCACGTCGGGCGCGACCACCCTGATCGAATGCTCGGGCGCGCGCAGCGTGTCGCGCGAGAGCCACTGGCGGACGAGATGCGGGTTCTGGGTGGTGGACCAGAGCGTGTAGCGCTCGCTGCCGCGATCGTATGCGCCAATCGCAGCGCGCGGCTCTATGGCGCTCGGCGCGAGGCGGTTGTTGACGAGCTTGAGAGCCGTCACATGGGCGGCGGAGGCGAAGGCGGCCTTGACCGCCTCGGCCTC
>CBDFKL010000002.1:0-15470 GCA_965248825.1 Alphaproteobacteria bacterium | reverse complement strand
GATTTCGTGCCCCACCGTCCCCTGCCCCGCGATGACGTGAAAATCGTCATAGGGCTTGACCAGCGTCGCACCACGCTCCGCCGCGATGCGCTGGCCGAGCGCCTCGCGCGCCTCGCTGGCGCGGTCGTAGAGCACGACCTCCGCCCCGTGGCGGCGGGTGCCCGCAATCTTCACCGCAGGCGCGTCCCTCGGCATGACGATGACCGCGGGCACGCCGACGAGCTTGGCCGCAGCCGCGACGGCCTGAGCATGGTTGCCGGAGGAGTAGGCCACCACGCCGCCGGCCTTTGCGCCCGCGTCGAGCTGCAACAGCCGGTTGCAGGCGCCCCGAAACTTGAACGAGCCGGTGCGCTGGAGAGGCTCCGCCTTGAGCAACAGGCGCCCGCCGATCTGCTCATCGAGTGCGTCGGCCCGCAGCAGCGGCGTCTCCACCGCGTGTCCGACGAGGCGCTCCGCGGCCGCGTACACATCGGCCGGTGTGGGCAGCGGGTTCTGCCTGTCGCTCATGGGTGCCGCCGGCGCCGCCACCCTGCGCGGCGGGTCTCGCTGCGATGGGGTCGGTCGGCGGGAACGACACCGTCCCCCCGCGAGTGCTGACACAACCCAGGCAAGACAGCATGGTTTGGCCTTGCTGCGTCATCGCCTACCCCGCAATAGAGCGCCACGGTGCGCTGAGACATGCCGCGCGCGAGATCGCTTTCGAGGCTGGACGCCGTCGGCCGCCGGCCGAGCTGCCAGCGGTAGACCTGGGTTCCTTCGAGAACCCGCTGAACATAGTTTCGAGTCTCTGGGATCGAGATCATTTCGATCCAATCGATAATGTCCACGTCCGGGTCGCGCCGGGGGTCGCCGTTGGCCGCGATCCAGCGGGCGACGTTTCGCGGCCCGCCATTATAGGCGGCGACGGCCAGCAGGTACGAACCGTCGTAGCGCTCGATCAGGTCGCCCAGATAGCGGCTGCCGAGGGCGATGTTGTGGGCGGCGTTGGACGTGAGCCGCTTGCTTGACTCGCTCAGGCCCATGCGGCGGGCGACGCTCCGTGCAGTCGGTGGCATGAGCTGCATCAGGCCGAGAGCGCCGGAGCCGCTCCGCGCCCGCCGGTCGAAGCGGCTCTCCTGGCGGATCAGCGCGAGCACCAACGCATGTTCGAGGTCGTCGTCGTCTCTCGCAAACGGCACGTTGACCAGCGGGAACAGCCGATCGATCGAGACGTAACCGTCCCGCGCGGCATGCTGGGCGGCCCGGATCGATTGGTCCGGCTGGTCGACGGAGAGCGCGAGCGCCGAAATCAGGGCGTGGTCCGCCTCGTTGCGCGCCAGCGCGCTCAAGCGGTCGTAGAAGGGCTCGGCGAGATAGTCGCGGCCGAGGAACATCAGGATGCGCACGGCAGCGACCAGAGGATGGCCGTCGAGCGTCGCTCCGGCCGCGGTGTTGGGCGCGGCGCGGATCAACGGTGCATCCCGCGCCGCGATTCGGGCGATGGCGAGCTGGCCGTAAAAGGTGGCCGGATAGATCGCCGCCTTCTCGTACCAGAGCGCCGCGCTATCCAAGTCGTCGAACGCCTCGGCTGCCCGGCCCGCCCAATGGGCGGCCCGCGCCCGGCTTATCGGCATCGTCACCGCGCCGTGCATTTGCACGAAATGAGGAAGCGCGGCGCGCGCGTCGTCGAGGAAGCGAAGCGCGATCCAACCAGCGAGCCACTCCGCCTCCGCGTAGGTCGAGGCCGCGGTCTGACTATGACCGGCGGCGAGCGCATAGGCCCGCTCGGTCAGCCCGTCTTCGAGGGCGCGGCGCGCCAGGATGGCGCGTTCCCGCCACCAGAGCTTGGGCTGCGGGCCGAGATCCCGCGGCCGCGTTCGCAGGAGCGCGCGGGCGTCGTCGTCGCGGCCCTTCGCGCGCCGCCAGCGCAACCGCTCGTAGACAAGCCCCGGATGATCGCGAAGCTCTGCCGGCACCCGCTCGATCGCCCGGTCCACACCGCCCTGGCGCGCGCGGAGCATGAGCCGCGCCTCCGCCAGCCGCTGATGCCCCTCGTCGACATAGCGGTACATGCGCCGCGCCGCGCGAACATGATTGGCCCACACAAGGCGATCCAGCCGGCCGACGTGATCTTCGGGCCGCAGCATCGAGCGATAGCGGCGATGGGTCTCGCGAAGCTCCCGCGAAGTGAACGACCCCTCCACCCACGCCGTGCGAGCCAGGGCTGCTGCGCGTTCCTCCTCGCCCCTGGCGAGCAAGGCTTCTGCGTAACGCAGGCGACCGTGGCTGCTGATGGGATCGCGCCAGTGATACCAGGCGATCACATCTGCATCGGAGACTCCTCTGGCCATCGCCTCTTCGGCGTTGATCTGGAGCAGTCTCTGGTCCGGCCAGTCCGGATGCTCGTCCATGAACCGCGCGATCTCGGCGAACGAGGCGGTGCTGCCGGGGCGGCTATAGTCCCACCAGCGAAGGATCGTGGCGCCGAGCGGGTCGCTGGCCCTCCGGGCGAGACGATGGGCATGGCGCCAGTTGTCGCGTACCGCCGCCCTGAACGCGTCCGTATAGAGGGCGATATCGGCGCGCGCCACGGGCGGCGGCATCGGCGGATCCGTCGCCGAATCCGCGGGCGCGCTGGAGACCGCCGGAACAACCACCACGGCCGCCACGAGAAGCATTCGCCGCGCCCACCGCACCGCTTGCGATGCGCAGCTGAGAAAGGTGGGCTCCCGACGCGGCCTTGTTCCCATTATGCTCTCAACCTATTCTCGCCCGAACGGCAACGGACATCATGGGAGCGTGGCATGTTCGAGGGATACCTGACGGCCCTGATCACGCCGTTCCGCAATGGCGAGGTGGATGAAGACGCGTACCGTGATTTCGTCGCCTGGCAAATCGATGAGGGTGCCGCCGGGCTGGTGCCCTGCGGAACCACGGGTGAATCGCCGACCCTCAGCCACGAGGAGCACCACCGCGTGACCGAGATCTGCATCGAGGTCGCGGCAGGGCGGGTTCCGGTCGTTGCCGGGACGGGCTCGAACTCGACCGAGGAGGCGATCAGCCTCACCCACCACGCCAAGGACGCCGGCGCAGACGGCGCGCTGCTGGTCATGCCCTATTACAACAAGCCGACGCAAGAGGGCATGTACGCCCACTACAAGGCCATCAACGACGCCGTGGACATTCCGCAGATCATCTACAACATCCCCGGGCGGAGCGTGGTGGACATGTCGGTCGAGACGATGACGCGCCTCGCCGAGCTCCCCAACGTCGTGGGCGTCAAGGACGCGACCGCCGACCTGGGCCGGCCCACCCGCACCAGGACTGCCATCGGCGAAGAATTCTGCCAGCTCTCGGGCGAAGACGGCACGATTCTGGGCTTCCTCGCGCAGGGCGGCGACGGCTGCATCTCGGTGACCGCGAACGTGGCACCGCGCCAGTGCGCGGGTTTCTTCGCCGCGTGGGAGCGCGGCGATGCCGACGAGGCGTTGGACCGGCACACCCAACTCATGCCGCTTCACGACACGCTGTTCGTCGAGAGCAACCCGATCCCGGTCAAGTATGCCGCGTCGCTCCTCGGCAAGTGCGAGCCGGAGATGAGGCTTCCGCTGACCTCCCCGAGCGCGGCCAATCGCGAGCGGATCGAAGCGGCAATGCGCCAGGTCGGCGTCCTCAACTGAACTCAGCTCTCGGACAACACCTCGCATCCAGGTCTGCGCCGTGAGCGGCAATGCCGCCCCCGGCGGCCAGCGTATTGCGCAGAATCGCAAGGCGCGCCGCGACTACCATCTCGAGCGCCCGTTCGAGGTCGGCATTCAACTGACCGGCACCGAGGTCAAGTCGCTGAGGGCGGGCCGCACCAATATCAATGACGCCTACGCCGTCGAACGCGCCGGCGAGATTTATCTGATTAACGCGCACATTTCCCAATACGACGGCGCCGGAGCCTTCAATCACGATCCGATGCGACCCCGAAAGCTGCTCCTGCACAAGCGCGAGATTCGCAAGCTGCTGGGGGCGCTTCATCGCGGCGGCGTGACCCTGGTTCCGCTCACTCTCTATTTCAACGCGCGCGGAATCGCCAAGCTGTCGCTGGCGATGGCCTCCGGCAAACGCAAGTACGACAAGCGCGCCGCCGAGAAGGAACGCGACTGGAAGCGCCAGAAGGAGCGTCTGGTTCGCGATCGGGGATAGTGCCCGATCGCTCAGGTACGCGCCTCCCCCAACGACGCCCGGATCGAAGCGAACACATCGGCAAACATCGCAGGCGTCAGACGGCCCGTGTTCGTGTTGAGGCGCGAGCAGTGGTAGCTGTCGAATAGCCGCCGCCCGTCATCGAGGCGGTGGACCGCACCGTGGGCGAAGCGGCAGGCACCGGCGCGCAAGCCCAGCGCCTTCAGCACGGCGCCGTGAGCAACGAGGCCGAGCGCGAGAATGGCGCGAAGGCTGCTCATCGCCTCGATTTCGGCCTCGAGAAACCCGCGACATGCCGCAATCTCGGGAGCCTTGGGCTGATTTTGAGGCGGCACGCAGCGGACGGCATTGGTGATGCGGCAGTCCTGAAGCGTGAGACCGTCGTCGGTCGTGGCGCCGTAGGTGCCGCGGGCGAAGCCGAACGCGCCGAGGGTGGCGTAGAGCAGGTCGCCGGCAAAATCGCCCGTGAACGGCCGCCCGGTGCGGTTGGCGCCGCGTAATCCGGGGGCGAGGCCGACGATCAGCAGCCGGGAGTCAAAGCCGCCGAAGCTCGGTACCGGCGCATTGTGCCAATGCGGCTCGGCCGCGCGGTGTTCCTTACGATACGCGACGAGCCGCGGACATCGGTCGCAGTCCCGATCCGGCGCAGGCGGAACCGGCACCGGCATGCTCACACTGTGTGCGCGATCTCATCGGCCGTGTCGTCCTCATCGCCGTCGCCGTCGAACGCCTCGTACTCGTCGTCCATCGGCTCCCTCAGGGTGCGGGCACGTTCGTTCCGCCACTTGGGCTCGCGCGCGATCAAGGGTTCGAGATCCTGAAGCTCGATGAAGTTGTCCGCCTGGCGGCGCAACTCGTCGGCGATCATCGGCGGCTGCGAGCGGATTGTGCTGACGACCGTTACCAGCACGCCCTTGCGTTGGACGGCTTCGGTCACGCGGCGGAAGTCGCCGTCGCCCGAGAACAGCACGATATGGTCGAGGGCGCCGGACAACTCCAACATGTCGACCGCGATTTCGATATCCATGTCGCCCTTGATCTTGCGACGCCCCATGGAATCGGTGAACTCCTTGGTCGGCTTGGTGATCAAGGTGTAGCCGTTGTAGTCGAGCCAATCGACCAACGGCCGGATCGGCGAATATTCCTGATCTTCGACCAGCGCCGTGTAATAGAGAGCGCGGATGAGCCGGGCCTTGCCCGCGAACTCCTCCCGCAGGCGCTTATAGTCAATGTCGAAACCGAGCGAACGGGCAGCGGCGTAAAGGTTCGCGCCGTCGATGAAGAGGCCGATCCGCTCTTGCGGGTTGAATTCCATCAAGGTCTATCCTTCTTGGTCTAGTGAGGCAGAATGCCGGTGAACACGCTGTCGCCTGTTGGCGAGCAGCCAAATCGCTCCACGCGGTCGCGGCCGCGTGGCACGCACGCCATAACTAGGGATTCCCGGAGAGAGGGACAAGTGCAAGCACGCGGTTCGCGACGATGATCCTGGTTGCACTGGGAGCGAACCTCCCGACCGCGCGCCACGGCACGCCGGCCGAGGGCCTGGACGCGGCGCTCGTTGCGCTGGCCGAGTGCGGTATCCGACCGGTGGCGCGATCGCGCTGGTATCGGAGCGCGCCGATGCCGCCGGCCACGGGTCCCTGGTTCGTCAACGGTGTAGTCCGGGTCGAAACGACGCTCGATCCCATTCCGCTCATGGAGCGCCTCCTCGAAGTCGAGGCGAACTTCGGGCGCCGGCGCAGTGTCGCGGGCGCGTCCCGCCCCCTCGATCTCGACCTCCTGGACTATGACGGTCAAATCGTCCAGCACGCCGGCGACCGGAGCGGACCGGCCCTCGTCCTCCCTCACCCGCGTCTCGCGGAGCGGGCCTTCGTGCTGGCTCCTCTTATTGAGGTGGCGCCCCGTTGGCGGCATCCCGTGACCGGCGCCAGCGCCACGTCGCTGCTCGCGGCAGTAGCGGAGAAGCAAGCCGTCGAGCCGCTCTCCCCTGCCCCTATCGACGAGTAGCGGCGGCGGTGTGCCGACGCGCGTGTTGATCATGTTCGATGGCGAGAGATAGTATGGGCCGGCCTCGCACAGCGGGACCCTGAAGACGGAGCTTGCCCGGCGCTCGCCCATCGGCGACGGCGGTGGCAGCCCCGACGAGGACCCCGAATACGCGTCGGCACGATGTTCGGCAACCGGCGCTACGGTCGAGGGATAGAATGCGAAGAGTACTGGTAGCCGGCCTCGTCGGCTTGATGGCGATCACCCTTCCGGCGTTCGCGCTGGCCCAAGAGGACAGGGAAGCTTACGACCATCTCGATCTGTTTGGCAAAATCCTCGAAGAAATCCGCAGCGAATACGTTGAGGAGGTGAGCACGTCTGAGCTGATCGATGCCGCCATCGAGGGCATGATCGGCTCGCTCGACCCGCATTCGAAGTATCACAACCCCAAGAGCTACAAGGAGGTTCAGGTTCAGGCGCGCGGCGAGTTCGGCGGCCTCGGTATCGAGGTCACGATGGAGGACGGCCTCGTCAAGGTGATCACGCCGATCGACGACACGCCCGCGCAGCGCGCCGGCATCCAGCCGGGAGACCTGGTGACCCATCTCGACGACGAGCCGGTGCTGGGGCTCACCCTCCAGCAGGCGGTCGACAAGATGCGCGGCCCCGTTAACTCCGAGATCACGCTCACCGTCCGCCGCAGCGGGGTGGAAGAATCTCTCAACTTCCCGATAACCCGCGCCATCATCAAGATCCGTTCGGTGCGTGCGCGGGTGGTGGACGACGAGATTATCGTCGCGCGGATATCCGCATTCTCCGAGCACACATCCGACGATCTCGACGGGGTTCTGGGCGATCTGTGGGAGGAGCAGGGCGATCGGGTGGTCGGCGCCGTGCTCGACCTGCGCAACAATCCCGGCGGCCTGCTCGATCAGGCAATCGCGGTCTCGGACGCGTTCCTGGAGCGGGGCGAAATCGTATCGACCCGCGGGCGCGATCCCACCAGCGCGCTTCGCTTCAACGCGCAAGAAGGAGACATTATCGACGGCCTGCCGCTGGTCGTCCTGATCAACAGCGGGACGGCATCGGCCTCGGAAATCGTGGCGGGCGCGCTGCAGGATCACCGGCGGGCGCTCATTCTCGGCACACGCTCGTTCGGCAAGGGCTCGGTTCAGACGGTGATTCCCCTTAGCAGCGGGCGGGGCGCGCTGCGTCTGACCACGGCGCACTACTACACGCCGTCCGGCCGCTCGATCCAGGCGCAGGGGATCGACCCGGACATCGTCGTGGAGCAGATCCGGCCGGAGCCTGAGCCGGAAGCGATACCCGAGCGCCGGGAGGAGGATCTGAGGGGGCACCTCGATAACGACGGGATCACCGACGAGGACCCGGCGGCGGAGGAAGCCCTGGAGGAAGCCGAGGACGATCCGACGAAGGGCGACTATCAGCTGGCCCGCGCAATCGAGCAACTGCGCGGCGCCCGCATTCTCTCGGGCGTATCGGCCGTCAACTGAACTCACACAAGCTGGTCAACGCTGTCAGCCGGCCCGGCTGCTGACATGGCAAGCCGAGAGGCGCTCCCCTACCGGCCCTGCGTCGGCGTACTGTTGTTCAACGGGCGGCAGGTCTTCGTCGGCAGGCGCATCGACATGGTGCAGGAAGCCTGGCAGATGCCGCAGGGCGGGATCGACCGGGGCGAAAGTCCCCACGATGCGGCACTCAGGGAGCTTGAGGAAGAGACCGGAGTCGCACCCGATCGGGTGGAGCTGCTGGCGGAGACGCGGGAGTGGCTGCGCTACGATCTACCGCCCAACATGGTAAGGCGGGTCTGGCGGGGGCGCTACCGGGGACAGGAACAAAAGTGGTTCGCCGCGCGCTTCCTCGGGACCGATGCGGACATCGACATCAGGACGGCGCATCCCGAATTCAGCGACTGGCGTTGGTCGCCCGTCGACGAGCTCACCGCAAACGTGGTGACCTTCAAGCGGGCGCTCTACGAAGCGGTGATCGAGGAGTTTCGCCCGTTTCTCTCGCCCTGAACCGCTCCAGACGCCGGACATAGAGCCTGAGCGCAAGCCAAGTCAGCGCGGCGATAATTCTTCCCAACCGCCCCTGCGGCTTGATGCCGATCGCCTTGAGCATCATGCCCACCCCGCGCTGCACGTGATCGCGCCGGTAGAGCGGAAACGTACGCGCCGCATAGGCGAGGGTCGCGCGGCGGCGAACGTAGGGATCGGGCTCGCCGGCGCCGCAATGATAGGCGTACGGAAGCTCGTCGTCGCTCGCCTCGAACACCCGCCCGAGCGCCACCTTGGCCCGGCTGAGTCGGCCGACGCCCTCGATGTCCCGGTAGTGCTTCATCGTGGTGTAGAACAGCTTGTAGTGGCAGAACTCGTCGCCCCCGATCCGCTTGCAGATCGCCTTGAACACGGGCTCCTCGGCTGCGTCGCGCAGCGCGCTGTAATAGGTAGACGTGCCGGCCTCGACAATGCAGCGCGCCACCATCTCGCCGCAGCGGGAGCCGCGGATCGAATCGCTCGCCTCCACGTCGATGGGGTGGCCGGCGACGAAGCGTGCGAAGGTCGCATCGAAGTCGAACGACGGGTCCGCAAGCTCGGCGTAGCGCCTGAGGGCGGCGCCGTGCTGGATCTCTTCCTCCGCCCACGCGACCGCATCGGCGCAGAAGCCGGGATCGTCGTGAAAGACAGCGCAGAGATACTTGCCGTAGTCGGCGCTGTGGTGCTCGACCACGCACGCCGCCTTGGCGATCTTGACCATCTCCGGGTCCAGTTTGGACCGGTCGAACTGCTCCCACGGGATGTCGTCGAGGGTCCAGGTGCCCATGCTCCGCTCCCCGCTCAGCGACGATTCGACGGATCAGTATAGTAACGTGGGCGGTCGGGACAACGCGCGAATGGGGGCGCCGGAGGGGCGGCGGATTAGACCGCCTCAGGCCGCGTTGGCAGCCAGAAGCTCGGCGAACTCGACCTCCCGCTCGTACTTCGCGCGCTCCTCGTCGCCCTCAGCGTCGCGCAAGCCCAGCTGCGCCTGCTCGAGCCGCGCCTCCGCCTGAGCGCGGTCGATGGCGCCTGCCTCGAACGCCTCGGTGGAGAGTACCGTGCAGCGCTCGCCCGTCACCTCGGCGAAGCCTTCGGCGACCACGTAGCGGTCCTTCGGCTTCTCGTTCTCGTAGATCTCGATCACCCCGGGTCTCAGGGTGGAAAGCAGGAGCGAATGGCCCGGCAGCACGCCGAAATCGCCCTCGGCACCTGGCACAACCACCATCTCGACGTCGCCGGAGAAGATCAGCCGCTCCGGCGCCACAAGCTCGAACTGCAGGGTGTCGGCCATGGCCGTTCCTCAGGCCTCCTCAGGCGGCCTCGGCGGCCATCTGCTTCGCCTTGTCGACCGCCTCCTCGATGGGGCCCACCATGTAGAACGCGGCCTCCGGCAGGTCGTCGTACTTGCCGGCGCAGATCGCCTTGAAGCTCGCGATCGTGTCCTTGATGTCCACGAGCTTGCCGGGCGTGCCGGTGAAGACCTCGGCCACGAAGAAGGGCTGCGACAGGAAGCGCTGAATCTTGCGGGCGCGCGAGACCGTGAGCTTGTCCTCCTCGGAGAGCTCGTCCATGCCGAGGATGGCGATGATGTCCTGCAGCGACTTGTAGGTCTGCAGGATGCGCTGAACCTCGCGGGCGATGGTGTAATGCTCCTCCCCGATGATGCGGGGGTCGAGCATGCGCGAGGTGGAATCGAGCGGGTCCACCGCCGGGTAGATGCCGAGCTCGGCGATCTGCCGCGAGAGCACCGTGGTCGCGTCCAGATGGGCGAAGGAGGTCGCCGGCGCCGGGTCGGTCAGGTCGTCGGCAGGCACGTAAATCGCCTGCACCGAGGTGATCGAACCCTTGTGGGTCGACGTGATGCGCTCCTGCAGCGCGCCCATGTCGGTCGCGAGCGTCGGCTGATAGCCCACGGCGGAAGGAATACGGCCCAGCAGCGCGGACACTTCGGAGCCGGCCTGGGTGAAGCGGAAGATGTTGTCGATGAAGAGCAGCACGTCCTGCCCCTCCTCATCGCGGAAGTACTCGGCCTGGGTGAGCCCGGTGAGGCCCACACGGGCGCGGGCGCCGGGCGGCTCGTTCATCTGGCCGTAGACCAGCGCCACCTTGGACTGATCGCCTTCCAGGTCGATGACGCCCGATTCGATCATCTCGTGATAGAGGTCGTTGCCCTCGCGCGACCGCTCGCCCACGCCGGCGAACACCGAATAGCCGCCGTGCTGCTTGGCGATGTTGTTGATGAGCTCCATGATGATGACGGTCTTGCCGACGCCGGCACCGCCGAAGAGCCCGACCTTGCCGCCCTTGGCGTAGGGTGCCAGCAGGTCGACCACCTTGATGCCGGTGACCAGGATCTCCGCCTCGGTCGACTGATCGACAAAGGCCGGCGCCTGCGCATGGATCGGCCGCTTGAACTTGGCGTTGACCTCGCCGCGCTCATCAATTGGATCGCCGACGACATTGATGATGCGGCCGAGCATTTCCTGCCCCACGGGCACCGTGATGCCGCTGCCGGTATCGACGGCTTCCTCGCCGCGCACGAGCCCATCCGTCGTGTCCATGGCGACGCAGCGGACCGTGCTCTCGCCCAAGTGCTGCGCCACCTCCAGAACCAGGCGGTTGCCCTGATTGTCGACGTAAAGGGCGTTCAGAATCGCCGGAAGCTCGCCCTCGAAGTGCACGTCCACGACCGCGCCCAAGACCTGGGTGATCTTCCCGACCACATTTCTCGTCGCCATCTTGCTCTGCTCCCGCTCGAACTCGTTCGGATCGCCGTCAGAGCGCTTCCGCGCCGGAGATGATCTCGATCAGCTCCTTGGTGATCTGCGCCTGTCGCGTCCGGTTGTAGTGGAGGGTCAGCTCGTCGATCATTTCGCCGGCGTTCCGCGTCGCGCTGTCCATCGCCGTCATCCGCGCGCCTTGCTCGCTCGCTGCGTTTTCGAGCAGAGAGCGGAAAATCTGGATCGACAGATTGCGCGGCAGAAGGTCGGAGAGGATCATCTCCTCATCCGGCTCGAAATCGTAAATCGCGCCTGAGTCGTCGCCCTCAATCGCCGCCGCCGTGGGCGGGCTGAAGGGGATCAGCTGCTGGAATGTGACGACTTGGCTCATCACCGTCTTGAAGCGGTTGTAGACCACCGTGCAGGTGTCGAACTCGCCCTCCTCGAAGCGCTTGGTGAGGCCGCGGCCTATCTGGTCCGCCTCTTCGAAGGAGGGGCCGCCGGAACGCCCGATCCCATCCGTATGGTCGATGATCTTCCCGCCGAACTCGCGGCGAAGTTGCTCGCGGCCCTTGCGCCCGACGCAGATGATTTTGGTCGTCTTGCCCTGCTCACCCAGTTCCCTGAGGCGCGCGCGGGTCGCCCGCGTGATCGAGCTGTTGAAGCCGCCGCAGAGCCCCCGGTTGGCGGTCGCCACGACGAACAGGTGCGTGTCGTCCTTGCCCGTGCCGCGAAGCATCGCGGGCGCGTCCTCGCGCTCGCCCATGATTTCGGCGAGCGAGCCCACCATCCGCTCCATGCGCTCGGAGAAGGGACGCGCCGCCTCTGCCGCCTCCTGCGCGCGGCGCAGCTTGGACGCCGCGACGAGCTTCATCGCCGAGGTGATCTTCTGGGTCTGGCGCACGCTGTTGATGCGCACCCGGAGGTCTTTGAGGCTCGCCATGGCGGAGGCCTATTTCTCTCTTTACCGCCGCTAGTTAGGCGAACTTCTTCGTAAATTCGTCGAGGATCGCGGTGAGCGCCTTGTCGCTGTCTGCGCTCATCTCCTGGGAGGTGCGGATCTCCTCCAGCAGGGCCCCGTGGTTGGCCCGCATGTCGCTCAGGAACTCGCGTTCGAAGCGGTTCACATCGTTCAAGTCGATGCGGTCGAGATAGCCGCGCACGCCGGAGAAGATCGAAACCACCTGCTCTTCCACAGCCATCGGCGAGAACTGATCCTGCTTGAGCAGCTCGGTCAGCCGCGCGCCCCGGTTGAGAAGCCGCTGCGTCGCCGCGTCGAGGTCGGAGCCGAACTGCGCGAAGGCCGCCATCTCGCGGTACTGGGCGAGCTCCAGCTTGATCCGGCCGGCGACTTGCCGCATCGCCTTCACCTGGGCGGCCGAGCCCACCCGGCTCACCGAGAGGCCGACGTTAATCGCAGGCCGAATGCCCTGATAGAAGAGCTCGGTCTCGAGGAAGATCTGCCCGTCCGTGATCGAGATGACGTTGGTCGGGATGTAGGCCGAGACGTCGCTCGCCTGGGTCTCGATCACCGGCATAGCGGTGAGCGAGCCGGAACCGTTGTCCGCGTTCATCTTGGCCGCGCGCTCGAGCAGGCGCGAATGGAGATAGAACACGTCGCCCGGATAAGCCTCGCGCCCCGGCGGGCGGCGGAGCAGCAACGACATCTGGCGGTAGGCGACGGCCTGCTTCGAGAGATCGTCGTAGAAGATCACCGCGTGCATGCCGTTGTCGCGGAAGAACTCGCCCATGGTGCAGCCGGCGTAGGGCGCCAGGAACTGCAGCGGCGCGGGTTCCGACGCGGACGCCGAGACCACGATGGAGTAGTCGAGCGCGCCGTTCTCTTCGAGGGTCTTGACGATCTGCGCCACGGTCGAGCGCTTCTGCCCGATGGCGACATAGATGCAGTAGAGCTTGCGCGATTCGTCGTCGCCGGCGTTCACGCCCTTCTGGTTGATGATGGTATCGATCGCGATCGCGGTCTTGCCGGTCTGGCGGTCGCCGATGATCAGCTCCCGCTGGCCGCGCCCGATCGGCACCAGGGCGTCGAGGGCCTTGAGGCCGGTCTGGACCGGCTCGTGCACCGACTGGCGCGGGATGATGCTGGGGGCCTTGACCTCGACGCGGCGGCGCTCCGTGCTTTCGATCGGCCCCTTGCCGTCGAGCGGGTTGCCGAGCGGATCGACGACGCGGCCCAAGAGCCCCTTGCCCACCGGCACATCGACGATGGTGCCGGTCCGCTTGACGACGTCGCCTTCCTTGATGTACCGGTCTTCGCCGAAGATCACGATACCGACATTGTCGGTCTCAAGATTCAGCGCCATCCCCCTGATTCCGCCAGGGAATTCGACCATCTCGCCGGCCTGGACATTGTCGAGCCCGTAGACCCGGGCCACGCCGTCGCCGACCGAGAGCACCTGGCCGACCTCGGCCACATCCGCCTCTGAGCCGAAATTGGCGATCTGTTCCTTCAGGATTGCCGAAATTTCGGCGGCGCCGATATCCATCTCAGATCCCCTTCATCGCCAATTCGAGATTCTGCAACTTGGTCCTAAGCGAGTTGTCGAGCATGCGCGAGCCGACGCGCACCGTAAGGCCGCCAATCAACGAGGGATCGACCCGGGACTCCAGCGTCACGTCGCGTCCGACGATGGTGCGGAGCGCGTCCCTCACGGCATCGAGGTGATTGGGCTTGAGCGGCACGGCAGACGTCACTTCGGCCGACACCTCGCCGCGATGCTCGGCGAGCTTCGCCTGAAAGGCCGCGATCATGTCGGTCAGCAAGGAGACCCGCCGGTTGCGCGCCAGCAGCGCGACGAAATTCCTGACGTACTGGTTGGTTCCCAGCCGCTCCAGTACCGCGTCCAGCGCCTTGCCCTGCTCGGCGCGGGACAGCGTCAGGCTGCGGACCACGCGCTTGAGGTCGTCGCTGCCGTCCACCAGTTCGCGGATGGAGTCGAGGTCGCGCTCGATCTCCTCGATCGCGCCACGCTCCCGCGCAAGCTCGAAGAGCGCGGTCGCGTAACGATCCGCGAGACCGGCTCCCCCGACCGATTGCCCAGCCACCGCTACTCCCTAGGTCTAGCTCCGGATGCGCCGCCACTCGCGGTGATTCCGCGGCGCGGTCGCAAAAAAAGCCTCGCGGGCGCCCGTCCCGGACAAGGCGTCGGATGGGTAGCACACTCACCCGCCCCACGCAACCGCCGGAGAGGCCTTGGACCGAGCCTCTCCAAGCCAATCAGTCGCGCGCGCAGGCCTGGACTTCGACAGGTATTTGCTGCTTGAAGGGAAGCCTGCCAATAGGATGCCGCCAAGGAACCATCGAGGAGATCGAGCGAATGTCGCTGAAGGACGCGGCATAGCGACCCGCCCTCATTGGAGAGCGGCAGCTCGGCCGTACTCTCCAGGTCGAGCGACGGCGAACGACCACGCACGTGCTCGCTCATCAATTCAAGGAGGTCACCGTGTTCAAGACGTACAATCCGGCCGATATCGCGGGGCCGTTCGGCCACTACGACCATGGCGTCGAGGCGGTCAACGTGTCGCGCCTGCTGCACGTATCGGGGCAGGTCGGTACCGACCCCGACGGCACCGCGCCCGACGACGTGGCGGCGCAAATCGAGTGCGTCTGGCGCAACATCGAGGCCGTGCTCGCCGAAGCGGGCATGACGACCGGCAACATCGTGCGCACCATCACCTATATGCTGGATGCCGACTATGTGCCGCTGCTCGGCGCCGCCCGCCAACGGCACTTGGGCGCCGATCACAAGGCCGCATCGACGACCATCGTTGTGGCCGGCCTCGTCCGGCCCGAGTGGAAGGTGGAGATCGATGCCGTCGCCGTGGCCTGAACGGTCGCCCTCATCGCACGCGCGACACGTACAAGATTAATTCTGAAGCGGGATTCGCCGGGATTAAGTGGGATTAAGTGGGATTCCGTGAGACGGACGGCGGCCGGCTCGGAATGAGGGGTCGCGCACGCCCGGGTCGCGCGAGCCTGAAAGGTCTCGCGCGCGGAATAGGGTCGTGCGTGCAGAATATTGAGTCTTGCACGCCCGGTCGCGCGAGCCTGAAAGGTCTCGCGCGCGGAATATGGTCGTGCGCGCGAAATGAGGGGTCGCGCGCCCCCGGCCTGCGCTCAGACCTTGATGAAGAAGTTGAGGGCGATATAGGGCGGCATATTGTTGTGAGGCTGGCCGCCGCCGGCGTGGCGCACGCCGTAGGTGCTGCCGGCGGCCACCGTGGACGCGGTGCCGGTCGTGCCGGTGAGCCTGTTTCGATCCGCGCCCGCGCCGTCCTGGCGCACGCCGCCGAGAACGTGGCCATGCGTCGGCATTTCGGCCTCCGTGAGGGTGTGCGTCTCCGTGCCGCCGGTCGTGCCGGCCCGGCGGGTTGCGGTGGCGCCGAGCGCGAAGCGGTCCCTGAGATCGGGCAGGTTGAAGGTGGTCGAGCCGTCGCCGGGGCCGTAGGCGGTGCCGATGACGGCGAAGAGGTCGGGATAGGTGGCACGGCTCACGGCGGAGCCGTTGCA
>CBDFKL010000001.1:0-11418 GCA_965248825.1 Alphaproteobacteria bacterium | reverse complement strand
CGGGCTCCGGAACGTCCGCATCATCGAGCAGGCGCGCGGCTGGTAGGGCGCGCCGTGACCCGATCCCCGACCTCACCCCGGCCGCCTCCGCCCTACCGGGCCGCAGGCCCGGACGGCGCGACTGCACCGCGCGCGTATGCGCGAAGCGTCGCGCGGAGACGCGCGCATAAGCACGCGATCGAGCGGAGCGAGCGCCCGGCGTCTGAGGGATATGAACAAGTTGGGAGAGGGACAGGGGGAGGTCGGGTGCGTGCTCCCGCCCCCAATCGGTTTCGGCAGCCCGGCGCCGTTGACCCTTCCGGCCTGCCGTGAAAGTGTCTCGGCCGTCCGAGACTTGCTGGGAGGCGAGCTGAAATGAGCGGCAAGTGGGTTCCGTTTGACCTCGCCTGGTACGACACGCGGATTTTCAACTGCTCCTTCTGCGGCATCATGATGGCGCGGGAACACTGGGTGGACGACGAATTCCCCGGCGACATGTACTGCGAGGACAAGTGCGCCGACGTGAAGCGGCGTCTCCGGGCGGAGTTCGCCGCGGCGAAGGCCGAGGGCCGTGTCGAGGACGCAGGCCAAGCCGGGGAGGCGAACGATGTATAGGGTCGGAATCGACACCGGCGGCACCTTCACCGACCTCGTGGCGCTGGACGACCAGAACGGGCGCATCCGCACCGTCAAGGTCCCCTCCACGCCGCAGCAGCCCGCTGCCGCGCCGCTCGACGCCATCGGCCAGAGCGCGCTCACGCCTGACGAGATCGGCCGCATCGTGCTCGGCACCACCATCGCCACCAACGCGCGCCTGCAGAAGAAAGGCGCGACCGTTCTCTACGTCGGGACCGACGGCGTGCAGGACGTGCCCATCATCGGCCTCATCGCCCGCAAGGAGGCCTACAACCCGGCCTGGGAGAAACCCAGCGCCGGCGTCCTCCGTCGTCATGTCTTCGGCATCAGGGAGCGTATCGATCACAAGGGCAACATCCTGATCGCGCTGGAGCACGCGGAGCTGGAGCGCCTCGGCGACTGGATCGACGAATGGCTCGCGAGCCAGCCCGCGCAGGAGTGGGCAGTCGCGGTCAACCTGCTCTTCTGCTACGTCGATCCGGCCCACGAGGAAGCCATCGGCGCCTATCTCGCCGAGCGTTTCCCCGACCTGCCCGTCTCGCTCTCCTGCCACGTCTGCCCGATCTGGCGCGAGTATCAACGGAGCACCACGGTCATCACCGACGCCTTCATCAAGCGCATCATCGACCGCTTCGTGGGCCAGGTCTCGGCCGACCTGCAGACAGCCGGGATCGACGCACCGCTCTCGATCATGAAGTCCAACGGCGGCCATTTGCAGGCGGAGTCCGCCGGCGAGGCGCCGGTCCAGCTGCTGCTTTCGGGTCTCGCGGGCGGCGTCATCGCCGGCGCCCGCTTCGCCCGCGATCACGCCGATGGCAACGGCGTCACCCTCGACATGGGGGGCACCAGCTGCGACGTCGGACTCGTCACCGACGGCGCCTTCGGCTCCACCACCGAGTACGAGGTGGAATGGGGCGTGCCGGTGAGCGCGCTCTTCATCGACTACACCACCATCGGCGCGGGCGGGGGCTCCATCGCCTACGTCGATGCGGGCGGCCTGCTCCGCGTCGGGCCGCGCAGCGCCGGCGCCGACCCCGGCCCCGCCTGCTACGGCAAGGGCGGGACCGAGCCGACGGTCACCGACGCCAACGTGGTGCTGGGGCGCCTCGACCCCGACTACTTCCTCGGCGGCGAGATGACCCTCGACGCGGCCAAGGCGCACGAAGCCGTGGCTGCACTCGGCGCCACGCTTGGACTGACTGCGGTGGAGACCGCGCGCGCAATCCTGGAGACCGCGGCCGAGAACATGGCGGACGCCATCCGGCTGATGACGGTCGAGCGCGGCATCGACCACCGCGACTACGCGCTGATCGCCTTCGGCGGTGCCGGCCCGCTGCACGCCGTCGATGTCGCGGCGCCGCTCGAGATGAAGAAGGTCGTCGTGCCGCCCCATCCGGGACTCTGCTCGGCGCTCGGCACGCTTCTGACGGACCTCCGCGTCGACCGTGCGCGAACGGTCAATCACCGTTCCGACACGGTGGACCTGGACACCCTCAACGACCAGCTGCGGGCCCTCGCACGTGCGGCAGTGGATGAGCTCGTGCGCGAGGGGCTGGAGGACGAGGCCCACGTCACCGGCTATCTCAGTATGCGTTATATGGGCCAGAATTTCGGCGAGTTGGTGCAGCTCGATGCGCTGGAGCTCGACGAGACGGCGTTTGCGCAGGCGCTGGAGAGACTCCACCTTCAGCACGAGGAGCTTTACGGATACGCGCTCCGCGACAAGGTCGTCGAGACAACCGAGGTGCGGGTGATCGCCATGGGCGAAGAGCGCACCGATGCAACGCTGAGCGCGCCCGCCTCAGGCTCTGGCCGGGCGTATGCCCACCGTGAGGTCTATTTCGACGGGGACGAGCCGCTGGAGACGCCGATATACCGCCGGGCCGCGCTCTCCGCCGGCAGCGTGATTGCCGGGCCCGCGATCATCGACGAGATGGATTCGACCACCCTCGTGCCGCCGCGCAGCGAGGTCGAGATCGGCGCCGACGGCAGCCTGATCGTGAGCCTGCCCAGGGCGGCAGGAGCCGCCGTCGGTATCGGTCGGCTCGCGCCCGAGAAGGACCCGGTCACGCTCACGGTGGTCAACAACGCGCTGGGCAACATCTGCAACGAGATGGAAAGCGCCATGGTGCGCACCGCCTATTCGCCGATCTTCAGCGAATCGCGGGACTTCTCGTGCTGCCTGTTCGACCGCAGACTCCGCATGGTGGGCCAGGCCGAGATGAACCCGGCGATCATCTGTGCCGGCCTGCACACGGTGCCGCTCTGCGTGAAGGAGATGGACGAGCCGATCGAGCGGGGCGACGTGATCGTCCATAACGATCCCTACCGCGGGCAGTGCCACATGCCGGAGCACCTGTTGATGAAGCCGGTCTTCGTCGACGGCACGCTGATCGGCTACGCCGCCAACATCGCCCATATCGCCGAGATCGGCGGCATGGCGGTGGGCTCCTTCGCCAGCACCGCCACCGAGGTGTTTCAGGAAGGACTCAGGCTGCCGCCGGTGAAGCTGCTCTCGCGCGGCGAGTATGTGAAGGACGTCTGGCGCATCACGCTCGCCAATCACCGCACCCCGAACACCACCTGGGGCGACTTCCACGCGATGATCGGCTCGCTGAATACCGCCGAGCAGCGGCTGGGCGCGCTGGTGAAGCGTCTCGGCATCGAGACCTTCGAGAGGATCTGCGACGCCCTCGTCGACCACGCCGAGCACTGGATGCGGAACGAGATCAGGAAGCTCCCCAACGGCATCTACAAGGCCGAGGACTATTTCGAGGACGACGGGGTCACAACCAAGCGCTATTACTTCCGCCCCACCGTGCACATCCGCGACGAGGAGATCGTGGTCGATCTCTCGGAATCGGACGAGCAGGCGCGGGGGCCCATCAACGTCACCTATGTGGCGACGGCCGCCGCCGGCTGCACCGCCGTGCTGCAGACGCTCTGCGCCCGCGATGTGCCGCTGAATAGCGGGTGCTTCAAGCCGCTCCGCGTGGTGTCACCGCCGGGGACGGTGGCGAACCCGGTCTTCCCCGCGCCGAGCGTCGCCGGCAACACAGAGGGCCAGCCTCGTATCATCGCAGCGGTGCAGCATGCGCTCTCCAAGGCCGTGCCGGAGATGGTAAGCGCCGCCGAGGGCGGCACCGCGTGCAACCTGCTCTTGGGCGGCATCCACCCCGATACGGACGAGTACTGGACCCACTATCAGCTCGAAGGCGGCGGCTGGGGCGGCCGGCTCGGCAAGGACGGCAACACCGCGCTTTGCTGCGCGCACGCGAGCACCATCCGGGCTACGCCGATCGAGGTGTTCGAGACGCGCTTCCCGCTCCGGGTCCTCAAGTACGAGATCCGGCCGGATTCCGGCGGCGCCGGCAAGTGGCGGGGCGGGCTCGGCTGCTGGCGCCAGTTCGAGGTGGTTGCCGACGCTATCAGCGTGAGCGCGCTGACCGACCGCATGACCGAGGGGCCCTATGGGCTGATGAAGGGGAAACCGGGCGCACCGACCGGCTTCTTCGTCAAGCGCGTCGAAGACGAGGAGTTCCGCACCTTCAAGGAGGTCTACGGCACCGTGAGCCCGACCAAGTTCATCAACATCCGGCTCCACCGGGGCGACCAGATCCTCGTCCGCGTGCCGGGCGGCGGTGGCTACGGCGACCCGCGCGAACGGGCGGACGACGCGCTCCGCGCGGATCTCGCGGACGGCTTCGTCAGCGTCGAAGGGCTAAGCGCCTACGGCCGCGACGCGAGCTTCGCGTCCTTCCTGAACAGGGCGGTCGCAGCGGAATAGGGCTCAGGCGCCGGATCGAGAGTCGTCTGTCCCGGCGCGGCCGGCGGCCCGGCCGCCGCCGAGGGCGCGGACCAGGCCGCTGAGCGATATAGCGCCGACCGGCGAACCCTCGCCGTTCACGACCCGTGCCATGCCGCCGGGCGATGCGACCGCCAGCGGCAGCGCCTTCTCCACCGTCATGTCGTGCGGGCAGTCGGGCCCTGACAGGTCCGGCCTGAGCGGCTCCATGATGGAGCCCACGCGAATGACGCGCCCGCGATTGATGCTCTTCGTGAAGTCGGCGATGTAGGAGTCCGCCGGGCGCAGCACGATGTCCTGCGAATCGCCGTTCTGGACGACCTCGCCGTCGCGCAGGATGGCGATGCGGTCGCCGATCTCGATGGCTTCCTCGAGGTCGTGGGTGACGAACACGATGGTCTTGTGCAACTCGTGCTGCAGGCCGAGCAGCAGCGTCCGCATGTCCGAGCGGATCAGCGGATCGAGCGCGCTGAAGGCCTCGTCCATCAGCAGGATGTCGGCGTCGGTCGCGAGGGCGCGAGCGAGGCCGACCCGCTGCTGCATGCCGCCGGAGAGGTGGTGCGGGTAGGATTCCTCGTAGCCCTGGAGGCCGACGCGCTCCACCCATTGCGCGGCGCGTGCGGTACGCTCGCTCTTGGCGAGACCCTGGAGCGCCAAGCCGTAGCCGACATTGTCCATCACGGTCCGGTGCGGGAACAGCGCGAAACGCTGGAACACCATGCTGATCTTGTAGCGCCGGAGCCGCTTGAGCGCCGCAGCGTCCAGCGCGAGCATGTCCTCCCCGTCGATGCGCACATCGCCTTCCGTCGGGTCGATCAGGCGGTTGATGTGGCGCACCAGCGTGGACTTGCCCGAGCCGCTGAGCCCCATGACGACCTGGATGCTGCGCGGAGCCACCTCCAGATTGATGTCGCGCAGGCCGAGGACATGGCCGTGGGCCTCCAGCAGGTCCTGCTTGCTGATGCCCTCGTGCACGAGCGGCATCACGGACGCCGGGTCGGCGCCGAACACCTTGTAGAGGCGTCCGACGTGGATGCCCTCGTGGGTCTGCGCGGTCATGACTGCCGCTGCGCCTCGATGCGCCGGCCGTAGCTCTGGGTCACCCGGTCGAACACGATTGCGAGCCCCACCACCGCCGCGCCGTTGAACAGCCCGAGAGCGAAGTACTGGTTGGTTACCGCCTGGAGCACCGGCATGCCCAGGCCCTTCACGCCGATCATGGACGCGATCACCACCATGGAGAGCGCCATCATGATGGTCTGGTTGACACCGGCCATGATGGTGGGGAGCGCCAGCGGCAACTGGACGCCGAAGAGCCTGCGCCAGGTACCGGCGCCGAAGGCGTCCGCCGCCTCCAGCACCTCCTGGTCCACCAGGCGGATGCCGAGGTTGGTAAGCCGGATCACCGGCGGCACGGCGTAGATCACCACCGCGATCAGGCCCGGAATCTTGCCGAGGCCGAAGAGCATCACCACCGGGATCAGGTAGACGAAGATGGGCATCGTCTGCATGACGTCGAGGATCGGCCTCATGAACGCCTGCACCCGGTCGGAGCGCGACATGGCGATGCCGAGCGGGATGCCGATGGCGATGGCGATGAGGGTGGCGACGAAGATGATGGCAAGGGTGCGCATCGTGTCGTCCCACATGTTGAGGACGCCGATGGCGAGGAACGCGACGATGACGCCGACGGTGAGCCGCACACGCCGGCTCGCGGCGAAGCAGATGCCTGCGATCGCGACGATCACCGCCCACCAGGGGGCGTTGAGCAGGACCCATTCGAACTTGATCAGGAGCCAGAGAAGCGGATCGAAGATGCTCTCGATGGGGTCGCCGTAGTTCCGCGAAAACGTGCGGTACGCCGCGTCGATGGACTTGTGGACGGAACGCAGCGTGGCGATGTCGAGTGTGGGGAAATTCAGGACCCAGTCGGACACGGTTCACGCTCCCCGGTTCGGCTCCCCCGAGGACATGGCGTTCGCATGCCGGGACGGGGCGGGGGAGCAGGCCGGCGCGGACTCTTCCGCTCGGCGACTGACCTGCCGGCAGGCTACATCAGAGCGGCCTTCACCTTCTCCGCGACCTCGGCCGACACCCAGGCGCCCCACACGTCCTCATTGTTCTTGAGGAAGTGCTCAGCCGCCTCCCGCGTGGTCGCCTGGTTCTCGTCCTTCCATGCGAGCAGGCTGTTCAGGAAGGAGTTCGACCACGAGACGTTGGAGACGAACTCGAAGGCCTCGGGTGCGCTCTCGGCGAAGCTCGAGGTCACCACCGTGATCACCACCGACTTCGCGTACATGTTGGGTTGCGGGTCGGCGCAATCCTTGTCGACGATGCACGGCCATGTCTCGGGGTCGTGCTCCATTCCGCCGAGCTTCACCATCGGGTAGTTGCCGAGCAGCGCGGTCGGCGCCCAGTAGTACGCGAAGATCGGGTTGCCACGCTCATAGGCGCTGGCGATCGCCCCCGCCAGCCCTTCGCCGGAGCCCGGGTTGAAGAGCGTGAACCCGGCTTCGTCGAGACCATAGGCCATGTAGAGGTTGCGGTTGACGATCTCGCAGGCCCAGCCCGGCGGGCAGCCGTAGAAGCGACCCTTGCCCGGCTCCTCCTTGTCGGGGAAGAGGTCGGGCCGCTTGATGACCTCCTGCAGGGTGGTGAGTTCCGGATTCTGCTCCACCACGAAGGTGGGCACCCACCAGCCTTCCTCGCCGCCGTCCGAGAAGATATCGCCGGCGATCGTGAGCCGGCCCTCAGCCACCGCCGCCTCGACGACCTCGCGCGCGGAATTGATCCAGACCTCGGGCGCGATGTCGGGCTCGCCCTTCTCCGTCATGGAGGTGACGGTGGGCACCGTGTCGCCAGGCACCACCTCGGTGTCGCAGCCATAGCCCTCTTTGAGGATGATATCCTCGACATGGGCTGCGACCCCGGCCGAAGCCCAGGTCATCTCGGCGATCGTCACCTTGCCGCAGGCCGCATCGGCGCCCCGTGCAAGGACAAGGGCGCCGGCAACCATGAGTACCGCCGCCAGTGACATTGACAACTTCCGCATTGGAAAGCTCCCTGTCTGCATTGCGCCTCGCTCTTTGTCCTTGCGGCGCAATGCTTTGCCTGGGACCCGCCGGCACGACGGACCCCTCCTTGCCTGGATCATAGCCATCACAGCCGCGGCATGGCAATTCGAACGTTGCCGCCGGCCTTGCGGCGGCGCCGAAGGGCGGTGCTTGTGCGGCGGTCAAGAGAACAGCAGGCCCCTCTCAGCAGCCGCACCAGCGGCGGGCGAGAATCTCGTAGGCCTCGACTGCCTGCTCGATGTGCGGCACAGGGCAGTACTCGTCGGTCTGGTGGGCCATGTGCATCTCGCCCGGCCCGAGGATCACGGTCGGCGGGCGCCCGTAGGCCGGCGTCAGCGCGGAGGCATCGGTGAAATAGGGCGCCCCGCGCGGCTCGATTCTCTCGCCCAGGATCGGCTCCATCACCGCGTAGATCTCCCGCATCCACGGGTGGGTGTGCGGGGTGTGCACGCCGCCGACATCGACGATGCGCCCGACCTTGTTCTCATCGCCGAGAAATCCCTCCAGGCCCGTGAGAATTTGCCCATGGTCCTGCTCGGGTAGCGTCCTGATGTCGATGGTGAACTCGGCGTGGTCCGGCACGGAGTTCAGATTGAGCCCTCCCTGCATGGTGCCGACATTGAGGGTCGACTTTCCGAGCAGCTCGTGGGGCATGACGTTGAAGTCGAAGTCTTCGAGCCTGGTCACCGAGCGCGCCGCCTTGTAGAGCGCGTTGTCGCCGAGCTCCGGCATCGAGCCGTGAGCGGTGACGCCCTCGGTCTCCACCCTGAGCCAGAGCGCCCCCTTGTGGCCGAGGATCGGATAGTTCGCAGTGGGCTCGCCGATGACGATGGCGCCGGCCTCGCCGAGCGCGCCGACCTCGCCCAGATGGTAGGAGCCTTCGCAGCCGGTCTCCTCGCCCGCGCAGATCGCCAGCACCAGGTCCGCCGCGCCCCGCTTCCCCTCAGCCGCGAGCTTCAGTGCGACATGGACGAAGGAGGCGACGCCCGCCTTCATGTCCGTGGTGCCGCGGCCATAGAGCTTGCCGTCTACGATTTCGGCGCCGAAGGGATCGACCGACCAGTCCTTGGTGCCAAGCGGTACCACGTCGATATGCCCACCGAAACAGAGCGGCTTCTTGCCGTTGCCGCCTTCGCCCCGGAGCACAGCAACGAGGCTCGTCCGCTCCGGCGCGAACTCGTGGTAGGAGACTTCGAGTCCCGCCGCGCCCAGCAGATCGCCGAGATAGTGGGCACATTCCACTTCGCGGCCCGGCGGATTGCGCGTGTCCATGCGGACGATGTCCCGCGTGATCTCCAGGGCGGACGGGATGGGGGACATGGTTGGCGCTCCTCTTCCCGGCATCCGGCATGGCGGCGCGGCCTGCCGATCCGTCATCTGCGGCCGCGGGAATCGAGAAATAGAGGAGCTATATCAGGGAGTTATGATGTGGCCTTCGCGGAGCTGCTCGGTGGTGAGATTCTCGGGCCGGTAGACGATGTGCCCCTGGTCGTAGAGATCCCAGTCGTAGGAGACGATCTGCCCGGCCTTCTTCATCTGGTACCAGGTGAGCGTGCCGGGATAGGGGGTCAGCACCGAGTAGGCGCACGCGTCGTAATTGGCGTCGATGTTGAATTTGCTCGTCTCGTCGAAGACGGTCTCGCTGTCGCCCTCGAAGCCGAACATGAAGAGCCCGAAGACCATGATCCCGTAGCTGTGGATCTTCTCCACCAGCGCGGCGAACTGGTCCGGCCGGTTGACGTACTTGTGGACGCTCTTGAGCGTGTCGCGCGAGATCGATTCGAAGCCGATGCTCAACATGTAGCAGCCGCTCTCGGCCGCGAGCTCCAGCATCTCGTCCTTCTGGGCGAGCTTGCTGGTGGCGGCAGCCTGCCAGCGGATGCCGCGCCCCCTGAGCGCCCGCATCACCTCCTTGGGTCGCTCCTCGGTGCCGAAGAAGTCGGCGTCGTTGAGCGAGATCGTGCGCTGCCCGCAATTTTCGATCTCTCGGATCACCTCGTCGACCGGCCGGTAGCGGAACTTCAGCCCGTTCATCAGCGGCTCGGCACAGAAGGTGCAGCCCTGATGGCAGCCGCGCGATGTCTGGACGAAGGTGCGGTTGACGTAGCGGTTCTTCTTCACCAGGTCGTAGCGCGGCATGGGCACACCGACCATCGGGTGAAGCGTGTCGGCGCGGTAGACGCCCTTGAGCTCGCCGCGATCCAGGTCGTCCAGGACCTTGGGCATGACCAGCTCGGCCTCGCCGATCACCACGGCGTCGCAACGCTCCAGCGCCTCCTCGGGCATGAAGCTCGCGTGCACGCCGCCCATGATCACGGGCACGCCGCGGGCGCGGAAGGCATCGGCAATCTCGTAGCCGCGCTTCACGTAGCTCGTCATCGCCGAGATGCCGACCATGTCGACCTTCAGGTCGAAGTCGATGTCCTCGATGTTCTCATCGGTCATCACGACTTCGTACTTGTCCTGCGGAATCACCGCCGCGACCGCCAGCAGACCCGCCAGCGGCGAATAGAGCGCCCGTCCGAAATACATGGGCCGCGTGGTGAACTGGTCGGTCTGGGGATTGATCAGGTGGATGATTCTTGTGCGCATGCGTACCTCCGCTCGCGCGATTATACCGCAGCCCGGTCTGCCTGCCGAGTGGCATTCGCCGCCCCACTCCGCCGCTCACGGACGCGGCGGCCGGTCAGGCTCAGTAGTCGGCGCGGTCGTCCACGGCGTGGCCGCGCTTCGGCACCAGCACCGTGCGCTCGTAGGTCATGAAAACCGTGCCGTCGGACTTCTTGCCGGTGGTCTTGACCGTGACGATGCCCTGGGTGGGGCGGGAGCGCGATTCCCTTGTCGCGAGCACCTCGGATTCGGCATAGATGGTATCGCCGGCGAAGACTGGCGCGGTCAGCTTGATATCGTTCCAGCCGAGATTGGCGATCGCCTTCTGGCTGATATCGCTCACCGACATGCCGGCGACGATAGCCAGTGTCAGCGCGCTGTTGACCAGCGGCTTGCCGAACTCGCTGTGCGACGCGTAGTGGCTGTCGAAGTGGAGCGGGTGGGTGTTCATGGTAAGGAGCGTGAAGGAAATGTTGTCGTACTCGGTGAGCGTCCGGCCCGGCCGGTGCTCGTAGACATCGCCCACCACGAACTCCTCGAAATAGCGCCCGTAGGACTCGCGATAGCGCTGCTCGGCCACCTCTTTACGCTCCACGGCCATGGCTCGATGCCCCCCGCTTAGCCTCGTTCCCTCGCCGCCCGCGTGCGGCGGCCGCGACCTTAGGGAGTCGCTCGACGGGGGTCAACGTCAGCCACTTGAACGTGTTCCCCTCAAGGAGGTCCTACCCGCCGTATCGGCGTTTGAGCTCTGACGCGAGGCGTCGCTCCGGCAGGTACTTCGTCCCGCCGACCCAGACCTCCCGGATACGGCCGTCCTTGCCTCGCACCAGGCGCGCTTCCTCACCGAAATTGGCTATCCCGGGCGCGAGACGGATCGTGCCCGTATCGCCTTCCGTTACGGCGATCTCGCTCGAATCTGTAAACGGAACCGCTAAGGCCCGGATCGTCGACGAGGACGTGATCGCGCATCGGGATGAGATCGATCGTGCGCCACATGCTCCACCAACGACCCGCCCAATCGCGAGTCCGAGCGCTAGGAGCACCGCGTTTCTCGAACGTTTGCAGGATGTGGATCGCCGCGTCCGACCAAGCCCAGGCGGGCCCGTCCAACGCATTGGTCAGAATCGACACCGAGATATCGCGGCCCGGCAGCACGATCGTCCGGCTGAGGCAGCTCTGAAATCCCCCCGCATGACCGAACCACTCCCATTCACCGACTTGGCCGCGCATGATGCCGAGACCGTAGTGGCCGCTCATGCTGCCGTGCTCGTCGTGCCACTGCCTGCGGATCATCTCGCGACGGCTTGCGGGCGA